>CAXXHG010000015.1:0-287496 GCA_963666315.2 Binatia bacterium
GCGACTCATGGCGCTCGGTGCCAAGAATATGGACACCTCCGGCAGCGACGACTTGGTCCCGTTCCTCACGACAGATGTGCTCGTATCGCGCGAGCCCTTCTTTGAAGTTCTGGCTATAGAGGTCCGGCGCGTTCTCAAGTTGCTCACGGACCTCTTCGAGCACCTGCACGTGTTCTCTCCGTTTGTCCTCGTATAGACTCTCCACTTCAGCAATGGCCTGCTCGTACGGCTTACGCTCTTCTTCGTAATGCCGGTCGGCCTCCTCGTACACGTGCTGGTTCTCTTCGTAGGCGCGGCGTGCTTGTTGGTATTCTTCCTGCACGCGCCCATTGTCACTCAAGGCCGATCCCGCCATCTGCACGATGGACTCGCAGTACGTCTGCAGCCAACGCTCATATCGGCTGCGAACCAGGCCAAATCGCTCAGACGTCGCCGCAGTTGCACCCTCTTCTGTCAGAACGGTGAGCAGGTCGTTACGTGTGGCATGGTACTCGCGCTGCCGCTCTTCATCCAACGCGGGGCCGACAACCTTGTCGTACTCAGACAAGGCCTGTTCATAGGTTTTGCACGTCTCGGTATAGGTTTCCAACTGCTCAGGTAAAAACGCCTCCATCCGCGGCATCAAGCTGCGCGGCTGCCGACCCGTAGTCAGCGCGGGCCTTTTGCAATGTTGCGTGTAAATAGGGCCGATACGTCTCCGTCATCCGCTGCAGGGCGCTATTACTTTCCTCTTCGAAAGGTTTCCAGGCAGGTTCATATTTTTCTCGCGCCTGGGCCATCGCGTCAGTATAGTCCGCACGGATTTCTTCAAGCTGCTCCTCATAACTCTTTTCTGTCTTGTCCGTCTTGGCCCCGGTCTGTGTCCGAGCAGCACTGGCTTTGTTCACCCATTTTTTCTCGATTTCGGACCGAGCCAAAAACTCCGGATTGCCGCCCAGCAAAATGTCGGTTCCGCGCCCGGCCATATTCGTCGCAATGGTGACGGCACCAAAGCGTCCGGCCTGGGCAATGATATTCGCCTCGGCTTCATGATTGACGGCATTCAGAACGTTATGCTTGACACCTTTACGCTTGAGCAAGCGGCTGAGGTATTCTGATTTCTCGACTGATATGGTTCCCACTAAAATGGGCTGGCCGCGGCTATGACAGTCCAGGATGTCTTCAATGACCGCCTCAAATTTCTCCCGCTCCGTTTTATACACTACGTCTGGATAGTCGAGGCGGACCATGGGGCGATTGGGAGGAATAACGAGAACGTCAAGATCGTAAATTTTCTTGAATTCAACCGCCTCAGTGTCGGCGGTTCCGGTCATCCCGCCAAGCTTACGATACATGCGAAAGTAGTTCTGGATGGTAATGCTCGCAAGCGTTTGATTTTCCTCGCGTATGCGAACTCCCTCTTTCGCTTCGACGGCCTGGTGCAGGCCATCCGACCAACGACGGCCGGGCATGAGACGGCCGGTAAATTCGTCGACGATCATCACCTCACCGTCTTTGATCACGTAGTCGATGTCACGTTTAAACAGCGCGTAGGCTTTGAGGGCTTGATTGACATGGTGCAAGGTCCCAATTTCGGTCGGATCATACAGGTTGCGCACGCCGAGAATACGCTCAACTTTGGCTATCCCTTCTTCAGTCAGTGTGGCTGCTTTCAATTTTTCATCAACGGCGTAGTCAGATTCTCGCTGCAGGCGGGGAATGACCCGGTTAATGCTGTAATATTTCTCGGTCGATTCCTCAGCCGGTCCGGAAATAATCAGCGGCGTACGCGCTTCGTCAATGAGGATATTGTCCACTTCGTCGACAATAGAATATTGCAGCTCGCGTTGCACATACTCGTCGAGACTGAACTTCATATTGTCGCGCAGATAGTCAAATCCGAACTCATTATTCGTTCCATAGGTGATATCCGCCGCGTAGGCTTCCTTGCGGCTCACCGGCCGCAAATTCATATACCGATAATCTTTGACCACATGCGTCGGATCAAAGACAAAGCTCGTATCGTGTACGATGGAAGCCGTAGACAGTCCAAGCGCGTAATAAATGGGGCCCATCCATTGTACATCCCGTCGAGCGAGATAGTCGTTGACTGTCACCAGATGTGCCCCACGGCCCAGGAGCGCGTTCAGATACAGCGACAGTGTGGCGACCAGGGTTTTTCCTTCGCCCGTTTTCATCTCGGCGATTTTACCCTGGTGGAGGACAATGCCACCAACGAGTTGGTTATCGAAGTGGCGCATACCAGTCACTCGTCGCGAGACTTCGCGGACTGCGGCGTAGGTATGCGGGAGAATTTCATCCAGCACATCCGCTTCTGCGGCATGCAACTCTTGCTCAAGCTGTTCGGCTTCCTTCTGAAAATCTTCCCGCCCTTCCCGATCTTCACTTGCGCGGGCCTGTTGAGTGGCGTCCTTCAGCTGAGAGCGCGTCGCCTGCGTGGCCTCCTGGATCCGGCTCCGAAAAGTGTCGGTCTTGGCTCGCAACTCCTCCAGACTGAGTTTTTGCAATTCCGCTTCGAACTGATTAATTTTGTCCACCAACGGCTGCATGCGTTTCAGCTCGCGGTCGTTTTTACTGCCGAATACCTTCTGGGCAAGACGTGATAACATTGTTAATTCACCTGCTTCATTTGTACCTACGCATACCTGACGCAGGATGTGGGCCTCATTATACCAAAGGCTGCTCGTGTGAGGGTATTATCAAAAGCATGCGCTATGACCGCTGCAACCTCTCGCCGCTCACTCGCTCTATTTTCGGCGCTCAATGCGAACGGCTGATTCAACAACCTCGCCCAGAAAGCGCGCGCCGACTTTGACAAACTGGTCCGGCATATCCGTGACAAAAAAGGTCGATTCTCCAGAGCTCGAATCTCCTTGCGCATCTCCTGGTCTATAGTGCCGGACCAGGTCTTTGCTGAGCAAGGTGGCTTTAACGACCCGTGCTGTTTCCTCAGCCGAGTCCACTAAACGCACCCCGTCTCCAAGGAAGGCTGCAATCACGTTTTTTAACAAAGGATAATGGGTACAGCCTAAAATCAGGGTATCGATGCCGCTCCGTTTAAGGCTGCCGAGATAGGCGGCGACAGTTAAGCGTGCCACCTCGTTTTCTACCCAGCCTTCCTCGACCAGCGGCACAAACAACGGGCACGGACGTGTATAGATCTCAACATCCAGGTCAACGGTACGCAAGGCCCGCGTATAGGCACGACTCGCAATCGTGGCCTCCGTCCCGATGACGCCGATTCTGCGGTTCGTACTCCAGTCCAGCGCCGCTTGTGCGCCCGGCTCGATCACCCCGATTACTGGCATCTCGTAGCGTTCGCGCAATGCCTCCAGCGCAACCGCAGATACCGTATTGCAGGCGACAACCAGCATTTTTATGCCACGTTCAACCAGAAAATCACTATTCTCGCACGCGTATTGGGCCACAATATCATGGGATTTCGTTCCATACGGACAACGTGCGGTGTCACCCAGATAGACCAGACGCTCATCCGGAAGGAGATGCGCAATCTGCTGCAAAACCGTCAACCCGCCGATCCCTGAATCAAATATCCCGATGGACGCATTCTTTAGCACCAAACCTACTCCTTGTGTGATTACTTAATCAGCATCCTGGCCGAGGGCAAGAGCATAGCGAAATAAGGCAAAAGCTCAGGGACATTGGCAACGTGGGTGTCTTTCTGTAATGGGAACCCCATGTCTCGCGTTTCCAGGTCTCGCGTTCGCCCCCAGCTCAGCAGCATGCTGCTTTTCGTAGGGCTCCTTTCAGGAAGCTGGGTCTCGTGTCTGCCCGTTCACACATCTCCGCCTGCACGGATTACAGCCCACAACCATATCCCTCGACGTGTTGACCCGGAAATATCCCTGCCGTGGGGACAAGACGAAGCCGTCTTGCTTATCGTCGACAAGAGCTGCAAGACACTGCAAGGCTATCATTATGGTGAACTCATGCGCACCTACCCTATTGTCCTTGGGCGAAGACCGCGGGCAAAGCTATACGAAGGCGATAGGCGCACCCCAACCGGCCTGTACATGATCATAGGCAAACCACACCATTCGCGCTGGTCCCGCTTTATGCACTTGGACTATCCCTCACCATCCGACCTGCATCGGTACCGCGTAGGAGTCGCACGAGGTCATGTTCCGAGACGGCGAGCTGGCTATCCTGGAACCGGTGGGGCCATAGGCCTGCATGGAACGGACAAGCAATTCTTTAATGAGGTCGGCTACAACTGGACGCTCGGCCTCATTTCTTTATTTAACCATGATATCCGCGAACTGCACGCGACTGTCCCCACTGGAACTCTCGTGTATATCAGAGAGTGATTTTGAACCTGACGATTTTCCATATTGCCATCTAACAGTGTGTTATTTATGTTTTACATCCTAGAAGTTACATTTAGAAAGATTTCGGTTTTCCCTCTAACTGTGTGATATTTTTCTGCTTTCACATCATACAAATTGCCTCATAAATACCGATCTTCTTCATCTTCTGCTTTATTTGTTTCACGCGAAACATTTCATCCTACGAACACACAAATAGTTTCCTTCGCAGCCCCACTGCGTCAACCTACCCGTACTCCCTTCATAGACGTAGCTGGGGGTATCGGCGGCGCCATCGCGGTAGCACTCTGTGTATTCTCCTCGCCCTGGCCCTCATCCTCCCGTAGACATCGAACACGCACGTATTTTTCACCCTCGGGCGTAGAAGAGAAATTCCTATACTCCACCCTACGAAGGCATACCGTTCGCTGCGGATAAAAAGGATTAGCCTTTTCCACCAAAGGCTTAATTACTCTCCGAACGTCTCAACAATAAGACGATGATTTTCACGCACCCGGTCGGCTTTCACTCCAGTCGCGGGTGTCTAAAGAATCGGTAAATCAACTACGTCTTGCCACTTATAAATCTGCTCACGACATTCATCCGGTGTGCCGGCAATAGCGATTTGTTCGATCATATCGTCAGTGACCGCCGCCGCCATCTCGGGCAGGTTGAAGGTTTTGAAAAGCTCCCAGATAGCAAGCTTCTGTTGCTCCCAGCCATGCAAGTTCAGGATTCCTTGATATGATTTCACGGATGCGTAGAAGGCTATTTGGTTCTTGGCTTCTTGTATGGCTTGCGCACGGTTGTGGCTGATAGCCGTGATAAGCAGCGTTGTGACATCAATATCCTTACGTGTTGGACCGGCACGTTTGGCACCAATCTCAAGCTGGGGTTGAATGAATTCAGCCAAGTATTTTTGGCTGTAGAGAGGGTGTCCGACGAGCCCATCGGCGACCTCACTGATTGTCCGCAACATGCCTTTCTGGACTCTAGCCAGGTAGAGCGGAATGCGGTCGCGCACACTATACGGCCGTGAGTAGGCCGGGATATGCAGACGGCAGCCCATATTTTTCGAATCAATGCAAAGCACTCTTTCATCTTAGCGGCAGAGCGAGGCTCGTAGGGTTCGCCATACCACATTTCATTCATAGATCGGGTGCCGCTCTGCCCAGCCCAAGGATCATACGGCCATTGGAGAGCTCATCAAGATCCATTGCCCCGGCCGCATTCAGCACTGGATTGCGCATATAGGCGTAAGCAATTCCTGCAGCAATCTTGGTACGCTTTGTACATGTCGCCACAGTCGCCAGGGTGACGAGACTATTGCGATTAAAAAACTCACCGTTCCAGACCGAATCAAAACCAGCCTCGTCTTCGAGCTGGGCGATCTCCAGCATGTCGCTCAGCGTGGGAGTAAAGAGAGCGATGGCGATGCGTTGCAAAACTCCTCCTCAAACCTGACAAAAGAGTAATCATTAGACTTACAATAGGCATTCGCATGAATCTAGAAAGAATTGGAAAACAGATAGATAAGACACAGAGAGAGAAGTCTGTTCTATCTTGGGGTAAATCTAATCTTTTACTTTAGATAAACCGCCTGCCTAAAGAGTGATTCTTCTGAAACAGAGCTACTATACCAAGACCTGTCCGCCGCACACCGGCATATAGTGGCCGGTGACAAAGCTGCCCAATTCGGAGGCAAAGAAAAGCGCGGCATTGGCTGTATCTTCCACCGTCCCGGTTCGACGCAACGGGACCTTGTTTTCGTGCTTTTCCTGAGCTTCGCCCGTGAGCATGGCTTTGACCTCGGGGGTCAAAGTGAGTCCAGGGGAGACAATATTGGCCGTGATATTATACGCGCCGACCTCGACCGCCAGGTTACGCGTAAAACCCAACATGCCCGTCTTGGCTGCGGTATAGGCATGATAGTTGGGCCCGGGTTGGTGTATGCCTATCGTATTAATGCTGATGATCCGGCCCCAACGACGGGCTTTCATCCCGGGGAGAACCGCTTGAGAGCATAAGAAGGCCGCTTTTACCGTAGTATCAAGTTGATACTGCCATTCGGCCCATGTCATGTCTTGAAAGGATTTCTGAGGAATACCGCCAGCATAATTGCTAACCAAGATGTCAACCTGACCGAATTGCTTTTCAGTTTGGTTAACCATATCTGAGACTTGAGCCTCATCGGTAATGTCGGCTTTGACAAATAGCACCTGCCCACCTGCCGCCTCAATTTCTTCGAGTACTTGTTGAGGATGGCCTTCGTCTTTGACTTGGTTAATGACGACCTTCGCTCCTTCGCGGGCGAATACGCGGGCAATCCCGGCCCCCGTACCACGTACAGAGCCAGTGATAACGGCAACTTTGTCGGTTAAGAGCATGGAATTATTCCTCACCGGGAAACCACGCCTAGCCTGCCGGCAGGCCAAGACCGCGCATGGCAATGATATTACGCAGAATATTGCTCGTTCCACCCTGGATGGTGTAGGCCGGGGCGTACAGATATTCGCGCGCGGCGCGACCAGCCAGGCGTGCATGCAGAGAATCCGGCATTAACACAGCATAATCACCAAGCAATTCACTCGCAAACTTGGCAATACGCTGTTCGACCTCTGTGCAGAAGCATTTCGCCAAAGCGGCTTGGTAATTCGGGACGATCTTTTGGGTCAGATACCAGGCAACTTTGTAGACCATGGAACGACCAAGATCGAGCTCGATTTGCAGTTGCGCCAGCGTGTCCCGGATTAATGGATCTTTGGTTAACCCCTGCTCTTTGGCGTAGAAAATCGCGTCTTTAAAGAGTCGATAGTTGCTCAGCAGGCGCTCAATGCCGCTGCGTTCATAGTCGAGCTGTGAGGCAATCTGATACCAGCCGCGATTTTTCTCCCCGATCAGCCCATTTTTGGGAACCTCCACATTATCAAAGAATACTTCGTTAAAGTGGTGTTCACCGGTCACATCGATCAGCGGCCGGACGTCAATACCCGGGGTCTTCATATCGACCATGAATTCGCTAATGCCCTTATGCTTGGGAACATCCGGGTCCGTCCGAGCAACCAGATAGACATAATCGGCGACGTGGGCGAAGCTGGTCCAAATCTTTTGCCCGTTCAATCGATAGTGATCACCCTCTTCGTCGGCCCGGGTTCGGAGGGAAGCCAGATCAGAGCCAGCGTCCGGCTCACTCATCCCTAGACAAAAGACAATTGCCCCCTTGCAGACTTGGGGGAGGATTTCCCGCCTTTGTTCTTCAGTGCCATGGGCCAAGAGCGCGGGTCCGACTTGGCGGTCGCCGAGCCAATGGGCAGCCACCGGAGCACCCGCTCGCAGTAGTTCTTCGGTGAGAATTAAACGATCAAGATAGGATTTCTCCTGCCCGCCATATTGTTTCGGCCAGGTCAGTCCGATCCAACCTTGCTGACCCAACTTGCGAGAGAATTCCCGTGAATAGCCATTAATCCAGCCATCTTCGACCGCAACATCGGCCGGGACTTCAGTAGAGAGAAACTCCCGAATTTCGGTCCGAAATGCCTCTTGTTCTGGGCTCAGAGAAAAATCCATACGCTCTCCTGGTTAGGCATGATTCTCCTACGTTCCAGAGGCAATCAACACGTCAGAATCTCGGTAACATTGTAAATGGAGGGCAAAAAAGCTGACATCATCGAAGTGCTGGGAGATAATCCAGGTCTGGTCTATCTCCGTACTGACCTGGGGCAGAGCTTCGAGTGTTTTTCTCGTCCGTTGAGCGTCAAAGAAGGCAAACGGTTCATCAAAGATAATAAACTCGGCCCCACATAACGACGAAGCAATCAACGCCTGAGACAAAGACAAGCGCACCGCCAGCATGACCTGATTATAGGTGCCGCCTGAAATTTCGTTTAAACCAATGAAATTCCCCTTCTCATTCGACCATATCTGTAGATCCAGATTTTTATCAATCTGCATGGTTTCATAACGGCCGTCCGTCAGTTGCGGCATGATCTTGCTGACGACATGGCGCATTTCGAGGTTAAATCGGCCGAATAATCGTCCATGCGAGCCGGCCAAGAGTTTTTGCGCAACACGCCGGACTTCGATTTGACGCGTTTTTGTCTTCAGGTCGGCCTGGAATGCTGTTACTTGCTGATCGAGCAGGGCGGCTTTATGGAGTCGCGCTGCTTCCCTTTCAATCTTCTGGTCTAATCGCGTCAGGTCTTGCTGGGTTGTCGAGATAGTCGATTCTGTCGACTGAATCTGTGTTTTGATGCGCTCGCCAATAACCTGGGCATCTTCCTGGCAGGTCTTGAGGGCAGCCTGCAGTGGAGAGATAAATGCGGACACAGCCTCAGCCTGAAGTAAAGAGGCCCCCGGTCCGTTCGCAAACTGATCAACCACGAGACTCAGATGCGCATCATCACATCGGCGCAGACCCGCTACTTCTGCCGACAGCGACTGCGAAGGCAGATCATCCAGCACCTGGATTTTCGCTCGGATCTCTTTCTCTTCAGCGTCTAAATGTGCCGTCTCTTGCTGCACAGCCAACCTGCGCCCGGACAAGACGAAGACAACCACAAGGCAGAAGAGACACAAGCCACTACTCAGCAGCGCTGCCACAAAGAGAGGCGTGTTAAACGCAGGGCTGAGCTGAAGATCCTGCATGAGCCATTGTCCGACGGCATGATCCGGCCCGTGGTTGAGAAACCACAATGCGCCCCACGCTCCAGCCATGAACAACAGCGCGGCGACAAAGCCCACAAGAGCCCTCGTTCGTGTACTCTCCACGCCGCTTACCTGACTTGTCGCCAGTACACGCTGGTCTCGTAGAGAAAGCGCATCAGCCGTAGACGGTCTCTCTCCGTCACCAACCAACCACTCAAGAGAGGAGCGGTGTGCCGCCGTCTCGTCGCGTACCAGATGGAAGGCCTGCAAACGACTGCGGAGATCATCCAGCCACGATTGCAAGGCCCCGGTCAGTCGTGGCGTCGATCCAGGTTCCGCGCGCTCGCTCGCCGTATGGACATTTTGAATGGCTCGATCGAGCTGAAGCACATGTTGCAACCACTGTGTAAAACTGGTGTGGGTTCCGGCCTGGTCTATCTTTGCGACCGGCTCAGCAGTCTGTGCCGTCGCGACATATACACCATCGCCGAGCGCTCTTCGTTCTTCATTGGCGGCTTCATGGCCGGCAACCACTTGTGCTTGGGCGTTCCGCTCAGCCGTCAACTGCAGCAAGACATCGGCCTGAATATTGAGTTCGGTACGTTGACGCCGAGCCTCAGCAACGTGCCCATTGAGCAGTGCAAGCTCCTCTTGTGCCTTGTGGATATCCTGCTCGCATTCTGCAGCAATGCGCTCAAACGTCTCCACCCCAGCTAACGTCTTGGCTGTCTGTTGGAGAATTTGGGGCGTCGCCAAATTCCGCTGGGCTAAATAAAATGAGTCAATAAACTGTTGGTAGGCAAACCCGCCGAGTTGCACGATATGCTGGTTGACGGCTCGAATGCCTCGGACCAAAGGTTCTTGTTCTCCGCTCCGTCGTAGCTGGGCAGTGTTATGTCCTTCAGCATCAAAGGAGCGCGTAATGTGGTAGGCATGTCCGTCTTTTGCCACACACTCGAGAGTAACAGAACCACCGAACTCACCCCACTTGATATTCTTACTGATGTCCTCCTCATCGAGTGAGAAGGTCCGACCAAAGAGGGCTAAACAAATGACTTCGGCAATAGTGGTTTTGCCGGACTCATTCGAGCCACTCACCCCAATCAAGCCCCGTCGGGGTATATTGGTCAGTTTCAGCTCAGCGTAGCGAAGCACATTTTTCGCATGCACAGCTGTAATAATCATGAGCGCTGCCTCGACTCATTGAGCTCATGTGGCTCATTCTGGCTCAGCTTTCGAAAAACAAGCGCAACAGCTTCTTGGTAGAGTTGCTCGTCAAAACCCGGATTGTCGCCGCGTAGGCGTTCAATTTCTGCTTGGCTATAAATTTCAAACTCTTCGGCAAGCTTACTGAGACGAAATTCTTTTATGAGTATCTGATCATCGGCATTTGCCACTCCAGCCTCCCTTGTCACAATTCGTAGCATTAGTATCAATTTTTAGTAGACGCCCAGAGTCGTTTACAACGGCCACCAGCGGTCAAGAGATAAAGCAGTTTGAGACCTGATGCAAGGGAAGGTGCGACAAGAATGTCGCTAGGGAAAGCGCGACAAAACAGGCCGTATTCGACCCTCTTAACCCTTGGTGCCCAAGGCCCGATCCAGATTAAACGCGGCACTAATAACCGCGAGATGGGTAAACGCCTGCGGGAAATTGCCCAGGCTCTCACCACGCAAGCCGGTTTGTTCCGCATACAACCCTACATGGTTGGCGTAGCCCAACATTTGTTCAAACATGAGGCGTGCCTCATTGAGCCGCTGTCGGTCGGTCAAACCCGCGCGGGTTAAGGCTTCCACCAGCCAGAAGGTACAAATATTAAAGGTACCTTCTTTTCCATTGAGTCCATCAGGGGTTTCCTGCACATTATAGCGATAGACTAAGCTGTTCGAGACCAGGCCGCCTTCCTCGGGTGGACGATTGACCGCATCGAGGGTTTTGAGCAGACGCGGATCGCTCGGGGACAGGAAAAAGACCAACGGCATCATGAGATTGGCGGCATCAAGTACGTCGCTGTCGTAGTGCTGGACAAAAGCCTGGCGCTGAGAATTCCAGCCTTTTGTCATAATCTCTTCGTAGATCCGGTCGCGTACTTTCAGCCACCGGTCGCGGTCAGCGGGGAACGAGCGTTTATCGGCCAAACGAATGCCGCGGTCAATCGCGACCCAACACATCAGTTTCGAGTAGACAAAGTGCTGCTGCCCACCACGCACCTCCCACACGCCTTCATCCCGGCGCTGCCAATTATCACACACCCAATTGATGAGCCGGCGCAGATAGGACCACAGGTCATACGAAATCGGAGATCCATATTTATTAAACAGATAGACCGAATCCATGAGTTCACCGTAGATGTCGAGCTGAAGTTGCTTGTAGGCTCCATTGCCGATCCGGACGGGACGAGAGCCCTTATACCCTTCGAGGTGATCGAGTGTTTCCTCAGTTAATTCATGCCGGCCATCAATGCCGTACATGATTTGCAGCGATCCGTCCGGGCCCATTTCGCGGCAACGCGCTTCCACCCAGTTCATGAACTGGGCAGCTTCCTGCGTGAACCCGATGCGCAGCAAGCCATACAGAGTGAACGCCGCATCACGAATCCAGGTATAGCGGTAGTCCCAGTTGCGTTCCCCACCCACGTCCTCAGGCAAACTACACGTTGGGGACGCTATAATGGCGCCGGTCGGTTCATACGTCAGCAGCTTGAGCGTTAACGCGGAACGATACACCATCTCCCGCCAGCGACCGGCATACGTGCACTGACCGAGCCACTGCCGCCAGTATTCGACCGTCTGACGGAACAGCACGTCGCCCTCTTCTTCTTCTATATGGCCACAACCAGCGCCCGACTGGATCTCACGGAGGACAAAGGTCTCAGAGTGTCCTTCATCAAGGGTGAACTCAGCCTGCACCCCACTCTCGTATTGCTGCAGTGGGACGGGAGCGGTGAGGCCAAGACTCAAATTGGCCGATTCAAAGCATACGCCCTGCGCTGTCAGACGCGAGACGTGGGCATCCCGTGCAAAATTAAAGGCAGGTTGACACACCAGGCGAAAGCGCATGCTGCCACGTGCAACGCGTACCCGACGAATCAAACCATGGTAGCTGAAGTCCTTTTTTGACAGACCTACCGGCATGAAGTCGATCACTTCTCCCACGCCGTCGGGTGAGAAAAAGCGAGTAATGAGCACATTCGTATCGGGCCAATACAGTTGTTTATGGGTCACCTCGCCGCCTGCCGGAGCGATCTGAAAGCGTCCGCCCTTTGTATCATCAAGAATCGCGCCAAAAACACTCGGCGAGTCAAAATGAGGGAAACAGAACCAGTCGATCGATCCGTTCAGGCCCACCAGGGCCGTCGTGTACATATTGCCGATGATTGCGTAGTTCTCAATAGGTTGGTATGCCATGTATTCCCCTTCTTCCACGAAAGACCTGCCCGCTGCGTCGCTCAAAAGGCATGCCGATAAGCCGCTATGGCCTGCCCTTCTTTTTAGCCTAGCAGGATTTGGCGTCTTGGTGGACACCCATATCGGGGCGGATATGGACGACAATCAAATGCCAACCGTATCCCTTGGCAATTTCCAAGCGCTACGCTACGCTAGACAAAAGTCACGCTAGCTGATGGGGGATTATTATGAGCGGCTATACAATCATCGACGTTGATACCCATGTCACTGAAACACCAGACTTGTGGACCAGTCGGGTGCCTGAAAAAATGAAAGCTGCCGTGCCGCGCATCGACCTCGACGCCAAAGGGCGTCAGTGGTGGTTCCTAGGCGATCGGCGTATCGCAAATCCAGGCCTGACCGCTACCGCCGGTGTAGGCGATATGATGCACTGGCCCAAATCGTATGACGAGATGCACCCAGGGGCGTTCGACGCTAAGGAACGCCTTAAATATATGGATGAAATAGGCATCTGGGCCATGGTCATGTATCCCAACGTCGGAGGCTTCGGAAGTCAGGAATTTCTCAGGTTAGAGGACCCCGAGCTGAAGCTGACCTGCGTCCAGGTGTATAATGATTGGCAGACCGAATGGGCCTCAGCAGACTCGCGCCGGCTGCTGCCGATCACTTCGACGCCTTTTTGGGATGTACCTGCCACGGTGAAAGAAGTGCGACGCTGCGCGAAAATGGGGCATAAGGGCATTCTCTTCACCGGAGACCCGCAGTCACTCGGCCAGCCGCTGCTGGGCGATCCGCACTGGAACCCCTTGTGGGAGGTCGCGGTCGAGCTCGATTTGCCGATCAGTTTCCACATCGGATCTGGCAATATGGATGGTGGACTGCGACGCGACAAGGTCAAGACATATGGCAAAATGGCTACGTTTGCCGCCCTGTCGGTGGACATCTTCATGCGCAACGGCATTCAGTTGAGCGACTTGATCATTTCGGGCGTGCTGGCGCGCTATCCCGATATTAAGTTTGTCTCGGTTGAGAGCGGCATCGGCTGGATTCCATTTGCCCTCGAAGCGCTGGACTATCAATTCCTCGGCAACCGCGTCCAGGAAGAACGGCGCGATCTCGACATGCTGCCGTCAGAGTATTTCGCACGCAACATCTACGCCTGCTACTGGTTCGAGCAGATCGCACCACGTCGGCTGATCGACAAAGTCGGGGCAGACAAAATCATGTTTGAAACTGACTTTCCACATCCCACTTCCCTCTACGGGGATGAAGTACACGAGCGGATCAAAACTGGTCTCGGAGACTGTGATGAGGAGGTCCGGCGCAAAATCCTCTGGGACAACGGCCAGAAGCTGTATAAGGTCGAAGGTCCGGCGGAAGCCGATGAGGCCAAGCTCATCGCATAGGCATTTCCACTCAACTGTAACCGAAAGGCCAAGAGACACACATCTTGGCTTTTTTTCTTAAGGGATCCGAATATCTTTATGGTATACGCAGCGATAGCGTAATGGGTATGTTCCCGGCTCTTCTTCGAGTATCTTTCGGCCTGTCCGCTCTTCGAACACGGCCACCCATTCCACGACCTGCTCTGGACGCAGATAGAATCCTGACATCCCTACGTCCTTTGTAATTTGCCTAGAAATGCTCCCAGCCGTCAGGCCACGATCCGGCATGCCACGATAGGCGTCGACCACATACTGCGCGATGCGGTCCTCAATCTTCCCATACGCGGAACCGTGCCCCTGACCAATATCAATACTCGGCATGCTGAACGCCTTCTCGACAAGACACATGGAATATTCTTCGCTCTACTCGCGGCTCAGTTTGGAAGATGCTCTCCCTCGACAGCCGGCCGTAGGCAGCGCCAACCGTCCAGCCATCTAGCAGGTTCTTGGTCTATGACACGACGTCTTCATGGTCCCAGTCTTTCGGGTCCCAGTTTTCCTAGAGGCGGCCGCGATAGCCGGGCGGCCGCCAGCTCTTCTCTACACACTCTTGACACACCGATACAGTCTGCCGCTCTCCCCTCTCACCAACGAGAAAGCCTTGGCTGTACGGGTACTCGGTTGAGACGGCCTTCCGGCAGTCAGGATTTGCGCAGATCGTTCTAAGGGTTTCGTTCTCATGCGGGCGGGCCATGATGCTCTTCTCCTACTTCATAACAGCGAGACCGCCGCTCAAGTCTTCAGACCCAAAGGGTACTATGAGAGGGCGATCTCATCTTCAATCACGAATCTCAGATCGAGCCCTTCGACTTCGAGCGTCATCCGCGCCTTGAGCCGTTAAGAGCCAGTCACCGTCCCCGCCGCTATTGCCTCCCTCACGGCTCTCTCAATTTCCTGCTGAGAGGTGACGCCAACCTTTTTATGAAATTTCCGCACTTCTCTATTGAAGGTGTCTTCATTCATCATACGCCTCATAGCATAGGTGAGCCGTGTGTCTTGCGCAAACACGTCCGGTGCTGCCCCTTCCTCAAAAATCGCCTAGCACAGACACCCGGGCCCGTACGCCCCACAGTCAATATACGCATCTGGGTCATTGAAATGAAGCGGTTCGTAATCCTGACCGAGCCCCAGCGCCTGAGCTCAGGGCTGTATCTCTACCCGCCGCTTGGCCCGCTTCCCAACCGCGGTGAGAAACATGACACTCTTGCCTGCGGCGTGCGGTGAGAAGAACTGCGTCACCTCATCATCAAAAAACGTGAGGCCCGTCGCCCCCAAGCGTTGCCCGTATGCTGCCAGGTAGACTTTACCCCCAATGATCGCCGATTCGAGTTGGGCGGCGCGATAGCCACGATTCCCGAAGCGCTCTAATAGAGGGGGAAGCTCGACGAGGCAAAAAATATTGACACTCGAATCAGCCGGCAACTCCTGTCCCAACCCCAAATGTCCGGCCTCGCCCCGAAAATCCCCTGCCCTCAATACTTCTAGGGCGTTCCGCTCGCGGTGGAAGACGTAGCTGCCTGAAGGCAGCTCATCAACCGCATTGACGATCAGGTAGAGATCGGTAAACGTTGCCCCAAATGGATCGAGGTAGTCAGTTGGCACCCCACAGGTCGACTGTTGCAGCAGGGTTGAGAGCTGGGCCAAGGTAATAGCCTCAGGGGCGAAAGTCCGACTTGAGCCGCGGTGCCGGATCACGTGCTCAAGCCCGGCATCAGAGAACTCGTGAGCACTGGGGGGCACGAGCGGAAACAGGCGGCCGGTGGAGGGAAGAACAGCTCGGGCGGAAAGGGCTCCCCGCCACGAGAGGACCTCGTCCTGCGTTAAGGTCGAAGCCGCATGCATCGCCCGAATCACCGGATAATCCACTTCTGTCTTTGAGAACGGAACAGTCGGTAAATGGAGGGGGGCTATCGCTGCTGGCGTATCAGGGGCAGATCTTGCGCTAGAGCCGACGGGCACAAGGGCCAAGGCGACTTCATAGTCCGTATCGAGATCCAGGAGTTGATTCACGACAGAATCAGAAAACCCGGCAACGATCCGTAGGGGGAGTTTCAGCCCTGCCCCCGCCGCCAACGTGTTGGCCAGCAACGTCCCAGCATCCCAAAAGCAGTGGCGATAGGTACGGGCTTGATACTTCCACGCGTTGCGCCAGTACGTGCTCGTGCAGACCAGCAGTGCCGGGGCGCAGGCCACCGCAGGTTCCTGACCACTGGCGTGGATGAGTACCTGCCGATAATCCCCCGATCGGAGGCACCGCAGGGCGAAGTCGTGAGGGCTAAAATGGTAGACTCCAGCCGACAGGTCGGGGAGCTGCCCACACACGAGATAGAGGTCAATATGGTAGAGGGCGCCGGTGCAGGCTGCGGCGCGAAAATACGTCTCCCCACCGGCGTGTGTCCGGCGTTTGGTGATACCCGCCGAAAGAAACAGGAGCTTAGCCAGCGTCAGCAGGTCCAGGATGCACTCTTCGTGCTGTTCAGGACTGGTTCCCGCAATGGCCGAGAGGGTGGGCAGCGACACGGGAGGCCACTCGTGGGGCAGCGGCAGCGGATCGAGAGTGGGGTATATTTTAAACGCCAGCGGATAATTCTCCCAATCGAGGCTGTGCGGATCGGTGCGAATACTCTCCCACGAGTGCTTCGTGCCGTTATGATAGGTCCAGGTGGCAGTCAGCTGACGATTGATCGTCATGGCAGGCGCCTTACCAGGTCGGCTAGCGAGGTCAAGAGCACACCAGGGTTCTCCGCTCTACTCGCGGCTCCTCCTCTGAGTCCGTCGTAATTACGAAGTGGTGGTCGCACTGACGAGGCGGAGGGCCTGGGCCCCGATGTCCCAAACATGCTTCCAACTAAAAGGGCGAGCACCTTCATTAGACACAGCTCGGCCTGAGTTGTCAATGAAAACAGGATACTCAAATCGCTCAAACGTCTCGTATTGCAGGAGACACCGCCTCCTGAAGATAGACCAGTGGCATGAGAACACGCGTTGTTGAATAAGTCAGGAAAAACTCATAGGCTCACTCTTCTCATGACCTCATCGTCTACGCTGCGAGAAATCCTCAAACGTGACCGGCTCATCGTTTGGGTCGGTCTCAGTGGCGTTACTGTCTTGGCATGGCTCTACATTGTCATGCTGGCTGCCCAGATGTCTGACACCATGCCCAATATGTCGGGAACAGACATGCTGGCCATGTTGCAGCTGCGAGCCTGGACAGCGCAGGACTTCGTCCTCATGCTGCTGATGTGGGTCGTCATGATGATCGGCATGATGTTGCCCAGTGCGGCGCCGATGATCCTCTTGTTCGCCATCGTCAATCGGAAATCCCAACAACAGGGCAACCCTTTCGTCCCAACCAGTGCATTTGTACTCGGCTACCTGCTGGTCTGGAGTGGGTTTAGCGTCGCCGCGACCGTCTTACAGTGGGGCCTAGAGCAAGCGGCGCTGCTCTCACCCATGATGGTCAGCACGAGTCCGCTGCTCGGAGGGATAATTTTGCTGGCTGCCGGCGTCTTTCAGTGGACGCCGCTCAAACATGCCTGTCTCACTCACTGTCGTTCTCCGTTTGCGTTCATCATGCATGGCTGGCGTCCGGGCATCGGGGGAGCTATCCGGATGGGGCTAGAACATGGAGTCTATTGTCTGGGCTGTTGCTGGATTTTGATGGGCCTCTTGTTTGTTGGCGGCGTGATGAGTCTGGTGTGGATCGCCCTGATTACGCTATTTGTCTTGCTTGAGAAGGCCGCTCCGTTCGGCGTTGCCATGGGACGGGTGAGTGGCCTGCTGCTCATCCTTGCCGGTCTCGCCGTCATGCTGCATGCCCACATATGACGCTATGACGACGGGCACCAGTCGTCAGTCTAAACGAGTCTTGACTTGAGGCTAGGTCGCGTATCAGGCTTTGATGTGCCCATTATTCGGATCATACAAGGCGGTCAGTGTAGCGCGGGCGGGGAGGCGTTTGCCCGCGACTTCTATTTCATACCGACCGGACTGAATGTATTCGGCGCTGACACCCTCAGCATGATCAGGACGATGCACATACCCGAGCCCAATAGCCGCACCAACCGTGTGCCCGAACATGGCCGACGTAATAAAACCCACAATTTCATCATCCCGCCAGATCGGCTCGTTGTGGTACAGCAAGGTCTCGCCGTCTTCGAGCGCGAACTGCACCAGGCGTTTCTTTACGCCGTGCTGCTTTTGCGCCAACAACACCTCGCTGCCCAAGAATGCGCCTTTGTCAAAACGTACGGCAAAACCCAGACCAGCCTCTAGCGGTGTATCCTCGTCGGTCAGGTCATGCCCCCAGTGCCGATAGCCTTTTTCTATCCGCAGCGAGTTCAGGGCATGATAGCCACAGTGTTGTAATGCGAACGCTTTGCCTGCGTGGATGAGGGCGTCATATATGGGTGGGGCAAATTCACTGGGGATATGCAGCTCCCAGCCGAGTTCGCCCACATAGGCGATACGGACAGCCCGGAGCATCGCATCCGCAAAGTCGATATCTTGCGAGGTGGCAAAAGGAAAAGCTGAGTTCGACAGATCCGCGTCAGTGAGACCGCCTAATAGTGTACGGGAATTCGGCCCCATGACACTTAGGACAGCATAGGCTGAGGTAACGTCAGTCAGGAAAGCATGTTCATTTTTTTCAATATGCGACTGTATATAGGAGAACGTCTTTATTTGCGTTGCTGCAGCATCCACAATGTAAAAGCGGTCGGCCTCTAACCGCGTGATAGTCACATCTGCCTCGATCCCACCCCGCTCATTAAGGATTTGAGTATAAACAACCTTGCCTATGCAGACATCAATCTGATTACCGCAGATGCGGTTTAACACCCTGACCGCGTCCCGGCCCTGGAGCAAAAACTTACTAAAAGACGTTTGGTCAAAGAGCCCGACGTTTTCACGTACCGCACGGTGCTCCGCTGCTGAGTAGTCAAACCAGTTTTGTCTTGCGTAGGAATAGTGATACTGCGGCTCGACCCCCGCGGGCGCAAACCAGTTCGCACGCTCCCAACCGGCGACTTCCCCGAAACATGCACCTTGGGCAGCCAGACGGTCATGCAACGGTGACACACGCACGCTGCGGCCGGTCTCATACTGCCGAAACGGCCAGTGCATGTCGTACAGTAGGCCGAGTGTTTCCGAGACACGCTTTTCCAAATAGCGCCGGTTGTTTTGAAACGGCATATTGCGCCGAATATCAACGTCCCACAGGTCCATAGGCGGGTGTCCGTGCGCTATCCATTCGGCCAGGACCTTGCCCGCCCCGCCGGACGACTGAATGCCGATCGAGTTAAAGCCGGCGGCTATATAATAATTTTTCAGCTCAGGTGTTTCTCCCAGATGGTAGCGATCGTCCGGGGTGAAGCTCTCAGGGCCGTTAAGGAAAAGCTTGATACCGGCCGTTTCCAGGGCCGGTATACGAAACAGGGCTTTTTGAAAGACGTCGTCAAGATGCTCCCAGTCCTCACCGAAAGTGCCAAAGGCAAAATCCTCAGGTATGCTCGCGCCCCCCCTCCCCCACGGTTTGGCCTTTGCTTCAAAAAAGCCGGCCAGAATACAGCCGACCTCTCCCTTGAAATAGGCCGCGCTATCGGGATCGCGCAGCGTGGGTAATCCGGAGGCGAGTCCGTCAATCTGCTCAGTCACAATGTAAAAATGTTCAGCCGCGTGCAGCGGGATGTTCACCCCAGCTAGTCGGCCGAGCTCACGCGCCCACATACCGGCACAGTTCACCACGAATTCACATTCGATATCGCCGGAGTCAGTTGTGACGCCGGTGACTCTGCCGTTCTGCTGAAGAATACCCGTCGCCTTCACGTTCTCAAATATCTGCGCTCCGAGGAGTTTTGCGCCTTTGGCGTAGGCCTGGGTGGTGTCGGTGGGATTGGTTTGTCCGTCGCCGGGCAGGTATACAGCTCCAATCAGATCCTTGGCGTTCATCAGTGGCCAGAGCCGCGCGGCTTCCTGTGGGGTGATAACTTCGACCTCGAGGCCGAAACACTTGGCCATGGACGCGCCGCGTTTCAGTTCGGCAAACCGTTCGTTATTGTTCGCGATAGAGAGCGAGCCCGTTTGTTTGAAGCCGGTTGCCTGCCCGGTTTCCTCTTCAAGTTGTGTGAGCAGCTCGGTGGTGTATTGGGCGAGCTTGGTGAGGTTTTGAGTCGCGCGCAATTGCCCGACTAAGCCGGCCGCATGCCAGGTGGTGCCACTCGTCAGGCTTTTCCGTTCGAGCAACACCACGTCGGTCATGCCCAATTTGCACAGATGATAGGCAACACTACAGCCAATTATCCCGCCGCCAATAATAACGACCTGGGCATGGCCCGGCAGAGCCGGCACGACCGCACAGACATTGCTTATGCGTGACATCGGTCTACAACTGATTCAGATTACCAAAACGCCCTAACTCCTCTTGACGGTCCTTCACGGGGAGTGAGCGAGGCCGTTATCGTAGCAACAAGAGTTCAATGAGAATTTTCTTTTGCCGCAATTATTATGTCCTGGTAGCTGAGAAAATTGGTTCTCTTACACCACTTGCCATAGTGGATAGGTTGGATAATTTTTAACCCGTATTTCTCAAACAACTGTTTAACAGTGTCCTCACGGTACGCAACGCCAGCAGCTTCTGGAAACTCTTCATTCAACGTTAAACAGCCTTCTATCTCGTGCCAAATATCGCGAGTGCTGGGGTCTGCGCGAAGAAGGTTTTCGGCCTCCTCATTCATAATAAAATACGTAATCAGACACTGCCCCCCCAGTCTTAAGCACCCGTGCAACCTCACTCAGATAGTGCGCCAAATCTGCGGGAAGCATGTGGGTGAACACTGATGTTAAAAAAGCAAAATCAAAAGATTCAGCGTCATAAGGGAACTGGAAATCTTGTGCTCGAATTTTGCCGTTGGGATTATAACGCTTGTTGTACACATCGCTATGTTGAAAGTGAAACTTGCTGAATTTCTGGGAAATATGACTTTGACACCACTCTATCCCTTCATTCACTATATCAAAACCCCAATACTCTCCCTGTCGAGATAAATAACTTGTTAACGGAACGGCCATACGTCCAATTCCACACCCAACATCCAAAACTCGATTGTGCGGTTGTAGATTTGCCAAATTGATGAAGTGACCTTTGAATTCTTGTCCTATTTCTCCAAAATCGCCGCTACCAACCGACACCATTGACTTTGGTGGAATCATACTGTGGCGATTCTTCAATCTGTCAATGGTATCGATCCGAAAAGAGTCTATATTTCTCAGAGCCGGCTTGAGGAGATTTGGAATAAATTTTACCAGAAGATTTTTCACAGACCATCTTGTCACATAGGTATGGCCTAACGTTGGGGAGATCTTTTGCAAGCAGACTTTCAGGTCTGCAACTTCGCCTGCGATGTGGTCCAGGCGCATCGAGACCCCGGTACGCCACTCGTCTTCTGCTCTGGATTTGAGCCGAGGGATTTCCCCGTGCAACTCCTCCAGCATTTTCTGTTCAGCTTCGGTCATGGATGAGGTTCCTTCACTCTGAGTTCTTCGGCTTGTCGACGTTTCTTATATCGCTCTGCTTCTGGGTTCTACCTCAAAAGCAAAAAGACTAATAAACAGACATTTGACAATATAGATACCGGCGGGGATGTTGTTGGGGAGGGTTAGAATCTTTGATTATGACTATAGTCTCTTTATACTTGATGCTTTCCGCCCGCGCATTGCACCCATTGAATGATCCTGTTGCGAACGTCTTCAGCCCACGTCCACCTGAGGCTTTAGCCCCAGGCTCACCCTACCAAGCCCAGTACACTAAACTCCCCGCCCTGCCTTTGAGGGGCCAAACTCCCTTTGTACCTTGAGCCTGGTGCTTCAGCGCCTGGCGGGGTGGTGTTCAGCAGCTCTCTTCGCATTGTGCAACAGCATCATTGAATACCCGTTTCAGTACGGCGCCGATCTGTTTGGCTTCTGGCTGTTCGGCAATCTGCTGGCGCTTTTCGATCTCCAGCATAGCCGCGTGGATATTGGCCAGCTCGGCTTCGTATTGGGTGATCAGGTCGGCTGTCGTATGTGCCATCTTCCCTGCTCGCAGACAAAAAAAGACCCTCTGCGTGTGGGTCCGTTTCCGGCCACGATCAGGGGGCCTCTGAGTCCTATTGCGCTTACGCGCGTTGGAGTCGTGTGTAAAGGGTTTGCCGCAGTATTTTGGAAAAATGTTACGCTAAAGGCTCTCGCAGGTAACGCTAGAGAGACTTCACATGCCACTCGGAGGCAACTGCCGCCGCCGCTTTTTTGAGCATCCCGCGTTTCGCTGCGTCCCGTTGCGGACACACGACGACCGAGAGGACCGCGCCCCGTGCCTTGGCTTCGTGCTCCGCGGCCGCAAGTAGGGCTGCGCCAACCGTGGCCCAGTCCTGCGGCTGCGCCACCGCAAAGTCATCAATGATACAGACCGGGCCGCCGGGGTTATACACCGGCGGGGCAATCGTGATCGCGCTGATAAGGAACCCGCACAAGGCCTCCCCTTCCTCCGCGACGAGGGCGATCACATCGGCACTGGCGAGCAGCCGCGGAAAGAACAACTCCTGTATCGGGGCTTAGGCGGACACTTTCCGCCAGAAGACCGGCGAATAGCCCTCATATTCAAGGCGTTTCCTCTCGGCGATGGCCACCATACCCCGAATATCTGAGTCTTTCGCAGTGCGAATATTCATGGCCCCTCTCGTCTCTCAACCGCCTCACTTCTAAGCGGGCGGTTGGCTCCTGGGCCGTGGAGCTCACTTGGCCGTTATTTCAAAACCGACAGGATCTCCAACCGTCGCTCCTCCTCCCGCCGCCTTTCCTCAGAGCCTTCTTTTGGGGCTATCCTACCATTTTCGCTGTCTCTCCTGATAGTCGCTTAGCGCGACCACGACGATGCGCCCCACGGGGTGTGAGCATGCCGGTGCTTGTGATGTCTGACTCGGATTGATCAGACTGCCCTGCGGCGGCCGGAAACTGCTGCTCCCAACCGGGCAGATTCGTGCCTCCCAGGTACGCAATGGCATAGGCAAGCACGGCACAGTGATGCGGGGAAAGCGCCTATCCAGTCGCAACATGTGCAAACGTGTCAGCCGACGCCGCCAGGCACGCCCGCGCATACGTCTGAGGTAACGGCTCTTGCAGCAAACAATCCGGGGCAAGGAACTCGAACAGCTCGCCGTAATGGCGAATCTCCGTAGGCGACGTCCTGCGCATGATGTGCCACGGCCGGAGTTCAGACGGCTCAGCAATCCCCATCGCGCCCATTATTTCGCAGACACTCGCCAGAGTTCCGCGCTGAAAATTGGAAACCCGGTCACTTTTTAAAGACGGAACCAGTCCGGCTACTAACTGGGGATTTTGCGTAGTAATGCCCACTGGGCAGTGGTTAGAGTTACAGCGCAAGGCTTGAATGCAGCCCAGCGCCAGCATCATGCCGCGTGCGGAATTGCACACATCCGCGCCTAGCGCGAGTCGTTTGACCATCTCAAAACCAGACGTAATCTTGCCACTGGCACATATCCGAATGCGATCGCGGACAGAATACCCGACCAAAGCGCTATGAACAAAGATCAAGCCTTCGATCAGGGGCGAGCCCATATGATTCGAAAACTCCAGCGGTGCGGCTCCGGTTCCGCCTTCCCCGCCGTCAACGGTAATGAAGTCAGGCGTGATATTGGTCTGGACCATGGCTTTACAAATGGCAAGGAACTCACGGCGCTTGCCAACACATAGTTTAAAGCCGACGGGCTTTCCACCTGAGAGATCTCGCAAGTACGCGACAAATTCTAAAAGCCCAATCGGCGTAGAAAAAGCGGAATGACCAGGAGGAGACAAGACGTCTTGGCCCAGCGGCACGCCGCGAATTTTCGCAATCTCGGGGGTCAATTTTGCGGCGGGTAAAATGCCGCCATGTCCGGGCTTTGCACCTTGGGACAACTTGATTTCGATCATCTTGACTGATGGTCGCTGTGCGTTTTCTTGAAAAAGATCTGGCGAGAAGCCCCCGTCTGGGGTGCGGCAGCCGAAATAGCCGGTCCCGACTTGCCAGATCAAATCCCCCCCGTGTGCTAAATGATACGGGCTGATCCCCCCCTCGCCTGTGTTGTGTGTAAAATTCCCTATTTTTGCCCCCTGATTTAAAGCCAAAACCGCATTCTGACTGAGCGATCCAAAGCTCATGGCCGAGATATTCAGCAGGCTGGATGAGTAGGGTTGCGAGCAATCCGGCCCACCTATGGTCACCCGCAAATCTGTGGGTTCGAGGTGCAGAGGCAGCATGGAATGATTCACCCACTCATAGCCAACGCGATACACATCTTCCTTGGTCCCAAACGGGATGGTGTCTCGTACCTGCTTGGCGCGTTGGTATACAAGAGAGCGCTGCTCTCGGTCAAACGGCACCCCGTCGGTGTCACTCTCGACAAAATACTGGTAAATTTCCGGTCGTATCATTTCCAACAGATAGCGGCCGTGGCCCACAATAGGGAAATTCCGCAGCACGGCGTGGTCGGCCTGGAAGTAATCATGCAGACCGACGAGAACGAGCGGGCCGAGGATGAGCCACAGCCATGACACCGGAGGAAACACCATAGCGTTTACAACTAACAGGCTAGCCGTGACGACTACAAGTAGAAGAAAAAATCTGCGCATATCATGCTCCCCAGCTTACATCCTCGCTTCTTTTCCCAGCGCGTTGCCAGCCTGCCGCGTGGCTGCCACAAGAAAAGGAGATTAATTTCGGTACTCATCTCCGCAATCGCCAATAGACTGGAACACGTTGTTAGATTTACTCAGCACGGCTTGAATGTGACCGGTGGCTTCTGCATTGAGAGAAAAAGTAAACGTGCATGCATTATCGTCTCGGTGTTCCGAAACGCCCAGCCGCGTGCCCAGGATCACTCCTGCCACTGTAGGTTTATCCAAAATATACCGAGTAGCCACATTAGCGATGCCGACGTGGTGCTGGTCTGCAATCTGTTTGAGACAGCCGAGGAGCTCTTGAAAGAGTTTCCAGCCACCCCAAGTCTCGATCATCTGTTTATATTTCTGTTGGCTGGCTGTCTTGAGCGACCACTGGCCAGGTTCACGCCGTCCCAGATAGTACTCAGACAATAAGCCG
The DNA here is from genome assembly GCA_963666315.2 of Binatia bacterium. GTDB lineage: Bacteria > Desulfobacterota > Binatia > Bin18 > Bin18 > Bin18. The sequence goes on from CAXXHG010000015.1 coordinate 24,956, forward strand.
CCACAGACCGTTCCATAGCTCAACAGCTGAATGCCATACTCCTGACAAAACGGGATCATAACGATCTCAGGTCGTCGATCTATGAGCGAGAATTGGACCTGGTTCGAAACTATCTCGACCCCGTGCTCGATAATAATTCCGAGATGCTCGGTATCGAAGTTGGTCAGACCAAGGTGGCGAATCTTGCCCTCCTCTTTCAGGTCAGTCAGATGTTTGAGCACGTCGAGGTAGCGATCATCAGCGTAGTCCCACCAATAGAACTGCAAGAGATCCAGGCTTCCAACATCCATGCGGCGTAGGGAAACGGCAATATTGCTCTCGACCACCTGGCGGGTCATACGTCCGGGCTGGGGGACCCATTTGGTCAATGCCTGGATCTGTGCCAACGAATCCGGACCATGAGACTGCCTCAACTGACGCCGAAATTCCCCAATAAAATCCTCAGCCGGCCCGTAATGATCAGCCAGATCCCAGGTAGGGAACCCAGCGTCATGATAGTCGAACATCTCCTGCACGGCGGCCTTGGGATCAATCCGGCCATGACCACCGGACACCTGCCACAGGCCGTTCAAAATGCGGCAGATACTGAGGCCGGGCGTGAATTGCAGCCGGCTTGATTCTGGAAGGGTCATCGTGTACCGTCCTCGTTTTTCCTCAAGAGTCTCTGTTTAGAACTCATAGCGTAGACTGGTCCCAGAAGACAATCATTTGTCCTCGCTCTCTGAAGAGAGCAGAACCATGCTCTAGTGCAGCTGCAAGACACCTGCTTGGGAATAGTGATTCCCTCGCCCTTTGGGGAGAGGGTGAGGGGAATGGAACGAGATTTCAACCACCCTCACCCTCGCCCTCTCCCGCCAGCGGCAATCGAAATTTCAATCCAGGTCAAGTTGCCAAGCCATCCTCACAGCCCCGCGTTTCCTGGCTATTCACCAGGAAACGCGGGCCGATGCAAGAGAGGATGACCCAGTATGATCAAAAACCTCTGTACACAATACTGCCTCAGCTATGATAATACGACCTGAACACGATCTGATACTGATCGAGAAGGAGGCAGACTCATGCTGAAGATTTATGACCACCCTTTTTCTACTTTTGCCCGCCGGGTCCTCATCATGTTGATCGAAAAAAATATCCCCGCCGAATCGGCCGAATTGATTGAGGTCGATATGGCGGCTGGCGCGCACAAGCAGCAGCCTTATCTGGCACTCAATCCGTATGGCCGAGTGCCCACGCTGCAGGAGGACGATTTTGTCCTCTACGAATCAACCGCGATTCTGGATTATCTGGAAGCGACCCACCCTGCCCCAGCACTTGTCCCAGCGGATGCTCAAGGCCGCGCGCTTGTCAGCATGCATATGAAGCTGTGCGATTTGCAGCTGGCGCGACAAACGGGGACCATTATTTTTCCGAAACGTTTTCTGCCTAAAGATCGCTGGAATGAAAAGGCTATGGCGCAAGCCAAGCAAGAGATCGAGCAGCATCTTGAAAAAGTCGAGCAGCTGCTGGCAGGGAAAGAGTATGTGGTCGGCAATACGTATAGTCTGGTCGAAGTCTGCTATACGCCGTTTGTACAGTTCCTGCCTTTAATGGAGATCTCGCCGCCATCCAATGTCACAGCCTGGACAGAGCGGATGCTTGAGCGCTCAAGTGCGCAGGCCACAAAGCCGGCGAAGTAAGTCATTCTGACTCCTTTTCTCGAACGTATATTGTCACTGCTCCATCGTTTGATCATATTGTAAACAAGGGATGCGCAGCAGCGAGAGATAGAGACGGGAAGATTGGAAAGATCGGGCCGGACATACTTCAACCGACGAACTTTTCTTGAACTTCTCAGTCTGTGGGGTCTGAGCAGCCTCTCTCCAACGTAGGCACAGTCTCATCACCCGAGTCCGCAACGAGATACACGTATGAACCGCCAACCTATTTTATTTGTTAGTCACGGAGCACCACTCTTAGCCATAGACGCCCAACGCGGCGCTCCGCTGCGGGAATTGGCCACTCAGCACAAAAACCGCCGAGGGATACTTGTCGTTTCCGCGCATTGGGAAGCCACACCGGTCATCATCGGCAGCACCCAAACCTTGCCACTAATCTACCACTGATCTACCACTTTTCGGGATTTCCCAAGGCGTTATACGAAATGCAGTACCCGGCACCCGGCGCACCGGAATTGGCCGAAACCGTGGTCAGCCTACTCGGTTCGGAGAATATTCGTCGGAATGCGAAATATGGCCTCGATCACGGCACGTGGTCACCCCTGGTTCACCTCTTTCCGCATGCTGACGTACCGGTGCTTCAGATTTCACTTCCCAGCCGACTCGCCCCCACAGCCATATTTGCATTGGGACAAGACCTCGCCCCGCTTGCCGACGAGGGCTATCTCCTCATCGGCAGCGGCAATATGACCCACAATCTCGGCGCACTTCAGCCTGACGTGTCTGAGCCGCAAGCGTTTGCTCACGAGTTTGACGCCTGGGCGCGAGACGTTTTTGCTGCGGCGGGACTTGGATACGCTCTTGTCGTATCACGACAGCACACACGCGTTTTCGCACAATCATCCAACTGAGGAACACTGGCTGCCGTTACTCTTTAGTGCCGGCGCAGCAAGTACAACACCCAGCACGATAACCTTTCCGGTCACCGGATTTGAATTCGGCAATCTGAGCCGCCGGACGGTTCTATTCACCTAGCGGACAGTGAGAGGAGGACGATATGGAAAAAGTCGATGTAAGCGCCGTGCTGGAAACCGTCCAATCCTAGCTTAAAAAAGATGCGGCAGAAGGTCGCTCGAACGGACCCAGCATGGAGGACGTGAGGAAAGCCATGTCGCACCCCAAGGCAGCCGAAGTCATAGCAAACCTGATTCAGCGCGAAGCCCCCCTCGGTGCAGCAGGGTCAAAGCGCTCCGGACTTTGCGCTGCCGCGGTTGTCACAGCACGACGAGAGTCGGGGCGAGAGCAAGACACTGTCGGATCATTTTGGCCAACGTCCGGTTGCGCTGATCTTCGGCAGCTATACCTGACCGCCGTTCCGGGCCCAGGCTGGGACCCTGAATACCATCTACAACACGTATAAAGACCGCGTAGACTTCTATGTTGTCTATCTCCAAGAGATTCATCCTACAGACGGCTGGTAAGTCAACGAAAATGAGAAAGAGAACGTCTTATACCAGCGGCATCAGTCTCTGGAAGAAGGCATCGGAGTCGGCCAGACGTGCATGTTGAAGTTCGCCTTAGAAATGCCGGCGGTTGTGGATGAAATGGACGATGCCGTAGCCCAAGCCTACGCGGCTATGCCCGAACGGCTGTATTTGATTGGTCTCGACGGAAAAGTCACCTATAAGGGCGGCATGGGGCCTATGTCCTTTCCGCCACAGGAATGGCAGCAGGCCATAGAAAAATATGTCACCAGGACATGACGACCGTTCTCTTTTTGTGCACGGGTAATTATTACCGCAGCCGGATTGCGGAAGAGGTTTTTAATCACTTGTGTCGGCAATACCGACTCAAGGCCGAAGCGCTGTCTCGCGGATTGGGACACCGCTGGCCGAACCCAAATAATCTCGGTCCTATCTCCAAAAATGCTGTGAACTTTCTGGATAGGATGGGTATTGAGATCGTCTCGAAAGACCGTTTGCCGCCGCCGTGCAGCACAGCTGATATGCAAGCTGCGACGCGGATTATCGGCATGCAAGAAACCGAACATCGCCCGCTCTTATTTGCAAAATTTCCGGACTGCCCTCCAGAGAAAATAGAGTTTTGGGATATCGGCGACGTTGGCGCGATGGATGTTCAAGAGGCATGTGAGCAGACGTATGCTCAGGTTCAGATATTGGTTGAGTTAGTTTCGCAGTAACGTGCCTAGTAGCTGCAGTTCAGTAGGTCGGATCAGCCGAGCGTAATCCGACACCTCATTTCGGATCATTATAAGATCCTTAACTTGCTGTCCGGTACTGTGGGGGAAGATCATCTGAACCCCTATCAATTGTTATATTCATCCTTGCTTGCTCGATCGCTCAGGAAAATTCTTATGCCGTAGTAGATAACGACAACGATAAGCCCAACAGCAGTCCACCAGACTAAGTCGTACGCAGAACTGTGGACACCCTCATACCAATCACTCAACCAGTCAGACATAATCCCCCCCCCCCCCCCCCCCCGATTGATCGACCCGCGCGAGGGAAAACCCAGCGGGCGTTGTGGCGGCACTCGATCGGGTTGCGCCGTGCGCCCATGATCACTCCAGGCTATACAGAAATAAGTGAGAAGCATCAGAAATCCCGCTGGCGGTCCTGTTTTTTTCTCGCCTGGCCAGTGTGCGCATTCTAGCCTAAAGCAGCCACTGGCCTAGGCACACGAAAAGAGCCCGTCTTCTCTCTCGTCACGCTTTCTTCCGATGGAACACCGCTAAAGGAAGTCGGATAATTGATCATTTTGAGCAGTTTATTGAGCAACTGGCCACCCGTTTTACGGCTGAGACGATTACACTCCCGCGCAAAGAGAGCACGCCCCGTCCCAAAACGTTTTATGAAAGACGGATCCGATCCTCGGCGGCCTTCAAGACGGCGCGTTCCTGTTACGATGGCGTGAAACTGCGACTGCGTAAACACGGCATCTATTAGGGAGACAAACGTGAGCCGACGGTATCTCTGCCCTCAGACAGGTCCGGTTGACTCTCCGTTTGAGATCTCCTTGTGGGTATCACCGCCGCCCCCCGCCAAGAGTTATTCTTGGGGGAGAGTGCGCGTACTGAGGCTCATTTCGCTTCGAAATACCGGAGCAAGCGCCTCTCTTTCCTCCTTTTTTGAGCACCTGAGCCCGCATCGACTTCTTGATTTTATGAGCGTTTGCGCAAGATATTGCCGGATATGCAGAGATCGGCTGTCCGCTGCAACGTGAAGAAGTTCTCACAATGTATAAGGCTGGGTAAATGAGAGCGACACTACCCCTGGTAGTCCTTCTGCTTAGTGTGTTTCTTGTGACGGGCTGTGGAGACGATGAGGACTTCCGCTGTCCTTCGTTGAGCGACAATATGTCCTGGAATTCGTATGATGGTTATGACTTTCAGCAGGAAGGCCCTGAGTCAACCGCACGGAGAATTGTGTCGGAATGTGGTTGGCATGTATTTGGTGGGCATGTATTTGGTGGGCATGTATTTGGTGGGCATGTATTTGGTGGGCACGACGGAGGCAGTGGGGATGCACTCCAAGTCGCCTCCCCAAATGAGGAGGTTGTCTTTGTGTGGGCCTTTAACGATTTTCTCGCCTTTCGGCTGATCGAAGGATGAATCGGGGAAACACGAAGAGGTGCGAAGCTTGGGGATCATACAACCGATTTTCAAAACCTCTATCCGGATTTCACAATCGTCGACGAAAGTCTTTCGACCGTCGAGGCATATTTTGATGAAGATGGATTCCTTGAACAACTCCTTGTCGGGCGCTTCTTTAGAAGCTAGCGGCCAGCCCTTGGGCAGGTGAGCATCTATCAAGGCTTAACCTGCCATATCATTCCTAGCTCTCAGCGGAAGCGCATGACACGTGATTCATGCGCTCGGTTGCGTCTCTAACAAGCAAACCCATGCTAAATCTGCTTGGACGCTATGCGCGAGCCGGGCGTCGGATGATCTATCACATCAACGCGTCGGCCTTCCCCTCCGCATGCCACCAATAACTCGACCGCGGATAGCAACGCGCGTGGCCAACCATTTGTGCCCGTACAAGGTTTGATTGGTTCCCTGGTGATATGCGACAATCGATAGGAAGGGCTCAATCCCAGGGGGTCAGATTATGTATTTCCTTTCGATCTGGGTGGCTATGATAGTGTTCACGTCGCCCGCCAGTGCTGCAGACTGTATCCTATCGTTCGACAACTCATGCATCCGAGAGCAGTCAAGCCCGCCAGAATACGAGGTCGAAGAGGCGTATCGGTATCGTATGCAGACATTGGCACAGATGCGCCACGAGCGTGAAACGCAGGAACGCGCAGAACTGCTCGCCGACCTCTCGCGCGAGGACGCCGACGGCCCAGCAGCGCGGAATCTGCGTCAACGCCTCGTCGAGGAGCTGATCGCTCGCATCTCCCGTGACGCGATGAGGGGCGAGCTACCGGGACCTTGACCCTATATATTCTACTGCAGCTTAAATGTTCGAGCCCTGCTTACTCGTAGACGAGTCCTGCTTGAGGTCGTCATCGGACATAATGATGTCCTTATACGTCGCCCCCGCCGGGATCATCGGGTAGACGTTTTCCTCGGGACGGACAATGATATCGAGCAGATAAGGTTCGTGTGGGTCGGCTAGCATCCGCTCATAGGCGGTGCGGAGATCCTCCTTGCGCCTGACCCGTTCTGCCTTGACGCGATACCCTTGGGCAATCGCAAGAAAATCCGGATAGATGTCTGCGTCTCCAACCCTTTTGACGGCAGTAGTAGGGTCCCCCAAAGTGGGGTCCCCCAAGCTGCTGTCCGCCCGGCGTCCCTGGTAGATCATGTCCTGCCATTGACGAACCATGCCCAGCCACTGGTTATTCATCACCACGACTTTGACGCCGATACCGTAGCGATGACAGGTGCTGAGCTCATGGATAGTCATATTTAAACTCCCATCACCGTCAATATCGACGACCATCCGCTCCGGACAGCCGATCTTCGCTCCGATGGCGGCCGGCAAGCCAAAGCCCATCGTCCCGAATCCCGAGCTACTGAGAAAAGACCGCGGCCGGCGCATACGGTAATGTTGCATCGCCCACATCTGATGCTGCCCCACACCCAGAGTCACCAGCGCATTGCCGTCGGTCAGGTGACTGAGCAGGGCAATAGCATATTGCGGCGTGAGTTCTAGATCCTCGACCACGGTCATGGGGTATTGTTCTTTCAAGTCAGTTACGTATCGCACCCACTGTGTGCAGTCACCCGGCTGTACGACATCAATCAACTGTTGCAGTGCCCGGCGCAAGTCGGCCCAAATCGGCAGCGTGACCGTTTTGTTCTTATTGAGCTCAGCCCGGTCAACGTCAATATGAATGATCGTGCCGTGCTTGATGAACTCGCTCACTTTGCCGGTCACGCGATCGTCAAAGCGAACGCCCAGCGCTAACACCAGGTCCGCTTCGTTAATAGCAACGTTGGCGTACTTCGTGCCATGCATCCCGAGCACATGCAAGGCGAGCATGTGATCCGGAGGGAAGGTGCCCAACCCCATTATTGTAGTAGTCACCGGGCAGCCCACCTTCTCGGCCAATTGCAGCAGCAAGGGACCGGTGTCGGAACTGGTCACACCGCCGCCCGCATACAGGATAGGGCGGCGGGCATCCTGGATCAGCTGACAGCACACCTCCAGCTGGGAAGGAGAGATGGGCCCAAGAGATGGCTCGGGCGGTGCGATCTCCGCCGGCATGCGCGGCGGCGCGTAGTTCCCCTCAGGGTCGCACGGGTAGTGCTGCTGAATATCCTTGGGGATGTCCAGCAGTACCGGGCCTGGTCGATTTCCAGCCGCTAGTGCGAAAGACTGCCGCACCAACGTCGGGATATTGGCCACACAGTCGACCAGGAAGCTCTGTTTGGTGATGGGGGTCGTGATCCCCACAATATCCGCCTCCTGAAAGGCATTCTTGCCTAGCAAGTGGGAGGGCACATTTCCCGTAATCGCGACGATCGGCACGGAATCGCTGTTGGCGTCAGCGATACCGGTCACGAGGTTGGTTGCGCCAGGGCCGGAGGTGGCCAAACACACGCCCACTTTTCCAGTGGCCCGCGCGTATCCTTCGGCGGCATGGGCGGCGCCTTGTTCGTGCTCGACACGGATACAGCGGATCCCGTACTCCTGGAGTACGTCGAAGATCTCGAGGTTCGCGCCACCCGGATAGCCAAACAGCACCTCGACGCCTTCGAGGGTGAGGCATTTGGCCAGAATCTGCGCCCCGCGCAAAGCATGTGGGCGGTCTTCAATCTGAATCTCTGATAGGGGCGTACCGAGAATAACGGGTGCATCGTCATACGTGACGTGTTCCCCACTACTAGAGCTACCAGGGATAGCTTGCTGGGCCACGCTGGTCTCGCCTGTGTGGAGCTGTTGTTCAGAGGTAATCCGGTCTCTCATGACAATACCCGCCCCAAGAAGATACTCATATTTTATCCCGTTACGCACCACTGGTCGAGAGCGGAGCACAAGAGAAAAGACGTAGCACCAAAACATTTCGGATATTTTGGATATTTGAGGTTAGATACATAACTACGATTATAGCGTATTCCTCGCTCGTACTCTCACACGAGATTGGCAGGCTCGTTGACATACGCCGAGTGCGCTCTAACTCTCTGTCACGATGTCTAGTACGAGCAGTCGAGAATAAATCGAGTCTGACCAGTCTGACCCTGAGGGATCGCCACGAATCCTGACAGAAAGCCAAACGAAATTAACGAGATAGACCAAGGAACACACGCTGGGCCGCTGCATGCTGTGTCACCATCTGATCAAAGAAGTCCCCAAAGCCGCGATCAGAGGAGACGACACTATGCAGGCAGAGCACGTAGTCCATGATTTACTGACCACAACTTGTAGCACGATGCACCAGACCCCATGGTTTAGTTGGCCCCGCGCAGGTCGGCTTCGTACAGGTTGGGGCTCCAGGCGTTCGCGCCGGAAAACTTACGGTAAGAGAGACAGCCGAAATACTGACGAAATAGGACATAGAGCAAACTCTTCTTTTTCGCATACCAACCTGATAGAGCGGTAAGCACAAAGTAAGATCGGTTATGGCCATCTCTGTTCTTTGTACAGGCGGCTGCGCCTGTGGCGCGATTCGGTATGAGATTCCGGCGGAACCGCTGGCCTCGATGTTGTGTCATTGCCGGGACTGTCAACACGAAAGTGGTAGGACGTTTACCTCCGCTATGGCGGTGCCGGCCTCCGCCTTTAACATCACACAAGGGAATCCCAAATCTCTTGCCGTGACGGCCGCTAGCGGCGGAACGCGTCGGCGGTTTCTCTGGCCTGAGTGTGGCTCCCCATTATTTTCGCGCGTCACAACCGCACCGGATATCGTGACGATCACTGTCGGCAGCTTAGATGACCCCAGCGGGTTTCCGCCCCAAATGGCGTTATGGGTCTCTCGTGCGCATGCCTGGACGCACCGAGCCCCCGCTCTTCCCACGTGGGACACGCAGCCTTCGGTGGAGGAAGTGCTCAAGATGTCCTCCGACAAGGGCTAACGTCTCTCAGCTTTTCCCCGATCAAAACATCTTGTCCTTCGACAAGTAAGAATCCAGCCCCTTGAGATATGCAGGTTGGGTATTTCCCAAGGCCACGCAAACGGTTTCTTCGGAAAAATGGCCGAAAACCCCTCTGCAATATGGTATCGAAAGTTGCGTTTTTTAGGGGAGTTACAACGCTCAAAATCGGCTGCCCAAAAACTAATATTCTCGGTCACACCCTTACCGTGCAGTTAAATGGCGTCAGACTCGACTAAAAGATCCGTTTCCGAGGGTACCCCTTGCAGCCGTCGGGGGAGCAGTGCTGCCGTGGCCTTCTTATACTGAGTACAGCCTAACACCCTACCCTTATTCGTCGCCTCCCGGATCCCGACCAGACTTTCTTGTTCGAGTGGCTCCGTAATCAACAAGTCGGCCTTCCCATTTTTGACCGTATCAAGCTGAAGGTTGCGTGGGATTGGACCTGCATCAAGAAATACTCCCCGGCAGCCTCAATCCTGGCTTGCTCTACAATGCCGGCGTGCCTATCCTAAGCATCCAGAGCATGGAGATATAGAATAATGAATGAATATTTTCTCGCAACAAGTCTCTGATCGTGCTAGCCCTCATCGAAGGCTTCAACGGCGCAAACTTCGCCTTCCGGGCAAAACATACCTTCCGCACGTTCAAGTTCTCGTATGACGATGGACAGGGAATTGCGATCCAGGAGTTCGGCGTATATAGCCTCGGTCTTGCCATTGCCTATTTGTTGGCTGCCTGGGAGCCGGCATGGCGCGGCGGGATGGTGCTCGCCGGCATCGCGATCAATGTGTTTGCAGGCGGGACGCACTTCCTGCGTGCGCGTGGGATCTATTTCGGTGACGCGCGACCGATGCTGAGCCGCCGCTCCGAAGGGACCCAGGGCCTGGTGCATGCGCTTGTGGTGGGTGCACTTATTGTCATCTTGCCCTGAGTGCGCAAAAAGAGATTGCTTCGTCGCCCACAGCTCCTCGCACTGACACATCCTCCCTGCAAGCAGTCGAGCGAGCAGCAGGCCTATTCGCCTATTCCATTTGACTGCTTAAATAATCCAGTGCCACACCCGTCATCGCGCGTACGCCCACAATGAGCGCATCCTCATTGACATAGAAATGCGGCGAATGATTCGCAGCGGCTTCCCCGGCCTCCACGCCCTCTTTATTCACGCCCAAAAGAAAATAGAAGCCTGGAATCTTTTCTTGGAAAAAGGCGAAATCCTCGGCCCCCATTCTCGGCCGTGTTTCCTCAACACGCTGCTCACCTGCAGCCCAGCGTAAAGTCGGTAGCATTTGAGATGTGAGGCCGGGATCGTTATATGTGACGGGCGCAAAATTCCGAACGCTCAGAGTCGCCGTGGCTCCGGCCGCTGCCGCAATCTGCTGCGCAGTCTGCCGCATGCGGTGAATAACGTCCTCGCGCATCTGGCTGTCTAAGGTGCGTATGGTGCCTATCATCTCAACCTCGTCAGGAATGATGTTCCAGCGTATGCCCGCGTTGATCCGGCCGATAGAAATGACAGTCGGCGCTTTAGTGATATCCAGTTGTCGGCTCGGAATTATCTGAATGGCCGTCATAATCTGAGCGGCAACAATGATCGGGTCGACGCCTGCCCAGGGCTGCGACCCATGTGTTTGGCGCCCGTGCACGGTGATCACAAAGCGGTCGGCAGCGGCGAGCGCGCCCTCGGCTCGATAATACAAATTGCCTGCCGGGGCGGGCCACACTTGTAAGCCAAAGATCGCCTGGGGTGCGTGCGGTTCACCCAAAACGCCTTCCTGCAGCATGAGCTTCGCCCCACCCTCTTCTCCTTCGGGAGGACCCTCTTCCGAAGGTTGAAAGACGAATTTAATCGTTCCAGGGATATCGTCTTTCCTGCCTGCCAGCACTTCTGCCGTCCCCATGAGGATAGCCGTGTGGGCGTCGTGACCGCAGGCGTGCATCACACCGACATCCTGACCGTTATAGGTCGCCCGGACTGTAGAGGCGAAGGCCACCTCGACCATCTCAGTCACAGGCAGGGCGTCCATATCTGCCCGTAAGGCAACAACACCACCCGGCTTGCCGCCTTGCAGTATGCCAACAACACCGGTGTGGGCGACTTTTTTTTGGACCTCCAAACCTAAGCTCTCCAGATGTTCGGCGACCAGCTTGGCGGTGCGACACTCTCGGTTAGACAGTTCGGGGTGCTGGTGTATGTCCCGCCGCCACGTAATAACCTTGGCAGCAATGGCCTCGAACGCTGGGTCGAGTTGTGATTTCAGATCTTGAGCATGCCCAGATGGTGCCAGACTTATGCAGACGGCAACCACGAGAGTCCTAATATGGAAGGCAACCCAGACAGACCCATAATGTCTCATAAATGTCACATGCCGGCTCTTCGTCAATACGCGGATTATCCTTGGGGTTGACAGAAGAAACAAGGGCCACAGCGGTCCCACAGAGCCTACTTTTCGCCTCAGCCTAGCTCTCTACCGCGATGTATAGTATGAGCAGCCATACGCACTGACTCCTGGAGGACCGGAACGTATGGATTTACCTATTTCTGCAGCCATGGCCGAAGCGCTGACTGCCGCTGCACGTTCGTTGCAACAGATGTCGGGCGCACTCCATCTGCTGCACTATATGCGTTCGGCTTCTGCCTTGGCAGACGACCAGGTGGAAGATGGGCTGTGGCAGTGTGTCCAGGAGCTGACCCAAGAGCTGGACCAGCACCGCACGATACTACAAACAACGGCGGAGGAGGCCTGATGACGTGGACCGTCACAATTGACAATGGATCAACGTTCACTGACGGCTATCTTTTTGCCGATGGCAAAGCCACCACGGTAAAAGTACTGACCACACCGTATGACCTCATGCGCTGCTTTACCGATGTGTTCTGTTCTTTAGCCAAAGAGGCCGGCTTGAAAGACGAAGCCGATCTGCTGCGTCGAGTGGAAGAAGTTCCCTATTCCACAACGGCCGGGACCAGACAGCCAGAAAGCACGCTTCCGAAAGTAGGAGGCTCGCCTTCGACTTTATGCCAGATCTCATCGCCCGCTTTGTTAACATTGGTGACTGTCCAGTGTTGACCCGCAGCTTCGAGCACGCCTCGATTGGACGGCTGCCCGCCCCCACCCGGATAAAAGGCGGTTCGGTCTAAAGCAACTTGATTATCTTCAGCTGCGGTGACTGTAGCTTGGAATTTCCGTAAATAGGCTTCGGTTTGGAATAGCCATACACTCATGATCTTCCCTTATAAAAATCTCCATACTTTAGGCTTCGGAGGATGTTGGGTTACGCTACGCTAAGCCAACCTACGGGCTTCATCCTTCGACTGGCTCAGGACGAGCGATACACTGTCTTTCGCAGAGAGAATTTGTAACGGAAAACCCACGGTTACTCATCTCCGCAGGTTTCAGAAAAGAAAGGGTATGGAGGCGGCGGGAATCGAACCCGCGTCCGAGAGTAGTCTACTCAAGGCATCTACAATGCGTAGCTCGTACTTTAATCTTATCCTCAGGTCTCCTACGAGCAGGATGCCGTCAGACCAGCCAAAGAGATGTTTCGGACCTGCACCCCTCGGCGCAATGCAGCCCCTAGCCCGATTTGTGTCGCCTTAGTCGGCCCTACGGGCACGGACCGGTAAGACGCTAGCGGCGATTAGGCAGCTAGAGCGTATTCAAAATCATCTGCAGTTAAATTTGCAGTCTGTCCGTTTTACGGGCGGGACAGGACCCCGGCATGCAGCCTTGGCTTTCTAGCCCACGTCGAAGCCAGATCGCCCCCTTTCAGAGTCTGTCAGTATAGCAGGCACAGACATTGAGGAGAACATCCCCCCTAGCCGGCCCTCCTGTGCATGGCCCGTTCGACTTCGCGCTTCATCTCACGTTCACGGATGGCAGCGCGCTTATCATACGTGCGCTTGCCTTTGGCCAAAGCCAACTCGACTTTGGCCCGACCTTGCTTAAAATACAAGCGGAGCGGGACCAGGGTCAATCCGCGCTCTTTTGTTTTTCCCATCAGTCGCATGATTTCCTTTTTATGTAGCAGGAGTTTGCGCGTCCGAGTGGGGTCTTGGTTCACATAATGGGCCGGTTCGTAGTTGCTGATGTGGGCGTTCAGGAGAAAGGCCTCACCTTTGTTGATACGGCCATAACTATCTTTGAGATGCGCTCGGCCGTCGCGTAGAGATTTCACCTCTTGGCCACTCAGCACGATGCCGGCTTCAAGCGTCTCGGTAATGATATAATCGTGCCGCGCCTTACGATTGATACATATGTTTTTTTCGCCGCTTTCTTGTTTGGCCATACTGAACTCTCAGTTCTATTTCTGCGCATTCCAAGACTGCTCACCATAGAGCACAGCTGAGGGCTATTGTAGTACGCGATTGTCAATAAGGCGCACGTCGCCGATCCAGACCGCAATGGCCAGCAGCGTGGGGCCGGACACCTGTTCAACCTCTTCTAGGGTATCCGGATGACACAAAGACGCGTACTCGACACGCACGGCAGCGTTCTGGGTTAACGCGTCTTGGACTGCTTGCAGGATGCTCGCCGCAGTCCTTTGCTGACTGGCAACACAGGCTTGAGCCGTATTGAGCGCACGCGAGACACACAGGCTGGCTTCTCTCTCAGCCGGGCTGAGGCGTGCGTTGCGTGAACTCATGGCTAGCCCATCGGCTTCCCGGATGATGGGCATGACCACAATGTCAATATCAAAATTGAGATCTTGAACCATGCGTTTGATGACCGCGCACTGCTGCAAATCTTTCTCACCAAACAGAGCGCTATGCGGTTTGACCATATTGAACAATTTGGCCACAACCGTGGCCACCCCACGGAAATGGCCGGGTCGAAATGCTCCACACAACGGCTGGCTAACTTTCTCCACTTCAACCCCGGTCTGATAGTCTTGGGGATATACTTCTGACGCCGGCGGCAGGAATAATACATCCGTCTCCAGTTCTTCGAGCAGGCGTTCATCCTGTGTAACGTCACGCGGGTATGTATCAAAATCGGACGACTGGTTGAACTGCATGGGATTGACGAAAATCGACACCACCACAACGTCTCCACTCTGTTGGGCTACGCGCACCAGGCTGAGATGGCCCTCATGCAGAAATCCCATAGTGGGGACAAAGGCGATCGTTTTTCCGGCCAGACGCTGCTCTTCTGACCAGCGTTGCATGTCTTTAACCGTTTGGATGATCTTCACCGACCGGGCTCTCCAATTGTAGGACATCAGTGAAACGAGTGTTCATCCTGCGGGAATGCCTCATCCCGTACGTCGCTGATATAGGCGCTCACCGCATCTGAAATCGTTTGCTCCAAATTGGCATAGCGTTTGACAAACTTGGGGGAAAAATTCCCGGAAAAGCCGAGCAGGTCATGAATAACCAAGATCTGTCCGTCGCAGTGCGGACCGGCACCAATGCCAATAGTCGGGATAGCCAACATCTCAGTCACTTCACCAGCCAAATCCATAGGGACGCCTTCCAGGACTACGGCAAACGCCCCGGCATCAGCCACGGCTTGGGCGTCTTCGATCAAACGATTGCGCGCGCCCGGCTGCCGACCGGCTTTCTTGCCCTGGACTTTATAGCCGCCCATACGGTGGACAGACTGTGGGGTGAGCCCAATATGGCCCATGACCGGAATGTCAACGTTCACAACGGCCTTGATGACTCGTGCGATATTCACCCCGCCTTCCAGCTTGACCGCTTCGGCGCCCCCTTCTTTGAGCAAACGCCCCGCGTTGGCAATCGCGTCACAAATCCCGACCTGGTAGGATAGGAAAGGCATATCCCCCACAACCAGCGCCCGTGGCCGGGCCCGCGTGACCAGACCGATATGGTAGACCATATCATCCATGCTGACCGGCAAGGTCGTATCAGCGCCTTGAACGACCGTTCCTAAGGAATCGCCGACCAGAATAAAATCAATACCGCAGTTGTCCAGTATGCGAGCGAAGGGGTAATCGTACGCTGTCAGCGCAGTGATCTTTTGGCCTGATGCCTTTAAGCGCTGGAGCTCAGGGACGGAGATTTTCGCCGAGCAGTGTTGCATATCGGGCCTCCTTCATCATGCGTGTTCTTACGTGTTCTGGTGAACCGCTGTCGGAGGGCACCGGAAGAGAGCGCCGAAAGCAACACAATGGCTGACAAGTCAACCGTGCAACCTCGGACATTCTCGTACTGCAAGATTTTTTTACCATCCGTCTCGGTCCGCGTTAGTTGGATCCAAGCGGTCTGCCGTTTCTACCGTCCTGCTCGCTTTGCCCGCTTAGCCCGGTTGGGTCGACTGGTTCGTCGCCCACGAGCCTTCGTCTCGCAGCGCGTCTTCTATCCCGAGCAGGAAAGTAGTATGGCCGTGCTGATAGCATATTTTTCCGAGGTTTGTCTAGAGGGATTTTCTTTTCCTGGGGAGGGCTTCTTGCTAGTGTATCGGGATGGATATGTGTGACATGGACATGCCTGACGCTATTGGTCAATTGCTGATGGTCGGCATCCCGCAGCCGGCACTCGACTCCGAGACACGAGAGACACTCCACGACCTGAAGCCAGGCGGCGTCATTCTCTTTGCTCGCAACTACACCGATCCTGAGACTCTCCAGGCACTATGTGCCGATCTGCACGGCCTGCAGCCTGATAACCCAGTATGCATTGCGCTCGATCATGAGGGCGGGCGGGTACACCGGCTGGCTCCCCCATTTACCCATTTTCCACCCGCGTTGCGACTGGGTGAGACGGGCTCTAGCCAGCTGGCCTATGAGGTTGGCCACGCGCTGGGACATGAATTGCGCAGTGTTGGCATTGACCTCGACTTGGCCCCAGTCCTGGATGTGTTTACGAATCCACTCAACACCGTCATTGGTGATCGGGCGTTTGGCTCTGATCCACAGCGGGTTGCCCGACTCGGTTGTGCCCTCGCGCGCGGGCTACGCCAAGCAGGTGTTATTCCATGCGGCAAACATTTTCCCGGCCACGGCGCAACCCTGGTGGATTCGCACGAGGGCCTACCCCGAGATGAACGAGAACAGGAGAGTATTGAGAAGGTCGACCTGGTGCCTTTTCAGGCCGCTATAGCCGAACAGATCGAGCTGATCATGACGGCTCACGTTGTGTTTCCCGCCTACGATCCGGAACAGCCGGCCTCCTTGTCATCCCTAGTCATGCACAACCTCCTGCGCCAAGACTTGGGCTTCCAGGGTCTTATCGTCTCAGATGACTTAGAGATGGGGGCCATCATTCGACACTCTTCGGTTGGGGACGCCGCAGTAAAAGCCCTGGGAGCGGGAGCGGACTTGGTCCTCATTTGTCACAGCCTGGAACGCGCCTGCGGCGCACGTGAGGCGTGTCAGCGCGCACTCCGCCTAGGCACGTTATCGGCATCACGCTTACAGGAATCTCGACAGCGTCTGCTCCAACTCAAGCAGCGCTTCGTCGCCCGATCAGGGGCAGAGATCCGACCGATCGGTGCGCCAGAACATCAGGCCCTGGCCGCAGAGATCTTGCGCCAGGCCAACGGTTGAGGGCTATTTCTTGGGCACGCTGCGGCGTGTCCCAACACATTGTGCCAGCGACTTCGAGAACGGCGCACGGGCAATACCTTTTTCCGTAATGATCGCGCTGACAAGCGTATGCGGGGTGACATCAAAGGCAGGATGGGCGACAGTAATCCCGTCCGGCGCAATCTTTTGGCGCAAGATGTGGGTGACTTCTGCGGCAGATCGTTCTTCGATCGGAATCTTTTTGCCAGAGGAACAGGCCAGATCGATCGACGTCGTTGGTGCAGCCACATAGAATGGGACTTTATGTCGCCTGGCCAGGACCGCCGACGTATACGTGCCGATCTTATTGGCCACATCACCGTTGGCCGCGGTACGATCCGTCCCCACGATTACACAATCAATCGCCCCTTTTTGCATGAAATAGCCGACCATATTATCGGTAATCAAGGTCGCCGGTATCCCTTCACGCACAAGTTCCCAGGCGGTTAAGCGCGCGCCCTGGAGATACGGCCGCGTCTCCGGGACGAAGACAGAAATATTCTTGCCCTGCTCCCATGCTGCTCGAATAATCCCGAGAGCCGTCCCATAGCCGGCCGTCGCAAGGGCGCCCGCATTACAGTGGGTCAGTACGCTTGCGCCTTGAGGGATGAGTTTTGCGCCGTGTCGGCCCATACGTCGATTAGCTGCCACATCTTCAGCACAAATTTTGAGCGCTTCTTGCTCTAAACGCGCCGTCAGCACCTCACCCCCTTGAGAGCAGATGCTCGCATAACATGTCCGCATGCGTTCAATCGCCCAAAAAAGATTGACTGCCGTCGGCCGGGTGGCGGCAAAGACCTGGCAGACACGTTCAAACTCTGTAGGATTTGCTATGCGCTTGAGCTGGCGCGCAGCGAGCGCAATCCCCATAGCCGCGGCAACCCCGATAGCCGGTGCACCCCGAATCACCATAGTGGTAATGGCCCGCGCCACCCCTCGGTAGTCTCGGTAGGTCCGATACACCTCCCGGGTGGGCAGTTTACGTTGGTCTAGCATAACCACCGCGCCATCCTGCCAGTCGATGGTAAAGAACGCCTCGCTGCTCATGCTGCTCATGCTGCTCATGCTCCTCTCATTCCTAGCGACCACACCGATGCTTTAGGCTCCAGCCTCAGAGTCAACAAAACGCACTCCGTCTCCAGGCGTCCAGACAGCGACTATCTTTTCGTCACTAGACCTTATGAGGGTCACTTTTTCTAAACCGGACTCCGCATCAAAAAGCTCGAGTTCTTCGCTATTCTTCTGCCAGGTGGACACAATAAGTTCGATGACCGTAGTGCGCTGGTCTGGAGGGAGGTCGGCCCACTTTGCAGACACAGAAACCGAAACGATACGCCCGTGCTGACTGGCTTGCATACCGTAATAGATATCCGCCCAACGACTTTCCGCGAGCTGCGTATCCGTCCGATATACACACATCCAGAAGGCCGGACTGACATCGGGAGAGAGATCAGCCGGCGGCTGGGGTTCTTCCTGAGGAGCTTGCTCCTCAAACTGCGACGGCTCAGACTTGTTTGTTTCTTCAGGCGAACGAAAATAAATAAAGAGGCCAATCAGGACCAGGACCAGCATCGACGGCGCCTTGCGCAGTCCCGCCCCAATACTCACCAGAAGTGTAAAGAAGAAATCTGTCAACGTAGCGATAACGCCTGCCGGAGGCGGAGATGAAGACGGTTTAGGCATGTGATGATATGTAGCATAGGCCGCTGGAACAGCTGAAGCCCGTTCGGCTCATAGCCATCCCGCTCGTAGCCGTCCGGCTCATAGCCGTCCTTCGCATCCTCTGTTAAGAAATCGCCTTGCCTGCCGATCGCTTTCATAAGTTTTCGGCCCGTGCCGACAGCCATACCTCTGGCAAGGAGGGCAAATCATGGGTGAGCGCGCGTTTAGTATCCCGTTCTTTCGTTCCAATCATGCCGATAGTGAAGCTCCACGGTCAGAAACAGGTCCTGCGGTCGATTGGGCAGACTGGCTCGCGCAACTCAAGGCTCTGCTCCCGGAGGCAGGAGAGTGGCGACAAGCAAACGCTTTTATCGATGCAGTCCAACGCATCGCTCGCCAGAAACATCATCAGATAGAGTATCAGCACAAACTCCAGCAAGCCCTGAGCGAGGTCGCAACCCAGTGCGCCGAGAGTTTGCTCTTTTTTGGTATTGCGGCCATGAAAAAATGGGATAGTAAAGCCTGTCCCATGAGTGATGCGCAACAGGCGATAGCCCAATGCGAAGCGCTGCGTTCTCTCCTGACACAGTATCAAGAAAAACGACAAATACCCCAGGCGAAAACGCTCACCAAAGACCTGCCACGCCGGAAAGCACTGCTCGAACTTGAAGGACAGATTACTCAGGTCTATGGACAGTTAAGCCAAATCTTTGACGCGGCCCCTACCTCCCAACCCTCAGCTGCGGATAAGGAAGACAAGCCGATCGACACCGCAGTCCCGTCTTCGGCAAAAGATCTCGCCTCGCCTCCCCTTTCTTCGTCCATAGCGCTTTCAGCGGCGCAGTCAGCAACCGCACCGGCTGAGCCCACGTCAATGCCTGTATACACGTCCAAGACATCCCCGGAGACACACCATGTCTTGGATGGGGCAATACAAGAAGCTCCGCCTCTCCCGCGTCAGTCCGCTCTAACAGAAGAACGTAAAGAGACCTCTGCAGGGAAGACAGTCGGCAAAACTGTCCCAGTCCTGACTGTCCCCGTCCTAAAAGGGCAGGACGATGACGACAGTTTACACCCGCCGCTCGACGGAGCAGCACGACAATATAATCCCCTAACGTACGCCCAAGAGCACAGCCTGGCTGCCATACGCTCCGGGGTTGGTTTTGTGTTTGCTTCTGAAGCCTTGGGACTCTCACACATCATAGAAGCATATAAACGTGTTCTGCCCACCGATATGCCGAACGGGAAGAAGGTCCCCCGAACGGAGATCCCGGCTGAGGTTACAACTGCTGAGCAGCTGCAGCGCTGGTTCGGACAGTATTGTCAGGAACATAGCTCTGACGAACGCCTCATGACCTATCGGATTCTGGGCCAGTGCTCCAAAGAGCAGCTCCGAGATCAGGTCCAGACCGCGCTCGATCAAATCAAACAGACCAAAAAAATCAAAGTTCAACTCAGCGTGCTCTTCTTCTTCGATCGCCGAGCCACATGGACCTGGCTTTCCTTACCACCAGATGAACGGACCATGCTCGAGGGTCAGTTGAAAGCCCTGATTTTTCCTCGACGCTGGAACGCGGTCGGAATCCGTCACCGTCTTGCCATGCATGGCAATGCCCAGCATGGCAAACTCGATACTGAGGAAACGTGTGAGGCCATCCTTCGAGCAACCGGGGGCTGGCCCTATCTCCTCGACGTGCTCTTTTATCGGTGCGGTACCCAGCAAGACCCAGGTCCAACGGCAGAGACCATAGAAAAGGAATTCCAGGAAAAGAATACGAAATTAGGCCAACAGTTTCGACACTGTCTTGGTCTGGGGGGAAGCGACAGTGCCCAACGCGTGCTCGAATTTATTCGGGATCAACAGCCTGTGGCCCTCAAGCACGTGACGCCAAAAGCACTTGGCGGCGAACCTCTCTTAAGTTCGTCCGAGTGCTGGACCGCGATCGAATATCTGCAGCGCACCGGCTGTGTCGATCTACACAAAGGCGAATTCTACGCCGAACCGATTGCGGGGGAGATCTTATCTCGGAACTAAGTTGTTGCTCGATGTACCCCACCCTTAAGCTGAGCAGCCTCTTTCCCATTAATATAGAGCGGCCAGGCCCCCCCCCGAGGCCCTGCCCCTTTTCCATTGACCTCTGCCAACCAACAGACTATTTTAGCAAGCAGGCTGCCGTCAGGCCGTCATATAGATAGGAGGAGCATTATGCAGCGACTACACCCAGGTGATCATTTCCCGAGCCTGACCGCGACGACCGTTGACGATGGGACGGTCAGCCTGCCGAACGATCTCTCAACCCCATACGGAATTCTCATTGTCTATCGGGCTCACTGGTGACCGTTCTGCGATCAGCAGTTAGCTGAATATCAGGACAAGCTGGAGCAGGCCACGACACAGGGGATCAGTCTGTACGGACTGTCAACCGACCCGCTGGAGAAAGCCCAAGAGACCGTGCATAAATTAAGCCTCACGTTTCCGATGCTGTACGGGGTAGACGGACCGGCCACCGCCGACGCCCTCGGGTGCTGGTATGAGGAAAAACGCAATATCATTCAACCTGCGGCATTTATCATCGACCCGCAGCGGCGCGTCATGAATATTACCTATAGCTCCGGTCCTATTGGGCGCCTGCGCGCGCAGGACGCTTTAGGCGTAATCGGCTTCTATTCAAAGAAAAATATTTCGAGTACCACAGCCAACCGCGAACGAGGCTGGACGGCGAACGTGACAGGCGATCAATAACCAAGACCATCCGAGACACGGAATGCGGCCTGCCCCAAGAGCCGCATTCCTCCGTCTGAAAAGCAGGCTATCCCCACAGACGTTGCGACGCGATTTGGGCCCCTTCAGCACAGGCCTGCAGCTTGGCCCAGACCACACCCTCGGGAACCATCTCCCAGCCGGCAAAGGTACCAAATCCGCAGTCAGAGCCGGCAATCACCCGACTGCGCTCACCTACGACTTCGACCACTTGGCAAATACGGTCGGCGACGATTTCTGGGTGTTCAATGTAATTTGTCGTGGAGTCTATGACGCCTGGAATCAAGAGCATGCTCTCCGGCAAGGGGTAGCGCCGCAAGGCTTTATACTCATGTTGGTGGCGCGGATTAGCCAGTTCTATTGCCAGCGCGCCAACCTGAGCCTGATACAGAATCGGCAGAATATCCACCAGCGGTACGTCGTGATTGTGCGGGCCGTCATAGTTGCCCCAGCAAATATGCAGTCGAATACGATCAGCCGGGATATTTTCCGTTGCAATATTGATGGCCTCGATATGCGTTTCAATCGTTTTCTGAAATTCTGCGATGGAGAGGTCCTGGAACAGAAACGTGCGTTCCATGGCAAGATCCGGGGCATCGAGTTGCAGCAGCAAGCCCTGGGCGTGAATATACTCGTACTCTTTTTTCATTTGCTCAGCGATCGCCATAACATAGCGTTCGTGCGAGTCGTAATGGGCATTCAGCATCGTGGTCGCAATGATGCCCGGCGAGGCCGCTGTCATAAATCGCTCGATGAACGTATCAGACTGCTGATCCGTACAGCGTAGAAACAACGCGCACTCCTGCTGAACACCCGACAAATCTTCATACTCTACCGCGGCGATGGCCTGTGGCGCGTTGAACACCTTGGCTCGCATCATATTGCGGCGTTCGAGCATAGCCATAAAATCAGGAAATTCGGCCATATCTTGCGGAGTCGGCCGCTTGCTCTCCCCACCAAAACCACGCATGCGTTGGGGGACATAGGTTTGAAAGCCTACCCGCGGCTGCTCTCCATCGTTGCCAACGTCGACTCCGGCTTCAAGCTGTTTACTGACAACATGCTGGACCGCAGATTCCGCCTGGCGTTCCAGTTCGGCTTCATCTATCACGCGTCCTTGCTCCTGCTCAATCAACAGATCCGTCAGCGTCGGATTTCTTGGCAGGCTCCCGACATGGGTAGTGAGAATCCGCTCAGTGCTGTGTTGCATCGGAGGTCCTCCTGTGTGTAGCGACGGTTCGCGAACGGTCAACCCTTAGGTACGTTGGTGATACAGCGGATGGCCACGGAAGGAGGTTCTCACGCGACTGAAATGGTCGCCTTCCAAATTGGCGAAGAAGAGGTCCTGCATGTCCGGTCCACCAAAAGCGCAGTTGGTGGGAAACGAGAGTTTGGTGCCGTCCGGGTCGTCAATCAGCGTGGACCAGTTTCCGCTCGGATCGACCCGAATAATTGTATTCCTCGGCTCTATCTTGCCATTCTCCGGCACGCCCGGCAACGTGATATAGAGATTGCGGTCCACATCAAAAGCCATTCCGTCGGGCAGTGCAGGAAACCCCTGGGCATAGATTTCGGGCTTGCCAAACGTACCGTCTTTTTTGATCTGAATACGGACACAAGCGTTACGTGAGCTCTCCAAGACATAGACGGCGTCTTCGTTTGGATCGATGGCCGTTCCATTGGCGAAATAGATCCCAGTGGCGACAATATCAGTGCGACCATCCGGCCGTATGCGAACCACCGCACCATTGGGCTCTGGGTGGGTAAATTCTTCGAACACCTTGCGGCCCGGCTGGGAGCTGGAGTTGGACACATACAGGTTGCCCTCTGCATCGTAACTCGCGAAATTGGGAATCGAAATCGGAAAGTCTCCCACCCGGTCGGCGAGCATGGACACCTTCCCGTCTGGCGAGAGACGCATGACCGCTTTATGTCTCAGATCGCAGTAAACGAAATTGCCCTCTCGGTCCAGGGTCACTCCATTCGGGATGGCCCGGTCCGGCAATTGAGCAACTTCATGCACCACGCCGTCTGGACTCACTTTGTAAACGATGCCGTTTCGACCCCCGCCCCAGGCATTTCCTTCTGTATCGATGACAATACCTTCGGCCCTTGAAACCCCACGCCCGAAGATCTCGACTGTATCTGTTGTTATAGCTGGCATGTCCATCCCTCCGTGTTACGGTCTCCCTTTCTGTCTCATGAACGATGCTCAACGATCCTCAACGATTCTCGGCATGGAGCACACCTTTGTCTCGGAGTGCGGCAATTTGCTCGTCTGTGTAACTCAGCTGCTCTCTCAGCACGTCGGCGCTGTGTTGGCCTAAAAGTGGAGCTTGGATATCCAGCAACTGTGGGAATTCAGAGTATTTGAGCGGAAAGCCCGGAATCGTCACTTCGCCCAGCACGGGGTCGGGCACGGTTCGGACCATGTCGCGGGCTTTGAAATACGGATGTTGCAAGATATCGGTAATGGACATAACCGCGGCGGACGGTACACGCTGGTCTTCAAAGACCTGCAGGACGGCCGCATCGCTGGGCTGAGTCTGCATCCATTCTTCGATGAGAGCAATGAGTTCCTGCTGGTTTTTGGCCCGGTCCGCATTCGTTGCAAAACGAGGATCTGCGATCAGGTCGGGCTTATCCATGGCTTTGCACATATTGGCCCATTGGCGGTCCAAGACGAGTATCACAATCCAGCCTTGCGGTCCCTTAAACACGCCGCACGGACAGACCAACGCATGATGAGAACCCATCCGTATTGGGACGAACT
The DNA here is from genome assembly GCA_963666315.2 of Binatia bacterium. Lineage (GTDB taxonomy): Bacteria > Desulfobacterota > Binatia > Bin18 > Bin18 > Bin18. The sequence continues at coordinate 48,904 of CAXXHG010000015.1, forward strand.
CTCCATCACTCATAGCGTGTCCTTGCACGTTGAGCTCATGCATATGGAACATGGCGTCGACCATCGACAGATCAATATACTGCCCCACGCCAGTCTTCTCCCGGTGGTACAGGGCATAGCGCAGCGCAGCAAACGCATGCACGCCACTACTCACATCGGCGATGCCTAGTCCAACAAACTGGGGGGGGCCATCCGGGCTGCCGGTCATATGCATGATGCCGGAAAACGCCTGGGCGATAAAATCGTAGCCCACTTTATGTGAGAGCGGACCCGTGCGGCCAAAGGCGGATATCGAGGCCATAAGAATCTTGCGGTTTAATTTCTTGAGTGAGGCGTAGTCGAGGCCACGCTTTTCCATGACCCCTGGTCCGAAGTTTTCCACAACAATATCGACCGTGGGAATAAGGGCGTGCAAGATTTCAAGAGACTCGGGTTTATCAAAATCCAGGCACAAACTTCTTTTGCCACGATTTTGCTGGACAAAATATGCGCTGCGGTCATTCTTAATAAACGGCAACAAACGGGACGGGTCTCCCATCGGGGCTTGCTCGACTTTAATGATGTTGGCACCCATTTCGGCCATGAGTCGTGTGACTGTTGGACCGGCCAGATATTGAGTGAAGTCCAAAACCTTCACCCCTGACAAGATATGGGGATGTCCGTTCGTCCCTTGCATAGTGCACCTCCACAAAGTCGTTACAATACGATGGGTGGTGTACCATGAGCCCCTGGAAAAAGCGAGGCTAAAGCGGAGCCTTTGTCGCTCCCATGGATATCCGGCAGCACTATTTTTTAGGCAGGAGAATAACCGTCGGGCCGTTCAGATTCGGCGGGAAACGCAGGCCTAAGGGCCGAAAGGGTTAGGACGCGCCCTTGGCTGAAGGGACTGGAGCGGCATACTGCCAGGTCAAAGAGAAGAGCGTATCCCCTCCAGGCAGCGGCGTTAATTCAGACTCGGGAAGAATATCGGCAGGGACATCGGGATGCCGACTGCGCGCCTCACCAATGGCCTGCGGAATGAGATCCTGCGGCTGTGCCGTAGTGTCCCCATTGGGCGTATCAGTCAGCTCGGAAGCGCGCAGTTTTACCGTCACCGTCACCCTCATGGAACCCGAACTGCGGGATGGAGGTGGGGGCGTTGAACTCGCGCCTTCTTCTCCCTGACCTGGGTGTTCTGCGTGTTCTGCTTGCCCACTAGGAGCATCAACACTACCCGGCTCCATCTCCAGTGAGCTAACGTCCGACTCCGGCAGCGGCACTTCGTTCGTCCGAGAGACAGGCTCGTCCGGATAAGCAGGTTCGTTCAGAGCTTCTTCGGGCGTTTCCCGAACCGGATCTGCGGGCATCGTCTCTCGGTCCTGACTCTCTTGCCTGCCCCGGCCCCGGCCCCGCAGACCACGCCGTCGCCCACCTCGCTCGTCCCGGGCGGCAGGCTCATCCTGAGCTACTTCAGGCGTTTCCCGAACCGGATCGGCCGGAACTTCCTCTCGGTCCTGACTCTCCTGCTGGCCCCGGCCCCGTGTACCGCGCCGTCTCCCTCCTCGCCCGTCCTCATCAGATTGTCGCGCCTCCTCGCGTTTGGGCTGGAGCCGCTGTTTGCCCGGCACTATCCCGAGCACAAGAAACTGGCAGGCGTCAGTCGATATATAGTCCAGGGCATCTCCAGCAAAATCCATCGCCTTATCTTCAGTGTAGGCGTCTACGTCAAAGTCTGCGAACACCATATAGTGGAGCCGCCCACCCGATGAGGAAGGAGTACTCGACCCCTCGCTCAGCTCATGTTCATAGTAGCGGACACGTTGGTGAGACAGCGAATCGAGAAGAGTAGCGACCGCCTCTTGGATCTCGTCTGGAGAAGAACCGCTGGCTTCAAATACTGCTAAGACGTGAAAATCAGGCATATGTCACAGGTTTTTATATAGTGCGGTGGGCTTATCCGCAAGAGCCGAGAGGCGTTGGAAGAATCCGAGTGACGTAAAAAGAGAGAAATTCACCTGGACCTTTTCGTCATTTAGGCATAATATAAAAAAAGTTTTCGGTCGGGTGGACACAACCCTGAGCGTTTCGGCTCCTGTAATGTCACAGGACCGAGCGGACCGAGCCTCGGGCCGCTAACGGCGATCGGTTCCTGGCTGAGCGGATTCTGGACCCGCGGTGGGTACGCCGAGAAAGGAGGTGATCTAGTGGCGATATCAAATATGGTGATTTGTGAGGTGGTGGCCTCCTAGGCCGACGTACCCAAAATACAGGGTGGTCGCTTGGGAGGACCAGGCACCGCCGAAACCCCGACAGCCCGTGCTCATCATACACGGGACGTCCGCATAAGGACGTAGCACTGTCGGGGTTTTCATTGTGTGCCGGTCCCTGCTAGGCGGCTCTTCGACATACCTCCAGGATAAAGGCGTCGAACAATACCTGCGGCGGCGTACGACTGGATTTCAGGGCAATATCGAGGCGGGACGCTTGGTGCAGGACATGCCGGAGATCCGTATACGAAAACGAGCGGCTTTGTCCGACCAAGGCGCGCACCCGCGCGCCGCGGAGTCCAACTGCCCGTTCGATTTCACTGTCCGGAGCCCTGCGGTCACGTAGGTCTTTGATCTGCCATAGCCGTCGAAAATGACTCACCAAAGCGTGCAGGACGGGCAACGCGCGTTTTTCATCGCTCAATACCTGGCGTAACAAACCGAACGCGCGTTTCCCATTGCGCTGGCCAAGAGCATCGGCCAGATCAAACGCGGAGTGCTGGTGGAGATCCCCCGCGCATAGCCTGACCGCCTCGACACCTATTTCAGTTTCTGGGAAAACAAATGCTACAAGTTTGTCTATCTCGGTTGATAAGGCAAGCAGATCCGTACCGACGTGGTCGGCCAAATCGGAGGCTGCGGCTTCATTCAGACGTCCCCCCCGCTCGCGCGCAAAGCGCTGTGCCCAGCCAGGGATCTGGTTCACAAATGGAGGCCGGAATTCAGCAACAAAGCCATGTTTTGCACACACAGAAAAGAATTTAAGGCTGAGATTTGCCCGTCCCTGCATACACACCACCAACGGCTGACTAGCATCTCGCAGCTCGGCTTCGGTAGCAAGCCGCTCGCGATCGGCGGCTGTAAGCTGCCCCGCCCTTTTCAGGACGACGAGACTGTGTTTCGCAAAAAGCGACGGACTGCCCCACGCCTCCAGAAGGTGATCAAGCGTATCGTCTCCAGCATAGAAGGTGTGGACAGCAACATCCTGTCCCGCTTGCCCCAAAGTTTTGTAAACACAGCCAACGGCCCGTTCGATGAAATAGGATGCATCTCCGTAAAAGAGGTACAGTGAGTACAGAGGGGCTTGCGCCAGGTGGGTAAAGATCTCATCAGGTCGGCGAAACGTCGTCCCTGTTCGCTTGGTCGCCATGGGCGTAGTCAGTAAGAAAAGGGCACTCTGTCTAACCGCGTATGTCTGCGCCTCATCGAAAAAAGGCAGACGTCCCCTCTGTGCGGCGCGCCTACGGAAGGCGGCTCACGCCTCACGAGTCTAGGATCTGATACTGACCTCGAGCTGGCGCGAGATCGGCTCAGTTGAAACAATGTGTCGCTGGAGTTCCATCTCTTTCTCGTCAAATCCGAAGGCCAAACCCAAGAGCTGGGGCAGATGAATAATGGGCATGCCAATCTGTGTATTTGCTTTCTTTTCGGCGTTCGGCTGGTTCGCGTCAAGATTGAGATGACACAGCGGACAGGGCGTGACCATACAATCGGCGCCCTTGTTCTTGGCGTCGCCAGTATGATCGCTTACCATCCGCATGGAATTGTCTTCGTTCACGGTCAGAATGGGAAACCCACAGCATTTGGACTTGCCGCTTGAATCTACGGGCTCAGCACCAATGAGTTCGATCAGATCCTCCAAATACGTTTTTCGGCCCAACAACCCTTTGGGGGCCATGATTGAGGTCGGACGGCGAATATAGCAGCCATAGAATGGGGCGACCTTGAGGCCGGTCAGTTTGCGCTTAATATGGGGTTTCAGATTCTCCATTCCATAGTCTTCCATCAGCACCCACAAGAAATGCTTCACCTCCACCGTGCCTTTGTATTCGAGGCCCTCCTCCGCCAGATATTCTTTATTAATCTTCTCACGATACTCAGGCTCGTTTTTGAAGCGATGATTCGCCTGGGTAAAGATGCCCTGACAGGTACTGCAGATCGTCATGAGCGAGGAGAGGCCCATGGCCTCCACTTTAGCCAGCGTCCGCGCGTTAATGGGGTCAGACAGATCGCGGCTTAACACCCCCGCTCCAGTACAGCCCACATCGACAACTTCCTGGATTTCGATTCCCAGTTTCTCCGTCACCTTGACAGAAGAGGAATACAGCTCGGGACACGCTCCACGCGACACACAGCCTGGATAAAATGCGTACTTCATACTTCTCTCCTCTGTGCTTTTTCTATGATTCGTCGAATGGCTTGGGTTCCCGGCCGCTTGGGGTGTAAATAGGGCAGCGGCGCTTTGCCCTTGGGGAGTGCTCTGAGGACGGTGGGTAAGAGCTTTGCGAGTCCGGCAATATTGGTCAGGCCTTCACTCTCAATCGCCAGTCGGCCTTCATCCAGCCAGCCGCTACGCTTGACCGAATTCACGAAGCTGTCGTAGTGCCGCTGGACTTTGGGATTTTTGGTTCCCGAGCGTATCCCGCGCCGAATCGCCTCGTCACGCACCTCAAACAGCCGGGTCGTGGGTTCGAGACCGAGCGGGCAATGCCCATTGGCCTCGAAGCAGTGCGTACAGTCCCACACGCCGCCCGGCTCGCTGACAAGCGTTAAACGCTCGTTGTGTTCGTGTTCCCCGTCACGTGGATCAAAGACCGCTCGGTACGCTTTTGTGAGGGCAGCCGGCCCAACAAATTTCTTGTCGATCTTAATCACTACGCAGCCCTCGTCACATAGGCCGCACATGACGCAACTCATCGCTTTGCGGACTTCCAACAGCTTCTCCTCAGCGACTATGTACTCGCCGTCCGGCTCTGGTTCGCGTGGAGTAATCCAAGGCTTCACCGACTTAATTTTCTGCCACAGGAAGGTCTCCATGTCGTATACTAAATCTTTCAACACCGGGATGTTACGGATCGGTTCGACCTTCACAACTCCGTCCTTGACTGTTTTGGCGATTTGTAACGTGCAGCCGAGTTTACCTTTTTTGTTTATACGCAGCGCGCAATCGCCGCACGATCCCCGGTCACACGACGCGCGAAATGCCAGGCTGGGGTCCAGCTCGTCACGAATATGCCGGAGCCCGTCCATCACCGTAGCAGAGTCCGGTAGATCAACCGTATACGTCGCAAAGTCCGGCTTCCGTCCATTTTCAGGGTCGAAACGGTACACTTTAAATGTTGTTTCCATCGGTCACCCTTCCATTCTGTGATATTCCATTCTGGAACATCTCGCGGTCACGCCGACTGGCCGGTGTTTACCACGCACTGGTGTTTACCGGACAGGTCGCCAGGTCCGGTCCATCCGGCCCTGAGGTTACGAGTGAGTGCTGTTGCCACTCGGTATCGCTTCTTGTTGGAAAATCACTCCGCTGGTGGACGCCGCGGCTTTCCCTGCGCGCTTGGGCCGCCACAACAACGGCTTGGGCAACATCGAGCAGCGAGCCCAACTCGTACCAAGTGAGCAATTCATGATTATACATCTTGCCATGATGTCGGAGTCCTACCTGCGTGTAACGGGTTTTGAGATCGGCTACACACTCGGCTGCGTCTTGTAATCCCGTCTCATCCCGCACGAGTCCGACCTTGTCTGCCATTTTGGCGGCCAGCTCACGATAGATCTTGACGACGGTATCCTCACCGGACGGACGGGAAAAAACCACCGCCAGCTCCCGTTCGGTGTAATCCAGAACCGTATCAGCAATGCCACCGGCCGGAGCCGCTTGCACATAGGCAGCCGCTGCTGTTCCAGCCCGCCGTCCAAAGACAACCCCAGCGGTCAGCGCATTACCGGCCAGGGCATTCGCGCCATGCACCCCAGGCGAGGCACACTCACCCGCAGCAAAGACACCCGGGACTGCCGTTGCTCCACGCAGGTCGGTCTGGACTCCGCCTAATACACGATGCATACGCGGCTGGACAGGTAACGGCTCCTTGTCCAGGCTGATACCGGCGAGTTCGTTGGCCACCCTGGCTAAATAAAAAAATCGAGCACTGATCCGTTCTTTGCCGAGTGCACGAAAATCCAGGACCGTCCTAGCGCCGGAAGCGGCAAGCGAGCGGCATAACTCGTCTCGGGGCGGCAGGCCATTCATTGACACGACGGGCTGACCTGCCTCATCACATAAGACCGCCCCGTCTCCCAACGCCCCCTCAGAGGCAAAGGTCGCCCGGTCACGAAAGCCAAAAGGATGATATTGGACCATCTCCATATCCATGAGGCTCAGCCCAGCCCTATAGGCCAGGCTCATCCCGTCGCCGCAGCACGACTGAGAAGCCGTACTGGAGTCATACAGGCGACCGGCACCGCCGGTCGCAAGCACAATCGCACGGGCGCTAAACCCCTCTAATTTTCCCGTTCCGAGTTCCAGTGCCAGCACGCCGCGGCAGACCCCGTCCTCTACAACCAGCGAGGTCGCGAGCCACTCCTCATGAGCCGGCACATCTTCTCGTATGAATTGCTCATACAGCGTATTGAGGACCGTATGTCCGGTAAGATCGGACGCAAATGCCGCTCGGGGGACCCCATTTCCCCCAAAGATGCGCCGATCGAGTTTGCCCTCCGCATCCCGGTTAAACGGTACCCCGATATGATCTAAATGAATCACGTCCTGTGGCGCTTCACGACACATCCACTCGACGGCGGCAGGATCGCACAGTCCTCCCCCGGCCTGCAGTGTATCCTGGGCGTGCTGTTGCCACGAGTCGTCCGGACCGAACGCGGCATTCATCCCACCCGGCGACGTGGCGGAGTGGCTGCGCAGGGGGTGGGTCTTACTCAAGAGAGCGACCTGTGCTCCTGCCCTCTTGGCGGCAAGAGCCGCACCAAGCCCGGCTACTCCACCACCAACAATGAGGACATCGTATTCTGGCATAGGCATTCCCTCACGCGGGACACTATACTGAAAGAGAGCCAGCGGAGCAAACCTGACTAAACGCTCGTGTCAGGCTTACTACATCATAGTGTGTCCCGTATGTGAACTTTCTACTCGTTTAGATTCAGCCACGAAAAAGGGCACCCGTATGAGGTGCCCTTTCAGTGCGCGTTAGTCGCGTCCGTGGCGCAGCAAATGGCCTGGAGTCGCCCCCGTACAACTACCGTCCTCAAAGGTGACTTCACCGTTGACCATGATCCAGCGATAGCCTTCAGCGTATTGCACCCGACGCCATTCACCAGCCGGGAAGTCATGAACGATCTTGGGTTTCTCTGGCGTGATTTTCAGATTTTCGAGGTCATACACAACGATATCAGCCGGTGCGCCTTCTTTGAGCAGGCCCCGATTCTGGAAGCCAGCACATCGGGCGGGTAAGGCACTGAGACGATAGTGTGCTTCTTCTAAGCTCATGAAACCCGCATCGCGGACCATCCAGGTAATCAGGTCGGTGGGATAGGCGCCTATGGTGATGAACTTAGTGTGCGCGCCACCATCAGATACACCGGGCAGGCTGTACTCCGATGACATCAGCTCAGCGGCATGGTCCTCTCGAACGTTGCGAGCCGGCGTCTGGAACTCCGTCTTCAGATCATCTGCAATGGCGATATCCAACATCATCTCCATAGGATGCCGGTTCTCCATCTGAGCGCATTCTTCAACCGTCTTGCCCGTGTATTTTTCGAGTGCGGCATTTGCTACCGACTCAATCCTAAAGTCTTTGATCGAACCCGTCACAATCGGCGTGTGGCCGGAGTCGAATTCGGCGCATAGCGCCTGGCGCAGAGCAGGATTCTTAAACTTCTCCAGCCGCTCGGCCGGTGTGCCCATGGTGACCTCGCGCCAGACATCACTGCCGTCGAACAGATTCCATTCTTCGAAAGTGAAGAAGAAGCCTTGCCGCATGGTCGCCGTCTGGTTGTAAATTTTACGGCCCTTCTTATTGGTCTCTTCGATCCAACGCACGATGCGACGGTGCAGGCTCGGACGGTCGTCCCGAACGGCCGTGGCGTTGAAGAGTATGGGGCGCCCAGAGACTTCGGCCAATTTGTCGTAGAAGGCCATATCGGCCTTGAAATCTTCACTTGCTTGGGTCAATTGGATGAAGCCTTCTCCGCGTTTAGCCAAGACCTCGCCAAACGCCAACATATCTTCATCCGCCATCGTATCCGTCACCATGGGTGTGCCATCATAATCCCGTTGTACGGAAACAATGCCATTCCCAAGACGTTGGGCGGAGTAGCCACAGCCACCGGCATCCAGAGACTCTTCCAGGATACGACACATTTCCGCCCGCTCGGCAGGCGTGGCCGGACGGCTCTTCGCATTTTCAAGGCCCATGACCCAAATCATGATCGGCGCAACGGGCACAAAGCTCAGCATATTGAGCCCTTTGGGATGCTTCTCAAGAAAGTCTAACCATTCGGGAAAGGTCTCCCACTCCCACTTAATGCCGGCCTTCATCGACTCATACGGAATCGCCTCAACCCGCGACATGGTCAGCATGGCACGATCGCGGCTTTCAGGCGTAACCGGAGCAAAGCCAAATCCGCAGTTACCAATCACAACCGAGGTCACCCCATGCCAGCCGGACAAGGTGCAATACGGATCCCAATTTAACTGGGCGTCGTAGTGGGTGTGAAGATCAATAAACCCTGGGGCAACGACGAGCCCGTTTGCATCCAGCGTTTTCGTCGCATCGCTAGGCTTGAGTTGCCCATCACGGTCGATTTGCGCGATTTTTCCATCCTTGAGACCTACGTCCCCCACGAAGCGCGGGGTGCGTGTACCGTCAACAACTGTTCCACCCTTAATCAGGGTATCGAATTGAAGCATGCCTTACCCTCCTTAAAGAATTGCAAAGATTGAACATTCGTTCATTTAAGGACGAAGATTAACAACTAAAGTGAAAAGTGCCATACCGACCAAGGCGGTGTCAAGCCAAAACCCTGTGCGAATTTCTGCCCGAGCACTGGCTCAACTGTGTCTCCGTTATAATATAGTCTAATAGCGCATCTTGCGTGTCGCTCGGCACCTGAGGAACAAGCTGAAAATCATAGGCTAGCCCGATACGAATCGCCCCGGCTAAAATCCCACCAAACGCGCGATCATAATATCCTCGTCCTCGGCCCAGACGATGGCCGAAGCGATCAAATCCAACACCTGGGGTCAGGACGATATCCCGCTCGCCTACTCGCTCTAGTAAAGCGTTACCTGGCGGAATACCAATATCAAAAGTCCCTGGTGTGAGTTGGTCCTCAGCGTAGCGCCGCACAAACTCTAAGTCACGCTTATCCTGGGGGATTCGGGGGTAATAGACTACTTTTCCTTGATCTCTAGCTACCTGCCAAATACCGTCGGTTTCAATTTCGTTTTCATGCGGACTATATAAGACGACCGTCCGGGCTGACTGGAAAAAGTCGTGCGCACAGACCCCGCGACACACACGCTGACTCTTTTCGGCAACTTCGCTCGGCGCCACATCGCACCGGCGCTGTAGAAGTAGCCTACGCAGGCGCTTTTTTTCCGTTTGCAATGTGGTTAATGCAGCAGGCATTCCTGAGGAAAGTGGACTTTTGGACGCCCTCTTAACCTCGTTCCGGGAGGGTAAACGTGGCTACACCCGTTATGATCTTTTCGCCCTTTTGATTTTCCTGCCAGATCTGACAATCGACCCGAGGCTCGCCGTTGTCATTATAGGTCCGTGTGACGACTCCGCCGCAGGTGAGCATATCGTCCGGAAAAACATTGGCGGCAAACCGCAGCTTAGTCTTCCGGATGTCCCAGGGACGATGCAGCCAATCTGTCAGAAAACGGTATAAAAAAGATTCGTTCAGGGGCCCTTGCTGTACTACGTCAGGCAGCCCGCGTTCGCGGGCGTAGACCCGATCAAGATGCAACGGATTTGTGTCGCGCAAGATAATAGCCACCGGAATATAGGCCAGACGATCCATAGGCCCGTACTGCGCCTGGGGTAGCGGCATACCCTCGTCCACGTCTTCAAAATACATTTTTGGGCGGGTGTCCATACAGTCTGACCTTATTTAAAGAGGATATAGGATTGAGTTCCACGAAAGGCGACAGTCTCAGCCTCATCCGTTGCAGTAACAGACACTTGGATCACGTCAAATGTCCGTTTTCCTTGCTTTTCATACACGTCTACGATCTCAGCACGGATGGTAAGCGTTTCCCCCACATACAACGGCCGCAGATATTCCAATTCCTGTTCACCGAACATCGCGGTCCCAGTCCGGTAGTTGAAAAAGAAATCCTTTTCCCAGTCAAACGACCGGAGTAGCACATTAACCGCTACAAACGGAGCAAACGACGGCGGAATGACACGCCGTTCATAGCCGGCGGCCCGGGAATCTTCGTGGCTTAGGAACGCGGGGTGTTCTTCACCGACAACGGGTAGATAATCTCGAATGTCGTCCTCCCGTATCGTGTAGACAACGGGCGAGAGGGCGCGACCGATCAAGGTGGTGCGGTCAGGGTGGGTTGGTACTTCTTTTAGTTCTTCTTTTGGTGTTTCCTGGTGATTCATAACTCATTCAATATAGAGGCCTTGGTATAACGACCCAGTAGAATTATTTCCCGAATACCGAGGTCACCAGCTCAGTATCCAGATATTAGGTGACTTCCTGCACTTTGCCATTCGCCAGCCGGAAGACTTGGGCGTAGGTATTATTATAGGCTCGTCCGGATTTTGTGGCCGATTCGCCCCGGCCTTGCATGACCACGAAATCTCCCTCACCGATCAGGTTATCGACATGCATGACGAGTCCCCCCTCAAGCTGTGCTCCGAGCAGGACGAGGACTTTCTCAATAAACTCCTGTTTCCCGTTAAACACGCCGGAAAACTTGGTCGAGCCAATCAACGTAAAGCGTACGTCATCCGCCAGCGTACCCAAAAACGCTTCGGCATTTCCCTTAGACAGCTCGGCAAACATAGTACGGATAATTTCTTTGTTTTCTGCGGCACCCATTTCGTTCCTCCATCATAGCGTTTGGGATTAGTGCGGACTGTAGTTCGAATAGCGCAGCAAAGTCAAGACGAATGTGAGCCCCGGAGAGGCCATTTTACCGGCCAGGAAACCGCTCACGCAGCCAGTCAACAATCACCTTCATCGTCTCGTCCCGGCCACCACGATTGGGATTTGCCTGCAGAGGAAAGCCAAAATGATCGGCGTCAACATTCGCGATTTGTTTATCTTCGGCAGGCGATTGCTGGTAGACGGCTTCGGACTCCTGGGGATAAATCGCATGGTCTCCGGTGTGGTTCAGCACCAGAGTCGGGACAGTAATGTTGGCTAGATTCTCGAGTACGGCAGCCTTTGAGGATGGCCCCGACCACGTACTCAGCCACGCTCGCGGTGTCTGATATTTGGCAAAACCAGCTTCAAGATAATTAAACAGGTCCGGGCGCGGGGACCACAGCGAGCCATAATCCCGAGACGAGGGATGAATCGAAGGGTCGGTATAGGTCAAATTTGCCTCTGTGCGGTGGATCTCCATATAGCGGCCGACAAGAGCACGACGACTAATGAAGGCCTTTCGTTCAGGAGAGAGGGTGTCAAATTCCTGCTGGCGAACCAATTCCTGAAAATAGTGCTGCTCGTCAACATAGCGCTGGGCAATCGCATCAATGCGCACCACACGGGCGAGTTGGGCGGCCCGGTAGCGCGCAACAAACTCCTCATTATAGTTGCTGGGTTCCGGCGGTTCCCGAAAACCATTCGCCGGGTTATACATATCCAGGCTAGGATCACACGAGAGTGGATCATCCTCAACGGTGACAGACGGGTCCAGGGCGCCCTCCAAGAACTTGCCCTCTCCGAGATGGGCTGCCAGAAAAACCATACCGTCCCCGGGCGGCAGCTGGAAACGATTCAAATCGTATGGGTCTCCAGCCGGCGTTACTGTCAGGCGTTCGGGCGGCGCGGTGACGGCTTGGGCCTGATAAAAGGAATAGAGTGAACCGCCGCCACTGTTGCCGATAAACACTACCTGCTGAAAGCCGCGTTCTTCTTTGAGATAGCGCATGCTAGCGGCAATATCGGTCAATAACATTTCGTGAATACAGGCAATATCGTTGCTCGGCCAGCGACTTTCCTGACCAAAGGCGGCATAGCCGCCCTCCACTAGATACGGAATGGCATAATGACGACTCATATCCGCCCGCGGATGCATAAGGCAGACGACCGTCTTCTCTCCACCGCGCGTATACAGCACCCCTTTTGACTCGCCGCGGTCTTCGGCTGTGAACGGAATAACCTCACAGTTGGTATTTGCTGGTGCGGTTTCAAACGAGATCAAACTCAACCCGAGTGCCGAGTAGCGAGGAATTCGTGCCATGGCCATACTACCGCCTCCTTAATCTGGCGCTGACAGAGACAACGCGAAAGAGATTGTCAAAATGTAAACATGCGGTCTGTGCTATCTTCGCTCTTGCACCATATTGCACCTGGTACATTTTCGCAGCAGTATAGGGGACGCAATGGGTTGAAGGAAGCGAGGGTATTATGACTTCAGCGGCACGCGAACGTTTCACGACTCTGGTGCTTGGGCCCGAGGGAGAGCTGAATCTTGCTGAAGCAGCACTCCTGATTGCTAAGGAAGAGCAGCCGGAACTCGACGTTACTCATTATCTGAACCGGCTGGACACACTGGCCGGCGAGGTCCGGGCGAAACTTTCGGCAGCCCCGGCCTCGGCAGACATCATCAAAAATCTCAATACGAGATTGTTTCGTGAAGAGGGCCTCAGAGGCGATGCAAACGAATATTATGATCCGCGCAACAGCTTCCTGAATGAAGTATTAGACCGCAAGATCGGTATCCCCATCACCCTGTCGGTCATCTATATAGAAGTGGGCCGGCGTCTGGGTCTCTCCCTCGTCGGGGTCGGTTTTCCAGGGCATTTTCTGGTCAAACACTTGGATGTGGATGGGGAACAAATCCTGGACCCATTCGTGGGTGGCGCCACCCTTAGCGAAGAACAGCTCGCAGCACAGCTCAAAAGCATGTATGGCAACAATACCCCGTTTCTGGCCCAAATTCCTCAGCTGCTCACTCCAGCCACAAAAAAGGAAATTCTCATTCGGATGTTGCGCAACCTGAAAGGCGTGTATCTCCAAAAGGCAGACTTTACACGTGCCTTAAGCGTCATTGATCGGATCCTCTTGATTGCTCCGGACCTGGCTGTAGAGGTGCGCGACCGAGGAGCCATCCACCAACGGCTAGGACACCTGCATGGGGCGATCCACGACTTCAAAAAATACCTTGAGCTAGAGCCAAAATCCGAGGATGCAGCTGGGATTCGAGCCCTGATTCAGCGCTCGATCGCACAACTCAACTAGTACGTGGTTCACACTGGGTACGCGCTTCGCACTCGGTGCGCCGCTCGCGTCATTAGAATGAGCTGACGATGGTCCAGATTATCCGGGTCTCGGCCGGCATCCTGACCCGGCCCTCTCAACTCCTCATCTGCCAACGCTGGGCGGATGACTTGCATGCGCTCAAGTGGGAATTTCCGGGCGGCAAGCTGAACAACGGCGAAAATGATGCCGCCTGTCTGCGCCGGGAGCTACAGGAAGAGCTGGGGATTCAGGCCTCAATCGGTACCGAACTCTACCACACCTCTCACACCTACCCTACTGGTCGCAGTGTGGCACTGACTTTTTTCCACGTCCCCACGTTCCAAGGTCAGCTCGTCAACCACGTTTTTGAGACGCTCTTATGGGTTAAGCTACCGCAGCTTCGGCAATACGATTTTCTTGAAGGCAACGCGGAGCTTGTGACCCTCTTGGCTCAGGGCCGTTGGAATTCTCTATTCTTCACGCAATACAGCTAGGCGATGTTGCCGCCCTGCTGTCCATGTATCCCCGCTGCCCTTTTTCGGCACAGCCCTACAACGTATTGGTTTAATTAAATTTTCGTCTCATTCCGCCATTTAGGAAATCGAGAGATCTACCGATAGGTTCAAGCGATGCAGCCCTCACACATATTACGTACTTCTACGGAACCCTCGACTCAGTCCGCCGGCACCCTCCCAACATGGAACTCAGAGGACTTTCCGCGATCAATCAGGAGGTGCATATTTTGCAGATCCTGCAGACCCTGATTGGTCTAGCCTATTTCTTTCCTCCCGCCGCATTTGTGTATTTTGCGCGAAAAAGAGAGAATTCTCTACACATTGGACCCTTTGGTTCTTTGGCATACTCCTCATTATACGTGGAGTGTGCCATTTTGCAGCGGGCTGGACGGTTTTGACTTCGACTTCCCGGTTACATACGGCCCTTCACATCACAACACCCTTGGCTGCGGCATCAATGGGCGCACTCCTTTGGCCGCTGCTCACACAACGGCACACAACGGCACGCAGCTCAAACGCTGCGCAAAAGCCATGCTCAACCGCCGATCCCGGTCAGCAATCAGACAACCACACTGACACAAGTAAATGAAGCGCTCGAGCATGAAAGAGCCAAACACCACCAAGCCGAGCAAGACATTCAACACAAAACGGTCCTTATCCAGTTGCTGCAGGCCGTTGCTGTTGCGGCAACTGAAGCATCCAGCATCGAGGAAGCCCTACAGGTCTGTCTGGACCGCGTCTATCTCCATACCGGTTGGCCGGCCGGACACGTCTACCTCCCAACCACTGACGGGCAAGAGCTCAGCCCTTCATCTCTCTGGCATGTGAGAGATCTTGACCGTTTTGAGACCTTCCGCCAGGTAACACAGACTATTCAACTTGCACCTGGAGTCGGGCTGCCTGGACGCGTGTTCGTCTCTCGTTCCCCAGCCTGGCTTGCCGACATTACGCAAGACACACAATCCCCCACAGCTCAAATCGCACGAGATATCGGACTGAACGCCGGCTTCGCGCTGCCGGTTCTGGTCGGGGATTAAGTCGTCGCAGTCCTCGAATTTTTTGCCCAAGAAACCAGTCCGCACAGTGCCAAGACGCTCGAGGTTATGGCCCATGTCGGGATGCAACTCGGGCATGTCGTCGAGCGCCAACTGTCTGGGGAGGTTCTCCGCGAGAGAGAAGAACAGTATCGCGGACTGTTCGAGAACGCCAACGATGCGTTGCCAACGTTCACACCAGAAGGCCACGTCACCAGCGTGAACAGCGCCATGGAGCATCTATTAGGCTATACCCGCAGCGAGCTGATCGGCGACCATTTCAGCAAGGGACTCACGCCTCAAGCCGCCGCCGAAGCAAAAGAGCGCCATCGCCGAGCCCAAGCATGTGAGAGGCTCTCCTCGATCTTTGAGTCGGAGTTCTTGCGCAACGACGGCGCGATTATTCCGGTCGAATGTCGACCCCGCTTTATACGAGATAACAGCGGCAAGATCATCGGCTTTCAGGGCAGCTATCGAGATATCACCGAACGAAAGCAGACCGAAGCCCGTCTTCGGGCGAGTGAGGAGCGGTTTCGGGCCGCCGCGCAGGGCAGTCTGGACGCCTTTATGATCTTGGAAAGTGTCCGGAATGAAGCTGGAGAGATCGGATATTTTACTTTTGTTGAGATTAACTCACGGACAGAGCAGCTCGTTGCAATGCGACGCGCAGCGGTCATCGGACAACGTCTGTGCGAACTCATGCCCATTAACCGGACCGCCGGTCTCTTGGACGAATATGCGCGTGTAGTCGAAACGAGTGAACCCTTAGAGAAAGAAACTTCTATTGCGGAGGAAGACATAGCAGCACGCTGGCTGCAGCATCACGTCGTCCCTTTAGGCGATGGGATTGCAATCACCTGTCGCGATATCACCCAGCGCAAGCTGGCCGATGAAGCCCTCAGGCAGTCAGAGGAGAAATACCGGCAACTGGTTGAAAACATCTCCGATCTATTCTTTCTGCTGGATGAAACCAATGTGATCACCTGTATCAGTCCCGCGATCACCCAGCTCAACGGCTATACGCCCGAGGAAATTATTGGCCGACCCTTTGTCGAGTTTGTTCACCCGAAGACCTCTCTTACGTTGTGCAGAGTGTACACAAGACGCTCGCCGACCACGCACCAACCTCGACGGAGTGTCGGATACAAACGAAAGGCGGAGAGACACGTTGGATACGGAGTACGGCCCAGTTGATCATCAAGGACGGGCAAGTACAAGGCACACAGGGAGCGATGGCCGACATCACCGACCGTGAGCTGGCAGAAGATGCGTTCCGACAAGAGAAAGAATATACAAGCCGCATTGTCGAACAAACACGGGCGTTAGTGTGTGGCATCACCCCGGCGGGGACACCGCCGAAGCGGCGAGTCGCTCGAAGTCCGAATTTCTGGCCACCATGAGCCATGAAATCCGCACCCCCATGAACGGCGTGATCGGGATGAACGGACTGTTGCTCGACACTGACCTCAACGTAGAACAACGGGAGTACGCAAGAACGGTTCGTAACTCTGCCGACGCGTTGCCCACGCTTATTAACGATATTCTCGATTTCTCAAAATCGAAGCCGGCAAGATGACGATCGAGCCGGTCTCCTTTGATCTGCGGACGGCAATCGAGGAGATGGTTGAGCTGCTCGCGGCCGCAACAGCCGAGCGGAATATTGAGCTGATTTTAGACTTGGCGCCTTCTACGCCTAGCCAAGTCGTTGGTGATCCTGGACGCATACGTCAAATTCTGACTACCTTGGTTGGGAATGCCATTAAGTTCACCCGTTCGGGGCATCTCCTCATTACGGTAGAGAGTGAAGAAGAAAGGGCTGGGCATGCCCTACTTCGGTTCGCAGTTCAGTATACAGGCATAGGTATTCCGGAGGATAAGCTGGAGCATCTGTTCGACAAATGCACCCAGGCGGATACATCCACCACACGAGAATACGGCGGGATCGGACTCGGCCTCGCGATTTGCAAGCAGCTTGTGACACTCATGGGTGGAAGCATAGGGGCCACGAGTACCCCCGGCGCAGGGTCGACGTTCTGGTTCAGCCTGCGTTTGCCGATCAGCGAGCAGATCGAGCCTGACGCTTTCCCAGTTGCCGACCTGAAAGAGCTGCGTACGTTGATTGTGGATGACAATGCCGTCAGCCGGCGCGTGTTGCATGCCCAGCTGACGAGGTGGGGTATGCAGCCGGACAGCGCACCAAGTGCGGCAGAAGCGCTCATAGCGCTCCGCCGAGCGTCGAGTGCTGGTTTACCGTATCAGATCGCTCTCCTGAACCACCACCTGCCGGGCATAGACGGCGCGGCCCTAAGCCGGTCGATTAACGCTGACCCAGCGCTTGAGCAGATCGTCCTCGTTGTGCTCACCTCTCTGGCCCAGCGTGACACCGAGATGGAATCAGCAAAGTCAACGTTTGCTGCCTCTCTCACCAAACCGGTTCGCCAAGCCCATCTGTTTACCGCTCTGGCCACGGCCTTTGGCTCCCCGCATGAAGCCACCGCAGCGGCTGCGTCCACGAGTCAAACCGAAATACCCGACGCGCCGGTTCTCCCGCCGTCAGAAACACCCGACAGCATCCCCCACAGGTTTCGTACCCGCGTGCTCTTGGCCGAGGATAATATCGTAAACCAAAAGGTTGCCGTGCGTTTGCTGGAGAAATTGGGCTGTCGTATCGATATCGCAGCAAACGGACAAGAAGCAGTCGAGATGGTTAAGAGCCTGCCGTATGACCTGGTATTCATGGACTGTCAGATGCCCGAGATGGATGGCTATGAAGCCACAGCAGCAATTCGACGGCGATAAGAGACAGGCCACCATATTCCCATTATTGCGATGACTGCGAATGGCATGCAGGGAAACCGGGAAAAGTGTCTGGCGGCTGGAATGGACGAAGATGTACCCAGGCCGGTCAAATCGACTCTGCTCAAAGAAACCCTCGAACACTGGCTGCCATCTGATCAGTCAGAAGATAAAGCAGCCTCGAATGTAGCAAGTCGGGAACGATCGAAACCGGCTCTACACAGCCTAGCGGGCTGCTCCGCGTGCCCGGGATCAGGGGCCAGAGATCGGGGGATTGCTGCCTCACACCTTGAACCGAAAATGCACCACGTCACCATCCTGTATGACGTACGCCTTGCCTTCGAGGCGCATTTTCCCGGCATCCCGACAACCCGACTCACCTCCGCGTTGGATATACTCGTCGTAGGCGATGACTTCGGCTCGAATAAAGCCGCGTTCGATATCTGAGTGGATTTTCCCCGCGGCTTGTACCGCAGTCGTCCCGCACTCTATCGTCCATGCTCGAGCTTCCATAGGACCGGCGGTGAAAAAGCTCATGAGGTTTAACATGCGGTAGGCGTACTGGATAAAACGATCTCGCCCGGACTCTTCTACACCCAGGTCGGCGAGGAACAGGCCCCGCTCTTCTTCTTCAAGTTCCGCAATTTCCATCTCCACCTTGCCACAGATAGGCACCACAGTGAGTGCCTGCTCTTCGATATAGGCGGCCACCTCCTCAGGCAGGGGCGTTGGCATCTCGCCCTCTTCTCGGTTGTAGACAATAAGCAAAGGCTTCTGGCTAAGAAAGGCAAAGCCGGACAGCAGCATTTCTTCTTCCGGATAAAATGACTCTCCACGGAGCGGTTTCTCGTCTTCCAGGATAGCCTGGCATTTCTCCAACAACGCCTGCTCCCGTTCTTTACCCTTTTCCTTGCGCACCCGTTCCAGGCGTTTCTCAATCACGCCCATGTCAGCCAGAATCAATTCGGCCTGAAACCCGCGCAGGTCGCGCAGCGGTTCAGCTCGTGTAGCGGCCATGGGATCGTCAAAGGCAGCCACCACTTGAGTGAGCGCTTCGACCTCGCGCATTTGGGTCAGCGAACGCGTATCCAACGCTGCTTTTCGTTCTTCAGACGGCGGGAAATCCAAAAATGTGACTTCGGCATACTTTTTTCGATCGGGCTCAACGATTTTAGCTAACGCATCAACGCGCGGGTCGGGGACTATCTGCACAGCAATGGCCGCCTCCCGTTTTGTCTCAAAGCTACCGACCTCTGCACTCATGCCTGTCAGCACATTGAAAATGGTTGTTTTTCCTGATCGTGCAAATCCGACTAAGCCTACTTTCATACGCCGGAGTCTAGCAGGTTCACAGCAGGCGATCACCCAGCCCGCTCGCAGGCGCATGATTCCCTTTCCATGGGCATGCCTATCCTTATTTGTGTCAACCCTGCGCAAGCAGGTATCCAGGCTTATCGGACAAGACCGAATTTTGTTAATAGCTCTCAGGACGAAAGGCGGGTCCCTAACGCCGGAATTCCTGAATGGAGGTGGCAGGAGTGCCGTCTTTGCGTAGAATCTGACGAGTCACTGAACGTGTCATGGCTCCGAACGTTGGCATCCAACACGAATGCCGGCCGGGACCACCGACAACGATGACCATCAGCCGGTCGGGCTTACGGATGAGTGGAATGGCGTCCTCGTTGGAGAAAGCATCGTCTGGGGTGAATCCCATGCCGATCATGCCACCGGTCTCCCATTTGTCGCGCGGTACACGGGCGTGCTCAAAGACATAGGCGCGGATATCGTCTTTACTCATGCCGTCTCGGGCTAAGATCGCGGCATGCTCCGGTCCAAGCGCTAGAATAGGTTCGCCAAATGCATAGGCATTGTTTGAGCCCATGCCGGCCATGGTAGTGGCGATAGTCGTCAGAATCCCTGGGGCCGCACTACTGATGTGATCATTAATATTATGCGGCCCCTCTGCACCACAGACGGTCACCGTACTCGTCTCTGCGCCAAAGCCACGTTCGACATGTAGAGGGCCCCACGGGTTCTCTTCTTCGTTCTCAGCAATGCAATAGCTATACTTCGACGGCTGACCTTGCGTAGAGCGGTCCAACACCCCCGGCGTCGCGCCTCCAATATTCAGTAACGCTAACCGGATAGCCCGGCCGATAGTTGCGTTGGGCCGCCAGCCTTGTCCAAAGGCGTTATAGCCCGCATTGACTCCGATCTCCGCAGCAATCGGACCATTCAGGATCAGCAGGGGAGCGCACGGATGGGTCGTACTCTGTACCCCGTACAAATTGAAGGATTCCTCGAGTAGCGCCTCGACCGCGGCAATGATCACCGGGAAGTATTCGGGTACACAGCCCGCCATGACTGCGTTAATTGCTAATTTCTCGACTGTGGCGATACCGTATTTTGGCGGCATCGACCCCAGTTCGTCTTGGGGGTCACGGTCCGTCCATGCCAGTATTTTTTCGACTCGTTCTGAAGTTGGCGGAATGATTGGTAACCCGTCCGTCCAGCCTCGGTCGTAGAACCAGTCGTTGACGGCTTCGATGGAATCATCAAGGGGAATTTTTTCAGCAGCAAAATCCATAGTATTAATAGTATTATCTGTAGGGGCGAAGCATTCGCCGAACAGAAGAGCAAACTGCCAGAGGTGTTAGGCTCGAATGCTTCGCCCCTATCCGTTCTCGCATGACGCGACGGCGAAATGTGCTATGCCGACGCGCGCTTAATCCTTTTGTCAGCAGGTTTTAGAAACCGGCCACGGTACTCTTCGGCCAATTTTTCTGCCGGCTGGGTCAGAATAGCCAGGATCTCGTCAACAACGGCAGCCGCCTTTTCTTGCACCAGGTCTGGTTTATTCCCAGCTAAGGGATGTGGGATCACGACAATCGGGACGCTGCCCATGCCCAGCGTACGAGACTCTGCCCGTCCCAGCGGGGCAAATTCATCACTACAAATGACGGCAGTCGGGATGCCTTGTTTTTCGAGTTCAATCGTGTCGTGGAGACCCCACGACGTGCACGACCCTCAATCGCCGATTGCAGCGACGACAACAGCGCAGGTTGAAAGACGCGCCATGACCTCTTCGGGCGCAGCCAGCGCTGCGTTCTTTTCGCCCTTCAGCACGCTGAAACCCCCACACCGCTCATGCAGCAGGGACTCGACATGTTCGAGTAGCAGTCCCGCGTTTGCCTTGCGGTTGTTGAGGAAGCCGATGGTCTTGCCCTGAATATTTCCATCTCGTCGAGCAAGCGGCCGTTCGCTTGTACGGATTTCCGCTATCGGACTGAGTACTTCAATCTGTGCCATCGCAACCTCCCTCGCCTTCTTTGCTATATAATCGAACCCTCTTGCCTGCGCAATGGAACGCCGGCTAAAGATTCGACGGGTAAGCCTGCACGCCGGTAAGCGGGTAAGGATGAATCGATATGGCAAATGTGAAAATCCCGCTCTATTACGACTACGCGTCCTCGCTCAGCTATGTGGCAAAACGGGTGATGCAGCAACTCGACGGTCAGCTCGAAATCGATCTGGTATGGAAAGGTGTACAAATCGCTCGGCGTCACAAAGGCTGGAAGAATGGTGAGATGATTGGTGATGAAGTCAAAGGTAAAATCGTTCGTATCTCACGGGATACGGGCGTTCCAGTTCGTATCCCGGCAAAATGGCTAGACTCATCCTATGCGCTGGAGGGCGCCGAGTTTGCCAAAGATCATAATCTCTTCCCTGAGTATCATGAGGCTGTTTTTGCTGCCGCGTTTGAGCAGAGTAAGGACATCGGAGAGCTGACGACACTGCTGGATATTGCCGAACAAGTCGGTTTATCTGGCGCTGCATTAGAATCATCCTTACAGTCCGGAAATATCGCCAAACGGGTAGACGACACCGAGCAAGAAGCCGCGACATTCGGCGTAGTCGGCTATCCGACTTTCATGCTGGGCGAATTTCCGTTGATTGGCATCCAGCCGGCAGAGACCATGCGGCTGTTGATTCAGCGCTATGTAGAAAAAGCCAGAGAGCAGGTAGGACATTAAGAGAGGGCGACCTCCTTCTCTCTCTCAACGAGTGGAGCCATTATCACAGCTGAGCCCGGCCGACTGCGTATTCGACCTTCAGTATCCTGAATTGATCCTCCTGATTCACCGAGGGGTTTGGTACCAGGGAATCCATCATCCAAGGACGGCGACCGAGAGTGTGTTAGGATAAAGAAAGTCGCAATGAGAGAGGAGAGCAACATGTTTCGTAGCTTCTGCATTATTTTATTTATCTTCTCGTTTCTCGCAGCTTTCTGGGCCTCATCAGCCTTCGCCCTGACTCCCACCGAAGTACTCAAGCTCAAAGACGCCGGGTGAGCGAGGAAACGATACAGATGATGTTACAGAATGAAGCTGAGAGCCGTATTTCGTCAGATCTGGTCGAGCACGGCTATGCGACAGACCATATGGGCTCGTGGCAGCTAAGAGACGGGCGTACGATTCATTCAACGGGGAAGCGGCGGCTGCCGCTCGATTATCCGACCGAGTATCCCACACCGCCGCCATACGCGCCTTACGCCGATCCGCATATTATTTTGTCACCCGGTGCCGGAGGGCACGGGCATCGGAGGTAGGGGCGAGGTTCCCTCGCCCAGGCAGTATTCCTTCACCCCTATTAAAACTGCACAGAGAAACCTTCGCGCTCATTGTTCTCTTTATCGATCACAGAAGTCCGGGCCGAAGAGTAATTGCCAGCCGGATAATACAGAAAGCCCGATACGCTTTGCCCGGGCTCGATAGTGATATCTTGCAGGCTGCTGCCCCCGCTGGGTGAGGACACCGGCCCCACACGGCCCCCGCCTTCCGGCACGAGAAAAATCTTACTCACCTCAATCGCATAGGGTCGCGGGGTATTATTTGTAATGGTAATGCGGACCGGCAGAACGCCACTCGACTGTATGTCTGAGCCAAGGACATTTTGTGATGCAAAGTTATCCAGCGGTACAATGGAGAACTGCAGCGTCCCCGCTTCCGGATTCTTCGCTTCATAGGCTTCACGCTGCTTCAGCATGTGAAACGTCACCGGAAAGCTATTCACAAAATGGTGCGGGCGCTCACCCGCCCCAAGCAGCCCGGACAATGCGCCCGCATTCTGTGCATTAATGTTTGCTCCGCTCTCGCTACACGAGACCGTGACAATGCCACCCATGGCCTTCTCTTTTGTTGCCTCAAACCGACCGGCGCGGCCGGGCGCGGCGAGCGTATACGAGGTAAGCGTATACCCCATTGTTTGTATGGACTTATTCACCAGGCGATTCGCCTCCTCACACGAGGCTGCGGTGAGTTTGGGTTTCTCTATAACAACCCGAGACGGAGTTTTTGAGGCGGCACACCCCAGGATAAAGAGCGGCAGGGTAAAATAGAGTATGTGAACGAGCATCTTCATCGACCTTGCTCCTTACTGCGGCACGTAAAGTAGGCGCATAGTACCACACGCCATATTGTGGAGCGACTCCGGTAGCCCGCTTGCCTGAGTCCTGACCTACCCTTCCCGCGCTGGGGAAAAGCATATACACTCCGTGCCCGTCAGCGTGCAGTTATTGTATTCACACGTGACATGAACGGGACATTGGAGGGCCTAGGCATGGAATTCAAAGAGGTCGTTGGGCGCAGACGTTCTATTCGCTATTTCCTCCCCTGGAGGCCGGTCGAACGCGATAAAGTACAGACCATCCTCGAAGCCGCTCGCCTGGCGAGCCGAGCCGGGAATGCCGATTTTGCGCGTGCCATTGTTGTCCAACGGGATGACCTGGCTCAGGCTGATCTCGAGTCCCTGACACTGCCAGTGAACGCCGGCATGATCCAAATGGCCCCTATTCACATCTATTGGTGGGGTGATCTGCAGGCCTTTGCGCATGACATGCCGCCTCGGGCTAAAGAGCAGGTTGATATCGGCGTGCTCAATATTAGTCATGGCTGGACGCACAAATTCATTAATGAGGTCGCCTATCCCCAAGTCGTCCAGGCGTTTAGTTCAGACGACGTGCTGTGCGCAAAGGTCACCGGCTGCGAGTCTGGCATCGCGATCTCACAAGCCCTCCTCGCCGCCGTGGACGAAGGACTCGGTACGATGCTGTGCACCTACCCTGAAGAACCTGCGCGTCAGGTCTTTGGTGTTCCGGATCACTGGACAGCGCTGTGGGTCCAATTTGTTGGCTATCCGGCCGAGAGCTGGGAGGCGGGCGGCCAACGGCCACGACCGCCGCTGGGAGAACTCTTCCACGAAGGACACTATGGCAAACCGTTCCGTGGCACGGAAGAAGCAGCCGCACGGCTGCGCGCTGAGAAAATGATACAAGATCCGGCGCCGCTGCCTTGGCGCAAGGAGGAAGTGCGCGCAGTCAGCCGTATGCTGGGCTTGCCAGAAGAATAATGCAGTATTGAAACTAGAGGAGCAGCCTATCCATGCCAGCAGATATAGAAAACACACAAACAGTCCAAACCTGGCTGGCTGGCCTCGAAGACCAGTCCGGCGTCTCGCGCGAAGAAGGTTTACAGCGGCTGGCTGTCTTAACTGTGTTCTGTACCTTAGTGGAAAAAAAACCCGACCAAATCATTGACGAGTGTCTGCGTGAGGTCAATGGCGGGAAAAGGATCCGCGCCAAAGGCCGGCGTCTGTACGCTGCCAAAATCTCTG
Organism: Binatia bacterium; assembly: GCA_963666315.2. Classification (GTDB taxonomy): domain Bacteria; phylum Desulfobacterota; class Binatia; order Bin18; family Bin18; genus Bin18. The sequence goes on from CAXXHG010000015.1 coordinate 73,393, forward strand.
AGTTTGAGCAACAGGTCGAGGGCGGAGCTGGCGAGAAACGACAAAAAGGAAACTATATTCGGAGCTTTTTGATCCATAACGGGGTACTGCTGCAGACCAGTCCTTTGTTGTAACCGGCACGCTAGCCGCCAAGGAGAACACAATCGATTTTCTCGAAGTTGTTGGATCGCGACGCAGTATTCGGATTTTCAAGCCGTGGGAGCAGGTCGAGCGGGAAAAAATCCAGTGTATTCTAGAAGCCGTCCGTTTGACGAGCTGCCCAGGCAACCTCCAGCCCTAGCGGGCCATTGTTGTTGAGCGGGATAGGCTGTCAAAAGAGGACCGAGAGGCTCTGCTTGCTGCGGATAATTACCAAGGCGCGCACGTCAATGCTCCAGTCTGGATCTACTGGTTTGCCGATGTCGATGGCTCAACAGCAGACACGTTTCGGCAACGCGTCCACGAGCTGGTTGACCTCGGGGCACTGCCGACCTTCTACGGCTGGACGCACGAAGCCATTGATTCGGCTATTGTCAAAGGCGAGACTGCACCCGAAGGCATGCCTGCCGTGCATACACTGATTCACAACCTACCCCGTGAAGCCGCAGAGGCGGTTGCCCGACAGGAGACTGTGGGGGCATGTGCGGTCGCCCTACTCGCCGCCGTCAACGAAGGTCTCGGCACCTGCCTGCATATGGCGGCCTCGGCCGAAAGGATTCCTACGCTGCACAAAGTCCTGAACGCGCCTGAAGGCTGGGTGCCGGTGTGGTGTCAATTCGTGGGCTATCCGGCGGAAGAAAAGGAAGCCGGTGGGCAGCGGCCGCGCTTGCCATTTGAGACGCTGTATTTTGATGGTGTTTACGGCAAACCGTATGCACGCGACGCAAAAATCGTTGAAGAGCTGAAACAAGAAAAGCTCATCCAAGAGCAAATGCCAAATTCGGTCGTTTTGAAGAACTCAACCATTTGGCCCGCATGTTGGGATTTCCGTTATAAAGAGATTGTTGCGGTAGGCTGAGTTCATCTCAGCGTAGGGGCGTCTAACGCCCCTACACAGTGCTAACCACTATCATGAACGGCCTCAAATCCTATGCGAGTGTCCAAAAGTGGATCACTAACGTGAACGGCTATTACGACCTCAGCGACGAGGAATGGACAGGCCGCCTCCAGATGTTGGCTGACTTCTGTCAGTCAGAGGAGCAAGATCCGGACGCTATGATGACACACGCTCTGGCCGACAAGGGCGAAAAAATCGACTTCATCCGCCGCCTTAAGAAATTTGTCAAAAGCCAAACGACAAACCCACGCCTCGGTCACGATATGGAAAATATCGTGCGTTCCTTTTTTATCCATAATGGCGCGCGGGTGGTGACGCGTCCGTATCGCGATAGCGCGTAGCGTAGTATCCCGATGACGCGTAGGGCAGTACGAACGCCCTCTACCTCTCGTCCGTTTCAAGCGACTCCTTAAACTCCTTGAGGTCGTGCAGCGTCGCAATAATGTCACGCAAGGAGTAGTGCGCGTTGCGTGGGCTGGTGGATGGAATGGCAAACACATGCGCGCCGCCAAAGCGGTGGTCACGGTCGCCCAGCCCAGCGTCTTTACCGCAACAGATCCGATAGCCCGTTAGCCCCACAAAACACACAATCTGAGGTCTATAGTCCAGAATTTTTTCGCGTAGCACCTTTGCTCCGCGCCGGAATTCGGCCTGAGAGACTTCGTGTATCCCTCCAGTCGGACGCTTCACAATATCGGTCAGACCGATCCCCCAGGTCATGAGCCGCACGTCGTCTTCGGGTCCGACCGGGTCGGGGACCAGGCCGGAGGCGGATAAGGCTGCCCAAAAGCGGTTCACTTTGTTTGCAAAATAATGCCCGACTTCGGCGGAATAGCGGCCAGGATTAAGTCCCACAAACACAATATCTAGTTTCTGTTGCAGATAGTCGGGTAAGGTCTCGCCCTGCCAGTCGTCTTGGTCTTGTTTTACACGCAGAGATTTCGATTTTTGCGTTGGCGTTGCTGGGTGTGTTTTCATGCCGATTTCCAAGGCTGTTTGTAGATGATTGTGTGCGGACGGTTTGCAGGCTATCTGCAAACCGTTTGTTATGCCCTCGTCAGGCCGAGAGAGCATTGTACTGGAGCGCCAGTGTCCGATTCGACCAGACGGATACCAAAGAGCCCAGCAGCAATCGATACACCCGAGCGCGGGGGATTTTGAGTCGTACGGACGGGTCAAGCAGAGAGGGCGAACCGCGGAGCAAACGCAAGGTTGAGACACCGATGAGGAGCGGCCAGACACAGGCCAACCGCAGTTGCCATTCGCGTCTCGGAATAGCCTGGGTATAGGCCCAGCCATCCTGGTAATAGCTCAGCGTCAAATCCAATAATTCCTCCAGGAGGGGTCGCACCTGCTCGATAGTGGCGATGTGGAGAAGCTGGGTGGGCTCGACGCCTAACGCACTAAGATCGGTGTGAGGCAGATAACAGCGTCCCATTCTGAGGTCCTGGGCGACATCGCGCAGGATATTCGTCAGTTGGAGTCCTTTTCCGAACCGGACAGCGCGCGTACACATTTCCTCGGCATCCCAATGCCGGAGCGAGGGAATATGGTCCAGAGATACTTTGGTCCAAAACTCGCCCACGCATCCGGCCACAAAATAGGTGTATTGATCCAGATCATGTCGCGTTTCGAAAGCGCCAATCTGTCCAGCCTGTCCCTCTTCTCCACTCGGAAAAACAGTCAGATCCATCTGCATCCCCTGAGTCAAGGTCAAGACGAGCGTACGGATATTGCCCTGATCGTTGGAGTCCAGTGTGGCCAAAAAGGCAAAGCAGTCAGACATACACAGGAGCAGCTCACGCTCGGCTTGATTATCCTGGAGGTCGGCCAAGTCGGTCCGCAGGGATGAACTGACCGCGAAGTCCCGCTCAGTAAACGCGGCCCGATACTGCTGCAGACACTCCAGCCGACGTTCACGCAGCACGAGGCGTGTATCGGCAATCGTGTCGGCCGCACGACACAACAAATAGGCCAGACCAATCGGCCGGCGGAGCGCTTTTGGCAAAACGCGTAAGCTGAAGTAAAAGGACCGACTTACGCGCGGCAAGGTATGAAATAGGAGTTGCGCTTCGAGTGCGTGCGTATCCGCCATGCGCGTCGAGACGTATACGCCCGTTGTCTGCGGGTCAAGCGCACTCTAACGGGTCAGGAATCCGGATGCCTGGAACTCTTCAAGAGCCAAGCGTCTCATCGAAAATCGATCTTTTTCCGCTCCGTCCATCTCGGCAAATGAATATGTACTCCCCAGCGGCTGAAAGATCGGGTCCCACCCAAATCCACTCTTTGCGCGCGCCCGTTCCGGAACCACGCCGGCTACTGAGCCTGAAAAAATCTGCAGACCTGCAGAATCACAGTATCCGAGCAGCGTGGTCGCAGTGGCGGCTCGGTTGCTCTCGCCTTGGAGCATGTGGCACACCCCGTCGACACCAACACTGTTGAGGAACCACTTGATCAACGCGCCCGGAAGCCCGTTCCAAGCGGCAAAGGCTAAACCCGTATCTTCGACAAGGACGGGGCAACCTAGTGCCGCATAGGCCTGGCGGGCCTTGTGCTCGATGACGGGGAGAAGGTCGACAGCCTGAATCTCATCCAGATCGAGGGGTGTATGCGCCAGCGGATAGCCAAGAATGCGCTCAAACTCTTGGACTTTATTCACATTACCAGTAACAAACGTCAGCACCCAAGCACCTCAAAGCGTTGGCCGCTCACTGCAACGGACGGGCCACGCCGGTTCAACCTCGAGGTTGTCATCAAGTTCGTCATAGGTCGGCAACAAGTCGATCGGTCGATCGCTCGATAAAGGAGCCGCATCGGTTCTCGCGCCTCCGCATCAGTGCCCTCTGGGCTCAGTGCCCCTTTGTAGGCCGTGGCCGAAAAGCGTGGACACGATGACCCTTGCTCTGAAACGCCAGCAGTCGGGCAAACTCATCCTGAGCGATTAAGAAGACGCCCTGTTGCAGGGCGAAACGCTGCACCTGCACCGAAGATGGCTGCGGGCTCAGCACCATGGCCTGCTGACAATCATGTTGGTCCTTCGCCTCATGAGTGGCGGCCACACCCGCCAGCTCCACCGCCTCACGTTCAACCCGACACCAGACTCGCTCGCGGCCTCTCGCCAGCAAGAGATAAGTGGCTGGATCATCCGGGACATTCGTGATTTGCGTCTCATACCCCTGAGCCTGGAGCACCATGATAGCTTGTCTCAGAAACTCCGCATCAGTCATGGCGTCGATTCCAGCCAGCGACGGGCGCTCCGGCCGACGACGTGTATACGAGCTGTTAAGGAGCCACACTCCCATAGCACCGGCGAGCCACACAACGCCTTCAGAGCCGAAATACCTTTGCACCGTTGTTATGCCGAAAATAAGGAGCAGCACAACCGCCGTGCCCTTGAGCAAACCGGCGCGGGAACGTTTCGCGCGCCTGACCTTGCGCACTTCGACTGGCGCATGAGAAGGCTCTTGCATAGATTTCTCCTACAGCACTCGGGGGCACACACTCCCCTGTCCTCCCCGTTTATCCGATAGCCCGCTGTCCTCGCAAGCACCGTAGGTCTGATCCCAGCGTATCCGAAGGCTACGGGCAATGCCAACCTGGCCAACCTGTTCCCTCTCTTCCCGAGATACCCTCGCTTGAAGGCGAAATCAACGCGCCAGCCAACACGACAGTCATTGATACGGGGGAGTTACAGCAAGCTACTGTTTTGTTGTCAGCAGGACGCCGCCGATAACGAAAGCGGTCCCCACAATATGGACTCGGGTAATTTCCTCACCAAGAAAAACAGCCGAGCTGGCCATGACGATAATAGGAATCAAATTCATGAACACCGCAGCCCGGTGGGGACTCACCCGGCTCAGCGCTTGGTAATACAGCAAATTGGTCATGGGCGATAAAATAGACAGAAAGCCCAGAGCGGCTAGGACTGACGGCGGGAAATCAAAGTCGGCGCTAAACGGGGATTCGAGCAGGCACAGCGGGACTAAGAGAAACGACCCGGCAATATACGAACTCGCCGTCGCTGCAGTAGGAGAGCGATGTGCCAAGGCGATACGACTATACACGGTGTACGTCGCCCAACTCAGTTGGCCGATCAAAATCAGCAAATCACCCCAGTTGAGAGCCATGTTTAATAAGATCTCTAGGGAACCCTCGCAAATAATGGAAACCAGTCCCACAAAGGAGACTAAGATGCCGACAACGTTGATGAGCGAGAGCTGCTCCTTCATGAACGCCCACGAAAAGACCGCAACCCAGATCGGAGTGGAGGCGGCTATGATACTCGCGTTCGAAGCCGTTGTTAAACGCAGGCCGAGATAGAAAAAAGTCCCGGCGCCAACGACGCCGGTCAATGTCATCACAACCGTACTCTCCGGGTCTTTGCGTAATTCCGCCCACCAATTGGGTTGGGATTTCCATCCCATGAGGGTGAGTAAGACCGCGCCCACAACCGTACGCAAGGCAATCAAGGTGAGCGGTCCGACCGCGCCGAGCATGAGCTTCCCAGCAGGGAAGTTCAGTGCCCACAGGCACACTACGGCTAAGAGTGAAAAATAGGCCAAGCGGAAGATTTACTTTTAAAAGTGTCTCTCGTAAAGCCTGGTCCGCGTCCACATACCAGGTTAACCCTTAATCACAGCCATAGGTTTGAGTTTCAGCACTTTTTTACTAATCCCTGCCCGCTCTACCACATCGACTACATTGGCAACATCTTTGTAAGCATACGGCATTCCTTCAGCAAACGTGCGCTTGCCTCGGTAGCGGGCGATAACGCGTATTCGGCTGGCTCCTTGACCACATTGCGACCCCGAGCGACTTTTTTGGCCTGCATGCGACTCATCAGCCGACCCGCGCCATGACACGTTGAGCCAAAGGTTTCAGACATGACCTGATCTGTCCCGATCAGGAGAAAGGAATAACGGCTCATGTCTCCAGGAATAAGAACCGGCTGCCCACGCGACCATAACACGGCCGGAATAGCAGGATGCCCGGTCCAAAAGCACGTATTGCGCCTTTACGGTGGACCCAGACTTTGCGCCGAACACCATCGACCGTATGTGTTTCCAGTTTTGCAATATTATGACACACGTCATAGATCAATCGCAGACCAAGATCGTGTCGAGATATATCCAACGTCGTAAGAAACGCTTGTTCGGCTAAATGCATCATCACCTGTCGATTGACCCAGGCGTAGTTTGCCGCGCAGGCCATGGCCGCCAGATAGTGTTGTCCTTCAGCCGAAGCGATGGGCGCACAGGCCAGCTGCCGGTCAGGGACGCTAATGTGGTACTTCTGCATGGCTTTGCCCATGACCTTGAGCGCGTCATCACACGTCTGATGTCCCAAGCCACGCGAGCCCGAGTGGATAATGATGGTCACCTGCCCGACTGCCAAACCGAGCGCCTGAGCGACTTCCGGCAGGTATACTTCCTGCACCCGACCGACCTCAAGAAAGTGATTCCCAGACCCCGGCGTTCCAATCTGGCTGAGACCTCGACTCAGCGCTTCTTCGCTTAACGTCGCAGGACCCGCACCAGCCAAACAGCCCTGCTCTTCCGTGTGGTCGAGATCGCCGGCACAACCAAAACCACGCTCAACAGCCCAACGCGCACCTTGGAGGGTCAACTTTTTTTCATCGGCTCGGCTCAGCTTTGGTATCGCCCCTTTGGCACCGACCCCACACGGAATAGTGGCAAAGAGCGTATCAGCCAGGGTATGTAGCTTGTTTTGAATCTCGGAGGCCTGGAGTTTCGTCCCGATTAATCGGCAGCCGCAATTGATGTCGAACCCAATTCAGCCAGGTGTAATCACACCCTCGTCTGCGTCCACTGCTGCCACCCACCGATGAGGAATCCATATGCCCAGTGAATATCCGGTATGGCTAACGAATGCCCCACAATACCTGGCAGATGGGCCACATTGACAACTTGCTGCAGGGCGGCATCACGCTTAATATCGTCCATCAGATCGGACGACACATATATCCGGCCGGGCACACGCATACCGCCCTGTTGGGGAATTTCCCACACATAGTCGTTCATACGACGAAGAGGAATATCGACCATGTGCACCCTCACACCTTCCTTGAGGCTCTCGGGTCTGTTTGCCTCTACCAAACGAAAGATCCGAGCACAGCGACCAGACCCACTGGCCACAGATACCAGGCGAAGAGATAGAAATGATCCTGTCTGACCGCGCGTATGATGAAGCCTATCGAGAAATAGCCTATGATCGCCGCCAGGACCATGCCGGCCACATACGGACCCATCGACGGCCAGAATTCAGCGTAGAGCGCCCCGTCTCTGCCGGCCCAAAGCTTGTGTGTCTGCAGCACTGCCGCCCCGAGAATAGCCGGAATCGAGATGAGTAACGAGAAGCGTGTCACCAGTTCGCGCTCAAGGCCGAGCAGCAACCCGCCCGTGATCGTTGCCCCGGCGCGCGAAATGCCAGGCACAATGGCAACGCCTTGGAGGACACCGATGGCGAGAGCGTCCACGGATCTCATGCCGGCGATACTCCTGGCCACCACACGGGCGCGCGCCCACCACAGCAGGCACCCCGTGACCATAAGCATGCCGCCAACGACACCCGGCCGGGTCACAATCGAGGTGAGGTGACGTTCTATGCCTAGACCAAGGATGAGCGTCGGGACTTGCGCCAAGACAATGAAGCCCACCGCCTGGCGCTCTCGTCCGGCAAACGTGCCGCCAGAGGCAGCCGACGGCCTCGTCAGCCCGTGCCACAGATCGGCAACGTCACTCCGGAAATAGGTCAACACCGCTCCTGCCGTCGCCACATGCAGCAGTATGTCGTACACGAGGTCGATGTCCGCCGAGCGGCCCAGCATATGTTGGGCTAAGATCAAGTGCCCGGACGAGGAAACCGGCAGGAATTCAGTGATACCCTGGAGCACGGCAAGAAGCAGCGCGTCGACGTAACTCATCAGCTAAGCGCGCAGTACAGCGTCCGGTCTCTGCTGTCCATACCAGCCGATTTTGACTGAAATTTTTATTTTGCCTTTTACGATTTGCGGCTGTATCACTCGTGACCCCACTCCCTTGCCTCTCATCGCCACCGCACCATACCTAAGTGAGACGCACTTGGCAGCTGGGCGCTGGGCCTCCGGCTTCCCCTGCTACTGTGGGCCTTACACGAGCGCTGGATCAGCCGATACGCCCGCCGTTCCGAGAAAACATACGCCAACCCCAGCTTAAAACAAGGTACAGATAAACGAGGCCACGGCTGAGCCTTGGGTCGGCACAATGAAACAGCTGCCCCACGTGCTGATACTGGCGATTAGAGTTTTGCTTCACGCCTTTACTCTTTCGTCGATTTGCCGATTGTGGAATCGTCCGTGACCGTTTAGATCTCGTTCTCAGCCAGGAGCTGGTCTAGGTCTGCCATGCCTATCTCCGAGGTACGAAGATGCGTGTTTCCCAACAACAAGAAGTCGGCAAGCAGTCTTTTATTATCCATCCACGCTTGGCAGAATTCGCCGAAAAAAGATTAGCAACTCGTTGTGACTCTGAATCTCCTGCCACCCTCCTCAATGGCTCCACTCGAAAGGGAAAATTTGACGCCTCTCAGCTCGACTTTGTCCCACGCTCCCAGAATCCAAACTGACGAACTTGTAGATACATCGGCTCGCAGTATAACTAGAGTTGGCCAAAATGGAGGAAGCTGATGACTTGCGAATGGATGCGCGTTGAAGAAAGGGCCTATGACCTACAGAGAAATGCCGTTTCTGCTTCTGCCCTTGCTTTGGAACGTGATATCCCGTCGATTTTATCCACCCGATACCATGCTTGAGCGAGCCCATGGTGACGGCATGACCATCGGAAACGATAGCGTTGAGGCCTTCGAGGAAATCCTGTGGCGTGCATTCTGGCCAGAGAAATACCCCAAAGACCGCATCGAACTTTGGGCGGCGGATGACTCGGATGTTAATGAAGAATTCGAGCTCTTCATGAGGAATCATCTACGTAAACTAATCGCATTGCGCTCTGGTGGGCGGCCGGGTGATAGCCGTTATGTATCGAAGAACAATACCAACGTATCGCGTATCCCGAAGATAACACAGCTGTTCCCCGATGCAGTTATCCTGATTCCGTTCCGTACCCAGTGGATCACGTCGGCTCAATGCTGCGTCAACATCACAATTTTCACAAGATTCATACCGAGGACGCCTTCGCTAGGCGTTAGAGGATCTTGGTCACTTTGATTTCGGCGCAACCTTTCGCCCAATTAATTTCGATAACTGATTAGATCGAGAAGAGTTAATTTCGACCTACACCGCAGATTTCTGGATGAACTACTGGTGTGCAACGTTTAAGCATATCCGATCCAACCCGGTGGATAACCTTGTTTTTATCAGCTACGACAAATGCTGTGCTAAGCTGGTGGTTTCACTGCAACGCTTGGGTGACAGGATCGGCATTGAGCGAATGGAGGAGCTAACGACCAAGGCACACCGATTCCGTCCGCCGATTAGGTATGATGTTAATGAGCTCCGTGTCGATCGGCTTATCCTTGAGAAGGCTCTTACCTTGCATGATGAACTGGTAGCAATGGCAATTAACTAACCCGGGGTGCGGATTTCAGTCCGGTACTAATTCTACCAATCAGAGCGGGGGCAAGCCGTGTTGTGGTACAGGTACATGCCGAGCGAAAGAGCATAGGAGGCCATGTCTTGCAAACACCACAGGCGGCAGGCCCTCCAGAGCATTATGAGGGCGCTGTTCGTTGTAGAATTGGTGCCAGGTTTCCGCGATTTTCTGGGCGCCCTCCAAGGTCTTGCAGAGGTGTCAGTTCAAGCATTTCTCTCGGAAGCGCCCATTAAACCGATTCACACCAGGCGTTTTTCGTCAGCCTCCCTGGGAGGAAGGAGAGCCCACCTTATCGTAATCGTATGATTTTCCCAAATCGTCCTGCAATTTCTATTTTACTTGCCGATATATTCTCTACTAAAGAGGCAGATCTCGAGGAAACCTCGCAGTGGAGTCCTTAAGAAAGTCTCCAGGCTCGTTGGGAACAAGCCTGACAGCCGCAAAGGGATAGAGACAGCGATGACAGATATTTTAGGCATCTCGGCGTTTTACCATGATAGCGCGGCCTGCTTAGTGCGGGACGGCCACATTTTCGCCGCCGCGCAGGAAGAACGCTTTTCGCGCAAGAAGCACGACCCCCGGTTTCCCCGCCAAGCGATTGGCTACTGTCTGCAGGCCGGAAAGTGCTCCCTGGCCGATCTGCACTCGGTCGTCTTCTACGACAAGCCCTTCGTCAAATTTGAACGCCTGCTCGAAACCTATCTCGCCTTTGCCCCCACAGGACTTCGGTCCTTTGTGGCTGCTATGCCGGTCTGGCTCAAAGAAAAACTCTTCCTCAAAAGTCAATTACAGAAAGACCTTGTAGCCCTCGACGATGGCCTCGACCAAGCGTCTCTCCCTCCCCTTTTGTTTACCGAACATCATGAAGCCCATGCCGCCTCGGCCTTTTATCCCTCGCCCTACGACACCGCCGCGGTCCTGTGTCTGGACGGGGTGGGCGAATGGGCCACCACCTCGGCGTGGCGGGGACAGGCTGGCGCCCTGACACCCTTGTGGGACATTCCCTTCCCTCACTCGCTCGGCCTCCTGTATTCGGCCTTTACCTATTATACCGGCTTCAAGGTCAATTCAGGCGAATACAAAGTCATGGGACTCGCCCCGTATGGCGATCCGAAGTACGTGCAGACCATTTACGACCATCTCATTGACCTCAAGCCGGATGGGACCTTCCGGTTGAATATGGACTATTTCGATTACTGCACCGGCCTGACCATGACCAACGGGAATTTTGCTACACTCTTTGGCGGTCCCGCCCGCACGCCGGAAACGGCCCTGACACAACGCGAGATGGATCTGGCCCGGTCTATTCAAGAAGTGACCGAAACGGTGATGTTGCGCCTGGCCCAGACGCTGCATCGGGAAACGGGCGAGCAGAACCTGTGCCTGGCGGGTGGAGTGGCATTAAACTGTGTGGGCAATGGCCGCATTCTGCGCGACGGCCCGTTTGCCAATCTCTGGATACAGCCGGCCGCCGGAGACGCGGGCGGAGCGATAGGCGCGGCTCTGACCGCGTGGCATCAGTATGCGGGGCATCCTCGGCAGGCGAATGGGCAGCACGATGCCATGCAGGGCAGTTTTTTAGGGCCCGCGTTCTCAAACGCGCAAATCGAAACCTTCCTCACCCACAGCGCGGCACCGTACGTGCGCTTGGACGATGATGCCCTCTATGCGCGGGTCGCTCAGGAACTCGCCGCAGGCAAGGTCGTGGGCTGGCTGCAGGGACGCATGGAGTTCGGCCCGCGGGCACTCGGCGGGCGTAGTATACTGGGCGACCCGCGCAGTGCGCAGATGCAGTCGGTCATGAATCTCAAAATCAAGCAGCGGGAATCGTTTCGGCCCTTTGCTCCGTCGGTACTTCGCGAGCGGGTCGCGGACTATTTCAGGCTGGATACGGATAGTCCGTATATGTTGCTGGTCGCTCCGGTTCAGGACAACCGCCGGCTAGAAATAAGTGCGGAACAGGACGCGCTGTGGGGCATTGAGAAGCTCAACATCCCCCGTTCCGACATTCCAGCCGTCACGCACGTAGACTACTCCGCCCGGGTCCAAACGGTCCATGCAGACACCAATCCCGGCTACTACCACTTACTGCAAGCCTTTGAAGCCCAAACGGGCTGCGGCGTCTTGGTCAATACCTCGTTTAACGTCCGTGGGGAACCGATTGTGTGCAGCCCGCAGGATGCGTATCGCTGTTTTATGCGCACCGAGATGGACCTCTTGGTGCTCGAAAATTGTGTGCTCGAAAAAGGGCAGCAAGCGCCGCTCACCGACGATGGTGATTGGCGCACAGAGTTTGAGTTGGACTGAGGGAGACATAGTGGCGCATCCACCTGAGACAAAACTTATCCGCTCGTTTGGACTCATCGTCGGCGGCATTTTTCTACTGATTGGGCTATGGCCGCTCGCGGTGCGGGCCGAGGCTCCACGGCTCTGGGCCGTCGGCATTGCGGCGGGGCTCCTGCTGCCGGCGGTCCTATTCCCAAAGGTCCTCACCCCTATCTATCGCCTCTGGATGCGAGTCGGCGATGCACTCGGGTGGATCAATACCCGCATTATTCTGAGTCTGGTCTTCTACGGCTTGTTTACGCCGATCGGTGTGATTCGACGTGTATTACTCAAAAAAGACCCGCTCCAGCTCGCGTTTGAGCCGGAGGCTGCGACGTATCGCATCGTCCGGCAACCGCGCCCGCCCGCGCATTTAGAACGACAATTTTAACAATTTTGACAATTTGTAAAGACGAGGCTAAACAGGGCTAATCCCGCACGGCGAAACAGCTCGTGCGCAGATGGTCCCTCCACCTCGATACCAAGGTCTGCGGTGTGGTCGATCTCGCGAAACAAGGGCTCTGCCACATATGTATTTTACACAGCACAACCGCCGGGCGGAACTCCGATCCCCCAGCGTTAGAGTGTGTTTGAAAAAAGGAGAAAACGTGTCATTGTGAGGAGCGGGAGGCGACGAAACAATCACGTGTCCAGCGAGTTTCCAAACACCCTCTCGACCAGGTGCCAAGGTTTTGTCTTGATCTATGGCGTGGGCGTGCCGATTTCGTCCAGAATTGTCCGGACATCGGCAAGAGAGGCAAGGATCCAGTCTGCGCCAGAAAGATCAAGACCTCGCGTATATTGATGCGGAATGGCAACACACCGCATCCCGACGGCTTTCGCCGCTTGTATGCCGTTCGGCGCGTCTTCTAATACAAGGCATTGGTCAGGCCGAACATCGACAGCCCGCGCAGCCTGGAGAAAGACATCGGGTGCCGGTTTCCCGTGGGTGACGTCTTCCGCAGTAACCAGAGTCACAAATTGATGCGCCAAACGTATCTCATCTAGGACGGCCTGGACGTACACCCGCGTGCCGCTACTCGCGACCGCCGTCCGTACACCCCGGCGCTCCACATCGTCCAGGAGGACGGACAGTCCGGGCATCGGTTTTACCTGTCCGTTCAGGTGAGTGATCTGGTAGGATTCCTTTTCCCGACTCGGCTGTTCCGGAACGTCGCTCAGATTATACCGCTTGACAAACAAACGAGCGGTTTCAATAAGCCGCTGGCCTAAGATGCCGTCGAGAATCGACGGCTCAAGTATCGCCCCGCGCCTGGCCGTGACGGCCTGCCATGAGGCGAGCGAATGCGGCTCACTATCAACCAGTAAACCGTCGAGATCAGATAGGATAGCTTGGATCATAACGTAGTACCTCGAGAAAAAGCCCTATTCGCTAAGATCCAACTCCCAGACAAGCGCCCCGGGCACTCCCAGACAAGCGCCCCGGGCACTCCCTGCAGAGCAGCCCTAAAGGCCTCATCCGCGCCGATGACCGGGTAGCCCAAATTCGTTGGGTTCGTCTGGGTCATAGTCTCTTCTTCCCTTCCGTTTTACCGGTTGTGGACCCAGCCCGCTGGGGCCGGGTGCTGTTGGGCAGGGATTCTTCGTGGTAGGCAGCTAAGGAGAGAGTAGTCAGGGTATTCTGCACTCCCGGCACGGTATAGACGCAGTCGATCAGGTCTTTCAAAACCCGCGGCGAGGTGACGCGGACCTTGAGCAGGAGACACCACTCTCCAGTCATTCTGTAACACTCTTCAATCACCGCGCCCGGACAATTTATACGCAAAAGGGCCGTCGCGGTATCGTCAGACTTCTCACGACATGTTACCCAGACGAAGGCGGTAAGCGGTTGGCCGAGAGCGCTCCAATCGATCCGGGCGTGATACCCACGGATGACGCTGTGCGCTTCGAGTCGTTTGACTCGCTCATGGACCGCTGGACGCGAGAGGGGCACGACGCGCGCCAATTCCTCATGCGTCATGCGACCATTCTGGGCAAGCAAGTGAACAAGCTGTTGGTCTATAGTATCCACAATCTGCACCCCCTTCGGATTGTTATGAACGATAGGTCAGAAAGAATGGAATAAAACATTCTAAGAGTCGATACTTTCTATTAAATTCCTGCACTTCGAAGGCACTATACCTAATTGAGACGGATTTTCGATAGAGAATGCCGACGAATCGTTAGTGGGAGACGGTGCGTGAGGCGACATCCCAACGCCAATGTCCCTCACGGCCGCCAAGGTCAGATCTTTCGTCGTGATTTCGGCCGCCACAGTAAACGCGGCGGCCTGTTTTGCTCTACGAGGTTGGCTTATTCGCTGTCGTATTGGATGAACGAAAAGACCTCGTACGGCACGAGGCGGGCGCGGCCGCCAAGAAAAGACAGCTCAATGAGGAATGCGGCTTCGATAATATTTGCTTGTAGTTTTTCGGCAAGCGTGACCGCGGCCTGCGCAGTGCCGCCAGTCGCTAAAAGATCGTCAATGAGTAAAACGCGGCTGTTGTGCGGAAAAGCGTCCTGGTGAATTTCTAACGTATCCGTACCATATTCCAGTGCATAGCTGGCTCCAAAGGTCGCAGCCGGTAGTTTACCCGACTTGCGCACAGGGGCGAATCCACAGCCCAGGGCATAGGCTAGGGCTGAACCAAAGATAAAGCCGCGCGACTCAATGCCAAGAACGATATCGATCCGGTCGCGGTAGCGTTCAGCAAGCTGGTCCACGAGGTCGCGCCACGCCGGCCCGTTAGCCAGCAACGGGGTAATATCGCGGAACAGTATGCCGGGTTTAGGGAAATCGGGCACTCCGCGGATAAGGGTTTTCAGATCAGACATACGCTCCTCCTACGGGTTTCGCGGGTTTCGTGGGTTTCGACTGTACTGTGTCGCATGCCGCACAGCTGGCAGATAATGTATCGGATTGCGCGCGGTTTTACCGCTGCGGACCTCGAAATGCAAACTGGGTCCATTCACCCGACCCGATTCTCCAACCTCGCCCACGATATCGCTCCGTTGCACCGTTTGGCCCTCTTTGACCAGATTGCGGTGATGGTGCGCATAAACGGTCGTGAAACCGTTGGCGTGTTTCATAATCACCACCTTGCCATAACCGCGTAACTCACCACTAAAGATGACGCGCCCAAGTGCCGCTGCGCGTACGGCTGTCCCAAGCGGAGCCGAGATATCGATGCCATCATGAAAGCTCCCGTTTCGTGGACCGAATCGAGAGGTCAGGTTTCCTTCGAGCGGCCAACTAAAAAGTTTTCCAGCATCATCTGGAATCGGTGGCTGTACAGGCGGCGGCTTCGATTTCCAGCGTGGCGGCGGCCCGCGTAGCGGGGAAGGAAGTGTGGCCGTGGCCGTCGTTTCTACAGCTCCACGGTCCAGGGCCCCATGTGGCACACGGAGGCGCTGCCCAGACTGAATCTGGTTGGGATCACGAATATTATTGAGCGCTGCGAGTTCCTGATACGGAATGCGGTACGCATTCCCGATCTCAGACAGCGTCTCACCTGATCGAACGACGTGATACTTGTACTGGGTGCGGGAACAGGCAGACACAAAAACCAGCACCCAGAGGAAGACGCCGAGGACCACACCACCCCACAGCGACACTGCTTCTTCCCCGTTTCTCCACTAAGGATCGCTCATAAGGGAGCGTCAACACTAAGAACCATTGTTAGACTCTCGCACGCCTTTGTCAACAAAAAGGGTACAAGAAAAGAGGAAAGTAGTGCTCTCAATCATATTGAGGAGACTTTGTATTGAATCGATCCAGCCCCAGCGTAGCCCCCAAGCCGATGCAGATGAGCATCAGCACAGAGCCTATCTGGCCAGGGCTCGGGGTAAAAAATCGGACCGGCCAGTCTTCGACTTCAATCTGTATGCGTGTTTCGGGTGTGACGATCTGTCCTTTGACCATATCCCCCACTTGAGGCTTGATACCAGTCTGGAAAGGCCACAGGCCAACCACGGCACCCAGAATCAAGCCCATGAGAACGCCAAGGGTAGCGGTTCGATAGTGTTCCAGCAGCCAACGAATGAGATTACTGACACCGACTACGCCGACTACGACCCCAATGCCGACCGGCACAACCACAGCAAGAGCTTCATTCAAGACAGGCCAGTTCAGCCCCGTTTCCTCGCCCGCTCCGATCAGCCCCATTTTCAGCTTCTCAATACCACTCAGGATGGGAACATATTGGCCGAGCAGAAGCAGGAGATAGCCGCCGGATACGCCTGGTAGGATCATCGCACTCGCGCCTACCAGACCGGCAATAAAGAGTAAGAACAGTGACCTCTCTTCTTGTCCGACTTGGGCGGTATGACCCAAGGC
Source organism: Binatia bacterium (assembly GCA_963666315.2). Taxonomy (GTDB): domain Bacteria; phylum Desulfobacterota; class Binatia; order Bin18; family Bin18; genus Bin18. The sequence continues at coordinate 89,696 of CAXXHG010000015.1, forward strand.
CACAAGCACCATCAGCGCAAAGGCCGCACCTGTTCCGACAAAGAAACTCTTGGACACGGGTTGGGCGAGCCGCCAGATCAACGGGACGCCCCCAAGTGTCAGCCCGATAAACAGGCTATACATGATCCAGCGCTGCTCGATAACCAGGGTCTTCGTCGGTCCGGCCAGCAGAAGAATCGCACTGGCTGCAGCTCCGACAACGGCACTCAAAAAGAGGAGAGAAGACGCACGCCAGCGCAACCGGGTCACATCCGCTATTGCGGTAATGAATTCCGTGTAGATTCCGGTCACAAGCAGCATGGTCCCGCCGCTGACACCAGGCACGAGATTCGCAAGTCCCATGAGCACGCCGCCAGTCGCGACCTGGATAATACTGCTCGGTTTTTCTGTCATACGAGAACGAACGAGGAGCATGCCCTTTCGTTATGAGGCGTCCGCTTAGGCCCCGGTTTGGCGGGCAGCGAGCGGCTGAACCTTGGCTGAAGAACGACGTCTGGTACGCCTTTTATCCTTTTGGAGTTTATATTCCATGCTATCGACTAGCGCCTGCCAGCTGGCTTCTATGACATTCGGCGAAACACCCACAGTGCTCCAGCGGTCGGTCTCGTCACCAGACTCAATGAGTACCCGAACCGTTGCGCTCGTTCCCTCGCCGCCCCCCAACACGCGGACCTTGTAGTCGTGTAATTCAACGGATTCAAGCTGAGGATAAAATTTGGTGAGCGCTTTACGTAAGGCACGGTCCAGCGCGTTGACCGGACCATTGCCCTGGGCGGCGGTATGTTCCACCTGCCCATCCGGCCCCTCGACCATGATCGTGGCCTCGGACAACGGCGGTTCATCCTCTTTGCGCTTTTCATCAATCACCCGAAACCCAATCAGGCGGAAATGGCGGACTTTGCCGTTGAGCGCCCGGCGCATCAGAAGTTCGAATGACGCTTCTGCTCCCTCGTATTGAAAGCCGGCGTTTTCGAGCTGTTTGACCTCATCCAGAATTTTCTTGACCGCTGGATCCGTACTCTTCACATCAAGTCCAAATTGTTTCGCCTTGTAGACGACATTACTTCGCCCGGACAAGTCGGAGACCAACACGCGCTGCGTATTGCCTATCAATTCAGGGTCAATGTGCTCGTAGGTCTCTCTATTCTTTTGTACCGCAGCCACATGCAGTCCGCCTTTGTGGGCAAAAGCGCTGACGCCCACATAGGCTTGACGTTTATCAGGCTCAATATTCGCCAGTTCGTAGACCAGCCGCGAAAGATGGGCCAGCTGTTTGAGCTGACTCGGGCTCACACACCGGTAGCCGAGTTTGAGCTGCAAATTAGGGATTACCGAACACAGGTTGGCGTTCCCGCAGCGCTCACCAAAGCCGTTAATCGTGCCCTGCACATGGACCGCCCCGCTCTGGACGCCGGCCAAAGAGTTCGCTACCGCCAGTTCACTATCGTTATGGCAATGAATCCCAAACTGAACCTCACCGGCCTGGAGAGCGACGTGGGCTTGGACAGCAGCCTGCATGCCGTGTGTAATATCGGCGGGCATGCTCCCGCCGCGCGTATCACACAATACCAGGACGTCGGCCCCGGCTTGCGCCGCTACGGTTAAGCATTCAAGGGCATAACTCGGGTCGGCTTTATAGCCGTCGAAAAAATGCTCAGCATCAAAAATGACTTCATCCACCCGACTTTTGAGATAGGCAATCGAATCGCCGATCACTTCCAGGTTCGCCTTTTTTGAGATTCGCAGGTCATCCCGCACGTGCAGGTCCCACGTTTTTCCGACAATGGTCACGACCGGGGTGTCGGCTTGGAGCAGGAGGCGAATATTGAAATCATCTGCAGCGGTAACCTTAGCCCGGCGGGTTGAACCAAAGGCAGCAATCCGAGCACGTTTGAGCGGCACCTTTTTAATGGCTCTGAAAAATTCTTCGTCCCGGGGGTTAGAACCTGGCCAACCCCCTTCGATATACTGAATCCCAAACTCGTCCAACTGTTCCGCCACCCGCAGCTTATCTTCGAGTGTCAATGATACATCTTCAGACTGGCAACCGTCTCTCAGCGTCGTGTCGTATAGGGCAATCTTTTTCATAACCGTCGCGCTCGATCTTCCAACCGGGTTGAAGGGATAAACGCGTCGTGCAGCACCCGTACGGCAAGCTCTGCATACTTGGTGTCAATAATGATCGAGATTTTAATCTCTGAGGTAGAAATCATCTGAATATTAATACCTTCCTTCGCCAACACTTCGAACATGTGTGCGGCGACCCCGGCGTGGCTACGCATACCCAGCCCGACAATAGAGACTTTGGCTACTTCGGTATCAAACACCACATCTCCTGCGCCGATCTCCGGGGCGGCGGATCTCACGTGCTGCAGGGCTTTGAGCACATCCCCTTTGGGCACCGTGAAGGTCATATCCGTCTTGTCGTCAGCGCTCGCGTTCTGGATAATCATATCAACAACAACGTTGTCGCGTGCAATGGGCGTAAACAGCTTAGCCGCTAGGCCCGGCCGGTCAGGCACGCGTTGCAGGGTAATTTTAGCCTGATCTAAATCAGACGTGACACCCGAGACGATCACCTCTTCCATGCTTTGATCCTCCTGTACCAGCCAGGTTCCTTCGTCCGTGGAAAAACTCGACCGGACGTGTACCGGTACCTGATAGCGTTTGGCAAATTCAACCGAGCGGATCTGTAGAACGTTGGCCCCAAGACTGGCCAGCTCCAGCATCTCGTCGTATGAGATACGCGCAAGCTTGTGGGCATGCGGGCAAATGCGCGGGTCGGCGCTATACACTCCGTCCACATCCGTATAGATCTCGCATACATCCGCTTGTGTGGCGGCTGCAATCGCAACGGCGGTCGTATCGGATCCACCCCGCCCCAAAGTGGTAATATTGCCGCACGCATCAATACCCTGAAAACCGGCTACCACGACGATAACGCCGTCTTTAAGATCGTTCAGCAGCCGTGGTGTCTGTACGTTTTCAATCCGCGCCCGGCCGTAGGCGTCATCGGTTTCAATCCGGATCTGATGGCCGAGCAGAGAACAAGCAGGATAGCCCAGCTCTTTCAGCGCCATGGCAAGCAGGGCAATGGCGACCTGTTCACCGCTTGAGACCAGGACGTCACTCTCACGCGCATCCGGCTGCGGGCTGATCTGTCGGGACAGGTCAAGCAGCCGATTGGTCTCACCACTCATCGCCGAGAGCACGACGGCAACCTGATGGCCCGCGTCTCGCGCAGCCGCGACCCGTTTGGCAACTTCCTGGATCCGCTCAATCGAGCCGACCGAGGTGCCACCGTATTTTTGGACAATCAACATAGGTTCTATTTGGATTGTATGTGGGCTGTCTCTGCTATTTTCTACTCCCGAGTAGGCAGGTGGACAACGAGACGTTCATACTGTTCCCCGTTCGGCGTCAGGGTCAACATACGATGATCTTTTTCACCGTATTCGAACCCGACCAGAAGGTATTGGTCAATCACATCACCCAGATCACCCGTAAGAAACTGAAACCACTCGATGACGGCAACGCCCCGCCCGAAGAGATATTCCTCAAACCCCAGCTCTTCCAGCGCAACGCCTTCCAGACGGTAGAGATCAATATGGTAGAGGGGAATCCTTCCCCTATAGTGCTCGGTGACAAGAGTAAAGGTCGGACTCACAACCTCCTCGGCTGCGATCCCAAGCCCGGTCGCAATTCCTTTGACCAAGCAGGTCTTCCCAGCTCCTAAATCTCCACACAAGCCAATGACCATACCGGCCGTCACACACCGGCCGATCTGCTGCCCCAGGCGCAGGGTCTCTTCAGGTGAGGATGTCTGAATAATCCGCTGCATGCGGGTCGATCTGTCCTGCCTGACGCACGGCACGCAGTGTGCCTGGAAGGCCTTCAATAACATCGCGGGCAAGCATCCCGACCTCACCCTGCTCCGCAGCCACAGCGTCTGCGGCCGCTCCATGCAGAAATACACCCAGACAGCATGCCTCTTCGGGTGAATAGCCTTGGGCAAGAAGACCACCGATGAGACCGGCTAACGCATCCCCCATCCCGCCGCTGGCCATACCGGGATTTCCGGTCGGATTCAGCCACGTCCGCCCGTCCGGGGCCGCAATAACGGTGCGGGCGCCCTTGAGGATGAGATAGCAGCCATGCTGGACGGCAAAACCCCTCGCGATATCGAGCCGATGAGCCTGAATGTCCGTTGTCTGTGTTTTGGTCAGACGTGACATTTCACCCGGATGAGGGGTGAGGATAAGTGGCACTTTTGTCGTTTTCAGCATGGACATATCCGCGGCAATGCAATTGAGACCGTCCGCATCAACCAGGATGGGGACGGTGCTGTTTTTGAGCAGCCAACGCGTCATCCGTTTGGTCTGTGCAGACACGCCGATACCCGGCCCAAATGCTACGGCGCTTTTCCCTTGCAGCGCTTGGCGCAACGCTTCTTCATTCAGCTTGAGGCTGCCATCTGCAGTCTCAGGCAACGGCGTAGTCATGGCTTCAAGCAGCACGGAAGAGAAAATCGGTATCAGTCCTTTTGGACCGGCAAGGGTAACGAGACCGGTACCCGTACGCAGCGCTGAAGATGCACACAGGAGGGCCGCACCACTTTTTCCACGTGCGCCGGCCAAGACAAGCAAATGGCCATAATGACCTTTATGCGCTTCGGGCCGGCGGTCTCGGATGCGAGTCCCCATCTCCCGGCGCGTCAGCAAAGCCGTTTGTGGGGAGACGGCCAGGACATCTGTGATTGCTTGAGCAGCAATGCCGATATCAACCAGCGCTAAGTGCCCGACAGCTGTCGTTCCAGGATAGAAAACCTGTCCAAACTTCGGGTAGCCAAATGTCACCGTCAAAGCCGCCTGAACCGTAGCGCCCAAGACCTGCCCGCTATCGGCATTGAGTCCGGATGGGATGTCAACCGCAGCAATGCGCACCCCGCGTGCATTCATGAGTTCAATGAGCGCAGCATACAATCCTTTGCCTTGGACCGGACCGTTTAACCCCGTTCCGAGCAGGGCGTCAATAATGGCATCACACTGTGTCAGGCGTTTTCGAACCACCTCGAGCTGATCGGAAGAAGTGACTTCAGTCACCCTCCCCCGCAAGCGCAGGAAAGCGCGCAGATTCCGCCGCGCATCGCCGCGAACGTCATCTTTTTTTGCAGCCAGTACGACCTCACACGCTAGCCCCTGCTTTTTAAGCAAACGGGCCATGACGAAGCCGTCGCCTCCGTTATTGCCCTTGCCCGCTACGACAAGCACGCGTTTGGGCACGGCGCTTCCAAAAAACTCGACAAAAGCCTGCGCTGCTCCGGTCCCGGCCCGCTCCATAAGGATGTATCCGGGAGTACCGTATTTCTCTATCGTGAGCCGATCAAGCTCACGCATCTGGGCTGCACTAACGAGATACATACTCCCTTAGACGGACTCATTTGCACCAAGATGATTGCGAACAGCAGCGGCCACTTCCTCTCCGTAGGAGCGCACGACGTTTTCGTCTTCGCCCTCAACCATCACGCGCAGCAGCGGCTCTGTGCCAGAGTAGCGTACCAACAGACGGCCGTTGTCACCCAGCGCGTCTGTGACATGCCGCATGACTTTCGCCACAGGTTCGATAGTCTGCAGATCCTGTCTCTCGCGGACGCGCACGTTAATTAAAACCTGGGGATAACGGCGCATCACTTGTCTCAGCTCGGAGAGCGGCTGTTGTTTTTCAATGAGAATCGCCAGGAGCGACAAAAAGGTCACAATCCCATCCCCAGTCGTATTCACATCCAAGAAAATAAGATGACCAGATTGTTCACCGCCGAGCGTATACCCCCCACGCAGCATTTCTTCGACAACATAGCGGTCGCCGACCGGGGTGCGCACCAACTGTCCGCCCATTTGCCGTAGCGCAACCTCCAGACCGAGATTACTCATAACGGTGGCCACTACCGTCTTGTGCGGCAAGGCCTCACTGTTGAGACGTTCTCTAGCGGTAATGGCCAAGAGTACATCACCATCCATGATCTCCCCGGTCTCATCAACAAGAATCGCCCGATCGGCATCCCCGTCTAGGGTAATACCGATGTGCGCGCCCTGCTCCCGCACCAACTGTTGCACCCGCTGCGGGTGTAAGGCCCCACACTCGTGGTTAATGTTTTCTCCATCCGGGGCAATCCCAATGGCAGTGACATCGGCCCCAAGCTCTTGCAGCACTTCCGGCGCGACTTTATACGCGGCTCCATTTGCACAGTCGATGACGACCTTGATCCCGTCGAGAGTGAGGTGACGAGGGAACGCGTTCTTGACAAAGACATTATAGCGGCCCAGGGCATCATCCACACGCACCGCTTTCCCAACCGCCCCTGCCGTAGGACGCTGGCCGTCGATTTGCTGGCTCAACACGAGGGCCGATATCTCGTCTTCGACCGCATCAGGTAGTTTTAAACCATCCCGCGAAAAGATCTTTATCCCGTTATCCTGAAACGGATTGTGCGAAGCGGAAATCACGACCCCGGCATCGGCACGCAGGCTGCGGGTGAGGAAGGCGATCCCAGGAGTAGGAACGGGCCCGACCAGCAAGACATCTCCGCCCATAGAACACACCCCGGAGGCCACCGCTGTTTCCAACATATAGCCGGACAGACGGGTGTCTTTTCCAATCAGAATTTTGTGATGTCCGGGGCGATTACGAAAGACATACGGCAGCGCGCGCCCGACTCGGAGTGCGGTCTCCGACGTCATAGGCTCGATGTTGGCGATTCCGCGTATGCCATCCGTCCCAAATAATCTGGGGTGTTGTATCCCATTTGCCGTCATGATCTTGTTCCTCATATAGTGCGGATCAACACAAAAAGGCGAGCCAGCAAAACAGGAACTGCCTTCTTGCTGCTCACCCTCATCATGAAATCGACCAGAAAAGGAAGGGGCTAAAAGAGTAGATCGTGGGGGGCTTTCCTAGGCGCGCGCCGGCTCGGGTTCGACCTCGATATCGTACTGCTTGAGAATACCGTCAATCTCCGTTCCATCCAAGGTCTCTTTTTCCAACAGCGTCTCAGCCACCTTATGCAGGGCCTCTATATGCGTTTGCAGCAGGCCCTTTGCTCGCTCAAATGCGGCTCCAATAATGTCTCGAACCTCGGAGTCAATCTCAATTGCTGTTTGTTCGGAATAGTCTCTCGTTTGCGTAAGATCCCGCCCCAAGAAAACCGGCTCTTCTTTTTTGCCGAAGGTCATAGGGCCAAGGCGTTCGCTCATTCCCCACTCGCAGACCATACGTCGCGCCAACTCGGTCGCCTTCTCGAGGTCATCGCTCGCGCCTGTCGTGGTATGACCCAGCACCAGCTCTTCTGCAACCCTGCCGCCGAACATGATCGTCAAACGCTTCAGAATATAGTCCTTAGTCCACGTATGGCGGTCGTCAACGGGCAGCTGCTGCGTTACGCCTAACGCCATGCCACGCGGAATAATCGTAACTTTATGAACGGGGTCGGTACCAGGCGTCAGTCGCGCGACTAAGGCGTGGCCGGACTCGTGATACGCGGTATTCCGTCGCTCTTCCAGACTGAGGACCATGCTGCGCCGCTCTGCGCCCATCATGACTTTATCTTTTGACTGCTCAAAGTCGTCCATCTCGACTTTTTCTTTATCTTTCCGAGCAGCAAGCAACGCGGCTTCATTCACCAGATTTTCGAGATCGGCACCAGAAAATCCAGGCGTCCCTCTGGCGATTCGGCTGACGTCAACGTGATCGTCCATGGGCACTCGACGTGTATGGACGCGTAAAATCTCCTCCCGGCCACGCACATCCGGTGATGGGACGACAACGCGGCGATCGAAGCGGCCAGGCCGGAGCAGCGCGGGGTCAAGCACATCAGGTCGGTTTGTTGCCGCGATGAGAATCACGCCTTCGTTTGCCTCGAAGCCGTCCATCTCGACCAGGAGTTGATTCAAGGTCTGTTCGCGTTCATCGTGGCCGCCACCCAGGCCGGCGCCACGATGCCGCCCGACGGCATCAATCTCATCGATAAAGATAATACACGGAGCTTGTTTCTTACCCTGGGCGAAGAGGTCACGCACGCGAGAGGCCCCCACGCCGACGAACATCTCGACAAAATCAGAGCCGCTAATCGAAAAAAATGGGACACCGGCTTCGCCTGCAATTGCCCGGGCGAGTAACGTCTTGCCCGTACCAGGCGCACCAACCAGCAACACACCTTTTGGGATACGTCCCCCGAGACGGGTAAACTTCTTCGGATCTTTGAGAAAAGCGATGATTTCCTCAAGCTCTTGTTTCGGTTCTTCCACACCGGCCACATCGCTAAAAGTGACCTTGTGTTCGTTTTCGGTCAGGAGCTTGGCCCGACTTTTTCCGAATGACATGGCTTTGCCGCCGCCCATTTGCATCTGGCGCATAAAGAAGACCCAGACACCGATGAGCAGCAACATAGGGAACCATTGAATAAGAACCATCACATACCACGGATCGTCGTCTGGGGGTCGAGCGGAGACGCGTACGCCTTTCTCGCGTAACGTCCGCATGAGATCCGGATCATCTATCGGCGCAAACGTCTTAAAATGCTCATCATTCCGGAATATTCCGCTGATGACCTGACCCTGAATGAGCACCTCGGAGACTTCTCCCTTTTCAACAGCGGTAAAAAAATCGCTAAAGACGACTTCGGGTTCTCTCGGTCGCTGACGGTTAAAGAGGTTGAACAGGAGGAGAAACATCAACCCGAGGACTAACCATAGTGCGAAATTAGAAGAAATCTTATTCACTCCGTTACCTTTCACCCACGCGTATTCAAGCTACCATAGTTTTTGTTCGCCCGGCAACGGGTTGACGCGAATCCGGAACACCTGTCGGGTAGCTGGAGTGACCTTCCCCACGTCCCCTCTCACACAGCCCGGCACCCAGGCGATGTCGCCATGCACTTCAACGACAGGAAACCCACGGCGGAGGGAGCGCAGTACCTTTGCATCAATGAAGACATCATGCAACTTCTTACGTCCACGCATACCCAGCGGCTGAACCCGATCGCCCGGTCGGTAATTCCGAACAGTAAGCCCTTGAGAAGCGCTGGGTGCATCAAACACTGCCTGCCACAAATCTGAACAACGTACGGGCCCTGATCCATCGTTCCATACCACCGCAGGAGAGACTGTCATAGACCAACCCGATGCACCCAATCCTAGCGTATGCCCTAACTTGAGTTTGTACGCATAATCTATTTCGTTGAGATCTTGCTCTCCCAGATCTTGCCCCTGGGGTTTGATGACTAAACGTTGTCCCTCGCGCACGACGTGGACGTTTCCCGGCAACTGAATTATGCCCTGGACTTGCCCTTCACTCAGCTGTGCTAAACGAGTCAGATGATACGCTCCGAGGTCATGCGTTTGCCGCTCAACCCAGTGACGCAGAATTCGCTGACGCAAGGCTCTGGGTTCAGCCTGGAGTTTCGGCACAGACAAAACATCGGCTTTTTCTTTCACGCGTTTACACGCAATCGTGGCGAGTTCTTCGAGCCATGCTTCCTCCTCCCGCATTGTCTTCGCTAAGGAGACAAGATGGCGGCGCACTTGTGGGGAGAATTCTTGTTCTAAGAGGGGCAAGAGATGGTGGCGAATTCTGTTGCGCGTATAGCGTACATCCGCATTACTGGGGTCCGTCGCGTAGGGCAGTTGTCTCTTGTTGATATATGTCATGATTTCGCGGCGCGAACAATCGAGCAAGGGGCGCATCAGCCAGCCCTCGCGGACGGGTGGGATCCCGGCCAATCCGCGGCGCGCACTGCCTCGCAATATATTGAACAGGACGGTCTCGGCTTGGTCGTCTTGCGTATGGGCAGTGGCAATATAATCAAGGCCGTGTTCAGTCTTCATGGCGTGAAAAAACGCATAGCGCTCTTCCCGTGCCCAGGCTTCTATCCCTGTCTTCTTTTGCCCCGTCCTCTTTCGCTGTGGAGTCAACTCTTTGATCCGCAGCGGAATCTGCCACTGCTGACACAGGCGTGCAACCAGGTCCTGCTCTTGGCCGGCTTCAGGACGCAGCCTATGGTTGACATGCAAAGCCGTGAGATGGAGCCGATGCGCAGGCGCAAGCGTCATGAGCGCGCGCAGCAGAGCAACCGAATCCGGGCCGCCGGATATCGCAACGCCGAGCTTGAGGTCGGCGTATGCGGACAAGAGCCTCTGCAAGGCGACCCTGACCTTCTGTTCGAGTTGCAGCATCAATCCCAATCCCAAGTAAAAAAGGCGTTCTTATAGAACGCCCCTCTCTCAAGTATATAGACCGTAGCGCCGTCAGTCTGATGCGTCGCTATCACCCTTTGCGTTTCGCATCAGTACCATGACTGCTGAGATCAGGGCGAAAATCACGGCAATCCCCGTAAGTGTCTGTATAAATACTGCAAGTGGGTCCATACCACAGCCTCCTTACTAATAGCACTCTATTGGGGCCACTGCTTTCAGGTCAATGCAGCGTAGCGGCGGGCGGACTCGAACCGCCGACCTAGGGATTATGAGACCCTCGCTCTAGCCACCTGAGCTACGCCGCCATGCGAGTGTTAAACCCGCCAGCCCATGGAAAGTCAAGAGCAGGGCTATAGACCACATAAAAGGCGGCTTTCCCCTTCAACTCTTTTGCGCAATGCGAGCATTGCTGAGAAGTTATGGATGGTTGAGGGCCCTCCCATTACCGCTCACTGTTCCGTACAGATAGTGCTGCGTCAGCTCATCGCGCAGGAAACTGAATGCACTGTCTACGTCATCACACAATCGGAACAGTCCTAAATCTTCTTTACTGATCGTTCCCCAGCGGACCATCGCATCAAAATTCACCACCTCATTCCAGTAGTCAGAACCGTATAACACGGTCGGCATATGTTTTGTGGTTTTCTGCGTCTGCACCAGGGTCAAGAGTTCAAACAGCTCGTCTAAAGTCCCAAAACCACCAGGGAAAACCACAATCGCTTTTGCCAGATACGCAAACCAGTATTTGCGAATAAAGAAATAGTGAAATTCAAAGTTCAGATTATCCGTTTGGTAAGGGTTCGGATCTTGCTCAAAGGGCAAACTGATATTGAGTCCAACGGATTCTCCGCCAGCCAAATATGCCCCCCGATTGGCAGCCTCCATAAATCCAGGCCCGCCGCCTGAACAGATCGTAAAGCGCCGCTGAGCGGGCTTTATCGTGGATGACCACTCGGTCAATCGCCTCGCAAGCTGAACAGCGTCGTCATAATAGCGCGTTAAGCCTGCTGCCGAAGGGTTGTCGGGATTACTTGGGACCGCTCGGGCAGAGCCAAAAAAGACTATCGTATTTTCAACATTATGTCGCCGAAAGCGCTGCTCCGGCTCAGTCAGCTCGCACAGGACCCGAATGGCTCGGGCACTGGAACTCTTTAAAAAGGCAATGTCTTCGTAGGCTTTTGGTACATGCTGTTTTTTCTGCATGTGTTCAGAATACCAGCTTTAACAGCCGGATAAGAACACGGGTCGGAGGAATGATGTCTCGGGCTAAAACGCAGGGAAGAGAAGAAACGTTCACGACCCGGCAAGATTCGACGTGACCTGGCGTGATCTGAATTGTCGAGCGTCAGTCTGCGGGCTCTCCATCTGTCCAATACACATCAACATCGGCCATCGTCACCTGCTGCCGGCCACGTTCGATCTGGAAGAGCTTTTTTTCCGTGATTTCCAGGCAAGACAACTTCCCACCATAGACAAGGCCGGTATCAATGCCCACTTTGTAGGGTAAATCGAAATCGACTTCACGGCGCGGCGTATGGCCATACACGATGGTATAGGGCAGGTTGTGCGGATGGGAAAAAAACGCCTCACGAATCCAGAGCAGGTCCTCCGCAACTTGCACATCCAGGGATCCGCCCGGATTGACGCCCGCGTGGACACACAAAATATCATCGACAGGTAACAAAAGCTTGAGACCCAAAAAAAACTCGCGGTGGGCTTCGGGCAGGGCCAGCGCGATCTCATCGCCGGGAGTGAGTGGATCACAGTGATAGCTGGCTATCGTCTGCCGTCCGCCATTCATGAGAAACCCTTGACCATAGAGCCCCTCATAACCGAGGAAGTCCAGGAACATGTCCTCATGATTGCCCCTGAGAAAAGTAAAAGTACACACGTTGTCAGCCCGCATCCCTAAGAGCAAATCGACAACGGCTTTCGCATCAGGCCCGCGGTCAATATAGTCGCCTAAACAGACGAGATGGTCTTCTGTCTGCAAAGAAAGATCCTTGAGCAGCGCCTCAAGTTCTCCCGGACAGGCATGAATGTCTCCAACGATAAAAAATCGGCCTGATTGATCTGCCACAACACCCTGCTATCGTCCGGTATACACTGGTTCACGTTTTTCGCGGAAGGCTCGTATGCCCTCTTTCACATCTTCAGAATGCATCAGTTTCCGCTGCGCCGCCATCTCGGCAGTGAGCGTCTCTCCAAGACCCGACCCTAAAGCGTTATGCATCGACGTCTTGATGGCCGCGAGCGCCAACGGCGCATTCTTTGCCAGTCGATCCGCATATGCGCTGACCTGTTCGCGCAAATTGTCTCCAGTCAGTACCCGGTTCACCAAGCCCATATCGGCCGCTTCCGTGGCATCCAGCATATCACCACTGAGAGCCATTTCCATGCCTCGCATGCCTGTCAAACGGGGCAGAAAATAGCTGGCGCCACCGTCGATAGTGAGTCCGCGTTTGACAAAAATAAGCGAGAAGCGGGCTGCAGCCGAAGCCAAACGAATATCCGACGCCAGGGCCAATGAACATCCAAAGCCGACGGCCGCGCCATCCACTGCGGCAATCACAGGTTTTGGCATATTCCAGATCGTCCGGATAACGGCGTTAAAGCCGTCTTCAGCGAGATCTTCTCCAGGAGACGCAGGACGAGCCGGAGCAGCACGTAGATCAGCCCCAGAGCAAAAGGCTCCGCCCGCACCAGTCAGCACCAGAACCCGCGTGTCAGCATCGCTCCCGCCCTCAGTTAACGCCTCTTTCAGTGCATATATCGTATCCCGGTCCAACGCGTTTTTACGCTCAGGCCGGTTTATGGTGACCCAACGCACCTGGTGTTGTTTTTCATTCAAGACAACGTTCATGCGTGAACTCCTCCACACGTGCGACAAAGACGTGCGATATCTTATGGATGAGAGTCTGCACTACATCGGGGAAGGATATCGGCTTGCCGTCTTGCTCTTTTAGACTGGTCACGCCCATGCCGGCAAGCCCGCAGGGAACGATATAAGTAAAGGGGAGTAAATCAAGGTCCACATTGAGACAGAAGCCGTGCAGGGAGACCTTCTGCCGCACGACAATTCCAACTGCACCGATTTTTTCTCTTCCACCCACACACCCGGCTGCCCAATTTTTCTCTGTGTGGACACGCCGAAATGCGGACAACTCAGCAGCATGACGTCTTCCAGCTGCGCAATAAAGCGTCGTACGCCATACTTTTTGAGGACGGAGGAGAAGAGTGGATACACAACGAGTTGGCCCGGTGCATGATACATTCCCCTCCGCCGCGGTCGGCGTGCTCCACGCGTGTGCCTCTTTTGCCCAGTTGCTCGCGCGAAACGAGCAGCTGGTCTTTCGGGTTTTGGGCGTAACGGTAGCCCAGCGTAATAACAGGCCGGTGTTGCGTCAGCAGGAGTATATTGGCCTGCTTCTCCCGGCACCAGGCATGCCAATGTCGTTGTATGCGGAGGGCGTGTGCATACTCGGTTACGCCAAGATCATAATACTGAATAGGCATCATCGCTCGCTACTCGGCTTTCTACTCGTTGGGGTAGGCCAGTGTTGTCCTTTGAGCGGTACGTTTGGACCTGACATATTCATCATTCAACATTGTTCACACGTGTTCATTATTTTCAGCTTGACGCCTGTCTCTGCGGGTGGTAGCGGGAAGCGAAGGCTTGTTATGACTCCTGTGTCTTCACTGTATCAGAGCACTCTTTTTATTATCGGTATTGTGCTGATCGCCCTGGGAATAGGCAACACCGTTGTCGCGCAGGTCAAGGTCCGCCAATATCAGGCCGGTCTAGCCCAGACTCCTCCCGCTATGGAAACGGAGCAGACGTTCGGCAAAAACGCCCGACTCCACCACTTCGCGAGTGAAGCCTGGAGTCGGCGGGCAGTAGCACGGGCCAAGCTGGACTTTTATCAAGTGCTCCTCAGTAGCGGCTGGCTCATGCTCAGCACAGGAACACTGTGCGCGGTTATTGCCGTTCGGCGTACTCGGTATCTGCGCACCCGTGTAGCCCGGCCCTAAATAGAATCTCGCGGCACGCCCGAGCCAGCATGTTTTTTCCCATATTATACAGGAGTTTGGCAACAGAAAGTCCGAGGATAACAAATATCACTAAAAAGTGAGATTTCTGAGACAACCTAGTTGACATTGCCCCAGTGCTCTACTAGTGTTGCCCTGGTACTGAACCTGGGGGCTACCGAGTGGAACATCACACTTCTGTGATATTAGAAAAAGCGCTTGCAGACACCATCCTCTCTGCAGCAGACGGCTACCGCCTGCTGCACTGCTCCGAGGACGAAGTGCCTGCACTACGCGATGCGGCGAGCGCTCTACGTGACCGTCATAAAGGTCGTACGGTGACCTATTCACGTAAGGTCTTTCTGCCTATCACCAATCTGTGTCGGGATCGGTGTTCATACTGCACCTTCCGCAAAGACCCCCGCGACCCGGATGCGTGGACGATGCGTCCGGATGAAATACAAACCTGGCTGGAGCGCGCCCAAGTCCAGGGTTGCAAAGAAGCCCTTATGTGTCTGGGCGATAAGCCGGAAAATGCCTTTAGCAGCTACCGGGAAACGCTGGCCAGCTTCGGCCATAAGACCACGACGGAGTACGTCTACCGGGCGTGTGAGATGGCGCTTTCGTATGGTTTGCTGCCACACACGAATGCGGGGATCATGAGCTACGACGAGATGAAGTGGCTCAAGGATGTCAACGTCAGCCTCGGTCTCATGCTGGAAAACATTAGCCCGCGTCTGTGTGAACGCGGCATGGCCCATTTTTCCGCTCCAGACAAACGGCCGGAAGTACGGGTGCAGATGATCCGTGAGGCGGGAGAGCTCGCCATCCCCTTCACCACCGGCATCCTCATCGGCATCGGCGAAACACGCGAAGAAGTCGTCGATAGTTTGATCGCCATCCGCGATTTGCACCAGGAATACGGGCATATCCAAGAAGTCATTGTTCAGAATTTCAGAGCCAAGCCTAAGACACGCATGGCAGACGCCCCCGAGCCGGAGAGTGCTGAAATGGCACGCACGGTCGCCGTTGCGCGACTGCTTTTGGGTGGCCAAATGAACGTCCAAGCGCCACCCAATCTGAGCCCGCAGGACCACCGGCTGCTTCTCCGGGCCGGGATTAACGACTGGGGCGGTATCTCGCCGGTGACCATGGACTACATCAATCCGGAAGCTGCCTGGCCGCATCTCGACTTATTGGCGAAGACGTGCGCGGAGGAAGGCTTTACGCTGTGCGAGCGGCTGGCCATTTATGAAGAATACATAGACCGTCCAGGCTTCCTATTACCTACGTTGCGACCGCGCGCCCAAGAGCTGCAAGCTGAAGTAGCGGCATGAAGCCCCGGCCTGAGAACGTCTTAAGAGAAAGAACCCTCAACCCCAAAATTTTGAGAGTAAGGAGACCCAGCCGTGGCAATCGATAAAATTGCTGGCATCCTTGAACACATCGATTCGCAGATCAGCACCATCCTCCACCGAGCCCTGGAAGATCAAGAAATCTCCTGGCAGGACGGCCTCCACCTATGCGAAACAAACGGCATAGATTTCCACGCCGTTTGCCTAGTGGCGGATGAAATGCGCAAGCGTCAAGTGGGCGATGTCGTAACCTACGTCGTCAACCGCAACATCAACTTCACCAATGTGTGTATCAAGCACTGCACCTTTTGCGCGTTCAGCAGGGAGTATCGTGAGGAAGAAGGCTATTTCCTGCCAGAGGAAGAGATCATTCGCCGTGCGCGGGAAGCCGTGGACATGGGTGCAACGGAAGTATGCATGCAGGCCGGCCTGCCGCCTAAAATGAAGGGCAGCCTCTACATCGACCTCACCCGAGCGGTCAAAAAGGAATTTCCGGATTTACACATTCATGCCTTTTCACCAGAAGAGGTTTTGTACGGATCGCTTCGATCAGGTGTCTCCATTCTACAGTATATACGGGAACTCAAAAACGCAGGTCTGGACACCCTCCCCGGTACCTCAGCAGAAATCCTGGATCAGGAAATCCGCGATATTATCGCGCCGGGACGCATCTCGACTAAGCAGTGGATTGAAGTCATTACTTCAGCGCATAGTCTGGGTATTCCGACCACATCCACAATTATGTACGGGCATATTGAGACCCCAACGCATTGGGTCAAACATATGAATCTGCTCCGAGATATTCAAAAGGAAACCGGAGGTTTTACTGAGTTTGTTCCGTTGTCGCTCATTCACCAAGAAGCGCCCATGTACCAGCGTAAGCTGGTCAAAGGCGTACGCGAGGGTGCGACCGGAGTAGAAGTCATCAAGATGCATGCAGTCGCTCGTCTGATGCTGGGCCCCACATTCCGTAATATTCAGTCGTCGTGGGTCAAAGAAGGTCCCAAGATGTCACAATACCTACTGACGGTCGGCGCAAATGATCTGGGCGGAACACTGATTAACGAGAGCATTTCTACGTCGGCGGGGGCACAGTACGGACAGCTCGTTCCACCACGAGAACTGCGTCGCTTGATTCGCGACATTGGTCGAACCCCGGCCGAACGGTTAACGACGTATAAGCTGCGCACCGTCTTTAACGGGACCGACGATAAATTGAGCCCCTTAGATATGGTTGAGAATGCAGATGAGAAATTCGGGTCGTACCGAAGGCTCACCGCGTCAGACCAGTTCCGTTACGTCCATCCGTTTGAGCGAGACAAACAAGAAACCGCCCACTCAACGTGTAACCTCCACTAAACGTGTAGCGGAGGGCGACTAGCCTTCCGCTCTTTTCATCGTGCCGACACTGAAATCTTTGCGTGTGACCGCCTTGGCAGGCGGGGTGGGTGCCGCCCGTTTCCTCCGCGGGGTCGTTCGCGTCAGTCCAGCTGTCAATTTGTGTGTCATCGTCAACACAGGTGATGACGACGAGTTCTTTGGTTTATCGGTCTCGCCTGATGTCGACACCATCACCTATACGTTAGCCGACGCTGTTGATTCTGCAAAAGGCTGGGGTCTCCCCCAAGAGACCCATCGCTGCCTCGGGGCACTCGGACGCTATTATGCCGACACCTGGTTCGGCCTCGGCGATGCAGACCTCGCCACGCATGTGTTTCGTACCCACCTCCTGCGTCAGGGCCAAACGTTGACCGCGGTCACAGCGAAAATTGCACGCAAGTGGGGGATCGAAGCCACGGTTCTGCCCATGAGTGATGACCGCGTCCGTACCATTGTCCACACTGAGGCAGGCGCCCTGCCCTTTCAGGAATATTTCGTGAAGCAACGCGGAGAAGGTCAAGTTTCAAAAGTTGAACTCAGTGGGATAGCATCCGCCCAGCCGGCGCCGGGCGTGTGTGATTCTCTTCGCAGCGCCGATCTGGTCATTCTCCCACCCAGTAACCCCCTGGTGAGTATCGGGCCTATTGTTGCTCTGCCTGGTGTTCGAGCAGCACTCCAAGAAACCCAGGCTCCCGTAGTAGCCATCAGTCCCCTTGTGGCCGGCAAGCCCATTAAAGGCCCGGCGGACAAGATGCTCGCAGGGCTGGGCATTGAAGTTTCATCCGTCGGCATCGCGAATTTATACCAAGACTTTGTTGATACCTTTGTTCTTGATGAGCAAGATGCAGCGCAGCGTGAACGTCTGGAAAAATTGGGGATGGCTGTTATTGTCACTGACACGGTTATGAGCAATATGGATAAATCTGTTGCGCTGGCGCGGACGGTTATTGACTACCAGCATACGAAACGACCGAAGGATACACACGCCTGAAGCGGAGCGCGTATGAGCACAATTGCCATTATCCCCATCCCCGGCGTGCCTCAGATTCAGCCCGGCGACGACCTGCCATCGTTGTTGCTTGAGGCTATTGATGCCGCCAAAGTCGGTCTCAAAGACGGCGATATTTTGGTCATGTGTCAAAAGATCGTCTCAAAAGCGGAAGGGGCAGTCCTCGATTTAAAGACGGTTACGCCCTCCCCCTTTGCGGTACAGATTGCTGAAATGTGGGAAAAAGACCCACGTATGGTCGAAGTTGTTCTCACTGAGAGTAGTCGCATTGTCCGCATGAAAGACGGTGTGATAATCACCGAGACGAAGCATGGCTGGGTGTGTGCGAACTCCGGCGTTGATGCCTCGAACACGATTGCCGAGGACGTTGTCATTCTCCTGCCCAAAGACCCGGATGCTTCGGCCCGCGATATTCGGATCGCGATTCAGAACCGGCGCAATATTTCTATCGGCGTGGTAATCACGGACACCTTTGGCCGCCCGTGGCGCGATGGCCTGGTCGAGTTCGCCCTCGGCGTCTCAGGACTTGATCCACTCGACGATCAACGCGGCGAAGTGGATCTTCAGGGCCGTGAACTGCGCCATACCGTTGTTGCCGTGGCCGACGAACTCGCCGCCGCCGCCGGGCTCCTCATGGAAAAAAGCGCGGCCGTGCCAGCCATAATTATTCGCGGCTATAAATTCACCCCAGCCGAGGTTGGCAGCGACTCACTGAAACGTCCGGCAGACACGGATTTGTTTCGTTAGGAAACAGGCAAGACCGCTTCTTCCATTCTTCAATTTTGCAGCCCATTGGCAACGACGCTGTTGGACGATTTTAGTCTTTACCCCTCTGCCCCCGATAAGTCGTCCTTTGACGATAGTCAATACTGATGGTCAGCTATCCTGTAGCGGCAAACTCACGGCCGACTCGCACATGCGTTTTCGGACTGCCCATCGTCCAGCCCCCGCCGTGGCAGTAGACTAGAACCGGATGTGGACCGTTGCCTTCCGGCACGGAGATATCAGCGGTGACCCGCCAACCAGCAACTTCTCTGTACATCACATCATTGTGCACTGCGCCAACCGGCGGCGGATTCCCATTCATAAGCGCATCGTGTTTGGTCAACATCTCGGCAGGGTTCACTCCCTGAGAAACTCGCAGAGTTTCCATAAATTCCTGTAAATCCGCTGGTAATTGGCTCATCTATCCCTCCTTGAGCGTGAAATCTCCAGGCATCTTATCGTCCCTGACCTGCATGTACCAGTACAGCGCCCCTTTGCCTTCCGCCGCCGAACTATGTTACATCTTGTCCAGATACTCAGCCCACCTTTTGGGGGGAAAGCCTATGAAATTCTGGATGTTTCACCTCATGCCGTGGCCGCATTTACCCAAGGATTTTGAAGACAAATACGACTCGGCCTGGGTGACCTGCTCCAATAGTCTGTTTGATCCGGAACGCGGTCCGGATGTGTATCGGCAATACCTCGACCAGCTCGTGTATGCGGACGAGCTCGGGTTTGACGGAGTGGTCGTTAACGAACATCACCAGAATGCCTATGGCATGATGCCGGCCCCGAATTTGATTGCGGCCGCCCTGTCTCAGCGCATCAAGAAGGCGCGCGTCATGGTTCTCGGCAATGGCCTGCCCCTCTACGATGTCCCCCTCAAAATTGCCGAAGAATTTGCCATGCTCGACAATATGTTTCGCGGCAAATTCGACGCGGGCTTCGTTGTTGGTGGTGGTCCGGAATATTACTCCTATAATAAGAACCCGACGTTTGCGCGAGAACGTTTTCGGGAAGCCACAGAGCTGATCCTCAAGGCGTGGACTGATCCCGGACCATTCTCATGGAAAGGCAAACACTTCCAGCTCCAATACGTCAACACCTGGCCACGTCCAGTCCAGGATCCGCATCCCCCGGTTTGGGTCCCTGGCGTGGGGAGTATTGAAACCATGGAGTTCGTTGCCGAGCACGGCGTTATTTACGCCGCGCTCACCTACTCGCATGTCGATGCGTTTCGTCGCAATGCGGCCTATTTCCAAGAGACCGTCGCTCGAGTCGGCAAGTCGCCCTTTCACCCAGGAATGCTCGGCTGGCTTGTTCCCATGTATGTTGCGGAAACCGACCAAAAGGCGCGTGAAGAAGCGGAAGAGCATATTTGGTATTTCATCGATAAGCTTCTTAAAGGCTTTGCCGGCAAGGGCCGCACCTGGATGCCGCCCGGCTATACCTCGCTCCAGTCGTTGCAGCGTCTCCAAGAACTGAGTGATCCAGGCAGCGGCCACGCCGCTGTGAAAACCTGGCAACTAGGCCATGCCACCAGTTGGGACGACATCGAGGCGGGCGGATCGGTACTCATCGGCAGCCCACAAACCGTACGCGAAAAACTGCTCCAATACGTCACGGAGTTTAAAGTCGGCCATATTCTAGCCCTGCCTCAATTTGGCAGCCTGCCTGACCATTTGACACGCAAGAATATGGAACTACTGGCAAACGAGGTCTTCCCTTATGTTCGCAAGCATGCCGGGGCAGAGTTTGATACAGCCCCGCAATGCCCGCATGGCGGTGTTGAGCAAACTTCAGCGCCTGCGTAGATAACTCCGTGTAGGCTGACGCAGAGTCTCTTCTGCCTCAGCGCCCTATCCACTACCCCGACTGACAGGAAAACTGCTCATGACACTGCACACAGAAACGCTTAGCATCCGCAACCAAAAGGTTCAGCTGCTCCAAGGCGGCACCGGTAGCCCCGTTCTCTATTTGCACGGACTGGTTGCGGACATTCATAGCCTGCCAGCCGATGGCGGCTTTACCACCTTCCATGACACGCTTGCAGAATCATTCTCCCTATACGCGCCGGCGTTGCCAGGCTACGCAGACACAGCAGGCTATGATGACCTCGAAAACATCGAAGACCTGGTCTTCTTTTGTCTCGATGTTCTTGATGCATTGAATCTTGAGAAAGTCCACCTTATCGGAACGGCGCTCGGCGGTTGGGTGGCAACCGAATTCGCCACCCGTCATGCTCATCGGCTAGACAAATTTGTCCTGATTAATCCCTGTGGGATCTCAACTCCCGAAGCGCGCATTGCCAATTTTTTCTATACGGTGACACCCAAGGCTGAAGGTGGGAATGATGAAGTCCGCGAGCTGATCTTTTCCAATCAAAATTCCGAGTTGGCGAGGGGAGCCGTCGCCGACGAGATGTCACCCGAGGCGCAGCTCCTGTTTTATAAGGCCCAAATGGTCTCCGCTCGGGTAGGCTGGACGCCGCCTTCGCTGTACAACCCACGACTGAAAGATCGGCTATTCCGCGTCACCGTCCCGACCCTCATCGTTACCGCAACAGGCGATAAACTCGTCCCGTCAGCGTTGGCTGAAATATATGCTGGAGGTATTCCCAATGCTGAGGTCACTCAGATCGCAGACTCAGCTCATGCCGTCTGGCTGGAGCAGCCACACAAAGCAGCCGAAGCAGTCGCCCAGTTTCTAAACCGCAAGTAGGACTCCGCTATGGGGGCCAAGCATGCCTTTCTGTCTCTTGCGTATTTGGTTGGAGCCGCTTTGCTCTTTACTGTGGCCACGGCAGCGTTTTGGGAAGAAAAACCGCCCGAAGCGGAAAAATTAGAACAGCGAGACAATTTGCCAGGATTTGGATCCTCGGTGCTGTAGTTCATTTTCAATAATACGCAATCCGGCCTGGCAACCTCTCCAAAAAATAAAAGTACTGAGTTTTAAGTGCTTTACGAGATCTTCAGTATTCTCTCGCAGTGTTAAAGTTTCCGGCTAGATAGCCATTCTCTAATAATAGATATGGGCAGGGGAGGCGGTATCCCTCCACCCCGCCTTCCCTGCCCATGTTCTAGATTCATCCTCATTTTCCTCCTGTTTTGGCGCTTCTCTCCTATATATGATAGAAGAACCTGCGATACTCTTTGTTTAGCCAGTGTTCAGCCAGGAAGTAAGGGGGACTCTATGACTGCCGAAAGAATTACGCTGACACGCCATATTTCAATGCAACAACAAAGCTATCCAGGTGCGACCGGAGAATTCTCCATCCTCTTATCACAGATTGCGCTTGCCACAAAGAAAATTGCTCACCGCTTGAGTGTGGCCGGGCTCACGGGGGCCCTCGGGGCAACCGAAGAAATCAACATACAAGGCGAAATCGTCCAAAAATTGGACGATATTTCAAATGATGCTTTTCTTGAATCGTTTGCGTATGGCGAGCTGGTGTCGGAAATGGTGTCAGAAGAAATGGAGCAGCCAGCGGCCATCGTGGGGAATGCCGATCAAGGGAAGTACGTTGTCTTTGTTGATCCCCTAGATGGCTCATCCAACATCGACGTGGACGTCACGATTGGATCTATTTTCTCGGTACATCGGCGCCCAGCCGGCAGTGGGGAAGAATTTAAAAAAGCCCTGCATCTCCAAGGCAAAGACCAAGTGGCTGCCGGCTACGCCCTGTATGGCCCGAATACTATGCTGATGTACACAACCGGCACGGGAGTGCACGGCTTTACCCTCGACCCTGGCATTGGTGATTTCTTTCTCTCACATGAGAATATTCGTATCCCCAGCCGGGGTTCGATCTACAGCATCAATGAAGGCCGCCGTAACACCTGGTTTCCGGAAACGCGCAACTACATCGAGTATGTGCAAGAAGAAGATAAAGACACCGGGAGGCCCTATTCCGGGCGCTATGTCGGCTCCCTTGTTGCCGATTTTCACCGTACCCTGTTGAAAGGCGGCGTTTTCCTGTACCCAGCCGACCCCAAAAACACCAACGGTAAACTGCGTCTGATGTACGAAGCCGCTCCCATGGCGATGGTCGTCGAACAGGCCGGAGGCCGCGCTAGTAACGGGAGGCAGCCGATCCGGGACATCGTTCCGGAAGCGCTCCATCAACGCACGCCATTTATTATTGGCAGCGCAGAAGACGTCGAAAAGGCAGAATCGTTTTATAAATAGGGTCTTTCCTCGAAGACGAAGCGCTCGCGCCCTTGCGGCTGAACTTTTATTTATGTTTATCTAGAGAGCCAGAGGATAGTGAGGAGGTAACATTATGACCGAGCGTGTAAAAGAAATTATCGGCTGGTATGCAAGCGACAATCCCGGCACGCGAATGAATATTGCCCGTTTGCTCAACCATGGCCGCCTCGGGGGAACGGGGAAACTGGTCATTCTGCCGGTCGATCAAGGCTTTGAGCATGGTCCGGCACGGAGTTTTGCGCCAAACCCTCCGGGCTATGATCCTGAGTATCATTTCCAACTCGCCATTGATGCCGGCTGTAATGCCTACGCGGCTCCATTAGGCTTTATCGAACTCGGGGCTGATAAATTCCTCGACGGTGTTCCCCTCATTCTCAAACTCAACAATCACGACAGTCTGCATGATGAAAAAGACCCACTTTCTTCGGTGACCAGCAGCGTTGACGATGCCCTCCGACTCGGTTGTGTAGCGGTTGGGTTCACAATCTATCCAGGTTCATCCGCAGCGCAAATTATGTACGAGCAATTGCGTGAGATTGCTAAAGAAGCCAAGTGTAAGGGTCTGGCGGTAGTGGTTTGGTCGTATCCTAGAGGCTCAGACCTGAGCAAGGCTGGCGAGACCGCCATTGATGTGGTGGCCTATGCTGCTCAGATTGCGGCCCAACTGGGCGCGCATATCGTCAAGGTCAAGCTGCCGAGCGATCACATCGAACTATCTGACGCCAAGAAAGCGTACGAAAAGTATAATGTCCCCATCCGCACACCAGCCGAACGAGTGCGCCACGTTGTGCAGAGCGCGTTTAATAATAAACGTATCGTCATCTTCTCAGGCGGAGCAGCCAAAGGCGACGAGGAATTCTTTGATGAAGTCCGCGCCATCCGCGACGGTGGCGGCTTTGGCTCCATCATTGGCCGCAACTCATTCCAGCGGGTCAAAAAGGACGCGCATAAGTTCTTAGACACCGTGATGGGGATTTACGAAGGGAAGATACCGTAATCGCTGCAACGGTATCTCTCAAGCGTCAATAAGCAAACACAAAGAGCAGATCACCGCGTATCCGCATAAAACGCCTTGAGCGAAGCCGGCCGGATACCAAAGAAATGGCACAAGCGCAGCCCCCACATGATCAGAATGGTTTTGGTGATGCCGTGCTTTTGCCAGCGCCGTGCAGACGTCCGAACTCGATTCCGTAAACACGCCACCTTCCCCGCTCGTTTGAGCCGACGGCTGAGCTCCAGGTCTTCCATGATGTCCAATTCTGGGTAGCCGCCTATTGATTCGAACGTCTCTCGACGGACAAATATCCCCTGATCCCCAGTCGCAATATGTGTGAGTCGGGAACGGATATTCATCAGGGCACCAATCATCCGAAACGGCCAGCCTGGCGCATCCAGGTCCACGTCAAATCGTCCACCAACCACGTCGAGATCTGTAAGCGCCTGCTCAATCAAGTGCGAAAAGCCCGCTGGAGGCAGCGTATCTGCATGTAAAAATAAAAGGGTCTCTCCTGTCGCAACCTGCGCCCCGGCATTCATCTGGCAGGCCCGGCCGCGCTGAGCGGATAGCACCCGGTCCGCCGACTTGCGAACGATTTCAAGAGTTTCGTCGTCGCTCCCTCCGTCCACGATAATGATTTCGCATTTGCCTGCCTGTCGGACACAGGCCAGCGTGCGCTCGATGGTGTCGGCTTCGTTCAGTGTCGGAATGACAACGCTAACGCGCATTAGCCCCCTACCCGCAGGAACGCCATGGTGAGTTGGTGTTTGAAGGTAGCCTGATCTTCTTTGCTCACTCCTGTATAGGTCATACGCACCAGGGTCCGCTGCTGAAATATACTCGCACTAAACGGACTCCTCTGTGGCTCCAGTGGATGCAGCACGATATCAAGCGTTCCTGGGCCGAGAGACGTGTGGTAGAAAATGTCCGTTTCTCTCTCTTCTTGCGTGTAGGCATACCCATGCTGACGAAAGAGATTCTCTAAACGAGGCACAACTTCATCCGGAGCAAAGGCCAAGTTCCATTCCAAATCGCGTTCCAAGCTCCGTTTCATGCTCTTTTCCGTCACACGGCTCTCCTGGCGTAGCGAAACACGGTCCACAGGATCTTGTAGCCGGCAAGGACGGTGCCTTTTATGGTGCCACTCACCTTAGATTGGCCTATCCGCTGTCGATAGCGGACGGGAACCTCGGTGATCCGCAAGCCCAAGCGGATGGCTTTAATCTGCATCTCCACCGTCCAGCCATAGGTCTGATCCTGCATATCCAAGCACAGCAGCTCGGGGAAGCGAATGGCTCGAAAAGGACCCAGGTCGGTGTAGGTAAAACCGTATAAAACACGAATCAGACCCGTCGCAAGCCTATTGCCGAAACGCGCATGGGGAAGAAGAGCCCCCGACTCAGCCCTTTTCGTTCGAGAACCGATGACCAGGTCATATCCACCGTCAATAATGGGACGGATCACGTCCTCTAAATCATCAGGGTAATCGCTATAGTCCGCATCAAGAAAGACCGCGATATCCGGCCGGCTGTCGGGCTGCTTGTCTTTCAAGTAGGCAATCCCGGCCAGACAAGCCCAACCGTAGCCTCGACGCAGCTCGCTCAACACGGTCGCCCCGCAATCTCGGGCAACTGTTGCTGTTCGATCTGAAGAACCATTGTCCACAACGACGACCTCTTCAAGTTGCTTCCATGGAAGGTCGGCCAACACCTGTGGCAAAGACGTCTCTTCGTTGAGCGCAGGAATGATCACTGCAATACGTGGCAGTTCTGTATTCATAGATGACAGAGATCACGGACGGACTCGAAAGGTTAGCGTCACAGGTGTTCCGTCAGGAGGCAAGAGTTCTGTTTTCGCACTAAACCGATGCGGTCGAGCCATATAGTCGGCAATACTCAGCGAACCATTGCTCACTTTGCCGCTGGGACAGCTATACAGGCACACCAGACAGCCCGGCCGAGGCATGAGCGGGATGCGATTAAACCAGCGATCACGGTTCCCGCCAAAGTGCCACAGAAACGGGGGCTGGGGGTTGGGGATTTGGGGTGGGCGAAACACCTGGTCAATAGACAAATCGGACACACCTGCTACGTTGCCTTGCCATGCGATGGAGACGTCGAGTTTGCTTCCCTGGGCCTTCTCATGCGAAACAGCGCTGTCAGGATCGGACCGCCGAGTCCACGCGGCCATTGAAAGATTATCCCCAGGCTGGGCGCTGAGCGCGATCAACGCCTCGTAAAATTGCAGATCATCGGCTGGTGTTTCAATTAATGCGTCTTTTGATCTGCCACCTCCCCAGGTCAGCAAATGATAACGGGCCTCGTCTCCTTGGGCAGTATTGAAACGCGTGGGGTAAATGAGCCCATAAATCCGGAGCTGCTGGGTTTCCGGAAGGACCACGAGCGGTGTCTCTTCTGTGGACTCCAACATGGCCCGCTCGGGTGTGGCCCAGGCAGGACTACACAGGACGCCAGATAGCAAGAGAGGAACCGCGACGGACGGGCGAAGGATTCTTCTCCAAGGCATAGTTCCGTACTCGATCTTAACAGTAAAATATTTTGCCCTATCGTCGGTATCTCTTCCTCCACCACTCCCACATAAGCAGCCCATAAAAAGGGAGATACTCCAACCAGACCACCCAGCGAAACGTTTCTAGCTCGCCGCGATAAAAAAAGTAGAAAGCGAAATAATACAAACCCAAAAGTCCAGACAACAGTAACCATGAACGACGCGGGAAGATACACAGGAATGGCACGATCCAAATAAAATACCACGGGTTGCCGACCGGACTGAGGAGAAGCAGCAGCCCAATAACAAAGAAACAGCCCCTCAAGAACTGTTGCTCGTCCCCTCTCGAGTTTCGCCCCGCAGCGATGAGCACTGCACCACTGAGACAGGCGACAATAATGCCGTTCGCCAGCCAACGGTCCTCAATAAGCAAAAGCAAAAAAGGGAACACAAAACTATTGGTCTGCCATTCTCCCCCAAAAGTCAGCGATCCTTGCCACAGCGCACTGCCCGCCGCCCAAAAGGGTAGATATCCAGCTATGACCACCACACCGATCAGAACGAGCCCACCCGCCGCAGCCCAGAAACCATCTTTTTGCCAGGCCCGGTGTAAAAAAAGCGGCAGTAGCACCCCAGGAAAGACCTTGCCAAGAATGGCCCCAGCCAGGCTGAGGTGAGCCAACAGCGTCCGTCCTTTCAGGACAGCCGACAGCGCCAGAACGAGCAGAAAAGTCGGCACAACGTCATAGTGTGGCGAATTAATTGACTCCTTAATCACGAGCGGAGACCAGGCATAGATCAGCACTCCTGAAGTCGACAGGTCAAAGTGACGCAACATGCTCACCAGCACCACACACACGGCGAGTTCGAAACAGAAAAAAATCAGACGCAGGGCGAGCAAGCTGCCCGGTGCAATCAACGCAGCCAGACCAAACACAGCCTGGGCCAGCGGTGGATAAATTGTCGGGACTCCGGGATGGTTGACCCGGGACAGCAGCAAGGCGAAGTGCTCGTCTTCATCAGCAATCTGACGATACGGACGCAGCTGCGCGTTTGCCTCTCCCATCTGTATGTTGAGTGGATCGAATTGATACGGGTTCATCCCGCTGG
Source organism: Binatia bacterium (assembly GCA_963666315.2). Taxonomy (GTDB): domain Bacteria; phylum Desulfobacterota; class Binatia; order Bin18; family Bin18; genus Bin18. The sequence goes on from CAXXHG010000015.1 coordinate 117,305, forward strand.
CAACCACCTTTCCATCCCATAAATAGCGATAGAAATCGTCCTCCTGGATAGGCACAGAGAATAGTAATATGGCACGAAAGAGAACGGCGAAAACAAAAATCAGGACAAGCGGGTATGGTCTCGTATCGAGATGCCGGAGCCGCCGGATTGCCACTGCATACAAGACAAAGGCCGCACCATATAGACACACAAACGTCCCAATCGGCCGCTCCAGATGCCCCTGACCATAAACGAACGCATGGCTGAGCCAGGCTATGCCAGCATAAACAACGAGAGACAGAACGCCAAGAACGCACAGCGTACGTTTTGATCTTTCTTCTTGCGTAGGGAACATTTTTGAGAAGCGCAGAGTTTCAATAGACATGCACCGTCGTCAGGCTGCTGCTCCTCAGGCAGTATCACATCTCCCTTCAGCCAAGATACTGACACCCGAAAAACGCCTGATGCTGGCCATCCATCTTGCGTGATGCCGTGGCCTGTCTCAAGAAAGGGTTTGCGGGATCAATCCGGCACTGCTCTCGTCCTACGCGCGAGACGATCGAGTGGATACAGCACCCTGGCCAGGAGTGAGTTTTCTCTGTCATGTCGGAGCAACTGCTCCATTCGGACTCCAACTCGATACGCTAGCAAACTCCCGCGTGAACCTTGTCGGCGGTGACGGCATGGGGGTAGCCAGCGGTCAGATTGCCGCCACCTTACGGGTCAATCCCGGATTCCCGGATGACAGCTATATAGTGCAGAAAATCGAAGGCAGCGCGGGCATCGGTGGACAGCAAATGCCGCTCAACAACCCGCCACTCAAGGCTGGACAAATTGCCGTTATCCGGGAGTGGATTTTCAACGGAGCCGTCGACTAAGGACTGAGCAGTCAGGAATAACGAAGCAAAGATATGCGACATGGCAGCAACAGGTTGGCTTGGGCGCTTTTGCGCTCTTCGTCCTTGTGGTGGGTTGTGCCCGCCTTGTGAGGGGGGAGCCCCCTCCCTCGTCGTTCGGGAGGGCCATAAATGTAGGTTTTGCCATGTCAACGGTGCAGGCGAAGGCATGCGCACCGGCGTTGTCAGCGCCCACAGCCAATCGTTTCTCAAATGCCCCAAAGGCCCGTTTGACTCACTCGACGCCCGCACACCGGTCACCGGCCGTCTGGTCGAAGGGATTGCCGTTGGAGCGGATTTTCGCGGCAGCTATACCACCACGTTTCGGGATAAGCCGAACCGGCGTGGCCGCGTTCCTAATAATACGGCCTTTCGTCCAGCCGATAGCAGTGAATTTAAAATTGGCGAAGCCAATGCCTGTGCCGAAGTCAATCTAATCAGAGATGCGCTGACATTCTATCTAGACGAATCCTTCGGTCCAAGCAGTGCCTTTAACCGCGAAACATTTGGACTGCTGGCCGGATTCTTCCCCTGGAACGGCTATGTCAAAGGCGGAAAGTTTTTTGCGCCGTATGGCCTGCGCCTCCAAGATGATGCGGCCTTTATTCGTTCACGGACAGGGTTTAATTTCACTAGCCCGGATACAGGGATCGAAATCGGTCTGGCGCCTGGAGATGCCTTCTTTAGTGTGGCCCTCACTAACGGCGGTGGCGCCGCGCGCCTGCGCAAACAAGTCTCCCTGAACGGCTATTATTTTCCGAGCTGCTGCTGGTCCGGAACATCATGCTGGGCGCATCTTTTTCCCACAACTCGGTCGAAAAACAAGATCGGACGCTATACGAATTTTATATAGGCACAAACTTCTGGCGCTTTACCCTGCTCGGAGAAATAGACTTTATAGAGGACGAGCAACTTCCCAGCCGGGCGAATCAGTTTGTAGGCTATGCTGAGATCAATTGGCTCGTCTTTGACTGGATGAACGCCAAGTTTTCTTACGATTATTTTCATCCTGACCGGAACCAAGGCAATGACGCGCTCACGCGTTTTTCCATTGGCGTTGAGCCATTCTTGAGCCAGTATTTCCAGCTTCCGCTGTTTTATAGCGTCTATAACGGGCCGAAGAATCACCCCCTGGATAACTTCGATCAACTCATGTCTGAGGCACACGTCTTTTTCTGACCGGTCGCTGGCTGCTGCAGCTACTGACAACTGACGCGCACTCACTTCTGCGCTTGTTGTACTCCGAGCATGCCCAAGGCGACTTTCTCGCCTGCGGGGTCACAGCCAAGTGACCCTTTTTCCAGACAGGTCGTATAGTGTCGCAAATGCGGCACGAGTTCCTGAGTGACTTGTCGCCACAACGTTTGGGCTTCCGTGCAAACCTCACTCCGGTCAGACACGAAACCTGGGTCTTGCGATTCGGGGGTCATCTGCCTGAGGTCAAGCTTGGTTGTTTCAGGACCGGTCAAGAGACTTCTCGGTAAGGCTGAAGATGTTGGAGTCTCGGGACTGCGTTCAGGTCGGTCAGGACCAGGGCGCACGCGGAACGCTTCTCGGAGCGCGGGCGGTTCAGATACCAGCGAGCCGGCAAGTGGGCTGATCACCGTAATGCGATCTGCCGTGCTAATAAGCATTTCAGGCCGTCCACGAAAGAGATACACCCAACCTTGTGCCTGGACGATTTTACCCTGATAAAACGTGTCCGGCCGATCAGGAAAGCCGGACAGCAACAAGGGCGGTGTAATCGCCACCGTGAGTTCGGACGCTGCGCCCGAGCTGAGAGACAAAAATGTATTCCGCCCTTCCTGCTGAGTTGCGACGACCTTGCCTTCGACAGTGACGAACTGATCGACGAGTTCACGAGCGCGTGAGGCAGGTATGACATCCTGCTCATCTTTCCCATCTTTCCCATCCTGCCCATCGGCCCAGGAAAGTGCTGGGGGCACGGGGAGCACCAGCAGGAGTATGAGACGCTCAGGACGCATGTCATCCATGTCATCTCTCTCATCAGGACTAGTTTTTTGCGAGCGCCAACTTCGACGGCCACAACGATAAGCCGGACCGCAGCAGGAGAACCAGACCCCCAAGCGTAATGGGAATGTACTGAGCAAAAAAGGCCACAATGGAAAAACTTAAAGCTTCTTCCTTGGGAACGGCATAGAAGGAGAGGCCAAGGACAATAGTATACTGAAACACACCCACGAAACCGGGTGCGGCGGGTAAGGCCACGCCAACTGCGACGAAGAGGATGACGACAAGGGCCGCCTCAAATGGCAGCGAAAACCCACACACTTTGAGCAACAACCAGTAGTACATGACCATCGTCGCCCATACCGCTATGGATGCCAGAAAAGTCTGCAAGAAAAGCGATCCTTGGCGTAAGACTTGAAGGCTGTCTAGCAATTCTTGTGTGATGCGTTGTAAGCGCTGTGGCAGCCATGCCAGCCAGGCGCGATTTTCGCCTCGCACCAGCCACCAGCCACCAAAGAGCAGGGCAAGCATAACGCCCAAAAAAATCCTACTGCCCTTTGCATACCCCGCAAGCGGCGTAAGATACGGGAGACTCAGCACTACGAAGAGAGAGACTGTTATCATATCCAGCAGACGGTCGAGTGCACCTGTCGCAATAGAGGTACTCATCGGCACTGGGCCGAGGCGAGAGAGGGCATACACGCGTAAGATTTCTCCAGCCCGCAGCGGCAGCACATTATTGCCCATAAAACCTATCAGGGTTGCAGAGAAGAAGACCGACACAGGCAAACGTTGAACGGGTTCAACCAATTTCTGCCAGCGATACGCTCGGAAGAAAAAGATAACCCCCAGCCAAAGGCAAGATAGGGCCAATAAACCAAGATCAACTCGGCCAAAAGAATCCAGAACGGCCGCCCACTCCACCCCGCGAACGGCCAAATAGCCGAAGCCAACGCTGAGGGCCAGGCCCAGAGAAATTCTAAGGATTTTCAAACGTGGCTCTCTTCAATATGCCGTGAGAGCATGAGTCTCGCAGAAAAACGCGCCCGGGGTGACTCGAACACCCAACCTACGGGTTCGAAGCCCGTTGCTCTATCCAATTGAGCTACGGGCGCACACTGCAAAAACAGGTACTTAGCGACATTGCGTCGCTCCCGTCCCGGGTGAGTAGAAACAGAGTAGAAATATTTTTCAACTGCCACCCCATCCTGCCACCTGCGTCGGCGCGGCGCTGAGCACAACCGCCCGGATGTCGTCTTCCGACGGATTGTTGTAGCGCTGGAAAACGGCGAACGTACTGTGCCCCGTGATTGCCATGATACGCTTGTAATTTCACCCTTCTCTCACTTTCCGCGTCACGAACGTATGCCGCAGGTCGTGAAAGTGCAAGTCCAGGATATTCGCCCGCCGACAGGCGGCTTTATACGCCGTTTTCCACCCTTCCTTCATCGGCTTCCCCTTCCAGGTGAAGACATGGCCCGAAATGGACGCCAACTTGGCTTCTCGCTGGTCCCGCCGAAGAGCCTGGAGGACTGCGCGCAAGATCGGAGAGATGGGAATATTCTTCGGCTTCTTCTCCTTGGTGTCCTGTACGGTCAAGTGGATGAATCCGGCTTTCCAGTCGATCTTCGCCCACGTGAGGTCCTTGATCTCGCGGCTCCGCATGCCTGTCTCATAACAACAGCACACAATTCGCTGTAAGTGGGGCGACGACGCTTCCAGGAGCCCTTTGTATTCCTCGGCTGTTGCGCGACGCGCTTGCGTTTGTTTTGCGGCTTGTAGAGCTTTACCGTGCGGACGGTATCGATAATCCTCTCTTCCAGGGCAATGCGCAGCATGTGACGGAGGACCTCCAGACTTCGATCTATCGTCGCTTCGGAGATACGTTTGCCTCTATAGTCTTCGGTCTTTCGCGTCTGCTTCAAGCGCTCAATCTGGGCAAGACTAATTTCGGAGAAAAGAATATGGCCGCCCAAGATCCGGCACAGATGCCTGACATGCCTCTCGTCATCAACGATAGACCGCTTCTCTTTCGCGTAGATGCTCACGTAACGAGCGCCCCATTGAGAAAGCGTGACATCCCTTTCACTTTCCCTATCGAAATCGACACGGTGACCATTCAACGTCAGCAGCCTACGCTTCTCTTGTCGCGCGCCCTTCAGACTCGTTCCCGCTGAGAACGTTCGGTTCCTGCCCTTCCGGTCTCGGAAGCGGACGAAATTGCGCGTGGTCCAACCGCCTTTCTTGTCTGCGTGTCTCATACGACGCAAATGTTGCTCTACGGATTCCCACTGCGTGCGCTTTTCCGTAGTTCGCTCCTTCGCGTGTAGTCATGGACAGGCAACGTAACGAGCAAGTCCTGCCCCTGCCCGTCTACTTCTTCTTTCCTTTGGTGCGGCTCTTGTCGCCTATCGTTGTCTCAATCGCCTCAATGACGACTTCCCGGATAGTACGATCTGCTTGAACCGCATAGATTTTCAGTGCTCTGTGCAACTCAACAGGAACATCGACAACGAGTTTTCTCTTTTCCTTAGTCAGAGTTTTGGGTTTAGCTACCATTCTTTCCTTGTATCATACGCCGATGTGTAAAGCTATACTGGTTCCTTCATTTACAGGTAATTCTAAGATTTGTTCATGTCTCGTCTGGGCCCGTCTGTCTCAATCCTCACAGAAGGCTGGTGATGTGGCCGACACAAACTTGGGACCCGCCCCTTGGAATAGGGCCTGTCGCATCTCGCACGAAAATTGTGAAAAATTCGCGAGCAAAGTTGACACCGTCAGGACGAAACTCAGCAGCGGTAACTTGATAGGGCCGCGCGCGCCCAATATTCTGGAAATAGCGTTATCAATGAGCCTGACCGTATTGAGGCAACCCCCATAATTCGGCCAACTATATAGAAGTTGGCATTTTCTCCCATCGTGTTGCTTGTGTTTGCTGAATGAACGCCAGTGGCGTTTGATAATTGAGTGCGCTGTGTGGGCGGCAAGCTCAGGGAGATTTTCTCCGTGAGTAATGTGTGTTCATTTGGACAGGAAGTGGTGTAGCAGAAAAATGACTCGAAGAAAAATACAAAAGCCCAACGGAAAATTCATTAGCTTTCTACTGTTCAGCACGATGCTGCTGTGGGGGTCTTCTGTTCAGGCCGATGACCTTGCCGACCTCCGTGCCCGGGCTGAGAGAGGTGAGGCCAAGGCTCAATTTAAGTTGGGTATCATGTACCTGAATGGCCACGGGGTACCGCAAGACTATGGAGAAGCACTGAAGTGGCACCGAAAAGCCGGAGATCAACAAGAAGATCATCGGCCCATTGGCCAACGCCAACGAGCTGTCCGACATGCCGGACTTCAACGACGCCACCAAGCTCGGCACCGGCAAAGAGATGGTGGATCGACTCACCAACCTCATCGCCATCCTCAAGGGAGTTGCTACGCGTGCTTACGAAGCTATGGCAATCAGTTTCATTGGGAAAGCCTTCACAGTAATTTAGTATCTGACCGGCTTACCGAGGTGCTGGATAACACTATAGCCGTTGGGTCGGTAAAGCGGAAACTTGGCTTGCCAGAAAACTTTTTCTTTCACGTTTAACCGACGCGGCGAAAGGAAAAAGCGATGTTGTACTCTTTCGCAATACGCATGATGAGACACTGCGCCCTGGATTCACCAGTTGGGTATTCCACCAAAACGGAAAGTTGTGAAAATTCGCGGTACCAACGCCGGCGACGACGTAACCAAGTAGTAAGAACCCGGCTCGCCTATCCGTCCTGGCCTCATTTTCTCAAGAAGAGGCAGCTTAGTGATGAAACGCAGCAAACTGCCACATGGAGTAGCTGAGAAGGGTCCCAGTGATGAGTTTTATGAGTTTGCGAACCGACGTCGCGACGAGGCAGAAGCAGAACTGACCGCACGTCTTGATCAGCTAAACCCGATCCTTGACAAGCTGAGAAGCTACATCAGCGGTTTTACAGAACAGAAACCGACCAAGGCACTGAGCCAGTCGTTCGATGCGGTGGAGGCCTGACGCCGCATCGTTTCAGGAACTGCTCTGTGACAACAGACTACGGCTTCTTGGCTCCGGCCTCTGGATCGTAACGTCAGCTCCCCTTTGAGCTGGTTCGGCGGCTCACGCGGACGTCGTCCGGGCCTGGTGCTCTCAGACGCGGGCAACGGGCGCTTCGGCTAGTGTATTTCCGGCGCGATTCGCGAGGTAAAAAGATCCAGGGATCTGTGGCATTCCTCCGGACGCAACGAGCCCCAGGCGAACGAACCGACGAAATAATTGATCCCGCTCTCCGTGACCAGTCGCTGAATTTGGTCGCGGACCGTGTCGATCGATCCGATCAGGATCGTTTCTCCCGCGAGGCAGGGTTCCCACGCGAAAAAATCGTCATAGGCGTGATCATTCTTCTGATGCCAGAGCTCCAGGATGGAGCGGTACCAAGTATCGTACGCCGGCTTCGCGACTTCAAGCGCTTCCTCCTCGGTTTCCGCCACATAAATTTGACGCATGGCGCCTAGTTTCATCTTGTCGGTCCCGCCATTACCAACGCCAGCGGCGACTTCTCGATAGCGAGCTATGAGCTTCGTGATAAGCGACGGAGGGCCAAGGCTCATGAAGTGCATTCCTTCACGCGCGGCAAATTCGACCCCGGATTCACTGAACGATGGATACCACAGCGGCGGATACGGCTTCTGGAACGGTTTCATCGTCATTGGCACATCTCGAAATTCGAAATGCTCGCCCGTGTAATTCAGGACCTCCTCGCACATCCCCCGACGGAATATCTCGAGGACTTCAGTGAAGATCTCCCGGGTCTCTTCCGGATCGACACTGTAGGTGGCGATTTCGTACGGTGACACGCCGCGGCTGATGCCGAGTTCCATGCGGCCGTTCGACAGGTGGTCCAGCATGCAGACTTCCTCGATGAGGCGCAGCGGATGATACATCGGTAACAAATACGCCATGGGGCTGAAGCGGATATGCTTCGTCCGCTGCGCGAGCGCGGCGAAGAACACCGATGGAGAGGGCGCCATACCGAGCGGGGTCGAATGGTGTTCCGCCAGATGATAACCGTAGAAACCGGCCGTGTCCGCCGATTCGATCAATTTGAGGCGCGACTCGTACAGTTCAGCTACAGATTTCGGGCCACGATCCACCCAGTCGAACATCCCGAATTCGATTTCTGGTGGCATCACGGATTCTCCTTTCCCATACGTACCTGCACCACGGCATTGTCAACTTATCGGTCCCTTGTGAAGAGTCACGGTGGTGTGCAGTAATCACCGTATGACTTCAGGTACCACAAGTCTCTACAGAAAGCACCGTTTCCCACCCGAGATTATTGCCCACGCGGTGTGGTTGTATCACCGCTTCAGCCGCAGTTTCCGGGAAGTTGAAGAACTCTTAGCCGAACGGGGCGTAATCGTCAGCTATGAAACGGTCCGGCAGTGGGGCCGCAAGTTCGGCCAAGCCTTCGCCAAGAAGCTGCGGCATCGACGAGGACGACCGGGCGATACCTGGCATCCGGACGAAGTGTTTATCCGCCTCAGAGACGCGCGCTACTACTTGTCGCGGGCCGTGGATCAAGACGGAGACACGCTCGATGTTCTCGTGCAGAAACGCCGCAATGCCCGCGCAGCGAAGCGCTTCTTTCGCAAGTCGTTAAATGGGCTACGGTACGTCCCCAATCGACTCGTCACCGATAAACTACGCAGTTATGCCGCAGCGCATCGGACTACTTTCCCCTCCGTCCGCCACTGCACCACGCAGTGTGCGAACAATCGGGCCGAAGTGTCTCACCAGCCGACGAGGCAACGCGAACGCCACATGCGGCGATTCAAATCGCTGCGATACATCCAACGCTTCCTCTCTGTCTACAGTCCCATCAACAACCTCTTTCGAGTTGGATGCCATCTCATGAAGGCAACACATTATCAGTTGTTTCGAGATCAAGCATTTGCAGCCTGGCGAGAAGTGACAACGGGACTGGACGCAGTGTGAGAGCAGGCTTCATATTCAGCGAATTGCATCTCACGTCCCAGTAACTTGACAACACGCGGCCGTCCATGAAAACGAATATCGGAGGAGGGCGCAAAAGCCGCCCCAGAGAGGAGGGCGCAAAAGCCGCCCCAGAAAGGATACACCATGCACATCGGATATATGGCAATCGGCGTCGGCCTTCTGGCCAACGGAGAGACGATCGGAATGGCCGCGCAGCGGGCCGAGCAGGCCGGCTTTCACTCCATTTGGGCGCCAGAGCATATCGTGCTGCTCGAGCAGTATACGTCCAAATACCCCTATTCGCCGAATGGGAAAATCGCCGCCAGCCCCACCATGCAGTTCGATATCCTCGATCCATTCGCCACGTTAACCTTCGCTGCGGCGCAGACCACCACGCTGCGCGTCGGCACCGGGATCTGCCTCGTGCCCGAGCGGAACCCGCTCACCACGGCCAAAGAAGTCGCCACCCTGGACAAATTGTCCGGAGGCCGGTTCGAGTTTGGGGTCGGCATCGGCTGGCTGGAAGAAGAGTTCGCCGCACTGGGAGTTCCCTGGGCGCGTCGCAACGCGCGGACCCGGGAATATCTCGACGTCATGAAACGGCTGTGGACCGAGGAAGAGACGGCGTTCGAAGGCGAGTTTTGCAGTTTCCCGAGTGTGCGCTCGTACCCCAAACCCGCGCAGACACCCCACCCACCAATTATTTTCGGCGGCGAAGGCGACCCGGCGCTCCGGCGCGTCGGCGAGGTGGGCGATGGGTGGTTCGGGATGAATGTCTCTGTGGCCGGCGCCAAGCCCAAGATCGACAAGATCAAGGACTATGCCAAAGCCGCCGGCCGGGACCCGAACACGTTCGAGTTCTCCATCTCGCTCGGTGCCGGTGTCTTACCGACCAAGGACGATCTCAAGGGCCTCCAAGATGCGGGCGTGCACCAAGTGATCGTCTGGCCCTTCTCGGCCGATCTGCAGGCCGTGAAAGACGACATCGACACGCTCGGAGACGAGGTCGTCGCGCCGGCCTCGAACCTGTAATCCTCCGACTCTCTCCCCGGGCCTGGCCCGCCGAGTCCCAGGCCCGGGGCAGCACGCTCGGGTTCTGTTGCGAACGTTCGAGCCCGAAAGAACCGATAGTGGAGTGCCTGCAAGAGCGACTTTTTCTCGCGGATGAACGAAGCCGGCTATAACGCGCTTACGCGTACGCCTCCGCTGGCAACCAACTCATTAGGCAGACGCGCGTGGCGAAAGCGCTCCCCAAAGCGATGGGAGTCCTAGTGGCGGAACAGGTCAGCTTCGCAGAAGAGGCGTTTCTCGAAGGAGGCTGTTGCTCGCGCTCTGCTCGAAAGGAACAGGTCATGATGAGACTCTATCAGCTCGTAGCATCACCCTTCGCCGTGCGTGTGCGAATCGCTCTCTCTGCCAAAGGTGTGATGCCGGAGTTCGCCGCTCCGCCAGACGGCCTCGGTTCCGAGGCCTTCCGCAATATCACGCCGCTCGGAAAGGTTCCGTCTCTGGTTTGCGACGACGGTACCGTGATCGCGGAGTCCGCTGTCATCAACGAGTACCTGGAAGAACAGTTTTCCGAGCCGGCGTTGCTGCCCGCCGCGCTACAGGAGCGGGCCCGCGCCCGCATGGTGATCCAGATGACGGACGCGTACGTATTCGCCCGCTATTTGCCGCTGTTCACCGCGGTCAAAGCCGAGGGGAAGTCATCGTCGGCCGTTGCGGACGGTATTGAGGGAGTGAAGGGGGGCCTGGCCGCGCTGGAGCGAGTCATCGATGACGAGACCTATGCGGTTGGGGATGCATTGTCGCTTGCCGACTGCGCCCTGGTGCCCGTCTTGTTTTACCTCACGGCATACTCGGCCGAGTATTTTGGAGCGGGCGATGTGCTGGACCACTGCCCGAAGCTCAAACGCTATTGGCCGCGCATCGCCACGAACCCGCACGTGGCGCAGGCGCTGGCTGGCCGATAGGGGGTACCCTAACTTGATCCACGGCCTCATAGAACTTCACGCCAGCTCCTCCAGTAACGCCTTCGCCTCCTTCAAGTCCGCCATGTCAAAGCCTTCGGTGAACCAGTTGTAGACGGGGGCGAGTAGCTCTCTCGCTTTTCCGATAACTTGACAAAGCCCATCGGAAGACACCTCCACTTCCTCACACCGCCAAAATCCGACGCGAACTCTCCGTGCGGTCGATTTCCTTGACCAGCACATCAAGAACGTCGCCTCTTTTCATTCTGATTCTCCTCTGAGGCCCGACTCCTCAGTCTTAGTATTTTCTTCCTCCTCCGACCTGACCACCTGGACAGCATCGAACGGGATACGGATACAGGTTCCGTTCGATTGCTCTATAAAATAATGCGCGGCTCTGGTCTCTGCGGCGTGTAGCTCCAGTTTGACTACGTTCTCATAGGTGAAGGTAGTGCGATCGCCGCCAGCAGGCTCAAGCCTGCAAGATATGAAAACAGACATCATTGTGATTTCCTCCTTATACTTCCACGCAAATAGGAAAGTCAGACCGCTGTTGTTCTGCCTTGTCCTGTTCAATACGAGTGACCATTTTTGATCATGCTGTTTTTATCGAGGGGAGAGCGGTAAATGTGTCGAGAAATCCATAGTAGCTCTGTTGAGAAAGGAGGGAGTTCGCTTTAATTGCACCCACATACGGGGCGGGATTATGTCTGACCGGTTGAGTGATTGGTATGAGCGTCTCCACAGCTCCGTGTACGACTTTGTCTGGTGGTCTGCTGCGGGGCTGGTTGTTGTTATCAACTACTATGGCATAAGAATTTTCCTTAGCGAGCGAGGCTGAATGACAACTGAGGACTACAAGGAGGAATCATGAATCAGGGTGGATGCAGCCCGGCGGAAATGTGCCCAGCTTCTCTGCTTAAGGAAAGCCGTACCGTCGGAATTCTTTGAACCCATCCGGCCACCCTTTGGGTGCAATTACTGAGCGGAAAGACCTTGTGGCGCGAGATGAAAGACAATCTGCTGAAAGAACGATCTGGCGACGATATCGCCACGGGTAAAAAATTCTTTCGCCGTCAATTCGAGCTAACCAAACGTCTGCATCAAGCGGGCGTACGGTCCTTGGCAGGCACGGACACTCCTTCACCGTCCATCTTTCCTGGCTCTTCCTTGCATGAAGAGTTAGTGCTGTTGGTCGAGGCAGGATTGACGCCACTGGAAGCTTTGCAGACGGCAACCCGGAATCCTGCCGAATACTTCGACCAGCTCGACATGCTCGGGACCATACAAGAAGGCAAGCTTGCCGATCTGGTGCTCCTCGAAGCGAACCCCTTGGCAGACATTAGCAATACCCAGAAAATTTCAGCGGTAATGGTGGGTGGCAAGTTGTTCTCCCACGAGGTGCTTCAGGCTCTGCTTGCCAGTGCGGCCACAGCTGCCCAGCAGGAGTAAACGAAGAGTCCATTCTGAAGCCACGAAAAGAGTCATCGGCGATTCCTCGGGAACGCCGTGTCAACACGACGTCAGAATGGTAGGCCCACCGATCATATTCCCAAAGTAGCCTGCTGCTACCGGAGCGACCATCTGTATTAGGCCAACCGCTCAGCAATTGTGGCGTACTCATCGAGGAAGGGCAGAATGACATCACGCCCCTGGGTCGGCGCTCGCACAACGGTTCGTACTCCGCCAAACGCCCGGTATCGCTCAAGCCGTTCCATATCTGGCGCATCGATACAGAAAAAGGAAATCGGAAGGGCGCCCGGGTCCCGTCCGGCTACCTGCACGCGCTCGTGCAGATCCGCAATCGCGGCGGACATATCGTCAATAACGGACTCAACCGGAATCCAGCCATCACATAGATCCACGACACGCTGACGGTCAGTTGGGGAGTTCAGACTGCCCAGAAGGATAGGTGGATGGGGCTTAGTGAGCGGTTTGGGATAGGACCAGATACGGTCAAAATTGACAAACTCGCCGTGATACGAGGCTTCGTCCTGCATCCACATCTGCTTCATGGCCTCGATATACTCGGTCAACATTTTCCAGCGCCGCTTGGGCGGCGTGCCATGGTTGGCCATTTCCTCCTTATTCCAGCCCGCCCCAATCCCAAAAATGAATCGGCCGTTAGCAATACGATCAAGCGAGGCGACCTGTTTGGCTTGCACGATCGGATCATGCTCAATCACCAGGGAGATCCCCGTACCCAACTTCAGCGTTTTTGTCACCGCAGCCGCAGCCGCTAACCCAATGAAGGGGTCGGACATATGAATGTATTCCTTGGGGAGCTCCCCCCCGGCCGGGTAGGGGGTCTCACGACTCGCTGGAATATGGGTATGTTCAGGTAACCACAGAGACTCGAACCCCCGGACCTCGCACTCGCGCGCCAGCTCATCAGCTGGCATGGTGTATTCGGTGTTGAAGCTAAAGATTCCGATATTCATTCTACACGCTCCTAACAACCTAAAACGTCAACTGATTAAGCGAACGCAAGCGCTTGTGCTGAACCCAGAATACGTTGGTAACAGAGCTTCCAGACGCCCTCGACTCTAGCTCAGGGGCTTGTCGATAAGCAAGACTCATCAGGGGGGACCCATGGCCAGACTCGGTAAGCGTTGAAGACTCCCTCTATAAACTTCGCCAGAAGTGCAGCACGACCAGGAGAGCACTTGGCGAGCACTCCCTGGAACTTGATACGTTCACTTCACTAGTGGTAGGACGTTGAGCAAAAGGAGGTCGTGAACCTATGATGGACTACAGCGAGTACGAGTATCTGAAGATCGAGGTCGCCGAACGGGTGGCCACAGTGACCATCAACCGGCCCGACCAACTGAATGCCGTTCACGCAGCGCTGCACCACGAGTTCGAGCAAATCTGGCTGGACCTGGCGCAGGATCGCGACGTCAACGCAATCTTGCTGACAGGTGCAGGCAAAGCGTTTTCTGTGGGCGGCGACCTGACCAGCCGCGAAAAGCCGACCAAGAGCAAGGGCCGCGGCGGGCGACGGATCGTGAAGAGAAGGTCATGACGCGAATTGTCAAATGTGGACTGATCCAAACCACGCTCGCCTGCGCGGCAGAAGAACCAATTGACACCATCAAGCAAGCCAGCCTGGCAAAGCATCTCAACTTCATCGAACAGGCAGGCCGTCAGGGTATACAGATCCTCTGCCTCCAAGAGTTGTTCACCGGGCCGTACTTCTGCGCCGAACAAAACCCACGCTGGTACGAAGCCGTGGAAAAGGTTCCTGAAGGTCCGACCACGAAACTGATGCAAGAGCTAGCGAAAAAATACGAGATGGTTCTGGTGGTGCCAGTCTATGAAGAAGATCTCACTGGCGTGTACTACAATACGGCGGCCGTTATTGATGCCGACGGAACGTATCTGGGGAAATACCGCAAGCACCACATCCCACACGTAGCGCCTGGGTTTTGGGAGAAGTTCTATTTTCGGCCGGGGAATCTGGGTTATCCGGTCTTCAAAACCAGATACGCAGACGTCGGGGTATACATCTGCTACGACCGACATTTTCCTGAAGGCGCAAGAATCCTAGGCTTGAATGGCGCCGAGATTGTGTTGAACCCCTCTGCTACCGTGGCCGGGCTATCAGAATACTTGTGGAAACTGGAGCAGCCTGCGCATGCCGTGGCGAACGCCTATTTTGTGGGGGCGATTAACCGCGTGGGGTACGAAGACCCTTGGCGTATCGGCGAGTTCTACGGTACGAGCTATTTTTGCAATCCGCGCGGACAGATTATTACCGAAGCGAGCCGCGACAAAGACGAACTGCTCGTAGCAGAACTTAATCTGACTATGGTTCGCGACGTCCGTAATGAGTGGCAGTTCTTCCGTGACCGTCGGCCAGAGACATACGATGCGTTGATCAAAGAGTGAAGAAAAGAGGGAGAGGAGTGATGCTTGAATTTGCAATCACGTTTAAGCCTGACAAGGACATGAAGCCGGAGCGTCTTGTGAATCTCACCCGTCAGGCCGAGGCGGCCGGTTTTACGTATGGCTGGTCCTTTGATTCCCATATCATCTGGCAAGATCCCTACCCCATGCTTACGCTGATGGCGGCCAACACGGAGCGGATGCGTCTCGGCACGTGCGTGACCAACCCGTTGGTGCGTGATCCCACGGTAACGGCAAGCCTGCTCGCCACACTCAACCGCGTCTCGCACGGCCGGATGGACCTGGGTATTGGCCGCGGCGACAGCTCGCGGCGCGTCATGGGGAAAAAACAGGCCACAGTCGTGCGGCTCGAGGAGACGGTTCACCTGATTCATGACTTGACCGCTGGGAAACAGGTCAACTACCAAGGGCAGCCCATCCAGATCCCATGGGCAGATGCAGGTATCCCGCCAGTCTGGATCGCTGGCTACGGCCCGAAGGTGCTGCGGTGCGCGGGTCGGGTCGCAGAGGGTGTGATCTTTCAGTTCGCCGATCCAGCATTGATTCAGTGGTGCCTGGGGTTTGTCCACGAAGGAGCGCACATGGCAGGCCGGGACGCGTCCACCATTCGGGTCATGAGCGCTGCTGCGGTGTGGCCCTCAGAAGACCTCGCCGCGGCACGCGAGCAGGTTCGCTGGTTCCCGGCATTAGTGTCAAACCACGTCGTAGACCTCCTCTCGCGCTACCCAGCCGAAGAACTACCCAAGAGCCTGACCACCTATGTACGCACCCGCCACGGCTACGATTATCTTCAACACTGTGAGGTGAGCAGCGCGAATGAAGGCTTTGTCTCTGACGAGGTCGTGGACCGCTTTTGTATTGTCGGATCGGTGCAGGAGCACGTCCGCCGGCTCCGCGAGCTGCAGCGCGCGGGTGTGACCCAATTCAATATTTATCTGATGAGCGGCGAGGAAGAACAAACGCTTGAGATTTACGGCCGCGACATCATTCCAGCTCTGAGAGAGGGAGAATAGAAAGCTGGGCTTGGTCAAGAAAGACGATAGCATTGAGAAGAACTCAAGGTGAAGAACCTCTCAGGAGGGACTGTCGCAGAGAGATTCTTCGGCCTCCGGCCTCAGAATGACAGACCCGCAAAATCCCTGGGGAGGACCATGGTGATTCGGCTACGCTTCTTCCATAGCAGCCTCGGATGCCACCTTCTCCAAAATGGTCGCCATTTCTTGAGGATCGGAAACAAAGGACGGGAAATCCAAGATGAGGCGGCTGACGCCAAGCCGTTCATACTGGGCGATATCCCGGAGGACGCCTTCTGCTGTCCCAGCAATAATCACTGCCGTGATTTCAATGGTTTGGAAATCCCGGCCGGCCTCTTCTGACATCTGCTTGAGAGTAGCAAGGTCTTTAGCCAGATCTCCTTCCGTACTATACACATCGTCCGGATGCTCAGCGACGACTTGCCAGCCATCACCGAGGCTCACCACTCGTTTGAGACTGGCTTTGCCTCGGCCACCGATGGTGATTGGCGGATGAGGCTTTTGTAACGGCTGGGGCCGGCATTGGACTTCAGAAAAATGATAAAACTGTCCGTCAAACTGCGGCTCTTCAGCCGTCCACAGCTCTTTCCAAATACGAATGTGCTCCTCGGTGCGTGCCCATCGTTTGGTAAACGGGACCTCGAGGGCCTGGAACTCCTCTTCTAACCAGCCCGCGCCTACGCCAGCAATGAGGCGACCGTTTGACAGAACATCGAGAGAAGCCATCATCTTTCCTGTCACAATGGGATTTCGGTACGGGGCCACGATCACGGTAAAACCCAAACGAATCCTATGCGTACAACCTGCGACAAACGAGAGGATGGTAAAAGGCTCAAGATGGGCACCTTTCGGGTCGGCGATATATTCACCTGACTTGCTGTACGGATACGGCGTAGAGATCCGCGTCGGCATGATCACATGATCGGCCGCCCATACCGACTCAAAGCCTTGTTCTTCGCCAAGTTGGGCCATTGAGAGCATGGTTTCGTGCGTTGCCATTGCACCAAACTGAGGAAGCATAAAACCAAATTTCATGAGACCCTCCTTAATGCAGAGTGGATCTCCAAGATCCATCTTTTTTCTAGTCAGGCTGGAGTTGAAGCCCGTCGTGGGGTATTGTCAAGTGATCGAGGCCCTCGTAGAGAGCAGTGACCCTGCATGCCGTCATTGAGGCATGTCCTCCCGTACCATACGTCTCTAGAGAAATCATTGGTTTCCGGCAGAGGTTCCTTCTCTCTTGTCTCAGGGCGCTGCAGGTCCAGCCGGCAAGTCCGCACGGGGCAAGAGAGTCGACGAGGGGGAAGTTTCAAAAGATTCCGTTGGAATCAGTATCGAAATAGGCAAGCCTAGTCCCTCGTGTTGATACCCCCATAAGTCGAGTCTGACACCACCAAGCGCCTTTTGCCGCAGATGTGCGCCGGCGGGCGAGTCAGCTGCGTAGCATTACGTTGTAGGAAGAAAATTCTCTGTAGCGGTGTATACTGCAGAACGAGAACGGCGCAAAGCAGCCTGAAACTTCGGGATGGACAGAATACCGCCAACTGTACGGCTCAGTGCCAAAGTGAGTACATCATCGGCTGTGCGATAGCGGTGTTGCGCGCCTCGTCGAGGCGGGTCGTGGACAACGTCCCAGACCTGCTCCTGCCACACGACCTTTCCGGACGGTAACCGGTACAAGGAAAGAGAAAGTGACACCGCCACTCGTGTCGGCCCTCGCACCGGCAATCCTATCCGACGCGACCCGACGCGAACTTGTTGGTAGCGTCGGAGGCTGAACAGAGAAAACGGTATTGTCAAGTTATCGGTCTCTTGTGATGTAGCGTGGTGAAGTGCAGTAATCATGAGATGCCCTTACGTACCACAGACCCATATAAGAATCACCGGTTTCCACCTGAAATCATTGCCCATGCCGTGTGGCTCTACCATCGCTTTAGCCTCAGTTTTCGCGAAGTGGAGGAGTTGTTAGCTGAACGCGGTGTCACCGTCAGCTACGAAGCGGTGCGCTTATGGTTCCTAAAGTTTGGGCAAGCCTTCGCCAAGAAATTACGCCGACGACGGGGACAGCCGGGTGACACCTGGCATCTGGACGAATTGTTTATTCGGATCAGAGGAGAGCGCTATTACTTGTGGCGGGCCGTCGACCAGGATGGCCATACGCTGGATATTCTGGTGCAGAAACGCCGGAATACAGGTGCGGCCAAACGGTTCTTTCGCAAGTTGTTGAAGGGGCTGCGCTACGTTCCCAACCGCCTGGTCACCGACAAACTGCGTAGCTATGGGGCAGCCCAACGAGCTATGATGCCGTCTGTCCCTCACTGTACCCAGCAATACGTGAACAACCGGGTTGAGGTCTTACACCAACCCATCCGGCAGCGGGAACGCCACCTGCGCCGGTTTAAGTCTCTGCGACACGTCCAACGCTTTCTCTCCGTCCACAGTCCCATCAACAATCTCTCCCGGATTGGACGGCACTTGATGAAGGCAGCTCACTATCGGTTGTTTCGAGACAAGGCTTTAGCGACTTGGCAGGCAGTGACAATGGGTCAGGTGACAGCGTAAAGGAGTATCTCATCCGACCTCACCTACGTGAGGATCCTACGCTCCCCCATAACTTGACAGAACCTCACGCAGACATCGAGCGTCTCCCGCCACTCTGCTTTCGAATTCTCGGCGTCAACGTCAAACGTGCGTACTGCCGCGGCGTTATTCCCGCGCGCCGTGCCAAACTCGATGCGGCCACGCGAAATGATGTCCATCGTTGCCAATCGTTCAGCCGTCCGGATCAGGCGGTTGAAATGCAGCATGGCGATGGACATCGTGGGTATTGTCAAGGTGTTGGTCCCTTGTGAAGCGTTGGGGTGAAGTGCAGTAATCATGAGATGCCTTTAGATACCACAGACTCATATAAGAATCATCGGTTTCCGCCCGAAATCACCGCCCACGCGGTCTGGCTGTATCACCGTTTTAGCCTCAGTTTTCGTGAAGTCGAAGAACTCTTAGCCGAGCGCGGTGTCACCGTGAGCTATGAAGCCGTGCGTCAATGGTGTCTCAAGTTTGGCCACGCGTTCGCCCAGAAGCTCCGACACCAGCGAGGACGCCCGGGCGATACGTGGTATCTGGACGAGGTATTTATCCGCATCAGGGGCGAGCGCTACCACCTGTGGCGCGCTGTAGATCAAGATGGCCAGACGCTCGATATTCTCGTGCAGAAACGGCGCAATACCGGAGCGGCCAAGCGCTTCTTTCGGAAGTTATTGAAGGGTTTACGCTATGTGCCCAACCGCCTCATCACCGATAAACTTCGTAGTTATGGGTCAGCCCACCGAGATATTATGCCGTCGGTGACTCACTGCACCACGCAGTACGCCAACAACCAGGCCGAAGTCTCTCATCAACCGACTCGGCAACGCGAACGCCACATGCCCGCTTCAAGTCTCTACGACACGTCCAACGCTTCCTCTCTGTCCATGGACCGATCAACAACCTCTTTCGAGTCGGTCGCCACCTCATGAAGGCAGTCCACTGTCGGTTGTTCCGAGACAAGGCATTTGCAACCTGGCGGGACGTGACCACGGGGCTGGAAGTGGCGTAAGGATGCCCCTCATCTTACCTCACACTACGTGATTTTCGCACTCTGCCCCGATAACTTGACAGTACGAGTGATAAGTATCGGTGCTAATGACCAGGGTGTCTGGTGCTGCTTGGCCTTGCACGCGGGCCGCAATATTCGGTGTCTCTCCCAGGGCCAATTGTTCAGTATGTTCGCCACCACCCACTGCGCCAATGACCACGGGGCCGGTGTGCAGACCAATGCGGGCTTGGATCGGCTGAGCCAGCTCAAGTCTCGGTAAGGCCGCCAGGATGTCCAGCCCGGCTCTGACTCCCCGAATCGCATCGTCTTCATGCGCCGCTGGGTAGCCGAAGTACACCAGGATGCCATCCCCCAGGTATTGGGCGATATCACCCTCGTAGCGTTCAATGACTTGCCGACACGCGTCTTGATACGTGCCGACTATGGCGTGTAAGTCTTCCGGGTCGAGTTGTTCGGAGAGTGTCGTTGAGCCCACCACGTCGCAGAACATGACCGTCAGTTGCGTTAAAACGGCCAAGATCCAGTGCGAAATATATCGGTTATGAACGCAGGCAAGACACTGCGAACAGACAACCCTTCAGGGCACTTGATCGCAAGCACAATATCGTCGGCCGGAATCCCGGCACGCATAGGATCACCCGGCTGCGCTTCTGAATCTATGAGTCACCTGTTCCATGAGACTCATATCGTGAACTGCCAATGGTTCTGTGGCAGAGAGAAAGCTGATACGGAGTCAGGAAAGGAGGCAGATATGGCCTCTCAGTCTATCATAGCACCAACGCGCGAACGGCAGCCCGTACTCCGTGGACATGTAGTCGCAGGAGAAAACCAGACGCGGCTCACAGTGGAGGTGGTCAGTGCCACCGACCTAGCTGTGGGGCTTGCGGCCCGTGTGAGACACAGACTCATCTATCCTACCGCTGTGCTTGCCCGTACCGGTGTGCTTGCCCGTACCGTAGCGTTTACCGTTGTGTTCGCCCTGGCGGCCTTTGCCTGCTCGGATGGGGGCGGTGATTTCGGTCATCCCAAGATCACCGAGGAGCGGATTAGAAACGATATGGCTGGCTGGCGTACGAGTGAAGGGCTGGGTGGCTGGTATTTAGGTGAAGACAAACCCAGAGATAGGGTTGGCAGGCCTGGGGGTGAGGAGCTGGACGGCTGGTATTTTGAAGAAGCGGAAACGAGAGACATCGATATTCTGGAGACCGAGTACTCGGGTAACACGGCAGCTATAGTCATTCATATGAAAACCGTTGGCGCGGTCTCGGGCAGGTTCGCTGGCAAGCTACGCCTCCATTACGAGTGGGTGGCATTTGACGACTGGACTTTGGCTCGTGTAGAGAATCTGGACTTCAAGAGACAACCGTGAGGGGGAAATGTGGGCATTGCTGGTCTGATTTCCCATCTCGGCCTTGGCAAGATGGGGAGAGCATTAGCCTAGAACGGTGCACTGGAGAGAAATATAGTTATGTTGGCATGATCGGCTTGCCGTTCTCTTGGTTCTTTCCAGGATTGTATCTCACCTTGCTGACAGTCCACTCTCGTACAGTCGGCATGACGTAGCCTTGATCACCAAGAACACCTCACCACCGACCTGCAGGCCGAGGTCGACAAACGACTTTTCCGTGACCTCAACCGTGAGCGGTGGCAGGTCCGGACTAATCTCAGCCGTCACCAGATCCACCGACCCGACTGAGCGCAGCTCGGTGATGCGCGCAGGCAAGACATTACGCGCAGACAATCCTTCAGGTCGCTTGGTCGCAAGCATAATATCGTTCGCCGGAATGCCGGCCAGCATGGTATCACCCGGCCGCGCTTCTGATCTGAGCGTCACCAATTCGACCGTACAGGCCTGATCGCCCTCCCCTTCGCCTAACCGCACCCGACTCGTACTGCCGTTCCCATCCAGCAGGCGGCACGGGAGAATATTTTCAAAACCTTCTTGTTCTGCCTGAGGAAATATCTGCGTTTCGGTCAGCACCGCGCGTGGGTCGCCCTGGGCAATAATCGCACCATCCTTGAGGACGATCAGATCATCACACAAGGCCTGTACCTCAATCGGATCGTGGGAAACAAACAGCATCGGAATATGAAACTCCGTGCGGAGCCGCCTGAGAAACGGCAGGAGCTTGCGACGCAAGGTCAAATCTAAGGACGCGAACGGTTCGTCCAGTAAGAGCAGCCGTGGGCCTGAACAGATGGCGCGTCCCAACGCCACGCGCTGACGCTCACCCCCGGATAGGGTTGTAACATCTCGATTGAGTAACGGCTGCAGTTCGAGAATATGCGTGACGATATCAAACGTCTCGTGCAACGCATGCCCGTTCTGCAACGCGCGCTTGCTGCCGGCCAGCAGGTTCTGACGCACATCCTTATGCGGAAAGAGCAAGCCGTCTTGGGGCACGTAGCCGATATGGCGCTGTGAGGGTTTGATAAACGTGCGGCTATCAGTATCGAGCCACACGTCCTGTCCAAGAGAGATTCTTCCCTGCGCCTGACGGCGCAAACCGCAAATAGCCTCCAGTAGACTTGTTTTTCCGGCCCCGGATATGCCAAAAATTCCGGTCACCTGTTTTGCCGTCGTCAGGTCAACGCCGAGATCAAAGCAATCCAAGCTGAGCCGTATATTGACCCGCAGCGCGTCCAGAGCAGGCGCCAGAGCAAGCGATTCAGTCCCGGTCATTATCGAGCCATTCCGTGCAGCGTGCGTCCGCGGGACAAGAGTTCTGTACTCATGATGGCCAAAAATCCGACTGTAATCGCAATCAGCATGAGAAAGTCGGCTTTCCCAATATCCCCCACCTGCTGCGCACTGAAAATTGCACCTGCAACCGTCTGGGTGCGGCCAGGGATATTTCCCGCGATCGTGACGGTCGCGCCGAATTCGCCCATAGCCCGTGTGAATCCTAGAATAACCGCAGCAAGAAGTCCGCGTCGGGCCATAGGCAAGCTGTATTGAAAAAAGGTCGTCAGCCGACTGTGCCCCAGCGTTTGAGCCATCATTTCAAGTCTGGGATTGATACCCTCAAAAGTGGCCTTTGCCGTGCGTGCAACCAGAGGCAACGACATCGTCGCAGTGGCAATGACCGCGCCCTTCCAGTTCAGCAGAATGTTGAAATCAATACCAAGATTTTCGCGGCCCAGGGGTCCGTCCACAGCGAAGAGACGCAACAGTAGAAAGCCGACCGCCGTGGGTGGCAGAACCAACGGCAAACCCACGATTGAGGAGACGACGCTCTTTCCCCAGAACTCATACCGCGCCAAGACATAGCCCAGCACCGTCGCCGGCAACATCACCAGGAGGGTTGACACCAGGGCGACCTGCAGGGTCAAGAGGATGACAGACCAGATCTCAGGACTCATTGTTTTGCCCACGTCTTACGTAGCATTCATTCCTCAAAATTCCGTGTTTCAAAAATCCGTGTTTCTTGCAAAAATCCGTGTTTCTTATACACGGCCGCGGCATCGCGACCACTGAGAAAGTCGAGATACTCCCCGACAAGCCCAGAGTTTGGACGATTCGTTAACGCCGTAGCGCAATACGTTATCGCAGGGTGCAACGTCGAGGGAACCTCATACAAGAGCTTCGTCTTACCTGAAGTTGTAACATCTGTTCGATACACCACTCCGATAATCCTGGGATTAGACTCTACCAGACCGAGCGTCGCACGTACGTCGGTAGTTGGTGCGACTTTATCTTTGAGTGCCTGCCACAAGCTGCCTCCGCCCAACTCAACCGACTCAAGAAAGGCTTTGGCATAGCGCCCCGCGGGGACGGCTTCCGGGTCCGCCAAGGCTAAAAATGAAAAATTCAGCGTAGCCAGTTCGCGCGGATCAAACGAATCTCGGAGTTGGAAACGAGCATCTTTTCGACTGACCACAACCAGGCGGTTGGACAAAAAGTTCCGCCGCGAGCCGGGGACAAGCAGATTGGCTTTTTCCAGGAAATCAACCCAGTCAAGATTTGCCGACAGGAAAATATCTGCTGATCGGGAGGCCTTAATCTGTTGAGCTAAGGTATTTGAGCCCGCAAAATTGTAGACGAGGTCGACATGATGTGTGCGAGCGAAAGACAACCCGATATCTTGTACAACATCGCGCAAACTGGCCGCCGCAAACACCACTAGGCTTGGTCTCTCTTTTCTCGTAGAATCGCTGCCGCTACAACCCGAGACTTGTACAGCCATGATACACACAACGAGTAAAAGAGTGACCGTCAGCCTTTCTTGCACGCAGCCGGCGCCCAGCGGTTTCTTGCGCATTTTTGCACTATAAAGGCCCGCCCGCCGGCAAGTCGAGGCCATACCGGCAGCATCGCTGACCTCCTGGCGCGGCAAAGACGGACTCGCCGGCGTAGCCGTTTCGGCTTCCGTCAAGCAAACGGTTCTTGACCAACTCGAACGCTGGGCAGTTGCACACTTCGGTGATCTGCACATCCCCCACACGTCGGCCGGACGCCAATGTTGTCAAGATTGGCGGGCAAAGCATGATCGACCGAGGTCGCAAAGCCGTTTCCCCTATCATCGAAGAGGTGGTGGAGAATCTTGGTCGGCATAAGATGATCATTGGCACCGGAGCTGGCACCCGGGCACGTCATGCCTAGAGTGTGGGCATAGATCTAGGCTTGCCCACAGGCGTCCTGAGCGTGCTCGGCACTTTCGTCAGTATGCAGAACGCCCGCATGTTGCACTATCTTCTCGCAAAACACGGCATTCCGTTTATTGAGCCGGTCCAGTTCCTGCAGCTGCCACTCTACCTGGCCGAACGGCAAGCGGTGATCTTCTTTGACATGCCGCCCTATACCTTCTGGCAACAGAACCCTGTCGCCGGACGGATTCCACCCCACCGGACGGATACCGGGTCGTACCCCGTCAGTGAGGTCTTCGGTACCCGGTCTATGATCTATGTCAAAGATGAAGACGGACTCTATACGGCAGACCCCAAGAAGGATAAACACGCCACGTTTATTCCACGGGTGACAGTGGCGGAACTACGCGCAATGGATTTCCAAGACGTGGTCGTCGAGCGCGCCGTACCCGATCTTATGGAAAACGCCCAGCATCGACGCACGATTCGGATCATCAACGGTCTCAAGAAAGGCAACCTGACCCGCGCCCTCAACGGCGAGGAAGTTGGTACGATCATCACTGCGGACTAGGCTAGGCCTTAGAGTGTGTCTCATAAATTCCGCGTGCCCTCCTGGAACGCTTAACCGATACGCTTTGTTATGCTGCCTAAGTGGACAAAGTCGAGCTTAGACGCCAGATTACTTACGAAAGGGAATACATGTCGGACGGAGACAAACAAAATGAGCAGCATCAACAGAATGACCCCGTTCGACACTATTCTCCTAGATCTGCTCGATAGCGCCCGGCTGGTGAAACGCCTGCAAATTATTAATGGCAACCGGCCCGAATTGCTCGAACCCGCCCTTGAGGGTGAAATGTGGCGACTATCGTCTATGCGGAATAACCGCGACTGAGGGAATCTCTTATTTCACCGCCCACGTGGTACCGGTCGGACTGTCTTTGAGAATAATGCCCTGATCAGAAAGTTGGTCGCGGATTTCATCCGCACGCTGGAAATCTTTGGACTTTCGAGCCGCCGCACGTTCCGCAATCAACGCCTCAATCGCATCAGGCGTTAGGCTGGCTTCGGCCAGGCCGGATTGCTGCTGCCGCAAGAATTGTTCCGGCGACTCACCCAGAAACCCTAGGACGTTGCCTATTTTCGCTAAGTCTCGGCGCGTTTCAGCAACCGTCTTCAGATGGCCGGCATCCAGCTCACGATTTAATTCGCGCACGGCGCCGAAAATGACTCCCAACGCACGTGGCGTATTACAATCATCGTCCATGGCTGCGCGGAAACGGCTGACTAATGCAGAATCATCAGGCCCATCCACTATAGAGGAGTCACCAATCGCCTCGTCTGCCCGGGCGAGCGTCCCATAGATGCGGACTAATCCCTTCTCTGCCTCTTCCATCTTTTGGGTCGAAAAGTCGAGCGCCATGCGGTAGTGGGACGACAGCAGGACTTGGCGCAGAACTTCCGGCGTTGAGACTTTCTTAAGCGCATCTCCAAGGCTTAAAAAATTTCCTAGCGATTTGGACATTTTCTCCTGTTCGACCGTGACCATGCCATTATGCAGCCAGTAGCGCGCCAAGGCACAGGATTTTGCGCCTTCAGATTGGGCAATCTCGTTTTCGTGGTGGGGGAAAATCAGGTCGGCTCCGCCACCGTGAATGTCAAACGGCTGGCCGAGGTATTTGCTGCTCATGGCCGAGCACTCGATGTGCCAGCCAGGACGCCCCTCGCCCCAGGGACTCGGCCAGGCCGGCTCGCCAGGTTTACTGGCTTTCCACAAGGCGAAATCCATGGGATGGTGTTTACGCTCATCCACCTGGACGCGTGCTCCGGCCGACATATCCTCTAAACGACGATGGGCCAGCTTGCCGTAGTCCGCAAAGCGATCGACCGCATAATACACGTCGCCGTCCACACTATATGCCAGCTGTTTGGCTTCGAGTTCTTGGATAAGGGCAATCATGTCTGGGATATGCTGTGTGGCCCGGGGCTCATGCGTTGGCGGCAAACAGCGCAGCGCCTGCATATCTGTGTTGAATTCCTGGATATAGGCCTCTGTGAGCTCCTGGGCCGAGATGCCGCGCTCATTGGCCCGGTTGATAATCTTGTCATCCACGTCCGTAAAATTGCGTACAAAAGTGACTTCGTAGCCGGAGAATTGGAGATAGCGGTAGATAACATCAAATGCGACCAAAGCCCGCGCATGTCCGATATGCGAACGATCGTAGACGGTCACACCACACACATACACGCGCGCCGTACCAGGAATGAGCGGGACAAACTCTTCGTCTTTACCCGTCAGCGTATTGTAGAAACGTAAGGCCATATTTTCGTTATTGTCTTCCTTCAACCAATTGATCCACGATAGACGGGTCAGCCAAGGTTGAAATATCGCCAAGCTGATCAATAGCGCCCTCACCGATTTTGCGCAGAATGCGGCGCATGATTTTGCCGCTCCGCGTCTTAGGCAATCCATCCGTAAACTGAATCTTGTCCGGCGTCGCGTGCGGGCCGATATCTTGTCGAACCGTTTTAATCAGTTCTTTGACCATCTCAGGCGAGGACTGCTGACCGGTCTTGAGCGTGACAAAGGCGTAAATCCCCTGCCCTTTCAAATCGTGCGGCACGCCCACTACGGCGGCTTCGGCAACAGCCGGGTGTTTACCGATCGCGCCTTCAATCTCTGCTGTACCCAAACGGTGGCCGGAAACGTTAATCACGTCGTCCACACGACCGGTAATCCAGTAATAGCCGTCTTCATCCCGTTTGCAGCCGTCACCAGTAAAATATTTGCCGGGATACATAGAGAAATACGTTTGGAAGAAGCGTCCATGATCACCATACAGCGTTCGCATGATACCCGGCCACGGGAATTTGAGACATAGATTGCCGGAGATGCCATTGCCTTCGAGTTCATTGCCCTGATCGTCAACGAGGCAGGGTTGGATGCCAAAGAACGGGTGCGTTGCCGAACCCGGCTTGGTCTTGGTCGCGCCGGGCAGAGGGGTGATCAGAATCCCACCGGTCTCTGTCTGCCACCAGGTATCCACAATCGGGCAGCGTTCTTTGCCTATTGCCTGAAAATACCAATGCCACTCCGGACTCTTGATCGGCTCGCCGACCGTGCCGAGAATACGCAAGCTCGACAGGTCATACTTGGCCGGCCAGGAGTCGCCTTCTTTCATGAGCGCACGCAGCGCAGTCGGGGCAGTGTAGAAGATGTTGACTTTGTGCTGCTCGACAATCTGCCAGAAGCGGCCAAAATCAGGATAGTTGGGTACACCCTCGAACATCATGGTCGTCGCGCGATTAGCCATTGGACCGTAGACGATATAGCTGTGGCCCGTCACCCAGCCAATGTCCGCCGTACACCAGTAGATGTCGCCGGGCCGATAATCGAACACATAGCGATGGGTCATGGCCGCATAGACCAGATAGCCACCAGTGGTGTGCAGCACGCCCTTCGGTTTACCGGTCGAGCCGGAGGTATACAGAATGAATAAGGGATCTTCTGCATCCATATGTTCAGGCTCACAGGTCGTAGGCTGCGAAGCGACTTGCTCATGCCACCACACGTCACGTCGGTTTTGCATGGCCACTTTGTGTCCGGTTCGTTGTACAACAACCACCTGCTGGATGGACGGACACTCAGCAACAGCTGTGTCGGCATTGGCCTTCATCGGGATATCATTTTTCGCACCTCGTAGGCCGGTGTCTTGGGTAATCAAGACCTTACATTCCGAGTCCTGGATCCGGTCACGCAAGGAGTCCGCTGAGAACGCGCCAAACACAATGGAATGTACGGCGCCTATCCGTGTACAGGCTAACATGGCCACCGGCAGCTCCGGGATCATCTGCATATAGAGACAGACCCGGTCGCCTTTCTTCACGCCAAGCGCTTTGAGCGCATTGGCGAACTGACACACCCGTTCCAGCATCTCAGCATACGAGATCTTCTTACTTTCGTCCTCATTATTGCCCTGCCAGATCAGCGCAGTCTGATCCCCGGCACCGGCATTCACATGCCGATCCAGGCAATTATAGGAAACATTGAGCTTGCCGTTGAGAAACCATTGAATATCGGCCTTGTTGAAATCCCACTGTAGGACTTTGTTCCATTTCTGGAACCAGTCAATATGTTGCTCTGCCTGTTCAGCCCAGAATCCTTCCGGATCTTGGATCGAGCGTTCGTACATATGCTGATAGGTCTCCGGGTCAATGGCAGTTTGCCCCTTGACTGCGGCAGGAATGTCGTAGACCAGATTTCCGCCTTGTTCGTCTGCCATGATGCCCTCCTGTATTCAACTATTCGTAAGCTTGTGTGTGTTTGCGTACACTAGCATATTGGAATTTCTGGGAAAATGTGGGCGTAAGCACGCTTCCCTCCTGTCCTTCTCTTCCCACCCCCAACGCGCCGGCCACACGGTTAATATAATTGAAAAACGACGCGATCAAGGTGATTTGTAAAACTGCGGTGTCGTCAAAGCCAACAGCCCGCAACGCGTCGGTATCGTCCCGCCACATTGAGGACGGGTTTTTCGTCAGTTTCTCAACATATTCCAGCATAACTCGATCTTGTTCGTCGAGTTCGGCCGTTCGCCAATCACCTTTCAGTGCCTCAACCAGCTCTTCGTCCAGACTCACCGTATGCAGAAACTCTGCATGTGACTCAATTCAATAAAAGCAACTATTCGTTAAAAGCGACTATTCGTTGTTGAAACCGTCGTCGCAATCATTTCGTGTTAGCGCCGAGACAACGGGAGGCTCGGGTCCATCAATGACCCAAAAGTTGAAAATGCATACGGCATGGTCTGCGGAAGTAACGAATGCGACAGCATCATGCTGTCGTTTTTGACCGCCTCCGGTAGCTTACTCTCTGCCCGCCGCTCGGGGGCGTACTCTTGCGGGTAGAGTTCTACGAGCCTGCCCAGAGCCTCGTGAACGGCTTCATTTTCCGCTGGTAGCAGCGTTTTGATCCAGGTCGTGGTTCATTCCTCCCTCTTTCGTCTCCATATCACTCTGGAGGAGCTGTGGTATATGGCGGACTGAGCCTACACAGCACGAGCTGAGAGCACCGCTCGTTCGAGAACGTGTTGGCTTGAGAGCACGATCTCTACTGAGTCGTAAAATGAACACGTTTCGCCGAAACGCTAAGGAACCGGGGGAAAAGAAGCGTTAGGGCTGAGACTTCTATCGACGCTTTTCGCGACGCTCTTCGACAGACGCTGAACAGGCACCGGCGCAACAGGTTTGACCAACAAGAGCAACCGCTTTTCCGTTCACTGCGGTGATGCCCGCACGTCGTACTTTGGCAAAGATATAGCCAAAACCAGGCCCACCAATGCGCGTTCCACCAACACGGGTTTGTATGTTGCCGCTGCTGTCCGCATGTGCCTGGAGTCGGGCTCGATTGGGTCCAGAGACTGTGCCCACGAAAATGAGCGCGGACTGAAAGTCTATCTCAGGAGGCTCGGTGTTTCCCCGCCAGGCCAACCAGAGGCTGCGCCACGTGTCGGTATCAGCAATATACCCACAGGCGGGTTCCGAGACCCGAGCCTCGTCGGTGCGAAACATACCCCGCCATTCAGCCTGGATAGGAAGCGGTTTTGGCTGTGCGGTGTGAGGCCGGTCAGCTGGCGTGTCGGCCATCATCAGAGCAGGAAATCCAAACAGGCACAGGACAACGCCCAAGAATAGAGCAAAGGATACCTTTAATTTTTCTAGCATAGGATCCTACCTCATTTTCTATACACACACTCATCACGCATCATGATATGGCTTACTCGTCCGGCAGTAGACACGCACTCGTCGGCAGGGTGGTTGTGGCAACCCCAAATTGATTGAACTCGCTCAGGGTCATGAAATGTAGGCCATCTGCTGGGGCCGCATTCAGAGTGAAAAAATAAAAGTCCTGTCCCTGAGCGAAATCGATATCTGTATAATAATCGAGAAAGAAGTCGTGCTGGGGGTCGTCCATAGCCAGGTCACTGCCCTGGGGCCCATCGCTTGCTTGCCAGGAATGGACACCCACACATGCCCCGTCGCCAAGCGTACGCATTGTACCGGCAAGAAAAAATCCACGCCCCCAGAGGCGATGAGTCCGATGGCAACCTGCTCGGCTAGATTGTCGGCCTGCGCATCGCCAAACTGAAATGCGGGCACGACCGTCTCCAAACCACGTTCCCGCACCAGGCGTCCAGCCTCCGGGTTGGCTTCGTCGTCTGCCGAACCAGGAACAAATTCCATCACGATGCGTCGTATCGTAGCATCTCGTAGGAGTGTCTCGAGTTTCTGAGGCGTGCTGCAATCTATGGTCCCGCCCATAGGCAGGCTAAAGTTGTTGCGGATAAATTGGGCTGAGTCGGCTTCGGGCTCGCACACACGTTTCACCGCGAAATTCTGGGCGCTCGGCTGCCATTCGAGCGTCGTACTTTGCCCCGCCTGTGGAAAGTTGTCGACAAAACAGTTGGCCTGTGCCCCAGTCAAAAACTCGCCGTCCTAGTGCGATTCGGTTCGGCACGGAGTGGGTTGACCGCACACGGCAGCGGGTGCTGGCTGCTCGCTCACGTTTTTCTGTTGGGCTGGATGTCCTCGGTGCGACGAATAACGCTTCAGATGTTGCCGACGGGCAGTTCTTTTCATGGCTGGGACAGTTTCAGTGGCTTCGACGCTGGCCGTGGCGAGACGTCCAGACTATTTTTCGACCAGACGTGCAACTCACAAACACAGCGTTATTATCCTTGGAACAGGTTGCGGTGGGTGGGCACTACAGCGTCCGCGGCTACCGCGAGAATCTACTGGTGCGCGATAATGCGCTGATGACCTTTTTTGAGACGCGCCTGCCACTGCTACGCAACCATGCGTGGGCAGATAATCTGGAGCTGGCTCCGTTTGTGGATTTAGGCCGAGCCTGGAATACCCAGCCGCCAACTCTCGGCACTGAGAATCTGGTGAGCGTCGGTATTGGCTTACGTTGGGCGTTGACGCTCTCGTCCCTCGTCCAGTGGCGGCCGCAACTTGAGATCTATTGGGGCCACCCGCTCAACGAGGTGCGGACGTCTGGAGGCGATAGCCAGGACGAAGGGATCCATCTCCAGTTGCTGGTGTCTATGTTTTAGTACCTCTGCCTCTCGGGATCCTTGTACTTTGTACCGCCACAAGCGAAATGGCTTACTATGCTCAACCAGACGGCCATATTTCAGACACTGTCTGATGTCACGCCGACTGAGTTTTCGTTGCGCCATGCGCAGCCGGGCATGACGAGTCAACACAATTCAAACGTCTCGCTCAAGCAGCCGAATCCGTTCAATCGCTCGGCGTGGAGATAAGGGCCGGTCTGGAAGACGAACGACTTTCTTCATTCCCTCTCCTCAACAACGTGTTCCCACCCTCCATGCAGTCTCTCCTGTCTGCCAGAGTCCCCTCTCGCATTCTCCAGATCACCGACAACCCGGAGTTGATTATTTTTAATTCTAATAGGTTGTCAGACTCTCTTCATATCACAAGCCGACAAGGGTATCGGCAACGATTCGTTGAGCATTGGGCCATTGCGTGAGAGTGCGCAAATCGGTCGTTTGTCCTTCCTACCTCCCCTAGTGGTGAGCTACGGTCTATAGTGTTGACATCTTACTAATATGAGGATTGAGGTGCTGGAGCTATGAACACGGAACATTTCGATGTCTTGGTCATCGGTGCGGGGATCTCCGGGATTGCCGCAGGCTATCATCTGCAGACCAACTGCCCGGACCGGACGTATGCCATTCTCGAACGGCGCGACACAATCGGAGGCACCTGGGATTTTTTTCGC
This sequence comes from Binatia bacterium, assembly GCA_963666315.2. Lineage (GTDB taxonomy): Bacteria > Desulfobacterota > Binatia > Bin18 > Bin18 > Bin18. Next base: position 149,046 of record CAXXHG010000015.1, read on the forward strand.
TACCCAGGCATCCGCTCGGATTCGGACATGTATACGCTGGGCTACTCGTTCCGGCCCTGGACCGATCCGAAGGCAATCGCCGACGGACCGTCCATCCTGCGCTACGTGAACGAGACGGCCAAAGAATTCGGCATCGACAACAAAATCCGTTTCGGCCACCACGTGAAGCAGGCGTCATGGTCGACGGCGGATGCACGCTGGACCGTGGAAACCAAACGGATGGACACAGCCCTGCCCTGCCGCTTCACCTGCAACTTCCTCTTCATGTGCAGCGGCTATTACAACTACGACCAAGGCTACACCCCGGAGTTTACCGGAGCCGAGAAATTCCAGGGCCGGATCGTCCATCCACAGCAGTGGACCGATGATATAAATTACGTAGATAAGCGCGTTGTCGTGATCGGGAGCGGTGCCACCGCCGTAACGCTCGTGCCCGAAATGGCAAAGACGGCGGCGCATGTCACCATGTTGCAACGTTCGCCCACCTATATAGTATCCGCGCCGTCGGAGGACCGTATGGCGAATTGGCTGCGGCGTTTTCTCCCCAGCAAGCTCGCTTACGGCGTGACCCGGTGGAAGAACGTGCTTCTCGGGGCCTACTTCTTCTGGTTCTGCCGGCGCTTCCCGGAACGCGCCAAGGTCTTTATCCTAGGCCGCGTCCGAGCGGAACTGGGCCCCGACTACGACGTTGATCAGCATTTCACGCCAACGTATAACCCCTGGCAGCAGCGCCTGTGTTTGGTGCCGGACAGTGATCTCTTCACAGCGATCAAGGCCGGCCAGGCTTCGGTTGTCACAGACCACATCGATACCTTCACCCGGCGAGGCATCCGGCTGCGTTCGGGTAAAGAACTCGAGGCCGATCTCGTGGTGACGGCTACGGGCCTCACCCTACAGCTCCTGGGCGGTCTCAAGGTGACGGTTGATGGTGAGCAAGTCGAGTTCTCGAAGACACTGACCTATAAGGGCGTAATGTTCAGCAACGTGCCGAACCTGGCCCTGGCCATCGGTTACACGAACGCGTCGTGGACGCTGAAATGCGATCTCACCTGTGAGTATGTCTGTCACCTGCTCAACCACATGCAGGCGAAAAGCTACGATCAGTGCTGCCCACGCCCGGACGACGCGGATATCGAGCGTGAGCCTTTACTCGATTTCACCTCGGGCTACATCCAGAGAGCAATCCACACCTTTCCCAAGCAGGGTCCGACACTACCCTGGAGGTCGTATCAGAATTATATGCTCGATGTCTGGACCGTGGCCTATAGCTCGATTGCAGACGGTACGCTGGATTTCACCCGGCGGCCGGCTGTCCCGTCCCAGGATTCCGCTGCAAACAATGTCGCACTGCCGGAACAGGCGGCAGGCTGACCGCCGATTTTACAGAAACGCACTTATTCCTTGACGCCGATGGTCTTTAGAAAGCGTTCCTGCACGACACCACACGTCATCTGGTACAACATGTCACGATCAGGTGACTGGGCCAGGAATCCGAGCGGAATCTGGAATCCACCTTTATCCCTGATATTTCCGCCCCCATAATAAGATTTCCGGTCTTCACCCAAGCCGAACAGCTTTTTCAAAAACGCATCCGGATTCACGGTATCGCTCCGCGTCCGCAGCGACCCATCGATCGCTTTGCCGTCAACAATGCCGAAAACAAGGACGGTGTCTGTTCCCTCTCGCTGCAGGAGGAACTCGGCGACTTGAGGAATTCCATCACGGTGTTCGCCGCGCACAAAGCCGACGTCGGTAAAGACAAAGGAGTCAAAAACCTGCTTGCGCTCCAGTGCTTTTTGGATCATGTCCATCACAATAGGCGGCAGGGATTTGGCTGAAATCGCCTTGAGGAGAGCCTGGTCCACACACGGCCACAAATATGCCGCCGCCTCGAACTCCAATCGACTCGCCTCAAGCAGGGCCATGGTGTCAGAACGAATACCATGCATCAGGGCCGTGGCCAGCCGGACTTGATCACTCTCCCCAGGGTTGAGGCCGTTAGGATATTGGGTCCGCAAGTATTCGGCGTAAATCGCACACGTGGATGCCGCATCCTCTCGGATATCAACAAACTCGGCCGGGACATCTCCGAGACGCCGATGATGGTCGACAAAAGAGAGCAGAGTTTTACCTTCAAGCTGATCTGAGATGGGAGTTTCCGGGCTTTGGGTATCAACCAGGGCATAGGCGGCGTAGGGCTCAAGGTCAAATTTCTCGTCATACAGCTGCAGATCGATCTCAAGCCGCTTCACGAGCGCACGGTTCTCTTGATGGCTAACCTCGTGAAAACACAGCAGTGTGGCTTCAATCTCAAATTCTTTAGCCAAAAACTGATGGGCGAGACCGGAAGCAATATTGTCCGGGTCAGGATAGCCCACCAGAACCAGGAGAATCTTCTCGCCTCGATGGCGGGCGAGTACCTCGCGGAGCTTTTTCCATTGTTTTTTTGGGGAACATTTTTCTAGAATGGTTTCGGTTTCAATAACCCGTAGCGAGGGTTCTTCTACTGCGGCGGATTGTGCCGTGTTTGCCATAGTTTTTCTCCACGAGGTTGAAAAATGTAAGGGTTATACTCCTCTCTCAAAAGAGGACAACAAGCAGAACCCGGGTCCTTTTTCCTCACCCTAGTACACCTGCTCTCTTGAGTAAGCATAGCGCCTATGGTAGGTGATTCGCCACTGTTAAAGAGAATTAAATCAAAACGCAACCCCAGCAGACCCTACCCAGAGCACCAGATGCTCTCACCCGGCGTAGTGTAAAAAGGAAGGAAGTGCGGTGCTCAGCTTTGTACGTTGGTGCGGACACCTCGCACTGAATTCGCTGCACGAAACGGGCCGTATGGGGATTTTCCTCGGGACGGTGCTGCTCGACATCTTCGTACCGCCGCTTCAGGCAAAACAGCTCCTGCGCCGTATTTCTTTCATCGGAACTCGCTCTCTCCTTTTGATCATCTTCACCGGTGCCTTTATGGGCATGGTCGTGGCGCTGCAGGGGTATGTCGCGCTGCGGCGTTTTGGAGGAGAGGAAGCGCTGGGTCCGCTGGTGGGCTTGAGCCTGATACGCGAGATTGGACCTGTCGTGTCAGCCTTGATGATTACCGCCCGCGCAGGCTCAGCGCTGACGGCTGAACTGGGCATTATGCGCATTACCGAGCAGATTGACGCGCTCGAAGTCATGGCCCTCAATCCCATCAAATATCTGGTTGTCCCGATTTTCCTGGCTTCGTTGATCACTTTTCCCCTCTTAAACGGCGTCTTTGTTACTGTCGGCATTTATGGCGGCTATATGGTTGGAGTAGAACTGCTCGGCGGGAGTTCGGGGGCCTATTTTACCCAAATGAGCAGTGCAGCAGGTTCTGACGATATCTGGATGGGCGTCTATAAATCACTCTCTTTTGGAGCCATTGTCGCTTGGGTCAGCTGTTTTAAGGGATTCTACGCCGGCCATGGCGCCGAAGGGGTCAGCCAAGCCACAACGCAAGCTGTTGTGATGTGTTCAGTCTTAATCCTCGTCTGGGATTACTTCATCGGCTCGGTCCTCCTGTTATAGCTATGACATGATACGCTTTGTAAATATCCAGAAGTCTTTCGGCAGCCAACACGTGCTGACCGGGGTCAATTTGGAGATCCCGGATCAGGCGCTCTACGTCATTGTTGGCGGGAGCGGAGTGGGCAAAAGCTGTCTGCTCAAACATCTGATCGGCTTGATGCGTCCGGATAACGGCCAAGTCTGGGTGGATGATGTAGAGATTACCGCCCTCCGCCGGCGGGCGCTGAATCCTGTCCGGAACCGATTCGGCATGCTCTTTCAGGGAGGCGCGTTGTTCGACTCAATGTCTGTGTATGATAACGTCGCTTTTCCTCTCCGCGAGAAGACACGCAAAAATGAACCCGAAATCCGAGAGAAAGTGCATGAGCGGCTCGCCCAGGTCGGATTAGCCGGGGTCGATAACAAATTTCCTTCCGAGCTGTCGGGCGGAATGCGAAAACGTGCGGCATTAGCGCGCGCATTGATCTCTGATCCGGAAATCTTATTATTTGATGAGCCTACGACCGGCCTCGATCCGATCCGGGTGAACGCCATTCATCAGCTTATCCTGGACCTTCACAAACTCCTTCGTTTTACTGCCGTCATCGTCAGCCACGAAATCCCAGAGGTCTTTTCTCTCGCCACCCATATCGCTATGTTGCACCAAGGGGTCATCATCGAATCCGGCTCACCAACTGACATCCAGGCGTCAAACAATCCGGTTGTCCAACAGTTCATTAGCGGTCAGATCGAAGGCCCAATAGACGTATACTAAGACGCATATGGACGCGTATGAAAATTGATGGAGAACTGGTAGTCGGAGTGTTGTTGCTTGGGATTGTGGCGGGTCTCGGCTATATGTCTATACAGTTGGGACAAATCGAACCCGGCTCGGGAAGTTATCCCGTGTATGCGGACTTTATAAACGCCGGCGGCCTGCAAGACGGGGCAGTCATCGAACTGGCAGGAGTGGAGATCGGACGGGTCGAATCCGTGACCCTGGCCGATTATAAAGCGCGCGTCACCCTCAAAATTCGCAGCGATATCCCGCTGCAAGAAGATGCGCAGGCCGCGATCAAGACGAAGGGATTGATAGGCGAACGGTATGTGGCAATTATGCCAGGCCACTCCTCGACCATCCTCCCCCCGGGAGGGACTATTGACAAGACCGAAGAGTCGGTCGACATTCAGCAGTTACTAGGAGAATTTATCTTCGGTGATGTTGGAGCTACAACCGCATCAGAGAATACGCTATCGGATAGTGCTGATCCTTCCGATCCTTGAACGCTGGACCTGGATTAGCCGTACGATAGAGAGGCGCAGGGCAGGATATGATGGATGTGATGTTCCAAGATGGGATATGCTGGACACAGGGAACATCTTGAAGAGAGAGATGTCTGCACAGCGGATGTTGAGCGAATATTCAACGTGGAGGAAACGAGTCACCGGTTCATAACAGAAGCGGTCGCACTCACGCTGAGGAGGCGGAATATGCTGGGGAAACTGGTGCTGGCGGTGAGTCTATGGGCGACGCTACAGCTGGGATTCATCCCAGCTGGGGCTGACGCCCAGATGGGGGATCCCGCGCTGAACGCCGCGGCTCCAGTACCGATCTCTGATCCATTTAAACCATTTAATCAGACTATGTTCAGCTTCAACCTGAAGCTGGACGAATATATTCTCCGTCCGGTCGCAACCGGATATGCCAGCGTGCTTCCATATGGCGCGCGCCAGGGGGTTGGGCGCTTTTTCCATAATATCAATATTGCCCCACGCCTCGGCAATAAACTCCTCCAAATGAAGCTCGTTGGCGCGGGGGTAGAGTTGAGTCGTTTCTTAATTAATACGACGATCGGCGGCCTGGGATTTTTCGATGTCGCCGACAGTTGGCTCGGACTCGAAGCGAGTCATGCCGACTTCGGACAAACTTTAGCCCAGTACGGCATGTCGTCAGGCCCGTACCTCGTGCTGCCCTTTTTCGGTCCTTCAACGGTCCGCGATGCCGTGGGCTTTGGCGCCGATGGCGCTATGCAACCCATGAACTACTTCCTGCCGACCTTTCCAGAGCTCATTGCCGCGCGGGGTGGTTGGGTCGTGGGCAGCACCATCAATACCCGGTCGCTCAATCTAGAATTGTTCGAAAGCGTGGATCGGATTTCGCTTGATCTCTACAGTGCGGTTCAAGACGGCTACCTGCAGAGACGCGAACAGGTCATTCGAGAAGCACTACAGAAATAGGACAGGAGTAGGATCAGTTCATGAAGCAGCGGCCTCTTTTCTTACTGACCACGCTGGGCGCGTTTTTCTTGACCGTATTGTTCGTGCTGGCACGGACAGTCCAGGCGGCTGATTCACCCCTGGAGATAGTCCGTTCAACCGTGGAGCAAGTGATCCAAGTCTTCAAGGATCCAGCGAACCAGGGCCCGGGCACGCGTGCCCAGCGTCTGGAGCAAGTGAGCGCAGTTGTCCGCCCTATGTTCGATAGGCGCGAGGTCGCGAAGCGCACTCTGGGGGTGTATTGGCGGGATCGAACTGAGGAGCAGCGAGAAGAATTCATCTATCTTTTTACGACATTGATCGAAAAGTCGTATGGCGAATCGTTTGACAAATTATACCGAAAATATCAGGATCAGGTCGAGTTTTTTTATGATCAAGAGGCGATTGACGGCAATTTCGCTGAAGTGCATACGCGTATTCATAACCCCGTTCTGAACAAGTATTTCTCGATCAACTATCGCTTTCTCAAAGTCGACGCGCGCTGGCTTATTTATGATGTTGTCATAGAGAACGTCAGCCTGATTCGCAACTTTCGGACGCAGTTTTATCGCATTATCGGTAAGACTTCTTACGAAGAACTGGTTCAGAAGCTACAGGCGAAACTGAGGCAGCTCTCGGCAGCGCCCTCCCCTTCCTAGCCCGAGTTCGCGTGTGTCTTGCTGGTGGAGCAGAATCAGTGATCAGTAGGGAGAGAATCCCGCTGCTGATCGGTACCTCATGCACGCTCCTGCCTGTACGCACATAACTCAGAGTGACGGCTAAGCCGCTGCTATCAAATGTCGCAGATGTCGTACCATTTTACGCTTTCAGCGCTAGACTTTGATGCCGTGCTATTTGATCTCGATGGCGTTGTGACGCAGACAGAGAAATTGCATGCGGTTGCCTGGAAAACACTCTTTGACGATTTTCTGGCACGGCGGACACAGCAGCACAAAACCCCCTTTCCCCCGTTCGATGCTGAGGCAGACTATCTGCAGTATGTGGATGGTAAGCAGCGCTACGACGGAGTGGCCAGTTTTCTGGCTGCACGCGGCATTACTCTTCCCTACGGTGATCCACAGAATAGCGTTGAGGAAGAGACGATTTGCGGGCTGGGGAATAAAAAAAATGCCGCCTTTCTTGCATGCCTGGCGGATACCGGCATTCAAGTCTTTGACTCAACTATCGTGCTGATCAAAGTCCTGCGTCAACACGGTATCAAAATCGCCATTGTCTCGTCGAGTAAAAATTGTCACATCGTCTTAAAGCAGGCTGAGCTTACGCCCCTGTTTGATACCCGTGTTGACGGTGTAGAGAGTGCCAGGCTCAAGCTGCCGGGCAAGCCCGCTCCAGACACCTATCTCGAAGCCGCCAGACGGCTCGGCGTCAAACCGGAGCGCACCGCCATTGTCGAGGATGCAAATTCCGGAGTCGAGGCCGGCCAGAGAGGAGGCTTTAGCCTCGTGCTCGGCGTCGCCCGACAGGGCAATCATGCCGCCCTCGAACAGCATGGCGCAGACGTCGTCGTGACCGACCTTGAAGAGATCGGCGTTGGTACTCGCCCCGAGATCCCGCGCATCCGGAATGTGCTGAACCTGCCCTCAGCACTCGACCACGACACCGCGATTATCCAGCAGCTCAAGGCGCAACGGCCCGTCGTCTTTTTGGACTACGACGGCACCCTCACGCCAATAGTGAGTCGGCCAGATCTGGCGACGCTGTCTGAAGGGATGCAGGAGACACTCGCGGCGCTGGCAGTACGCTGCCCGGTCGCCATCGTCAGCGGTCGGGATCTCGCTGATGTCCGTAACCTCGTTCAGCTTGACACGGTATTTTATGCCGGGAGTCATGGGTTTGACATCTCAGGTCCCGACGGGCTCCAGATGCAGCACCAGCAGGGAGAAGACTTTCTGCCTGTACTCGATCAGGCGGAAGCCTTGCTCCAGCAAAAAACTCAGCACAATTCCGGCTGCTTTTATTGAACGTAAAAAATTCTCGATTGCCGTGCATTTTCGGGATGTTGGACCTCAGCATGTAGAACAGATTGAATCTGTTGTGGAGGCGGTCCTTGCATCCCAGCCTCAACTCCGCAAAGGCTGGGGGAAAAAGGTATTCGAGTTACAACCCCGGATCGACTGGCATAAAGGCAAAGCCGTACGCTGGCTGCTTGACGCGCTCGGGCGCAACAGACCGGATGTCCTGCCTCTCTATATTGGGGATGATGTAACCGATGAAGATGCCTTTCGTGCGCTGGCTGAACGCGGCATCACGATTGTCGTTTCTGAGACTCCCCGATGTTCAGCCGCGCGCTATGTCATGCAGGATACCGCTCAAGTGCAAACTTTTCTCCGAGGGCTTGCCACTGCTCTCTCCGCTTAGACAAGCAGGACTAGCATGACGGGCACTACCGATTGGGTTGTACATTTTAACGGCTTCGATCCGGAACGGGAGCGCCTGCGCGAAACACTGTCCACCCTCGGCAATGGGTATTTTGCCACCCGTGGGGCGGCAGAAGAGGCACAGCCGGAGACAATCCACTATCCCGGCACATATCTCGCCGGAGGCTATAATCGTCTAAAAACCGAGATCGCCGGGCGCAGCATTGAAAGCGAAGACTTCGTCAATATGCCCAACTGGCTGTGCCTCTCCTTTCGACCACAAGACGGCGAGTGGTTCAGTCCAGCCAGCTACGAACTGCTGACGCATGAGCGTCACCTTAACCTCCAGTACGCCGTCCTTACGCGTACTTCTCGCGTACGCGACCAGCAAGGACGGGAAACAACGATTAGCACTCGCCGCCTGGTCAGCATGGCTGATCCACACCTGGCCGGTACCGAAATGACGTTGACCGCACAGAACTGGTCTGGACCGATGCAGATTCGTACGGCCCTGGATGGGCGTATCGTCAATGCGGGGGTCAAACGCTACCAACAACTGAACAGCCGGCACCTTACACCGCTGGAAACTGCGGCTGTGGATGAAGACGGAATCGCACTTCTCGTCAAGACAAACCAGTCCCAGCTACGTGTTGCCCAAGCCGCACGTACCCAGGTCTTTCAACACGGCAAAGCAGTTGCCCTCGACCGGCAGACACGAGAGAAGCCCGGCTATATCGCCCAAGAGCTTACGTTCGAAGTCGAATCCGGGCAAGCAGTCACGATCGAAAAAATCGTGACACTGTATACCTCACGGGATCGGGCAATTGCAGAATGCAGCGCTGCAGCCAAACACGCTCTCGGTCGGGCGAGCCGTTTCCCTGCGCTCCTAGATCAGCACACCCGAGCCTGGCTGGAACTCTGGAAGACCTATGACATCGTTGTAGAGGGCAGCCCAAGAATCCAGCTTTTACTTCGGCTGCACGCATTCCACCTGCTCCAAACGGTCTCTACTCATACGCTGGGTCTGGATGTGAGCATTCCCGCCCGCGGCCTCCACGGCGAGGCCTATCGCGGACACATTTTTTGGGATGAACTGTTCATCTTCCCTTTTTTTACCCCACGTACGCCGGCATTGACCCGCAGTCTGTTGCTTTACCGCTACCGACGCCTGCCGCAAGCTCGACGGGCCGCCCGCCAGGCGGGGTATCAAGGCGCGATGTATCCCTGGCAAAGCGGCAGCGATGGGCGTGAAGAAAGCCAGCGGGTCCATCTGAACCCGAGTTCCGGACGCTGGATTCCTGACCACAGCTCGTTGCAGCGACATATCAGCATCGCCATTGCGTACAACATCTGGCACTACTACCAAGCCACCGCTGACCAAGAGTTTTTGACCCACTACGGCGCGGAAATGCTCTTGGATATCGCGCGCTTTTGTGCCAGTCTCACAACCTATAATCAAAACCTTGAACGATACGAAATCCTCGGCGTGATGGGCCCGGACGAATATCATGAACGATACCCGGATACGGACCAACCCGGACTCAATAATAATGCCTACACGAATGTCATGACGGTCTGGACTCTCCAGCGTGCACTCGACGTTCTGGATCTTTTATCTCCAAACAGGGCCGAGGCTCTCCAGGCTCAACTCGACATTAGCCAGGATGACTGTGCGCGCTGGACAGACATCACGCGTAAGATGCGCGTCGTTTTCCAGGCTGACGGCATCATCAGTCAGTTTGAAGGCTTTGAAACGCTGCGCGAGTTCGATTGGGACGGGTATCAACACAAATACGGGAATATTGACCGGCTCGACCGTATCCTTGAAGCCGAGGGTGATAGTGTCGATCACTACCAGGCCACTAAACAGGCTGATACCTTAATGCTGTTCTATCTTCTTCCCGTGGACGAAGTTGCGCAGCTCTTCCAGCAGCTCGGCTACCCCATGAATCACGACACGGTCCAGAAAAACATCGACTACTACTATCGCCGCACTTCGCACGGCTCAACCTTAAGCCGGGTGGTGCATGCCTGGATACTGGCACGGCTTGATCCTCAGCTCTCCTGGCAGCTTTTTGTCGAAGCGTTACAAAGTGACGTGAGTGATATTCAAGCAGGGACGACGGAAGAAGGCATCCACACCGGAGTCATGGCCGGCACGCTCGACCTAATCCAGCGCTGCTATATGGGTATGGAAATGCGAGATGAGGTGGTCTGGTTTAATCCGTGTTTGCCCGAAGCGCTCTCGCAGGGTGTATCTTTCCGCTTTCAGTATCGCGGTTGCTGGTTCTCCATTCGCGCAACTCGGCAGACCATCCAGGTGACGTTTGATTCCGGTCAGCAACCCACAGCAAAAATCGGCATCTGTGGTCGGATCCACGAAGTCCAGCAGGGTGAGGGACGCGAGTTTTCGCTGTAACCCGCGCTCTTCGCGCGATCCCCGACACGTGCCTGCCTGACCAGCGTTGCACGCTCGCTGGGCAAAACGCTACGCACTGAGGAGCAGTGCCCTTCAACAGCGATACTCATGAGCTCTAGCCATGCACGCGGCCGGTCCCACATTCCGCCTCCTTGAAGATCCATACTATAGTCATGCCTTAGCCCGGTCGCAGCCAGGTGTCGTTGCCGCGCAGAACCGCATTATCTATGGAGACAATTTACCAGTCCTGCAAGCCTTGTGCTTGGAATTCACCAGCAGCATCAAATTTATCTATCTAGATCCGCCGTATAACACCGGCAACACGTTTCCCCATTACGACGATGGCAGGGCCCACGAGCAGTGGCTTACCGACCTGCAACCTCGACTCACCTTACTCTGGTCCTTGCTGCGTCAAGACGGGCTGCTGGTCATACAAATCGATGACAATGAATTTGCCCGCCTGTATCTCTTGCTGGCTGACCTGTGGGGGGAACACAACCTCAAGACGATATGCGTAAAAATGGCGGAGCCAACCGGTGTCAAAATGGCACACGCCAGGGCACATGGCAGCATACCCAAACTGAAAGAATATCTCATCTTAGCAGGCAAGTCGGGCGTTCGTGGCTTACATCCGGAACGGATCGGCAAAGACAGCTGGGATCCGGAGTATCGATGGGTCGTCAGCCATGCGAGTCCCGAAGCGATCCACACCCTCAAAGCTATTATTGAGAATTCGGCACGTACGACAGACGACGTGCGCCAGGCGGACGCCATCTGTCATCATTTCTCGCTTGAACCGCTTGATGCCGTCTGCCAACGAGAAACCGACGCCTACGCCAACCCGGAATGGCTCCAGGCCAATGCCTGGCGCATAGTCCGGACGTGCTCGACCAGTACCACGGCAAAGCAGCGCGCGGATCATAAGCGCCCAACACTCGATCCAGACGCGGGCGCATTCACCATCGAGACAGCACGGCGCAAACTCTACGTCATGACCCGCCACTACAATCCAGACCGGGCGCAGCCTCGTATGCGGATCCTGTTTGCCGCTGACTACCTCACCGTCCACCCGGGAGACTTTTGGGCAGACATTAAAACAACGGGCTTAGGTGACGAAGGAGGGGTAACCTTCACCAAGGGCAAGAAGCCCGAAGCCCTCTTAAAACGCATTATTGGGATGGCCACCCAACCCGGCGACTGGGTCTTAGACGCCTTTGCCGGGTCTGGAACAACAGGAGCGGTTGCGCATAAGATGGGCCGGCGTTGGATCATGATAGAGCACGGCAAGCACTGCCACACACATCTGCTGCCGCGTCTTCGAGGCGTCATCGACGGCTCGGATCAGACCGGCATTAGTAAGAGCCTGCAGTGGCAAGGCGGCGGAGGCTTTCGGTATTTTCAGCTCGCTGCGGTCACTCAGCGGTCCTGATACACCCCGTCTCGTTTTTCTCGAAACGCCTTGACTGCTTCGCGCATATCTTCGCTGCCGAAGCAGGCCAGGCCAAGATAGGCATCTGCATAGGTAATATCACCGGACCGATTCGTCTGGAGCGCACGGAAAAAATCTTTGGTTCGTCGCAGCGCCATGGGTGGCCGACCAATGAGTTTGTGGGCCCATGCCCGTGCGGTTGATGCAAGCTGGTCGAGCGGCACTACTTGGTTCACGAGTCCGACGTCGAGGGCCTCTGCGGCACTGAGTTCATCACACGTCATGACGAGTTCTTTGGCTTTGGCCATGCCGACTAGGTTAATCAGACGGGTAATGGAGCCCCACATATACGGCACCCCAAGGCGCACCTCCGGGATCCACATGCGGGCCTCGGACGCCACAATCCGAAAATCGCAAGCCATGGCTAACGACACCCCCCCGCCGACAGCAAAGCCGTTGACGGCCGCTATCGTGATCTGATCTAAACGCTCCCATTCGTCCATAATACGCCAGCCGGTTTTGGACAGGCGTAGGCGGGCGGCGTCGCTCATCTGCGCCTGTGCACCAGGCTCACTCCCTGCAGACAGCATTTTCATGTCAGCCCCAACACAGAACGATTTGCCCTGCCCGGTGAGCACCACCACGCGGGTTTCTTCGTCGGCTTGAAAGGTCCGAGCGATATCCAGAAACTCGTGCATCACTTGTTCGTTGATCGGGTTGAGTTTATCTGGACGATTAAACAACACCGTCGCGATCTGACCCGATCGGTCCACACGAAAAGTTTCATATTCCATACTGTCCTCCTTTTCATGATCTGCTCATGATCTGCACGTTCTCCGGAGCGAGAGAAACACAGGTCTATCGGTCGTATCAACTTCAGGCGGTGGGCAGCATCCGGCCATCCTGGGTGCAACCGACGCCTTTGCCCAAGCTGAGATCCTCACCCTGTATGACCCGGATCGCGCCCAAGTCGTCTCCCACGCCGGACGTATCAGCACCTGGGAGACTTTCCTCACCGACGTTCGCGCCCAGCTTGGCATCCACAAGGCCAACCAAGGTACCGGACTCCGTATTCTGACCGAGACAGTCATCTCGCCCACCCTCGCGCGGCAACTGTAGACGCTGCTGAGCGATTTCCCGCAGGCCGAGTGGCATCAATACGAGCCCGCCGGACGCCATCATGCTCATGCCGGCGCTCGGCTTGCTTTTGGCGCAGCAGTCGAAACGCACTATCACCTCGACCAGGCAGACGTCGTAGTCAGCCTGGTGCAGATTTTCTAGGAACGTTCTCAGACAGCGTTCGCACGACTCGAGATTTTTCGGCGCGACGGCGTGTTGACGACCCGCAGGCGAACATGAATCGCCTGTACGTGCTGGAGAGCACTCCATCGATTACGGGCGCGATTGCGCATCATCACCTGCCTCTCCGTCCGCGTGAAATTGGACAGTTCGCACGAATATTAGCCCAGCAGCTCGGCGTCTCGGGGATTGTGGAGTCCTCGGTAGCTTTACCACAAGAAGCGCAGCGGTGGATACACCCTCTGCTGCATGAACTCAAACAACATCAGGGTGCAAGTCTGATCATTGTCGGCGAAGGCCAACCGCCGCTGCTACACGCCCTGGGTCACGTCCTCAATCACGCTCTAGGCAATATTGGCACCACGGTCAGCTATACCGAATCAGCCGAAGCCCACCCCACCGATCATATTGACTCGCTACGTGCTTTGGTCCGCGACATGCAAGCCGGCCAGGCAGATACGCTGCTCATCCTCGGGGACAATCCAGTCTACACCGCGCCGGCCGATCTCGATTTCGCCGCGCATCTGGCTCCGGTCAAGGTGCGCATGCATCTCGGCATATATGAAGATGAGACCGCGGCCTTATGCCAGTGGCATATCCCTGAGGCACATCCGCTCGAAACCTGGAGCGATGCACGCGCGGCCGATGGAACGGCAACCATTCTGCAGCCCCTGATTGCCCCGCTGTACGACGGCAAGTCAGCCCATGAACTGCTGGTTGCGCTCTTTGATCAGTCCGGCCGTTCCGGCCACGATATTGTTCAGGATTACTGGCGTAACGACTGGGTTCAGCACCACCAAGCCTCCCACCCAGCCGATTTCAACACGTTTCGGCAAACGGCGCTGCACGACGGCATTGTTGTCGGGAGCGCATTTCCAACCAAGTCGATCACACCCCGAACCGACCTGGCGGACTGGACCGAACGCTCTACGGTCGGAGAATCCGGAGATGCGGACCAGCCGACATTCGATCTCATCTTTCAGCCCGATCCGACCATCTGGGACGGCCGATTTGCCAATAATGGCTGGCTGCAAGAACTGCCCAAACCACTCACCAAGCTGACATAGGATAACGCCGCTCTTGTGAGCTTGCATATGGCTGAGCAGCTCGGTATCACGAATGAAGATGTGGTCGAGCTGCGTTTCGACGGCCACAGCGTCGAGGCACCGATCTGGATTACGCCCGGCCACGTGGACAAGGCGGTCACTATTCATCTGGGTTACGGACGCACCAGAGCAGGCCGCGTGGGGACAGGCGTCGGCTTCAACGCCTACGCGTTGCGGACAACACGGGCATTGTGGTCCGCCAGCGGTCTTGAAATCCGCAAGACGGGCAAAACACACGCCCTGGCCTGTACTCAAGATCATTCCAATATGGAGGGCCGGCCGCTCATCCGGACGGGCACCCTGACCGAATACCGGCAACATCCCCACTTCGCGCAGGAGATGGCCCATGATCCGCCGCCCGAGCTGAGCATGCATCCGGCCTATAGCTATGATGGCTATGCCTGGGGCATGACCATAGACCTGAACTCGTGCATTGGTTGTAACGCCTGCACTATCGCCTGCCAGGCGGAAAATAATATTCCCGTAGTCGGCAAAGAGCAGGTTGCCGCCGGCCGCGAGATGCACTGGATACGCATAGACCGGTATTATTCCGGCGACCTGGATAACCCTGAGACCGACCATCAGCCCATACCCTGCATGCAGTGCGAAAATGCGCCGTGTGAAGTCGTCTGTCCGGTCGGGGCAACCGCCCACAGTGATGAGGGCCTGAATGACATGGTCTACAACCGCTGTGTGGGCACGAGATACTGTTCGAATAACTGTCCGTATAAAGTGCGGCGCTTTAACTTCTTCCAGTACGCCGATTACGACACACCCAGCCTCAAACTGCTCAATAACCCTGACGTCACGGTTCGCAATCGCGGCGTCATGGAAAAATGCACCTACTGCGTTCAGCGCATCAACACTGTTCGCATAGACGCCAAAAAAGAAGACCGCTCTATCCGCGACGGCGAAATCGTTCCCGCTTGTGTCCAATTGTGCCCGGCGCAAGCCATTACGTTCGGCGATATCAATGACGCACAGAGTCGCGTCTCGCAACGCCGAGCTGAACCACGCCAGTACGGTCTGTTGACCGAACTCAACACCCGACCACGTACGACCTATCTGTCCAAGCTGCGCAACCCCAATCCCGAGCTTGCCCCGCAGACCCAAGGTGGCCGGCACGACAAGCCGCAGCACACATAAGAGTAGAAGAGCACGCGTTTCACATGATTATCGGTATAGGCATTCTCACCGTCTTGGCGGTCATGTAGTGGCGCAACCGCTTTTCATCGAACTATTACGCACCGGTCGAGGTGACTGGATTGTACTGGCATTTTGTTGATATCGCGTGGATCTTTTTATTCCCGCTGCTGTATTTGATTGGACGACACTAATGGCACAGCATATTGCTACACTGAAGTCGTATTACACCGTCTTTGCTTCTCTTCTTGTCCTGACCGGTGTCACCGTCTGGGTCGCGTTTATGGATCTTGGCGCACTCAATAATGTGATTGCGCTCAGCATCGCAGTGGCCAAGGCCGTGCTCGTCATCCTGTTCTTCATGCATGTGCGTCAGAATAGCCAACTCACTAAGCTCTTTGTCGGAGTCGGCTTTTTCTGGCTCGTGATTCTGATCAGTTTCACGCTGGGCGATATCTTCACCCGCGATCGGCTGTCTGTCCCACAGGGGTGGCAGCAGACAGAGGCTGCCGTTACGATCTCCTCACCCGGCTCGCATCCCTAAAGGCCATATTTCTCTGAGACGCCTCGCCGCTTCGGAACAGCTGGCCAATACGACCCAATGTTCGTATTGCCACTTCACTTCCTCTGAGCTGAGACAGTAGACGCTGCTCTTCTTGTGCCTCCCCTTTTCCGATACCGTCGGCCAACAGGTCGACATGTCCGAGTAAGACTTCCAGAACGTTACGTCGGCTCATGAAAGCGTGCACGACAACGTACCGAACGTGTATGAAAATGTGCCAGGAAATGCGTACGGGAACGTGCTAAGAAAACGCGTATGAACACCATGGCGGTCGTCACTCCCGGTCCGATCGAAAGCCACCCTCTACAGCCATGGGATTTGCCGACTCCTCAACCAGCACAAGGTCAAGTGCGCATTTGCGTTGACGTGTGTGGGGTATGTCGAACCGATCTACACATAGCCGAGGGTGAGCTACCGCCACACCGCAGCCCTATTGTTCCTGGTCATGAGGCGGTGGGGACTGTGGTACGATGTGGGCCTGGAGTCCGGCAACTCAAAGAAGGTGACCGGGTCGGAGTGGCCTGGCTGTATACCGCCTGCATGCACTGCCCGTATTGCCGGCGGGGAGAAGAGAACTTGTGCGCGATGCCGCGGTTCACCGGCTACGATGAGCATGGCGGCTATGCTGAGTATATGGTCGCCCCGGAAGCATTTGTGTATCCGCTCCCGTCGGGTCTCTCATCAGTTGAGGCTGCCCCTTTTCTGTGTGCGGGCATTATAGGCTACCGGGCGCTGCGACGCTGTGGCATACAACCAAAGCAGCGCCTGGGTTTATACGGCTTTGGTGGCTCTGCGCATATCGTGATCCAAATTGCTCGCTATTGGGACTGCGAGGTCTACGTTGTCACGCGCGGAGAGCAACACCGCGCGCTTGCCCTGCAGTTGGGGGCAACTTGGGTGGGCGTGGCACACGACCCAATGCCGGAAAAGCTGCATGCAGCCATTATCTTTGCCCCGGCGGGCACACTTGTTCCGCTCGCTCTCGCAGCGCTTGATCGGGGAGGTCGCTTGGCGTTGGCCGGCGTATATATGACTCAGATTCCAGCCCTCGACTATGAAGAGACCCTGTTCTATGAGCGAACGCTGTGTAGTGTGACCGCCAATACCCGTCAGGATGGGCGCGAATTGTTCAGTCTGGCCCAAGACATCCCACTCCATACCCACACAGAAGTATTTCCCCTAGACCAAGCAAACATCGCTCTCACACGGCTGAAAGACGGCCTGCTCAACGGGGCAGCAGTCCTTCAGGTCCAAGAGCAGATCCAGGAATCAGATCCATGCGACCGAATAAAGCGGAACGTATACCTATGAGTAACGTATTTTCAGCCCTTCCGCGCAAAACAAGAATTGTGTGCACCCTGGGTCCGGCGACACTCTCAGAAGCCACACTGCGGGGTCTGCTCCAAGCCGGGATGAATGTCGCTCGTTTGAACTGCTCGCATGGTACCCAGGCCGAGCACGGCGAACGCATCGCTTGCATTCGAAAACTGGCCGCTGAAGCACATACACCAGTTGCCATTCTCCTGGATCTTGCCGGACCGAAAGTCCGCGTGGGATCGTTTCAGGCCGGACCGGTCGAGCTCCGTGAGGGTGATCCGTTTACCCTGACCACTCGTACCGTCGAAGGCACATCCCATCGGGTATCGGTCTCATATCCTGACCTGCCCGCTGAGGTAAAAGTCGGCGATGTCCTCCTCCTGTCGGACGGTGCGTTGGAATTGGTCGTTCGACAGGTGACACAGGAAGAGATCCACTGTCAGGTTGTTGTCGGCGGAACACTCAGTGCCCACAAGGGCGTCAACTGCCCGTCCGGACTGCTTGGGCTGCCTATTCTGGGCGAGAAAGACATCCGCGACCTCCAGTTTGGGCTGGACCAGGGTGTCGATTATATTGGCCTGTCGTTTGTCCGCACGGCTGACGACGTACGGACCGCCAAGCAGGAAATTGCCCAACGCGGAGGATCTACTCCGATTATTGCGAAAATCGAGACACAGGCTGCCCTCGCCGCTTTTGACGACATATTGGCCGAGGCGGACGGGATCATGGTAGCCCGTGGCGACCTCGCCATCGAAACCCCGTTCTCCCGCGTTCCGATGATCCAAAAACAACTGATTTATCGCGCCAACCAACAAGCCAAGCCGGTGATTACCGCCACCCAGATGCTGTGGTCCATGGTGGATGCTCCGCGTCCGACCAGAGCCGAAGTCGCGGATGTAGCCAATGCCATTATCGATGGCAGTGATGCCGTGATGCTGTCCGAAGAAACCGCTATTGGACACAACCCTATTCGCGCGGTGCAGACGATGGCAGCCATTGCGACCGATACGGAACGCGCCTGGCTACGATTGTTCTCCCCTGATATACAGGAGTCGGACGATACCGCGGGCCCGACCGGAGTAGAAGCCATCGCCCAAGCCGCCTGCCACATGG
Source organism: Binatia bacterium (assembly GCA_963666315.2). Lineage (GTDB taxonomy): Bacteria > Desulfobacterota > Binatia > Bin18 > Bin18 > Bin18. The sequence goes on from CAXXHG010000015.1 coordinate 167,596, forward strand.
CTACCCACCTGAGCGTCGAAGCGCTAGTGGCCGTGACACTTTCTGGTTTTACTGCGCGCTTTGTAGCCAAATTCCGCCCACTCCAGCCCATCATTGCAGCAACTCCCAAACCGGAAACCTACCGACAACTCGCCTTAGTCAGAGGAGTCTCGCCTCTGCTGCTTCCAGACACAGCCACAAACCGAGGCGAGATGATCGAACTGACCCGGCGCTTTTTGCGTCAACATGGATGGCAGGGAAAACGTGTGATTATTGCTGCAAGTATTTCAGCTGACCACAACGTATTAACAACAGACATCCTCTAGCCCAAAAGCGTGAGCGTAGTGCTAAAGAAGCTTCAACCAGAGAGCGTGTCTAATAGGTGTCTCTGTGGCCCAAGCCAGAGCGAAAGCGGCGTGACCAAGGCGCCCGAAGCAGCCATATCCGCTGTGATATGGCGATGCAGGGCAACGCCCAGAATGGACTTTTTAGACACGCTCTGAGCTCTTCTCCACAATACAAAGGACATGGTATGCTTGCGGGCATGAACACAGGCGAAAGGCGCTACCGGTGGGCGGCCCTATTGGTAGCGACGTGCATGGGGTTGCCACTCCAGACATGGGCAGATGCTGAAGTCTCAGAAAAAATACGCTTTGAAACGCAAGCACAGGCAATCACGATCGACCACACCGCTGAGGCAGATATTGAACAAACCCTACCCGTCCTACCACCCGAGCAGTCCACTCCGTCCCCAAACCCAGCGGAGACCGAGCAGGCCGCTGAACCGGCAGATCTGTTTACAGACGACTATGAAGACGATGTCGAAGAGGATGTCGAAAACGATGTCCTGGATGTTCTTATTGAACTCAAAGAAGGCTTATTGACCGTCGACGTCCAAGACACTCCGCTCAACCAAGTCCTCACCACCGTCGCCGAGCAGGGGAAATTTCGAGTGCTTTTTGTCGATCCGGCCCAAAACCGGATTAGTCTCGCGTTCGCAGACCTCCCCCTCAAAAAGGGCCTTGAAGAGTTGCTCAAAGGCTACGATCACATATTCCGTTACAGCGGGAAAAACGGCAGTCTCAGTATGGTCGCTGTGTATGCCAGAAAGACGAGGACAACGCCAACACAATCGCTCCAGCGTCAACCCGCTCAGCACACACAGGCTATTGAGCCACAGGGTATTGATCCAGATGAGCCGGACGTTGCCCTACTTGCCGCTCAAGCGCTCGGGAGCCCTTATGAAGACGTACGCCTAGAGGCGGTCGAGGAGCTGGCCGATCTGGATAATCAGGCAGAAACGGCACACGTCCTGACTGAAGTACTCCAGAAAGACGAGAACTCCGACGTGCGTGAAGCCGCGCTGGAGTCTATTGCCGACTTTGAAGATCAGGACCTTCAACGCCGCGCGGCAAGTCTCTCCATTAATGACTCGGAACAAGACATCCGTATGCGAGCCGTGGAAATCTTGACCCACATCGAAGACTGGGACACTCTGCGCGACGTAGCCCAAGCCCATGATGACCCGGAGATTCGTGCACTCGCCAACGACGCGCTTGAAGACGAGCAGTAGGCAGCAGACAGTAGGCGCCGGGTTTACCGCGATTTCGGACACAAGCACCGAAAACCCCACAGAGCACGAACACAGACCGGGCCAACAACGGTATCCAGAGCAAACACACCGGCGGCCAACAGGCCGCCAGGCACGGTTACTCCGGAATAAGGAAAGAATATGTCACAAACCAGGGCTGTCCTGTTTGATTTCGGCGGAACCCTTTTTGACTATGAGACGACCGCTCCAGGCGAGCGGGCATGTTTAATTGAGCTGGCATATGAGGCCGGAATAACCGCTGAGGCAAAGGATGTGCGTCGGGCATACCGGGCATCGCTCAAACGCGTCTTCTATGCATATCTGCCCCAACCGTATTATCTCCATCGGGATATGTTTCGGGATGCATTACTGGGGACAGCAACGCATTTCGGCGTCACATTCACCGCAGAGCAGCTTGCGTGCTATCGAGCAAATCAACGCCGGCAACGGAAGCACGATTTTCGGTTGCGGGACGGCGTGACGGAAACCTTATCGGCCTTACGCCGGCGTGGGCTACATCTGGGGATCGTCAGTAATGTTGATAACGAGCAGTTTTCGCACATGATGCAGCTGTCCGCGCTTGAGCCGTATTTTGACTCGCTACTGACCAGTGAAGACGTGCAATCATGCAAGCCGGATCAAGCTATTTTTGCTGAGGCCTTGAGACGTGCAGGATGTTTGCCCCAAGAAGCCATTTTTGTCGGGGATTCTTTGCAACAAGATATCGCTGGAGCCAATCGCGCGGGTATGCATTCGGTACTGATTTGGTCGCAGTCGGATAGAGACCCGCCCCGTACTCACGCAAAACCACAGCATGTCATTCGACAGATTCCAGAGCTCTTGGATATAGTGGCCTAGAAGAAGAGGAGGCATTGTGATGCGGAAGCTGCTGATTATTAGCGCGGTTCTTCTGGTTATAACGGGATTGGTGGTCTTTGCTCTCACCAACCTCAACAGCCTGATCGCCGGCAATAAAGACCGAATTCTGCAGCAAGTCGAACACATATTAGGCCGCGAGGTCGAGATTCAAGAAATTGGAGTTACCGTGTGGGGCGGGATTGGAGCACGCCTGACTCAGTTCCGTATCGCAGAGGATCCAGCATTTTCTCCCGACGACTTTATCAGTGCCAACGATCTCCAGGTCAATGTTGCCCTCTTGCCGCTGCTCTCACAAGAAATTCAGGTCACGCGCATCATCCTCCACCAGCCGCGCATTCAGATTATTCGGAACGAACAGGGCCAGTTCAACTTCGCTAGCCTCGCCCAGGGAGGTCAAGCCGCCCAGGAGGCTGCTCCGGCTGACAGCGCAGAATCATCCTCCGAATCGTCCTCGGCATCGGCCTCCGCTGCCATTCCCCTGCTCATCGCATTAGTTGATATCGAAGGTGGCGCCGTGCGCTATATCGACAAACAGGACGGATCTGATTTTAGCGTCACGCAGCTTGACCTTCGAGCAAATGATTTGAGTCTGGATCAACCCGTTTTTATCAAACTCGCCGCCGCCGTTCTGGCTGAACAACAAAACGTTGCTATTGAGATCCAAGTCGGGCCAGTCGGTCCCGCGCTTGAGAATGCCGATCAGATCCCACTTAAGGGAACGGCGGCGCTCAACCAGCTTGACCTTGAGACGCTGCGAAAAGCTCTGCCCCAAATCGCGCAGCAAATACCACCCGGGCTAGGCACCTCAGGTCCGATCAATCTCAAGGCAGACTTTGCCGGTCGAGTTGGAGCGGTCGATCTTTCGAATATAGATCTGCAGGCAACGGTCTTTGATGCAAACGAGCCGAATATCCAGGTTACCGGCAGCTTTGGACCGGTCGGTGCGGAAGTGGCAAACCCAGTCGAAGAGAGTAACCTGGATGTAGACGTCTCCTTCGGGCCGGTTGCACTTGAGCGTCTCCAAAAGTTCGGGCCGCTCGCCGGCAAACTTCCGCCGGATCTCAGCCTCGGGGGACCTATATCAGTCACTGCCCATGCAAGCGGCACGCCCAAGAATTTCGCCCTGACCAGTCTGATCGAAGCCAGCAGTAGTGCCATTCGCTTTGGTGAGCTATTGACCAAGCCGAGCGGCACCAGCTTCGCACTCACCACCCAAGCCCGTGTGACTCCAGAGGCAGTGAGCTTCCAGGAGGTCAAACTGAACTTCCACACGCTTGAGCTGACGGCGAGGGGTACTATCGGACCGGGCAATCCTCCGACGCTTGATATCACTCTCGACTCGAATCAAGTCGAACTCGGGGACCTCCAGCCTCTCCTGCCGCTCCTCCATGCATATGGGCTCAGCGGGAACTTCGAAACCCATATGAAGATTGCGGGGCAGCTGGACGCTGACACGGTCCCTCAGATTAACGGCACGATCAGTCTCCGAAACGGCGGCGCAACGATTGCCCAACTCGCACAGCCTGTAACCGACATGCAGACGTCCATCACCTTCACCGGACAGGGCGCTCAGCTCACGAACACCTCTGCGCGTATCGGACAATCCCAAGTCCAACTCGACGCACATCTTGAACAATTCAAGCCACTCAAACTGCAGTATGAATTAAATGCACCACTGCTCAGAATGGCGGATCTACAATCCGCGGACTCGCCTGGGGACCCAGAAGATGCGCTCCAGGGTATCCAGGCAACGGGACGTGCCTGGATGCAGGGAGACGAGCTACGGCACGAAGGGAAACTGACGTCTAAACAAGGCAGCGTAGCACAGATTGCCTATACTGACTTCCAGCTGGTTACCTCGTTGGCCAACCAGATAGCCAAGATCGACAGCTTCAAGGTCCAAGCTTTTCAGGGGACGATTCAAGGCACTGGGCAATATGCCTTTGGAACGGATCAGCCCCAGTTTTCCGTGACCTCCCAGGTGACAGCTCTCAATCTCACACAACTCTTTCGTGCAGCCCTGCCCCTCAGCGATCAAATGGTCCAAGGCATCGCTTCCCTCGACGTCAGCCTATCAGGGCGTGGCCAGACCTGGGACGACATCAAACCCACAGTACAAGGCCGGGGAAAGGCCGAAATTGTGGACGGCGCGGTGTTAGATCTCAATATTGCTGAAGGCGTGCTGTCCGGCTTAACGGGCATTTCCGGGCTGTCGTTCGCAATTTCTCCGACGGTCCGTGATAAATATCCGGCGATTTTCACCTCTGCCCATACCGAGTTTGATGAACTCAAGAGCCGCTTCTCCCTCAGCGATAGTAAAATCAATCTTGACAGTCTACGCATTGCTGCGCGTGATTTCATGATGCAGGGGGCGGGCTGGCTGGATTTTGATCAGCACGTCGACCTAAGGGCGACACTCGCACTCTCCAAAACCCTTTCTGCTGACATCATCAAGGGTACCAAGGAGATAAAATATATAGCCAATGAAGAGGATCGCTTGGAACTCCCCTTTGCCCTGCGCGGCATAATGCCGGGTGTCACACCGACCCCTGACGCTGCCTACCTCGGCACTCTGCTCCAACGAGCCGCAACCAACGCGCTGCAGGAAAGGCTGCTCGATAAATTCCTACCCACGACAAGAGAAGACTCTCCGCAGCAAAAAGCCTCAGGTGCCGGGCAGACGAAAGGAACGTCTCAAAAGAGAAAACCGAGCCTCCAAGAACAGCTTATACAGAAGGGGCTCGACTCGCTGTTTGGACGATAGGATTTCAACCCTCTTAAAGAAGGGAGGTCATCAACCGAATTAGAGAATAATCCTAACTGGACTTTCAGTAGCTAATATCGGCCATGAATAAAACATGTTTTCTAAAACTATTTTATTTAAAGGCTCTAGATCTGGTATAGTAAGGGCAAGGCCTTTCCCCTCGATTCGGTAGTAGTATGAGGCTATGGGGAGGATAAAAATGGAGAATGAATCAGGAGACGAGCCTATAGCCTGGCATTTTCTGGTAAAAGATTTCTAAGACTACGCTGAAAATATAGAATCTGTGTCCATCCACTATGCATACGCTGTGCATACAGCTAGTCCGGAATGGGCTACAGCCAAGCACGTTCAAAACATGCCCGTTGTTCTCCGGCCCTCCTGTTCTCCAGATCAGGATCCGAGCGAGCTGCGTTCGTGGGGGCTGTCCACATCAGCCGTTGTCCGCCAGCGAAGCACAACACTAAAACTTCCGCTCCGCCACGCCGCATAGAGAGTTGCCTCCTGCCCCCTTAGCCTGTGGTAGGCATTCATTTGTGTCACCCAGGCGACACAATCAACACAATACTCAATACAAACTCCGCTTTTCGTCACCTATGTGACGAACTTTTTGTTGCCTCTCTAAACTTCGCGCAGTAGTATGCCCTTCCAACTAACACAAGCAAACGAACCCGCGACTCTGCCGCGGGTTGCTGCTTAGGCGACTGCGGGCTTTCCTCTTAAAGCTCCTTAGGGATCTGATTCCCTCGCCCCAGTCGCTGCTCAGCGCTAAAATTCTTCACGTCCAGCAGCATCCGCATCCCAGCTCTGCTTGTCCTCAAACCATGCACACCGGTAAGATGCTACCCCAGTCGTTGGGACGATTGTATCTGAGAACAACCGTCACCTTGAAGGTCCCCCCTCAACCTATCGCCGCTCTCTTCCCGCAAGGCTAAGTACTAACCATCGGTCTTCTCTGTCAACATACAAAGTGATATTGCTGCTTTATCCTGATGTTCCCGAGGTCTACCTCTGATGCTAAATTTTTGCGCGCGACTCAGGCTCATTTCCTTCACCTTGAGTTTTCTTCTCTATTCTTCGGGAGCTTTCGCCAATGAAGATGCCAAGGAAGATATGGACGCGCTCAAAGCTGAATTCAATGCGCAAATCGAAGCGCTCAACAACCGGGAACTTGAAGCATCCGTGGTCTCTGCTCATGCTGAGATCGTTCTATACGGCATTTTCTGTCCTTTCCCTGTGAATGGGAAAGCCGACTTCAAAAAAGCAGTCCAGCCGTATTTTGGACAATATGAAGCGGCGGAGCTGTCTCCGGTCACACCCCAGTTCCGCATTGTCGGCACCACAGGCCTAGCCTGGGGCCATTATCATCTCGCGGCCACACCGCAAGGCGGCAGACTGACCTATGCCCACGGTCGGTATCTCTTTACCTACGTCAAGGTTGCCGGCAAATGGCTCGTGCTCGGCATGGATTACTCCCCGCTTGAGTCCTATAGATTCGCTCCATAATCCCCGCTTGTCCAGCACTGCTCCAGACGAGAGGTTGCCTTCTCTCCTGGCCCCATTCTCAGCAGTGAAATGAACTGAGGCAGTGTCATGTCAGTAGGCAAGTCCGGGGCTTCACCCTCAGAGTGCCGGTTCCAGGCTAAATCTGAGCCGAAACTAGGCACGCGTCCCTCAGGCCGCTCGTGCGAGAGGACCAATGCCGGACTGCTGAATCAATACACACAACACAAACAATTCACGAACAATTCACAAAATTGTTACCCAGGTGACACAAAACACATATAGAGAAGAAGAAACGTACTCTTCAGTCACATAGGTGACACCGTTTTTCTTTGCAGTGCAGATCGAGCGGTTTATCTTAGTCTAAGATCATCACACTGCAGTCATAATCTTATTAACCCAAGGAAGGTGAAGACATGTCGCTACTCAGCGACGTTACAAAATATTGGATGGAAGGTACGGTCCGGTCGCTCGAAGGCTGGCGGCGTGGATTAATGGATACATATCCTGTGGAGGAAGACCCCACGCCGACAACGCCTTATAATGTCGTATACGAAGGCGGCATGATTCGCCTGCGGCATTACCCTACGCAAGGCCAACGTCTGCACACGCCCTTACTCCTCACGTATTCACTCATCAAGCGACCGTTTATCCTGGATCTGCTGCCTGGCCGAAGCGTCGTGGAAACTCTCACCAAGTAAGGGGTCGAAGTCTATTTCATTGACTGGATTCCGCCTACACGCAGCGATAGCTGGCGAGGCTTTGACGCGTATGTGAACGGCGACTTGGCCAATGCCTACCGGACCATTCAGGAGCGGGAGGCAGTCACTCAGGTCACGCTTTTGGGTTATTGTTTTGGCGGTCTCCTCACCACCCTGTATGCAGCACTCTACCCGAGCCATATCAAAAACCTGGTGAACCTCACGCTGCCGCTGGACATGAGTGTTCGTGAACACCCTACCCAAGAATCAATGAGTAAGATCCCAGCCAAGACCATCGAGCTGATGACGACCGTCTATGGAAATTGCCGGCCTGGTTTATGAAAGCCAATTTTGAGGCGATGGCCCCCGTGCATCACGCGCTCGATAAATATGTCGGTTTGTATCGCACTAAAGATAAAAAAGGCTACACCCAGATGTTCGAGCTATTTGAGCGCCGGATGAACAGTGATGTGCCTATGGCCGGTCAGATTTTTAAAGAACTGACCGGTGATGTTTCGCGCCGGAACCTGATTATGAAAAATAAGATGCAGATCGGCCAGCGTACGGTCAATCTCAAAAACGTCACCTGTCCCGTGCTCAACGTCATCGGCGAGCACGATGACGTTGTCCATCCCAAATCCAGCCTGCCCCTCACGGACCTAATCGGGAGCACTGATGCGCATACCATTATGTTCCCGACCGGCCACATCGGGGCAGCCGTCAGCTCCAGCGCACAGAAAAAGCTCTGGCCACAGGTGGTGTCCTGGCTGCGAGAACGCGACGAAACAGTCGGGCACTAAGCACCTCTCACACCACCGGCCTCTTTTGCGTCTTGTCTTGAAGCAGGAAGCTACGCCAGACGGGGGCCAGCACTAAAAGTCCACTTTATGCTTGACACAAGCGCAAGGGCGGGTTTATCAAATAGGATTTGAGGCTCCCTACAGCAACTTTACGTCTGAGGAGGAAAATCGTATGGTACCGGCAAGAGAAGTTCACTCCGCCGCCTATCCTGGTGATGGATTCTTAGAGGAAGAACAGACGATGGAGGAGCTTATCGCCCCACCTCGAAAAAGCCTGGACGCCAACCTCTTGCATCAACCGATTAGCATTCTGTCGTATGTGCCGCCCGTCTGTGTCACACAAGACACGACGATTACTATGGCTACGCATCTCATGCAAGAGAATAGGGTCGGCTGTGTCCTGATCCAAGACACAGTCCAGATTCTTGGCATCTTTACGGAACGCGACCTCTTGAATCGTGTTCTTGGGGCGGGGCGGGACGTCGATCAAACGACCGTGGGCAGTGTGATGACACCGGATCCAGAAACTCTCCCCATTGACGCAGCCATCGTATTTGCACTGAATCTTATGGGAGAAGGCGCATTTCGCCATCTCCCCCTCGTCAATGATGAGGACCGTCCGGTTGGCATGCTGTCCGCGAAGCACATCGTTCAGTATCTGACAGAGTTTTTTTCCGAGGAAGTGCTCAACCTTCCGCCACGTCCCAATTTGCTTCATCCTGGACAGCGCGAGGGGGCCTGAGGTCTAGAGTGCTGCGCTGACTCGGGGTTGGTAGTTGATAATGATGGGGAAGAAGACGCCGGTCCAGGTAGGTTCGTTGCTACTACCGTTATCGCACGTACAGCGCCATATCCGCCTTGCCTATCAGGTCCTCAATGGACATGGGCGTCTTGGGGTCGAAGAGTGCCACCCCAAGACTACCCGAAATCTGGTAGGGACGCGGATCTTTGACGTTGCGGGCGACAAGTTGGCTCTGTAAGCGGTTGGCAATAATCTGCCCACTGTCTCGTGCGGCCGCTACTACCAAGGCAATGAATTCGTCCCCCCCAAAGCGGCCAAGAATATCCGAGCGCCGAAAGGTCGTCCGCAACACATCCGCCACTGCGACCAAGGCCCGGTCACCTTCTTGATGTCCGAATGTATCGTTAATCTTCTTCAGTCCATCTAGGTCAACCAAGGCGAGGACTAAGCCCTGCTGCGTACGTTGGGCAATTTTAAGTTGCTGTTCGGTCAGTGTCTGAAAGCCACGACGTTTTTACAGACCTGTCAACTCATCGATTAAAGACAAGCACTGTAATGTAGCATAGCGATGATGGCGTGCGATCGCATTCCGCACGGTGTTTTCTATGAAGATACTGAGACTTTCTTGTTCCTTGATCAAGTAATCCTGGGCACCGTGGTGCACGGCTTCGAGCACCAATTCTTCATCCTCTGCTTCAGCCAGCGATCACGATAGGCAGATTCGGCGGTACGGATAAAATCCGCGTCATACCGTCCAAGCTGCGACCATCCCGCAACTTCAGATCTAACAGAACAACGTCGATACCGCCGGCCATAATGCGCTCTAGCTCTGCATTGAACCGGGTCACATGTAGGCAAGCAAAGGCAGACGAAGCATGGGACAGTGTCTCACGAATCCGGAATGCATCCGGTGTACTCTCCTCGACTAAGAGTACTGAGATCGGTCGCCCTGTCATTCCGCTTAGAATGCTCCCAGATTGTGATAGCCCTAGGGGCAACAGGGGGATCTCCCTGGCTTAATACTATGTTTCCGCTCGGGCCAAAACCCCTCAAAACACTTACAGATGCTTGAGCTTTATTCATGACGGAGAGATGACCTACAAGTCAATAGTCCGCCTCGACGACCAATGCCCGGCGAATGCCATTCGGAGGTCGCCGCCGCTTGCTGCTCTCAAGATACTCTTACGTCGCGCTATAGATATATCAGTAGATATATCGGTCCAATTTCTCCTTCCGCCCGTACTGTTTATACAAGGAGGCGAAAGTATGGCGAGGCAGAACGGTTTGGTGATCGGCAGGGCACCTGACTTGGCTATCGAATCGCAGTCAACATTTCTGACCGCGCTCGGCCACATATACTGCCAACAAGGAGAGAAACGCTTAATGCTCGCCGTTCTCAAGGACGCCGCGACGTGTGTGGAGCGGTATTATCGGATTGATAATCATTCCAGTCGGCCAGCATACCGGGCCGCCTTAGATTGGATCTTATCTCAAGACCAGCGCTGGCCGTTTTCATTTGAGAATATTTGTCTGACTCTCGATTTTGATCCCGTCCAAGTTCGAGCGGCGTTGCTCTCTGCAAATTATGCCCCCAACGGAACACGCCAGGTATGTAGGGCTTCGGGTGAAATACGGACTGGTCGTTCCCAAATGAGGACGGCCAGACCGATGAACAGAGTCGCTTCTCCGAGCGGCGAACCATGCATAGCCCGCCATTCTTGAGTCTCCGGGCGCTGCACGTGCGCATTGCCCCAGCGTAGAGATGCTATTTGTTGAACAGTCTCTCCTCGCTCGTTTTCTTTAACTCGCCTATTTCCTGTTCAAGTTCACGCACCCGGCGCAACAGCCCAGGCAGCTTGGGAAGAGCGGCGGAGTAACGTCGCCAGGAGAGGACATTCACTGCAGGGTAGCCACCGATGGTACTATTGGCGGCTACGTCGTTTGGGATCCCGCTTTGGGCAACCACCCTGGAGTTCTCTCCCACCGTCAGATGTCCAGCCACACCGACCTGTCCGCCGAGTTGTACGTGATCCTCTAGCGTCGTGCTGCCGGCGAGGCCTACCTGTGCAGCTAAAAAGGCAGACTCGCCGATATCAGATCCATGACCAATCTGGACCAGATTATCAATTTTTGTCCCCCTTCGTACCCGCGTTGTCCCCATGGTCGCTCGATCAATGGTCGTGTTTGCCCCAATTTCGACTCCGTCTTGGAGTTCAACCGTACCGGCTTGCGGCTTAGAGATAATGGACCCATCAGCCATGGGGACGTAGCCAAAACCGTCTCCACCAACGACCACACCGCTCTGCAGTACGACGTTGTTACCGATCAGCACACGCTCACGAACCACTGCTCCGGCATGGGCGATAAAATCATTGCCTATCTGCGCCTGGGGATAAATCACGACGTGAGCAAAGAGCCGGACGTAATCGCCAATCACCACGTCGTCGTCGATCACCACATACGGACCAATCGACGCATGCTCACCGAGGCGGGCTGATGGTGCAATGACGGCTGTGGGATGGATACCTTCCGGCGGAACGTAGGGAGGATAGAACCAACCCAGCACTTGCGCGACCGCCAGGTCAGGGTTTTCCGTTCGGAGAGACGGCAATGCTACCGTAGGGGCATCGGTCGGGAGAATGACAGCAGCCGCCCGGGTAGCGGGCAATTTTGCAAAGTATTTTTTATTAGCGACGAACGTCAGATCTTCGGGCCCGGCTTCATCTATCGTCTTCATTCCTGCAATCGGAAGGTCTCCATTCCCCTGCAGCTTACATTCCAAGCGTGCTGCGATTTCAGACAGTTTCATAGTCTTACTCCCCCTGCGGCTTTCATTTTGAGAGGCGCCGGCTTGTCAAATACGGTATGGTGCCATATGTAGCAAAGACGCAAGAGAACGCCTATGCGTTGCTTCACACTCCGACATTGTGGGTGGTGGTGGTTGGTAGCCGTGTGGCTCTCGGGGTGCTCACAGTGGGCGACGCCTGCCCTTGCCCTCCTGCGGCCATCCCTCCCTGCGGTTCACTATGTCAAGCCGACCACCCCAAGGCGGTGGTCGGCTTGACCCAGAATGCTGTTGACGCACTCCAAGAGCGTAATCTCCGTTGGCAACAATACGTTGAATTTCTAGAGCAGCGTTTGCAAGGGGGTCGGTAAGCCAACTGTATTTTTTTCGGAGGAAGGTTAGAAGATGAGATGTTTGGCTGTCGCCAGTAGCCGCCTATGGTAGGAAATCCGTTTACTTCCAGCCATAAGCGTGGCAGCTTCCAGCGGTCTGCGCAGACAGTAAAACGTAGTGCGAAAATATGCAAAAGACGGAAAATCCGAATAACACGGAGTCACAAAAGGATCTTATGAAAATTCTCAGACTTGGACTCCCCAAAGGGAGTCTTGAGGCAGCAACAATTGAGTTATTCAAGAAGTCGGGCTGGAAAGTCTCAACCAGCGCGCGCAGCTATTTTCCGAGTATCAATGACCCGACGCTGCGCTGTGTGCTTATCAGGGCTCAGGAAATGGCGCGCTATGTAGAGTCCGGGACCCTCGATGCCGGCATAACCGGCAAAGACTGGATTATGGAGAACAACTCCGATGTCGAAGTCATTATTGATCTCGTCTACTCCAAAGCGAGTTTTCAGCCCACGCGCTGGGTCCTTGCGGTTCCGCAGGACTCGCCGATCAAAGGTCTGGAGGATCTCAAGGGGGAAAAGGATAGCCACCGAGCTGGTCAACTATGCCAAACGATATTTTGCCGAACGCCAGATCCAGGTCGAGGTCGAGTTCTCCTGGGGGGCGACAGAAGCAAAGGCTGCCGACGGCCTGGTTGATGCTATCGTTGAGGTGACGGAATCCGGCTCGACGATACGCGCCCATGGTCTCAAGATCATCCATGAACTGTTTAGCTCAAACCCCCAGCTGATTGCCAACAAGCAGTCCCTGCAGGATCCACGCAAGCGGCAAAAGATCGATCAAATTGCTCTGCTGCTCAAGGGTGCACTTGCTGCGGAGGCAAAAGTCGGGATCAAGCTGAACGTCGCTAAAGAACACCTTGATCGCATCGTCAAAATGCTGCCCAGTCTCACCGCCCCGACCGTCTCGCCGCTGTATCAAACAGACTGGTTCGCTGTGGAGAGTGTGATCAATGAAGACGTCGTCCGCGAGCTGATTCCGCAGCTTATCAAGAGCGGGGCGGTCGGCATCATCGAATACCCTCTGAATAAAATCATTTAGCCACAAAAAAGGGAGCCTATGGGCTCCCTTTTCGCTCTCGTTGGCTCGGCTATTCCGGCCTACGGGGTTGCCTCTTCGACTTCCAAACCAATCGAGGTTAAAAAGCTCTCTTTCTCTCCGCCCGGCATAATATAGATGCCTTCCCAGCCACACACCTCTTCACAGAGCTTGCATCCTACACACGTCTTCTCTTCCACTTCGACGCGTCCGAGATACTGGGGACCATTGTTCGCGGACGGATAGATGCAATCGAAAGGACACACATCAATGCACACGCCACAGCCATTACAGTTATCCTGGTGGACGATGGCAATGGGGCGTTCTACCCGTTTGAGCACGTGGGTCATGTTACCAAAGGTATCCAGGATGGCGTCGTCTGGGCAAATGACTCCGCACGCGCCACAATCCACACACAGAGTCGCTTCAATAAGATAGGCCTTTTTTGGATCCCCGCTGATGGCTTTAGTGGGGCAGCGTTTTTCACACGCGCTGCAACCGGTGCAGTTCTCGGCGATTATCGTAAACGGCATGCGGTCCGCCTCCCTATTCCTGCATCTCTTTTAAGATTTCATCGGCTCGACCTTCTTCGATCAACTGGTCATTCTTACGTCCCTCGCGAAAGGCAAGCCAGGTGAAATAAAAGATCAAAAACATGAGGCCGACAATAGGAATGTTATCGGGCTTCAGCAGGATTTCTATAAATTGATCCCAACCTGATTCGTGCATCATTAGGCAAGAGCTTTATCGAGTCTTGGGGTTGTTGTCAATATCGAACTGTCCATGTCGGCGTATACTTTCTCATCTCTGCATTCAGTATGAATAATACACGAGATTCTCTCGTGTACACAAGCTTTCCCTCACGCTTCCCTCCCCTTGCGGAGGTCAGACTTTCCGGTATAAAGGGGAGCGATTCTGCACAGACATAAGGGGTAAAGAAATCCATGCTACGCTGGCTTCCGGAAGACGTATCCCCATACGGGGCAGGCATCGATTCGCTCTTCTATCTTATCTACTACATCACAGCGGCCGCTTTCATTCTGGTCACCGCGCTCATGATCATCTTCTTGTACCAGTATCGCCATAATGACAACCGCCGGGCAATATACACCCATGGCAACACCTCCCTAGAGTTGGTGTGGACCATCATTCCCGCCCTGGTCTTTATTGGGCTCGGACTGGCAAGTAAGTCGCTCTGGGAAGAAATTAAACTCACCATCCCGGAAACCGACGAGGTCATTCAAATCACCGGCAAACAGTTCAACTGGGAAATCCTCTACCCCGGCCCTGACCGAGAATTTGAGACTGGAGACGATTATCAAGTCGATAACGATATCCACGTCCCAGTCGGCAAACCAATTCGCGTCCTCCTACAGTCTAAGGATGTCATCCATAGCTTATTTCTGCCGAATCTGCGCTTTAAACAAGATACAATGCCAGGCCGAACGATCGAGGCCTGGTTTCAGGCGAATAAACCCGGCAAGTACGAAATGCCATGCGCTGAACTGTGTGGGTTCGGCCATTCGGGCATGAAAGGCTGGCTGTATGCCGATACGCCTGAAGACTACGCCGCGTGGTTCAAGAAGCGTTGGCCAGATGCAGCTCTGAACGGCGCCCCTGCTTCGGAGGCTCAGGAAGAAGTTGCAGCTGCAGCACCAGCGGCCGAGTCTAGCCAAGACGCAGCTGATCAGGCTGCGCCACCGGCGACAGCTAACTTGCAGCCGACAGAGGAAGCGCCCCCTGAAGCCGCAGGAGAAACGGTCACTGAAGCCGCTCAAGAAACGACTGAGGCCGCCGGAGAAACAGTCGAAGCTGCAACCGACCACACGCAAGAGGATGGGAACGAAGCCGCTACTAGCGTTGAGGATGCGGTCGAAGAAGCGGCTGAATAAACAGCCCACAAGACAGGAGAGAGTCAATGAGTGACGCAGGAGCCGTCGCCACGCACGCGACACATGCAGAGCACCACGAGCTAGGATTTATCCGCACGTATATTTTCTCGACTGATCACAAAATGATCGGCCGCCAGTTTTTGTTCTCAGCCATCCTCATGCTCATCTTTGGCGGCCTCATGGCGATGATGATGCGCTGGGAGCTGGCCTGGCCTGAGACCCCGGTTCCGTTTACCAGTTGGATCTCTGAGCCGTTCATGTATGCCGAGCCAGAGCATGGTCTATACGGCGCGTATATGGACCCGGCCTTTTACAACTCGCTGTTCACCATGCATGCCACGATCATGATCTTTTTTGTGGTGATGCCGTTTCTGATAGGCGGGTTCGGCAATTTCCTCATTCCACTCATGATCGGCGCTGGCGACATGGCCTTTCCACTGTTGAACCTGCTTTCATTTTGGACGGCGGTGCCAGCTATTGGTCTCATCCTGTACAGCTTCTTCGTGGAAGGTGGGGCCGCCGCTGGCGGTTGGACTATGTACGCCACCTTATCCGCAGATCCCACCCTGAGCGGTGTGGATGCCGGTGTGAACCTGTGGATCATCAGCCTGCTCGTCCTGGGTGTCTCCTCTCTGATGGGTGCGGTCAACTATATCACCACGATCATCAACATGCGGGCGCCGGGGATGACCTGGTTCCGCATGCCTTTGGTTGTCTGGTCCTTGTTCATCACCGCGATCTTGTTACTACTGGCGCTGCCAGTGCTGACTGCCGCGCTCGGCATGTTGCTGTTCGATCGGACTATGGGCACGAGTTTCTTCTTACCTGCTGGCGGTGGAGAACCTATCCTGTGGCAACATTTGTTCTGGTTCTTCGGTCATCCCGAAGTGTATGTCCTGGTGCTACCCGCCATGGGTGTCACCTCAGACATTCTCGCCACCTTCTCGCGTAAGCCCATTTTTGGTTACAAAGCCATGGCCTTCTCTATGATCTCTTTGGCGTTTCTGTCTTGGATCGTATGGGGCCATCATATGTTTGTGAGTGGCATGAACCCGGTTCTGGGGACAGCCTTCATGCTCACTACGATGGTCATTGCCGTCCCCTCAGCCATTAAGACGTTTAATTGGCTCGGCACCTTATGGGGCGGCAATATTCGTTTTGCCAGCCCGATGCTGTTTGCCTTGGGTTTCGTGTCTAACTTTGTGATTGGTGGTTTAAGCGGCATTTATATGGCCTCAACCCCGGTCGACATCTTCATGCACGACACCTACTTCATTGTCGCCCACTTCCACTATGTCGTGGCAGGCATCATCTTTGGCATGTTTGCCGCACTCTACTATTGGTTCCCGAAACTCTTTGGCCGCATGATGAACGAAAAGCTGGCCAAGACGCATTTCTTCCTGACGTATATCTTCTTCAACTGTGCCTTCTTTCCTATGCACTTCTTGGGCGTGGCCGGTCATATGCGCCGTATCTACAACCCCCTGCAGTATGAGTTTCTGCACGATATGCAGTGGTGGAACGTCTTTATCACCATGAGCGCGCTCTGTCTGGCTGCCTCCCAGATCATCTTTTTTGTGAACTTTGTCTGGAGTTTATTTGCCGGAAAGAAAGCCGAAAATAACCCGTGGGACGCCAACACTTTGGAATGGACGGTACCCTCTCCTCCGGGGCACGGAAACTTTGACACAACGCCGACCGTGTATCGAGGTCCATACGAGTACAGCTCCCCTCTGGTGAAGGAAGACTGGTTACCGCAGGATCGGCAACTCGGCCCGGCAGCGGCTAGCGCCTCACATTAAGGTACAAACAGGCTGCACCTTGCCCGGTCGTACTCTGATATAGTCAACACAGGAGAGCGACCGGGCTTTTCTGTTTATTCGGAGGAAAGACAGTATCGGGACTGGAGAAGCGGGAATTTTTTCCAGCCCATATTCCAGCTCATGGTTACGGAGAAGATCGTTTTGGCCTCTCTCGATCACGACTCAGCCTGGCCTCATCGGATTGCCGTACTCACAGCAATCATGACCCTGCCGCTGCTTTTTGTGGGTGGATTAGTGACCAGTCTCAAGGTCGGTATGGTTGTCCCCGATTGGCCGACCACCTTTGGTTATAATATGTTCCTCTACCCATGGTCGAAGATGATAGGCGGCATCTTCTACGAACATAGTCACCGTTTACTCGGATCGGCCGTCGGCCTGCTCACAATCGTGCTGGCAGGCGTGCTCTGGTTCAAGGAATCTCGGCAATGGCTGCGTTGGCTCGGTCTCATTGCGCTTGGCGCAGTCATTCTTCAAGGAGTTCTTGGCGGACTGCGGGTGATTCTTGTGCAGCCCAAGATCGCCATTATTCATGCCTGCGTTGCACAGGTATTTTTTGCCCTGGTGACAAGCCTGGCCCTTTTTACTTCTAGAGAATGGAAATCGTATATACAGCAAACGCCCTCAAAAGCGACAAGAAAAACAAGACAACTCGGTCTATATACAACTGGGCTAATCTATGCCCAGCTCATCCTGGGAGCAATTTTTCGCCACACCGGTGCCGGTCTGAGCCTGCATATTCTGGGAGCCGTTGTCGTATTCATCAGCGTCTTTCTCCTCGTCGATCACATGCAACAATACCATGCTGACCAACCATTGCTGATGCGTTCAGCTCTTGTCCTACGCAGACTACTTTTGATACAAGTCGGTCTCGGGTTTTTCACGTACGTCGTCAAATATCTTGCCGCAGACGGCCCCTTGACGTCACAGGCCGTCCTCTTCGCAACGAGTCATGTCATTATCGGCGCGGTCATGCTGGTGACCAGCGTCCGTTTCACCCTGCGCGCCTATCACATTCTTGGCGAGCCTCAGACACCAACATTACAACCCATTTTCTCGGAGCAGGTCAGCATATGATACCGCAAACACAGACCATGGGGCTGGACTTGGCCCACACCCGCCACCGCTTGGCCGCCTTTGTCGAACTCACCAAACCACGCTTAGTAAGTATGATCCTGGTGACGACAACCGCCGGTTTTTATCTCGGCTCTTGGCTCAGCATTGACTATGGACTCCTGTTGCACACCCTGATCGGCACTGGGCTCGCTGGTGGTGGTACTCTCGCCCTCAATCAACTCATAGAGCGTGAGGCAGATGCCCTGATGGATCGGACAAAAACACGCCCGCTGCCGGATGGCCGGTTGCGGCCAATGGACGCCCTTATATTTGGGGCGCTGCTGACCTCGGTTGGGTTGGTCTACCTCATGCTGGTGGTGAACCCGTTGAGCGCTTTGGTTACCGCGCTTATCACAGTGAGCTATTTATTTGCCTACACCCCTTTAAAGAAAAAGACTGCACTGTGTGGCATCGTTGGGGCAGTGCCTGGCGCACTGCCTCCCGTCATTGGTTGGGTAGCCATCAATGGCACGCTGAGTATCGAAGCCTGGATTTTGTTCTCGATTATGTTTTTGTGGCAAATGCCACACTCCCTGGCTATCGGCTGGCTGTACCGGGAAGACTATGCACGCGCCGGCTTTCAGCTCTTACCGGTTATTGAACCGGACGGCCGCAGCACCGGGCGGCAGGTTGTCACCAACTGTCTTGCCCTCTTAGCCGTTGGCCTACTGCCAACCCTCGTCGGTCTAGCCGGACCCCGCTATTTTGTTGTGGCATTTTGCCTAGGCTGTCTGTTCTTGTGGTACGGTATTCTCTTGGCACGAACGCGTTCGCGTGAGTCCGCACGGCAGCTCATGTTTGTCTCGCTTGTGTATTTGCCGGTCTTGCTGACCGCCATGGCTCTGGATAAGATTCCACTCTGAGCAAAGGGGTGTTTCCTGAAGTTGGTAACCCGAGTCGCACGGCAGGACAAGAATTACTCCTTAGGCTGTAGGCTCGCATTCTTCATCGTGCTGTATATTGCGGCAACGACCTGTTTTATTATTTTCGTGTAGTCAAGCCGAGCGAAACGCACCGCGTATGTCGCACGCATCAATCGTACCTGCCACACCCGCCGCACCCGCTCCGATTTCCCCTCCGAACGATGTATTGACCGCTGTGCCGAGCCTCGGTGGCCCGCGCCCGCCCCGCGCCTCACAACCACCGATGAGTAACGCCCGCATGGGCATGCTGATGTTGATCGGTGCAGAAACCATGTTTTTCGCTGGTTTAATAGGTGCCTATGTAGTTTTCCGGTTTGGCAGTCAGGTCTGGCCCTCAGGCCGTTTATACCTGCCTGTCGGAGTGACCGGGGTGAATACGTGTTTTCTCCTGTTCAGTTGCTACACCATGCACCGGGCTCTCAAGTCTATCCGGTCTGGCCGGGCAAACCAGCAGCAGCCGTTTGTCAAATGGCTCACCATTACAGCGCTGCTAGGCAGCATTTTTCTGGGCGTGCAAGGCTATGAGTGGATCCAACTCGTCCGTGATGGTCTGACAATCTCCACGGGCATGTATGGCGCGACTTTCTACACCCTGATTGGTTGCCACGGCTTGCATGTGCTTGCGGCCGTACTCTGGCTGGGTATTGTATTGCTGCAAGCCCGACGTGGCAAGTTTTCAGACCACAGCCATATCGGCGTCGAGACGTGCAGCATGTATTGGTACTACGTCGGCGCTCTGTGGCTAGTGCTATTCCCCCTCGTCTATTTGAATTAAAACAGAGCCTATGCGAATACGTCACGCGCCTCAATTGCCCGTCCGCTGCTATACGACTGCATACCTGACGATTGCATTCTTGGCCGTGTTAAGCATGCTGGCATTAGCCGCGAGCCAAGACGCCCTAGCACAAGGATGCGCGATGTGCCAGACTCTTTTTCCCAGTGAAAACGCAACCTTGGTTCAGGGTATGTTACGCAGCGCCTTCTTTTTAATGGCCATGCCGTTCGTCGTATTCGGTTCCATAGCCGGCTGTATTTTTTACCGCTACTGGAAGATGAATCGCTCATCACGAGCAGAAGGGACGATAATACCTTTCCAGGTCATGTCGACACCGAAGGAGGAACGACCTTGAGCGAAGCTGTTATAGACGCCCATGTCCACGTGAAGCAGCCTGCAGAATCACCAGTCACCCCAGAGAGCTGGGGCAAGCTGGGGATGTGGGTTTTCCTCGCTGGTGACGCGATGTCCTTTGGTGGACTTTTAGCCGGTTACGGCGCGATCCGCGCGAGTAGTCCGGACTGGCCCAATCCACTTCAGACACTGGGAATCCAGCTCACCGCCTTCATGACCTTCCTGCTGATTGTCAGCAGCTTTACTATGGTCAAAGCCCTGTCCGCAGCAAAACACAACGATCTGGCCGGATTCCGCAAATTCATGCTGCTGACTATTCTCGGTGGAACCGTCTTTTTGGGACTGCAGGCCTATGAGTGGACGCATCTAACCCATGTAGGCATGACCATGAGTGAGAATCCATGGGGTGCCTCTTTGTTTGGTACGACCTTTTACGTCCTAACCGGCTTTCATGGCTGTCACGTCTTTAGCGGGGTGGTGTATCTATCCTGCGTTCTGTGGACAGGCATCGGAGGCAGATTCACGGGAGACAATGCCAGTCCAGTTGAGATTGTCGGCCTGTATTGGCACTTTGTGGATCTGGTGTGGATCTTGGTCTTTACCTTTGTATACCTGCTGTAGATGGGAGATATGATGGCAAGCGAACATGCTGAGCATGCAGAACCGAACTATTTCGCCATTATGGTGATACTCACCATTCTGACGATTATCGAAATCATCATTCCCCAACTCATTTCAGCAAAACTGACTGCGGGGACGCTGCTTGTTTCTCTGGCAGTTGTGAAAGCCGTCATCGTCGCACTGTATTTCATGCATCTCCGGTTCGAACGAACACTCCTCGGGGTCATTGCCATGACGCCAATGGTGATCTGTGTCTTTCTCATTGTGATGTTACTGCCAGACCTGACTGCAAGTACGAAAACCTACACGCCACCTGAGAAACCCGTTGTCAGCGAAACGGGTCACCATTAACCCCCACGCATGTCGGCTCCCCAGGCCCAAGAGCTTCGGTCCCAGCAGCTCATCTGGGGGGCGCTTGGGCTAGTCCTGGCTGGCGTTATTGGCTACGGCGCGTGGTCTAGCTTCTCAGCCCCTTCAGACTCAGTGCTATCAGGTAGGCTGCCTATCTATGGCCAAGTCCCGGAATTCTCGCTGATCGAGCGCAGTCAGCAACCCGTTACACACACCGACCTTCTTGGGTCAATCTGGATCGCCGACTTTATTTTTACTCATTGTCCGGGCATGTGCCCAATGTTGAGCCAGCGCATGTCACGCTTGCAGAAGACTCTGCACAACGAACCCGTCCGTTTGCTCTCTTTTAGTGTTGACCCTGAACGAGACACACCCCAGGTCTTACAGCGTTATGCCCAGCGCTACCACGCGGATGCGCTGCGCTGGCTCTTCTTGACCGGCGAGCGCAGCCAGATGTATGCCCTTATTCAACACGGGTTTCAGCTCAGTGTGGAAGCCCTGGACCCACATGACCCACGGCTGACCACAAGTGAGCCTATCGTACACAGTAACCGTTTTGTATTAATAGACCCGCAGCTCCACATCAGGGGCTATTACCGTGGGGATGATACCGCATCGATGGAACAACTGCTTCTCGATATTGAGACCCTCAAACAGGAATAGCCAAGCGAGGATCACAATACAGCGTTCATTTAGGCACTGCTCGCTGAGCGGCTCCGGCCTGCGTAAGGGGGGTCACAACCTCGGCGTGCTGCTTACCGCCCATATTCCATAACCGCCGGTCACGGGCACGGCTCAGGGCCGTTGCTCCGGATGCCGTATTTGCTGCGACGTCTACCCCTTGCTCAAGAAAGAACCTGACCATATCTGCATGACCATAGATAGCGGCACGCATCAATGCCGTCGTTCCATCCGCAGTCCCTGCGTTAATATCAGCCCCAGCACCGAGTAAGATCCACGCTATGGCGTCCTTTCCTTCCGCCGCCGCCCACATCAGAGCCGTGTACCCATACGCATCCCGGGCTTCGATATCAGACCCGGCATCGATCTGCTGTAAAAGACGCTGCGGATCATTTTCCTTCACTGTCGCGATAACAGCGGGATCTGCTGGGCGGACATATTTTTTATCCTCGCCCATGCCCTGACCGAGCCTCTCGAAAGGGACACTAAAGGGATCCGTCCATTGCGGAGTAAGCACCGGCGTTTTGCCCGATTGAGGCCACAGCAACAACAAGAGCAGCAGAAGCATCCAAAACCATATCCACATACCCTGCTGCTGTCGGCTGAAATCCCCAGCTATTTATGGCTGCTGTATTTTTTTAAGCAGGCACTCCCTTGACTCGGATAGGAAGAATGGCCTAATTTTTTAGGGGCATAAAGTAAATATGATGCGATTTGTGGCCATCCCGCTACTCTGTCTCGGTATAGTCCTGTTTTTTCGGACATCTGACGAAGAAGCTGTCGAACTGAGACAAAAACCTCTGGTCAGGACCTCTGCATCAGCACTGGACCAAGAGTATTACAACGATCGACAGGCCGCTGAGCAAAAATACCGAGACAACGTTATCCAGGTATCGGGCACGGTTTTACGTGTGGAGCAAGACGGCTCGGGGCAAATTTCCGTCATTTTACAAGGGGCCCAGTCAAGACTCAGTGGTATTGAGTGCCAGGTGAACCGGACGCAGATGCAGGAAGTCCAACAACTCCGAGCAGGCCAACAGATCATCGTCAAAGGCTATGGAGCCGGAAAAACGATTCATGTGCGCCTCAGAGGCTGTCTCGTCGTCCATTCCACCCATGAGTCCTCCAGAGAGAGGAATCCCACGCGACTGGCGGAACACGATCTGACAGGCTAACCTGTCCACTCAGAAACAAGGAGGTCCCAGCCATGAAAACCCTATTAAGCATCATGCTGCTCATGCCCTTCCTTCCTCCGCATCTCGCTGCCCAGTCTTCATATTCCATTCGCCCAGGATCTTCAGGCTCACTACTGGGTGGAGGCTCGGCAATAGGGGGCCAAGAAGAGGCAGCTGGCGACACGGGGAATACGTTGGAGGAACGACTCGATATGCGCCTGCGGTATCCGGAACTATACGGGGGAAATCTTGCGGCAGGAGCCAGCGCGGAGGAAGCGGCCAGTGATACGACAAACGGTGAAGAAGAACGGCTCGACATGCAAACCCGCTACCCAGAGCTGTATCTTAGCGACAAGTTGTTTGATGACGGACAACTCTTATCAACCCAAGGCTCGGGACGAGCAGAGTAACTCTGCGTACCCCTCTCACTCCTGCGTGACGCCTGAAAACATTGCCTCGTCTGTCTTGATATGATACTTCAGCTGCCACGCCTTCGTGGTGAAATGGATATCATACAGGTCTCCGGAACCTGGGGTCCGGGTTCGATTCCCGGCGAAGGCAATGCTTCTTACTCGGCCGTGCATACCTCATCGCGCGCGAAAAAAATACAACATTTCACCGGACGCTGTTTCGGGAGGCAGTCATGGGTCGGAAGAAGATTCTGGTAGTGGAAGATAACGAAGACATCATGATATACTCGCGTATCGACTACGCAAGATCGGCGACTTCGAGATCAGGGAGGCCAGCCACGGACAAGAAG
Source organism: Binatia bacterium (assembly GCA_963666315.2). Classification (GTDB taxonomy): domain Bacteria; phylum Desulfobacterota; class Binatia; order Bin18; family Bin18; genus Bin18. Next base: position 191,244 of record CAXXHG010000015.1, read on the forward strand.
CTCTTGATCTCATACTGCAGGACCCTCCCGACCTCATATTCCTCGACTTAAAGTTACCCATTCTCGATGGCTGGGAAACGCTCGCCGGATCCGACAACTGCAGAGTCCAGCTTGTAAGGTCCCTATTATTGCATTGACCGCGCAAGCCATGGTTGGAGATGAAGAAAAGGCACTCGCCGCAGGGTGCGACGATTACATCGCTAAACCGATTATCGACGCGAATCTGGTAACGGAAAAAATCGAACGCCTCCTTGTCCAAGATCATTCGTACAAAGCGACCTAAGCCCTTCCTGATACGTACACTGAGTCGGGTGAAACGCGAACCACGTATATAGAGACTTGACGTTCGGGGAAAGATCTATTTATCCCTCGGCCAACTTGTGTAGGCTGACCCCAAACGGTTCACAATAGCCGGACTCACGTGGATACACTGCTCGCCTGAGTACGGCATGCATTTGGGGCAGGTTGTAGAATGGGATAGAGGGATACAGATGATGCTCAAGGTGGTAGTTCACATTCTTGGGCGCAAAAAAGAAGCCGAGCCAGGCCGGAATAAAATAGGTCCGGGTTTGTCGATATGGGTTATGCGGATCAGGCACATTCCCGTGTTCGATAGCACCCCGGATACGGAAAAAGACTTGGGTCCATGTACAATACGGCACCAACCAATACAGCAAGAACATGAGTGCGGCCTGGCTCCCAACCAGCCACAGCCCTCCGATTCCCACCACACTCCAAAATAGGTAAAAGACCCACATATCAGCTGCCTGGCGGTATTGGGCTGCACGCGCTTCACCCAAAAAACTACGGTTAAAGGCCGAAGTCACCAACGGAATATCAATAAAATATTTGAGCGTAGAGATGACGTTAAGCCCACAGACATCGCGCACTAAGAGTCCCAAGAATTGCTTGCTGGCCAGCGGATAACGGGCATAGATGGCACGGTCGGGATCATCTGACGTGTTGGTATATTGATGGTGCGAGAGGTGAATATAGCGCCATTTAGCCAGCGAAATAAAAACCGGGCAGCCTGCAGTGAGCCGAGCCAGCCAGTCGTTGATCCAGAGAGTGCGTGACAGCCGTTTATGGATGCCCTCGTGCACCAGCACCATGAGCGCATGTTGGCGTGAAGCGACGATTGCCACGCTGAAAAGGTAGACGAGAACCCCCAGGATGCCCGACGTAAGCGGCACCAGAACAGCACTCAGGTAAACGGCGGCAGCCACAACCAGCCAGATTTCAGCCAGGTGGTAGAGCGCCGTCTGGGTGCTGACCCGAGAGAGTCTTTTGACCACCTGGCGCACGCCTGATGTATCATTCAGAACTGGTGCTTCTGTTGTTTGCACAGCCCCGATCTATACCAGACAAACTCTTCCTGGCAATCCCTGCTCCCGCTTGCTAAAACCCTAAGTGAGGACGGCCCCTTGCTAAGGGGACGCTGCGGATCATCAAATGAGAGGAGAGAGCATGCCACACGCGCAAGTTAATGAGCTGAATATTCACTATACCATTCAAGGCCAGGGCCAGCCGCTGTTACTCATCATGGGATTGGGCGGGCCGGCAGCGGCCTGGGATCTCGAATTTGTGCAACGCATGGCCGCCGACTATAAGGTTATTACCTATGACAATCGTGGTACTGGGCGGTCAGACAAACCCGATGAACCCTACTCGATTGCACTCTTTGCCAGTGACGCGGTGGGCTTGCTGAGCGCACTCCATATCCCACGTGCGCATGTTTTTGGCATTTCGATGGGCGGCATGATAGCCCAGGAAATCGGCATTCACCATCCACACCATGTGGCGAGTTTGACGCTCGGTTGTACCACCCCAGGCGGCAAGCACTCCGTCCCTGCCCCACCCGAGTCCATGAAAGCGCTCAAAGGGCAGCCCGGACAGACGCCTGAAGACGCCATTCGAGATGGTTGGAAATTATCCTACTCGGAAGACTATATTGCCGCCCACCGAGATGAACTCGAAGCCACCATGCGCCGCGTACTCGAATATTCCACACCTTACTTTGCCTACAACCGCCACTTCGAAGCGACCATGACACTCCGCGTATACAAGCAGCTCAAGGAGATTAACTCCCCAACCTTGATCGCTACTGGCCGTGAGGACGTGCTTATTCCAGCGGCGAATTCTGAAATCTTAGCCAGAGAAATCCCGAATTCTCAATTAGCCATATTCGACAACGCCGGACACGGTTTCGTCTCCTCCGCGCGCGAGCCGTTTACCTCACGCCTCAAAGAGTTCTTGTCACAAAATAGTCTATAGGCAGCCAGTAGGTGGCCTGTACGTCTCTGGCGCGGATTCTGTCTTCTCATGGCGGTAGCAATTTACCCAATCCACTTTGGCTTTACGCCCCTTGTGGATGCGCAGACCATGGCCCCCACAAAGCTCGGAGGCGTATCGATTCTCGGCTTTGCATTCGATCCAACCACACCCAATTTACTCTACGCCGCAACAGGCGATGGCGTTTTTACAAGTTCGGACGGTGGGAAAACCTGGCCTACGCTGAACAATGGCTTGACGGATTGAAACATTGAAGCCGTTGCGATTGATCCTCACGATCCCAGCATTTTATATGCGGCGGCGTATGGCGGGCTGTTCAAGAGTACAACCGCTGGAGAAAATTGGGCGCCGGCCAACACCGGCCTTCCGGCGAATACGCATCCTTATTTCTTTGCTCTGGACCCCAAACAATCGGGCCATGTGTATACCGCCAGCGGGGACGGCATATTTGAAAGCGCGAATCGAGGCGAGCAGTGGACGGCTCGTGATACAGGTCTGACCGGGACAAAAATTAACGCGCTGGCCAGCGTGCCGACTCACCCCCTGACGCTCTATATCTGCACCTTAAAGAATGGGGTTTTCCAGAGCACGGATGCCGGGCAGCCCTGGACCCCAAAGAGCACGGGCTTGCTGGATATGTTTATCCCTGCGTTGACGGTCGATCCCACCAATCCAGCACTGCTGTATGCCGCGACCGGCGCCGGCATCTTTACCAGCCACGATGCGGGGGCGCACTGGGCGGCTGCAAATACCGGCATTTCAGCCGGAACCTTTGTCGGCTCACTCAACCTTGATCCAACTGAGCCGAAGACGTTACACGCCGGGACTGATCAAGGCGTCTTCAAAACGACAACGGCAGGCACGAGCTGGACAGCCAGCAATACCGGACTGACGGATACAAACATTGAGGTGCTTGCTTTAGATCCGTATAATCCGCAAACTTTGTATGTGGGCACCTTTAGCGGCGTCTTCAAAACAACAGACGGCGGCACCAACTGGGTACGGCGGTAATATCGGTCCCACAGGACAGGCTGAGAGAGCACTATGGCACGTGTGGCAATCAAAAGACCAGAGACGATTGACGACCCAATCATCCAAGAGATCTTCAGTTGGGTGACCGATATGGAAGGCGAAGTACCGAATCATATCTATATAGAGATGAACTTTCCCGAGCTGCTGAAAGCCAAGCTGGGAACAACCAAAGTCTTGTGGCAGCTGGGTGAACTCTCCATGTCGGAGATCCAGCATGTCGGCATCGCCGTTTCTAAAGCGAACGGCTGTCCGTACTGTACGGCCGCATTCTGCACCATTTTGAACTACGGCCTGCAGACCGACGAGGAATATACCAAGCAATTCCTTGAAGAAGGGACGGCGGCTCTTTCAGACCCACGCCTAAGAACCCTTGTTGAGTTCGCCCTCAAGGTGAACCTCAGCCCTAAGGATGTTACTGACGAAGACGTTGCCCAACTCCGAGAAGTCGACCTGACCGACAAAGGCGTCGTACAACTCATCCATCTCGTCAGTGATTTTGCTTCGTATAATCGTCTCAACCTGGCGCTCGCCACAGACTACGACTACCGAGATCTGTGGCGACAAGTCGGCTTTGGCTGGCACCAACAGCCAGGAGAGCTCGAAGGGGACAACACGCGCGGCGTTCGCTAAAATTGTGACAAGGGTCCTTATTAAGGTTTACCGTGGGGCTTTCCATTCTCTTATCAGTTCTCTCTTCTTAGTCCCCTCTCCCGCTGGGAGAGGGCTCTTCTTTTTCAACAAGCGAGGATTTATGCAACAAGACAACAGCGAGATCAAAGGCTTTCATGCTCATGTGTATTACGACGAACCCAGCCGTTCGACGGCCGAGGGTATTCGCGAGGCATTAGGTGATCAGTTCGATGTCGAGCTCGGCCGCTGGCGCGAGGAACCCGTCGGCCCGCACCCGCAGGCCATGTATCAAGTCGCTTTTAATTCAGATCAGTTTGACAAGGTCGTCCCCTGGTTGATGTTGAATCATTCCGGACTCAGCGTCCTCATCCATCCCCGCGCCGGTGACGATGTCGCCGATCATACGGGCCGGGCATTATGGTTGGGGGAAATACTTGAGCTGAACGTCGAGTTTCTGCGAAATTTTGAGAAAAACAAATCGTAGGGGCGAGGGGACCTCGCCCACCGGCCGGCCACAACGCATCCCAAAACATCAGACAAATCCCCCATGCGTTTCCTCATCCTGCACGTCAACGCCTTCTGCTGCACCATCACAAAAAAAGGCCGATCCAAGGTCTACGAAGACTACGACGATCCTGTAACCAAAGTGGACAACGCGCTCGTGGTACTGGCCAGTGTCGAGCAAGGCGATGAAGAGAACCCTGACCGCGTCGCACGGCGTGCGAGTGACGAAATCGCCAAACTGGCCAATCAACTCAAAGTGACCACCATCGTCCTCCACCCTTTTCCCCACCTATTTGCCACGCTCGGCTCGCCACAAGACGCAATCGATATTTTAGATCGAACACACCAATGCCTGATCGAAGCGAAACTCGACAGCACCCGCACCCCGTTTGGTTGGTTTAATACCTTACAGATAGATACCAAGGGCCATCCGCTGTCGCGTGTGGCGCGGATTGTAACGGCTGGAGATTAGGGATTAACTAGGTTCCCATAACAAAATGAAACTCTAACGCGGCGGAAGCAATGAATGTCTTTATCGGTCTGCTCATTACTGCCGGGCTATCCATCGTGGGTATGGCCCATAACGCCCACGCTCTCAGCAGCGACGCCAAGACCCAGCTCCAATCTGCAAAAGAAATCTATGTTGCCACCCAACGCAAGAATGGCGAGTGGAGTACTGCCGCGCCCATTTGGTTTATGTATGCCGATGACGTGGTGTATTTTACCGTCGGCCCGACATCGTATAAAGCCAGACGGATTAAGAGTGGTCGCAATGCCGTCCGTATTTGGGTCGGCAGCAAAGACGGACCTATGTTTAGCGGTAAAGCGGGAATTTTCACCGACTCGACTATGGTGGAGCGCATGGGCGAAGCCTACAAAAAAAAATACTGGCTGGCATGGTTTGGATTCGCTCGGCCGCGCGCGAGCCGGGTTGAATCAGGTAAGACGGTTGCCATCAAAGTCATCCCCGATGCTGCCGAGTGACGAAAGGAAAGACCAAGCATGGAGCAGAAACAGATAGATGCCGTCCTGAATCAAGCCGTTGAGTCCGGGGACATCCCTGGTGTAGTCGCCATGGTTGCTACGGACTCGGGTCTTGTGTACGAAGGCGCGTTTGGCACGCGCAAGCTGCGCAGCGGCAGCGCTATGACAAAGGATACAGTCTTTCGTATCGCTTCTATGACCAAGGCCGTCGCGTCTACGGCAGCCTTACAACTTGTCGAGCAGGGAAAATTCGGACTCGACCAGCCCGTGGGCGAAGTCGTCCCTGAGCTGGCGAACCTTGAGGTCCTGGAAGGCTTTGATACAGATGGGAAACCCAAACTACGACCGGCTGCACGCCCGGTCACCGCGCGCCAGCTCCTGACCCATACGGCCGGCTTTGGGTATGAGATCTGGAATCCTGCTCTGCTCAAATACCAAGAGGCCTCATCCACACCCGGCGTTGCCAGCGGTAAGAAATCCGGGCTCAAGATGCCCCTTGCTTTTGATCCGGGCGAACGCTGGGAATACGGCATTAATATCGACTGGGTCGGTCAACTGGTTGAAGCCGCCAGTGGCCTCACCTTAGACGTGTATCTCGAGCAGCATATTCTTGAACCGCTCGGCATGACGGATACCAGCTTTGTGCGTTCGGCAGAACAAAATGCGCGCACCGTAAGTATCCATCAGCGCGGAGAAGACGGAACGTTAGCACCCATCGAGCTTGAACTGGTTCCGGACGATGCTGAATACTACAGTGGTGGCCACGGGCTCAATTCTACAGCAAAAGACTACCTTGCCTTTGTGCAGATGATACTCAAAGGCGGCAGCCATAATGGGACGAAAATCCTCAAACCGGAAACAGTCTCTCTTATGGCAGAAAACCATATCGGCGATCTTGCTGCGGGAAATATGAAAACAGCGGCTCCTGCTCTTTCCAACGATGTACAATTCTTTCCCGGTGTCGTGCATAAACACGGGCTCGGATTTCTGATCAACACCAGCGCCATTCCCGGAGCGCGTTCCGCCGCTAGTCTGGGGTGGGCCGGCATCTTTAACTCGTATTATTGGATTGATCCCACCAAACGTGTGGCCGGAGTCATCATGATGCAAATTCTGCCTTTCTTTGATGACAAGGCTGTTCCCGTATACGAACAGTTCGAGAAAGCCACCTACGCCGCGTTAGGTTTGGTCTGAGGCTCCACCTGCAGACTGCCGCACGGCCAGCTGCCAGCTAGGATTGACCACGCGAGTGGGTCCGGTATGGTTTTTCTAACATTAGTAAGTTCACCTCATGATCCGAGGCGATAGCGAAATCATACCGCTCGCTTATTTTACGACGCAAGAACTGGAGGACATTATGGAACGCCCCTTACATTTTGGTATTTTCATGGCCCCGTTTCATCCCGTGGGTCAAAACCCGACGCTCGCCCTTGAGCGCGATCTCGAACTGATCGTGCGCTTAGATGAACTGGGGTATGACGAGGCCTGGATCGGCGAACACCACTCCGCAGGCTTAGAAATTATTGCCTCACCCGAGATCTTCATTGCTGCGGCAGCCCAGCGCACGCGCCACATCCGATTAGGCACAGGCGTTAGCTCGCTGCCCTACCACCATCCCTTAATTCTAGCGGACCGCATCGTTCAACTCGACCATATGACGCGCGGACGCGTCATGTTTGGCGTTGGCCCAGGCGCCTTACCGTCCGACGCTCACATGATGGGCATAGACCCCGCCAGCCAACGCAGACGCATGGAAGAGTCTCTGGGTGCCATCATGCAACTCCTCACTTCGGATGAACCGGTCAGCATAGAAACCGACTGGTTCACGTTGAAGGATGCTCGACTCCAGCTCCGTCCCTACACGTATCCTCACTTTGAGATTACAGTCGCCGCCACGGTTTCTCCCTCAGGACCGCGTACAGCCGGACGTTACGGCGTTGGCCTGCTCTCTCTTGGCGCTACCAGTATGGGCGGCTTTGCCGTGCTCGGCGATCATTGGAAAATCTGGAACGACCAAGCCCAAGAGTACGGCCACACGGTTGACCGTTCCGCCTGGCGCTTAGTCGGCCCGATGCATATCGCTCCGACGCGCGAACAAGCGTTCAAGGAAATCGAGTACGGCATTTATGACTGGGTTGATTACTTTCAGAATGTCGTTGCCCTGCCCCTCGCGCCAGAGGAAACAGATCCCCACAAATGGCCCCAGGCGCTTGTTGACTCTGGTACTGCGGTGATTGGCACCCCAGACGATGCGATTGCCCAGCTTACACGCCTAAGAGAACAGTCCGGAGGATTCGGGTGTTTCATGATCATGGCCAATGATTGGGTCGAGCGACAGGCATCGCTGAATTCTTACGAACTGCTGGCCAAGGAAGTCTTTCCGCACTTCCAAGGCTCTGCCGACCGTGCCGTGGCTTCGCGGGACTGGTGCCGCGACGATCATGACACCCTTATCGGTGGCGCCATGAATGCCGTGATCCAAGAAATTGACCGCTACGAAAAGGATACCGGCTACCGGATTGCCATTGCCGATGCGGCCCAGGGCCAGTCCAACGCGAAGTAAACAGTCTGTCCGACCGGTAGTACTCTCTCAGGGCTGAAGTGAGGAGTCTGTCATTCTGAGGAGCCTACATATGCAAAACCGCAATTTTCAGATGATTGAAACCAATGGCATCCGTTTACGCACGGTTGTCGAAGGCGACGGCCCACGCGTCATTCTCCTGCATGGCTTTCCGCAGTGTTGATATCTGTGGCGACACCAGATCGATCCCTTGGTTGAGGCCGGGTTTCAAGTCGCAGTTCCTGATCAACGTGGCTACGGCGGCAGCGATAAACCAGAAACCATAGAAGCATATTATATCGTGGACCTCAGCAACGATGTTGCCGGCATTGCGGATGCGCTCGGCCATGAGCAGTTCCTCGTTGTCGGCCATGATTGGGGCGCGCCTGTGGCCTGGCACACTGCCCTACTCCACGCTGATCGGGTCAAGGCCGTCGCTGGCCTCAGCGTTCCCTATGTGCGAGGCCAGGCGGGCGTGATGACCAAGCAAGAAAATTTCGGCGACAATTTCTGGTACATCGTCTACTTCCAAACGCCGGGAGTGGCAGAAGCAGAGTTTGAAGCGGATATTCGGAAGACCTTGCGCATCACATATGATGCAGTGTCGGGTGATGCCTCAGGCGATGCGGTGCAGATTCAGAAACCTGCCACCGCAAAATTTCTCGACGGTATGGCTGACCCGGAAACGCTCCCTGCTTGGCTCACGGAAGAAGATCTCGATTACTATGTCGCCCAGTACGAGCAGAGTGGTTTTCGGGGCCCGATCAATTGGTATCGGAATATTGACCGCAACCTCGACCTGACGCCACAGTTAGCAAGCGCCAAAATAGAACGACCTGCCATTTTTATTGCTGGCAATAAAGACCCCGTCCTATCTTTTGGCGGCGGCGGTTGGGTCGATCTCATGGATCATTTTACAACTGACTTACGAGGAAAGATCTATATCGATGGAGCCGGCCACTGGGTTCAGATGGAACGACCCAAGGAAGTGAATGAGGCTTTACTCGGCTTTTTGCAGCAATTCGCGTGAGCCGTTCGTGCAATTGATTTGTAGGGGCAATTCCTGAATTGCCCCATTCACTGCGATTTACTCTACCGGCTCAGATAGTCAGGCAGCTTCGCCGCTTTATAGGTCTTGGCTGATTCCAGCTGCTCTTTGGTCAGCCCCTGGACGTCACTTAAATCGGCTCCGGCCAGGTTCGCCCCTTCCAGGTCAGCTTCGTGTAGATCTGCCCGTTGCAGCAAGATGTCAGTCATATCGGCTCCGGTGAGGATAGCATAACGCAGGTTGGCGCCACTCAGATCGGCGCCCTTCAGATTCGCGCCTTCCAACGTCACCCCAGCCAGCGCAGCATCCCTCAGATTGGCGCCAGCCAGTCTGACCACTTTGCCTCGCTGGTTTACAATACCCCACACCAGCCGCCATTTCTCATCGAGCTTAGTGTGCTCATCTATTACAGCGCCGGACAGCTCGGCCTTTGCAAGGTTGGCTCCAATGAGATCGGCGCCCTTCAAATTCGCTCCGCTGAAGTCAGCGTGCTCCAAATCCGCACCGTGCAGATCAGCACCTACCAAGATAGCTCCCACCAAATTCGCCTGGAACAGGTCGGCGCTTGCGAGTTTAGCCTGCGTCAAATCAGCTTGAAATAAATTGGCTAGGTGTAGATCAGCATCTTTGAGATTTGCGCCGGCCAGTAGAGCTCCACGCAGCTTGGCCTGAATGAGATCAGCTTCTTCAAGGTCCGCGCCACGCAAGTCAGCCCCGACAAGGCCAGCGCCGATTAAGTCCACGCCGACAAGAGTCGCGCCCGCTAGCGTAACGCCTTCGAGCTTCGCTCCGCGCAGATCAGCTCCGTATAAATTAGCCCCAGCAAGGTTCGCCTCGCTGAGATTCGTCCGATTAAGCTTGGCCCATTGCAGGTTGACCTGTTGCAAATTTACGCCCGGCAGCTCGGCATCAGACAGGTCGGCATTTTTCAGATCGGCCTCAGATAATTCGGCATTCGTCAAGTTTGCATAACGTAAGCGGGCGCCCGTCAACCGCGTCCCTGTCAGATTCGTCCCACGTAAATCTGCTTCGTCGAGATCCGCTTCAGACAAATCACTTCCACGCAAATCTGCTTCACCTAAATCAGCGTGAGCTAAGCGGGCCTTGCTCAAACTGAGGCCACGCAGATCCAGTCCGTGCAAAGACAAGCCTTGGCATAAGGAGTCCTGACAGGTGGAAAAGAAGCGCCCGGCCCAGCTTTCCAGGACACTTGCGTTCGGTGTCCCAGTTTCTCGAATCCGCCATAGGAAATCCGTAAAATGAGGCGCTACTTGGACCTGCATGGTGCGAACGGAATGGAACATCTGCATCGCAGTTTCGAGCGACCCTTTGTTCCCCGACGCAGCCAGCGAGAAGAACGTCGTCTGTCTGAGCGTTGCAAGATGGACAGCCCGCTCGTAACGCGCCTGGACAAAGGCATACGTCCCGGTGTATGCCGCAACGAGCAAGAGTATGAGCAAGGCCAAGAAGAGGAGGTTACGGGTAATAATTTTCACGATGTTCGCCCTACCACATGAGAAACAGAAACCAAGCCGCACTCAGTTCAGCGAGCCCAAGAAATCGACCGTACGCTCATACGCAGTATCATCAGCATGAAATACGAACGCACACAGGTCTGTGACCCCGATATCCTCTAGGCGTTTGACCTCGTCCTGTACCTCACCAGGTTCTCCCACCAGAATCATTTCAACCGGATCCTTTGCTCCGCTCCGATCCAGCATATTCCGATAGGCAGGCAGCTGGCCGTAAATGGCAAACACCCGTACCGCGACTTCGAGCGCTTTATCTCGGTCATTGGTGATGGCCATAGGTACCCCGGCAATGATCCGTGGCGCAGGGGCTCCCGCCTCTTTCGCAGCTGCGCTAATACGCGGCACGACATGTTCTTTCAGCGCTTTATGGCCGGCCATCCAGGTGACAGTGCCAGTTGCCTCCCGCCCACACAGGTCGAGCATTTTCGGACCGAGCGCAGCAAGCACGAGCGGAACATGGTCAGCGCCTGCTACCGCGACTTCTATATTGGCCCGGTATTCTTCACCGTTATATTTCGCCGCCTCACCGCGCAGCATCGGTTTCAAAACACGCAGATAATCCCGCATATGTGCCATATGGCGTGTATACGACAGGCCATACATCCCCTCGATCACCATCTTATACGAGAGTCCAATACCGAGCGTGAAGCGACCCCGACAGGCGGCTTGCGTGGTCAGTGCCGCTTGGGCCATCACCGCAGGATGGCGCGGATACGTCGGAACGACGGCAGTCCCGAGTTCAATACGCTGGGTCTCTCGGCCGACTAAAGCCAGAAGATTAATCGCATCGTGTGAAAAAATTTGCGCCAGCCAGCCGGTATCGAGCCCAACCTCCTCAGCCCGTTGAGCCCGTTGAATCACGTCATCCATGCTGGGTGACTCACCCGCCCCTTCGCCTATCATCATACCAATACGCATAACTTTGTCCTTTTTTCGTCGGACCTGACTTTTGACACGTCCACACGAGATATATAGAGAAAGACGAGAGCCGTCCAATCAGGTCAGAGGAGGAATTCACATCGCAGAAGCAACGCCAGACCGTTCAAAGCTACTCGAAGGCATCACCGTCCTTGATTTTACACATGCCTTAGCTGGGCCAACCTGTACACGCATTTTGAGCGACCTCGGAGCTGAGGTCATTAAGCTTGAGCCAGCCCCGAGTGGTGAATTCGGCCGGAGTATTTTCCCTGTCAAAGATGGCCTGGGTTCCATGTTTCTTTACACCTGTGCGGGCAAGAAAGGCCTGTGTGTTGATCTCAAGAAACCGGACGGGATGAAAATCGCCAAAGGCCTGATTGCCAAGGTAGACGTGGTCGTCGAAAACTTCGCTCCAGGTGTGATGGCCCGTCTCAGCCTCGATTATGAGACTCTGGCCAAGCTCAATCCCAAAATTATTATGGCTTCGTGCTCAGGCTTCGGACAGACTGGCCCACTCTCCAAGAACACCAGTTACGACATTATCGGCCAGGCCATGAGTAGCGTCATGCATATGACGGGCGACCCGGATGGCCCACCCCAGTATGTAGACAATTATATTGGCGACACCAACACGGGGGTACATGCTGCTCTGGCGGTCTGTGGAACCCTTTTCTATCGCGATCGAACCGGCAAAGGCCAGCTGATCGATATCGCCCAGGTTGATTCGCTTTTTTTTATGGCCATGATCAATATCCCGCTATACGCCCTTACCAACGGTGAACAAAATCCCAAGCGTTTTGGTGCGCACCATTTTGGAATTGCGCCACTGGGTGTGTTCAAAGGCAAAGACGGCTATATCGTGCTCCAGGCCGTCGAGCACCAATTCCCACAGCTGGCAAAAGCAATGCAACGCGAAGATCTGCTCACTGACCCGAAGTTTGCCACCAATACCAAACAGCTAGAAAACCGAGACGAACTGGTAGCGATGATAGAAGCCTGGCTACACACCTTTCCTAGCAATGACGCCGCCCTCGCAGCATTGGCGGAGATACGTATTCCTTGTGCGCCTATTCTTGATGTCGGGCAGGCATTCAATCATCCCCACATCCGGGCTCGCGGCATGGTCACGGAAGTCGAGCATCCGATATACGGCAAGATGCAGATCACCAACACGCCCTTTGTTTTTTCCGAGACTCCGCGCCAAATCGAAGGCCCGGCCCCGCTCATCGGTCAGCATAACGTCGCTATTCTTACAGGGTATCTGGGTTATTCGGCCCTGGAAATTGCCCGGCTCACTGAGGCCGGCGTATTGGTGGAAGAGGAGAAGGTGAAGGAGTTGCGGGAAAGAGAATAGTCGGTGTGGCTTGCCTTCTTTAGAGTGCATCTCGTTTGAGTGCATCCTCTTTGTATATAGGTTATCCTCGTGACTGCGGGTCAAGTTAACGCTGTACGCGACTAGGCCTCTCTTTTTTCCTCGCCCCCAATTTCTGGGGAGCTGGAGAGGATGAAGGTGAGGGGAGCCTGAAGGAAATATTCATCTGAGCGACCCTCACCCGCGTCCGCCGCCCTCTCCCTAGCAGGGCGAGGAAATGGAACAGCCCGATCCTAGCGTAAAATATCCTTTAACTTGGCACCGATATGGAGAACAGGTTCCGTTACGAGTCTCGACTTTGACGAATTAGTATGGCGCTGTCACTAAAAGTTCGTCCGGATTGCCTCAGGCCTTCTCGGAATTGTTCGACAGCGTCCCACGCCTCGTCCCGAGCGAGACGCCGGGTTTGTTGAAGAGAATACCCACCGCCCATGCTCCGCTGCTTGAGCCGTTCTAGAACATTAATCTCTAAGACCCGCGGTATCCCTGCGTCCTTCTCCTTGTTTCCTGCCTTCAGCCACCAACACATTTTTCACTCCGCCGTCGGTCCACTTCCTGCGACCGTGGTGCGGTGCATGACTCTGCGATAGCGGGCTTTGTCCCAAGGGCGACCTCGGTGCAGACAGCAGCGGTTGTCCCAAATCACGAGATCGTTGTCTCTCCATTTGTGGACGTAGGTGTATTGCGGTTGAGCCACAAAAGCAGTCAGTTCTCTGAGGAGCGTCCGGCCTTCTTCAACTGGCCAACCACGAATATGCGAAGCATGCGCCCCAGCATAGAAATTTTTGTGACCATTGGCCGGATTGATCCGTACCACGGCGTGCAGCACGGCTGGGGTCTGGCTTTTCTGCGCGTCCGTCATCAAGGTCGGATCAATGAGGCCGCGTGAGTAGGTGAAGTCATGAATCGAAACGAGCGGCTCGATACGACTGCGCATCTCTTTCGATAGATCAGCATAGGCCGCCCGCTGCGTGCAGAATTCCGTATCTCCATCATTGGGAGGGAATTCACGCCCGGATAAGAGCGAGGCCGTGGCGGGAATACGTTTAAACGAGCTGTCGCTATGCCACATCTCATTGCCTGAGTTGAATTTCATGCGCTTGTCGGTCGGAGGAATGATTGGCTTTGTCTGAGGGTCGATGTTTGAGACGTCGGCAATCTCTGTCCCCGCGCCGACATTCTGCACGACGGTTTTCTCCAGGCCACCAAATTTTCCCGACTCCGAGAATCTACGACTAAAACGAATCTGCTGCTCATCGTTGATCTTCTGGTCGTGGAAGATGAGCATGGAGTACCCGTTGAATAAATCAACGATTGTAGACACGTCCGCGTCGCGCACTCCGACAGCCATATCAACGCCACTTACTTCTGCAACAAAATTCTCCGTGAGTTCTTAAACGAGACAGCCATAACCTTCTCCCCGTGCGTCATTCTCGCTATACTCCGTGCTCATAGCGCCAGCCGCTTTTGAGCATCCACAAGCGGTGACGCGCGCCCGGTTCGTTCACATTCGTAGTTTCGTATCCGGCGTCACCTTGGTAGATGGAGCAATAGCCGTCATCTATTTTTCCAAGCTTGGGAAAAAAAATATCAGGCTCGCCTGTACGCACATGATCCAGCGCTGAGTTGACGCTGGTAAACGGCGCGAGTTTTGTCAAAGAGACAAACGTCGGGGGTGGCAGCTCGATCTTTTCAGCCTGCCGCGCAGCAAGTGCATCGTCAGGCCGCATCCACTCGTGGTCATGGATCTCTCCGCCGTCGACCTGAACGGCTTCCTCACTCGCTGCGGCAACAAAGAACCAGGTAGAAAAGCGCTTCGGCCTGCTCAACGGAGTCGTCCAATGGGAAAAATACAGCAGTTGCTCTTTGGACAGGGTCAAGCCAGCTTCTTCATACGCCTCTCGGACAGCAGCCTGCCGCGCTGTCGCAAGCATGTCGTCCGGAGCATCGGGCGACTGATCTTCCGGATCAATATGGCCCCCCGGGAAGACCCAGGCTCCGCCGTGAAAGGCTGTTTTCGAGTTACGGCGTAATAAGAGCACCTCTATGCCGCTGTCTGCATCTCGGAGGAGAATGACCGTGGCAGAGGGTGCCGCCGGTGGAGGAGTCACATATTCTGGCATGGACCGAATATATCTCGATTCAGGTGATGGGGATAGATCGCAGTCAGTCGGTCTGCCTCACCAAACCGTCGCTAAGAAGTGCCAGCATTTGTCAAATAATTAATTGGCAACAAAAGGCCCAGAGTGCCGTTTGACGATCTCTGGGCCTTTTACTCTTTCAGTCTGTCAAATTATGCCGCTTTCTTTTTGCTAGCCGTCCGCTTGCTGGCAGCGACTCTCTTCTTCGCGGCAGCCCTCTTCTTCGCGGCCGTCCGCTTCTTCGCGACCGCCTTCTTCTTAGAGGCTTCATGCTCTTGTTGCATGCGACGAATCTCTTCCCAACCAAGATAACCCGTAAACTCGTCTTTCCCAAAGAAGATGACCGGACCGTCACACATGAACAGGTATTCTGTATCTTCCAGCGCTTCGGTGGCCCCGTGGACCATACCGTTCGCTTCATGGACATAGTCCCCAGCATTAAAAGTGCCGCCGCGTACTTTGAGCTTGCCATACAGAATATACGTATGCGCAGAGCTCAGGTGCTTATGCGGAGGTGCTACATAACCCTTCAGCCAGCGGAAGTGCACCAGCCAACGGCCGCTTTCTTCTCCGGTCCAGAGGACCTTCATAAACGCTCGTTTGGGATCTCCCGGGTTCGGGATCCAATCTTGGTCCGAAGACTGGGTTATGGTATCCATCAATTCGCTATTGATCGGGCGAATATCTTGCGGTAGTGCCATACTGGCCTCCTTTTGGGGAATTGGCTTTTGCAGCCTGAATACGCCATTCTACATGCCTGCAACTGCGCTGGGATGCAACGTTTTAATGAATCGAAGCTTTACCCTTTTCCGGTATAGCAACTCCCGATAAAGTAGGTCGATTATCACAAGAGGAGACAACCGCAATGAACGAAATTGATTTTAGCGACAAAACGGTTTTGGTTATCGGCGGGTCGAGCGGCATTGGAAACGGCATTGCCCGGCAGTTTCGCGATCACGGCGCACAGGTTTATGTCTGTTGCACGCGATCGTCGGCCGCAGACTATGTAGACGAGGAAGGGTCGGACGTCACCGGCTTACGCTATTTCCAGTGGGACGTATCGAGCGATAGCAGCGTGGAAGCACTGCAGCCACCCTTTGACTCGCTGGACGTCCTCGTCGCGTCACAGGGTATCGTGGCGTACAAGCGGGCCGAGTTCCAAATGCCAACGTTTCGACGCGTGCTAGATGTTAATCTGATGAGCGTTATGAGTAGTTGCACCAAGTTCCACGCCATGCTGGCAAAAATGCACGGCTCGATTATCATGCTCGGCTCTGGGGCCAGCTTTTTTTCCGTGCTGGGTAATCCCGCCTACAGCGCCAGCAAAGGCGCTTTGGTGACATTAACTAAGACGCTCGCAGAGGCATGGGCTCGGGATGGGATTCGCGTCAACGGCATTGCGCCCGGGCTCACTGCAACTAAAATCACTAAAGTGACCTGGGGACATCCTCGCAGATACGAGGATTCGCTCGAATCTATCCCTATGAAGCGCTGGGGAACGCCCGAAGATATGGGCGGCATCGCACTTTTTCTGGCGTCTCCGCTGTCGTCCTATCTGACAGGCCAAATGCTGATCGCTGATGGCGGAATGAGTCTCGGGCTTTAAGAAGCGATCCGAATAACGGTTTCAAGGTGTCATGTTGAGCGCAGCGAAACATTTCAACTCCACGCCTAGGGGAGAGATTCTTCGCCTCGCTCAGAATGACAGAACCGGACACCTATGGTTATTCGAATAGGCACTAAGAACAGCCGCTTACTACTCCAGCATCTCGGCACTCCCCCACACAAAATTTAGGGCGGTGGCGCCGTTTGCGCTTGTGACCGTATGCGTACACCCGTTGGGACGATAGCTCAGGTTGCCGGTTGGCACAGGTCCGGATTCATCCGCGTTTTCGCCTTCGATTAAGAAGATGAGTTCATCTCCATTATGACGATGCAGCGGTAAGACCGTGCCCGGCTCAAAACGGGCGAGTGCTACTCGCCGTTCAGCTGCCTTATCTTCCCAAATGTGTTTGAGGCGAATGCCCGGACGCGCGTCGACCCACTCCAGCTCGCTTAGCGTAAAGACCTGGGACGGTGGGGCATCGCCACGCTCTGTCGCCGGTTCTATGCCACCCGTCAGGATCGCAATGGCAGTAGCCCCGGTTTTACTGGAAACGGTATGCACACAGCCGTTTGGTCGATAGCCCATATTACCGGCTGTTATCATACCAAACTCGTCTGACAGGGATCCTTCGATGATGTAGACCAACTCATCACCAATGTGCTTGTGGAGGGGCATTTGCAGGCCGGGCGCGAGCCGCGTCATAATAGCCAGCCTATTGGTTTCTTCATCAACCCACAGATTGCGTGCCTGCACGCCGGGCATTCGTTCCTGCCATTCAAAGTCATTGACGGCAATAAGCCGTGATTGTGAACCATCGTGCGGTGCCGCCATATGCCCTCCTGTGGCAGAGACACCGGTTCGCCTGAACAGGCGAACCGGTGTACAAGTGGATTTGGTTATGCCCGCGAATTGAGATTTTCTACGACGTGGGAACGGGTCGTCAGGGATTCGGTTGGACCGGCGGCGTGGTCTCACTCATCTTCGAGGTCACTTCCTCATCCGACATACTATACACTACTTCGCCTCCCGGCGGGAACTGCATCGGCGGGTTATTCAAATCCACCTCGGGGTTTGCGACCTTACCGCCTTGTGATTCGAATGCCGGCGGACTTTTATACGTTTCTAACTCTTCTAGGTTAATGCCGTTCAGTTTGACCACTTCAGGATCAATCCAGGCTTCGGCATCAATCGCCTTGCCTTCTGAGGTCGCGAATTCGAGCATCATACCTTCGAGCCCGGCAAAATAGATCGACTTGCAAAAGCCATGATCCAGCGGACCCATGACCCAGTGCCCGTGCGAACGAACACGATCGCGCATGGCCAGCAGGTCCTCTTCGGTGTCGACATTCATCGCCAAGTGTTGCGCCGTACCGGGCGCCACGAGGCCTGCCGTCCAGCTGGGGTGGGATACGCCCATTTGGGGTTGGATCTCACCGCTCTCGGGACCTTGGACAAAGGCAATCGACGAACTGTCACCCATCTTCACAAAGCCGTGAAAGGTGTTTTTCACCCCGTGCATCCAATACAGTGCAACCAGCTCCATACCGACAACTTGTGTAAAAAACTCGATTTGTCCCTTCATATCCTTGGTGCAAATCGCCAGATGATGAACGCCATTTGGTAAGCCCATAGTCTGCCCTCCCTCTTGGAATAGTGTGATGTCTGCAGCATCCCACTTGAGTTATGATGAGTCAAGCTCAAAATACGTATCAGTCTTCAATACTGGCATCACTGGCATCGCCGGCATCAAAGTCCGAACCAAGCGCCACGCGGCGAACGGCCTTCGAGCGAGTGGGTTGATGTCCGACAGCTTCAGTTGGAGCCGGCCGTTCGGCAACCGTATTCGTCAGCCGCCCCAAACCGGAAATCTCAACTTCAATGACATCTCCTGGCTGCATAGGCCGTGAGTTGGCCGGGGTCCCGGTGAGAATGATATCGCCCGGCATAAGGGTCAGGTGCCGACATAGATCAGCCAGCTGGTAATCGATGCCAAAAATCATGTCAGACACGAGGGCATCTTGAACGACTTCCCCATTCAGATATGTCCGGATGAGTGATTCCCGAACATCCACTCCGCTCACAATGCCTGGTCCAATCGGACAAAAGCCGTCCATGCCCTTCACCCGCAACATCGAGCCCGCATCAGTGTCACGAAAATCGTGACAGCCCACGTCATTTGCCGCAGCGAATCCGGCCAGATACGACCAGGTCTCTTCTCGCGGAACATTGCGCATGGGCTTGCCCACGATTGCCGCGATTTCCCCGTCATAGTTCAAATACCGGCAATTCGTCGGGCGGTGCAGTCGTCCTTTATGCGTATTCAAAGCGCTGATAGGTTTCTGGAAATAGGTGGGTGTTTCCGGCGTGGGTACACCGAACTCCGCTCGGCGCGAGTCGTAGTTGAGGTGTATGCAAATGATCTTGGTTGGGTTACACGTGGGCAGATAAATCACTTCGGTCTCCGCAATAGCACGGCCGTCAGCCAAAACGAGTTGACCGTGATCTGGCCGCACCCATTCCTCGACCCCGTGGTGCAGAATCCGCCGCCATTCTTCCCGTTCACCCTCTAACACACTCATAGCTGGCTCCTTTGTGGACTCTTGTACTGGACAGACTATAGTTGTTCCATTATGTCAGTCCGTGTTCAATGAGGGAGGAAAGACATGGCAAGCATCCCAGCAGAAGTCCGCGAGGTCCGCGACCATATCAGGGCATTTATCAATGAGAAGGTCGTTCCGGTTGAGCCTATTCTCCACAAAGATGATGAGGAATCGGGCCAGGTGCTCGAAAGCTTGAAACAGCAAGCCAAAGACGAGGGCATTTGGGCCCTTGGGCATCCCAAAGACATTGGCGGCGGTGGTCTGCCATTTATGTCGTTTGTGTATCTCAACGAAGCGATCGGCCGTTCACATTGGGGCCAAGCGGCCGTAGGCTCGCTCACCATGCAAGATTCCATCATGTTGAATTTATACGGCTCCGAGACGCAGAAAGAGCGTTGGCTCAAGCCCCTGGTTGCCGGCGAAATTCTGCCTTCTGTAGGACTCACAGAACCGGAGGTAGCCGGCTCTGACCCGACCCTCATGCAAACCAAAGCCGAACTTGATGGCGATGTGTGGGTCATTAATGGTCACAAGTGGTTCACCTCGTATGCAAAACAAAGCCGCCTTTACCACAGTCTTTTGTCAGACCGACCCGGACGCCGACCGGCACGCTAAGTTTTCGGCCATCATCGTGCCGACCGACACACCCGGGTACAACATCGAACGCGTGGTCCAGACTATGGGCCATACCGGTGGTGGTCACTGCGAAGTGCGCCTCACCGATGTTCACGTACCGCGGGAGAATTTATTAGGCCAACGCGGCAAAGGTTTTCTGATTGCCCAAAAACGTTTGGGGCCGGGGCGTATTTTTCACAGCATGCGCTGGCTGGGGCAGGCCCAGCGGGCGTTTGAACTCATGTGCGAGCGAGCCAAGAGCCGCTATGCCCACGGCTCACTGCTATCAGAAAAAGGCGAGATTCAGCGTTATATCGCCGAGTCCGCCGCCGAGATCCAAGCGGCACGACTGATGACCTTAGATGCCGCACAGGCCATTGATGCCGGTGGTGAAGCCCGTGTCGAAATTGCGCTCATCAAGTTCTGGGGCGCACGCATGTTACACAACGTCATCGACCGGGCCATTCAGGTCCACGGCGCACTCGGCGTGACCAGCGATACACCCTTAGAGTTCATGTACCGCGAAGCGCGGTACGCCAGAATTTATGACGGCCCCGACGAAGTCCACCGCATGACCGTGGCCCGGCGTTTGCTGCGCGATCCAATAAATGGCACACCGTGGTCGTGAAACGTCACACTTCACAATTACATCCCCTCGCCCCCATTTGGGGAGAGAGGGAAACAGGAGCAGAGCGACTGTGGGTGAGGGGGGATTCTTCAACGTCCACTTTTTCCTATTCGCTCATAGTGCCTGGTCTTGGCGGTAGGCCGGTAAACCCTTCGAGGACGACCATATTGGTGTATTCCGAAGCTGCATGCCGGAACGGAATAGCCTTTTGATACTCTGCTGAATCATACTAGGCTTTGGCCGCTTCAACAGAAAGGAATTCAAGCACAACGGTCCAGTTCTTCCCCCATTGTCCTTCCAGGATCTCCGGGCTTGCGGACGCAACTATAGCGCGGCCCTGATAGGCCTGGATCGTCGGCCCGACGGCTGCACGATACTTGCTGAAGAAGGCCTCGTGGTCATTGATATGCATCCGCACCAAAATGTATCCAGGGGCCGAAGTCGCCGCTTCAGCCGTCCGGGCCAACACTGGTCCACGGCTTGCGGCCGACGAGTAGCAGGGCAACACTCAGGATGAGGCCTACGAACTGGAAGGTATAAGCCCTATTTCTCTTCATAACGACAATCCTCCAAATCATTTTTTCTCCTTCATCGTTTGTACTCGGACCACACAGGAATTACGCTATAGAGATGCAATAACACAGTCAATATTGGAGAAAAGCATATAGCTTATGTAAATTTGCATATATGTATAATTGGGATGATGTGCGATTTTTCTTGGTCATAGCGCGGACAGGATCGATGACACGCGGGGCCGACGCGCTTGGCGTCGATCAATCAACGGTTTCTCGCCGCATTGCGAGCCTAGAGAAACATCTTGAGGTCAAACTCTTCGAACGGCATACAGCCGGTTATATTCCGACGCATTCAGGCAGACAGTTGCTCCATCATGCGGAACGCGTAGAGGATGAGCTCATTGAGGTCGAGCGGCGCGTAGTAGGACAACTTCGACGGATCAGCGGTTCCATCCGTGTCAGCACCTCAGCCCATTTGGCGACAGAACTGCTCGCGACTCCCCTGGTCGCTTTTACGGAGGAAAATCCGGAGATTGAGGTCAATCTAACCATTACGAATTCGCTCGTGGATATGAACAAATATGAGGCGAACATAATCATCCGCATCACAACCAGCCCGCCCGAAACCCTCGTAGGCCGCAAACTCGCGGATGTTACAGCGGCCCTGTATGCTTCAAAGAAATACTGGGCGAGCTGTCTCAAACAATCGGAAAAGATAACTCAGGCGAAGGGCTATCGGGGGTATCGTTGGATTGGTAATGCCTGGCCGGGAGAAGCGAGCGAGGCGGGGATGAAAAAACACCTCCCCCAGGCACTCGCTGTCAATCCGCGCCCGACTGGCCATGTCAACGAATTATTGGATATGAAACAGCTTATTAAGGCCGGCCTCGGAGTGGGACGGCTGCCCTGTTTTCTGGGAGATACAGATCCAAGTCTACAAAGAGTCTCTCCGGTTTTTTCACGAGTAGGCTGGAGTCTGTGGCTGCTTACGCATGAAGACCTACGTCATACGACTCGGATACGGATCTTCACCGATTTCATAGCGAAGGCTCTGAACACGCAGAAAGATCTGATCGAGGGACGCACTGCAGATGGTTGGTTTAGAGGGTGGCTGACACAGTGCGCACATACCTGACACTCGCTGTGATCCAGCTTGTGTCAGCTCTCTCGTATCGTTTTGTATCCGATCAGGCAGAACAACATAGTCCTTCTTGATTGGGCCTTTGGGGAAATAGCGGAGTTCTCTCGCACCTTTTTTCTGTAAGAGCATATTCCGAGACTGGGAGGGAAGCTTGAGCGCAAGACCGGCTGGTGTGAACGAAATGAAGATCTTGCCATTTACATACCCGGCAGCCCCGCTAAAGAAATGCTTGCATTCGATGTCAGCCGCGTTGAACTCTTCTCCTGACAGCTGTTGTATCAATGCACACAGCCGTTCTAGATATTCCTTTGCTATTTGATACTCCCCGGCTGCAATCAATCATCTCGTAGCCGGGATGTACCTTACCATTCTTTACCTCTTGTAAAGGGGAGAGAGTGCCGTCTGTGCCAGCAGACGCTGGCACGTAGTGGCCGCGAGTGAGGAGAAATATTCAAAGCCCCACCGTCTCGATCCGGTTAACGCGACATAGTCCTAATTTAGGAGCTTCTTAGCAGCATCACTCTTCAGGACACCGCGCAGCATGGCCACATGATCTCGCGGCTCGAGGAACGGATGACTACGATACACATCCGAGTATTGTTCGTCGAGCCCCTGTTGTGTTACCAGCTGCTGCGGCGCAACATCCTTCACCTGACGTAAGTGGCGCTTAGCAAATTCTAAACGGTTCGGATCAATGAGGCCTTTTTCTATAAAGGATCGAGTCTTGTTGCGACAGCGACAAGGATTGTCCCTGTTCACCAGGCCACACTTGCCCTGCACGAACGCGTAAAGGTCACGACGGGCTCGGGTCAGCCGCTGTCGAAAGGCCACCGGCGTAATCTCGAGTAGCTCGCCACCTACTTGACTATCCACGGAAAAGATATCACCGAGTACGAAAATAATGCGCTGCTCACGATCAAGGCACAACAACATCGGCATTGTCAGAAGGGCGGCATTGAAAATGCCCTCGGTCGCATGCGGCGAACCATCCCGCGCAAAACCGCCCTCGCCACCCTGAGCACAAACTGCTTTAATGCCCTCATCCCTGCCTACAACAACACACCCCGAAGATGTCTTGCCTACCACACTCCTGCAGAGGCTCTTTTACAGCAACTGTTGCACTTCAAATGTGAATCCACAGTCCCGTTTCCACGGGCATGACAGTCCGTGTTGTGTCACACCTGCAAACGCCGGAACCCAGGCCTACGGGACAAGATGGAGTTAGCGCAGCGTAACCCGACACACACGGCTCCCCCTACCTCCGTTTCCCAGGCCGGCGTCTATGCTAGACTGCTGTCAGAATTTAATGGATTCAAATTCTGCGGCAGGAACGTCAAGGAGACTGTAGCTATGCTTGGTTTTCAGCCAACCGAAGAACAGCAACTGATTCGAGACACCGTCGCTGAGCTTGCCCGAGAACAGATCCGCCCCGTCGCCCACGATGCGGATGAGAGCGGCGCGATTCCTGGGGCGGTTGTGCAACAGGCTTGGGAACTGGGACTGGTACAAAGTACGATTCCCGAAGCCTACGGCGGTGTGGGGACGCCCTCTTCGGCTGTCACCGGCACCTTAATCTGTGAAGAGCTGGCCTGGGGCGATCTGGCCATAGCCCTGCATATGCTCGCACCCCAGCTCGTGACCTATCCGGTTATGACGCTGGGTACACACGAACAAAAACAGCAGATTCTCAGCAGCTATATCGGTCCGAATTTCACCGCCGGTACGGCCGCTCTCATGGAGCCACGCTTTGGCTTTGACGTAAATGAACTGGCCACAACGGCCGAGCGGAAAAGTGGAGACTTTGTCATTAACGGCAGGAAGTGCTTTGTGCCGTTAGCTGAAGATGCCGCCCAAATATTGGTTTATGCCCGCATAGGGAATGATTTGAGCGCCTTCCTGGTACCGCGCGGGACGCCGGGGCTCAACATAACCGAACGTGAGAAAAACATGGGCCTCCAAGCAGTCGCCACGTATGAACTCAGCCTGGACGATTGCCGTGTCCCAGCCCCGTCTCAACTGCAAGGCGATCTGCAGCCTGTTTTGAATCGCTCACGTGTTGCCCTGGCGACCATGGCCGTTGGCGTGGCCAAAGCCGCCTATCAATATGCGCGCGAGTACGCCAAAGAGCGCAGAGCGTTTGGCGTCGCCATTGCGCAAAAGCAAGCCATAGCCTTCATGTTGGCCGAGATGGCCATGGAAATTGATGCCGCCCGTTTGCTGGTCTGGGAAGCGGCGTGGAAAATCGACGCGGGTGAAGATGCCACGCGCGAAGCCTGTTTGGCGAAGAACTACGCGGCAGACATGGTTCTCAAAGTGACTGACAACGCCCTCCAAACCCTGGGCGGGCATGGCTATATTCGGGACCATCCGGTTGAACTCTGGCTGCGTAACGGTCGCGGCTTTAGCACCTTCGAAGGGCTGGCCATGGTCTGAGGATGTTCTAAAGTCGAAATGATCTAACCATCTAAGGTCGAAAAAGAACGAATAATCCAGAGTCTTGGAGGCATAGTATGATAGACTTCTCCCTCTCCCCGGCCGTTCAAAAAAACCGCGACATGATGCGCTCGGTGGCGGACGGCACCATGCGACCCATCTCGCGCGAGTATGACGAGCGTGAGCACGAAAAGCCCACCGAGTGGCTGAACATGATGTGGAACGCCACCAAAAATCTGGTCAGCTTTGGAGATGGAAAACAGAAGCAAGAGCCGCAAGAAAAGACTGACCGACGCCCGTCGGAACGTAACGTTCGCTCGGCCGTTCTTGTTGAGGAATTATCCTGGGGCGACGTGGGTCTATATCTCAGTATTCCGCATCCAGGCCTAGGTGGTGCTGCGGTCGCCGCCGCCGGCACGCCGGCGCAGAAAGAGCGCTTTCTGGCACGCTTCCGTGACGGCGAACCCAAGTGGGGAGCCATGGCCATTACCGAACCGGGCTGTGGCTCAGACTCGGCCGCGGTCGCAACCACAGCCGTTCAGGATGGAGACCAGTGGGTCTTAAACGGGACGAAGATTTTCTGCACCAGCGGTCTCATGGCTGCAGAAAAATCGGAGGGCTTTGTCGTCGTGTGGGCCACGATTGATAAATCTGCCGGTCGACACGGCATCAAAGCCTTTGTAGTTGACCACCACACGCCGGGTATGACCGTCGCTAAGATTGAAGACAAAATGGGCATCCGGGTCTCGGACACGGCCATGCTGGTGTTTGAAGACTGCCGCATTCCAGTAGACAATCTTTTGGGTAGTGCAGAAGTGAAAAAATCCACTGAGGGCTTTAAAGGCGTGATGGCCACGTTTGACGCGACCCGCCCGCTCGTGGCCGCCAGCGCTATTGGCGTCGCCCGAGCAGCTGTGGATTATGTCCGTGATATATTCAGGCGGGAAGACATCACCATCCGTTACACCACCCCACCCACAAAACTCAGCACGCTGGAGCGTGACTTTATGGATATGGAGGCCAGCCTGCAGGCGGCCAGGCTGCTGACCTGGCGGGCGGCCTGGATGCTGGATCAAGGTAGGCACAACAGTCTGGAGGCCTCTATGGCCAAAGCCAAGGCGGGCAGCGTGGTCACTCAGGTCACACAGAAAGCCGTCGAGCTACTCGGTCCGCTGGGATACTCACGAAAAATTCTGTTGGAAAAATGGATGCGCGACGCCAAGATCAGCGATATTTATGAGGGCACGCAGCAGATTAATTTGCTGATTATTGCCCGGCGTATCTTGGGCTATTCGAGTAAAGAGCTAAATTAGAAAGTCCACCTCAAAACTGATTTTCTTATGCAAGTCATTGGCCATCGCGGCGCAGCAGCCCTCGCTCCGGAGAATACGGTGGAAAGTTTCGATCTGGCACTGTCACTCGGCGTCGATGCGATTGAGACCGATGTCCACTCGACCAGCGACGGCGAACTCGTCCTGATTCACGATCAAAACCTGAGTCGAACCACAAATGGAGACGGCCTGGTGTATGAAACACCGTGGTCGGTCGTCAGAGACTTAGACGCGGGTTCGTGGTTTGGCGTCGAACACGCCGGCGCGCGCGTCCCCTTACTGGGTGAGGCACTCGAGCGTTATGGGCAACGCACCCACATTGTGCTCGAGATCAAGCAGCCCGATCTTGAGCTGCGCGTGTTGGCTATGGTGCAGGATATGGGCCTGCTCAATGCGGTCACGTTCTCCTCGTTTTATTTCTCGATTGTCCGGAATCTGAAAGCGCACGCACCCGAGGCCAAGGTTGGCTCGCTGACGATTGACGCCAAGCCGGAAACAACCCAAAGGGTGTTGGACGCCAAGCTTGATCAGATCTGCCCGCCCGCGCTTTTTCTGTCTCGGCAGCGAGTCGCCGACTGGCAAGCCTCGGGGCTCGAAGTCCGGGCCTGGGGGATCAAAGACACAGATCTCATGCGATCAGCCATCCAGGCCGGCGTTGACGGCATGACGGTCGATTTTCCGCATCTGCTGCTGCAAGCTCTGGGCAGATAGCGTCCTCACAATCACTACAATCACTCTCGCTCAGCGTTGAAAGACCACAACAGATTTCTCATGAAAATGGGCACTGAGTGTATATTCTTGAGCTAACCACTCGATGGTTGCTCTGGAGTAGAAACACACATGGGTTGCATCGTGTTTGTAATACCAGTTTGGAAACCGGCTCTGATCGGTGACGAACTGGGTCATAATGCCAAGCCAGCCGCCGTGTTTTACCAGTCCAAGCAAACACTCCCAGTCTGCTCGGGGCTGGGCAAAGTGTTCCATGGTTTCAGCACACGTCACAAAATCGTACGTCCGTTTAAGAACGCTAGGCTGGTTAGCATACAACGGGTCATAGTTCTTAACCTGAAAGCCCCGCTCAGCCATGAGCAGCGAGAGAACGGGTTCAGGCCCAGAGCCGAAATCCAAGCCTAGACTGCCTGGCGGGAGTAGCGGCACAAGGACATCAAGCAGCCGGTTTAAAAAGGCGCGATAGCCAGCATGGCCTGGGTCGTCCGGGTTATTGCGGTGGGTGTCGTAACGCTGCCGGGCAGCCTCGGCGGAGATATGGTAGCGGCGAGGCACATACACTACGTCACACTGCGGACAGGACCAATAGACTCGGAGCCGGTCTTGATGAAACCGGCTTCCGCCGGCATGCAGACACAAAGGACAGTGGGAATCCAGGCTGTGCATATACTGCCAAACAGACCCTCACTCTTGTCTCTCTTCGTCCGCTTCCTGGCTCTCATCCAGCACGGTCCAGCCGATGTCCTGGAGCTGAAAGCGGGTCAGATCGACTTCGCTCGCCGCATCAAGGTCGCTATTCAGAAAGGGCTCCATGAGCAGATTCGGTGTCGCGCTGGGATCCCAATGAGAAATGGAAGAGCCGAGCTCGAGCGTAGGCGGAGCGTAGAGCAGCACGCGGCCGTGCTCATCTGCGCCAACGAGTTGATCCGGGTTGACGCGTAACACGGCCTTGACCGCCGACCCGCGAGAATTCGTGAGCTCGTCCATCAGTGCGGTTCCCGCTTCCTGGCCTACACTGACGGCAGGAATAGAAATCCCCGCGCCATCACCGTCCATTACGATCGGGTCGCCGGGTACATCGTTTACCACGAGCACCGCGCTTGCACCCGCAGCCTGGGCATGCGCCACTTTGAGTGTGAACGGACAATGCCCTCGGCTGACAAGGGCGATGTCGCCCCTCAGACGATTCTTGAGCGGCTCACAGGCATCAGTCGGTTCGCCTATCAAATCGTTTTCCAGTTCGATCGGCTCTGACTCAGCGTTCAGCGCTAAAACCGGGCCAAAATTCGCCAGTCTCACGTCGTACTGCCCTTTCAAGCCGGTCGGTGAAAGAATTTCGAGCTCGGCCCGAAAAGCCAAAAAGTCGGCAGCCGCCTCAGTCACGGCCTCTCCATCCCAGACTAGGCTGCCTTGATTCAGCTGCGAAATCAGCCGTTCGTCATTGCGCATCTCGTGCCAATGCTTGCTGAGACTCGTGTCATAGACTGCGGTCGAATGGACATCCGGCAAGTCGAGCGGCGGCGTGCCCGTGTCCGGATCAATAAAATTGACCAACCCAACGCCGTGGGCCAATTCGTGCATCACCACATTGAGCAGGCTAATCGTGCCCTTTGCGGCCGGGGTATTGAAGTCGTAATACCAGTCGCCGGGCAGGCAGTTGGGATTGCCATCAATATCACCATTGGAGAAGGCCGCGATGTCATCATTATAGGGTTCGTGGAGCAGCTCGGCGTCCGCTGGGCCGGGACTCAAATCCTGTACGGCCAGCGCATTACTCAGAGCAGCCGGATACCACACATCAGCCTGGCGGTGTTCAACATCGGAAGGAAAATTCGCAAACAACCGAATCGGGCCGGCCGCCCCCAACACGGCGGAAGTCATATCACACGGCAACGGACTGAACGTCGCCTGCACCACAATTTCAACCGAACTATCCAGGATACTAGCCCATACATCGGCGGCAAACACGAATACCTGCAGCCGCTGCTCACCGAGCGTGACACCCGCATTACCGCCGATCGGTGCGACGGCAGTCTGATCGTTGAATCCTACAGGGACCGGATCGACGTTGTTGATAGTAATAGTCGTGTCTGCCTGGACACGAGGAATGAGGGTAAGAAGGAGCGCCAGAAACAGCACAGCGAGCTGCGCTCCTCCGAATAATACTCGTCGCAGTAGCACATCCAGCCTACAATAGTGCGTCCCCGCACGTTGATGCTTCGACAGGCTCAGCACGAACGGTTCCGTTCTACACCGCGACCAAACAGCGCACAGTTTTAATGTAGACGCAGCAGTAGACTGCGACCCACGCACCGAATTTCTCCTCCGTCTCAGGCAGGCGAAGACAGCCCTCACTCCTCCGCCCCCTGCCCCGGCCTAACACCGTGCGAAGGAGATCTCTCCAGCAAATCGGCGGCACGTTCCACTCCACTCACACAATCCACTTCTAACTCACCTTTTTCGTTCATCCGCGCGATCGAAAAATTGAGCAAACGGGTGCCAACCACGAGCGACAGCATTCGGTCTCGCATAAACACAGTCTGGGGCGGCTTGCCAAATCGGTCACGTAGCGACTGGGCCAAAACCCGCTTTTGCTCAAGGGTCGGCGGCAATAATTCCCCGGTTCTTTGATCCACCTGAACCGTGATACCGCCGACTGTCGTCAGAGTCGCAGGGGTCGGCGCTGCAGCACTCGGCAGAGAGCGTTCTTCAGCTTTTCGGGGCTCTGGCACCGTCTGCACCAACCGAGCAGCCTCGTCCTCAAGCTCCTGGACTAACACACTTCCTACGGCCAAGAGGCTCAGGCCAATCAAAGCGAAGCGGACAGTATTTTTTCTAGGTACGGACATACCAGCAGCTTCTCATATCAGGCGGTTTCGATCGTCCTTACTTACTCACTCTTGCTCCCTCTGGACGAGCTTTGGGAATACACGAGAAGAGGCCCAGCATCAAGATAAAACTCTCTGTATACAAATGAACGCGACTCTACACCGGAGAGTTCCTGAACTGCGAACAGGGTTTATTTTCTAGGGGGTGAGATTAGCGTGAAGGGCAAGGTCAGGACAGACGGTGTCCGTTCCCGTTTACCGTGCCGTTTTTCAGATTCTCGGCCAGCACTACGGTAAACAGGGACATAGGGTGGGTTTTGAAGCTCTTCTCAATACGGACAGAGACACCGTCAAACGCCTGTTTGAGACGCAGGGAGGCACTCCAGCCTAAGCGCCGGGTGATGGGATCAAGCGCGCCGACAATGGGGCCGAGAATAGGTTTTGTTGTCCGAAAATGGTTGATGATGGCAATCTTCCCGCCTGGTTTACATACCCGGTGAATCTCTTTCATCATACCAACGGGGTCGGGCACAACGCTGATAACGTGAAACGAGGTGACATAGTCAAACGTATTGTCCGGGAAGTCAAGATTCAGCGCGTCCATGCTGAGCAGGCGAAAATGGCGCCAGCCGCCCTCATCCGCCCGCTCCTGCGCGCGCTCCAACATACCAGGCGCGAGGTCTATCCCCGTCACCTCGCAATGGGCCGGATAGGCCTGCATAGACAGGCCGGTTCCTACTCCGACTTCGAGCACTTTCGCCCCAGGCTGAATATTGAGATTACGAATAACAGCGGTAATACGATCACTAAAGAAGCGGGAGAAAATCTTATCGTATAGATGAGAGAATTCGGAGTAAATTTTACTCTCGTGAGGGTTCGCAATCTCCCTGCCATTGTGCTCAGCCAACACGCGTCATCTCCCTCGATGTACAGACCACTGCTTGTTTCTGCTGCAGCTTCTTCAAGAGCGTAACGTCCTGATGTCGGAACCGCCACTGCCTGCCTCGTTTTATCCCAGCCAATACATTTTTCCGAGCAAGCACGTTGACCGTATCCGGACTGAGCTCAAGCAGCGCGGCAGCCTGCCGACTGTTGAGCAGAACTTCTTCGTTCTCTTCCACAGCGTTGTATTTCCCGCGTAAACTGACTAGGTGGCAGGGATACCATAACGCTGAAAAATGGTCAATGTCCGTGTAATTTCGAAGAGTTAGTATCCCTTTATATCGCGCACGCGGAGTTGCAAGCTAGCAGTGCCATTCCAGACGTTGATGCTCGGCGTATAGAGTAGGTCGACCCGTTGTCGGACAGTAATGTCACGATCGCCCATACCAAAGCCTATGGCATCAACCGGGCTTCCGCCGTCTGGTGAACGAAGTACGAGTTTGAGATGTCCGGCCTTGCCCTGCGACTGATCGCCGACAACGCGACAGCCCACCACCTCGGCCTGAGAAGCGCGAAAAACCGGTTCCGGGTTACCCTGTCCATACGGTTCGAGGCGACGGAGTTCCGCCAAGAGTTCCGGCCCCAGCACTCCGAAATCCAGTTCCGTGTCATACTCGACCACGGGCACCAGGTCATCGGCTGTCAGTCGTTGGCAGGCAACCGTTTCAAACTGATCCGCAAAGACGGGAATCGATTCAGTCTGGATGGATAATCCCGCCGCTGGACGATGCCCCCCGTAGCCAGCTAAGAGGCCGGCACACGCCTTAAGCCCTTCATACAAATGGAAAGGTTTGGGGCTTCGGCCGGACCCTTTTCCCATATCGCCATCTATGGCAATGAGAATAGTCGGCCGACCGTATCGTTCCACCAAACGTGAGGCAACAATGCCAATGACGCCGGGGTGCCAATCTGGCGAGGCGAGAACCAAACTATAACGCACACTTTGCTCATCTTTTCCACCCTGCTCAAGCTGCCCACCTTGCTCAAGCTGGGCCTCGGCCATGGCTATGGCTTGCATCAGAATTTTCTCTTCAATGGCTCTACGAGCGAGATTTTCCTCGTCCAGCTCAGCGGCAATGAATCGCGCGCGTTCGGCATCCGTCGTCGTCAGCAGCTCGACGGCTTTCTTGGCTTCTGCTAAGCGTCCACCGGCGTTGATACGCGGACCAAGGCGAAAGCCGATATAGCTCGCCGTCACGTCGGAATCGCCACTCACCGCCTTTAAGGCGCAAATTCCCGGTCGCTGACTGTTTTCGATTTGCTTGAGTCCATGCGTCACCAGCACCCGGTTTTCTTCGACCAAGGGCACTAAATCTGCAACTGTACCCAGACACACAAGATCTAAATACCGGCGCAGATCTGGAACTGGCTGTACGCCCCTTGCGCGCAGTCGCATGCGCAGGCCCATGAGCAAATAGAATACGACCCCTGCTCCAGACAGGCCGGAAAAAGAAAAAGGACAGTCTTTTTCCAGAGGATTCAGTACAGCGTAGGCCGGCAGTTTTTCTTCCGGCACGTGGTGGTGGTCACACACGATCACATCGATACCGAGCTGCTGCGCTCGGGCAATCTCGGTATGATTGCTGGCCCCGCAGTCGGCAGTCACCAGCACTTTCACCCCGTCAGCCGCCAGCTTCTCGATAGCGGGTGTATTGAGCCCATACCCCTCGTGAATCCGGTGCGGAATATAGAGCATAGGGTCCATCCCAATTTCACGCAGGAAGAGGATAAGTTGGGAGCTGCCCGTCACCCCATCAACATCATAGTCTCCCCATATGCACACCTGCTCGCCTTTATCTTCGGCGCGCAACAGCCGGTCCGTTGCACGTTGCATATCTGGAAAGAGCATCGGCGAACGCAGCCCTGTGCGCAGTAGGGGGGACAAAAATGTCGCTACTTTCTGGGGGGTATCAACACCACGGCTCACAAGCAGCCGGGCCGTGAGAGGCGAGAGCGGCTCTGGATAGGCGTGTGTTTCCGCAAGAAGCGTCCGAATACGATCGGGATCTGCCGAACGGGCGGTCCAACGCTTTTCTCGCTTTTCGAGCTTTTCACGCTCTTCGCGCCGTTGGCCGGGCCCGCTCATCGACGGGGTTTCTCTTTTTCCCACAACAACACAATGGGACTGGCGACGTAAATGGAGGAATACGTCCCTATCGTCATACCGACCAAGAGCACCAGAGCAAAGGCGTGCAACACCGAGCCGCCTAAGAAAAAGAGGGCCAGAATAACCATCAGCACAGTGCCGGTTGTGATGACCGTCCGACTCAACGTTTCGTTGATGCTGCGATTAATAATAACGTGGAGCGTTTCACGCCGCAGTTTGCGCATGTTTTCTCGCACCCGGTCACACACGATCACCGTATCATTGACCGAATATCCAATGACGGTCAGCAGCGCGGCAACCACGGTCAGATCGAACTCCACGTCGGCCACGAGGAGAGCAGTGGTGGTAATCAACACGTCATGGATGAGCGCAATCGCCGCCCCTAGCCCGAAACGGAGCTCAAACCGAAATGCAAGATAGGTGCCCATCATGACCGTTGCAAACACCACGGCCAAAATTCCCTTGCGGCGCAGATCTTTGCCCACTTTGGGCCCCACGCTTTCCACGCGCCGCACATCGTAGGCCTCTTCCCCAAATCCGTCGGCTAAGCTTTGACGAATGCGGTTAGAGAAGTTTTCGACGCCTGTTTCAGACTTGGGTAACCGGATCAGAAATTCATCACCGTCCTGACCAAAGTCCTGAACGGTGATGTCAGCAATATCGGTCTGCGAAACAACCGCACGGATACTGGCGGCATCAGTGGGTTGACTGAACTTGACATGCACGATGGTCCCGCCTGCAAAGTCTACCCCGTAGTTCAGACCTCCGCGATACCAAAAGGCCACCACCCCAAGCAGGATGAGGGCAGTCGAAAGTATAAATGCCCTTTTGACATAGCGCAGAAAATCAATCGTCGTCCCAGCTTTAATAAATTCCATAGTCCTTCACCATTCGCACCATTCGACTCGTCACGTTTTTCCTTACACGCTCAGCGCGACGATGCGCCGCCGGAAAAGAAAACAGTCATACACCACCCGGGTACAAAACACCGTGGTGAAAACTGTGCTGACAATACCGATACATAAGGTCACCGCAAAGCCCTTAATCGGACCGGACCCGAATTGAAACATAATCAGGCCTGACAAAAACGTCGTGATATTCGAGTCAAAAATGGCCGGCAGCGCACGCTCATAACCGGAGTCGATCGCAGCGCGGACGCCCTTGCCCATGCGCACCTCTTCTCGAATACGTTCAGTGATCAACACATTGGCGTCCACCGCCATACCAACTGTGAGGACAATTCCGGCGATACCCGGCAACGTCAGAGTTGCGTCAAAGGCTGCTAATGCAGCCAGCAGAAACAGAATATTCAGTAACAGGGCCAGATCGGCCAGCACCCCGGCCAGATTGTAATAGATCACCATGAAGATGATGACGGCCGCGCCACCTATCATAAAGGACAGGGCGCCCTGATCGATAGAATCCCGCCCGAGCGACGGCCCAACGGTCCGCTCTTCCGAAATCGTCACCGGCGCAGGCAGGGCTCCGGCACGCAGAATAATAGCCAAATCTCGGGCTTCTTTGATGTCAAAAGTTCCGTGGATAGAGGCCCGCCCGCCGCCTATGCGTTCACGAATGACCGGTGCTGAATACACCGTATTATCGAGCACAATAGCCAGACGCCGACCAACGTTGTCACCCGTCAGCTCCTCAAAAATCTGCGACCCGCGGTCACTCAGGATAAGCTCGACATACGGCCCTTCGACGTCCACACTAGGCCGCACGCGCGCATCCGATATCCCATCTCCGGTCATCAAGGTCGTCTTTTCTATCGTATACGTGGTCTTCGTCATCTCCCCACTTATCGGCTCGAGGGCTTGCCCATTCAGCGTCTCGGTCTCGACGCTGCTACCTTCTTCGGCCACTAGCTTGAATTCCAGCAAGGCGGTTTTTCCGATCAGCGCTTTTGCGCGTTCCGGGTCCTGGATGCCGGGCAGCTGGACCAAAATATCCCGGTCGCCCTGGCGCTGAATAACAGGCTCAGCCACACCAAATTGGTCAATGCGATTACGAATGGTTTCGAGCGATTGGTCTACCGCATACTGCTCGAGCGCGTCAATCTGGCGGCGGTCGAGATCGACCACAATATCACCACCCGACCCAGCACCGAGTCGGGGTTCCAGGATGGCGAATTGCTCGGCCAGAATGTCTTGCGTGGTTTCTCGGTCCGCGGCTGAGCCGGTAGAGATAAACAGCGTCTTGCCCCGGCGTCCGATACTGACACTCGACACGTCAGCCTCACGCAGCGCACGGCGCAGCTCTTCAGCGTACCGATCTAAGCTATTCTCGACCGCTTTTTCCAGATCGACGGTGAGCAGCAAATAGGTCCCCCCCCGCAGGTCTAGGCCTAAACGAATCTGGTGCGAGGGCAGAAAGGACGGCCACCAGCCAGGCAACGCTGCGGTAAACGAAGGCGTAAGATAGATACTCCCCCACAGGGCCAGGCCGAGAACTAAAAGGATGCGATACCGCAGACCTTGAGGCATTACTTATCCTTTCCCTTTCCCTTTTTCTTATCAGAGCCCGCTGCCTTGCCCGTGCCGCCCTCCCCAATCACAGTCTCGATCTTGGAGCGTTCGACTCGAATGCGGACGTTTTGGGCAAGTTCAAGGGAAATGACTTTTTCGCCCAGTTCCATAACCCGCCCGTAAATACCACCGGCGGTCACGACTTCATCATTCCGCTTGAGATCGTCGAGCAATTGCTTGTGGGCTTTTGTCTTTTGCTGTTGGGGGCGAATAAGCAGGAAGTAAAACACAACAAAAATAAGAATCAACGGGAAAAACTGTACCAGCGGACCCGGCCCCGCCGGTACATCCTCGGTTTGTGCATATGCGAGACTGGTCATACTCTCTCCTCTATGGGCTGCGACTCAGCCGATTTAGCAGATTTGCCGACCCTTCAGACTTTGCCGCTTCAAGAAACGGCCGGGCGAATTCAGCGAATCGGCCAGCGGCCAGGGCCTCACGCATGGTGCGCATGAGGCTCTGGTAGAAATACAAATTATGCAGGGTATTGAGCCGTGCAGACAAGATCTCGCCGGCTCTGGCAAGATGGCGCAGATAGGCACGCGAAAAGTGTTTGCAGGTATAACACCCACAGTCCTCTTCGATAGGTCGGAAGTCGGCCGCGTATTCGGCCCGCCGAATATTAAGCCTGCCGCCCCAGGTAAAGAGCGTGGCGTTGCGCGCGTTGCGGGTGGGCATGACGCAGTCAAACATATCAAACCCGAGCGCCACATAGCGGACTAACTGTTCCGGCGTCCCCACACCCATCAAATAGCGCGGACAAGACTCCGGCAAGAACTGGATCGTATGTTCGGCCAGGTCGTGCGTCAGGGCTGGATCTTCACCGACACTCAGACCGCCAACCGCATAACCGGGAAAACCGAGGTCTACGAGTGCGCGGGCATTCTGGGTGCGTAGTTCCGGAAACATACCGCCTTGCACGATGGCAAACAGGGCCTGATCATCCCGCTGCTTGGCTTCCAAGGATCGCTCCGCCCAACGCACAGTCAAAAGGGCCGCCCGCTCTGCCTCATCAACGTCTACTAGTGCAGGCACACACTCGTCCAAGACCATGGCAATATCCACACCCAGCTGCTCTTGGGTCCGGACCATGCTTTCCGGCGTCAGCCGGTGCCGTGAACCATCCAAATGAGAGCGGAACTCCACGCCTTCTTCTGTCACTTTGCATAAAGACTTGAGACTAAAGACCTGGTAGCCACCACTATCGGTCAAAATCGGTCCATCCCAGCCCATAAACGCGTGCAAACCGCCCGCTTGCTCAACTAAGTCGGCGCCAGGTCGTAGATACAGATGATACGCATTGGTCAAGATAATCTCAGCACCAATATCACGCAGATCCTGCGGGGTCATGGACTTTACCGTGCCCTGAGTCGCAACCGGCATAAAAGCTGGCGTGGCAACCGTTCCATGCGTAGTCTGCAGTATGCCAAGACGTGCACGGGTAGCGGAGTCTGATTGTATCGTGCTGAACTGAAACATGGAGTGGGGTTGTGTATGGCTGCTGGCCGCTCTTTAGCTTGCTGGACTTGTTGGACTTGTCCGAGTCGTTTTAGTCATTTTTTCAAACTCGTGCAACTACTTCCGGACCTGCCAGCGTCATGCAAAAGCCATTCCCGCTACAGATTGCTTCGCTTCGCTCGCAATGACGTGTATCGCGACTTTCCAAACACCCTCTTGTCGGAACCCATAGAGAGAAGCGTAGATCCAAATGGGCAGGCGTTAGGCTGCGGGGTGTTAGACTGCAGAATTTGGCAGCCTACCGCTTAGAATACAGATCTTGAAGGTTTGCCGGCGAAGCTGGGAGGTCTTGTCAACAAGTGTGTAAAGAACAAAGCGGCGCAGTTGCGAGAAAAGAGGGAGTCCGCGTCTGGGTGACGGACTCCCTGCCCGTGCGTGCAGGTTTTTACAGGCTGCGCCCTCTGCTGTAACACTCCACCATCACCCCGAGGAGCAGCCCGGCCAACAACGCGCCCACGCCATCGTGTGGAACGAGTGGTGGCGTTAAACACAAGCTGGCTGCCATCCGGACTGAATTGGGGCCTTTGGCTGCCTCCCGTGGTGGTGGTCGTGACGGGCGTGAAGATGCCGGTGGCGATGGTAAACCGCACAATCTCAGAGTTGCCATCGGCATTGGGCACGCCGGGCAGATCAGTCCCGGTGGACCGAAACACAAGCTGGCTGCCATCCGGACTGAATTGGGGAACACGGCTGTCTCCCGTGGTGGTCGTCGTGACGGGGGTGAGCGTACACACTTGCGCCCAGGCTGCCCATGGTGGACTCCCAAAGATTCCCAGCCCGATCAACACCGCGACGAGACGGCGGCGCCACACAGAGACCGGGCATGCAAGACGAGCCACGGTTGACATCTGTAGTCCTTTCTTTGGCCGCCGGAACCTCCCACCGCTTCGGAGCGGATCCGTTGGCCGGGTGCGGTGCAGGCGACCAGCACGCAGATGCGTCCTGCTTATATAGCTAAACAAGCCGTGCAATCAATCCCGTGTCGCCCCACGGAGGGAGGCTCTATGCGTGTCCCCGCACCTCGCCTCCGTCAACGCCAGCAAAAAAGGCACACCATACCCCGGTCACGGAGACGGACGACCAGCGGGGGAAGATGGAGCGGACAATCTTTGGGGGTAACTCACACTTCGGGGTAAAAGGGGTCAAATCTTTACTCTTGACTATTGAGGGAGCGCAGCCTCTCAATCCGGAACATGACGCGTCTCTTACGCCTGGTGGGAAAAAAAGGGACGTCCTTGAAGGAGCGGAATACCAGGGGCGGTCTTACGGCCCCGCCGTTGATGCCGCTTTCTCCCCAGCTCCGCGTAGGTCTCCAATAGGTGTCCTCAGCGCCTCAGCCACCGCTTCCTGAATTCTCCCCAATCCATCGTGTATGAGGAGCGTCAATACAAATCGACAAGGAGTAAAAGGGATCAAATCTTTACCCTTGACTTTTAGGAGCACCGTCTCTCAATCCTGAACATGACGCGCCCCTTACGCCTGGTGGGAAAAAGGGACGTTCGTGGTTGACGAATAAAGGACGTTGCAACCTTTTTAACCTTACGCTCGATCGCGCGGCTGAGTACAGCGTTCGCTTCTCAGATTATGACTTTCCTCACAGCCTCAATTAGGTTATATTATTACCTCAATGAAATATGAGGTTCGGATCAAGAAGAAAGTAGCGCGCGGTTTGACGAAGCTACCTTCTGATGTTCAGAAACTCTTCTTCTTGCTTGTCACGGA
This sequence comes from Binatia bacterium, assembly GCA_963666315.2. Taxonomy (GTDB): domain Bacteria; phylum Desulfobacterota; class Binatia; order Bin18; family Bin18; genus Bin18. The sequence continues at coordinate 229,500 of CAXXHG010000015.1, forward strand.
TCTCCAGGTAGATGGCCCGATTCAGAAGAGCTGGCGGAACTTCTCGCCACTCGGGAAGGATAGCTACCACTGCCACTTGGGCTATAGATACGTGGCTTGCTGGACTTGCCGTAAGACAACTATAGCAATCGAGGTGTATTATGTTGGCTCTCGTGAAAAAGCCCCATATTGAACTCTCCATGCATGGCGAGCATGTTGAGGAACTGCTCGACTGGATCAAGAAGAAATACGACGTAGCCATCCTTACGGAAGAACCGGAGGACGAACTCATCCCGATCGAGAGTACCACGTACTGGCAAGAAATGGAGAAGAATCGCATTGGCAACCTGCTGGGCGGTGCCCGTTTGAAGGCCGGGCTAACTCAGGCTCAGCTCGCAGAAAAGCTGGGTATTCGTCAGAACATGGTCAGCGACTATGAAAGGGGCCGGCGCATCTATTCCGACGCGATGGCCAAGCGCCTTAGCAAGGCTCTTGAGGTAAAGGAAGAACATCTGAGATATAGAAGCGAACCCGGCTCCAGGTCAGGGAAAAAAGGACATTCTCAAAGTAGCGGAATAACCGGGACAAGCTCACGACTCTGACTCTGAGAGGAGGAAATAGCCTTGTTTCAAGGAACCAGAGTAGGCTGGATGGCAGTGTGGGCGCCGGTGTTTTGCCTGGGTGGGTGTTCTCCGAATAACGGTGCTTCGCAGACCGGCGAAATACCCCCGGCTCCCGAAATGCCCGCACATTGGACAGTCACTTCCGACTTTCAAGTGCCGCTGGAGCAGGTCCAGGTAATGAGCGAGAAGCTTGGTGCGGACCTCAGCAACGTTCGAAATACCGTCTATGACGTGCAGGGGAAGCGCGTTCGGATCAATGTCATAGTTACCCCAGACCCGGGGAACGCCGAAAGGCTGATAACGAAACTCCGGTCGATGAAGGTCGAAGAAGCTCTGCTGCAAAAGGACCTGATCGTTTACGAGTTTGTAGGCAAGAATGACGTCCTCCCTCAAATTGCAGAAGGACGCAGGCACCTCGATTCAAAGTAGTCCACGTGCTTGGGGTAAGGATTGAAGATGACAGGCAGACATGGTGGACTATCTACCGCCTTGATCCAGACGCGATCATTACACAATCAACATGGCATCCCCGTAACTGTAAAACCGATAACGCTGCTGTACGGCTTCAGCGTACGCGTTCAATACACACTCCCGCCCGGCAAACGCCGACACCAGGAGAAGGAGAGTTGAACGTGGAAGGTGGAAATTCGTGATGAGGCCATCAACGACTCGGAACTGATAGCCGGGATACATAAATATGTCTGTCTGGTTGAGTCCGGACTGGACCAGTCCATCCCCTCGGGCAGACGCTTCGAGCGCCCGCGTTGTAGTCGTACCAACCGCAATAATTTTTCGACCAGCGGCTTTGGCGGTGTTGATAAGCCCTGCGGTCTCTGGGTCGATCTCGTACGATTCGACTCCCATGGTATGTGTCTCGACTTCTTCCACTCGAATCGGCTGGAAGGTGCCCAGACCAACGTGCAGGGTGATAAAGCAGAGCTGGATCCCCGCCTGCTCCAAGCGGGGCAGTAATTCCGGAGTAAAATGTAGTCCGGCAGTTGGGGCGGCAACCGCGCCGGCCCGGCGGGCATACACGGTCTGGTAGCGCTCTTGATCCTGCGGATGCTGACCGGGCGAACGCTTGATATAGGGCGGCAGCGGGACTTCGCCGTGTTGCGCTAAGAGACGGAGAAAGTCTTTACGCGGGAAAAAGCGAACAAGGCCTTGACCTTGCTTCGGCGCTTCGAACCAGACACCCCAAAAGTCATCCGCAAATGTAATACGTTCTCCGGCCTTGATATTCTGGCCACCTTTACACAAGACCTGCCACATCTCTTCATCTGCAGGCATCCGCCGAACGAGCAAGAGTTCCACTTTCCCACCCGCCTGTTTGCGACCGCGTAAGCGGGCCGGAATGACCCGCGTGTTGTTTAATACGAGCGCACAGTTACTGGGAAGCAAACTGAGAAGATCGGAAAATTGGTGGTGAGAAAAACGCGCGTGGTCGCGGGAGACACACAGAAGCCGGGCGTGATCCCGTTTCTCAGCAGGCTCTTGGGCAATCAGCTCAGGCGGCAGTTCGTAATCGAAGTCGGACAGGTCCATTGCAGGTCCAATAGCAGGTCTATTGAATGGAGCAGGCAGAGGTCAGCAGAGACGCTCGGTCAGAGCGCCTCTGCTGACGGCAGGACTTCGTTACGTTGTTGAACTATCGGTCGAGCCGCCGGAGGAGGACGTTCCGCCCGGACCACCCAGAAAGGGGCGCAGCAAATCAATCGGTATAGGAAACAGGGTGGTCGAGTTATTCTCTGTCGCCACCTCAGACAACGTTTGCAGATAGCGCAGTTGCAGGGCGATGGGATGGTCCTCAATAATCACTGCGGCGTCGACCAGCCGCTGGGACGCCTGATATTCCCCCTCGGCATTAATGACCTTGGCCCGCCGGTCACGCTCCGCCTCCGCTTGTTTCGCCAGTGCGCGTTGCATCTCGTGCGGCAGATCAATATCCTTGACTTCGACCAAGGAGACCTTCACCCCCCACGGATCCGTCTGCGTGTCCACAATCTCCTGGAGCCGACCGTTAATCTTATCCCTATCGGACAGCAGCTCATCCAATTCGGCTTGGCCACACACACTGCGCAGCGTCGTCTGGGCTAACTGCGAGGTGGCAAACAAATAATTCTCAATCTCAACCGTGGCCTTATTCGGCTCCAGCACGCGGAAATAAAGTACGGCGTTGACTTTCACCGAGACATTATCTTTGGTGATGACGTCTTGGGCGGGGATGTCCAGGGTAACGGTGCGCATATCGACTCGCACCATGCGTTCGATCATCGGGATGATGTAGATGAGCCCGGGCCCGCGGTGATTCACCAGCCGGCCAAGCCGAAAAACCACGGCCCGTTCATACTCAGACAGGATTTTTACGCCACTGGCGAGCAGCACTAAGCCAATAACCAAAAATGTCACAATCGGACCAAAGCCAAACATAAGCACTCTCCCTTTCCGCGGCTAACCCGTCATACGGCGCACGCGGAGTATCATATGATCCACTTCAACAATCTGCACCTTCTGACCCACCTCAATATCCTCGTCACTCGCTGCCGTCCAGTATTCGCCATGAATCCAGACTTTTCCGTGTGGCGCGAGACGTGTACGCACCTCACCAATTTCACCCTGTAGGCCCTCCAATCCCAAGACTACCGGGCGACGCCAGGCGTGAACGGCAAGCGAGCCCGCGACGAACATAAAGGTACCCACGGCGAGCGACGCGGCAAAGATAATTCCGCGATCAACAGCGATCTCGGAGTCGGGCGTATCAAAGAGAAACAACGAACCAAGCACAAACGCAGCAATGCCGCTGACTCCCAAAATGCCGAAACTCGGGATAAACAACTCGGCTATGAGCAGCGCTATACCCAACCCAATCAGGATCAGACCGGTGTAATTAATCGGCAATACTTGAAAGGCAGTCAGGGCCAGGATCAAGCAAATACCACCAGCCAAACCAGGAAAAAGCAGGCCCGGATTGGAGAACTCAAGGTAGAGGCCCAACATACCGGCCATCATGAGCAAATAGGCAATATTCGGGTCAGACAGGATATCGAGGACCTTATGTTTGAGCCGCATTTCAATGGTGACAATATTAAAACGTCCTGCGCTGAGTTGTGCAGGCGTAAAGTCTAAGGTGACACTTTCGTTCCCAACGTCAACCTTGCGCCCAGTCGCCTGAGTGAGCAAATCGTGGACATCCACGGCTACTAGATCAACAACTTTTTTCTCTAAGGCCTCGATGTCAGTGATCGACACACTCTCCCGGACTGCCTGCTCCGCCCACTCCACATTCCGACCTCGGCGCTGGGCGATGGATTCCATAAACGAGACCGTATAATTCTCAATCTTTTCCCGCATATCGCCTTCGATATTCTGCCCACCGCTGGCCACCGGATGCGCCGCGCCGATCGTTGTTCCCGGCGCCATCGCGGCAATATGCCCAGCCAGGGTGATAAACACGCCAGCAGAACCGGCTCCGGCCCCACTCGGCGACACATACAGAATCACGGGCAGCGGAGCACCGAGAATGTCTTTCACTATGCTTTTGGTCGAACTGAGCAGCCCGCCCGGGGTGTCAAGCTGGATGATCAGAGCCAGCGCACCCTCATCGGATGAGAACTTGATATTCTCCCGGATAAAATCCCCGACCGCAGGATTAATCGAAGCGTCGATAATAAGACGATTGACGTGGGCTTGCTGGCTCTCCGCGCGTGTCAGCCAGGTCAGACTGAGCATGCCGAGACCCAGGGTCAGGCAGCAAACAGAAACGAGTCGTAAGAATCGCATAATGACTTTGCGCTTTCGCACCTAGAGCCGCCCCATCTCGCGGAGTACGGCCTTGATGTCTTCCCAGACTAAGCGCTTCTCTTTAGGGTTACGCAGCAGATAGGCGGGATGCAAGGTCGGCATAAGTGGAATGCCGTGATAGGATTGCCATTTCCCACGTAAACGCGTAATCGGCGTTGTGTCTTGGAGGAGGGTCTGGGCGGCAAATTTGCCTAGGGCAATAATGACCCGCGGTTTGATCAGCTCAAGCTGTTTAAGCAGAAACGGCTCACACGCGGCAATCTCATCGGGCTCAGGATTCCTATTTTCAGGCGGACGGCATTTCACCACATTGGCGATATACACGTCTTCGCGCCGCATCTGCATGCCTTTGGTGATGATCTGAGTCAAAAGCTGTCCTGCCCGGCCGACAAAGGGTTCGCCTTGTTTATCCTCCTCGTAACCCGGCCCCTCGCCCACGAAAACGATCTCGGCCTTGGGATTCCCTACTCCAAACACAATGGAATTGCGCTTTTCACATAGACGACAGCGTTGGCAATCTCCGATTTCCGCACGGAGCTCGTCCAACGTGTGGACACTAGCCGTGGCAGACGGTTCTTCAGTTGGGATAGCTACTGAGGCGGTCTCAGTCTGAGCCCCAGGTCGATCCGAGCGATCAAATTCAATGTCAACCGGCTCGGCAATGCGTTTTTCCTCTGGCCTATTCACCTGCGCGGCTTGCTCAGGGGCAGCAAGGGCAGCAGGAGAAGATTGAGCAGCATCAGCAGCATCAGATTGAGAAACGGGCTGAGCCGACGCCCCTTCAGTTGCAAGAGACGGAGGAGCCGCAGGCAAGCCTTCCAAGCCACTGGCTTGTAGCGACTGCACGTATACGTGCAACGAATGGGTAATCTGTGCCAACAACTCGTGTGGCGAATCAGCAGACATTACCTGTCGAGGATATGCCTAGGCAGTCCGGTTGACAAGCTGAGACACAAAAAAAGCAAGGCCGTCGTAGTACGGAGACGGCGGCAATACCTCTAAAGCTGACAGGGCCCGTTTCTCATAGGCATGGGCCATGCGGGTTGCCTCCGCCAGGACGCCCGAGCGCCGGACTTGTTCGAGCGCGTTTTCGACTTCTTTCTGACTGGGCTCCTGCTTCTCAAACACCCGCTTGACCTCGGAATCAAGAGAGAGCGCCAGAACCAGCGGCAGGGAGGGATTGCCATCTCTGAGGTCGGCTCCGGTTGGCTTGCCGGTTCGGTTCCCATCACCGGCAACATCAAGGACATCATCGACGATTTGAAACGCCATGCCAACACAGAATCCGCACTCAGCCAGACTCTCCAGAACGTCCTGCGAAGCTCCCGCCAGATGGGCGCCCATACGCGCGCCTTGCGCAAACAGCGAAGCCGTCTTGCGCGAGATGATTTCCAAGTAGTCCTCGCGCGTCACACGAGGGTCATGCCGCAGCCGGCCTTGCAGGACTTCCCCTTCGGTCAGACTGATACAGGCGTCAGTTGCCCAGGTGATGACCTGTTCCTCAAATCGAGCACACAACGCAAAGGCGCGTCCAAACAAAAAGTCCCCGGCTATGAGGGTTTCCGCAAGCCCGAAACGGTGCAGGGCCGAGGCCTTACCACGCCGGGTCGCGGCTTCGTCGATGATATCGTCATGTAAGAGCGAAGCAGAGTGAATGAGTTCGAGAGCAGTGGCGACATCAACCATATCGGCCGGATCTTGTCCGCCACAGGCACGAAAAACCATGAGCGCGACAGCGGGCCGGACCCGCTTTCCACCCGCCCCAACAAGGTAATGCCCGATTTCACTGAGCAGGCTTTCGCGCGAGTGTAATAATTCGGCGAGCCGTTTCTCGACTTGCTCAAGTTCCGCAGCTACGAGGTCGTGTGGAGACAGGGAGTCCGGTTGGCTAAGGCTTGCTTTGGCAGACACATTCAACTCATATCAGGTAGCATTTCCTCAGATCCGTGCTGAGGCTCCCCACATAATGCCAAAGGAGGGGAAAACGTCAAGGAGAGCAAAGTCTCATCAGCAAAAGCATTTTACCATACCTGATGATTCTACGATCCAATTGACCTTGCCCCAGCCCGCTCTTCCCCCGTATGATACCAGGAAGACCAGGAAGAAACACACGAACGGCATAGTGCACGTCTCTGACCATTTTCACTTCTTTAGACATGATGCTGAAACACAAAAACATCGTTCTTGGGGTGACGGGCGGTATCGCAGCGTATAAATCAGCAGAGATTGTTCGCCTATTGATCAAGGCAGAGGCTACCGTCCGGGTTGTCATGACCAAGAATGCGCAAGCATTCATCACCCCGCTGACGCTCCAAACCCTATCCGGCAACCCGGTTTCGACTGATACCTTTAATCTGACGCAAGAATCTGAGATCGGCCATATTCGGCTGGCAGACACAGCAGACCTCATTCTAATTGCTCCAGCAACTGCGAACATGGTCGCTAAGCTTGCCCATGGGCTTGCGGATGACCTTCTTTCGACGGTCTTGCTGGTCACCAGAGCGCCCGTTGTCATCGCCCCAGCGATGAACGTCCATATGTACGCCCATCCCATAACCCAGGAAAATCTCAAAAAACTCCAGAGTGTCGGGCACAGTATAATTGAACCGAGTGAGGGAGAATTGGCCTGTGGCTACGAGGGGAAGGGCCGCTTGGCTGATCCCGATCAGATTCTGGAGTCTGTCGAGGCGGCACTGACAAACAAAGACATGCGGGGCGAACACGTGATCGTGACCGCCGGTCCCAATTGTGAACCCATTGATCCGGTTCGATTTATTACCAATCGCTCAACCGGTAAGATGGGTTTTGCTATGGCGCGCATTGCACATCATAGGGGGGCGGAAGTCACCCTAGTCGGCGGCCCAACCTCCCTCGCTCCTCCATCTGGCGTACGTTTTTGCGCCGTTCGAACGGCGCTCGAAATGCAGCAAGCCGTCTTGGAATATTATCCGCAGGCAACCATGGTCGTGTCAGCTGCGGCCATAGCCGACTATCGTCCGGCCCAAGTCGCCTCACAAAAGATCAAAAAACAAGACGGCGATTTTTCAATTGCCCTAGATCGGAATCCGGACATCTTGGCGGGGCTGGGCCAAGACAAAGGCAACCGTCTCCTTGTCGGCTTTGCCACGGAAACAGAAAACGTCATAGAAAATGCCGAACGCAAGCTGCGCGCGAAGAATCTCGATATGATTGTGGCCAACGATGTGACGCAAGAGGGTGCCGGATTCGCGGGCGACACCAATATTGTCACTCTTCTCGACCGACTGGGCAGGCAAGAATCCTTGCCCCTCATGTCCAAAGAGGACGTTGCCCACGCGGTGTACGACCGTCTGCTCGCCCTCAAAACCACCTCTCAACCCTAATACCGAGTCCCTTGTCTGCCATGGGTACCCCGACCTCACCTGCTCCGGTGAAGCTACTCATCGCTCTGCTTTCAACCGACACCGCAAATCACGCGGCAGCCGTCGCACCTTTCCCGCATCATTAACGCAGGCATGGTACGTATGTCCTTCTGCTATCAGAGTATCGTCAGCTTTTCGTACGATACGGTATCCAAATCGGACACTCGCACCCCCGACCTTTTCAATAGTCGTAGTCACCCCGAGCAGATCATCAAAGAGGGCCACAACCCAGTAGCGGCAATAGGCTTCCCGAACCGGAAAGTGTATGCCTTCAGCTTCCAGCACTTGATACGGCTTGCCAACTGACCGTAACAGCTCAACCCGGCCCTCTTCGAACCAGGGCAGATAGGCGGCATGATGCGCCATGCCAGCCTGATCGGTCTCAGCATAACGCACGCGGACGGTATGGAGGTTGGAGATGGGGGAATGGGATTTTTGAGTCTGTGTCATCAGCCCCTACCCCCTACCCCCTATTTTCCTTGCCAATTTGGTTTGCGTTTCTCGGCAAATGCCCGAGGACCTTCTTTCACATCCTCAGAGTTCATCATCTCCTTGAGCGCCGGATACGACTGGCCTAAGGCTTCGTCTAAGGTCAGTCCTGCGCCCATCATGGCGCACTGCTTGGTGGCACGCACAGAGAGAGGTGCGCACTCCAGGATTTCATCTGTCCAGCGTTTCACCGTCGACATCAGATCTGCAAGCGACACGACCTCATTCACAACGCCCCAGCGATGCGCTTCTTGAGCGGTCATAAACTTTCCGGTCAGCATATAGCCCAGGGCAATCTTGAGCGGCATCTGTCGTGGCAGGCGGTGCACGCCACCGGCAGCCGCGGCTAAACCAACTCTCGGTTCGGGCAAGCCCAAACGAGCATGTTCGGCAGCAATGATGATGTCGCACGATAACGCCATCTCAAATCCACCACCCAGGGCAAAGCCATTCACCGCCGCGATGGTAGGTTTCCAGATGTCAGTACGATCTGTCAAGCCACCAAAACCACCCTTTACTCTCTTTTTTGGAAAGCCGTACTCTGCCGTGTATTTCAGATCGTTCCCGGCTGAAAACGCTTTCTCTCCAGCTCCAGTCAGCACAACGATCCACACATTGTCATCTGCGAGGGCATCATCCCAAATTTGGGAGAGTTCTTCCGATGCCGGCGGATGAACTGCATTCATGCGTTCCGGGCGATTCATGGTAATCGTGGCAACGTGACCGTCCTTTTCATACAGTGCATATTCGTACGCCATGCGTCCTCCTTTTCGTATCGTTTTTACTCATCGTTTTGTTTACTGTGCGCGGACAAGCGCAGGCAGGGGCGGTTGGATACTACCGTCCCAGCATGCTAAAAGCAACAAAATGTCCGTTCAGTCCCTTCCTCTGACAGACCAGGTTGCCCTTATTACCGGAGCGGGTCGTGGCATAGGCAGAGCCATTGCCCTGCGGCTGACGAAAGCCGGAGTCCGGACCGTTCTGGCGGCGCGGACCGAACAGGAATTACAAGTAACGGCAGCGATCATTCGGAGGGATGGAGGGAAAACGCTTGTCGTTCCTACGGATGTCACACAAGACGACCAAGTGGACAGTCTGGTCGAGCAAACGCTCGCCCACTCCGGCCACGTCGATATTCTGGTCAATACTGCCGGCGGTGGTCCGCCGCGTACGTCGATTGTAAAATCGAGGATCACAGATTGGGAGCAAACGCTCCAGGTAAATTTATTGGCCACGATGTCTGTGACTAAACGGGTGTTGCCGTCCATGATCGAACGCCAACACGGGACCATTATCACCTTGGGTTCCATTGCGAGTTTCACCGGACAAGCGGGCGAGGCTGCCTACGCCGCCAGTAAGTTTGGCGTGCGGGGTTTTACCCAGTCGTTATTCGAGGAAGTGCGGCGCTACGGCATTAAAGTGTCGTTTCTGTGTCCGGGCTATGTGGATACCGCCCTCATCCCTCCGAACAAGCGTATCGACAGAGAGAAACTCCTGAGCCCGGACGATGTGGCCGAAGCCGCGTATAACATCGCGGTTTCCTCTCCACGCGCCTGTCCTGCGGAGGTCATCCTGCAACCCCAATTTGATCCGTTTAGGTAACTGCGAATCTCCCCTTCACAGGAAGGCTCTCTCAGCAGGAGACCAAAAGAATCGAGGGCTTGCCTCTAGAGCAACTCCCTGAGAACCCCTATCATTCCTCGTATGGATCTCAACGGTAAAATTGCCTTAGTCACAGGTGGCGCGAAACGCCTTGGCAAAGCCATAGTCCAGGCGTTAGCCGAACGCGGCTGTCACCTCGTCGTCCACTACCATACCTCGCAGACGGAGGCACAAGAAACCGTTCAAGAACTCCGGACCGCTGGTCGTGAGGCGATTGCCCTACAGGCCGATATCACTCTAGAATCGGACGTTGAAAATATGGTCGAACAAGCCGTCGAACGCTTCGGACGGATCGACGTGCTCGTCAATAATGCCGCCATCTTCTACCGCACCCCAATCGACACGGTTACCTTCGACGACTGGGAACAGATCATCAATGTCAATCTGACCGGCACCTTTTTGTGCGCCCACAAAATCGGCCTACGCATGAGAGCATGGGGCTGGGGCCATATTATCAATATGGCGGATGTTGCAGGACAGCGATCCTGGGCTGATTACATTCCCTATTCAGTCTCAAAGGCCTGCGTACTCACATTCAGTCAGGGCTTGGCCATGGAACTCGCGCCGGAAGTGATGGTCAACGCGGTCGTTCCAGGACCCGTTCTGTTCCAAGACGACACGCCTGAAGAATTCCAGCAACGTGAGATTGAAAAGACCCTCGTCAAACGCGCTGGTACGCCGGAAGAAGTGGCAAAGCTGGTTGTCTTTATCGCACAGTCGGATTTTAGTACGGGCTCAGTGTTCTCCGTGGATGGGGGACGCTCGTTAGCCTGATCGCGCTCAGTAGCCTGATCGGATGAGAGAGTGATAAACTTGACAGACTCACAGCTGACCTTCAAGCTGCTGAGCAACATTCTTTCATATCTGTTTCGTCCGTCTTCATACCTATTGCTTCATGTCTATTGATCCGGCACTTCCGCTGATCCCGCCCGCCTGGGAAGACATCTTTGGTAACACTCATCCAGTCGAAGTCGAAATCGGACCGGGCAAAGGCTCTTTTCTTCTTACAGTGGCTCAGTGTACGCCGGATCGCAATTTCTTTGCCGTGGAGTTTTCTAGGCGACGCGCCTATCGGATAGCCCAGCGTATCGAACGCGACCGACCGGACAATGTGATTGCTATTGCCGCAGATATCAATTGCATACTCAAGACACTCATTCGGCCCGCATCCGTGGCGACCTACCATCTCTATTTCCCAGATCCGTGGTGGAAGCGACGGCATCATCGGCGACGGCTCTTTCGAGATGATTTCCCTGCTGAGCTGACGCGAACGCTCGTCTCAGGTGGGAAGATCCTCCTTGCTACCGACGTTCATGATTATTTTGTTGAGATTGTTCGACAGCTTGCCGCTATCCCTGTCCTGAAGCAATTTCTCTGGCAGAGGGATCAGACGAATGACAACGGTAAGCTCATCTTGACCGACCTTGAGCGCCAGTTCAAAGACGAGGGAAAACCAATCTACTACGCCGGATTTCACAAAAACCTATAGCCTAGAGCCCGCGAACCAAGACCAGGACCCAAAAGCAGGCGATACATGGGCGTGATTAGACCAGCAGCGTTTTGGCCTTTTCAACAATATGCCGGGCGCTGATGCCGAAGGTGTCCAGTAGTTCAGCCGATTTTCCAGAGCGCGGGACGCCGTTCACTGCGAGTTTGTGAACCTTTACGCCGTATGTTGCCACAGCGTTGAGTACAGCATCGCCCAGGCCACCGTCATAATAGTGATCTTCGACGACAAGCAGCGTGTTATTCGTCTGGGCGGCTGCGGCTAAGATGCCGGATGCATCAATAGGCTTGACCGAGTAGGCGTCAATAAGACGAATGGCCACGCCTTCGCTTTTGAGCGTTTCATACGCCGCAAGCGCCTCGTGTACGGTGACCCCAGCGGCAACAACAGTAAGAGCGTCAGTGTCGCTGGACTGCAGCACTTTACTCCCGCCGATGGGGAATGCTTCGGTATTGGCGTACAGCACCGGAGTTGCCGGACGTGTCGTGCGCAGATACGTCGCCCCAGGCAGATCGGGCATGGCAGCCACCAAGCGCTCGGTAGAAACCGCATCGCTCGGGTAGAGGACGGTCGAATTGGGAATAGCACGCATCATAGCCAAGTCTTCTAAACCCATCTGAGACGGGCCATCCTCACCAATCGAAACACCACAATGCGAGCCCACATATTTGATAGTGACTCCGGATATTGCCGCCATCCGAATGTGGTCAAACGCACGCGTCAGGAAGGCGGCAAAGGTAGAAACAAAGGGGATCTTTCCGCATGCGGCCAGCCCGACCGCCGCTCCAACCATATTCTGCTCGGCTATATAGCTCTCGAAGAAGCGTTCCGGGTGCGCTTTCAGAAAGGTCTCGGCAAAGGTCGAATTTTTGGTATCCCCGTCTAGGGCAACAACATTGGGATTAACGTCTCCCAACTTTGCCAGCGCTGTCCCATAGGCAGTTCGCGTGGCTACTTTTGCCCCCAGCCCATAACTCGGCGCAGGGAAGATGCCGATGACACAAGCCGGCGAAAATCCATGCGGCTGCGGCTGAGCTACGTGGGGAGTAGGTGCGTTGCCGTTCAGCGTCAACTCACTCAGCGCCTTGTCCAGGTCATCTCCCTTGACCGGCTTTCCATGCCAGCCCAGCTTGTCTTCAAGAAAAGACACCCCTTTTCCTTTGAAGGTCTTCGCAATAAGCATCGTCGGCTGATCTTTGGTCGCATGGGCCTGATCGAGTGCCGCCAACACCTCTTCTAAATTGTGGCCATCGACGATGACGGCATGCCAGCCAAACGCAGCAAAACGACGTTGATAGGTTTCCACGTCGAAGTTGTACATGGTCCGTTGGCTCTGCCCTATGCCGTTCACGTCGACCACTCCAATCAGATTATCCAGCTGATAATAAGCCGCCATGGCTGCGGCTTCCCAGACGCCGCCTTCGGCGATTTCTCCGTCACCCATCAGCACGTATACCCGGTAGTCGAGCTTATCGAGACGTTTGCCATTCAGCGCCATGCCGACACCGACCGACAATCCCTGGCCGAGCGATCCTGTGGCGGCCCCAACCCACGGAATCCGAGGGGTAGGATGGCCTTCTAAATCGCTGGAGAATTTTCGCAAGGTGGTGAGCTGATCAACGGGGAGAGCCCCGGCTTCGGCGAGCGCCGCGTACAAAACGGGAGCGGCATGGCCTTTGGACAGTACAAAACGATCATTGGCCGGATTGCTCGGATTAGCAGGATCGAAGCGCATGTCCGCAAAGAAAATGGCAGCCATGATGTCGGCGGCAGACAGACAGGACGTAGGATGGCCGGAGCCCGCCTCCGCTGTCGCACGGAGCGAATGGGCGCGCAATTTATTGGCTGCGGCGCTTAAAACATTCAAGTCTACAGTCACGGTTACTTACTCCCTGAGAGTTGAAAAAGGGGCACGGTTGAGCGTGCCCCTGCCCTCCAGCTCATGACCTTGCCATTACCTCGTATTACAATTCGTTTGCTATCCGCGCACGCCACCCGCGAGCGGTGGGAAAATACTGAGTTCTGCACCATCCTCAAGAACGGTCTTCACCTCAACATAGGTATCACCCACAACCAGCATGCTTGCCTGTTCACGCGGGATTTTCACGGCATCAACGGCATCTTGGACGGTTGCTCCGGACGGGAGCGAAAGCAAAATTCCGTCACTACTCCCCTCCGGTACGTATTTCTTGAGCATGGCGAAGAGCTTGACCGTTATCGTAATCGAATCTGCCATACCCGTCGTAGGTTAGCACGGCGTTGGCCGATTTCAGGCCTACCACGCGTTAGTCAGGCATAGACCTAGGCCGCGTTCACCGCTCGTAGGCCACAGAACTCTTCGTAGTCGATCAATTCTGTGATCTTTGGATTTTCACTACACACCAGACAGTTCGGATCCTTACGTAGTTTTAACACCCGAATTTCCGAACTCAGCGTATCAAAGTGCATCATGCGCCCAACGAGGGGCTTTCCAGCTCCAAGAATCATCTTAATCACTTCAAGCGCTTGCATGCAGCCGACGATTCCGGGTAATACGCCGAGCACGCCTGCTTCAGCGCAACTTGGAGCTGCCCCTGGAGGCGGAGGCTCGGGAAACAAGCAGCGATAGCACGGCCCATCGTTCGGATCGACAACGGTCACCTGCCCCTCAAACTGGAAGATCGACCCGTCAACGAGGATCTTCTTGGTCATGACGCAGGCATCGTTAATCAGATATCGAGTGGGGAAGTTGTCACACCCGTTCACCACAATGTCAAAATCCTTGATGATGCGCATGACATTTTCAGACGAGAGACGCTCATTAAACTTGACAACGTTGACATCTGGGTTGAGCGCATTCAGCGTCATCTCGGCCGACTCCACCTTAGGCATCCCCACCCGGTCGTTCGTGTGTAGGATCTGCCGTTGCAAATTACTCATATCGACGGTGTCATGATCGACAATGCCTATCGTACCCACACCAGCGGCAGCCAGATACAACGCCACGGGCGAACCCAGGCCACCGGCTCCTACGCACAGCACTTTGGCATCAAGCAGTTTAGCCTGCCCTTGCTCACCAACTTCGGGCAGCGTAAAGTGGCGTGCGTAACGCGTCATTTGCTCCTGCGTAAACTGTCGGTCTGCGACCCATTTATAGCCCGCGTTCTTCCAAGCCGTGTATCCGTCCGACATGGAGGTCACATGTTCATAGCCCATTTCTTTAAGCGTGCGCGCGGCGATGAGCGAACGTACCCCGCCGGCACAGTAGGCGATAATCGGAGTACTTTTATCCGGTACCGTCTCCTCAATCCGCATTTCCAGAAATCCACGCGGGAGAGGCACTGCCCCTTCGAGGTGACCTTCACGGTATTCTTCGCGCTCCCGCACGTCGAGCAGCATTGGTTTTGCGCCGTTCCCCATTTGGGCCTTGACGTCGTCAATCGTGACTTCCGGCACGATCTGTCTGGCGTCATCCATCAGTTCTTTATATGTTTTAGCCATACTCTGCCTCCGTACTTGATGAGACTCGGTTATGCGCCGGGAACACCACTTTTCTTCGCAAGTTGTTGATCCGCGGCCTGGTAACTCTCGAGCATCTCAACCATTAAAGCATCCCGGCCGCTCTCGGCGAGGGTGCGCGAGCGACCCATTAAGACTTCTTTTGTTTCGACAAAATCTGCGCGTGAGTAGCCCCAGATACGCGGGTGGACAGCCGTGTCCATCCGAATCGCATCACACGGACAGGCTTCCACGCACATGCCGCAGTAAATGCAACGCAGGGTATCGATCTCGTAACGAAGCGGGAATTTTTCAACTTCAGGATCTGGATGCTCTCCTGCTTCGATGTGAATGCAATTAGCCGGACAAGCAGTTGCACACAGGAAGCATGAGGTACAGCGTACAGAACCATCTTCTTTGAGCGTCAAGCGGTGACTGCCCCGATAGACGTCAGGATAGTGTTTGCGCTCTTCCGGGTATTGGACCGTATACGCGGCACGTTTCTCCTTCGCAAAACCTAGTGCGTGCAAAATATGCAGGGTCAAGTTTCGCCAAAAGTGTGAAGTTGTGACAATGAGACCACGTACGATCTCCGGGATATACAACCGCTCCCACCACGTCATTTCTTCTTTACGCTGCATAATATCTCATCAGCCTCCGTATAATAGTGTTTTCTTTGCTATTACACCGAACTTCACTATTATGAGGCCACTGCGCTTTGTCAAGGCAGTTTTTTAATGGAGACGGGCTTTTCCGCCCCTGCCGCTTTCAGGCCAGCGCGTTTCGGTCAGCTTGAACTCCAAGATGTCCTTCAGACAGGCTGCCCGTTCGCCTAAAGTCGAAGCATTCAGTAAGCTTTGCTTTTCAATAGGCAGGAACTCGAGCTGAAAGGCAAAGAAGTTGATGAAGAGCGTGTCATCGATTCCCGGATCGGTCAGAAGCTTCTGGACAGCTTCCTTTTTTTGCAAATAGTCCTCAAGCAACCGGCCGAGTTCTTCTCGCCGACCGGAGGCAAGAGGGTCTGTTTTCTCCGGTAACCATTCGACGCGGGCCTGACGATAATTTTTATCGTGGAATTCTTCTTGCACTCGATATTCACGCAGCCCCTGGAGTAGGATATTGAATCGTCCGTCCGGCAACGGCACGGTTTTGACCATCTTGCCTACACAACCAATCGGGAAAATAGGCGGATCTCCTTCGTACTGCTCTTGCCACTCCCCCCGTAACAAGACCATCCCCATCAAGGGCTGAGCAGTGCCGGCTATATCACGAACCATCTCGCGGTAACGCGACTCAAAGATGTGTAAAGGGAGCTGCACCTGGGGGAAGAGCACCACGTTGGGAAGCGGAAATACAGGGATAACGTCGGGCAGTTCTGACACAATAGCCTCACTTTATTTAAAGCCTGGAGAAAGGCCCTCGCTGTGGCTGTTCCCCCCTACGGAGAACCGCCACAGCGCACTAGGATATACTGAGTTCTTTCTGGAGCTGCACTACGGCAGGGCGTTGGGTTAAACGTACGATCCAAGCCGTGACACTCTTCAGCCGCGAGGGTAACTCCACGCCCACCTGCGGCAAGTTCAACAGCCGAGGAATAAACGCGAGATCGGCTAACGAAAATTCCTCCACCAAATATTCTTGGCCGTTGAGTTGACGGTCAAGAAACTCGAGTACCCGGATTAAGTCGCCCTTATGGCGTTGCACGCGCTCTTGATCGATGAGGTCTTCCGACTTACGCAGTTCCGCATACAAGAGCCCACACTGCACGGTAAAGGAATTATCAGCGAAGTCTTCAAACATGCGCACCCGCGCCCGGTCTGCGGAAGCCTCAGGCCGCAGTGAAGGATGCGGATATTCATCGTCAAGATACTCGTTAATGAATGTCGAATCGTAAATGACCTCGTCATCATCAATGAGGACGGGAACTTTTCCATACGGGTTCAAACGCAGGAATTCCTGGGTGCGTTGTTCGTTTTTTGTTAAATCCACAAAGGTTTTATCATAGGCTAGGTCTTTTTCAGCCAGAACGAGGCGAACTTTTTGGCAGTATGGACTCAGGGGGAAATCGTATAGTTTCATAGCGCTATTCTCCTATCTATTGCCATGGTAGTGTAATGAAAAATGGACAGGCTGGCAAATAAAAAATGCTGCCGTCGGTCAGTTTTACAATGGCAGCCAGTCATGCCCACTCCATTGTGGGATACTTAGCCACTATGAGCCAACCCTCCTGTGCCATTACACAATTAGCGGGTATCAGGATCGGGGATCCTGCGCCAACCCGCGTAATGGCTGTGCTGAATGCCAGCCCCGAGTCCTTCTATCAGGGCTCCATACACACCGACCCGAAGCAGCTCGCACAGGCAGCTCAATCCATGGTAAGTGAGGGAGCAGATATCATCGATATTGGGGCTATGTCCACTGCCCCATACCTCAAAACGAACATTTCTGTTCACGAAGAAACACAACGGCTGGTCTGTGCCGTGGCGGAGGTTTCAGCGCAGGTTGCTGTCCCGATTTCTGCAGATACCAAACGCGCCCAGCCCGCCCAGGCTGCGTTAGCCGCCGGAGCCCGGATTATCAACGATATCAGCGGCCTCAAACATGACCCCGATATGGCCGCTGTCATTGCCCAATCCGGAGTGGGCGCAGTCATCATGGCCAGCGAATCCACCCCTCAGAGCGGACCGCCATTAGAAAGGATTCGCAAAGCTCTCATGGACAGCCTTGATATTGCTGAGCGTGCAGGAATCACAAAAGACTCCATTGTCCTTGATCCTGGAATTGGATTTTTTCGTGAGCCCGGCATCCCGTGGGATGAGTGGGACTGCGCGGTGTTGCGTGAGCTCTCCGACTTACGCTCTCTGGGCTTTCCCCTGCTCGTTGGAGCGTCTCGCAAGTCGTTTATTGGCAAGATTCTTGCCCAGCCGAATACGCACGATCGACTGATCGGTTCGGTTGCATGTGCTGTGATTGCCGTGTTCAACGGCGCACACATCATTCGTGCTCATGATGTAAAGGAAACGGTTGAGGCGGTTCGGATGGCCGAACACTTGCGTCCAGCCAGCGTCTCTTAGAGTATCAGCTCGCCCAATGTTTCCGGCGTGTCCACTAAGAATTCAGGCGGATGCATCTCAAATCCGTCTCGTCCAAAGCCCCACGCCACGCCACACGTCGCTATGCCTGCCGCCCGGCCGGTTGCTACATCAATGCCGGAGTCACCGATCAGCACAGTTTGGGCCAAGACACGACGGGCCATCTTCTGGAGGGCAAACACCCCTGCCGGATCAGGCTTTCTTGTTTGCAGCGTATCGCCACCAATGACGGCGCTAAAATGCTCAGCAATGCCGAGCCCAGAGAGAATCGCAAGCGTTGGTTGCTCAGGCTTATTCGTCAACACCGATAAGAGAATTTCCTGATCAAGAGCAGCGCTCAGCAGTGGCTCGATACCCGGATACAATCTCGTCTGTTCGAGCAGGTGCAGCGTGTAATAGTCCATGAAGATGTCAAAACCGTGCGAAATAAGTACCGCCCTTTCTAAGCCCAGAGCACGTTCAATCAATACCCGGGCACCAAGCCCAATAAACCCTTCGACTTGGGCCATAGACAGCAACGGAAGGTCCAATTCCTGGAGCATATGATTGGTCGCTGCAGCAAGATCGGCCTTGGTGTCAACGAGCGTCCCATCCAGGTCAAAAATAAGATGACTGAAACGTGGCATAAAAGAAAAAGGGCATGGAGAATTCCATGCCCTCATAGCTTATCTGAAAAAGAGAGAACTATACTGAGAAAGAAGAGCCACACCCACAGGTCCGGGTCGCATTCGGGTTCACAAACTTAAACCCCGCCCCATGTAGGCCATTCACATAATCCAGCATGGTTCCAGACACGTATTGAAGGCTGGTGGGATCAACAAAGAGTTTAACGCCGTCCTGCTCAACAATAATGTCATCCTCGCGCGGCGCAGCATCAAAGCCCAAGCTATACTGAAAGCCGGAGCAGCCACCGCCTACAACTGATACGCGCAGACCACCTTTCGGCTTTCCTTCTTTGGCCATGGTTTCTTTCACTTTTTCCACAGCCAGAACAGACAGAGACAAAGCCGGTCCGTCCTGGACTTGGGGCGCTGATTGAGTTGATGCACTCGGCTGTTGTAGTTCATGATCCGCATGATCCGTTTGATTCAACTGGTCCATTATAGCCTCCTCGGCACAAAGTAGCTGTTTTCGCTCGATTTCTCGATTGATCTTCTTTCTAGCTTTCTAGATAGATAAGGTCTCTATTCTGGAGAGTCAATGCCTTTTGCACTTTTTACACTCTTTGCCCTTTTTGATTCCGGCTTTTTGTATGCTACCACGAAACCGTGCCGCTCGAAAACGATATCCGCAACTACGCTGCAACCTTGGGCTTTCCCTTATGTGGATTTACGCGACTGACACGCTTACCCCGGGAAGAGTTTTTTACAGACTGGCTCGCCCAGGGCCACGCAGGAGGAATGGACTTTCTCGCGCGTGAACCCCAGCGTCGTATCGATCCTCATATTCCGTTTCCCGAAGCACGCAGCATCATATGCTTGGGATACCCGTACCTCCCGCCACTCCTCCCCTCGGTCGATTGGCAATCCGAGCTGCGTGGCCGGATCGCTGCGTATGCAACCGGAGCCGATTATCACGACGTTATCAAAAAGAAACTCTGGAAACTGATTGAATTCCTCAAAGGTCGAGAGCCGAACATCTGGGTTCGGCCCTATGTAGACACGGGCCCGTTACTGGAACGCGAGTGGGCCACTCGCAGCGGACTGGGTTGGTTCGGTAAGAATACGATGCTGCTCCATAAATCTATGGGTTCATGGTTTTTTTTGGCTGAGATTCTGGTCAGTCTCGGTCTCGAGGGAGAAGGTCTTCCCGGTGCCCACTGCGGCACATGTACACGCTGTCTGGATGACTGCCCGACAGATGCTTTAGAGACAGGCTATGTGCTGAAAGCCCCGCTGTGCATCTCGTATTTGACCATCGAACATCGCGGCCCTATTCCTCACGAACTTCGACCGAAAATGGGCAACTGGATTTTTGGGTGTGACATTTGCCAAGACGTATGCCCCTGGAACGTGAAGTTCGGTCGGCCGCAAGCAGAGCTGGTGGATGAACTCTGCCCTTCTTTACCTGCATTACTGCGCTTGGATGATGCCGGCTTCCGGGTCCGTTTCCGCCGCAGTGCCATCTGGCGGACCAAACGCCGTGGCCTGCTACGCAACGTCGCCATTGCCCTGGGCAATAGTAAAAACCCGGAGGCCATTGGTCCACTGGAGACAGCTTTACACGACTCCGAGCCGTTGATTCGTGCTCATGCAGCTTGGGCGTTGGGACAATTGGAATGTCACTCAGCACTCAGACAGCATCTTGAGCGAGAAAAAGAGGCGCAGGTGAGAAGCGAGATTCTTATCGCGCTGGGCGAGGAGCCAGCTCCTCGCCTTGAATCCTGACCTGTTATGCACTCATCCTACCTTCAACTTATCCCCACTAGCGCTTCCCCTACCGGTGGCAACCTGGTCCCGCATTTTCGATCCCCGCTCATAAAAGCGCGTGGCCCAAATGCCGCTGAAGGGTTCATTCTCGCCCGGCATACGCCAGGTCACGACCTTGGCAGATTCAAGCCTCAGCCCCACGAGGGCACGTGGCTGATCGAGCGTCTCAGTCAGATAATAATCGCCGGACTCCGCATCTACATAGCGAAGGGTGATGCGACGATAGACATCGCGCCACTCATCGTCGTGACCGAGCGGATACAGGATGTCGGCCTTGCCTTCGACTAATACCTTGCGGTAGACGCCTTGTTCTTCATCAATCGCGATTGCAATGCGCGGGTCTCTCTGGATATTGGCCCAAAAAGCAGAATACTTGCGTGGGGTGATAATGATTTTTCCCTCCTCGTAGACAAACCACACCGGCACCGCACTAGGACTCCCATCTTCTTGGAGCGTTGCGATCCGGGCGATGTGGCCACGCTCTTGAAGAAAAGCATCACGTTCTTCGAGTTTGAGTTTTGGCATTAGTGCCTCCTTAGTCTAAAATTATTAACACTATATATTACATGATATAGTTGTCGTTCTCTCCTTCGGCACTGCTCTGAGCAGGCTTGACAGGCTCAGGGCGAACGGAGCGGGATGACGGTCTACGGGCCCGTTCGTGCTGCGCCCCGTCGAAGCAGGAACGGCCAGGGACGTATACTTTTAGAGTAGAAACAATGCTGCCGGGGATGCAGACTCTTTTTTCTGCTTCCCCTGTACCTTGAGACTTTTCTGCTTCCCCTGTACCTTGAGACTTTTCTGCTTCCCCTGTACCTTGAGACTTTTCTTCTTTCTCAGCACAATCTTTCCGCCTCCTTGTGGTCGGGTAAACACACCGCGTTTCTGCATTAACCGGATCTGGGGCTCCAACACCTTTTCCTTGTACTCGGCATGCTGCATGGGCTTGCGTTTGAGCCAGAGGTTCTTGGGATAAATAGGCTGCTCGTAAATAAGCGCCAGCACTTCCGTTCGCAAATCCTTTATCCAGTTCATAAGCGGAGAGCGGTCGCGGAAGTCGCGTAGCGCTTCGATGTCAATCGCTCCCCCGCAGTACGACGACCCCGCGCCGTAATCATGCCGAGCGATAATCCGGCCTTTATAGTCCACAATCATCGAGTGACCACCAAAGGTATCCACCGGCAACTTGGAGTCGGGCAGGAGATAATACGTACCGAGATTTGGTGCCACCATATAACACGTATTATCAAGCGCACGGGCACGGTTTTGGACTTCCCAGGCACCATTGCCCACATGGGGCTCAGGGAAAGCAGGTCGGCAGATGACCTCTGCGCCGTTCATAGCCAGGCCGCGTATCAGTTCAGGATAGGATCCTTCGTTGGCCATACACAGACCGATCTTTCCAATGTCGGTATCCGCTACGGGGAAAAAGGAATCCAGAGATTTTCCATGAATTCGAATCCAACGATCCCATACGTCGTGTGGGCATACCGAATGTTCAACCGGAAACAGGGGTGAATTCTTCCGATGGCGGAGGATCAGCCGACCCTGGGGAGAAATGAGAAAGACACTATTAAAAAACATACCGGGAAACTCGGGCTCACGCGCCTTCGCGGTTGCCACCACATAGGCGTCAAACTCCTTGGCCAACTTGCCCAGCACCTGCGTCTCAGGGCCGGGGATGTCGATAGCGATCTCTTCAGCGTATTTTTCGTGGTCCCAGTCAAACACCTCATCCGTAAAGCCTTGCAGTCCGCCCTCGGGTATCACAATCAAACGTACCGGCAGATCCAAGCTGGACAGCCAACGCGCCGCTGCACATATCTCGTGCAGATGCTCAAGATTCTCGGCAATCTGTTCTCGCTTCAGGACGCCTCGTACTGTTGGTGAGATCCCAACTGCCACGTATGGGTGCACTGCTTTGGGCATGCCCTTACCTCCTGCTTTGTCTGGGGATATGATGTCGAACGATACCATGACCGGCAGGCAGGTGAAAGGAGAAATGCCCTCTCCTGTCTGAATGGCCAGAAAAACTTCCCGCTAGATTTCTGTTCTTGTGAGAGAAAACCATCATTGAGAGAAGACCGGCATGGAGCACGTCACGATCGAATCGCCTACTCAACCCGTTCAATCTGCACCATACGAGCGCCTGCCCGTCGTGGCCTTGGTTGGGCGGCCAAACGTCGGCAAGTCGACGCTGTTTAACCGTTTCAGCCATAGACGCAAAGCCGTCGTCGACAACACTCCGGGGGTGACTCGAGACCGGAACTTTGCCCAAGTCAAATGGGACAATACCCCATTCTTGCTCGTGGATACCGGCGGTATCGATCTGAGAGAAAACGAAGGCATCGTCGGACAGGTCCAAGCACAAACCCGTTTGGCTATCGACGAAGCCGATCTCGTCATTTTTTTATTTGATGGCAAAGAAGGTATTAATCCTGAAGATGCACAAGCCGTCAATATCCTCCGACGGAGCAAAAAGCCCGTTTTCTTTGTGGTGAACAAGGTTGACGGGGACCGCCAAGAACTCGCTGCGAGTGAATTCTATAGACTAGGCTTAGAGTCCTTCTTTCCGATATCAGCCGCACATGGCCGCGGCATCTCGGAGCTCCTGGATACAGTAGTAGAAACCTTCACTCACATAGACGAGCACGCGGCTACTCCGGACTCAACGCATGCCACAACGGCGCGAACGGAGAGACCCGATATCCGGCTCGCCATCGTGGGTCGTCCGAACGTCGGCAAGTCTTCGTTGCTGAACCGTCTTGTTGGGGCCGAACGCTCTATTGTTGATGCTGCACCAGGCACCACGCGGGATGCCATAGATACTCGCATTGAGTGGCAAGACAAGAATATTCTCCTGGTGGATACGGCGGGGGTGCGGAGGCGTACACGCATTCACGAGCACATCGAACAAGCCAGTTCCTTCAATGCGCTCAAGGCGCTGGAGCGCGCAGAGGTCGGCCTGCTGGTGTTCGACGCGAGCGAAGGGATGACGGATCAAGACGCACGTCTCATTCGTTATGCCTGGGAGCGCGGACGCGGCATAGTCATCGTCGTCAATAAATGGGACCTAATTCCGTCAGACAAGAAAAACCAAGCGCGCTTTACGGATGCCCTGCATGAAGAGTTTCCATTCACCCAGCCCATGCCCATTGTTTTTCTCTCGGCACTCACCGGCTCACGGGTCAAGAATTTGCTGCCAACCGTATATCGCGTCTCCCAAGCCCGTCGTATCGAGATTCCTACCCCCGTGCTGAACCGTGTATTTCAGGAATGGACGTCGCGCCACCCCGCCCCCATATACAAACGCAAGTCCGTGCGCTTTTATTATACTACCCAGGTAGAGACGAGGCCGCCCAAGATTGCCATCTACACAAGCTCCCCGGACGGCGTTCCGGCACATTACGCACGTTATTTAGAGAATCAATTGCGCAAGGAATTTGATCTCATCGGCGCGCCGATCCGTCTCGACTTCCGCGCCCGCCGCCCGGATCGATACAGCGAGAAGAGAAAAAAATAGCCGGATAGACGGTGCAGTCCACCTCGTTGTTTGTCGAGCAGCTAGTACACCCCTGTCGGCAACTTGGTGTGATCCCAGCTTGACGTTTTGACCGGCGTGATCTTGAGGACAGCACGCTTTTTGGCCCGCTCTTTCAGGACAGCATCTTCCGCTGGATTCACAACCGTCCCCTGAAAATCCCGGATGTCTTTCATAATCCGCCACACGTCCTCCGGACTCTCTATGACTTCACAATCACCCCGAATCAAGACACCTTTGAGTTCGCTATAGGCGAGTCCGGACTCGACCATGACCGCCACTTTTTTATTTCTTTTGGCATTCAGAACTTTCTGTGCCTTCTTAAAAGAAGTCATATAAATAATGCCGTCCTTAGCCATATAGGCCATAGCGACCGCATGCGGATAGCCGTCCCTACCCACGGTACACAGCGCCATATTGCGGGCTTCGGCGAGGTAAGCGGCGAGCCCCTCAGGTGTCATGGCAATATGATTACGTCGGTTCATTGTTTCCTCCCCGGCCGTTTACTGGGCAAACCAGCCGCCATCGATCACCAGTTCAATACCCGTTGTGTAGGACGCTTCATCAGAGCACAGGTAGAGTGAGCCAAAGGCAATCTCTTCCGGTCGGCCAAGCCGACCCATGGGGGTGGCTTTTTTGATCTGCTCATTTTGTTCAGGCGTGAGACCAGCCAAGATCGGCGTATCAATCTGACCCGGATGGATGGAGTTCACTCGAATACCTTGCCGGACATACTCCAACGCCGCGGCTTTGGTCATAATGCGCACCGCTCCCTTTGTGGCATGGTAGGCAATCGAACCGGGGCTCCCAATCAGACCATACAACGATGAAATGTTCACAATCACGCCATTGCCTGAATCACGCAGAGCCGGCACTGCCGCTTTCATCCCGAGCCAGACACCGGTCTGATTAATCGCTAACATCTTATTCCATTTTTCCGGTGTTTCCTCCTCGACCCCACCCGGCCAATACACACCGGCATTATTGATGAGCGTGGTCAGCTTGCCGAACTGTGAGGTCGCCGCATTGACTGCATTTTTCCAGTCGTCGGCATTGGTCACATCCAGACGCACGAAGGCGGCGTAGCCGCCTTCGTTATTGACGCCGTCAACAACTTCACGCCCTTTGTCTTCTTGTACATCCGCTACCACGACCTCGGCTCCTTCCGCAGCGAATACGCGCACGTGGGCGGCTCCAATACCGCTTGCCCCACCTGATACGAGTGCGACTTTTCCGTCTAATCGTCCTGCCATATATGCCTCCTTACTGCAATTCATCGGATATCTGCAGCTGATCGGCCCGCACCTTAGCTGAGGCGGTTTCTGCACGCAAGGAATTGAGCAGGAATTGGCAGGGCCGCAGCCAAGTGGTAGTGATGGTGCGCATATAGGAGGACGTCCGCATGGATTTTCAACTCACGGATGAACGACAAGAAATCTGCAAACAGGTGCGCGCCTTATGTTCGCGCTTCCCGGACGAATACTGGCGCGGACGGGATGAGAGCGGGGAATTCCCGTGGGACTTCTACCAGGCTTTTGCTGACGGAGGCTGGTTGGGGATCACCATTCCGAAAGAGTACGGCGGTGCCGGACTCGGCATTACGGATGCGGCGCTGGTGATGCAAACGGTTGCCGAATCCGGCGGCGGGACCCAAGCCTGCTCGTCCATCCATTTAGGCATCTTCGGTCTGGAGCCGCTGATTAAATATGGCACCCAGGCGGCCAAAGACAAATACCTTGCGCCCATACTCAGTGGCGAGCTTCATGTTTCGTTTGCGGTGACCGAGCCCGACGCGGGTACGAATACGACCCAGATCAGCACGTTTGCGACCAAGAGTGGCGACGGCTATATCATCAACGGGCGCAAAGCCTTTATCACCAAGGCCCAAGAGTCCAAGAAAATGCTGCTGCTGACCCGAACCACGCCGTATGACGAGGTGGACAAAAAAACCATGGGCATCAGCCTCTTCTTTGCGGACATTGACCCAAAAGCCGTGGAGGTCACCGAACTCCACAAACTGGGCCGGAAAGCCGTTGATACAAACATGTTGTTTATCGACAACCTGTACGTGCCAAAAGAAGATCTTATTGGTGAGGAAGGCCGGGGCTTTTACTACCTACTGGACGGCATTAACCCGGAACGTATCCTGATTGCCGCCGAGTGCATAGGCATGGGCAAGCGGGCGGTTGAGAAAGCCGTCCAGTATGCCAAAGAGCGCGTGGTTTTTGGTCGTCCGATTGGAAAGAATCAGGGCATTCAGTTTCCACTGGCCGAATCCTTTGCCAAACTCGAAACCGCTGAACTCATGGTCTATAAGGCCGCCAGTTTATACGACCGAGGCCAGCAGTGTGGCAAAGAAGCCAATATCGCCAAATATATGGCAGCAGAAGCAGCCTGTGAGGCGACAGACCGAGCCATTCAAACCCATGGCGGGTATGGCTATATCAAGGAATACGATGTCGAACGCTACTGGCGCGAAGCGCGCCTGTTCCGTATCGCTCCGATCTCCCAGGAGATGGTGCTCAACTATATTGGCGAGCACGTATTGGGGTTGCCCAAGTCGTACTGAGGGAAGGATCCGCGAATCGGAGGGGGAGAAACCGAAACGACGATAGGAAGACATATGAAAATCGGTTATATGCCTGACACCCATGGCGGGCCGTACAATCAACCCGAACCCTCACCTGAAGCCGCAGCCGCATTTTGCGACCAACTTCTGAATGAAGGCATTGAGGCCGAAAAGGCAGGCTTTGACGGCATCTTTTTGCCCGAGCGGCATCATCGTACGGAGACGATGTTTCCCCCTCCGCTGATGATGCTGGCCGGCTACGCCACGCGGACTGAACGCGTGGATCTGGGTACATTTGTTCTGCAAACGCCGTATTATAATCCCATGCACCTGGCCGAAGATGTTGCCATGATAGACCTCATGTCAAAAGGCCGCGTCGTACTGGGCATTGGGCTCGGCTACCATCCGGATTATTTTCGGCTTTTCAACGAACCCTATAAGCAGCGCTTTTCTCGTTTTGAAGAGAGCATCGATATTCTGCGACTGGCCTGGAGTAGCCACAAGCCGTTCTCTTACCACGGCAAACGTTTTCAATACGACGATGTCATGCTGACGCCCAAGCCCTATCAGGCCGGTGGCCCACCACTGTGGATCGGCGCGGCCTATCCGGAAGCCATTCAACGCGCCGGACGCCTTGGAGATGCATGGGGGATTCTGCCCTTTTGGGATCCCATTCCCAATCTAAAACAACAAGCCGACCAGTACCGTGAGAGTGCGGCCGAGCACGGCAGAAAACCGAAAGTCGTCCTGATGCGCGACGGTTGGGTTGCCCCCACGCGCACAGAAGCGGCAGAAACCTTTGGGCCGCTATGGGTCGAAGAGATGCTCTTTTACTGGCGCTGGAACCTCTTATCTCCCAATGAGGAGTTCACCTCAGAGGCGGATTTCACGGTTGAGAAGTTAAGCAAATATTTAGTCATGGGTTCACCCAGCGAGTGCATCGAACAACTCGAGATGTGGCGCGACGTGGTCGGCGCTGATTACATCATCATGCGTTTTCGTTTACCACTCGGTCCGGCGCCAGAGCGCGTAGTGGCCTGCATCCGCCAATTTGGGGCTGAGGTGATTCCGCACTTCAAGAAGTAAGGTCCCCAATCCCCATCCCATAATCCCTAAACCCTATAAGGAATATCTCTATGGCCAAAAATCCATTTGCCAAAATGATTCGTGACTTACCCGAAGCGGATATCGCCTTCAAAGGCGTGAAAGGCTGGATTTCGCAGGCGAAAGACAATCAAGTCGTATTTATGAATATTGCCCCGATCGGCGAGGTCGCTGCGCACGCGCATGGCGCGCAGTGGGGCATTGTAGTGGATGGCGCAATGGATCTTACCGTCGGTGGAAAAACACGAACCTATCGCAAAGGCGATAGCTATTATATTCCGGCCGGAACGGTCCATGCGGCCCGGTTTCGCGAGCGCACCTATGTCATTGATGTGTTTGCCGATAAGCAGCGTTATAAAGCGAAAAAGGCCACCGGCTAGTTATCGCTACAGGCACTGTCTTCCGCCCGGCCTCTACAGCACATTGACCACATGGAGCACTCGGCAAACCCTCGCCGTCTCATTCTTGCCTCGGCCTCGCCTCGGCGGCGTAACCTCTTGCACGGAACCGGCATCGCCTTTCGCGTAATTCCCAGCCTCACTGATGAAACCCATTGTCCTGGAGAGACCCCCGCAGCCTATGTCCAGCGTGTGGCGGCAGATAAAGCGCAGACCGTCGCTCAAGAGCAGCCAGGATTCTGGGTCTTAGCCGCAGATACCATCGTGACACTCAAGGGCCACATCTTGGGTAAACCGGGCAGCACTGAAATTGCCCGGAAGATGCTGGCAACCCTCTCGGGGCTGACCCACCAGGTCATGACAGCCTTTGTTTTATTAAACGAGACAGGACAATCGACTACGACCGAGATCGTCACAAGTGAGGTCACGTTTAAGAGCATCTCAGACGCGGAGATTGATGCCTATCTCGCCACAGGTGAGCCTTTTGACAAAGCAGGCGCCTATGCAGTCCAGGGGAAAGGGCGCAACCTTGTGGACCATGTTACGGGTTCGCTGACAAATGTCATAGGCTTGCCTATGGACGAGGTAGGAGCGGCGCTGCGCACGGCAGGACTCCTTGCATAAAGAGACAGGCAGGCATGCAAGTATGATTGATGTAGCTGGAAATTACGCACGGGTCTCCGAACAGGTCGCGCGGGCGGCTGAGCGAAGCGGTCGGCGTCGAGAAGATATTACCCTGGTGTGTGCAGCCAAAACGAAAGACACTGACCTTGTGCGAGCGAGCCTGCAAGCCGGGGCCACAGATATTGGAGAGAACTATGTCCAAGAGGCGCAGGACAAGATAGCGGCTATTCCAGAGCCCGCGACATGGCACCTCATCGGGCATTTGCAGCGGAACAAAGCAAAAATCGCAGTCCGGCTGTTCAATGTGATTCATTCCCTGGATAGCCTGGCTTTGGCCAAAGAGCTGCACCGTCAGGCCGAGAAACTCGGGACACCTGTGCGTGCCTTGGTTGAAGTCAATCTCGCTGGAGAGGCCACAAAGGGTGGGATTGCCCCTGACGGCATCGAGGCACTATTGGAAACAGCCAGCCAGCTCTCGCATCTGCGTGTGGAAGGCTTTATGGCTATCCCACCTGCGGTATCAGATCCCAACCAGGCCCGTCCATATTTCCGCACCCTGGCGCAGCTTCGCGAACGCTATGCTAAGGTAGATGCAGACAGTATGGCTCTCCATGAACTTTCCATGGGCATGACCGACGATTTTACCGTTGCTATTGAAGAAGGCGCGACCATAGTCCGGGTTGGTCGCGCCATTTTCGGCGAACGGAGATAGTCGCAGATAATTATTGGGGAAGGATGCGGATGAAAAAGATTGGATTTATCGGCGCGGGAAATATGGCCGGCGCTCTTATCAAAGGGCTCATCAAGGCGAAACTCTACACGCCGCAAGAGATCTTGGTCAGTGATGCCTTACCCGCGCAGTTGCGAAAAGTGAACCGTCTGTATCAGGTCGAAGGCACGCAAGAGAACCAAACGGTCGTGCGCGCAGCCGGGACCATTGTCCTGGCCGTGAAGCCCCAGATTATCGATCAGGTGCTGGCTGACATTCGGCCCGAAGTAACGAAAAGCAAGCTTTTTATTTCCATCGCCGCAGGCGTCACGCTCAAGCGCTTGGAAAAAGGCTTAGGCGGAGACGCCAGAGTGATCCGCGTTATGCCCAATACGCCGGCATTACTCGGCAAAAGTATGACCGTAATCGTGCGCGGCAAGAAGGCCAAGGCTGTAGACGAAAAACTCACCCTCGCCTTCTTTCGCGGCGTGGGAGACGCGTTGGCCGTGCAGGATGAAAAGCTTTTGGACCCCGTGACCGGCCTCAGCGGTAGCGGACCAGCCTATGTCTATTTGTTTGCGGAAGCCTTGATTGCCGGCGGCGTGAAAAAGGGCTTAAGCCCCTCAGTAGCTGAACGCCTGACTTTTCAGACTTTAGAAGGTGCGGTGGCCATGCTCAAGGAGGCCAAGCAGAGTCCCAAAGAGCTGCGCGCAATGGTCACGTCAGCGGGCGGGACAACGCTGGCCGGTCTGACACGCTTGAAACAGGGGCAATTCTTTCAGACTGTGCGTGCAGCAGTCGAGGCCGCAACGCGCCGTTCACGCGAATTGGGAAAAGGGTTGAAGTAGGAGGTATCGCGGTATGTTCGTTTTCGGGAATCTTCTTCAGGCGGTCGCTAGCATTCTGGGCTCTTTGCTATCGGTGTATTTCTGGGTCTTACTCATCAGAGTAGTGCTGTCCTGGGTCAACGCAGACCCCTACAACCCGATTGTCCGCTTTCTGTCTTCGATAACAGATCCGGTGTTTTACTACTGCCGTCGTATTCTGCCGTTTCCAACAACAATAGGTTCTATGGATCTCACACCGCTCCTGGTGATGCTCTTTGTCCAGTTTCTCCAGATCTTCTTAGTCCAAAGCCTGTTGGACCTGTCCCTGGCCTTGCGCTGACCACGATGACACACCCTGCGGCAACGACACCCTGGAGCCAGACTCCCGAGGGTCTTTCACTCCGGGTTTACCTTCAACCCCGTGCCGCACGGAATCATGTGGTCGGCCTGCATGGTAATGCGATTATAATTAGCCTGACCGCCCTGCCGATTGAGGGTCGAGCCAATACTGCCCTGGTGGCGTTTCTGTCGCATTTCTTCAAGCTCCCCCGCTCCGCAGTTGCTCTTGAATCCGGAACTAAAAGCCGAGGCAAACGGGTGCGGATCATTACGCCCGACCCAACAACGGTTATTCATCAACTCGAACAGTATCTCAGCCAGTCTTGACAACCGAGGGGGCGATCATTAGCGTTCCGTGTTAGGGACTTATGGGAAAGAGGCCAGCAGTCATGCCGATCTACGAATATGCATGTAAAAAATGTGATGGAGAATTCGAAGTCTCACAACGCATTACAGATGAAACGTTAAAACGCTATCTTTGTCCGCACTGTGGCAAGCGGACGGCTGTCACCAAATTGATTTCCCGTTCCTCGTTTCACCTCAAAGGCAGTGGATGGTACGCCACCGACTACGGGAAAAATGGGGAGAAGCCATCAAAATCGGATGACGCCAAGAGTGGCGATACCAAGAACGGGGATACCAAGAGCGGGGATGCGAAGAGTAAATCCAAGGATGCCGGCTCTTCTTCTTCAAAAAATGAGAGTTCCAACAAAGCCGCTAGCCCGTCCAAATCGACGAGCCCCTCAGCCTCACAATAATATAACAGACTTTTCCCCAGTCGCCCCTCTTACACCGGCCGACTCCCCATGCTAGGAAGTCTGCATGCGGTCGCATAGCTCAGCAGGCTAGAGCGCTTGCCTCACATGCAAGAGGTCCGGTGTTCGAGTCACCGTGCGACCATGAAAAAGCCCGCATCTCAGCGGGCTTTTTTTTGCTTTCGGGCCATGTGAGCCTCGTCGCTGTTCCTCACCACACAGGCCCTATCCTCGAACAGGACGCGCCACTAGTGATATCTCTCACAGTGCGAATACTCACTCCCAAGGGGTCTCGCCCCCGTTTTGCGCCTTCGAAACAAGTATGTTACAGGTGACAGCTCATTTCAAAACGCAAAAAGACGCGCAAGGAGGAGTCTAGGTCATGGCGGATAAAAATTTTGGACGCGTAATTGAGGATCGACGGCGCGAGTTAGGACTGACGCAAGAGACGGTAGCCAAAAAAGTCAGCGTACGAGCTAATTATGTTGGTTACCTCGAACGCGGCATGCGTCATCCGAGTCAGAAAGTTGTTGAGAAGTTATCAAACGCGTTGAAATTAGATTCTCAAGACCTCTATCTGCTCGCCAATCCACGCGTCCGGACTCTCCTCGGAAGAGAAAAACCTGCGGCACCAAGTGCCTCATCATGGCAGAAGTTCATCCGCAACGCCTCGCTGCAGCAGAAGAACGGTTTGAGTAAAGCCGAACGTGAAGCTTTAGCCCAAATTGTCAGAGCGGAAAGATCCACAAGTATGTCCGGTGTCATCAAAGCCGTGCGTGCTTTGCGCAAAGGCTTCAAAGGTTAAGAGGATGCCCAAAAAGGCCATGTTGGGCGTCACCCGGCAGCCGCCACATGCGGGACATTGCTGTATGGGGGGAGTTCAGCAGCCGGTGTCTTCCTCCGCCGCTCCCTGCTGCAGAGCTCGGCCCTGGAGGTGAGTAGACCTCGTTATTGAGACGTTATCGTCGCTATAGATATCGAAGAAAGCATCAATGCTCTCCAGGAGCTGACCCTTGATTTGTCCGCGCGTGCCCTCCAGCACGTGTAACGTGACCCTACTCTCCCGGCCATCCTGATGCGTCACAGTTCCTCGTTCTACCTGCTGCACTTCTCCTTCAGAATATAAGCGCAACCCATAAATCAATACGTAGGTTTTCTCTTTCCCTTTATTGCCAACAATGACTTGCAGCTTCGCCATTACACTGCTCCTTGCCGTTGCCCCAGCCCTTCCCTCCTGGATTCCCGTGGAAACGGGAATGACAACCCTTTTGTGTCATACCTGGGAAGGCAGGTATCCAGGCCGCGAGGATAAGACGAAGTTTTGTGAGAGAACCTACCGATAAATCTCTGAACCGCCGCGGCGGAATTCGGCTGATTTTTCCTTCATCCCCGCCTCCAAGGCGGCCTGCTCCTCCAATTCCTTCTGCGCCGCATAGTCGCGTACGTCTTGCGTGATTTTCATCGAGCAGAAATGCGGCCCACACATCGAACAAAAGTGAGCGACCTTCGCACCTTCGGCAGGCAAGGTTTCATCATGGAAGTGCTGAGCCCTCTCAGGGTCGAGCGACAGGTTGAATTGGTCTTCCCACCGAAACTCAAACCGCGCCTGAGACAACGCATTATCCCGCGCTTGCGCACCCGGATGCCCCTTGGCTAAGTCTGCAGCGTGGGCCGCAATTTTATAAGTAATCACGCCCTCCTTGACGTCTTCACGATCCGGAAGACCAAGATGCTCCTTCGGGGTGACGTAACACAGCATGGCACAGCCGAACCAACCGATCATGGCGGCACCGATGCCGGACGTAATATGATCGTAGCCTGGTGCAATATCTGTCGTCAGCGGACCCAGAGTATAGAAAGGAGCCTCATCACATGCCTTGATCTGCTTTTCCATGTTTTCCTGGATAAGATGCATGGGCACATGGCCAGGCCCCTCGATCATGGTTTGGACTTCATGCTTCCAGGCGATCTTGGTCAGCTCACCTAAGGTTTCGAGTTCACCGAACTGCGCCTCATCGTTGGCATCCGCAATGGAGCCGGGCCGCAGCCCGTCCCCCAAGCTAAATGACACGTCATAGGCCTGCATGATCTCGCAGATTTCTTCAAAGTGGGTGTACAGGAAATTCTCTTGATGGTGGGCTAAGCACCATTTGGCCAGAATCGCTCCACCCCGCGACACTATGCCGGTCATGCGTTTTGCCGTCAGCGGCACATAGCGCAGCAAAACGCCCGCATGAATGGTGAAATAATCCACACCTTGTTCGGCTTGTTCGATCAAGGTGTCGCGATACATTTCCCAGGTCAGCTCTTCGGCTTTGCCATCGACTTTTTCCAAGGCCTGGTAAATCGGCACGGTGCCTATCGGCACGGGAGAATTACGCAAAATCCACTCGCGTGTTTCGTGAA
The DNA here is from genome assembly GCA_963666315.2 of Binatia bacterium. Taxonomy (GTDB): domain Bacteria; phylum Desulfobacterota; class Binatia; order Bin18; family Bin18; genus Bin18. Next base: position 263,232 of record CAXXHG010000015.1, read on the forward strand.
TATTTCGACCCGTAGACAAGTCCATGACCGTGTCCGCCCCCCAACGCGTGGCCCAGATCATCTTTTCCACCTCGGCTTCGATAGAAGAGGCGACGGCTGAATTGCCGATATTGGCATTGATCTTGACCAAGAAGTTACGCCCGATAATCATCGGTTCTAACTCAGGGTGATTGATATTGGCGGGAATAATGGCCCGTCCTCTGGCGATCTCGTCCCGCACAAATTCCGGGCTGATGACCTGCGGGATACTTGCCCCCCAGGCGTTGCCGGGGTGTTGACGAGCGGCACGGCTGTTGCCATTCGTCTCGGCCTCTGCGGCCTCTGATTGTTCGCGTAATTGGTCACGCGCCTGGTTTTCACGGATGGCGATATATTCCATCTCAGGCGTGACCATGCCTTTACGCGCATAATGCATCTGAGAGATATTGCGACCCGGCAACGCACGTCGAGGGCGCCGCAAATTGGGGAAGCGTATCCCATCGAGCGACTGATCCACCGCTCGAAAACGTCCATAGTCAGAGGAGATATCCTCAAGTTCCTCTGAATCGTTCCGGGCCATAATCCACCCGTGGCGTAGCGGTTTCAGCCCGTGGCGGATATTGATATCGATATCCGGATCGGTATAAGGACCGGAGGTGTCGTATACAGTGATACTTTTCGGTGCAGTTTGGGCAGCCTGCTCGTTTCCATTATGAGCAGCATCGCCATTATCAGCAGGATAAGAATGGGGAGCGCCGAGACTGATCTCGCGCATGGGCACCCGCACGCCCGATTGTCTCCCGTCGATATAAACCTTACGAGAAGCAGGAAAAGGCGTTGTTGACAGACCCTCTTGCGTGTCCTGCCCATTGCCGGCCTGGCTACCATTTGCGCCGTTTTCGTTCTTTCCGTTTGGAGATTCCTGTTTCATATCATCCTCCTTCCAGACCTTAGGCCCAACTTGCTCACCACGCCCAATTGGGACACACTACCCCACGCAGGAGCAAACCAGTTTCTTTGCTCAGACTCGATACGTAAAAAAGATGGAGATATAACGACACTGTGCTCCTTTCGCTGGCATTACCCAGATCAGGTTCCAGGGGTCGATACACATGCCATAGCAGCGTACCCTCTCAGCCGAAAATTCAGCTCCCCAACACCTTATTGATGCAGGGTATGCTATGCCGCCTGGCTCAGACTGTCAACGCGTTCCTGCCTCGCAATAACCGGTATATAGGAACGCCACCAGCGCACAGTCCGATGCCGATCCCGCATTCCACCGGCCGCTCCCAGATCGTGTTGAGCAGAATGCCGATAGCCCCGAGGAGATAGATCGCCGGCAGCCAAGGATACCCCCACACAGCATACGGACGGGGCAATTCGGGGTGCCGCCGTCGCAATACAAATACGGCGCTCACGGCTAACGCAGAAAATCCGACCAGGGAAAACGTTGTATACGTCAAAAGCTGCTCGAACGTACCGGACAGAATTAAGACCGACGTCCAGGCGGCCTGAACAAAGAGGGCCGTACCTGGCGTCCTAAAACGAGGATGGACGTGTGCGGCAGCTGAGAAGAACATCCCATCCCGCGCCATAGCATAATAAATACGACCGCCGGTCAGGATCACGACGTTAAGGGCACCACCGATGGAGAGCGCGATAATCGCCGCTACTGGCCAAGCCTGGGTGCCGCCAAATAAAGCCGACGCAGCGAGTTCGCCAACGTGAATAGTCCCACGTAATTCCGGGATGGGCACGGCATACAGATACAAGACGTTGAGCAGCAGATAGATTCCCATGGTGATCCCCGTTCCCAGAGCCAGCGCACGCGGCAGAGTCACACCGGGCTCATACACTTCACTGGCCACATAGGCTGCGGCATTCCGGCCGCTATAGGTGAACATGATGGGAATGAAGGCAAAGCCGAGGGTGCCGAGAGTTCCACCTGCTGCGGGGAATGCAAAATGATTCCAGTCGCCCTGCCCCCAGCCAAAACCGATAATGACCAAAACCAGGATAGCAAGCAGTTTACTCGTACTAACAATGTTCTGGATAACGCTGCCGAGCTGTAAGCCCAGATAGTTCAAGACAGAAATAAACCAGACCAGAGCAATGCCAAGACCTTGGATCCATGTCACCGAGATAAAAGGCCCGAGAGTCCACACCGGGTCAGCGGCCGCAGAACCGACAATCGGGCTTAGGAGATAGGAAGCCAACACAATGGCCAGGACGGCAATCGATCCGGAAAAATTGGCGATGAACGCAGCCCAAACCGCTCAGAAATCCCCACAGCGAGCCAAAAGTCTCACGCAGGTAGACGTACTCGCCACCTGCGTGGGGAAAGAGGGTGGCCAGTTCGGACCAGGTGAGGGAGCCAGCCAAAGACAGCAGGCCACCGACAAACCACATGCCGAGAAGCAAACCAGCATCAGGTACATGCTCGGCGACAATGCCGGTTGAGGTAAAGATGCCAACACCAATGGTGTTGCCCACCACCAGCATGGTCGCGCTAAACAAACCGAGCGATGGACGGAGGGAGGGCAGTCGGGCTGGGGGGCTGGGAGTTAGTCACCGGAATATTCTTGGCCCGTGTTATTTTCTACACTCCGTCTTGCCATACGCAAACGTCTTTTCCCCTGGGACGTGCTTGAGTTCACTCTCCTCCCACATCCAATCAATCGATTGTCCGGTGTGATCCCGCTCTCGTTCTAAATAGTCGCTGACCGCCTCGTGCAGCCGTGGGTCGCTGAGAGAGTGCATACTTATCGTTGGTTGGGGGTCAAATCCGCGCAGCCGTTTGAAGTCGCCGCCCGCGCCCGGTTCGAATCGAATAAAATCGTTCTCAATGCAGTGCCAAATGGCCGCGTAATAACTCACATTGAAGTGCAGATGCCGTAGCTGACGAAGCACGCCCCAATAACGACCGTACAACACGCCGCTCTTCTGGACATTGAACGTGCCAGCGATAATCTCGCCGTGCTGCCGGGCAACCACAAAACACATATTGCGCTTAAAACGCTCAGCCAACAAATCAAAGAACTCAGGCAGGAGATACTGGCGTCCCCAATATAAATTGTTCACCGTGGCTTGATACAGCTCAAACATACCGGGAAACATTTCGTCAGGAATCTCCTCGCCGCTCAACACCTCTATCTCGACACCGAGCTTTTCCATCTCCCGCATTTCGCGTTTGATCTGATTGCGGCGTTTGCTCCGAAAATGGGCGAGGTAATCGTCAAACGTCTGGTAGTTGTGATTCAGCCATTGGTACTGAATGCCCACCCGCTTGAGATAACCGATCTGAGACAGAGCTTCGGCTTCGTCCGGCAAACAAAAATTGACATGGACGGAAGACAGGCTATTGCGTTCACACACTTCCCGCAGGGTTTTGCCTAAGATTTGAATCAAGCCCTTTCGATCCGAACCCGGCGCCGTCAGAAAGCGTACACCGGTGGCCGGCGTAAATGGGGCCGCGACAAGAATCTTTGGATAGTACTGAATCCCCGCCCGCTGGGCCGCATCAGCCCACGCATGGTCGAAGACAAACTCGCCCATGCTATGGCCCTTGAGATACATGGGACAGGCCGCAATCAGGCGCTCGGCATCATACACCGTGAGATGCTGAGGCTGCCAGCCGGTTTTGGCCAGTACGCACTGCGACTCTTCGAGACAGGCCAGCCAATCCCATTCAAGAAAAGGCGAGCCATCAGCGACGAGTGCGTCCCACTCGTCACGTCCCACCTCTTGCAGACTATTCAGTATTTTGACTTGCAGTCCGGACATGGGGAACCAGATACCAGAGTTTGTGGTGGGGCTACTAGAGTGGAGAATATCGCGCACAACACCCCTGCCCCCCTCTCAGCGATCATGCTGTATCAATCATCAATCAGCAGGGGTGGACGCGCGGTCCGAAACCCAGCGGCGTTCCGATGGCCCCCACCGCCGTATTGTTTGGCGATCTCACTCACATCAAAATCACCCACGGAGCGCAGACTCCACTCGCGCCTATCCTCCCCAGCGTCTCGATAGCTGGCACTAAACGGGGCATGGGGAAACAACTCACACAGCCGATGGCCGACATCGGAAATGCTGCCCGTCGCGTTTACGACTGGAATACGATGGCCCGCCAGCTCCATCCACATGATCGCCGTGGATAACTCATCCACATCTTGGGCTTGTTTGCGAACAATGGCTTCGCCGTCTGGGATCAGATGGGTAATGGCCTGCTCGTCGGCCAAGCGCTCCGCCCACACGGTGAAATCGTACGGATAGCTGCGGATGGCAGCATTGACCGCCTGGCTCGCCGGCAAAGCGTGCCGCCACAAGTCCCGGTCTTTAATATAGAGCAAGAGCTCGGGACAGTCCGTGTCCGGATGGAAATACCGCCAGGCCAACGTTGCTCCGGACTCTTCCATATCGAAGGTCACAAATAAGCCCGGACGGGCCTGGGTCCGGCTCGAAACGTGGCGGTGACTCACCGATTCCTGTCAGCGCAGCTTGTGCGGATTTATGATGGTCAAGGATGGTGATGTGCAGGACACGTTCGCGGAGCTGAGCCAGTTGCTGCGCCGGATAGGCAAAATCAACCAGAAACAGCCGCTCACAGTCCGGCATATCCGGCGGTGGCACCCCATGGCGTACGGCCACATAGGTTGCCACGTCCCCAAGCCGCTTCCAAGCGGCCCAGGCCGCACCAAAGCCGTCCGGGCAATGAGCGTGGTAGAGAACATAGTCGCGCATCAGGGTCTCCAGATAGAAAACAGGCTATCCACAATTTGACTCAGTATAGCACTTCCTGTCTAACAACGACTTTTTGCAACGACTTTTTGCAACTACTTTTTGCAACGACGGTTTGCAAGGACCTTTTGGAAGGGTATTTCTCTGGTCCAGCCGAACGGATATGTAATACGGGCCGGGACTGAAGGCCGTACAGAAGGTCCCAGACGCTATATCGCAAAAGACTGTAATCTTATGCAATCCGGAGCCGTTATTCTCTACCGCGAACGCGGACGCCTGGCCCTTGGTGTGGTCCTCAAAATTATCACAACGGGCAAGGCGCCTATTGAAATTATGGGAGCAGACAACAAGAAGCTCACCCTTCCCCGTGATCGTATTCTTTTTGACTGCCGGAGCACGATTCCACGTGACCTCTCCCCCATGGACCGCAAAAAACATTTTACAGAGATGCAAACTCAGATTAGCGCGTACGCCCAAGCGATCGATCTCAAAGAGCTCTGGGAGCTGCTTGAGGCGGAAACCGCAACCATATTCTCATGGCAGGAACTGGCAGAGTTTGTCGTCTCGTCTGAAGATCCGTTGGCTACTGTCGGCGCGCTGGAAGCTCTGTTGAGCCAAACGCTGTATTTCAAAGAAAAGCAGGCCGGCTTTTTTTCACCTCGAGACGCAGAGAGTATTGAAGAGAGCCTGCGCCAACAACGCATCGAACTCGAAAAGGCACGCGCGCAGCAGGAATTCCTCACCTGGATTGAGACTCAACTTACGGAAACGACTGCGGCTCAGCCACGGTCAGAGCATACACAATTTCTGTCTCTGCTCCAGGGCCTGGCCCTGTATGGCGACGGGTATGAGAAACGGCCCCAAGCGCTCCAATTACTAAATTCCATAAGCTTTCAAGGCAAGGGCCATCCTTGGGATGTCGCGTTTCAGCTCCTCGTCAAGCTCGGCATTTGGCGCCAGGAGGAAGAGCTGAGCATTCTGCGCTACCACATTCCGATCCGTTTTTCAGAGGAAGCCTTGCAAGCCTCCAACAACCTGCCCGCCTTCAACCCAGATGCGGCGGACTGTGGGGACCTAGAAGATCTGACGAGGCTGGACACCTTTACGATTGACGACGTGGATACCGCCGAGATCGACGATGCACTCAGCCTGTCAGAACAGGACGGTAAGCTGCTCATCGGCGTTCATATTGCCGACGCGGGCTATTGCGTCCCTCCAAGTAGTATTTTAGACAAATCTGCACTGGCGCGGGGTACCACCGTGTACCTGCCCAGCGGCAATTTCCCCATGCTACCGCCGGCGGTCAGCCAAGAGCGGGCGAGTCTGGTTGCCGGCCAACTCAGGCCGGCACTCAGTTTTTTTATTCATATCGACCAAGCCGGGCAACTGCATCCGGAACGTATTACGCGGAGTATCATCCGCGTCACCCAGCGTCTTTCGTATGATGAGGTTGACGCGATTCTCAAAGACGAGAGCGCACAACCCTATCGAGCCACGCTCCAACAGCTTGCAAGTTTGGCCCAAAAACGGAATACCCAAAGAATTGCGCAGGGGGCCATTATTATTAACGGAGCTGAGGTCAAAGTCAAAGTCGTTGATGGGGCCATCACCACCACCCTGCTGAATAGCGACTCGCCTGCTCGGAGCCTCGTCAGCGAGTGCATGATCATGGCGAATGAAACGGCCGCCCGCTATTGTTATGAACAGCTCGTTCCGGCACTGCTCATAGGCCAGCCGCCACCAGACGATACGGTTCACGACAAAGCAGATTTTCCCACTCAGCGAGTTTATGTGCATGCCGCCCGGCGACTCATGAATCCCTCACAGATCGGCACCACGCCGGAAGCACACGCGGCCTTGGGGCTCGAGCTGTATACGCAGGTGACCTCACCCTTGCGCCGCTACCTTGATCTCCAAATGCACCACCAACTCAAGCATCATTTGCAACACGGGAAACCATTGTTTGATGAGGGCCAACTGCAGATTGTGGCGGCGAGTGCGCAAGCCGCGAGTACCGACGCACGTCGCTGCGAACGCGAGAGTACGCGCTTCTGGTTACTCAAGTTTCTGGAAGCGCAGAAAGGGCAGATAGTCAGCGGCCAAGTCGTACGTGAAGGGCATCGGCGGCTCTTTGTCGAGTTGGATGAGACCTTGCTCGTTGTCCCACTCAATAATGCGCAGTCGCTGCCACTTGGCACACCCGTCCGCCTCAACATTCACCAGGTAGACGCAAGACGAGATACCATTAGCCTGCGGTTGGTTGAAGCCTGAGATTCTTCCAAGAGGACAGTTCACCACATCACCATGCCGCCGTCGATATTGAGTGACTGCCCGGTGATATAGGACGCGTCAGGCGTACACAAATAGGCCAGGAATTTTCCGATTTCTTCGTCCGAGCCCGGCCGCTTCAGGGGTATCAGCTGTTTGATTGTTTTATCCCACGTCTCGCCCCGGCCCAGGTCGTCCATACGCGACGTATCAATAATCCCAGGACAAATGGCATTGACCCGAATATTGTGCGGAGCCAATTCCATGGCCAGTGCTTGGCTGAAGCCCTGAATGCCGAAGTTTGACGTGCAGTAGGCAAGCATATTGGGATTGCCCTTTTTTCCGGCGATAGACGAGATATTGAGGATACTGCCCCCCTGTCCATGTTGAATCATAGTCGGCACCACAGCCTGACTCATCAGAAAACTGCCGGTCAACTTAATGTCGAGTACTTTTCGCCATACGTCTTCCGGCAACTCGGTCAACGGGACCCGATCCCGTCCACGGGCAAAGGCGGAATTATTGATTAATATATCAATCCGTCCAAACTCCTGACGTGTCGCCTCCACCGTCTGTTGCACAGCGACGCGATCTGTCACATCGGCAACAAGCGCTAGGCAACGCCGCCCAACCCCGTGTACCTGCTCGGCTGTGCTCTCGATGTCGCGCCAGCCCGCAGCCGTTTCATCCGCTGGATAGTGTTCAGGATCCCGTCCGGTTCCAGTCACCACAATATCCGCGCCGAGTCCGGCCAGGGCTAGGGCAGCGGCACGGCCTATGCCGCGCAGACGTCCAGCTCCGGTCACAATGGCAACTTTTCCAGCAAGACTGCCCATAACGCTCCTCACATCCTAAAAAAGGGAGGGGCCACCGAACCGTGCGCCCCGATCAGCATTGCTCGGTATTGACCGGCATTGGTCAACATTATCACGCGGTCTGAGTGCGCTTTACGAACCAAGCTCTTCCGCAAATAAACTTTTCACCCGCTCCCACGCATCTGTTGCAGCGGGCTCATTATAGGAAGCACGCTGGTCGCAGTGAAAGCCATGGTCGGCTTCAGAATAGACCACCACCTCATGCCGGATATTGTTTGTCTGGAGCGCGCTCCGGATCTTGTTTACATCAGACAGAGGGATGTGCGCATCTTTTCCGCCAAACAGACACAGGATCCGGCCCTCAATCTGGCTGGTTCGTCCCACGGTCGAGGGTTGACCGCCAAAGCCTTGATCCCCAGCAATGCCCCCACCATAAAAGCTGGCTGCCGCTTTCACATCGGTCTCACAAGCAGTCAGATAGGTCATGTGGCCGCCCACACAGAACCCCATTACGCCGATTTTGTTGCCTATAACGGAATTTTGACGCTTGAGAAAAGAAAGCGCAGCCTGGGCGTCAGCAACCATCTCGTCCGCTTTGAGCTGACTGAGGAGTTTAATGCCGTCATTCATGCCCTGCTCGTCATAACCATATTCAACGCCTGGCCCAGTACGGTGAAAATAGTCGGGGGCCAGGGCAACATAGCCCTCTTGTGCGACTCGTTGAGTGACATCTTGTATATGAGAATTGACACCAAAGATTTCCATGTACACGATCACAGCGGGGCGCGGAGTAGCATCCGTTGGTCGGACTAAATAGCCGCCCATGGTCTGGTTCCCGACATTAATATGTACACGCTCGGTCGTGATATCCATTATCGTCCTCCTTATCTCCTGATTTGCCTAATTCAATTGATCTGATACGTGACGTTTCCGCCACAAAGAAGGGGGATCGTGATCGGGCTCCCCGCCGTGCCCCCTGTTCTCACATACCCTCAAACCCTCGTCAAGATGTTGGTGGTGTGATACACGCAGACCGATCAGACAGGAGTTCGGTATGCCGCGTCCCGTGGTATTTCTTGTGTACTTTTCATTTGCCCAACTGGAGCAGTATCCATGAGCGACGCCTCACTTGCCGTCATGATTCTCGACCAGGCACGACGCTACGGTTCGAAGCGCGTATTTCAGCGCAAACGGGGAAATCGTTGGGACGACATCGCCTGGCAACAATTTGGAGAGCAGATTGTCCACGCCGCTCAAGGGCTGGCCGCGCTCGGTTTTCAGCCGGGCGAGCGCCTGGCCATTCTTGCCGATAATCGACCCGAGTGGCCGCTGATCGATCTGGCCTGTCTCTACCTGGGCGGGGTCGATGTCCCACTCTATCTCACCAGTCATCCGAATGATTTAGCCTATATTCTCAAAGACGCCGGCGTCACGTTCTTGGCAGTAGCGGGAGACGATCAGCGCCAAAAGATCAAACAGATTGCAGCGCAGGTTCCGACACTTTCCCAGGTCATTAATCTTGACCACGGGCCGGACGACGAGTCTGACGGTGCGTCTTCTCCTCAAGAGGGACGACTTGGTCATCTCCCATCTCTCAGCCTGAAAGACTTACTCGCGCGAGGCGCGCAAGCCGCAGGAGCGACTCAGCCGGTCTCTTACCCGGACTTAGCCACCATCATTTATACCTCCGGCACAACGGGCCGGCCTAAAGGCGTCATGCTGACCCATGCCAATATGCTAGCCAATGCCCAGGACGCCACACATATCTTATCCATTACGGAAGCGGACCAAACCATCTCATTCCTACCGTTGTCACATAGTTTTGAGCGCACTGCCGGGCTGTATACTATTTTGCGAGCGGGCGCGTGTATTGCGTATGGTGGCGGCACAGTCACCCTCACCAAAGACCTGGGCGAAGTTCGCCCCACCCTATTTTGTTGTGTGCCTCGGGTATTAGAGCTGGTGTACCGGCGCGTCTTCAGTGAAAAAGAAAACGCACCGTTTGGCAAGAAACAGATTTTGCGCTGGGCTCTGGATGTGGGGCAGGCGGCCGGTCGCGTGCGGACCGCAGATTCAACCGGCGAGGCGCCCTTGCCGCTGCTTCTCAAACTACAACACCGCGTGGCGGATCGTCTGGTTTTCCACAAGCTACGCCACGTCCTGGGCGGACGGATCCGATTCCTCGTGTCGGGTGGTGCGCCCCTCAACCCTGAGATTGCTCGTTTTTTCTTCGGCGCAGGAATCACCGTGTATGAAGGCTATGGGCTGACCGAAGCGGGGCCGATTGTCGCCTGTAATAGCCCGGGCCTGAACCGCGTGGGAACAGTCGGCCCCGCCCTGCCGCAAGTCACGGTGCACATCGCCCCAGATGGTGAGATTTACGTTCGTGGCCCGAACGTGATGCAGGGCTATTACAACAAACCAGAGGACACGGCGCAGGCCATAGATGCCGAGGGATGGTTGCATACGGGTGATGTGGGAGAAATCGATGCCGCAGGCTTTGTCACTATCACGGATCGAAAAAAAGACCTGATTATCACCTCAGAGGGCGAGAATATTGCCCCGCAACCCATAGAAGGACTCTTTCGGCAAGATCCACTCATTGAAGAAGCCTGTCTCATTGGCGACCAGCGTCCGTATTTGACCGTATTGCTCGTGCCAAACCGAACCTTGGTCGAAACGACAGCGCAAAAACGTGGCTTGAGCCAGGACTGGGAGGCCCTCCTGAACCATCCGACGATACGCAGCCTCTTTCGCCGGCGTTTCGATACAGTCAATAAGAGTTTACCCGTGTATGCCCGGATGCGTAAATTTACCCTGCTGACCAAACCCTTCTCTCAAGAGCGGAATGAGTTGACCCCGACCCTCAAGGTCAAACGGCGTGAAGTGCTGCTCACGCGGCAGGCAGAGATAGCCACCATGTACCCGACACGCAGTCTCCCCCCTGCCACCGAGTCTCAAGCCTCTTAGAGGGGGTCTAATAAGTATCTCTGTGGCCAAAGCCCGCGCGAAAACGGCGTGACCAAGGCGCCCGAAGCAGCCATAGCCGCTGTGCTATGGCGATGGAGGGAAACGCTGGACACGCGGGTTGCAGCCGGGCGGCGCCCAGAATGGACTTTTTGGCCACCCACTTAACGTCTCTTGTGTTAGTGTGGGGGAGTCGCAGTTCGGAGGATGAATCGGTATCATAGCTGTTCGATTTAATGAGGAAGTACACACCATCCATGACAACGGTAACTTCGACAACGGCAACTCCGCCGCTCACACACATGTCCGTTGAGCCCAGCGCTGAGCCCCCGTCCGGACTTGCTTCTCCGCAGGCTGCGTTCGAGACTGTCGACGATCTTGATTTCCTGCTCGACGTTCTCCCCCCGCCTCTTCGTGAAGCGATTGTTCAGACAGGCGACTTGCACGACCTCATAGAGGTGATCCTTGACCTGGCGCGTCTGCCCGAAGCGCGCTACGTCAGCAAGACCGTCTATCTGTCTGACCAGACGGTGGGCCCGGAAGATTTAGCCTTTACCGTTGGGCGGGTCGGAACGTTTAGCCACGACAATCGGGCCGGTATTCCGCGCACCTTGCACCGTATCTCAGCAATACGGAACCGCACCGGCGGGATTATTGGCCTGACCTGCCGCGTCGGGCGCGCCGTGTTTGGGACAGTCGACATTGTCAAAGACCTGGTCCAAGACCCACACAAAAGCATCCTGCTATTAGGCCCGCCCGGAGTCGGCAAAACCACCCTGTTACGCGAGGCCGCGCGGGTGCTGGCTGACGCAGATAGCAAACGGGTCATCATTGTTGACACTTCAAACGAAATTGCCGGAGACGGGGATATTCCCCACCCCGCGATAGGCCGCGCCCGTCGTATGCAGGTCCCCTCACCCGACCGTCAGCACCAGGTCATGATCGAAGCGGTCGAAAATCACATGCCCGAGGTGATCGTGGTGGACGAAATCGGGACGGAGGCTGAGGCCGAGGCAGCCCGAACCATCGCCGAACGGGGGGTTCGACTCATTGCCACGGCGCATGGTGGTACGCTGGAAAATCTGGTCCTCAACCCCATTCTGGCTGACCTGATCGGTGGCATTCAGTCCGTCACCCTGGGCGATGACGAAGCCCGTCGGCGACGAACGCAAAAGACCATCCAGGAGCGTAAGGCGCCCCCGACTTTCGACATCCTGATTGAGATTCATAACCGGCACCGTTTTGCCGTACACTCGGAGGTAGCCGCTGCGGTCGACGGCCTGCTGCGCGGCTGGAGCGCGAGTGTAGAAATACGAACGCGCCAAGAGGACGCCAGCATTAGTACTGAACGAATTGATGCTGCAGCCTCCCCCGCTCCTGGAGATACGGGAGCTGCACAGCAGCGTAGCAGAGAATCCAGGTCACGTCGGGTGCTGCGCATTTACCCGTATGGCATTGATCGACAACAGCTGGAGCATGCAATCCACGCCCTCGACGTCTCGGCGCGCGTGGTCGCCCAACCAACATACGCGGACGTAATTCTCACAGTCAGAGGTCAAGCCAAACGCCAACCGAAGGCGCTCCGGCTACTGGTCGAAAGAGGCACGCCGCTCTACGCCCTGCGGAGCGATAGTGCCGCTCAAATGGAGAAATTTCTGCGTGACCATCTGAGCGAAGAATTTCCCGAAGACCGGGCCGCCTTGACCGAGGCAGAAGAGATCGTCCAACGCGTTATTGCCGAGAGAGAACAGCACGAACTCGGTCCGCAACGCGCTCGTCTGCGCCGCCTTCAACACCAACTCGTCAGGGGCTTCGGATTGATCTCACAGAGTGAGGGCGACGAACCCTTTCGGCGGCTCATCATCTATCCGGTTGGACGGTAATGCGCCGGTCAGACCGTAATGCGCCGCTCGTGCGCTGGGGCTACGATCCTATCACCATGGCTACGCTCGTCGTGCCCGAGCCACCGATGTTCAGGGTTGCGATCTCGTTCGCGCCATCGATCTGATACTCGCCCGCCGTTTGCGTGACCTGCCGAAAAGCGTCTAAGGCCTGCCGGGTACCCGTAGCTCCGACCGGATGTCCGCACCCAATGAGGCCGCCACTCGCGTTAACCGGCAGCTTGCCCCCAAATTCGATCACCCCTTCTTCTATTGCTTTCCAGGATTCACCCGGCTTGGTCAAGCCGAAATGATCAATAGCCATATACTCTGAGGTCGTAAAGCAGTCATGTGTTTCTATCCCCTGCACCCCCCAGACATCAGCCAGACCGGCGCGTTGAAACGCATCCAGAATAGCCTGACGGGTATGCGGCAACACATAGGGGTTGCCTTTGGTCTCGGCGATCTTGGTGTCAAACTTGATAGGCGCGGTGCGATGGCCCCAACCCAGAATCTTGGGTAGACTCTCCAAGGCAACGCCCCGACGCTGGGCATATTTGCTGGCAAAAGTCTCAGACGCCAGGAAAATAGAAGTCGCGCCATCGGTCACCTGGGAGCAGTCGCGCACGCGCAGACGACCGGCGATCTGAGTGGTGTATTTTCCAGAATTCAGGTCCTGGGTCTCATCCGTAAACCAGCCTCGTGTTTGCGCCCTGGGATTGCGACGCGCGTTGGAGAAATTCACCTCCGCAATGCGGGTCAAGTGCTCCTCCTTTAAGCCAAAGCGGTCTTCATACACATCCCCAAGTCGACCAAACAACTTGGGAAATGCGAACTCAATGCCCTTGGCTTCTTCCTCATACCAAGCTGCTGTTCCGAGAAAATCACCCCCCGTCGCCGGGGCAACCGTCTTCATCTGTTCTACCCCTAGGATGAGCGCCAGATCATAACGACCGGCCTCGATTTCAGCCGAGGCCATGAGCATCGAGACACTCCCCGACGCGCAGGCAGCTTCATGCCGAGAGGTCGGAATGCCGGATAACGCCGGCTCGATTTCGGCCAAGAATGCTCCCAGGTGGCCCTGTTTGCAGTAGAGTTCCGCAGCAAAGTTGCCAACATGGGCAACATCGACTTCATTCGGATCAATGTCGGTTGCGGTGAAGCCCTCGAACACGGCTTCTTTCATCATATCAACAAGGCCACAGCCCTCTTTCATCCAGTTGCGAGCGAAATCGGTTTGATACCCACCCAGCACATACACGGCTGCTGCCATAATATCTCTCCTCATACCAGACGCATTCGGATTCATCCCACAGCAACAGCGGACTCCCCCTGCCTGTGGTGATCGGTGATCGATTTTTCGTCTATCTTGTCACTAGTTGCCACTAGGGGACGCTCAATCGGCTCCCAGGCCTGAAACCGGCCTGAAAATTGACCGGCGAATACGGCTGATCAGCTGATGAGCCATCGCTGACCGCTGGCCGCGCACCATCCCCCCCCACCGGAGGTGAGCTGCCCCCGGCAGCTTCGAGCATCTCAATGACTTCACCTTTATGATTTTTCTTGGCCCAATACAGGGCGGTGTAACCATAGTCATCTTCGGCATTGACCTCGGCACCACGATCAAGCAGGCTTTGTACGATTTTACGATGGCCGAAGCGTGACGCCACGATCAGGGCCGTATGGCCGAACACCGGATTATGGCCATTAATATCGGCGCCATGCTCCAGCATCTGGAGCATGGTCGTCGCGTCACCTAAGCCTGCCGACTCAATGAAGATATCTTGTTGCAGGACTTCTGGCGGTATCTCTAAAGACGGCCCGGCCCGCAACCACTCAAGAGAAAACACGATGACAACAACGAGCAGTCCTAGCGCGATCAATGTTTTTTTATCCATCTGCAAAGTCCTCCTTTCGGAATCCCTTTTGCGGCTAGTGTAGCGCTTCGGTCGAGAGAGGGAAACCAGACTTTGGTACGGGCCTGCTCCCCTTAACACACCAGCTTGCTTAGTACGTATTCCGCAAGAGGACCTTCAGCGCGCCGCGCTGAGCGGCATGGTTGACGGCCTGAATACCGTCGGCAAGCGGATAGGTGGCCTCAATCAAAGACGAAACCGGGACGTGTTTGTGTGACAAGGCTTGCAGAGCGGGCGGGAATGGCCCACAGCGTGAGCCCACCACCGTTACCTCATTAATAACCAACGGTGCCAACGAAAGGGTGTGTTCCTCAGCTAGCGTACTTTTGAGGACGAGAGTCGCGCGCGGGCGGACCGTCTCGATCGCAAGCTTTAGTCCAGCCGATGAGCCAGTGGCTTCAACAACCAAATCCGCTTGCCGTGGTCGCCAGTCAGCAAGCTGTACGCCTTGGACGCCTGCTTTCCGAACCAGCTCAAGCTTCTTGTCGTGTCGTCCGACAACGGTCACCCGTGCTCCATTATCCTGGAGCACAAACGCACACAATAAACCTAGCTTGCCATCGCCAAAGATAACGGCTTGTGTTCCTGGTTTGACATGTATTTGTTCCAAGATTTCAAACGCGGCGGCGAGCGGCTCCGTAAAGACGGCCTCTTCATCAGAGATCGAGTCCGGGACCGGGTGAAGATTGGCGACAGGCACCGCCAGGTATTCAGCAAAACTCCCGTCTGCGCCAAGAATGCCCATGACTTGACGCGTCGGGCAATGCCGCGCCATGCCGCGCAAGCATTGCTCACAGCTGCCACACGCAAAGTTGATCTCGCCTACGACACGCTTGCCCATGAGTGCACGGGGTCCCGCATGCACCTCGCCAACAAACTCATGACCAGGCACACCCTCGAAGGCCATATAGCCTTTCAGAATTTGCAGATCCGTAGAACACACGCCTGCCAGGCGCACGCGCACGACGGCCGTGTCCTCCGTTGCCTGAGGTATCGGATAGGCCTCCTGTACCCGTACAGTATGTCCATCCCAATGAAGAGCGTGCATAGTCATCGTCACGTATTTCCCAGCTTACAGATTCGCCTTTTTGGCAAAATCGTGCATAAAGCCCAACGCCCCATCGAGTTCGGGACTCCACAACGGCAGCGGAGCCAAGAACGATGTATACCCAAGATCCTGATACTTTTTGATTTCCTCGATAAAGGCATCGACCGAGGTCGCATACGAAGGCGCAACCATGATCTCGATACTTTTCATATCTCGGCCTGCCTGCTCGGCTGCTGCGGTCAGCATACCCAGCCCCTCTTGGAATCCCTCATAGCTCTTTGCCACCGCAACCCAACCATCCCCAAACTCGGCCACCCGTCGCATCGCCCGTGCCGAATGGCCTCCGATCCAAACCGGCAGCGGACTCTGCACCGGCTTGGGCTCGCATTTGATGCCGCTAAACTGACAGAATTCTCCGTCAAACTGTGGATCAGGATTGGTCCAGAGTTCACGCATAGCGTGCAGATATTCGTCGCTCAGTCGGCCACGTTTTTTAAACGGCGCACCCAGCAAACTGATCTCCTCCTCCATCCAGCCGATACCCGCCCCAAGCATGATGCGTCCACGCGACAACACGTCAAGCGTAGCAAGCATCTTGGCAGTCACAATGGGATTGCGATGCGGTAAAACCAAGACCCAGGTACCGAGTCGCACGCGCTTCGTGATTCCAGCCAAATAGCCCAGGGCTGAGAGTGGCTCTAAGAAGCCGTGTTCGGGATCCGCCGGGAAGACGCCCGTGTCGTTATATGGATAGCGCGACTTAATCTCAGTCGGAATCACAATATGGTCCGCCACCCACAGCGATTCATAGCCCAAGTCTTCCGCTTTTTGGGCAATGGATGTCATCACATCGACCGAGCCCGGGCCTGTGGCCAGGGGGCCGAGATTGGGTAAGAGTAGTCCGACTTTCATGCTGTCCTCCTTTAAGAAAAGTTGTGCAAAGACCTTCCTATAGAGTCCGGCCGACTTGGACAAGGCATAGCGTTCGCATCCGGTCGAGGACAGACGCCTAGGCGCGTTTGCGCAGGTCTTGGATTATAGGCTTCCGAGTTGGTGGGGGCGGGGAATGAGATAGGGTAATCGCCTCTCTATCGGGCTCGCACAGTTGCCGCTTATACCCTAGTGGGCAATCATGATTTCAATCCGGGTGAGGATATCGCGCAGCTCCTCGTCCTGTTTGAGCCGGGTCTCTATCGTATGACACGCATGCAGCACCGTGGTGTGATCCTTGCCGCCAAAGCGCATGCCGATCATCGGATACGACGACGCTGCCAGCTTGCGGCACAGAAACATCGCCACGTGGCGCGGCAACGTGATGAGTTTCGTGCGCCGCTTCGAGGTGATGTCCGCCACCCGGATCCCGAAATATTTACTCACCGTCTTCTGTACACACTCGATCGACACTTCTTTGGCCGGCTCGGCGAGCAAGTCGCGCAGCGCCTCCTTGGCGAAACTCACCGTCAGCTTCGCCTGCTGCAACGCCGCCAGCGCCCCCAACCGCGTCAAGCCGCCCTCCAGTTCGCGCACATTGGAGGTCACGTGCGCGGCAATAAACAACGCCACCTCGTCCGGTAGCGCGATGCGCTTCGCGCGTGCCTTCTTTTGTATGATCGCCACCCGGGTCTCCAGGTCCGGGGGTTGGATGTCCGCGATCAGCCCCCACTCGAACCGGTTGCGCAGCCGCTCTTCCAGCCCCCGAATCCCGTGCGGGAACTTATCGGACGTTAAGATGATCTGTTTGTTGGCGTCATGCAGGGCATTGAAGGTATGAAAGAACTCTTCCTGCGTCCGCTCCCGCCCCGACAGGAACTGCACATCGTCCAGGATCAGGACGTCCACGCGGCGGAATTTGTTCTTGAATTCCGCCATCCGGTTGCGGCGTAGATGCGCAATCAGCTCATTGGTGAACGACTCCGAGGAGAGATACACCACGCTGCCGCCGCCCTTTTTGACCAGCGTCTCGTGGCCAATGGCATTAATCAGATGCGTCTTCCCTAACCCCACCCCACCGTAAATGAACAGCGGATTGTAGTTCTTGCCGGGGTGTTTGCTCACCGCCCGGGCCGCCGCATGCGCAAATTGATTGCTGCCGCCCACCACAAACGAGGCAAACGTGTAGTGCGCCACCAGCCCGTTCTTCTGGGCCGCGGCTTTGTCTTCGGCCTGGGCCGCCTGCTGTTGCTCTTCGGCTGGAAACAGTTCGCCTTGGAGCTTTTCTCGCACATGGAGTACGAGGTGCGTCGGCTGCCCCCGCACCTCGGCAAACGCCTCCTCTACGGGACCCACGAGATGGCTCAGCAGCCAATCGCGAAAGAGCGCACTGGGCACCTCCAGATGAAAGGTGTCCGCATCGACGGACAGCGGCCGTAGTGGCTTCAGCCACGTGTCCGTCGACGTCTTGCCCACGCGCTCCTCCACCAGCCCCAACACCTGCTCCCACACCCGTTGCATACCGGCCCCTCCCGCCCCGGCGTCTCAGTTATCCACACTTGTGGATAACTCTCCAACTCCTTCTCTCCCCTATGAAAATCCCCTGCCCCCTCCGGAGTTGTCCACACATACCTCTCTCCGTACCTGTCTCTCTGCCCCAGGGGTACCCCGGTGTACCGACCACGAGATCGGGGGCAAGAGAAGCAGACCCATTGCTACTCAAAAACTTGGTCTCTGATTTCGTCAGCCCTGACGGGCTAACGGTCTTGTGTCTTGAATGCGTCTTAAACGCTTTGGACACACAATGCAAGAAAAAATGCCCAAGCCGGGCGAAGTATGGTATTTTACTCACCAATCTCGCTCGTCTAACCCCGAGTGATACCCGCCGGTTGCCCCGCCGTGGCCGCCCCGGCCCTTAGCCTCTCGTTTTTCCAGGCCTTTCTTCTGCCCGCCGCGGAATAAAAACTCTCGTACGTCTCACTTTTAGTCCTATACTCCACACAATGGCCATATGATGCTGTGTCCGTGGGTCTCTACTAAAGGGGTTAACTGCAAGTTTTTATGAAAGTTTCTCTGCTCCTCTGAGGACGATGATTTATTCGCGGTCTGCACCTCGTCTAGGAACTGCGCCAAGTTATTGCATCAGACCCAGGGTATCGCGAGCATCCCAACTCTTCCACATTTTTACCTCTAACCACTAATCATTCTCCTATTATTGAGGGTCTCCCTTTTGGTCCCCTTTAGCCTACTGCCTGTTCTATGAGCTGTCGGATCCTCGCCTCTACCCGTGGCAGCAATTTCCTCATTTTCAGCACGCCCAAGAGAAGCTTCAGCTTGGAGCCGTGGGATACGAAGTAGAGGCGGCTGGACATCAACCATCGACCGAATGTGCGCCGCCACTTGTTGGAGTTCGCAAGAGTCACTTCCATGGCAATGAGATACTCCAACTCTTCTTCTGGATGGGGCACTGAGCCTCGTCACTATAACAAGCTTCTACATAGGCAATGACGGCCGCACTAAAACCCTGTTGGCACATAGACAACGACTGTAACTTGATTATGTTGCCGCCGAAGACCGGCAGCGCAGGCCGCCGCGACAATCCGTTTGCCGTGCAGTCCACATGCAGCCTGAGGGAATCGGTGGGGAGGCGCCCTTGGCCAGCACGATCGTGTCGGACTCGATGCGCTCAACGCGTCCCAAACGCACCATATTCTCGATTTGCCGAAGCTGGCGCAGCTCTTCTTGATTCACCGTAGGGCAGCGAAATTTCGTTGGCCAGATATTCGGGTCTAATCGAAGCAGCATATCCTTGGCTTCCATGCTGCTATAGAGCTCCTCCAGCGTGTTTGCGGCAGCAAAACAGGCCAGCTGCTTTTCAAGGACGTCGACCAACCGATCGGGGTAGATGCTGACCCGAGCCAGTAGCCAGGCGTCGTTACTTACGATCCAGGTAATGTGGTCTGGATCCATTCCTTGGTTCAGCAAAAATAACACCGCATCCATGCCGGTTTTACCTGCGCCTATGACCACATATTCGGCACGCGGCTGGCTGACTTTGGGCAGATCATTGGGCGGTACGATGGAAATACCCGCAGCGACTGGAAAGGGAGGCACCCGCATCGAGGGCACTTCCACGGTCATATAAGTCGCGTCAACGATTTTGTTTCGGACGTGTACCTGATAGCTCAGACCCGGTGCAACGGTAGAGCAAAATGAAACATCAGTCCGATATTCACACATGGGGAAGCACGGCCAACACGCCGCCCAGTTATAACCAAGCCAGATTTTCTCCGTGCCGAATAGGGCTCCCATTAAAAGGCTCTTGTCAATAAATATCCCAGTCTGGTCACACTTTTCAGGCTTTCCCTCGTTCATTCCTCTCCCAGCTGCCGTCCATCGATTCGAGCAATACTCTCGGGCTGCCTCGCGTGCCTCTACTTGCTTGGTCCACTGCGTTGTATCCGAGCTGCGCTGAACCAAGCCATTCCCAACACCCTCCAGCGTCGTATATACAGACAAAGTCCGCAGTCAGGGACCAAAAGGGAGGACTCACATGGCCAATGCTACAGCCCCGCCAGCTATGCTGGCGGGGACCACCGTACTCGACTTCACCCAATATCTGGCCGGTCCGACGGCAACCCGGCTAATGGCCGAACTCGGCGCGCACGTAATTAAAGTTGAACAGGCCAAGGGCGGTGACCCCTCTCGCTCGCTGCCGTTTATGAAAGACAATCGCAGCATCTACTTCATCCAGCAGAACCGCGGCAAGCAAAGTCTCTGTATTGATTTCAAACGGGATGAGGGCGTTGAGCTGATCAAAGCCCTTATTCCACATGTGGACGTAGTCATCGAAAACTACGGTCCAGGCGTAATGGAACGGCGCGGTTTGGATTACGAATCGCTCAAGGTGATCAATCCCGGCCTTGTCATGTGTTCCATCTCGGCCTTTGGGCGTAAGAGTCCACTGTCGCATTTGACTGGCTACGATTATATTGCTCAGGGCTTTTCCGGCATCATGCATATGACCGGCGATCCGGATGGCCCACCGCGTTTTGTCGGGGTTGCGATAGCCGACGGCATTGCCGGGGTCAGCGCCTTTGGTGCACTTGGTTATGCCATACTCCATCGTGATCGCACCGGCCAAGGCCAACACGTTGATATCTCCATGGTCGATGCGCTCTACCATATGCAGTCGGTCGAGGTCCAAGCCTTTGCCGCCAGTAAAGGCAAATACAAACCCAGGCGCTTCGGGCTGCATCACTATGCCTCGTGTCCGCTGGGCGTGTTCAAAAGCCCGCAAGGCTTTTTTGTGATCCTGGCCCTCAACCGGCAGTGGCCCAATGTCGCCAGGGCGCTGGGTAAACCTGAATTGGTTGACGATCCGCGCTTTGCCACCGCAAAAGCGCGCGGACAGAATCAAAAAGAATTGATTGCTATGATCGAAACCTGGCTGCAATCGTTTCCCACCGACGAAGCCGCCCTCCAGGCTCTGGCTGATAATCGCGTGCCGGCTGGCCCCGTCTTATCGATTGAAGAGACGGTATCACATCCCTATTTCACCGCCCGCAAAATGGTTCGTCAGGTTCCGGACCAAATTCTTGGCGATGTGACGATTCCCGGCTTCCCATTCAAGTATTCGGCTTTCCCGGATACACTCGACCTGCGCGCTCCGCTGCTGGGCGAGAACAACGATGAAATTCTCGGCCACTATCTAGGCCGGTCGTCGGAAACCATTACAGCTCTGCACGATCAAGGTGTGTTGTACAAAGGCGAGCGGTAATCATTCGCGGTGTTCCAGCTTATTTCCCTTGCCCATCTAGGGAGAGGGCGTCGTCCACATAGTGGACGCGGGTGAGGGTCGCTCTGAGAAATTCCTATTCCAATGTTCCTCACTGTTTGTGGTGTCGGGTTACGCTCCGCTAACCCGACCTACGGAATTAACGCGATTCGCTGAGCCCCTATCCCGGCCAGATGATTATGGAAATCGCACGTAGAGGCGAAGCCGTTCCCGGCGGCTTTGTGACGAATGTTAGGCTGTCCACAGAACTACTTCGCCTCTACTCCCAAAGCTTGACCACCGGTAGTCGCAATCCTGACAGAAGAGGCTCGCCTTTCAGAATGTCAGGTTCATCAAGACATTCGACCGCCACACTAAGCCGATAGATATAGACTCGCTTCTCTTGGGGATCCATAAGCCAACCCAGCTGGGCGCCATTCTCCATGTATTCCTGCATCTTGGCTTGAAAAGCGGAAAGAGCATCAGAAAGCGAACGCAGCTCAACAACAAAATCCGGACACGGAAGCGGAAACTCGGCTTGTTGTTCCTCAGTCAGCGCTTCCCAACGAAGACGCCTGATCCAGGCGAGGTCTGGCGAACGTTTGGCCCCGTTCGGCAAAGTAAACCCGGTCGACGAATCAAAACCAACACCAGTCCCATCTGCTTCAACCCAGCTCCCAAAGAGTGTTGTTAAGAGAAAATTACGCTGACCAGTCTTCCCCCCGGTAGGCGCCGTGATGACTAAATCCCCTCCATACGTCCGTTCAAATCGCCAGTCACAGTTCAGCTGGCAAAACTCAAAAAAATCATGATCACTCATCTTTTGCAGCACTGGGCCAAAATGGAGAACAAGCGACGGTTCTTCTACCCCAGGGAGCGCCGTATTCATAATTGACATCCTACCCGGCTGAGGGTAACGCTCAGACTTCACCCCGGTTAAGCAGGCTAAACCGAAGTCGTCAAAAACCGTTCAAGCATGGCATTCACCTGCTCCGGCACTTCCAATTGATGGAAATGCCCTGCCCCCACCGTTTGTCCGATCACAGCCTTGGGACACAGCTTCTGCAAACGAGGCACATCGGACAAGGATTGCGCAGCGAGCAGCACTAACAACGGCACTTGGCATTTTTGGACCATGCTTTCTGTGTCACACAGAATACCGCCGTCAAAAGCCGAGGACATCACATGCTGCGGCGCGGAGGACATGTCATCAAGAATCTGTGCCTTTCGGGCCTGATCATCGGTTGAGAGAAAAAGCGCATTAGAAACGAACTGGCGTTGTGCCTCACTATACTGGGGCGTCTTCAGCGCTGTGACTAACGGAGCAGTCGCGTCTAGTAGCGCATGCGGCGGTACGATAGGCGAATCGAGTGTAACAATCGCGCTCGGCATATCTGGGAACAGCGCGGCTAAACCAACGGCAATCACCCCACCCATACTATGGCCGATGACAACGGGCTTCTGCACGCGAAGTTGATCACACAGCCACACAAGATCCTCCGCAAACGCCTGGACAGAGTAGTCCTGCTCCGGTTTATCGCTCTGCCCATGCCCACGCAGATCAACGGCAATTACACGATGTTTTTTTGAAAGTGCGCAAACTGCGGAGCCATATAGCTATGGTCACACGTCCAGCCATGAACCAGCAGCAGCGACGGACCACCTGTGCCAGCCTCTTCAAAACACAGCTTTACTCCGTCATGTGCAAGAGATTGCATACGTCAGGCCTCCTTTTCGATCATATTTAGTGTGTTTTGACAGATCGATGTCCGTGTCAAGTTGGCCGGGAACTGCTCAAACGCCGACACCAGGATCGTCGCTCCTGATCGGCCTGGTTTGATTGAGCAAGCATGCGCCTAGAGGGAGACTGCGGCGATACGTGACATCGATAATGTGAAAGTTGCGCAATCAAGACATCCAGCAGGGCGTCCCCTCGGTCAAGGTCAGTCGTGGCAGAGCGACCAGAATACTGATTCCGCTGAGGACGTGCGACGGAATAGCGAGTAGAGTCTGAATGATCTCTGAAAGCGACCATATTCGCTGTCGGCGTTGGCTCTGCATCTCCTCCTTCCGTTCCCGATGGTCCAAGCAGACGCGTGATCTGAAAACCAAAGACTGGAAAATCCAAGGAGTAGCGTCCGGCAAAAAACGGGTTTTCGTCAACCGACGCGCGTCGTTTTTCTGCATGAGTAATGCCACCCGTGAGGTCGACGATCCACTGGCCACGCTCAATAGAAATGCCAAAGGAGAACAGGTAGTCGGTGTTATCGGATAGAGTGGGTACAAGAGCACGGTCTTTGATCGCCCGCGGCTCATACGAAAAACCCCTGCGTAGTTTGACACCTTCGAAGAGTTCATACTGAATACCAGCGCCCACGCGCCAGCGATCCTTGGCCGCACCGACCGCTGTCGTATTCAAAAACGTCCGTTCGTCAAAGCGTAGTCCCGTATCCTGAAATACAGAGAGCGGCGTCCAGCGGGCTTGGCCCATAACCGTCAGGCGATCGGTCACGTGATAGGCGAACCCCAACTTTATATTCTGCGGAATATTGAAATACACAGGCGAACGTCATAAAGGTCGAACAAGCCACGGGTGGCGACCCTTCGCGAGCCTTGCCATTCGTCGAAAATGATCGCAGCATCTACTTCATACAACAGAATCGTGGCAAGAAGAGTTTGTGCCTGGACTTCAAAAAACCCGACGGCATTGCACTCTTGCGCGCCGATACCCCATGTTGACGTAGTGATTGAAAATTACGGTCCTGGCGTGATGGAACGACGCGGTCTCGACTATGAGTCATTAAAACAAATTAACGCTAAAATTATTATGTGCTCAGTATCTGCTTTCGGGCGACCGGGTTCCCTGTCCCACCTGACCGGGTACGACTATATCGCCCAAGGCTTCTCTGGGATAATGCACATGACCGGCGATCCTGATGGCCCCCCAC
>CAXXHG010000016.1:0-23284 GCA_963666315.2 Binatia bacterium
GTAACAAAGATTCATCCTCCTTGGAAAACCAAGCCCCTGATACAACCGTTCATTTTTGAACCGCGTCAGGTCACCTCCTTCCTCATAAGTCCGACTTGAGTGCGTATCCCCTGCCGCCCATAGCGCTATTCGATTCATTTTGCAACCGCCTGCGGGGAATATCTGGGTGTCTCGGGCTCTTGACAAATGGCCGGGCTTTCTCTAATATACGGCTCCATGCAAGACATTTTTTTGCAAGACATTTTTTCTGGTTATCACAAATGGCTGCGGCATGGACTCGTCGCGTGTGGGATAGGGTCGATCTTAGTGCTCGGTGGGTGTGAGCTCGGCGAGCCTCCAATAGAACAAAAGAAGGAGCCTAAGGTTTCGCTGGTCGACCAATATAAACAAGCCAACAAGGACAGCCGAGACCCAGGCCTCGCGGCGAATCCGAACGCATTAAAATCGTCCTCGATGACAGCGGCAGAGGCGATAAAGGAAGGCGCAGAAGAAAACCAGGGCGGAGAAGACCAGGACAAAGCAGAGTAGCGGCGCCCTTTTTCTTTTCCCCATCCCCTCCTTTTTTTCACTTTCAAGCAGGCCTGTAGCGTGAATGCGCTACAGGCCTGCTTTTTTGTTTACGGCGATTTCCGCATAGCCGGTGTTTGGAAAGTTGCGGTACACGTCATTGCGAGTGTAGCGAAGCAATCTGTAGCGGGACAAGAGATTGCTTCGTCGCCTCCGGCTCCTCGCAATGACACCTTCGCGCAACTGCGTAACTGCAAATCACTGCGTAATCAGGCATTCAGCCCGGACATAAAAAAGGGGCAGCCGATTGGCTGCCCCTTTTGCCTTCTATGACGAAGGGTTGTGTGTTCTCTCTGTTCTAGGCAATAATGCCTTCTTTCGCGGCTCGGGTGAAGAACTTGGGATGCCACAGCACGAGCACGGCGGGCACGAAGGTACACGAGCCGAGGAAGCTGATACCCATCCACAGCGCGAGTAAGAGGCCCATTTCTGAACAGAAACGGATGTTCGAGAAAGCCCACAGGATGGTCGCCGTGATCAAGGTGAGCGCGGTAAAACCGACCGCTTTGCCTGCGGTAGAGAGCCCCATGCGGACGGCCTCGTTGATATCGCCGTCGTACTCTTCAACCGCTCGGCTGACGATGTATAAGGCGTAATCAATGCCAAATCCGACCCCGACGGTCACCACCGGCAGCGACTGCAAATTAATGCCGATATTACGAAAACCCATATACGCATTCACGATACCGTCGGCCAGGAATAGGCCGACCATCATCACCAACGCGGCTACGGGGGAACGGTAGGTAAACATCACGATCAGGAAGATCGTGCCAAAACCCAGGCCGTGCATGAACAGGTCGTTCTTCAGAATTTCTTCGTTTGCCGCCGCCGTCACCCCAATCAAACCACCCGCCAGACGCCAGTCGGCATTCGGCAGCGGGTTGTCGTCCACGAATTTGCGCACTTCTTGGATAATGCGCGCAATATTGTCGCCCTGGTGGTTGGCACAGAAGAACGTCACGCGCGAGACGGTATAACTCGGATCCAGAAACTTCGAGCTTTCGCCGGGCGGGGTGCCGGCAAAGTAGTAGAAGAAGAGTGCGCTGACCCGTCGCGGAGAGGCGGGAATCGCCCCCCAGCGTGGCTGCATATCGAAGAAGGTCATGTTAATGGCCTGGATAATATCGGCCAGCGAGAAGCTGTAGCCGATGTCCCTATCCCGCTCCATATGACGCTGGAACGCTTCGAGTTTCTGTAAAAGTTCAGGATTCTTCAACACTTCTTTGTCGCGGCCCTCAACCACAATGATCAAGGGTTCAATGCCACCAAAGTATTTTTGGATCTCGATGTGAGCTTGGTTATAGGGTGAATCCAGGTGCAGCAGCGGCGTGGCCGCGGATGGATCACCTATGGTTAAATGCCGGATCTGGGTGATAGAACCCAGAAAGGCGACGACCCAAAAAATGACAATCAATCTGGCGTTTTTGGGCGTGGTAATCCAGAATGAACATCTATCTACGAAGATTTGCAGCCAGCCTTCCTCGCGGGCAATGACCTTTTCCTGTACAGGCGCCTTGAGATAGTAGTACACGATCGGATTCATGAGCAGTTCGCTCACCGCGACCGAGGCAACCCAAATCGAGGCGGAAATCGCAATTTTCTGCAGAATCACCACCGGCACAATCACAATCACGAGCATGCCGAGCGCGTCCGTAATAATGCCGCTCAAGGTGGGTACAAAGAGTTCTGCGAACGCGGCAATAATGGCCTTTTCTTTATTCCAGTGCCATCTGCGGTATTCCTCGTAATAGCGCTCGTGCATCTGGACCGAGTGACTCACCGCTCGGGCTGTGACAAAGAAGGGAATCACCAGCGCCAGCGGGTCCATCGAGAAGCCCATCATGGCTTGGATACCAAGACCCCAAAAGGCTGACACCACGCCGGTGATAGTCGGACGCAGGGCACCGCGCCAATCGTGGAAGTAGAGATACAGCAGGATCCAACACACGATTGCAGCGGCCATGAAGATGTAGAACACCTCGTTCGCGTAGTAATAGATCCAGCCGTATAGCTGGGGTTCGCCGGCGACCCGGATCGTCTCGTCGGCGGTTTCAAACGGCTCTTTGACTGTGCGGCGGATTTGTTCGAAGACGGTCTTATAATCGAGCCTGCCTTCGATAAAATTGGCCTTGATCAGCAGGGCCTGGCCGTTCAAGGCGACCAGCTGGCCGTAAATGGTTTCGGTGTTGTAACAAATCTCCTTGATGTCGTCGACTTCTTGGGGCGTTTTGGGCGGGCGGCGCATGACCGGTGGGGTGGCAATCGTTCCCCCGAGCACGGTCAGATAGCGCGTGGTGCGGTGGCCGATCGACTCGACCTGGTCGTGGTTCACCCCGGTGATGCGGTCCATGGCCTGGGTCATGGTAAAGATCTTTGTGAGCATGTCTTTTGTGAAGACGTCGCCCTTGTCGACTTTTATCATCACGTTGACGTTATTCGCACCTCCAAACTGATCGGCAAAGCGGAAGTGGACGCGCACAAATGGATGCCGGTAGGGCAGCAGATCGTTAAAGCTGGTCGCCATCTCGATCTTGCTGGCTTGAAAAGCCATGAAGCCGGTTACGATAACCACAAAGAGCGTGATCCATAAACGCTGTCGGATAAGGCTCTCTCCCAAACGGTAGAGCGTACCTCGCTCCAGCGCTCGTGCTTCCAGCTCTTCCATAGTGGGCCATTTCTTGTCAGCCACAGTTGTTCTCTCCTCTTTTATGCAATCACTAAGCGTGAGGCCGTTGTTCAGTGTACGCGCGCATTGCTATAAAGCAGTGCGCGCTCGCATACTTAATGCGCGTCTGCCGGCTCCTCCGCCGCTTCTTCTTGCCCGACGAGCTTCCAGCTTTTGCCGCTATCGCTGGTGATCATGATGGCGCCTTTTCCGCCCACCAGAACGCCCTTGCCGTTGTCTCCAAAAGCGATCGAGTTGATCCAGGTATACAGCCCCTCTGGCGTTTCAACCGGGTTCCAACTTGCGCCACTGTCGTTGGTGTCTAGCACGACCCCATTCATGCCGGTGAGGACGAGGCGTCCATTTTGACCGGGAGCGCCCACGTCGTATAGATGCAGGGGCGGTATGTCCGCATTACTGCCCTCACGCGCAACCCAGTGCCAGACCTGACCGCCATCGGTGGTTGCTGCGATCGCTCCACCGGCACCGACGAGCAAGCCGTTATTGGGGTCGCTAAAGACAACTTTAAAAAACGCGCCCATGACCATGACGTCGCGCACGCCGCCTCGCGTCACCAGCTCATCGAGCAGGCTGCCGTGCTGCGCGACCCACGTTTTGCCGCCATCCGTGGTGGCGCGCACATTGCCGTATTCACCGACCATCCAGCCAATGTTTTCATCCAGAAATTGAACGCTGTAGTAGATGATGTCAGGAACGGCCAGACTGGTGTTCTTTGTCAGCCCGATCTGAGAGACGTCCATGCTCTCGACGTTCCAGGTCTCTCCGCCGTTGTCTGTCCACATCCAGGTCGATTCGTCCCCGCACGCCCAGCCGTGCAGCTGGTCGACAAACGAGACGGCCATGATCATCTTATCCGTATCGGCGTGCTGTTTTGTCCAAGTTTTCCCGGCGTCACGTGTATGGATGACCGCACCGTTCTGGCCGACCGCCCAGCCGTATTCACCCGAGAAGTCTACGCTATTGAGTGACCAGATGACGCCGCTTTCGACGTCTGCCCAAGTATTCCCCGTATCCTCGGTTCGCAGTATACGCCCGGCGTAGCCGACGGCGACAAATGTATCGCCCGATACGTGTGCAACGCCGAAAAACTTGTCGGTCCGTGTCAGCATCGACGTGTTCCACTCGGTGGGCTGCTCCCCGTGGCATCCGGCTAAGCCGAGGAATAGAGTAACGACAAACAGTGCGGCGCGTAGGCTGGTGCGTTTTTGGGCGCGCCAGACCCTGTCTATATTCATATCGCGACAACCTCCCTTTTATTTGGGCACCTGCAACAGGCTCCCCCCAGCAGGATTCCGTGACTCTCGTCCTTTGCATTGTTTTGCGGCAAAAGTCAAGGGAAGCGGGGCCTCCCTCGGGGGAACGCGGATGTAAGTTAGGCTCGCATCGTAGGCTACCCCTAGTCTCTTTTTTACCTCTGCCTCCAGCGGAAAGTTCCGGAAAAAATTCCGCGCAGGCGAGAAACAGAAATCCCCCGTACAGTAGTGTTTTGTACGGGGGATTTTCTTCGTCACAACCGGGCAGGGGAGGTGCGACGTTTAGCGGGCGCTCTGGATGAGGAAGTTGACCGTGAAGGCCTCAGGCGTGTTCCATTCCTTGGCCGTGTTGAAATACCAGTCGTACTTCGGCACGTAGTATTCGTCATACCCCGGCGGGCAGTCCCACTTAGAGCTGTGGGTGATTTGCATATCAATCACATTTCCGTTGTGGGTGAATACCTGTTCCTCGTCATACTCGGCTGCCACATACTTCGGTGAGGGCTTCTTGGAAATATTCATGAGCTGAGTCCAGGTCTTCCACAGCTCACCACCCTGGTCATAGGTCTCCGACCAGGAGGTGTTGAAGTATTCGCGGTCGATGTAGAGGATCCGTTTGGAGTACGCGTACTGGTTGTAGCCGGTCGGGATGCCTTCGATGATCCAGACTGGGCGGCGTTCCCAATTGACCGAATCCGACCACAGCATGGCAGCCACACCGCTACGGCCGTCCGGTTCAGCAGCCCACACCGTACGATTTTGGTAATGCCCGGAGTGCGCGGCCATGAGATTCTCTTTCTCGGCCAAAATGCGCCACGTCCAGTAGCCGGGCTTGGCGTTGAAGGCCCAAATCGAGTCGATATCGATGTCGGTGCCCCAGAATGCGTCTGAGCGGTTCGCGACGCTGATACGACGCACGCGCCGCAGCTCAGGCAGATACATATAGGAGTCATCCGGATTTTCGAGCGGGGTGTAGCGGAAGTTCAGCACGCCTGCGCCCTTGAGATCGTTCGGGGCGTAGAGCGGACCCCACTGCTCGGTATAGGTGATCTGGGGGTTAAACGGCGCGATGGGCTTCGGATCCATGTGCAGCCGCCCCTCCCACTTCATACGCCGCCAGAAGTGCGAGGCGTAGAAGCGTTCCATCTCGCCTTTGTGGTTCACCAACTCGAGAATCCACGGGCAGCCTACGTTATCTGTGAAATCCGGAAAGTATTCATGGTTCCACATGACCTTGGCGCCACCGAGCGGATCGTTGGAGTCGATGTTGGGAAACGGGCAACCGGCCACATAGTTAAAGATCTGCCGGCCGTCTTCTGTGATCTGAACCTGGCCGGCATATTTTTCTGTGGCTTCTGCATAGAGTCGGGGCCATTCGTATTCGCGATACGCGCCCACATGCATGTTCATGCCCTGGTTGATCATCCAGTTTGCGGTCGGGCTGAGGACATCTTGGGCTTGCGCCATATTACTCTTATTGACAACGTCTCCCGGTTGGGGGAAGTCGTCGGCATATGCTGGCACCACCCAGCTTGCCGCAGCCGCGCACGCGACCGTAGCGATGAGGTACGTTCTGAGCTTCATATAGAAGCCTCCTTTCGTGGAGCCCTGCCCTGAAAGTGAGTTTCTTACTTCCAGCCTTTTTCTATACTATGGAGAGTATGGTTGGGGATCAATAGCTCAGCCGCAGGTTTTTTTCTAGTACTGAGGAGGGGGAAAGCAAAAACAGCTCTTTGCGTACTACTGGAGCAGGTATTTTTACCCCCAGAGAGGTACGAAAATACCTGCTAGCGTGGGTTAATTTCAAACCCTTGGCTGGGCGGTGGGATCTGTTGACCAGTAGGTGCGTCTGGAGCAAGGCCGGCTTCGCGCAGGAGACGCGCAAGGGCGGCGAGCGAGTCTGAGACGGCGCGCTGAGCCTCTAGCAGCTCCTCGTTTGCGCGTGAGAGCTGAATGTAGTCCTGCCGTTCAACGGCATCAATGATCGATACCATGGCAAATTCATGTGCACGCCAGGATTCGATATACCCCTGGTGGACACTCATCAGCGAGGACCCGTGTGGCTCATATTGCTCGAGTTTCGCTACATACTCCCGGGCTACGCCGATAGCCGGGCGCATGGTTGCTAAAACAAAGTCGTTATGCACGTACTGGTCCTTGCGGACACCTGCAATCGCGGTATTGATCTTCGCCTCGGTTGCCGCCCATAAGCGGGCCTGGTCCATATAGGTCGTCAGTTCCGCCCGGACGTCCGGTTGTTGTTCGGCCTGACATGCTGACAACACAGCGATCCATGCCAGCAAACCGAGCAGTGTCGGCCACGCTTGCCCTAGCGGCCCGCGCACCCGGCCGTCCCAAGCTGAACAGCGGCTATGAGTTTTCATCACTGATCACGCTGCACCGCCTGAAAAATAAGGTCTTCGTAATACTTAACATTGTATCCGAAGAGAACAACTTGGGGAGAGCCGTCCTTGCGTGCATACACGGCCGTTGTGGTCGGATTATAGCTCCCAATAAAAATGGTTTCCGTGGCTGGCTGTCCATCGCCTTCGATAACAATTGTCGAAGCCGGTGGGGCCAGGCCATACGCCGCAAGATTGTCCGGGGCTCCGTTGACGATGGGGATCTTTCTGTTCGGGGTGAGATTTTCTAGAAAACCAATTATGAGCGCCGAGGTGACCTTTGTGCCGGACGGCTCAAGAGTCTGCCACTTGGCCTCAGTCTGCCCCGACTGAGCCGTGGTGCGCTGCGAGACGAAGGTGGAACCCTGACGTTGGATGGAGAGTTTATGAATGGCCTCCCGCTTCAGCATCACAAAAGTGCTCTCTTGCACTGGGCGCGGTTCAAAAACGGGCGCATCTGGACCACCGGGGATCCACTCAAAGAGGAGATAGTATCCGCCGAGTACGACGGCAAGAACGTAATATATGCCAATGTGTTTCCACGTCATCCGCGGTACCTCCGCCAGGTAAAGATGCCTACCCCGATCAGCAAGAAAGAGCCCGGTAGGGCGACGGTGCTTGCCACAAGAACGTATTGAATTTGATCCGAGGTCAGAAAGAGTTGATGGACGCCTGATTCCTGGGTCTCAGGTCGGGCTGCCATTTGGCCCGGGTCCTCAGCCAGCCAATTCACTGCGTTCACAAACAGATCTCTATTACCACCCTGTTCCACCATGTTATTATTGAGAAAATCGGCATCGCCGAACACAACAATGCGTCCAAACGCATCTCCCGTTTGCACCAGCATCTCGCCGGCGACAGGAACTGGGCCCCGAAAATCTTGTTCCTCATCAAACTCTCTCATCCCGGTGCGCGGAATGTTTTCCGGCAGGCTGGCCCAGCCCTGGGGTGAGGTGGCTAGAATGGCTTGCGGGAACAAGCCCCTTTTCTCATCCGGCTGCATCTCGACCACGCCGGCCAGTGAAAAAATTGGCGGCGCATTGACCGAGCGGATCATCGGATGGGGTTTGCTTGTCGGGCTGACGCGGAACGTCAACATCTCGCCTGCAAACAGGCGCTTCGTGGGATCGACGGCAATGAGGCCCGGCAGGGTAATTCCATACCGCTCAAGAAAGGCGAGGAACGAGGGGGGACTGTCCGGATCCAGCAAGACAAAGAGCGCACCGCCGCGCTGAATATACGCACTGAGCGCTTCTATCTCAAAGGGCTGAAAATCTGCGTTTGGGCCAAAAACAACGACAACCGTGGCATCATCCGGAACAACAGCGCCGCTCGCTCCGAGCGAGAGGGACCGCTCATCATAAAACTCGTCAACCAGGGCTCCGCGCAGCTTCGTATAACCTTTCACTGGGGACGCATCGGAAAAGGAGGCTTCGCCATGCCCAGTGAGAAAATAGATGACCTTGTCTCCCGGCCCGCGTGACACCTGGAGCAAGGCGGCCATGGCTGCGGATTCTCCCCTGCCGAGCAGAGTGCCTTTGCGCAGCCCCTGCGATTCAAAGATCAGGGTTCCGTACTGGGTGGCGTTATATTCCCGTGCCAAGGCCGGATTCCGGTTGATATCGACAATATTGTGGCGGAAGTGTGGCGAC
Source organism: Binatia bacterium (assembly GCA_963666315.2). Taxonomy (GTDB): domain Bacteria; phylum Desulfobacterota; class Binatia; order Bin18; family Bin18; genus Bin18. Next base: position 8,561 of record CAXXHG010000016.1, read on the forward strand.
AGGGCGGCCATCCGACTCAGCATGTCCTTGACGAAGAAATTCTCAGGTCGATCGCTGTGAATAAAGGCTGTCACCTGGACATCCTGTTTGAGGCCCGACACCACCTGCTTGGCACGCGGCGAAAGGGTAAACGTTTTCTGTGCAGTCAGATCAAGACGCTTATTGTGTTCAACCAAGATCAACTGAATGGCAACGATCAGCCCAAAGAAGCCCAGGGTGCCAAGCGCAAGTTTAATCGTATTGCGGACGGTGGCATTCATCGGATTTACCGGCGTCCTTTCCAGTGCCGCGCTTCCAGAGAGCGGAGGGTGAGAAAACTGAAAAAGATAATAAACATCAGAAAAAAAGTGATTTCTTTTGAATCGATTAATCCGCGCGCAAAGTTCTGAAAATGGGTGACCATGGATACGGTGGCGATCGTGCTGATGAGTCCGAATTGGGTTGCGCCGTCATTCCAACTGAGGATCCAAAAAAAGAGTATTAGGCCAAGGGTCCCCAAGCCCGCGACGGCGATACTGTCCGTAAGCGACGAAATAAACAGGCCACAGGCAATAAATGAGAGGGCGAGCAGCACGAGGCCGACATAACCAGGTACCACCAGCGTCCAGTCGAACGGCTGCAAAGAAGACATCATCACGGGGAAGATAAGGGTACAGGTCAGCATAAATAGGGTGGCAATGGCGCACGCCACAAATTTTCCCCAGTAGAGATCGGCATCGCGCATCGGATAGGTCAGCAGTAGTTCGATCGTGCCGAGCCGTTTCTCTTCAGCGAAGAGGCGCATGGTTAAGAAGGGCACGGTCAGCATAATCACCAGGCGCAGGTCGGTGAACATCAGCTGCCAAAAGTTTTCCATGATATTCAGGCCGAAGCCGAACTGGACATAGAAAATCAGATCGGAGTAAAAATAATAGCCGCTCAGCAAGAGGAAGACCGCAGAGATCAGGTAAATAAACGGCGACAGAAAGTACGAACGTAATTCCTTGCTCAGGATGGCCCTGAAGTTCACAAACATATGCCCACCTTCTTGTTTACAAGGATGCTTTTCTCACGCTGTTGCAGTGCCTGACGACTCTGGTTCGGTGACCTCGATTGAAACGGAGAAGCCCCTCGTCTCATTCAGGCTGCCTCCTGCTCGTCCTGTCCTTTCCCGGTCAAGCGGACGAAGAGGGATTCGAGATCAAGCGTGATGGGTCTGAGCTCATGTAGATCCCAGCCGTTGTTGATAACGGCCTGCGCAATCTCGCGGGCGATATCTTGATTTGAGGAACGAACAGTGAAAACAGGGCTCTCTTGCCCGTTGCCGTCTTGCTGTGTGACCTGGCTGACTTCATGTAGTGCGCGTAGCGCCGTCAGAACCTCCGGACCGGGTCCGCCAGCTCGGACCAGCACGTTTGTCGTGCCCTGGATGCGCGCGCTGAGGTTTTCAGCCGTGTCTTCGGCAATGATATGGCCCTTGTCGATAATGATCACCCGTTCACACGTCAATTCCACCTCGCGCAGAATATGGCTGGACAGCAGAACGGTTGACTGACTGCCAAGGCCCTTGATCAACTCTCGTATGCCAATCACTTGATTGGGATCAAGTCCGATCGTGGGTTCATCCAAGATGAGGACCTCCGGCTGGCCTAGCAGCGCTTGTGCCAGCCCGACGCGCTGGCGGTAGCCCTTGGAGAGCTTCCCGATTTGGCGCCGCGCCATATCTTCAAGCGCGCATGCGCTCAGGACGCGTTCGACATCACTCCGACCTTGTGACATTCCTTCGATCTTGATCCGGGCACAGAAGTTCAAAAATGCCTGGACCGACATATCCGGGTAGAGAACGACGTTTTCCGGCAGATAACCGATACGGCTGCGGACTTCGAGAGACGAGGTTGCCACATCAAGCCCCGCCACGTGAACCACCCCTTCGGTTGCCGGAAAAAATCCGGTCAGGATACGCATCAGCGTGGTCTTACCCGAACCGTTTGGTCCGAGCAGGCCGACGATTTCCCCGCTCTTGACGCCCAAGGAAATGCTATCAAGGGCACAAATTCGGCCGTAATATTTGGTAACGTTCTGAACTTCGATCATACAGAAACCTAAAAGAATCCGGCAAGAAGCCTACTGGTTATGACGTTGGGGGCGTGCTGGCTGCTGCCGACGCCGTTTTCAAGTCATCGATCTCAGCCTCGAGCTCCCGCTGTACCCGTCTCAGCTTGCTCACCTCAACCTCAAGCGTGTTTCTGGTTTTCACGGCACGGTCTCTATTGTGCGTGAGTTCCTTGCCGGCGTCCTGACACTCAACGACTTGCGTCCTGAGGTCGTTGACTTCGCCTGGGAGTAGGCCGGTCAGATACGAAGTCGTCAGTCCCAGGCGCTCGAAGGCGGCCCCTGTTATTAACAAGGAGAACCACAGCACTCCAATACCGAGGTAATGCCAAACCGCTTTAGAAAGACTGCTATCCTCCGCTACCTGTTCTGATTCACTCGCCATTATTCCCTCCTCCTCCAATAAGAAATGCCGATAAGAAACGCCGACACCCTAACAAAGAAAGGAACGGAGAGAAAGTCGCCGGCGAGTTCTGGGAGTGTGGAGAGGTAACAGCTATGTTACCTCTCCACTGGTGTTTAACGGGCGCTCTGTAATGAGGAAGTTCACCGAGAACGCTCTTGCGCTATTAATTTCAACGTCCTCGTTGAAATACCACTCGTTGACCCAGTCTTCTCTCTTCTCATAGCCGGACGGCGCATCCCACTTGGTGAAGTGGGCAAGTTGGAGGTCCATCTGCATCCCATGAGGAGTAAAGGCCCAGTCATCCGTGTAGTTGTATGCGCCACCACGGAGAGGTTTGGTCGGATAGCCCTCGTACGGTTTCGGGCCATACTCATACATATTGAACCACATTTTCCACAGCTCACCACCGTTGTCGTACATCTCGGAGAAGTTCATCGCCCAGAAGTCTTTGTCGATATACATGATACGCTTGGAATAGGCATACTGGCTGTAGGCAACCGGGAGCCCTTCGACAACATAGACGTTGCGTTTTTCCCAGTTGATGTTGCACGGCATACCCGCGATCACGCCGCTTCTGCCGTCAGGTTGCGCACACCAGACGTCCCTGGTGCCGTATTGGCCCATATGGACCGGGGCCAAGATTTGCTTTTCAGCCAAGACGCGCCACTTCCAGTACGCGTGCTTGGAATTCATGCCCCACAGGGAGTCCAAGTCCATGTCCGTACCCCAGAAGGCGTCTGAGCGGTTCGCGACGCTGATACGACGCACGCGACGCAACTCAGGCAGGTACATATACGAGTCATCAGGGATGTTGGTTGGCAGATAACGTGTATTGAGCACGCCCGCGCCCTTGAGGTCGTTCGGGATAAAGAGCGGACCAAACTGCTCCGTATACCGCATCGGCGGGTTGTTCGGCACGATCGGTTTGGGATCGGTGTACAGACGGCCGGTCCACATCATGCGGCGCCAGAACTGGGAGCCGTACATACGTTCCATCTCGCCCCGGTTATTGACGAGTTCGACGATCCATTCGGTACCCACGTTGTCAACATAGGCGGGTTTCTGCTCCTGGTTCCACATGATCTTCGCCCCGGCCATGGGGTCGTTGAGATCAATCGTCGGAAACGGGACACCGGCCACGTAGTTGAACATTTCCCGGCCGTCGGCCGAGAGCTGAACCTGGCCTGAGTATTTTTCCGTTGCTTCGGCGTAGAGTTTAGGTAGATTGACTTTCTTATACTCGATGACGCTAATGGGCATGCCGTTTTCGACAAACCATTTTCGACAAACCACTGGATGCCTGGGATAAGGAGTTCGCCGGCATCAGCCATATTGTCTTTAGTTATCGTGTCTCCGGGATTGACATCGGCAGTCACCCAGCTCGGGGCCGAGAGACTGACCGCGCCTACGAGCGTCAGCGCGCAAGCGATTCTGGTCCACCAGTACTTCCTCATAAAATTCCCTCCTTTTTCAAGGTAATTCTTGAGATACCTCTCCTGAAGGACAAGCATCCCGCGTTAAAAAAGCAGTCTGATGATCACTGCCCGGCTCATGACAATACCTCTCCCGTATTGGGATTAGAATGACCAAAGAAGGTGTGTATCGTCAATAGTTTCAGGAGAGGTTTTTTCCACCTCCTTCCGGAGGGGCTTTCTCCCGCCCTTACAAATTTCTATCTTATCACCACTCAGTAAGATAGGCAGAACCGTGCGGACTTAGGATGCTGCCTGCGCGGTAATAAAACGCGGTTTAAACAATGCGACCAGGACCGGCAAAAGCGTCATGGTAGCCAAGAAGCTGACCCCCATCCACAGCGCCAGTAGCAGACCCATTTCCGCGCTAAAGCGTAGGCTAGACATGGTCCAAAACAGGGTGCCCAGGATCATCGTCAGGGCGGTAAATGTCACGGCTTTTCCAGAAGTTGCGAGGGCAATCGCTACCGCAGCATCAATCGGATTGCCCAGCCGGTGCTCTTCGATAATGCGGCTCACCACATACAGGGCATAGTCTATGCCGAATCCGACACCGACGGTTACTACCGGCAGGGTGTGGATATTAATGCCAATGTCTCGGGCGCCCATATAGGCGTTAATGATCGCGTTTGCCGCAAGGAGTGGAATTATCATATATACCCCGGCCATGATGGAGCGGTAGGTCAGGACCAAGACCAGGAAAATCGTGCCGAAACCGAGAAGATTAACCAGAATGTCGTTCCCCAACAGCTCTTCATTGGCTGCGGCTAACACACCGATAGGACCACCGGCGAGACGGAACTGGGCGGCGTCAATTTGGTGGGCATCGATATAGTCCCGGGCGCGCTGAATGACCCGCCGAATAGTTTCCCCCCGATGGTCGGTCAGAAAGAAGTGTATAGGCGCAGAGCGATACTTGTGATCAATGACCTGCGCACTTTCCTGGAACGAGGTGCCGAAGAAGTAGGAGGCCAGCAGGAGTTGGACCTCACTATTGGTTCGGGGCAGCACCTCCCATTTCGGCTCAAGTTCGTGAATGGCCCCGTTTACGACGGACAAAATGTCTATAAACGAGAAGCTCAACCCCACCGATGGATCGCGTTCGAGGTAGCGCTGAAATTGTTCGATCCAGGGCAAGACCTCAGGATTCGCCAGCGAAGGTTCTTTGGATTGGAGGCGAAACCGCTGGAGCGCGTTCAGCTCTTTGCCGTCAGCTGTCAGCGGCTCTTTTTCCTCAGGTTTTTTGCGTTCGACCACGACCATGAGCCGTTCGACTCCACCGAATGTCTCCTGAATGCGCGCGTGGGCGGCGTTGTAGGGCGAGTCGGGATACAGGAGCGGGGTGGCCGCCGTAGGATCCCCGATCACCAGGTTTTGCCAGAAGTAGACACTCACGACCAGAACAATGCCCCAGCTTGCAAGCGTCACTCCTTTGCCCAGCGGAGAGACCAGAAAGTGCGCTATAGTGGCAATAATTCGTTTGAAGATCCCGTTTTCGCGCCGTTCCACGACCTCAATCTCAGGCGCGCGTAAATAGTAATACACAATCGGGTTCAGCAGGAGTTCGCTCACCGTGATAGCGAGTATCCAGACTGCGGCACTAATGGCGAGCTTCTGCAACAGCACGATGGGGACGAACACGATAACGAGCAGGCCGAGGGCATCGGTCAGGATACCCGACAGCGTTGGAACGAAGAGTTCGGCGAACGAAGCAACAATCGCCGGCTCTTTTTGCCAATTCGCCTTGCGGTATTCTTCGTAATACCGTTCGTGCATCTGGACTGAATGGCTCACCGCCCGGGCCGTAATAAAGAAGGGAATGACGAGGGTGAGCGGGTCTAGGCTGAAGCCTATCATCTTGATAAAGCCCAGCCCCCAAATGGCTGAGATCACACCGGTTAACGTGGGCCGTAGCGCACCCCGAATATCATGGAAATACCAGTACAACAGCAGCCACATCAGGACGGTGGTGGCGAGAAAGATGAGGTAGACCTGCTTGGCGTAGAAATAGACCCAACCGTATAAGGCCGGCTGGCCAGCCATATAGATCCGGGTGTTGTCATCTTCAAAGGGGTCAACCACCGAGCGTTGGACTTCCTCAAACAGACGCCGATAATCGAGTCGCTGCTCGATAAAGGCGGCAGTCAGCACAGCGGCCTTTTCATCCAGCGAGACGAGTACGCCGTATAAATTGCGTGCGGAATGTACGATGCGGCGTATCTGCTCAACTTCTTCCTCGGTCTGGGGTGCACGTTCCATGACCGGCAGGACTTCCTGCATGCCCCCACTTTTCATGACCACGCGGCGGTTGGTGCGGTGGGCAATAGAGTTGACCAATTCATTATTTACGCCGTACACCCGTTCCAACGCCCGGGTCATATGGAAAATCTTGGTCAGCGTTTCTTTCGTGAATATGGAGCCCTCTTTGACCTGCAACATCAGCATAATGGTGTTGGCACCGCCAAAGGTCGGGGCGAACTCTTTATGCACCTGGATGAAAGGATGGTTCTCCGGCAGTTGTTCGTCGAACCGGGTGACTAAGTCAAGCTGAACGGCAAAAGAAGCAAAAATCAAGGTCGCTACAATGACGAAGAGCACGACGGGCTTGCGCCGGGCAATGATCTGCTCCCCGAGTTCGTAGAGATAGCCGCGCTCTGTATCACCCATACTTCATCCCTTCTTTGCTACATCCCTTTTTTGGTGCAGTTTTGTGTCGATTCCTGGTCACCTGTCCTCTGGTGTACTCTGGATTTAGCGTGTCGCCTGCTTCCGCTCAAGTAACCCATCAATAATTGTTTCAATATTCCGGACCGACAGGTCATTGACCCGTATCCAACCGTCAAAGATCAGGCTCGGCACAGAATCGAGATGATAGCGCTGGCCCAGGGCGATTGTCTGCTCAACCTCGTTTTTGCCTCCGCCCGCATCCAGCCGGGTCAGTAGCAATTCGGGATCGAGACCGATACTGGCGGCCACATGGGCTATGCCGGATCTGCTGGTGGTATCAACGTCTTCCTCAAAACGGGCATGAAAAAGCGCCTGTTGCATCTCTTCATGCAGCCCGAACTCGTGGGCAAGCGCGTAGGCGCGTGCCGGGATATTGGAGGAAGCATGCACAAAGGGGATGCCGCGAAAACGGATGTCTAGCTTTTTCTGGTATTTTTTCTTGAGAGCGGGAACGAGTTCCGTGAAGACCTGATAACAATGTGGACAGATGAAGTCTTCAAAGAGTGTCAGCACGACTGTGCCTGCTACGGTTTCCTCCGGGGCACGGCGTACAAAGGAAAAAGAACCCGGTAAGGATATATACCGGTCCATCAGATCGTCTTCAGCCTGACTTGGCGACACCGATGTCGGAAAGAGGAGAAAGGGAATCAGCACAAGAACAAGAAACCGTGCGGCCATATATGGCCCGGGATCATAGGAAGCAAACGTGCAAAGTGCAAGGGGAATCGGCGAGACAAGCGAGATCGGGCAAGGGCGAAGGAGTCCGCAGGGCTTGCGGACCGCCCGGGCGAGGTGACCTCGCCCCTACTCTACGCGACCAACTGCCGCAGGATGTAAGGCAGAATACCGCCGTGGCGGTAGTACTCGACCTCGATGGGCGTATCTATGCGCACCGTGACCCGGACTTCCTCAGTTTGTCCATTCTCCCGATGGACAACCAGGCTGGCATCTTGGCGCGGTTGGAGATCATTATCCAGCCCGACCAGATCGAAGGTTTCACTGCCGTCGAGATTCAGCGACTGGACGCTGGTGCCATCCTTAAACTGACACGGCACCACACCCATAAGCACTAAATTACTGCGGTGAATGCGCTCGAAGCTCTGAGCCACGACGGCTTTTACGCCAAGGAGCCGGGTCCCTTTGGCGGCCCAGTCGCGTGAACTGCCCGTACCGTACTCCTGACCGGCCAATACCATCAACGGTATCCCGTCGGCCTGATACTTCATGGCCGCGTCGTAGATGGACATTTGGATGGCCATTTGTTCACCACTGCTGCCGTTGTCCGGGTGATAGAGCGTCTCACCGCCTTCTACACCGGGCAGCATGAGGTTCTTGATTCTCACATTGGCAAACGTGCCTCGGGTCATAATGTGGTCATTCCCGCGCCGTGAGCCGTAACTATTGAAGTCTTTGACTTTAACGCCGCGTCCCTGCAGGTAAATTCCGGCTGGTGAGTCAGGCTTAATGGTCCCGGCGGGGCTAATATGATCGGTGGTGACAGAGTCGCCCAGCAAGGCCAGCGGTCGTGCGCGGCTAATGCCCTGGATAGTTCCAGGCTGGAGATCAAAGGACTCGAAAAAAGGCGGTTCCTGGATATAGGTGGACTCCGCATCCCATTCGTACACAGTGCCAGTCGAACTCGGGATGTCATTCCATAAGGGGTTGTGGTCCTCAAAATTGGTGTACAGGCTGCGGTATGTTTCAGGATCAAGAGCCGAGGACATCAGGTCCTGAATCTCGCTCATGCTCGGCCACAGATCGCGCAGATACACGTCACTCCCGTCTTTGTCCTGACCCAGGGGCTCCTTGGCTAGGTCAATATCAACGCGACCTGCCAAGGCAAAAGACACCACGAGCGGAGGGCTCATCAGGAAGTTGGCGCGAATGTTCTGGTGTATCCGCGCCTCAAAGTTTCGGTTGCCGCTCAGGACACTGGCGGCCACGATATTGTTTTGCGTCACTGTCTCTTCTATGGCCGGATTGAGTGGCCCGGAGTTTCCGATGCAGGTCGTGCAGCCGTAGCCTACCGTCTGAAAGCCGACTTGGTTTAAATACTCCTGCAGGCCGGTTTTTTCCAAATATTCAGTCACAACACGTGAGCCCGGGCCAAGTGAGGTTTTGACCGTTGGCTTCACGCGTAAGCCACGCTGGACTGCCTTTTTGGCCAGCAGTCCGGCCGCCAACATGACGCTGGGATTTGAGGTGTTGGTGCAAGAGGTAATGGCCGCGATGAGTACGTCACCATGGCCGATATCGCCCAAGTCGGTGTCTGCACCGTTTTGAATGGCGTACCGCTGGTCCAGTGTATGCTGATCTGTATTGAAACCACCTGCATGCAAAGGCATGGTCAGCAAGTCCCGAAACCTGCCTTTGATGTCTGGGAGGTTAATCCGATCTTGCGGACGGCGAGGACCGGCCAGGCTAGGCTGAACGTCGGCCAGATTGAGCTCGATGACCTGGCTGTACGCAACCTCGCCCCTGCGCGGAATGCCGAACATATGCTGAGCCTGAAAATAGCTGCGGAAGGCGTCGACTTGCTCGTCGGTCCGGCCGGTGGCGCTGAGGTAGGTACACGTTTCTTCATCAACGGGGAAAAAGCCCATGGTGGCGCCGTATTCAGGCGCCATATTGGCAAGCGTGGCCCTATCGGTCAGGGCTAATGCGGTCGCTCCGTCGCCAAAATACTCGACAAATTTTCCTACAACCTTGGCCTGACGCAGCATCTCGGTACAGTGCAAGACGAGGTCGGTTGCGGTGACGCCTTCACCCAGGTTGCCGGTCAGGTGCATGCCGACGACGTCTGGCATCAGGAAATAGACGGGTTGGCCGAGCATGCCGGCTTCAGCCTCAATACCGCCCACACCCCAAGCGACCACGCCGAGGCCGTTGATCATGGTTGTATGCGAGTCCGTCCCGACGAGGGTGTCTGGGTAGGACACGCCGTCTCTACTGAGAACGCCCTTGGCCAAGTATTCCAAGTTGACCTGGTGCACAATGCCGATCCCTGGCGGAACAACCTGAAAGCTCTCAAAGGCCTGCATGCCCCATTTGAGGAACTGGTAGCGAGGACGGTTGCGTTCGAACTCGATCTCCATATTACGCTGGAGTGCATTGGCAGCCCCGGAATGATCGACTTGGATAGAGTGATCGATCACTAGGTCTACGGGCACTAATGGTTCGACCGTTTTGGGATCTTTGCCCAGTTGGGCTACTGCCGAGCGCATGGCTGCCAGGTCGACCAACAGGGGAACACCCGTAAAGTCCTGCAGGATAATCCGGGCAACAACAAAGGGAATTTCCGCCGTTCGGGTCTCTGTCGGCCCCCAATTGGCTAAAGTGCGCACGTCGTCTGCGGTGATCTTTTGTCCGTCATAGTTGCGCAGCACGGATTCGAGGACGATCCGAATGCTGATCGGAAGCCGAGAAATCGGACCCACGCCCTCTTTTTCGAGCTGAGGCAACGAGTAAAGCCGGCTCGTCTTCCCAGCCGCAGTGGTAAACGTTTGAAGAGAATTGAAAAGGTTGTGTGGCATACGAATATCCTTCTAAATCTTTGGACGCTGTCAAGAAGCGACCTATGATATGCGGATATATTCTATCCCAGCTGAAGGCAAGGGAGAGGGGCATACCGCGTGGTGGCGCAGGCTGCGCTATACGCACCAGGAACTCTCAGGGGGAACTTTCTTATGTCGCAAACCCCCGCTGAATATCCCGGACGCACGTCTGCAACTGCTCCCGGCCAGCTAGCCCATCAACTGGAATGCTGAACTCTATGCGTGTTGCCAGCCCTTCATAGCGCTTCCAAACCCGCTCGGCGATGTGGTCATAGGTGCCGACAACGGCAATAGTCTCTAGCATGTCATCCGTAATCTGCTGTGGCATCTCCTCCCAGCGCTGTTGGCGGGAGAGGAGAGACAGCTCCGGGACGAGGTCGCCCCAGCCGTGGTGTTCGAACACCGCTCTATAGGTGCGGGTCGAGGCATAGAAGGAAATTCGCGCCCGCACGTTGCGTCTGCGTTGTGCGAGCGCTTCTTCGTTTGGAGCAGTGATGAGCAATGGACTGGCGCAGACCTCAATCCGGTCAGCTGAGCGTCCTGCTCTCTTTGCCCCTTTTCGAATAGCCGGCAGCATGACGTCTTGAAGATAATTTCGAGTGCAAATGGGATGTGGGCGCATGCCGTCAGCAACCTCACCGGCAATCTGGCACATATATGGATTCACTGCGGCAAGATGAATAGGAATATGCGGATGCTCAATCGGACCAGGGTTAAACAGCGGCACCATCAGGGTCAGATCGTAATGCCGGCCGTGAAAGTCGAGCGGCGTGCCATTTTGCCAGCAGTCCCACACCGCCCGAACGGCCTGAACATATTCTCGCATCCACGGACCCGGTGCAGACCACGGGACACCAAAGCGGCGCTGCATATGACCTTTGACCTGGGTCCCGAGCCCGAGAATAAAACGGCCCTGGGAAAGACGTTGCAGAGTCCATGCCGACATGGCGGTAACCGTCGGACTACGCGGGAAGGCCAAGGCCACTGCCGTGGTGAGACTGATCTTTTTTGTCGCCTGAGCGGCAAGGCTCAGCACCATAAACGGATCTTCTTTGGTTTCGGTGAGGACCATGCCGTCATAGTCGACGTCGTCCAGCAGGCGTGCGGCATCAAACACGCTGGACAGATCAAGCGTGACGTCGGGCTCTCGCAGTCCAGGGTCGACTTTGCCAAGCGGAAGATGCGTTTCGACTTTCATTTTCCGTTACCTCATTGCCCCCCGTTTCCTGCGTCTTGTGCCGTCACCGGGTCAGCTAGTATATATCTGGAGTAAGAGAGGAAAGCCAATGAATCGGATTCCAAGGAGACAACGGATACGCATGTCAATTGGGACTTGCTGGACTTGCGGGATTTACTGGATTTTTAGGACCTGTTGGATGTATGTCCTGCTTCTGCTTTGCACATCCAGTGTTCAGGCTGAAGAAGGAACGAGCTTCGGCGCCGGGCCGGATGCCTGGACTGGCGACCTCAGCCCGATTACATCCCAAGAGTGGGGCCGTGACCGCGCCGCGCATCTTTTGGAACGAGCTGGATTTGGCGGTACGCCGGAAGACGTTGAGCGCCTGGCCGGCATGAGCCCCGAGGCCGCGGTGCGCCAGCTGGTGCATTATCAGGACATGCAGGCTGGGGACAAGAGTCACCTGCCGGCGTTTGACGAATCGGGCGTATTTGATGCTACGCTCGATCCATTCCCTAAGAGTCGCGCCGATGCCGTGCGTATTGCGCGTGCCCATGGTGAGTCCATGGGCGTCAAGGTGAAACCCGGTGGTGACCGGCCCCTGCAGCCGGTAGTCGACCGCTTCTTCTATTGGCTGCGGGCGGATGCTCTGGAAATGCGACGGGTCGGTCAGTGGTGGGCCCGCCGTATGCTCGTCACTCATCGACCGCTGCAAGAAAAACTCGCCCTATTCTGGCACGGCCATTTTGCAACGTCGGACATCAAGGTGCGGGACTATCGCCGACTGCTCAAACAGCTGGAGCTATTCTGGCGACACGGCAACGGCAATTTTCGTGATTTGCTTATCGGCGTGGCCCAAGACCCGGCTATGCTTGTCTATCTTGATGCGGCTGAAAATATCAAGGGCCATCCGAACGAAAATTTTGGCCGAGAAATTTTGGAACTCTTCACCATGGGAGTCGGCAATTACACCGAGACCGACATCCGCGAGGCCTCGCGTGCGTTCACCGGCTGGAGCCATGTTGGCCTGGATTTTGTGGTTCAACCCAAACTGCATGACGGAGATGACAAGACCTTTCTCGGACAGACCGGAAAATACGACGGCATAGATATTATCGACATTGTCCTCCAGCAAGATGTGACCGCGCAGTTTATTGCGACCAAGCTGTACCGCTATTTTGTTCGGGAAGATCCTTCGCCCGCGCTTGTGGCTCAACTCGGCGCGATTTTTCGAGACAAGAAATACGACATCGCTCCACTCCTGAGCACGATCTTTCTCTCGCGCGATTTTTATAGCCCGCCTGCGTATGGTACGCAGATCAAAAGCCCGGTGCATCTGGTCATTTCGACCTACCGCAAATTGGGCCTGACCGACATTCCTGGCGTGCCAGACTTTAGCTCTACCACTCGCGATCTTGGTCAGGAATTATTCTATCCGCCTAACGTGGCGGGCTGGGAGGGCGGACGCAGCTGGATGACTCCAGCGTTGTTGCTCGAACGTGGGAATTTCGCCCGAGCAGTATTCTTTCCCGACATGGTTAATTTCCAGCCGCCAGACCGCTGGATGCCGGTGACCAACCGGAAGGTCGCGGCCAAGATCGACCAGGGCTATGAAATCACGGCCGCGACGATTGAGAACGATGACACCGCCATGGCTGGGAACTCGCTGTCCGACTCATCCGATTCTCTGTCCACGTCGAACATGTCTATGTTCAATTTGATGGCTGGAGCAGATGAAGACTATAATACGCGCTACGGCAGCACCCATGGCTGGCAAGAAGCCTTCCGCCGGGTGAAACCCATTCCGCGTCACGCCGCGCAGCTCAATATGACCAAGGTTGTTACCAGCGCGGGTCTCAAAACCACGACCGAGGTCGTGGAGTATTTCCTTGGCCAGCTGCTGCGCGCTCCGCTGGCTGAGGACGATCGTCAGGCCCTCATTGATTTCCTCACCCAAGAGTTAGGGACAGATCAGATTGAACTGACCGTGACGTATCTGGAAGAACCGGTGCGTCATCTGGTGCATTTGATTATGAGTGCGCCGGAATATCAGCTGGGATAAGAAAGGAAGGGCATATGGCGAAGACATCTATAAAGACCTCTGTATTGAATAAGCCGCTCTCTCGTCGCGACGCACTCCGAGCTGGTCTGTACGGCCTCGGCGTGGGTACGGGACTGCTCTATAATCCCTTAGGGCCCTTTTTATCTTTTTCACCTTGCTCGGCACTCGCCGAGCAAACGACGAGTGCTTCGCTGCATAGACATCCGGAACGCATCCTGGTTGTGGTAGAACTGTCGGGTGGCAACGACGGTGTCAACACGGTCATTCCCTATGGCGATGATGCCTATTACCAACTGCGTCCGACAATCGGCATTCCGGCAAAAGATGTCCGCAAGATTGACGACCATTTTGGCTTTCATCCCGCCATGGCTGGTTTCGAGCATTTGTATAAAGACGGCAAGCTGGCCGTAGTCCACGCCTGTGGATATGAAAACCCGATCCTGTCCCACTTTGCTGCTATGGGCTTTTGGCATACGGGCAGCCCTCATGCAGGAGAAAAGCTCGGCTGGTTAGGTCGTTTGGCTGATGCGCTCGACCCTGCAGTCCAGCGAGATTATCTGGTCAATGTTGCCACGTCGCAGTCACTGGCTGTGCGAAGTCGGGCGCACTCACCTTTAGTCTTCTATGACCCGGAGGGCTTTAAACGGAACGGCATCTATCAGCAACAACCCATATTTTCACGCCTGAGCGATGTGCGAAAAACGAATAACGCTGCGCTCAATTTTCTGACCGGCTTGGCTGAGAACGCGACCGAAAGCGCGGCTTTTGTCCGTCAGGCCTGGACGGACTACACCACTCCTATAGACTACGGCGTGCGTGCTGCGGGACTTGGTCTTGATTTGCGTAAAGTGGCCGCGTTGATCAAGGCGGATATGCCAACCCGGCTGTACTATGTCAGTTATGCCGGGAATGTGTTTGACACGCATGTGCATCAGAATGATTTGCATTTTCGTTTACTCACCTACACCACCGATGCGTTACGTGGCTTTATGGCGGACCTGAACCGCATAGGCCGCGCCGCCGACGTGGCCATTATGGTTTTTACCGAGTTCGGTCGTCGCGTGCCTGAGAATGCTAGTAAAGGCACCGATCACGGCACAGCCACGCCGGTGTATGTGATAGGCGAAAAGGTCAAAGGCGGCTTCTACAGTACCCCAGCGAGCCTGACCGACCTCGACGACGGAAACCTGCGTTACACTACCGACTTCCGCCGCGTATACGCCACATTGATCAAA
>CAXXHG010000017.1:0-55114 GCA_963666315.2 Binatia bacterium
CTGCGGATTCCAGCAGGCGGGAAACAGACGCCGACTTCTTCTCAGGGGTGTGAGCTGTACGTGAAAACAGGCGTTCTGCTTGGCCTACGTTCGACTCCAGCCACTGAGACTTGATCTGGCTTGTATGAAAACGATATTCAGGCTTTGGGACAGGCCAAGGAAAGCGGGCAAACGCGAGTCATCAACAGGCAAGGTCACCAATAATGTATCAACAATGAGGAGGGACGACGATGATCAAAGGTATTCACCATACCGCTGTTTCAACCGGGGACATGGAACGCTCACTGCGGTTTTATAAAGATTTGCTCGGTTTTGAAGAAGTCTTTGCCTTGAATTGGGAGGTTGGCTCAAAGTCACTTGATGCACTGGTTGGCCTCAAAGATTCATCCTCGCGAGTGGTGATGCTGAAGGCAGGCAATGCCTGCGTTGAGCTATTTCAGTATGCCACTCCAGAACCGAAGCCGGGAGATCCGAATCGACCGGTATGCGATCACGGCATCACGCACCTATGCCTACAGGTGAGTGATATTGACGGGGAGTATGAGCGTCTGAAAGCCGCAGGCATGGTCTTCCATTGTCCGCCCATGAAGGCGAGCAAGAACCTCCGTGCAACCTACGGGCGTGATCCCGACGGAAACGTCATTGAGCTGTTGGAAGTGTTAGATCCGAACGACGCGGTTTCCGTTGTTGCGTAGCAACAACGAGAACTTTTCATCTTTCAGGAGGCTGTCATGACCCATAGCACACCGGACACAAAAGAGCCGTATGTGGGGAAAGAACTTGGCAGTGTCCACTTTCCTGTGACTGAGTCGGTATTGAATGATTACTATAGCGGTCTCGACCTGCCGCGTCCTACCCCAGGCGGGGACGCGATCTCTGTTCCCTCAATGATTGCGAGTGGACCGGACAACGCCTACTTCGAACAATCATCGTTCAGCAATCATTTCGGACATCTGTGGATGCGCCAAGAATGGGAATTGTTCGAACCGCTTATACTTGGCCAGGACTACACTGCGACCGCGCAGATTACGGATATTTATCAGAAGCGCAACCGCTGTGTGGTACGGCACGATGTCGGATTACGCGGAGACTCGGGGCAACTTGCCCTCCGTACCCGGCACCACCAGAGCTATTTGCTTGATCAGCAAGACGGCGAACTCAAGTTTCGTGATCCCAAGACGAAACAAGGTGCGCGTCGCTTTACGATCCCAAAAGGCGAACCGTTCGGGCCGCTCGAACGTGTTATCAGCCTAGAGATGTGCGACCGCTTTTTTCATGGCGATGCGAACTACCACACGAATCGTGAGGAATCGAAAAAACTCGGCTTTGGCGATGTTGTGGTTGGTGGACGTATGACGATGGCTTATGCGGCGCATCTCCTTGAAGAACGGTTTGGGGCTGCATGGTGGACCAGTGGGCGACTGGATATGAAGTTTACCAATCCGGTTTGGCCGAATGACACTGTGGTTGCACATGGGGTCATTACTGGTCCTCTGGAAGATGAATCAGAGCGGACGGGTGCGTTTGTCTGGCTGGCTAAGCTAGATGAGACCGTAGTGCTTATTGCGAATGGAAGCGTTGTGCAGGCGTAGCAGGGCTCTCCATTCCGGAGCAGAGAACCGGGCGCTTAAACCTGTCGATATTCCAGTCTGCGTAGAAATCTTACGTAGGAAGATAAGAGGAGAATCGCATAGTGTCCTTACCTGAGCAATTCTGCGATCGGCTATCTCTCCCGCTTATTGCCGCACCCATGTTTCTGGTGTCTGGCCCGGAGCTCGTTATTGAAGCGTGCAAAAACGGAGTCATCGGAACTTTTCCGACTGCCAACTGTCGTACGGTTGAGCAACTGGGTGAGTGGCTCACTCAGATATATCAGCAACTCCATACCTTCGCCTCGTCCCATCCGGATCTGCGAGTTGCACCCCCGTGTGCCAACCTTATCGTGCATCGTTCTAATCAGCGTCTCCAAGAAGACCTGGAATTAGTCCGCAAGCATCGCGTAGAGATTGTCATCGCCAGCGTTGGTAGCCCCCACGCGATTATTGACCCCATCCATGACTACGGTGGGCTCGTCTTCACCGACGTGGCCAGTATGCGACATGTAGAAAAGGCCGTAGCTGCCGGAACAGATGGATTGATCCTGCTGACTGCCGGCGCGGGTGGACAAACGGGCTGGGCAAATCCCTTTGCCTTTGTCCGTCAAGTGCGCGAAGTTTTTGACGGTCCAGTGATATTGGCCGGCGGTGTGGCCGATGGTACCGCACTCCACGCTGCAGAGGTGCTCGGCTGCGATCTGGCGTATATGGGAACTCGCTTTATCGCCACCCAGGAAAGCCTGGCGACCGAGGGCTATAAGCGCATGATCGTTGACTCGGGTATGGACGACATTAAGCTCACCCGCGCCTTCACCGGTCTGGAAACCAATATGATACGGCAGTCGATTGGGGCGGCGGGGCTCGATCCTGATAATCTCCCTGAGCGGGACATGATTGATGTATCGAAAGACTTAGACCCTGCGAATCAAGACAAGCGGCGCTACCGTGATATCTGGAGCGCTGGCCACACAGCCGGCAGTGTGCATGATGTGCCGACTGTGCATGACTTGGTTGATCGTTTAAAGCAGGAGTATGAAAAAGCACGAGGTGCTTAAGCCTCCTTCTCAGCTAGGGCAAGAAAAGATTCGGACCAAATTATAAGCGATAAAAGCCAGGTTAGGGCTGGCGCGACTACGATTTGAAATGTTGCAACATCCCCTCTGTCCCGTGCAGCGTTACATCAGGATATTATTCCCATCTTAAACGGGCTATAACATTGGGGCTCCGGCATTTAGGAGGACTCACGCGTATGAGTTATATTGACGTTGTCGAGAAAATAGACGTACCAAAACCGCTGAAGCATTATACCGAGCCCCATTTCGAAGAGGTACTTGGTCTTCAGGTCGCTTATCGCCGCGAGGGTGCGGGCGAAGCCACGGTTTTATTCCACGGTGCCGGCTTCACGCGCATGTGGCTGCCATTCTACGCCATGCTCGCACAGAAACTCGATTTCATTGCCCCTGAGTGCCCCGGCTTCGGTGAAACACCGATGCCGAAGTGGGTGCGCAGTTTCGATGATCTCACTATTCTCTATGACCAATTATTTGAACAGCTCGAGCTCGATCGCATTCATCTGATCGGATTTTCGATGGGCGGTTGGGCAGCGTCTGAGTTCGCTTCGTACTATCCGCGACGTCTCAAATCTCTGTCACTGATTACCCCTGTTGGCCTGCGGCTGGAAGACGATCCGGGGGTCGACATTTTTCAGCTCGCCCCGCCTGAACTTATGGATCGTCTGTTCAAAGACAAAGACGTGATGATGCAATGGTTGCCGGACGGCGAAAATTTCGACGAAGGCATCCATATGTATTCGGAATTCTCGGCCGCAGCCCGTCTGATGTGGGCGCCGCGTTATAATCTTGCGCTCGAGCGCAGGTTGCAGCGACTCACCTGTCCGACACAGGTCATCGGTGCCGAGGAAGATCGTCTCGTGCCGAACGCGATGTCGGACAAATTTGCTGCAGTATTACCCAACTGTACATTAACCCGTCTTGACGGCACCGGGCACGAACCGTTATTGGAACGCCCACGGGAACTCGCCGACACCCTGGTTGCCTTTATAGGGGAGGCTTCGAAATGAACAAATTACGCTTTTACATTTTCAATTTGATGCCCTATCCGCATATCCCCCCGGCTTCTGAAATTCAATCGACGTGGGTGTCTTTGTCGAACAAGTATTATGATCCGCACCGCGGCCAGGCGCTATACAAAGAATATATTGATCAGCTCGCCGCAGCGGAACAATTTGGTTTCGACGGCGTTGCCGTCAATGAACATCACGCCAACTTCTACGGCACCATGCCGTCGCCGAACATCATCGCGGCGATGCTGGTGCAGCGCACCAAGGAGATCCCGATCGCGATCGTCGGGAATGCCATTCCCTTGCACGGCAACCCGCTGCGCGTGGCTGAAGAAATCGCCATGCTCGACGTCATTTCAGGCGGGCGGATTATTTCCGGTTTCGTACGCGGCATCGGCTGTGAGTATTTCAATAACGGCATCGCACCTGCCGATTCGGTTGAACGTTTCAATGAAGCGCACGATCTGATCGTCAAGGCCTGGACCGTCGATGGTCCGTTTACGTGGCAGGGGGACCATTTCTATATTCCGAACGTGAATCCAATACCCCGCCCCATCCAGAAACCACACCCACCAATCTGGATCCCGGGTCAGGGCTCGCTCGAAACGCTGCAGTTCATTGCCAAGCACAAGTACACCTATATGATGGTGTTCTCGCCGTTATGGTTTACCAAGATGGCTTTTGATGGCCTGCGCGAAGAGTGCAATCGACTTGGTTACGACGCACCGAAAACCATGTTCAACGCTTGTGTTCCGACCTACGTTGCCGAGACCGACGAGCAGGCGCATCGCGAGGCCAAGGCGCATTTGTCGTGGGTCTTCAATACCGGGCTCAAAATTCCTGACCAGTTTTTTTCCCCGCCCGGCTATATGTCCACGAAGTCGTTCCGCAACTTCACCGGCCTGCTGCAGAAAGGCAAGGTCAAACGACAAACGGACCTGACCTATGACGAACTGATTGCCGATCGCTACATCATCGTCGGTTCTCCTGAAGCGGTGAAAAACGAATTGGGTCATTACTGCGATGAAGTCGGCGCCGGCGGCATCATTGGACCGGGTGCGCCATTCGGGCCGATGCCGAATTGGATGGTCATGAAAAATATGCAAATCTGTAGCGAGGAAGTCCTACCTGAATTTCGCGAGGCCGATGGCTTGCCGGATTACCAACGTGAGAAGCCGCACTCGTATCGCTCACTCGCTGAGCTCGCGGCGGTGAAGGGTCGCCCGGAAGAAACTGCCCGTTCACTCGTGACCGGCGGTGGCGACACGCTGATCGAACATCGCATGGCTCACGTCCCCGAAGTGATCGATCCGACGATGGAGCAAGCGCCAGCCGAACGGCCGGCTTCAGCCGGCTAGTGCGGCGGATCTCTTGAGGTGGCGGTTTCTTTTTGCCCCTTTGTCAATCCTACGATGAAGCGGAACAAAAAAGGGCGGGTTTGAACCCGCCCCTCCAGACCGCTACGTTTTGTCCTGATGTGTTAGTCTGTCGCTCGCATTTCTGCTCGAAGCGCCTGTGTGGCTGTCACATCAACCGTCTTCGCTGCGGTATCAATGATAACGCCGTAGACGTTTCGTGCCTTCTGCTCAGAGATATACTCGTCTAACACATCGTCGAGGACTTCTTGCTCTGTGCGATCTAGAGGATTCCCCCAACCACCACCGCCGGTCGTCTCGAACCAGAAGCTGTCGCCGTAGGCGAGTTTATGACCACGCAGCAGGGGATTGAGCCATTTTTGCTCCTCCGTGATGCCACCGATAACTTTTTTGGTTCCATCTGGGGAAAGATGCCATAAGCGCTGCGGAACACTGCGCAGCCCACCATTCACACCCGGCGTGCCCTCACGGGTGCGGGCGGTCTCAACGCTCAGCGTGCCGTCGCACAAGAAACGAACCTTGAAATGAGCACCTACTCCTCCCCGATAACGACCATCACCTGCCGAATCTTGACGCATATCATAGGCTTCATAGGCAACGGGGAACATCAATTCTGCGGTCTCGGCTTCCATATTCATGCAGTTGCCGAGCGGGTCCATGGTCACGTTCATGCCGTCATTGAATGGGGTGCCGCCCCAGCCACCGGCGGGCAGGTCGGAGAGGACGTCGGTCTTGCCGTCCGGCTCACGTACGCCGCACACAAACCAGTTGCAGTCGCCGCAGGCAGAACCCACCGCACGGTCCGGCAGGGCATGGGCAATCGCTTGCCACACGGCACTGGCGATTTTGGGTGCGGCCAGGACGGTGCAGCCTATCGTGGGAGCCGGCCATTTGGCGTTGAGCCAGCAGTCGTCCGGCAGGATAACGTTGATTGGGTTGAACATGCCTTCGTTTTGCGGGGCGGTCGGTTCGAGGAAGAACTGCAGGGAATAAAAGACCGCCGAATAAGTGTTGGCCTTAGGTGAATTAATAGCGCCCAGACATTGCGGGTCGGAGCCGGCGAGGTCAACCGTGATATCCGAGCCTTTGACCGTGAGTGTGACTTTGACCTTGACAGGATCGTCTGTCTGCCCATCGGTGTCTGCATAATCTTCACCTTCGTAGACGCCGTCAGGGATGCTCTCGATTCTCTTGCGGACAATACGCTCCGTATAGGTGATCAGCTCGGCCATTGCCGCTTTGACCGTGTCTAAGCCGTAGCGCTCCGCCGCCGCTTGCATCTCTACTTCTGCTGCCTTGAGACAACCGACGTGGGCCTGTAGGTCGCCCTGCACAAAATGTGGGGTGCGGGTGTTGGCCAGGAGAATCTTGAGGATATCTGGTTTGACTTCATTATTCTCAAATGCCTTGATCGGCGGCAGTCTCAGGCCCTCTTCGGCGATATGGGTGCCCCAGGTTTGGCCGCCTGGCGCTCCGCCGCCAAAGTCCATCCAGTGCCCCCGACTCACTGCGAAGCCCAGCAACTGCGCGCCTTTATAGAAAATGGGTTTGATCCACGAGATGTCGTTAATATGAGTGCCGCCACGATACGGATCGTTGACCACATAAATATCGCCGTCTTTCATGTTTTCAATACCGAATTCGTCGCGGACGGCATGTGCGGAGAATTTCATAGCGGCCAGATGGACGGGGACGTTGGCTGCTTGGCTTAACAACCGCATCTCCGGGTCATAGATCGCGTTGGAAAAATCAACCATGTCAGACAGGATGGGTGAAAATGATGCACGCTGCAGCACAGTGGTCATGCGATCGCAGGTGTACTCAAACAGATTACGCAAGACCTCAAAGGTAATATGGTCGAGCCCTTCCCGGGTTGTAATGCCTTCACCGATTTTCTCGAGTGCACTTGATTGCATGGCCGTCCTCCTGACGATTAGCGCGCTAGCACGCTTCAGAACATTTATAGTCCTACATCTATAATAAGATTTCCTGTGTTATCAACCCTTGCGTGTGAGCCGGGCGGTAAAACTGCGACCGAATCCACATATTCGAGGATGGCTGGACCGTGCGTTTCCTCTCCAGGCTGAAGGATCTGACCATTATACACCGGGCAGTCCTGCCATTCACCCGAAAAATATACCGACCGCGTGCTTTTCATGGCCACCACGTTTGCCTTTGCCGCACTCTGGTATGGAGGCAAGGACTCCGTAGGCGCAGTCGCTGCAACGCTGAGGGAGACAAAAGCGGGATCAAAGATGTCCGAACTGACGCCGTGCTCTTGCTTGTGCGTGGCGTGGAACGCACCCGTGATGGTTGTGAGCGCAGTATCCGTTAGTCTCCCTTCCGGGATGGATGTCTCAATCTCATACGTTTGGCCGACGTAGCGCATTTGTGCGGTGCGGGTGATAACGATATTTTCTGCTGAAACGCTGTCCTGGGCAAGCAGGTCACGCGCAGTTTGTTCTAGCTCGGCATACGCGGTATTCAGCCGATCCAGATCAACTTCACCGACGGGTGAATACATAAACTGCTCAACGTCCTGGCGAAGGTCCATGACCGTCGCGCCAAAGGCGGACGCCACGCCTGCGGCAGCCGGAACGATGACCTTCGGAATATTCATCGCCCGAGCAACAAAGCAGGCGTGCATGGGGCCTGCTCCACCAAAGCTGACCAGCACAAAGTCGCGCGGGTCACGGCCTCTATTAATAATGACCTTTTTCACTGCCTGGGCCATAATTTCGCAACTGATTTGGACCATGGCATCGGCGGTTTCGACTGGTGATAGACCGATTTGCTGAGCAAGCGGGGTCATGGCTTGCTCAGCAGCCGCCTGGTCAAGATTGATCTTGCCGCCCAGGGTGGGTTCAAGTCGTCCGAGTAAGAGGTTGGCGTCAGTAATGGTTGGTTCAGTCCCTCCGCTGCCATAACACGCCGGTCCGGGTTGAGAGCCTGCACTGCGCGGCCCGACGCGCAGTGAGCCCCCCGTGTCCACCCAGCCGATGGAACCTCCACCGGCACCGACGCTGTGAATATCAAGCATGGGTAAGATAATCGGCAGGTCAAATTCGAGTTCATGCTCGCGCGTGACGAGTCCCTTGCCGTCTTCGACAATCGAGGCGTCAAAACTGGTGCCACCCATATCTGCGCAAATGATACTGCGCTCTTTGATAGCGTCGGCCAGATAGCCCGCATACGCCACGCCGCCCGCAGGACCGGATGCCAAAAGTTCTTCCGGGTGTTCTTTGGCCAGGTCTACGCCTATCACGCCGCCGCTGCTTTTCAGAATAAGCAGCGAACCCTGAAAGCCTTGTTCTTTGAGGCGATCGAGCAAATGGTCGAAATAAGCGCTCATGACAGGCTTAAGCGCGGCACTGACAGAGGTGGTGACAAAACGACCGTGCTCGCGAAACAATGGCCGGGTCTCGCCGGACAGCATGATATGGGCATCAGGCATGTGTTCGAGCAAGATATCGCGCATCTGGCGTTCGTGATCGGCATTGACGTAGGAGTTGATGAAACACACAGCAATAGACTCAATGTCCTCTGCCGCGATCTGCTGGGCGACTCGGTGTGCCGTAGCTGTATCGAGCGGTCGCTCTTCTTTCCCTTGAACATTCGTTCGTTGCCGAACAGTATAGCGATAGCGGCGCCGAATCAGTGGTTTAGGCTTGACCTGATACGGGTCGTACAGCTCCTGTCGATGCTGTCTGCCGATCTCGATCGTGTCGCGAAAACCGTCAGTCGTAACCAAGGCCGGATCCGGATAGGAACGCTCAATCAAGGCATTCGTAGCCGTAGTCGTGCCGTGGACTAAACACGAGATCTGATCGAATGGAATACCCGACTGCTCGACCGCTTCGAGCGAGTCACGAGCGGCTTTCTTAACCGCTTCGATCACACCAATTGAACGATCCAACGGTGTGGTGAGGACTTTTGCCGTAACCCGCTCGCTCGTTGTCTCTTCCCAGCCGAAAAGGTCAGTAAACGTTCCGCCAACATCGACGCCCACACGCCACATAGGTAAAGCGTCTCCTCTCAGTACTGAATGCTAGAGGTTCTCCCCTATGGGGCAAGGGGGAGGATTGTCAAGAGGCAGGAACGTGCTGTCTACGAGAGTAAAGATATGAGACGGTATTGACCATTCTTGGGAAAACCAGTGTATGACAGAAGAGAGTGAGCATTCTGAGGCCAGGGGGACGCCAAGAAGTAAGATCGTTGGAGGGCACCTCTTGGCGGTCTGAGGAACTATTTCGTGTTCAGAGTTAAATTGCAAGAAGTTGCAGTGTTTGCCCGTTTCATTCTGCGGTCTAATTGTAGCTAGGCAGCTCGATCCCATGCTGCGCGATAGACCCAGGCCGAAGAGAGTCCGCTTCGCCATAGGCGTTGGTCTGCTCATTCTCTCTCCCGTCCCATGGATCGTAGCCGCGATCATGCCGTTCATTGGCTCGTCTCCAGGGACCGTGGCTGCATCGATCGGGGGGCTCATCGTGACCGCTGAAGTCATCGGAGCCGTCGTGCTCGGTCAAGAGGCTTATGGGATCATTCGGGGCAAATTTCGGCGCCGAGCACGCCAGCGCTCTGACGAATCGCAGGGTCCACCGAGCCCGTAGGTCTCGATCGAGCGCGGCGACGTGAGATTTAGCTTGATCTGCGAGCTGCCTAACAAGGCCTTGCAGCTGACCCCGCCCAGCCTTGCGGTGGCGGTCGTGGTAGCCTTCTGGCGTCGAGAGTATTGGCCCTCTCAGGAATCCGGTTAGCGGCTGGCCGGCGCAGCTGAAGGTCGGATCCGTTATGCGGCAGGGTCGGAGCTATGAATCGCAAAGAGATTCAGAAACTACTTGAAAGGCCTGCTGGTCAACCGGCAAGGGGTGCCGGTTGACCAGCAACCTATCGATCTTCAAACGCTCCGCTCCCGGCCGGTCGCCCTTATGGGATGAAGAGCATCTATCCCAACGTATCCTGCATCTTTGCTTTAAAATCGCGCATGACTCGGCATACGGTGTCGGGTTTTGGAGCGGCGCAGGTGGCATACAGGCCATGCAGGCCAGCATCTCGGTAGGCGCGAATGTCATCCTGTGTAATGCTGGGATCAACCATAGAGGTAATCTCTAACTCGGCATAATCCCGTCCTCCGGCTTGCATTAAGTTGCGCAACTCATCAAAGCGGTGCTGGATCTTACTCAAGGGGATAGGCCCGATGTGCCAGCCTTGGCCGAACTCGACCACGCGCTTAAGCGCCGGCGTGGATTCGCCGCCGACCCAGATGGGCGGATGCGGTTTTTGCGTCGGCTTTGGAGCGAAATGCAGATCGCGATCGATCTGCACGAATTTCCCATCAAAGCGCGGCGTTTCGCTGGTCCAGACCTCTTTCATTACCGCAATATACTCGCGCGTGCGCGGAGCGCGTTCTTTATACTGCACCCCCAGCAGCTCAAATTCGTCCTCCATCCAGCCGACACCTGCACCAAAGATCATTCGGCCACCTGAAGCCACATCAAGCGACGCGACGACTCGCGCCATTTCTAAAGGATGACGATAGGGAATAATGGTCACGCTTGTGCCCAAGCGAACCGTCTTCGTAACAGGAATGAGCAAAGCCAGGACGGTAAACGCGTCCATCCACTCCATAGAAGTAAAGACTTGGTAGGGATCTTGGCCTCGTGCTTGGGCCGCATCAACATAGGGATACGTCGCGTCAATCTGTTTCGGGATGGTGATGTGGTCCCCGGTTACAATGCCATGATAGCCCAGTTCTTCCGCCGTCTCGCCTATTTTGCGTGCACCATCGACCTCGCGCAGAGCCGCCCCACCGCCTAAATGCAGTCCGTAATGCATAATAATTCCCCTCCTTTTTTCTTGCTGGTCCTAGCCATCTACTGGGCAACAATGCCGCCATCGACTGCCATGGCGTGGCCAGTGACAAACGAGGCTGCGTCGGAACACAACCAGACTGCGGTTTCCGCAACTTCCTCCGGCTGGCCCATGCGGCCAATAGGTTCTCCGGATTCAATCTTTTGGAACATTTTCGGCCGGCGTTCCCTCAGCCGTCCGACCATTGAGGTATCGATAATGCCTGGGCAGACGGCGTTCACGCGGATGCCGGATTTGGCATATTCCAATGCGGCTGTTTTAGTCAAACCGACCACGCCGTGTTTGCTGGCCACGTAAGCCGCCATGCGCGGCGCCCCGAGTAGTCCCGCTACCGAGGCCGTATTGACGATTGCTCCCCCGCCGTTCTTGAGCAGCTGCGGAATCTCGTGCTTCATGCACAGCCATACCCCGGTCAGATTAATCGCAATCACCGTAGCCCAGTCGTCTTCCGCATAGTCAGCCGTTCGTGCCAGCGCGCCCTCGATGCCCGCGTTATTATACGCACAGTCCAGTCGGCCATATTTTTCGACGACGCTGTTTACCATAGCTTCGACTTCTGCTGCTTTGGACACATCGGCTTTGATACAAAATGCCTCGCCGCCTGCGTCGTTAATGAGGCTGATGGTTTCTTGCGCACCTTCGACATTCACATCAGCCACTGCCACCTGCGCACCTTCTCGGGAGAATATCTGTGCCGTCGCACGACCAATGCCCGAGCCTGCACCGGTGACCAGTGCAACTTTGCCTTTTGCCAAATCCGCCATTCTCTTGTCTCCTTAGATCCTCTTCTTTACTCTTTGCGCCCTTTACTGGGCAACGATTCCGCCGTCTACCGCCATCGGGTGGCCCGTCACGAACGATGCCGCGTCAGAGCACAGCCAGACAACGGCCTCTGCGATCTCTTGCGGCGTGCCCATCCGCCCAACTGGCTCTCCGGCCGCCATCTTTGCCGCTCTGTGTGGACGATGGTCTGTAATGCGTCCCATCATCGGCGTATCAATAGCGCCCGGACAGACCGCATTTACGCGGATGGCGGACTTGGCATACTCCAGGGCTGCCGTTTTTGTGAGTCCGAGGACGCCGTGTTTGCTGGCGACATAGGCCGACCCTGTGCGGAAGCCCAGCAAGCCCGCTACTGAAGAGGTGTTCACGATCGCGCCACCTCCCTGCTGCAGCATTTGAGGGATTTCGTACTTCATACACAACCATACCCCGGTCAAGTTAATCGCGATGACACGGTCCCAATCCGCTTCATCGTAGTCAGTGATCTTTGCAGAATTGCCTTCAATCCCGGCGTTATTATGCGCACAGTCCAGCCGGCCATATGCCTCGACAGCCTTGGCAATCAGGGCTTCTACCTGTGCCGCTTGCGACACATCCGCTTTGATAAACACTGCCTCGCCGCCCGTCTTCTTGATGAGCTGGACCGTCTCTTCTCCACCCTCAACGGCAACGTCGGACACCACGACCTGGGCGCCTTCTCGCGCAAACGTCAGGGCGGACGCTCTGCCAATACCCGAACCGCTGCCCGTCACAAGGGCCACTTTATCTTTTACTAAATTTGGCATGATACATTCTCCTTTTACTCACCGAGACGTGTGTTGAACCTCTCCGCGTAGCCATTTGCAAGTCGATTGAGGGCACTCGCGCAGTCTCCACGGAACGCGGGACCATGCATGAGGGCGAGCATGTCAGGTTTCAGGTCTGCAAGCCGCCGAATCGTTGGCGCGGTGTTCGGCGTCAGTGCCGTTGCTCCAAAGATATCTTCTGCCGCCAAAGCAGGCTCGACCGGATCTTCTGCCGAGACGGCGGGACTGCTGCCTATGCGAGTGAACAGGTCGCCACAGAAGAGGGTTTTTGTGGTTTCCTCAAACATGACTCCGGCGTCCCAGCTATGAGGCACATGCGGCGTTGCCACATAGCGTACCTGTTTGTCGCCTAAATCAATGGTCTCACCATCTTCGAGTGGTCGGGGTGGGCGGATAGCGAGATCGTTGACTGAGGTCATACAGCAGATCGTACCAACGGCAACTTGCGCATCCGGCGCAGCCGCAAGCCAGTCGTTCATTGTTCCGGACTCATCGGCCTCGAAATGCCCAAACGAAATCCAGCGCAAGCGCTCAAGCGGGATCACCTTTGCCACCGCCTCAGACACAAGGGGAAAGAGTCCGTGCGTTCCGCAGTGAAAAAGCAACGGCTGGTCGGCATTGATCAGGTATTGGTTGAACATGAAGTCGGCCTGTTCGATATAGGTTGAGACGCGGTAAATACCGCCAGTAATCTCATCTACGGTGGTTTTCATAGCGACCTCCTTTTCGGTTGGACTGTCTATGCATGCTGAAACAGGCGCACCCACTCTCCAAACTTATCTCGACGGATTATATAGATGCAGGGAGAAATCCGCCAGTTCATTTCTTTGCATTTGACGCTGCGCGAGAAATTGCTAAGAGAGGGCAAAGGAGAAGTGGTCTTATGAGTAAATGGCAGTACACCAAAGGGCTGCACGATTTGGGGAATAATGTTTACGCCTACTTGCTGCCCGACGGCTCGTGGGGCTGGAGTAATGCCGGTCTTGTAGTGGACGGTGACCAGTCGTTGCTGGTAGATACGCTTTTTGACCTGTCTTTAACCCAGGAAATGCTGGCTACCATGCAGGATGCAACTGGAGCAGGATCGATCAATACTCTGGTGAACACGCATGCCAACGGTGACCATTGGTTTGGCAATCAACTGGTGCAAGGCGCAGAAATCATCGCCTCCAAGGCTTGTGCAGAAGAAATGGAAGAACTTCCACCAAATCGTATTGCCGACATGGTGCAAGCGGCGCCCAACATGGGTGAGCTGGGCGAATACCTTACGGAAATTTTAGGCTCGTTCAGTTTCGAGGGTATTGTTCCCACGCCTCCTTCTCGAACGTTCGAGAAACGGTTGGATCTCAAAGTTGGCGATAAGGACGTACAGCTCATTGAAGTTGGTCCTGCCCACACACGTGGCGATGTCCTGGCTTATGTGCCCGGAGACCGGACGATTTTTACGGGAGATATTTTATTTATCGATGGTACCACGCTGATGTGGAACGGGCCGATTGCCAACTGGATCAAGGCGTGTGATCTCATGCTCGAATTGGATGTGGAAACCGTTGTGCCCGGCCACGGACCGATTACGGATAAGCGCGGCGTTGAGTCGGTCAAAGGTTATCTGGAATATATCGAGGCCGAGGCCCGCAAACGTTACGACGCTGGGATGTCGGAGACAGAAGCCGCCAATGACATTGCGCTGAGCGATTACTCTGCCTGGGGGGATGCCGAGCGTATTGTTGTGAATGTGAACACGCTTTACCGAGAATTCAGCGGTAAGACGGCCTCACCCAGTATTGGCGATCTCTTCGGCGGAATGGCTGCATGGGCGAAGAAGCGGAAGCCGGCGTCGTAATCGTCGTTTCCGAATTCACTCCTGCGGCGCAAACTGCATCCCGAGAACGTTTGCACCCTCGGTACCCGCGCGCAGTGTAATTTGTCCGTCCTGTGGGCCAATATAAACCGACGACCATTTGGCATACTCGCCGCCTTCGCATCTGACCGAGCCCTGCAGGGGGACGAAGAATTGCCCGCCGCCCGATGCAAGATATGGCGTTTCCAAGGTCGCACCTGCGGGAAGCTGCCAGCAGCGGGCCCATATCTCGGCTTCTGCGATTAACGTCGTCTCCGAAGCGCCTGCTGGTGCCCCGCCTGTCACGTTCATGTGTTCGAGGATGATTCGAGGCGGTTTGCCTTTCAGTTTTTCGCGGATGATGTCGGCGTCCTTGGGCATCACGTGCGTCTCATCGTTGGGTCTTGGCCAGAAAGCGAGGAGGGCGAATCCCTCCTGTAAGACCTCAATCGGTCCGTACGGCACCCACTTATCCGTGTACTGGACGGTGATGAGCGAGACCGGCTTCTTGGCCAGATGGGCGGAACCGGTCAGGTAGACTTGCCATTGGTCAACAGGATGGGAGTGCGTCAGCGCGATGCCTTCTCCGTACTCGGCAAACAGGGCTTGTCCACCGTTGAGATGGACAGGATCGTTGGCGTCTCGGAAGTCGGCAATCAGATTGGTGATGTGTGTTTCCAACTGTACCGCTGGATACTCGGGAAGCAGATAGCGATTTTTGTGGGCTTCCGGAAAGCTGGCTGCTTTAATCATGGGATACCCCTTTGTTACTGCGTCACCGCTCCACCATCCACGGCCATGGCATGGCCGGTCACAAACGATGCCGCGTCCGAGCACAGCCAGACTACGGCTGCGGCGATTTCTTCGGGCTGTCCGGAGCGGCCTATCGGTTCCGCGGCGATCATTTTGTCCAAGATGTCAGGCCGGCCGCCAGTCACGCGTTCGACCATCGGGGTCTTGATCACGCCAGGGCAGACCGCGTTCACACGAATACCGGACTTGGCATATTCAAGCGCTGCCGTTTTGGTGAGCCCGACGACGCCATGTTTGCTGGCCACATAGGCGGGCATACGCTTCACTCCGATCAGGCCGGCACCGGAGGCGGTGTTCACAATCGCTCCACTGCCTTGCTGCAGCATTTGCGGAATCTCATATTTCATGCACAGCCACACGCCAGTGAGATTAATCCGGATAACCTGATCCCACTGGTCTTCTTCATACTCTGCCGTTCGGATGAGTGCCCCTTCAACTCCAGCATTGTTGTGGGCGCAATCGAGTCGTCCGTAAGTCTCAACAGTTTTCTTGACCATAGCCTCGACCGAGGCGGCCTCGGCCATATTGGCCTGGATGAAACATGCCTGGCCGCCGGCGCCTTTGAATAAAGAAACGGTCTCTTCTCCACCCACAATATTGAGATCGGCCACAGCGACCTTGGCCCCTGCGCTGGCAAATGCGAGTGCGGTTGCCCGGCCAATGCCTGAGCTGCCTCCCGTCACGAGTGCAACTTTGTCTTGTGCTGAATCTGTCATGTGTCATGATAAATCTGTCATGATAAATCTGTCATGATAAATCTGTCATGATAAATCTGTCATGATAAATCTGTCATGATAAATCTGTCATGATAAATCTGTCATGATAAATCCCCCTTAGCCCTCCTTGACGTTTCGGATGAGATCATGCCCATAGTGGATCTGAATCGCAAGAGCGACGAGCCTGAAAAAGGGGGCGAACACTATGGGACTCTATCGACTGTATACCGGAGACGACGGACAATCGCACTTTGAAGACCAAACGCTTAGTTCCCACCCAGCCTTAACCGAGTCGCAGGCGACTTCACATATCTCTTTCGTAGAAGTGCCGGTCGGAACCTTTATGGACTGGCATCCTGCACCGCGCCGTCAATACGTCATTATTTTATCGGGCCAATTAGAAATCGGCTTAGGCGACGGAACCAAACGACGCTTTGGAGCCGGCGACGCGCGGTTGGTTGAAGACACCACTGGCCAAGGTCATACGACGTGCGTGGTGAGTGACGAGCCTGTGATCATGGGTGTTGTGCCGTTGGCGGAGTGAGGGCGAGGAGCAATCTTATGCTGTAACCTCTTTGATCATTGAGAGTGTATGGGAGGGCTGAGCGGATTCCGAGCAACTCATCCAGCAATGTCTTGGCCTCTTGCAAATCTTTCGTGTCAAAGCCTTCGCTGAATCAATTATAGACGGGGGAGAGTAGGTTGCGAGCATCGATCCGCTTCCCCTGCTGCAGCCACAGACGGGCCAGGCTGGTGGTGGTGCGCAGTTCCCATGATTTCGCTTGTTGCTGGCGGGCTACGTCGAGGGCCTGGTGAAAATATGCCTCTGCTGCTGCTTCATCTCCTGAGGGCAGCGTCAGCTCTCCCTTCAGCCGATCCAGCTCAGCTTCATAGGCACACTCGTTCAGCGTTTCGACCTCATGCAAGGCGTTAGTAAGTTCGGCGAACGCCGCGTCCAGCTGGCCGTTACCTTCATAGGCCTCAGCCGAGAGACCAAGATATTTGGTCCTCCCCATCGTCAATCCGTGCTCCTGGTAGACAGCCAGACCTTGTTGGAGTTGGGCAATACCTGCTTCGTTCTGGCCTTGCAGGGCCAACGCCCAGCCGAATAATATCTGTCCAAGCGCCAGCCAGTGCGGAAATTCCTGTTCAGTTGCAACACGGATAGCGGCTTCGGCTTGTCCTTGGGCAAGGTGCGTCTCTCGGCGTAGCTGTTGAATCAGGCCGAGGAAGCCAGCGCAAACACTACGCTGAACGGCTGGGCGACGCCCTCAGCCAGCCGAAGACTCTTCTGGATCTGCAAGTGAGCCTTGTCCGGATAACCCAGATGCCAGAGGGTGAAGGCGAGGTAGACACCGCACGCCACCCCGCTATCTGACCCGTATAAAAAGGCTAGTGTGTCATGAAGCTGAGGGTCGTAGAGGGCAACGCCCTGCCCACAGAACTCTCGGGCGACGGTCAGTTCCCCTTGCCAGAACGAGCGTGCCCCCCGCGTAAAGTTCACTTGCACAAGGAGAGCCGGGTCCTCA
This sequence comes from Binatia bacterium, assembly GCA_963666315.2. Taxonomy (GTDB): domain Bacteria; phylum Desulfobacterota; class Binatia; order Bin18; family Bin18; genus Bin18. The sequence continues at coordinate 17,410 of CAXXHG010000017.1, forward strand.
GAGGTTTCAGCGAGACCGAGAAGCTGCTCCATTAGCTCTTGTGACTTCTCGCCTTCACCCCGGTGACTATACAAGCGTGATAATGCCCATAACACCGGGGCGAGTCGGGTCGTTTCCCCAAACTGCTGACAAAGTTCACGTGCACGGAGGTACGCGCGTTCCACCTCCACGGCGCCATAATTTTTAGTGGCGGCCAACACGGGTCCCAGATCGAGTTGAAGTAAGAGTTCTTGTCGAGCCTGTTCCGGGCTGTCAGGCAGGGCTTCCAGTAGGTCCAGTCCTGTACTTAGATGGTGCTCTGCTTCAACATTAGCCGAACGCTGAGTAGCACGCTGGCCAGCCTGTTGCCATTAGGGAATAGCTTGTTCACTGCGCTGGGCCTCGGTGTAATGATGCGCAACGAGTTCCGGTTGCGTCTCTTTTGTCTCGGGAAACTGTTCCTCAAAGACCTGCGCGATCTGGTGATGATAGTGGCGGCGGGCACGTCTCAGCAACGACTCATACGCTGTATCCTGGATTAGCGCATGCTTAAATTGGTAGCTTGCCTGCGGCGGCTGTTCTTGCTGGTGCACCAGCTCGGCTGCAACGAGCTGCTGGAGTGCTCCCTCCAAGCTCTCCGCCTCCTCCGGGTGGACGGCCTGGAGCACGTCATAGCGAAATTCCCGCCCAATCACGGCCCCGAGCTTGGCCACCCCTTCGCCGGTCCCAGCCGGTCCAACCGCGCCATTAATGCATCTTGCAGCGTCACCGGAATCGTGCCTTCGGCCAGCGGGCCGATGAGCTCATAGTGGCCATTAACAGCGTGTAATATCCCTGACTCGACGATCGTCTTCGTCAACTCTTCGACAAACAACGGAATGCCATCTGTCTTGGTCACGATCTGCTCTAACACCTCAGCCGGGAGCGGTCGGCCTCCTGTCACGTTGGCCACTATTCCCTCAATCTGCCCCGCGCCTAAGCGCGGCAACTCCACGTGCGTCAGATAGGCCGGTGCTCCCCAGGGCGCAATAAATTCCGGACGATACGTGATGAGGAGACACAGACGGGCTTGCGTTATCTGCTCCAGAAGTAAACTCAGCATCTCCAATGACGACGGATCGATCCAATGCAGGTCCTCCCACACGAGCAGCGTTGGCTGGTGGGCGGCTTCTTCGCCCAGCCAGGCGACCAGCGCATCTTGCGTCTTCTGCCGCTGTTGTTGGGGGGTACCGCCGAGGGCGGGATACTCGTCCGGAGGCGGAAGGGATAAAAACTGCGCAAATAGAGGGACCGTCTCCGCCTCTGGAAACTGATACGCTTCTAGTTTTTGTTTAAGTTTCCTGATTTTTGCGTCCGCGCCGTCGGCACGTGCAAATCCCGACCAGTGCTGGAGCAGCTCGGTGAGGGGAGAGAAAGCACTGTGCTGGGAGTAGGGCGAACAGCGCAGCCGCAGCTGGGTGGCACCCTCGTGTGCGGTCTGCTCACACAGCGCTTCGACTAAGCGCGACTTGCCGATGCCGGCCTCGCTGCTCACCACGATCACTTGCCGCTGTGCGGCTTGGCTCTGACCCCACTTGTCGCGTAAAAGCGTTATCTCCTCCTCGCGACCGACCATCTGCGCCAGGCCCTGGGCAGCTACTACATCGAGCCGGCTCTGGGTAGCACTCTCCTGTACGACCCGGCGGAGGAGCATCGGTTCTGGGACTCCCTTAAGCGTATGACTCCCCAACTCCTCCCACTCGAAATACCCGGCCACCAACTGGGCGGTAGTGGGACTGATCGCTACTGTCCCGGGTTGCGCCACGCCTTGTACCCGCGTGGCCACATTCGGCGTCTCGCCCATGGCGAGCTGATCGGTGCGGCTGCCAGCACCGATCTCGCCTGCCACGACTAAACCGGTATGAATACCCATCCGCAGGGCCGCCTCCACGTCGTGTTCTGCTGCTATCCGGCTATTTAGGGGCTGCGTGGCGTCCAGGATAGCCAAGCCCGCGCGCACGGCCCGCTGGGCATCATCTTCATTCGCTGCCGGATACCCAAAGTAGACCAGCAAGCCCGTATCTAAATATTGAGCGATATGGCCGGCATACCGAGCAATCACTTCAGCACTTGTTGTTTGATAGTCCCGTACGATGGCCAACAGGGCTTCCGGGCTCAGCTGGGCGGCTAACCGGGCCGCCCCGGCTAGTAGGCAGAACCTCACCGTCAGTTGACGACGTTCGGCGGCATCGACTCCCTGCTCTCTTGAGTCGGTGGTGCTGGATCCCTGCTACTGCGCGTCTTGAAGCATCGAGCGGACCTGGAACACCCCAACAGGGGCGGCAACGCCTTTGATGGCATGGGTACCCCGATCGTCCATCGCATATGTGTCGGAGAGATACTCTGCCGTGGATGTACTGACGACGACCGAGTTCGGAGTCGCCAGATCTTGAATTCCAGCCGCGATCGTCGGCGTCTCGCCGACGGTCAGTTGTTCGGTGTGACGCGCATCGCCGAGTGCCCCAAACACGGCTGGCCCCGTGTGCACGCCAATACGCACGGCTAGCGTTACGCCATAATCCTGCTGTAACCGTTCATTGAGTTCGGCCACCGCGGTCACGATCCTCAGCCCAGCTTGGACCGCATGCTGCGCGTCATCTTCGTGAACCTGGGGATAGCCAAAGTAGACCAACAAACCATCGCCTTGGTATGGCGCGACATGGCCTCCTAAGCGTTGGAGTATGGCGACACTCACCTGTTGATAAGCGCGCACGATATCCCGCCAGTCTTCCGGATCGAATTGACTCGACAGCTGGGTCGAGCTCACGAGATCACTAAACAATACCGTCAGCGTCGTCTCTTCCGCCATAGAGTCTCAGTCTTTGTCTGTGTCTGGTGGGGCGGTGGACAGCTCAAGCAGATAGGTGCGGTCGGCTAACGACACCCCCGCCCATAAGCCACGGCTTGGTAAGTTAAATTGTTCACACTCACAATCCGACACACCTCACCTCCCCAGGCTGTCCGCGTGGAGATGATCATATCCAGAGTGCTGGCAGATCGCACACAGCCGGTCCGGCTGTTCAGACATAGGTTTTTCTTTATGGCCCGACAAGCTTATCTGACCGTAGGGGCAATTCATGAATTGCCCCTACCCACAAAACTGCTTACCCTGTCACCTTCTCAACAATCTGATCAAATACCGCATCCGCCCGTCCATGCACTTCTTCTGGTGTGAGGGGCTGAATGGGATGCTCAACCAGGATGACTTTGAAGTCAGGAAGACCCAATGCTTTCGCTTGTGCGAGTGCGGCATTGGAGAATTCTGTCGTCGCAAACACAGCCGAGGGGATACCGGCTTTTTCAAAAAATATTCCGTCGTGCACACTGCACGTGGTACACGACCCTCAATCGGCTAGCGCTTCTATCAGGAAGTCGCACTTTTGGGCCAGCTCTTGGCGAATGTCTTCCGGAGCCGGGCGGGCGAATGTGGGCTTCATGCGCCGGATGATTTCGCGTGGCTGAAAGCGTTCCGTTAAGATTTCCTCCACCCGGTCTAGGAAGAAGTTGCCTTTGGCTTTGCTAATATCGAGTAAGCCGATGGTCTTACCCTGCAAATCAGCCAGACGGGCAGCGAGGGCTGCAGTAGCCTGTTTCGGCGCTGCTGTTGGATCGTAGAGTTTTGCCATATGTTTTCCTCCCTATAAGTAAGCCGGATACAGCAGAGCAAAATCCGGGAATAAGTTGATCCTGGATTCTGCTAACGCGCCATCCAGGCTACATAGTCTATCCATAGATCTCTTCAAACTTAATGCGTCTCTATGGGCACAGTCACGAGTTCACTCTGCCCAGCGCCTCCGCCCCAACCGCACATATGCACGGAAAAGCGGCCAGCTGTCCCGCCTGCCACAACAATAATAATCTTGTCTGCTGAGGCGACCTTCGGGATGAGGGTGAAGTCGTCTGCGGCGTTTAACCAACCGGGTAGGCTCTCTCGCTTAATCCCTTCACTCCCGTCCGGTCCAGGAAGGAGTTCGTGCAAAGGCCGGCGGACGTTTTCATATAAATAGCGTTTCACATCCTGTTTGCTCATGCCGTCATTAGCAATGCTCTTCGCATGCTCCGGGCCAAGAACCACAATATAGTTTCCAGCCAGATAGGTTTTATCACTCCAGCCCACGGCCATGCTGGCACCTAGGGTGTCTAAAATGCCGCGTGCCGTGCGGCTGCCGTGATTACTCACACACTGCGGAGCATCGCAGCAATACACGCTGATCGTGCTTTGCTCCTGGTCGTAGCCTTGCTCGACATGCAACGGCTCCCACGGATTCTCTTCTTCGTACTCGCCAATGCAATAGGTATACTTGCCGGGATGGCCCATGGTCGATTTATCGATTTTACCCGGATGAGCCCCGCCGATATTGATCATGATCAAACGCAGCGCCCGTCCGATGGTGGCGTTGGCTCGCCAGCCCGAACCAAATACGCCGGCTGCGCAGTTAATATCGAGCTGCTGACGGATTGGCCCGTTGACAATAAACAGCGGCGTTGCCGTGTGTGTCGTGGCCTGCACGCCATGCAGATTGACCCGTTCGTCACACATGACTTGCACGCCTGCGAGAACGACGGGTAAGAATTCCGGTTTACAACCGGCCATGACAGCATTCACCGTAATCTTCTCAATTGTCGCTTCGCCAAAGTTCGGCGGCACGAGGGCGACAACCTCATCTGCTGCCTTTGAGGCAGCGGCCAGCATTTGCTGCATCCGTTCTTCAGTGGGTGGGACAACGGGTAGCCCGTCGGTGACGCCTTGCTCGAAGTAGTATTCGATGGCGTCGAGTTCTTCGTTCAGACTGTTGGTATTGGTGTCTTGTGGCATGATGCTCTTTAACTTTTCTTGGGCTTTCCGCTCGGATAAGCTATACCCCAACCAGGCAGTTGGTTCAAACAAGCATAAGGGTTTGCCCATCGGACAAGGAGACGTAGCATGTCTAGTGCATTCAACGACTACTATTCGCATGAGGATCACGGCCCATTTGAATTGTTCGATCTCGGTAACTTCACGCTGGAAGAGGGCGGGGCGCTTCATGACGGAAAGCTTGCCTATACGACACAGGGGACTCTGAACGCCCAAAAGGACAATGCCATTCTCCTGCCGACCTGGTACTCGGGAACCAGTAAGATCATGGCCGATGTTCATGTCGGTAAAGGCCGGGCGATTGATCCAGACGAGTATTTTGTCATTATCGCCAACCAGCTGGGCAATGGCTTATCAAGTTCGCCGTCAAACACGCCTGTCCCGTTTAATATGGCGCGTTTTCCTCGGGTGCGGATCGGCGACGATGTGCGCGCCCAGCACAAACTCTTGACCGAGCAGTTTGGCATTGAACGATTGGAACTGGTGTGTGGCGGCTCCATGGGTGCTCAGCAAACCTATGAGTGGGCAGTGCGCTATCCCGATATGGTCAAGCGCGCCGCACCGCTCGCAGGGACGGCCAAGAACACGCCGCACGACTTTTTGTATGTGGCGACGCTGAGTGAAGCGATCACCTCAGATCCCGCCTGGAATAATGGTTGGTATACAGACCCACATGCGGTCCATGTTGGATTACGCCGCCAGGCCCGCCTATGGGGAGTGATGGGGTTCTGTACCGAGTTGTTCAAGCAGGAACGGTTCCGCGAGCTGGGCTTCTCGTCCACCGAAGATTTCGTGGTCGGTTTTGTAGAAAACTACTTTCTGCCTATGGACCCGAATAATCTGCTGTGTATGGCCTGGAAATGGCAGCGCGGTGATGTCAGTCGCCATACCGGCGGTGACCTCAAGCAGGCGCTCGAACGTATCACTGCGAAAGTATTTATCCTTCCCATAGACGAAGATATGTTCTTTCCTCCACGCGACTGTGAAGCGGAACAGAAACTCATTCCTAACAGCGAGTTTCGCGTGATACACAGCATATATGGCCACCTCGGGCTGTTTGGCATAGAGCAGGACTATATGAAACAAATCGATCAGCACTTGGGTGAGCTGCTGGCGATACCGGTGTAGAGTGGTGCCCTCCCGTAGGGTGCACCCTGCGCACCGAGAGTGGGGTGTCGGATTACGCTCCGCTAATCCGACCTACGAGATTGGCTCCACTTAGGTATGCTGCTGGCTATCGATGTGTTGAACTTTCTACTCTGCCTTCCCCAAAAATTCCTTCACCCGATTCATATAGCTCGCATTATCAAACTCGAGATACAGGCTGGCGGTAATCATGCTCGGATCACCGGCATAGAACATCTCATACAGCTCATGCCGGGACCCAAAATCAGAACCAACAAGATCCCAAGCCAGCTTGAAGAGTCGGACTTTGTCTTGGGCTGGAATATGCGCGCCGCGATAATATTTTTCTAAGTCCGCACCAGTCGGCCCGTCAAAAGAAGAAAATGTCGCTGGAAGCTGCATCAGTCCGCCGGCTCCAATCCGGCGCATCATTTCCATGAGGCGTGGGTAAATACGAGGTCCCCAAACCCGTCCGACTTGCAGCGTGGTGAGGGCAGGGTAGATGGCTCCATTTGAAGGATCAACTTCGGCCTCTTGTTCCGATGCCAAGAGAATGGATTTAATGATCTCAACATAGCTGGCCGCTTCGCCCAGCATTTCTTGTACTGCGGGTTTGTCTTGTACGCCGATGGCCTCGGCCATGAGGCTGAGCGTGCCGTAGACAAACTCAATCTTGGATAAGAGCCGCGTATTAGTTTGATGCGCCGCCCATTCCCGGATGCGCGTGCCCGTATACATCTGTCCGACGAGGTTGACGTCTTTATGTAAAAAGACACGCTCCCACGGCACCAGCACGTCATCAAAGACGGCCACGGAATCCATTTCGTCAAATCGAGCGCTTAACGGATGATCTTCAACTGGGCCAGGGCGGGCGAAGGATGCACGGCAAATAATATTAAGTCCTGGTGAGGCGACCGGGATAATAAAGACTATGGCGTAACGTGACTCGGCCTCCGTCAGCGTCGGCGGAAACGGCCAGGCCAGAATCTCGTCCGCGAACGGAGCAGCGGTGGCGATCATTTTCCCGCCCCGAATGACTAAACCCTCGGAAGTCTCGTCAACGATGCCGAGACACTGATACGGGTCGTCCTGCTCAGCACGGTTTTTCGAGCGGTCTACTTGAGGGTCGACCAATGTATGCGTGAGAAAGAGATCGTTCTCACGGCAGTGCTCATAGTATGCGAGGGCGCGCTGCGTACATTCCGCGCCTTGCTGGGCAAAATAGTCAGCTTTGGCCGCCCAGGCCGTAACCATAGTATTGAGAAAATCCGCACTGCGACCCATCATGCCGCAGGTCGCATCAGCCCAGACTTTGACCATCTGTCGCCGCCGAACCAAATCTTCCTGGCTGCGGGGAATTAAAAAGGACAACCCAACCGGATCGCCGCTGGTCGGAGACGGATAGCAAAACCGCTCCTGAAAGGCCGGATCGTGCTGCATGTCGTAGAGCTGGGCAATGCTTTCAATAGCAGGCCGAAAGGCGGGATGCGTTGTCACATCCTCAACCCGTTCATTGCCGAGCCAGATTTCGCGATCATCGTGAAGGCCTTGGATGAATTCTGCTCCCGTGCGTGCACCCATAGTGTTTGTATACACGCCTGGAAAAGAATTATGCAACGCTAAAAATGCTTGGGCGGCTTAGAGCTGCGTACCAGCGCCCGATAGCGGCAGTACAAAAAAATGGCCTCCCGGTTGGGGAGGCCATTCGTGTCCTGACTGTAAACCCTGCTGTATCAGGCGTGCCCATGCCGGAGGAGCTTGCCCGGGGTTGCTCCCGTGCATATTCCATCCTCAAACGTTACCTCGCCATTGACCATGATGGCGTGATAGCCCTTGGCCCGTTGGATTCGACGCCACTCGTTTCCGGGAAAGTCGTGGGTGACTTCGCCTATCCAGTCGGGGTCGATATCGAGCTCATCCAGATTGTACACAACCACGTCGGCGGCGGCTCCTTCGCGCAGGATGCCCCGGTCGCGGAAGCCTGCGGCGTGGGCCGGCAGGGCTGACAGCCGATAATGTGCCTCCTCTAGGCTGATCTTTTTTTCATCTCGGACGAGCCAGCGCAAGAAGTCAGTGGTAAACGCACCTCCAGTAAAGAACTTGGTGTGCGCACCACCGTCTGACACGCCGGGGAAGGTGTATTCTGAGTCAGTGAACATCTCAGCGTTGAAGTCAGCGTTAGAGCCCCGGTCGGGACCCAAGAATTCAACATTCAGGTCCCCGGCAACCGACAGATCCAGCATCACATCGACGGGCGTCTTGCCCTCTTCCTCGCCAATTTCGCCCAGCGACTTCCCCACGTATTTCTCCAACTCAGGTTGGTCGTTTACACTTTGCACAATAAGACGGTGAATGGAGCCGCCGACCCCGGCCTGAATAGCCCGGAGCTTGCGATTGGCCTTCTCCGTTTCACGATTGACGGCGTCCCGCAACTCAGGATCCTGCATCTTGGCCAGCTTCTCTTCCTTTGTCCCCGTGGTCAGGGCACGCCAGGCGCGGCTGGCGTCGTACAAATTCCAGTGTTCAAGCGTGAAGGCAAAACCGCTCCGGATGGTGCCGGTCTGACCAAAGATGGGCAGGCCCTTTGCGCGGCAGCGTTCCAGCCAATCCAGACTGCGGCGGTGGATTTTAGGATCCTTACGGGCGGCGATGATGGCGTTATGTAGTATCGGCCGCTTGGCTGTGTCGGCCAGCTTTTCCAAGAAGGCGAGGTCTTCTTTGATACGCCCGGTAGCCTGGGTGACCTGGATAAAACCCTCGTCGCGATCGCGCAGCACCTCGGCCAAACACAAGATATCCTTATCGCACATGGTATCAGTCACCATGGGTGAGCCATCATAGTCGGCCTGGGTGGAGTTAGGACCCAGCCTCTGGATAGAAAAGCCGCACAAACCGGCATCCATGCCCTCATTCAGCAGCCGCTGCATTTCCTGACGCTCGGCCGCAGTAGCCGGCCGGCTCTTGGCAGCTTCGAGTCCCATGACATAGGTCATCAGCGAGGCCGTGGGCATGTATTGAATGCAGTTCACGCCCTTAGGCGCATGATCTAAAGAATCCAGATACTCAGGGATGGTCTCCCAGTCCCATTCCATGCCGGCCTGCATGGACGCGTAGGGGATCGCTTCTGTGCGCGTCATGGTGAGCATGGACCGGTCGCGAAAATCAGGTTTAACCGGGGCAAAGCCAAAACCGCAGTTGCCGAGGATAACCGAGGTTACGCCGTGCCAGCCCGAGATGGTGCAATACGGGTCCCAGCGAATCTGGGCATCGTAATGGGTATGCAGATCGATAAACCCAGGCGCAACGATCAGACCGTCCGCGTCGATCACCTGTTTGGAAGATCCGGGTGAGCGTCCGCCGATCTGGGCAATCTTGCCGTCGTGTATCCATACGTCGGCTATGTAGCGTGGGACCCGTGTCCCATCGACAACGGTTCCGCCTTTGATGTGGATATCAAAATCAGTCGCAGCCGTTTTCGCAGTCATTCTATTGTTCCCTCCTCTTGTTGTGGGTAGAGACTATGTACATCTATAAATCATATTGGCTATGCACGACAAGAGACGCGTTCCCCCGTGTATCCTTCGCGAGCGTGCTCTCAATAGGATCATGGCTCGGAAAGCCCATCTGAACCCTGCGGCGGAAGTTCTTCAGCAGCGGTTGGCGCTGGAAAAAATATAGATGCGAAACACAGGTGCAGTCTGAGGCACCAAAGCCGGGTAGGGGAATCGATGCTCCCCGCATGTTGCCAAAGACAGCAGCCCAGGAATGTTCCCGGTGGACGGGGTCGTGGGTGTACCAGACCTGTTTGAGTTCGGCCGTCTGGCGCAGATAGTCAATGTGCCAATGCGGACATTCGGAAATCTTCGCATGATGCCTGACCCGTGCCCGCACACCACCCGGCCCAAATGCGCTGCCAACGTAAACATAGAAGCCAGGGCGGGCCGACAGCCGGTCAAGCCGACCGATTTGGACGTCTTGCTGGTGCATTGCCCGCAGGATCAGCGCGTAGGTGCCGGGATGAGAATTCATTTTTTATGACTATTCAGGATTTGGAATAAAAATAGCGCTTTCGTGTCGTTGCGAGGGAGCATAGCGACCATGGCAATCTCACTAGCCCGTACAAGTCCCCGAGATTGCTTCGCTACACTCGCAATGACGTGTACGGCGAGTTTCCAAACATCCTCTAACCGCTGTCCCAGAGGCTCTGAAACAAAAACGCCTTCCCCCATGCAGAGGGAAGGCGTTCTGTTATAAGAGAATTCTTCTCTCGATTATTTTCAAGGTGTTTTAGGCCACTGCTTTTTCACCCAGACGCTGCAGCTGAGGCGCGACTTCGCTCGCGAATAGACGCATGCTCTGCTCACTCTCCTCGTAGGGCATGCCGCCATAACTGAACACGCCAGTGAATGAGTCACAGCCTACTTTGGAGCGAATGTCGAGCACTTTCTCCAAGCATTGATCCGGCGTGCCCCAGACCTGGAGGTTGAGAAAGAAATCTGTGATGCCGTCGACGCCAGCACCGCCCAGGGTTTCTGACATCTTGCCATAGAACTCGTAGCCTTTGGTTTTTGCGAAGTGATCGCCACCAAACTCGTAATGCTTGAGAGCCGATTGCCAGTACGCGCCAATATAACGCCGCGCCATCTCTTCGGCCCGTCCGGCGTCCTTATCACAGAAAACCCAGCCCGCGCCAACCGGCGGCGGTGCGTCGGTCCCGTTCACCTCACGATATACTGTGCGGTAGGTATTGAGTTCAACAGCCACATCTTCCCACGGTTTCTGCGGAATGATGAGGATGCCGATACCCAAGCGGGCCATGATCTCTGAGGATTCAGGCGAAACAGCGGCTGCATACGTACGCCCTTTGAAGGACCTGAACGGCTTGGGTCGGATGTCCTTACGTGGCTGGGTGAGGAATTTTCCGTTATACTCGCAGTAACCCTGCTCGAGACCGGTTAGGACCATATCGGCCGCCTCGACAAAGCGTTCTCGCGACTCCCCCATGTCCAGGCGAAACCCATCGAATTCGACTTTCCCAGCACCACGGCCCATACCGAGGATGAGACGGCCGTCACACAGATCGTCCAGCATGGCGATCTGCTCTGCCACCCGCATCGGGTCGTGCCAAGGAAGAACAACCACCATTGAGCCGAGTTTGATGTTCTTGGTCCGTCCGGCCATATAGGTCAAAAACTGCAGGACGTCGGGAACCATGGTGTAGTCGGTAAAGTGGTGCTCTACGCTCCAAATCGAGTCGAAGCCGAGCGGTTCGGCCAAGTCGGCGAGACGGATTTCGTTTTTATAGACCTCGTAATCCGAGATTTTCTGGTCCGGGTTTTGGCAAATCGTTGCCATACCAACCTGCATAGGGCTGTCTTGGGTTGTCTGCATACTGAATAACCTCCTTTTTTCTCTACAATAGGAATATGGGCGGCCTATCGGCAACTGAACGGAAACGTTCAGTCCATGGATTCCTCAATCTATAGGGCGAACGGAAACACTGTCAACATGCGAGGCTATGCATATCCTTACAAGATAGGCAAAGCTTGACGGGCAGTTTGCGAACGGTATAGGGAATAAGAGAGCAGCCAGAAATAGTAGGTTACGAAGCAGGGGAGAATTTCATGTCCTACGATCTTGTGATTAAGAATGGCACAGTGGTTGATGGTACCGGCGCGCAGCCTGTCCAGGCTGATATCGCTGTCGCAGATGGCAAGATTGTCGAAATTGGAAAAATCACCGAAGGCGCGAAAAAAGTCATTGACGCGTCTGATTTGACTGTCACACCCGGATTCATTGACCATCATACGCACTATGACGCCCAGATCTGCTGGGACCCGCTTGTGTCTCCTTCGTCATGGCACGGTGTGACCAGCGTCATCATGGGTAACTGCGGCGTGGGCCTGGCTCCTTGCAAGCCTGATGTACGTGAAATCGCGACGTGGGACTTAGTCAATGTCGAAGCGATTCCGTTTGACGTGCTAGCCAAAGGCGTGACCTGGGAGTGGGAAACGTTTCCCGAGTATATGGACGCGGCAGCCAAGCGTGGCTCCGGAATCAACCTCGGCTTTATGGCTCCACTCACACCGTTTCGACACTATGTGATGGGTGAAGAGTCTATGGATCGGGCGGCTACACCGGAGGAGACGGTCCAGATTGCGGCCTTATTACGAGAGGCCATGGATGCCGGTGCGTTCGGCTTCTCTACCACCAACGGCCCACAGCATATTGGTTATCAGGGCCGTCCGCTCGCTTGTCGGCTGGCGAGCCGCGAAGAGTTGTCGGCGTATGGCGGGGTGCTGAAAGAACTTGGACGAGGCACGATTGAGCTTGCGCTCAACGATCAGCCCGGTGTGGTGACTGAGAGTGACTACGCTTTGCTCGACCACTTAGGCACCGCGAGCAACCGACCCGTTACCTGGCTGGCCATGCTGTCGCGAGACGACAAACCCGACGTCTGTATGCAGACGCTGAAGCAGACTGAGCCGCTCATTAAACGCGGCATTGTCCCCCAAGTGACCTGCAGGCCGTTGAGTGTTCAGGTTAATCTGCGCAATCCGTTTATTTTTGCGAACCTGGAGTGTTGGAACCCGGCGTTTAATAAATCTGCAGAAGAGCAGATGAAGCTGTATCGTAATCTGGACTTTCGCCAAGCTTGGCGTCAAACGTTTGAGGAACCACGTGTCTTCCCTGGCAAGTGGGACCGGGTTGATATCCAGGACGTCAGCAACCCGGCGCTCAAGAAGTACGAAGGCAAAACGGTTGACGATGTGGCCCGCGAACGTGGCAAGACCGGTCTGGATACCTTCCTCGATTTAGCTATCGAGGATGACCTCAATATCCAGTACACGATGGCGCTGTTTAATGCTGATGAGAACCGCGTCGCCGAACTCATCACACACCCAAATACGATGATCGGCCTGTCCGACGGCGGAGCGCATGTGGACATGCTGTGTGACGCCGGTTACTGCACCTATTTGCTAGGTACCTGGGTGCGCGAAAAGCAGGCTCAGGCCGATAGAGCGTTCGGTCCAACGTATTACCTCAGAAACGGCCCAAATTCTTTGGTGTGCCGAATCGAGGTCTACTCGGCCCGGGCATGGCGGCCGACATTGTCGTTTTTGATGCGAATACGATCGGCTCGCCCAAGCGACCGGAGATGCGTTATGACCTGCCCGGTGGTGGACGGCGTCTTGTCGTGCCCGCCTACTGTGTCATGCATACCGTGGTGAATGGTGAGGTGTTATACGCAGACCAGCAGCATACCGGCAGCCTGCCGGGTCAGGTATTGCGCGCAGGTCAATAAAAAGATCTCTGCCAGGGCTGTCTAAGTGTCGTGAGACAAGCTCCCCTCCGATGAGAGGAGTTTTATGGAATTAATGTGTCGGCAGCGGCGAAAAGTGCGCGCTGACGATTTTCCACTGGTCGCCTTCCTTGCCAAAGACCAAGGTGGTTCGTCCATTCAGCGTTTGCACGTTGCCGTCTTTACTCACTGCGGTGAAAGTGTCATAGGCGTTTGCCACACCCGCACTGTCCCCAATGACCCGGCAGGACAGTTGACGTAGGCCCGCACTCGCCGAGGCAATGCCTTCCATTGCTCCCCGCAAAAAGTCCGCAAACTCCGGCTTACTATCAAACCGATACGGGACGTGATCAATCACCTCGAGGTCCTCGGACAGCATGTCGATGGCCGCTTGTACGTCCAATTTGGCGAAGGCGTTAAAAAATCCCCTGGCTGCAGCCTCAATCTCTTGTGCACTCATATCTGCTCTCTCCTTACATAGTGGATTGTGATTATGGCTTCCTTAGCGAGACTTGGTGTCAGATGCAAGCTGAGGCCCGCTCTCCCGTGGGTTGCATCTGGAGATTGCATCTAGAGGTTGCATCTGCATGATTTTTCAGGCAAGTAGGCTGTTCGGGCACGACAGTCATCGTTTCTGAGCAGAGGCTATCTTAAGGAGGGGGATAGTGACAGTTCTTCTACGTGTATCCGCTGTGCTGCTGAGTTGTCTTGGGCTTTGGCTCCTGCAATCTGTAGGGCAAAGCCAGGAGGCGGTTCAGGAACAGGTTGTGGCGAACTTCTTCCCGTACCGTGAGGGCTTCCCAAAGATGGGTGATATTCGCCCCGGCATGACCATCGACAGCACTAATCCCTCAAATGCTTCCTCCGTATTGCCACCCGAGATTCTCAAATATATAGCAGCTGGTGATTTTTCGATCACGGTTCAGGAGACGACTGATCTGCCTCTACGGCCAGCCTTTATTGAGGCTACGCTGAAACATCACATCGGGGTGGTGGTGGGAGAGGAAGAGCTGCAGCACTATGTTGCCGGTCGTCCCTTTCCTGTGCTGAATGCCGACGATCCGCAGTGCGGCCTCAAGGCAGCTTGGAATCTGCGCTGCCGCGACCAGGGAGATAACGCCCAGATACGGGCAAAGAGTGGCATCGTCAACAGCAGTGGTGCAGTCGAGCGGACCCAGAGCTTTTCCTTTATGTCGATGTACGGCATGCATCGCTCTGACCCGGACAAGAATATCCCCCAGTGGGAACGCCAGGGAGTGTATTCTAAGCAGTAGACGATGATGCTCGCCCCCTCGGACATGTCTCTCATGCTGCAGGGAAAATGAGACAGCGGAAATCTTGTATGGATGGGCGCAAAAATAGGAACCGGTGGGGCTGGCTGGGGCTCGTTGTGGGCATCTTGCTTGGTCTTGAGTCTGGCACGGTTTACGCCGTTTTTCTCGACCCAGAGGAGACGCTGCGTTTTAACGGTCAGGTATACAACCGAACCGCTATGGCGGTGCAGAGCGCGAGCGATAACACGCGGCTTCAAACGCCGTATAACGACTGGAATATGCTCCAGAATCGGACCTTCATCCAGGCTGAGTTACGTCATGATCTGACCGATCTTATTGCTGGCCGGGCGACCGGTTTCTTGTCGCCTTTGCAGGCTTTTTTTGCTCCACTCCGAGCGCTCAAAATTGATTCCCTCGGCTATTTCGTGACCTACCGGGGTGAATACGACGGGGTATGGGACTACGGCCCGGATGTGTTTAGTGAGCGCTCCCCGCTCCTAACCGACTGCGGCGTCCCAACTAAAGCCAAACATAAACGTCCCCTCAGTTTTGAGGGCTGTAGTCGTTCAGACCCGCGTGGTCGTTTGCGTCACCGCCACCGCTTGTTTGAAGCGTATGTGAACTATACGAGCGGCCCGCTCTTTCTTCGCATCGGGCGCCAGAATCTGTCTTGGGGCGAGACCGACGTCTTTCGGCTGTTGGATCAGATTAACCCCCTGGATGCGAGCTTTGGCGGTTTTCTGGTCCCTCTGGATCAACGCCGTGTACCGCTCGACATGGCCCGGCTGGTGTATGGCTTTGGGGGGGGGGTTGGACCGTTGTCTGAACTCAACCTTGAGGGCTTCATGGTGTTCGATGACAAAATCGCCGCGCCAGTCCCGACGGGTTCCCCATGGTCAACGCCTAACCCTCTGGGCTTTCCCGGCCTCATCAAAAAGCCGTCAAAGAATTTTGCCGACGCCCGTGGCGGGGCCCGGATCATTGGGATCTGGGACGAGTTTATGTTCAGCCTGGTCCACTACGTGACATATCTTGATACCCCCATGTTGCGCATTGTGACGCCGACCAAGAACCCTATCAATCTTGGTGAATTTACAACCGCCGTAAATACGGGGGACACCCCACGTTTCTTAGTCGATCATTTTCAGGCTCATGCGCTGTATCCAAAAATTCATATCAGTGGCGGCACGCTCACCTTCAGCGTACCCCGTATTTCGGGGATTGTGCGCAGCGAGTTTGCCTATTTCTATGCTGAACCGTTCTTTCACAATTCAGCCCCGGACCAGATTCTCGGACCGGCGTTAAGCGGAGAGATTACTCCTGGGTATCAACAAGTGGGGACTGATCCAGTCAGTGGTCAGCCTATCTTACGCTATAGAAGCAAGGTCACGCGCTCGGATGTCATACGCTGGTCGCTTGGTCTGGACGTGACCCGCTATATCAAGTTGCTGAACCCGCATCAGTCGTTTCTCCTCAGCAGTCAGGTGTTTGGCCGGCACATCATGGACTTTAATGATACCTCGCTGGCCTCGGTCGCTCCACAGTTCGGCTTCGGGCAATTTGCCGCCCCTATCAGCGATCCCAACCGGAATAATGCATCCTTTGTCACCATTGACGAGCATCAGTTTATCCACACCCTCTTGGTCTCGACCGCCTATCGTTCCGGTGCGATTTTGCCGCAGCTGGTCTTTTTATACGATTGGCAAGGCTCATGGCTGGTCCAACCCGGCGTGACCTTTGTGCGCGATCCCTTTCGCCTGACCCTGCAGTACAACTACCTGGATGGACAGTATAACGGCATCGGCTTTCTGCGTGATCGGGACAATGTCATTGTGCAACTAGAGATGGTGATTTAGAGCGCGCAGACTGGGGCAGACTGGGATTGATCGGTGGGCAAGACGCTGTGCCTGGCTTGACCTTTACGCATCAAGATCTAGGGGATCGAGTCCGTTTGCCTCTCCGCGACGAATGCGTTCCAGACCGTCGGTTCCAATATCGCAATACAGCTCGAGCTGGTTCCCCTCAGGGTCGAGGAAGTAAATGCTCTTGGTAATACCGTGGTCGATGGTGGCGGTGATCTCCACGTCATGCGCTTTGAGCGTCCGATAGCCCTCTTTCAACTCATCAAAATTTTCGACCTGGAGGGCGACGTGATGCAGGCCAACTTGCTTGTTTTTGACGGGATCAGCCTCGGGCGGCACCTCTAAGACGGCAAGATCGTGATGTTGCTCACCCAGGGTGAAGAATACGCCGCGTGGACGTTTGAGTCGCGTGACAACCTCAAAGCCCAATACCTCAGTATAAAACTGCTCAGCACGTGTGAGATCACACGCCTTGAGGACGACATGGCCAATTTTTTTAGGACGAATCATAATACCCCTCCTGTATGGCCTGCATACCATGAGGTTCCTGACGGCGTAAAGTTGTTGCGGGAAGATTCTTGCGCAAAGATTCTTACGCTTGACACAGGCGGAAGCCTCGCGCTATGCCCGGTGTTTAAGGAGGGCGTGAATATGGAAATACATATAACCGGGGGATATGTGTCTGCTGACGGGCATGTGGTGGAGCCCGCAGACCTGTGGACAAGCAGGATGGATAAGCGCTTTCGTGACCGGGCGCCACGCGTCGAGTCCAAACCAGAAGCCGACTTTTACCTCATAGACGGGCTGGAACCGTTACCCGTTGGACTCGAAGGTGTTTCGATGGAAGACAAGCTTGCTGGGGATATTTTATCGCCGCAGGGCGGCCGGCACGCGGATACGCGGCCTGGTGCGTGGGACCCCCAGGCTCGATTGGCCGACCAGGCGATGGACCATCTGCGAGCTGAGGTCATATATCCTGGGGTCGGGCTCTTTCTGAGTGCCGCCCCCGATGCTGAATACCAACGCGAGTGTTTTCGCGTGTATAACGACTGGCTGAGCGAGTTCTGCGCGGCTGCCCCAGATCGCTTCCTGGGTGTCGGTTTGCTGCCGATGCGAGGGCCTATTGAATGGGCGGTTGAGGAGGCTGAGCGAATAGCCAAAAAGGGCCTCAGGTCGGTGTCGATACCATCTGAGATTGCAAACCGATCATATCGGCTGGCCGAGTACGATCCGCTGTGGGCAGCAGTCCAAGATTTAGACCTGCCGATTGCCATGCACGTGGGGACGGATGAGCCCTTCTATATGAAGGCGGACCGGATGGGGGTTGGTAAAGCCTTTGTTGACACCAAGATTTGCGCCATCGAGCGAGCCATGGCCGATATCATCTGGGGCGCCGTCCCACAGCGCTTTCCAAAACTGCGTTTTGTCTTGGCTGAGGGCGGGATAGGCTGGATCGCTTCGGTGCTGCGCAGTATGGATCACTGGTGGGCGGACCACCGGCACTGGATGGAACCACGGGTAGATGAAGCCCCCAGTTTTTATTTTCAGCGCCAGTTCTGGGCTACGTTTGAGGATGACCGGGCTGGGGTTCTAACTCGCGAACTCATCGGCGTTGACCGTTTGATGTGGGGCTCGGATTATCCGCACACCGAGGGTACGTTCCCGTATTCTCAGGCGCAGGTCATGAAGGACTTTCTGGGCGTACCGGAGGACGAGCTGTATAAAATGGTGGTCGGCAATGCGGCGAGTCTGTACGGCTTGGAGACCTAATCGCCGCAATAATGGATGTGTAGGGGCAGGGGAACCCTGCCCAGCCAAGGAACAGAGAGGAGAGAGTAATGGCAGAATCAGCAGAGCCTGGAATCTTTGAAATCATATATGCAACACGTGCCATGCGGCGGCTCAAACCCGACCCTATTCCGGAAGAGACGCTCAAGAAAATTGTGGACGCGGGCATTCGCGCGCCGAGCGGCGGAAATATGCAAGACTGGGCGTTCATCCTGGTGCGGGATACTGGGCTGAAACGTTTCATCCGCGACTATTATTGGAATACGTGGCAGAAGATCATGGGCGAGCGTGGCATCCCCGACGGTCTGCCGGCTGCTCAGCAACGCATGCTGGGTGCGGCTGCGCATTTAGCGGCGCATTTGGATGATGCGCCTGTCGTGTTATTAGCGTGTGCCAAAAAAGAATACACGCCCTTGGCCGAGATGAAGAACGAGCGCGCCAACGCGGCGGTGATCCACGGCACGATTTATCCTGCAGTCCAAAATATCCTGCTGGCCTGCCGCGCCTTGGGGGTCGGGGCGACGCTAACCACGATACACTGTCTCTTTGAAGAAGAGCTGAAGAAAAAATTGAACATTCCGGACGACATGGAAGTCTCGGCGCTGATTCCCATGGGCTATCCGCAAGGCAAGTTCGGTCCGGTGTCACGGGCGCCGGTGGAAGAGGTCATACACTGGGACACGTGGGATAACAAGCAGACGTACCAAGGGTGAGATAAGGAGGACCCTATGAGTGCTGCTGAAAACAAAAAACTAATCCAAGACGTTTTTGATGCATGGGCAGGTGGGGATGGCATGGCGTTTTTCAACACCTTAGCCGAGGATGTCCAGTGGACGGTGATTGGCACCAGCCCAGTCTCGCGCACTTACACCAGCCGCCAGGCATTCGTAGATGGGGCGGCCAAGCCGCTGACTGCCAAGCTGGCCGGACCCATTCAACCGACGGTGGTGAATATTATTGCCGAAGGGGACAACGTCGTCCTGCAGTGGGAAGGCAAAGCCACGACCAAAGCCGGCAAACCCTATAACAACAGTTATTGCTGGGTGATGCGCATCGCGGACGGCAAGGTCAGAGAAGGTACGGCCTATATCGACACCGATCTGGTGGCTGACTTGTGGCGGTCGTAGTCTTTGGGTGTTTTCCGTAGGGGCGAGGTCACCTCGCCCTGGGTGCTAGTTTAGGCCCAAATAGCATCGTCATCCGTCATTGGAATGCCAAAGGCCGTCTTGCCCAGTAACTCCAGGGTCTGGTCGGTACCGACGGGATGAAACAGGGCCGCGCGCGCATCCCGGTAGTAGCGCTCCAACGGGAGACGTTTAAAATATGAGATTCCACCTACGGCCCGTAGGGCGAGATCGACCACGCGTACGGCATTCTCCATGGCAACCGTACGTACCGCCACGCTCTTGCGCGCCCACGTCTGGGGTTCTTCAATGTCGGCCTCGGCGGCAGCTTTCCACAGCATGGCACGGGCGGTCTCGATCAATATGTCCATCTCGCCGACTTTGTTATACACGCTGGGCAGATGGCTCATGGGCTTGTTGAGCGGAAAGCGTGGACGCTCACGCATGAACTCGACCACGAAGTCTCGGGCTGCGACAGCGATGCCAATATACGGCGCGGCAATAGTGAACAGCGCTCTCAGAAAGAGGTTGGTGATACCACCACGAGTAAAGGCCGGTCGTTGCAGTATCACCGCCGACTCCGGCACAAAAACGTCCTTGAGCTCAGTACCCCGTGACGCAGTGGCGCGCATGCCCATGGTGTACCAGTCGTCCTTGAAGGTGAGGCCGGGCGTGTCGGGCGGAATGAGGAAGGAGACAATAGTTTCCCCCTCGGGACCGTTCTGCCACAGGGCTTCGCTAAAATAACGATTCAGGGCAATGCTCTGCGTACTGAAAATTTTTCGTCCACTGACCCGCCAGCCGCCATCGACCCGCTCGGCAGTAGCCCGAGGACGCAAGACCGGAATGGCGTTGTCGGGCTCGGAGGCCGAACCACCGCAGATCAACCGTTCAGTGGCGATTTGGCGGAGTATATCCGCCCGTCTGGAGTCTTGGAACTTACGCCAGAGGTCGATCAGGAGGCCGATGGCATTAAAGTGCATATTAATAGCCAGGGCAGTCGGACCACAGCCTTGGCCCAGGCGTTCCTGGGCTTTGATCCGTTCCAGCAGGCTGGCGCCGCTGCCGCCCAGCTCTTCGGGAATGGTCATGATAGTGTAGCCGCTGTCCTTGAGGCGGGCGTAATTTTCATACGGAAAAGACCCGTCTTCATCATGCTGAGCAGCACGCTGGGCAAAGTCATCGGCCAGCGTTGCCGCAAGATCGATAAATCGTTGCTCGCGCGTTGTATGGAACTGATGCATCACTATCTCCATTATCCGCTTGTCTATGGCGGTCTTAGCGAATCTGCTTGCTCAGTGTCAAACTCTACCAAACCCTACAGCCTTGGCCCCTGCTTGGTCATATGTGACAGCCTCTTGCATTCTGACTGGTTCTCACGGAAAAGATCTACACAGCAGTCCATTGGATAAGCGACAAGAGGAGGGATGATGAAACTCTACCGCTCGACCATGTTTGTTCCGGGCAATCGGCCCGACTGGATAGACAAGGCCCCAAAATACGGTCCTGATGCGTTGATGTTAGATCTTGAAGATGCCGTTCCGATTGCCGAAAAGGTCGAGGCGCGGCAAATCGTGCGCACGGGCATTGAACGCTTACGCGGCAGGGATGTTGGCGTCTTCGTCCGCCTGAACGGTGTGGACACCGGCCTGACGGGCGAAGATGTTGAGGCCGTTGTCACTGAGGGACTCGACGCGGTCGCTGTACCCAAGCTGGAGAAGGTTGAGGAAGTGCTCAAGGTTGACGCCTGGCTGGAGTTATTTGAACACAAAGCCGGACTCCCTATCGGCTCGATTGAAATCATGGTTCTGCCCGAAACCGCACGCGGCATTATGGATGCTTATAAGCTCGCCACAGCATGTCCTCGTGTAGGCAACCTCATTGGCGGCGTCGGCGCCAGGTCGGGAGATGTGACCAAGGCCATAGGCTATAAGTGGACGCGCCAGGGCCTGGAGACGCTCTACCTGGCCTCGCATATTTTATTAGCCGCCCGTGCCGCTGGGATAGAATATCCGATCGGTGGCGGTTCGCTTGAGGTCGGCGATATCGAGCTGGTGCGTTCGCAAATCCAGCGTGGACGGGAGGTTGGTTTTCGGGGGTGCCTGCTGATTCATCCTTCTGCCGTACCGATTGCGAATGAGATCTTTTCACCGTCTCCGGAAGAGATCGAATGGAACAAAGGTATTATGCAAGCCATGGCCGACGCCGAGAAAGCAGGCAAAGCAGCCGTAACGTATGACGGCATGATGATCGACTACGCCCATGTCCGCAACGCGCTTGAGCTGCTGCAACAAGCCGAGTCGTTTGGCATTGAGGTCGGTGAGTATGCGGACGTAAAGGCATTATAAAGGCCGGACTGCGGAGCATGGTGTTTTTTCACCTCATCCGTCTTGGGATTTTCGGAGGGCTGGTCTTGATTGGGCGTAGGCGAGCGACCTTGTCTCTGCAAAGTTGAGGTGAGGTGCTTTCTTTATTTGACAAACTGCCGCGTTTCGGAGAGTAATATTTTTCCGAACAACAAAGAAGGAATAATGCTCATGCAGTCTGACTACACAGCGGTCGTGAAGCGCGACGGAAAATGGTGGATAGGGTGGATTGAGGAAGTGCCTGGTGTCAACTCTCAGGGAGCCACCCGAGAAGAACTTTCGATAAATTTGCGATCAGCGCTACAAGAGGCCCTTGAGATGAATCGGGCTGATGCTCTCGCTGCTGCTGAAGGAGAGTATGAGGAAGAGAGTATTTCCTTGTGAAGCGAAGAGCATTTCTTGCTCACCTTCGCTCATATGGATGTCTGTTAGTACGCGAAGGAGCGCGGCATCCGTGGTGGGGTAACCCCAGGAACAATCATCGCTCCTCAATCCCTCGGCACACAGAAATAGGAAACGATTTAGCAAAAAAGATTTGTCGGGATCTAGATATCCCAAAGCCTTGATACGCTTGGTCTGTCCTAATGCATCTTCTCATTTTGTTTTCTATGGGAGAAAGGTAAGAGATTTTGGATAGTCCCGTGCGAAATTTATCAGCGTCGTTTGTATAAGAAACCAGACAGGGCTGAGATTGAGATTCAGTTCCTTACGGAATCGCAGCAGCTACAGGATCTTTGCCGAAAATATTGGCAGATGGATGAGGCGCAAAAGTTTGCACATTCCGTTGCTAGCCTAAGCAGTGAGTTCGATGTCCCGAGACACAAAGTTTCTGTTCTTGTGACTCAAAATTGCATCGCCTACTTACCTGATCAATCCTGTGAATCTTGCGAGTCTCCGCGTCCATATCGAAGTCGGGAAGACTTCCGACAAAGACAAAGCTACTATTCCTGGGGATTGTGGAAATGTGAAGATTGCATAAAGGCGGAACAGGAAGTAGCACACGAACAAAAGGCGCGCGCTGTTAATATTCGTCGTACCCTCCTTCAAGAAGAACTCGACACGAAAAGAGTAAAGCGGACACGTTTGGAGGCCCTCTCGTTCTCTGAAGCTGTCTACCTGCTGAGTCTTCTCCGGGTTGGAGGAGGAGAAGATCTTAGCTTCATACTGCCAGCCGAGTCATTCCCCTTACCTCATTCACCAACTACGGAGCTTGATCGAGAGATACTTGACCATCTTTATAGGAGACATTTGATTTGTATCCACCCAGAGTCCCAACCGGAATCCGTAGTGATTGAAGAGGAAGAATTCACTGAATTTTCCCCCTTTAAGGTCAATTGGAATCTACCGCTATCCTCGGAAGATCCTTCTCCTACACAATTTATGGAAAATTTGGAAACGGTGATTAAGGAAGACGAATGGCCTGGAGATTGGCACGAGGAGGCAAAACAGCTCTATCGCCTTATTGCACTTCATGAATGCTTGCAATATCTGCGTGTGGTAATGGAAGAGCACGGTTTCGAACTGCGTACAGGGGAGAAAACAAAGCTAGTCCTCCAGTCTGTCCTAAAAGACTACTCTATAGCACAGGTGTATAATTTCATTTGGCGGGCTGTCAGGGATGCCGCCGCTTTCTACCTTCGGGAATCTACCTCGAAGGCTCATGCCGCGAATATAGTACCAGGGTCTATTCAGCGGATGGCAGAACGAGCTTTAAGTGAGGGGGGAATATAAAGGGGTACCGACGAGACTTTCGGGCTCCCGAAAGTCTCGTCGGTCAGGTCCTGTTTACGACCGCATTAAAGCTTGTTGATACAGGTTTCACTAGTGTCCCTCCCCGGGAAGAAGAGAATGAAGGACAAGAAGAGGGGAAAGATACATAGCGTATTAGTTCCTTCCTCTTTCCTACGGCGGACCAGCTCACCTTACACCCGCGCAAAATACGAGCGTGCTCGCCCCAACGCTATGAGCGGAAAGTAGTGGCGGTACATATTGTAGTTGATCATAAAGCCGCGCTGGAGTTCGGTCCCCTGCATAAAGCGTTTTTTCATTTCTTGGACCTGCATATTCGTTCGTAAGCCTGTGCCGTAGCCGGGAAAACCAGTGCCGGTGTAATACGGCTCATCCCAGGTGCCGTCTTGTTGGGTACGTAGGAGGTAGTCGAGTCCTGTACGAATGGGGGCATCAAATGCGTGTCCGTCTACCGAGAGCAACGCCATGAGTGCCCAGGCGGTCTGGGAGGCCGTACTCGGCCCTTTGCCGCGTAAACGGTCGTCCATATACGAGGCACACGTCTCACCCCAACCGTCGTCTGCGTTCTGGTGATCCACAATCCACTGACCGGCTTTGTGGACATAGGCCGTGCTCATATCTTCGCCAATAGCTTTGAGTGCCGGCAGGACTGCGGCCGTGCCATAGATATGATTCACGCCCCAACGACCGAACCAACTGCCTTCCGGCTCTTGATCCGCCAGAACGTAGGCAAGGGCACGGGCCATAGCGGGATGCGATTTGTTATACCCCAGCAGACCAAAGGCTTCGAGCACGTGGGCGGTCACATCGACACTGGGAGGATCGAGCGCCTCTCCGAAATCACAGAACGGAATCTTGGTCAGTAGAACCTTGTCGTTGTTTTTATCAAACGCAGCCCAGCCGCCGTTGTCTGACTGCATCGCCAGCACCCAGGCTTTGGCGCGCTCAATCGGTTCATCAAAGCGCGTATCCCCAGGGCTCTGCTCGCGTAAATGCGCCAGGACGATCAGGGCCAGCGCTGTATCATCAACATCCGGATACGCGGCATTCTCGCGCTCAAACGCCCAGCCGCCAGGACTTGCGGTCGGGACTTTTACTTGCCAGTCACCCCCCGTACTGACTTCTTTGCTCAAGATCCACTTCAGCGCGTGCTGCATGGGTTCCGACTGTTGGACCTGAAAATCACAATCGATCATGGCCAGCAGGGACAGCAGCGTATCCCAGATGGGAGATTCACTAGCTTGAATATGTAAACTCCCGTCACGTTCGTACGACCAGTGGTCGTCGATAGCGGAGAGTCCTTTGGCTACGACGGGATGCGAGAGCGGATAGCCTTCAATATTGAGGACCATGAGGCTGTAAATCCACGGGGGTTGAATCCCGCCCCACGCACCGTCTGCGTCCTGGTGCCGTATGATCCATTCCAGGCATTGCCGAACCGCGACTTCGCGACCCCGTATGAAACCAAATTTCAGACCGAGTTTTTGATACCAATGCAAGCATGCATTTGCCGTAAAAAAGAAGACTGGCCAGAAACCCGACCGCGACGGCAGGTCATAATTCATTTGCTCCCGACCATCCGGAAAGAGTTCGTCTAAGCGGCACTCTGGTGGCAGCGGGCGGCCGACGTGCCGAGCTGACAGAATGGTCAGCGGCAGAATTGTTGCCCGTGCCCATGAAGCAAAATTATAAATGCTGAACGGAAACCACTTGGGAAAAAATACCGCTTCGGGCGGAAGATTGGGTGTTTTCTCCCACGGCCATTCACCGATCAGGGCGAGCCAATAACGGGTGAAAACGCGGATCTCACTGAGACCTCCATGGGCAAAGATCCAGTCGCGGGCTTTGCGCAGGCGGCCGTCGTTTGGGGGGAAGCCGTTTGCGCGTAAGGCCGCATAGCATTCAACGGTTGTATTAATGTCACCGTCCGGCGCGTCGTAATAGATTTCCCACGCGCCGTGTTCGCGCTGGGCATTGAGCAAGGTCTGAACAATCTTCTGCTTATGAGGATGTTCATAGCTCAGGAAGTGCATGGCCAGCAGCCACTGGGCTTCCATGCAGCAGTTGGACTGCAGCATGCCGACCCAGTAACCATCTTCGGCCTGCTCTCGGTACAACCAGGCCGTCGCGGCGTTGATGCCTTCGTCCAGGCTGGGCGCTATGTCCTGTGCGGCTATCGTGGCTGACATAATCGGATCATTCTCCCTCGCCTCCCTCGGGTTATAGTTGCGGCACAGATTATTGCATAGGGATGAGCAGGCTTCTAGTTGACCGCTTGAGAAAGGAGGAAAGACAGGTGAAGGATGACGATCTTGCTCGCTAACCGCGATCCGGCATAATATGCCGGACGATCCATGCAAAAAGGGGAGGCCGTTATGGGGATACAAGACGCGGCGGAAACATTCGAGCCGTATAGATTCCAGACGCGCAACATTAACGAGGGCGAGAACAAAGCCCATACCAGAGAGGGTGCCCAAGCCTTGGGCTTGCGGGGCTCGATCGTGGGTGGTGCGCTGGTGTATGGGCAGATGATCCGCCCGCTGATTCAACGCTACGGTGAGCAGTGGCTCGGCTGCCACTGGTTTGACCTGCGCTTCAAATCCCCCGCTTATGATGATGACTGGGTTACGTCGTCCATTACTCCGGATGTGGACAGTGACCAACCGCACGCTTTTTCAGTGAGAGCGATAAACGAGGCCGGACAGGAACTGATTGCCATGCAAACTCACATTCCTGAGGCACCTCCTGGGGTGGACGCTTTGGCAGGACTCGAACCGATAGACTGGGAAGGCGAACGTGTACACGGGACTTGGGAGCGGATGGAACTCAACACACCGTTTCGGCGCTTCCGCTGGAAGTTGAGTCTATCGCAGCAGTTGAGCTATTGTGAGCGGACGCAGGAGGATGTGGCTATCTTTCGTGAGGGTGAGACGCCGCCGGTCCATCCTGGTCTGGTCATGGCGCACGGCAGCTTTGCCGTCCAGCATCAATTTGTCATGCCGTTTTGGATACATACCGGAAGTACGATCCTGACGCGTGGGATCATTCGGGTCGGTGATGAGGTGGAGCTGCGCTGTGTGCCGATTGTAAAATGGAAGCGTAAAGACAATGAATGGGTGAAGTTTTACCAGGTTTATGTGGTGAACGGTCAGCCCCTGGTCGAAGTCTGGAAGTCGTCGATTACGAAGTTCGTACCGCGCAGTTAGCGGTAAGCAAAAAAGGCTCAGCATCTACAAAAGCCGGGTGCCCAAAGCGCGGGCAGACCCCGCCGAAAGTGCTATCCGATATGATGCGAACCCTGGGTGAATCTTGCTGGGATTTGATGCGTCTATAGATACAGAGTCCCGCTTTTCCTCTTTCTCCATGAGAAGTGGGACGGCCTACCCTCTGGCGGGTAGGGTCTGGTCTCCTTTCCTCCCTATCCGCCGGGGGGTTTTTCAACCCGGCTCCCCGTGAACAGTCTTCCAGGGACGACAGGTTGACGTCCTTCATCTTTTTTTGCTTTGTTGCTGACACAGTGGTGTCGAGTTGGGCGAGAGGGCTCACTTCCACACAGAGAGGAGAGGGCAGATGTTCTCCAAACGAGCAGTTGTTATTGGGGCGCTTCTCATCTTGTTCGGCCTGCCCGGGCCTAGTCGAGGCGATGACCTGAGCGATTCGAAAGAGGTTTTCGACTTAGGCGTTAAAGCCGTGAACGCGCGCAGGTTATCTCTGTTGGCAACGACGTTTGATCGCCGCTTGTCGGTCTATGCGCCGCATACGCCGACGCTCGTTGGACGCGATCAATACCTGGAGCATTTGCGCAATGTGTTTGGCCTATACGATGAATTTACCGTGCATCCAGCTGAGACCGACTTCCAGGTAACAGGAGATACCGCTGTAGTGACGAGCAAATATGTCGTGACCATACGGCCTCCCAAGCGTCAGCGGTCAAGCACCGTGTTGGCTCGTCTCTCGACAACCTATAAGAAGATCGATGGCGAATGGCTGGCGCTTGAAATCCATTCGTCTATTCCGCTTCTGCCCGTTGTGCCTGTAGGTGAGCTAGCGGATCGACCGGGATTTTTTTGGGGTGAGTAGGGGGTGCGTTTGGGTGATCGACATTCCCGACATTCCCATAGACCACTGGATTGATTATAGTGCCCTCCTCATCTAAAGAAGGAGAACGCATCTTGCAGGCAGACAGTGAGCAACTTCAGGCAGAATTGGCGTTGCGCGGTCTCGTGCTGGGCGATGGCGTGTGTGTCAGCCAGGTCATCCAGGCAGCCTCCGACCGTGTCTGGCAGGCCATCTCGCAACCCGGTCATCTCAAACAATGTCATCCGTTTTGCCGGGAAATCGTCGTTCTCCAGTGGCCGGGTGTCGGTGCGAAAGATACTCTTACGTACTACAGTGGCGTCCATTATCAACGCGACTTTGTGACGTGGATTGAGGGAGTGGGATACGATATAGAAGTCGGTCCCCCACCGGATAAGACCGCACGCGGTTGTGGCGCATCAAAGCGCTGAGCGAGCAGCGCAGCGAGTTGACGATCGAGGTGCTGCCGTACTTAAAATCGGACTTGTCCGAAAGGCGTAGACAGTCCTATCAACGACGGTTTTTTGGCGACGCGATTGCCCAGTATCTCAAGAGCGTCGTCCAGGGCGTCAACTACTTCGTTACCACTGGCCAAGCCGTGCGAAAGAATCAGTTCGGCAGACACCCGATTTACTCCGATTGAGCACGGCGCGTAAGGAGGCAAGTATGGATTTCGGATTTATTTCTCTCTCAAATGTTGAAAACTATAAGGCCGTTGTTTTGGCTGAGACCAAAGGCTATACGCACGCTTGGTTTGGCGACTCCCAGATGGTCTGGGCCGATGTCTACCAGTGCATGGCGCTGAGTGCGGTCAAGACGACGACAATCAAACTGGGCACGAACGTGACCAATCCGAGTTCCCGTATCGCACCGGTCACGGCCTGTAATTTTGCGACTCTGAACGTCCTGGCCCCAGGTCGGGTGATCATGGGCATCGGGACGGGGAATACCTCCCGACGCACGCTCGGTATGCCAGCGGCTAAGCTCGCAGACCTACGCTCGCATGTGGAAGTCTGCCGCGGGCTGCTAGACGGCGAGACGGTTCCGTATCAGGAGGGCGAACGACTGCGTATGATCTGCTTTCTTGATCCTGATAGTGGCATGATCAACGTGCAAGAGCCCGTTCCGATTTACGTTGCCGCCAGCGGACCCAAGACCCTCGAGCTTGCGGGTGGAATCGGCGATGGAGTGATCCTGTTCGGGACTGTTGGCGATAGTCTCTTAGAGTATACCTTAGGCCATATCCGGCGTGGCGCGGAGCGAGCCGGCAAGCGACTGGAAGACCTGTATATCTTGGTCCTGACCGCCTTTCACCTAACCAAACCTGGGGAGGACTTGGCGGCTCTGCAGCAGGCGGTCGGGCCGCTGGTGACTTCGGAATGTAATATTTTTGCGCTCTCAGTCAGAGATCGAGAGGAATTGCCGGCAGACATCCGGGATGAACTTATGGCTTTTAAGGATGCTTACCGCACGCCAGATGCCTCTATCGAGACGCGTCATCTTGATCTCTACAGCGGGTATGTGAGTGAGTTTAAGCCGGAACATGCGCCACTAGTGACGGAGAAAATGATCAAGGAGACGACGCTGACGGGGACGCCTGAGGAGATTCGGGCTCGGATTCGCAAGATGGCAGAGCTGGGCGTGAAGCAGGTGGCGATAGCGGGCGGCGAGCCTGAGATCGTTGATTTCGCCACACACGTGATTGCCGAGATGCAGTAGCCCGGCCCGGTGGAGGGCTGCACGGCTGGCAGGGCGCTGTGATGCGTGCTCACGGACGGTGGGTCCTCAGACGTCTGACCTCGTTTTCTTCCCCATCCGATAGATCCCTTCCGGCTACATGTCCACCTGTTTCCTTCGTAAGTCGAGTCTGACCCTATTTTCCGAGTCTGACTACTTTCCTAACGGGGCGTTTGATAAGCAAGACCGCCTCGTGGCGGTGACACTCTCGGAGGTGTCGAAGTACATCGACATAGAGGGATTCCCGGCCCAGCTTGTGGAGCGGGTGGACGACGTGCCTGTTGAGGCCAGCCCGGACATCAAGCAGGTAGGCTAGATCCCTGAATAGCAGGGGCTGGTTTCCGTTCACCCTTAGTGAATCGAATAATCTACTCTTATAGCAGCAGAATGGGCACAAGTGGCCGTGAGTCTCTTACAGACAACGCTCATTGCTTGAGGCATTTGGCTCATGAGCCAGAGCAACGAGTATCGGCAAGCCAACGCTGAGGTGCTCAAAAGTGTGGCGGACACGCTCAACACCTATACCGATGCCCTGAAGCAACTCTTGCAAGAGCGAAGCTAACGAAAAACGCCTCTCGGATCGTGATAAGGAGCTTGGAAACCGGCTCCTTTTTTATTGGAGGGTGTATCCCCATGGTCTCGTCCATGTATCGAGGGGCTTGTGAATTTGGAGCCTGAATGACGTAATCGGGGCATGGACACAGCGCCCCCCGTCACCTCCGATACAAACCACCGCCTTCCGGCTGAGATTCGGGTCCATGCGGGGGGTCTTAAAATGGCCGCTCTTGCTGCGTTTGACGAACCGGTTGGACACGGCTCAAAATGAAATTCCGAGAGTCCTGATAATACAAACCCGTGAGTCGCAGCAGGCGCTTTTCCGGCTCTTCTTTGCGCAGCATTTCTAACATATGCGCTGGGCCTTTGATGTAGAGACTCGGCTTTCGTCTGCGCGTCTCTGACATAAAGCGGCTGAAGGAAAACTGTGGGTTGCGGCTCTCAAGATCGTGTACCCCAAATCGCAGCGTCTGTCCGCCAACGTCAAGCATGAGCACCCGAGATCCCGGCCCAAATTGGATCATCCCGTACATCTCGACAAGAATGCCGCCGAGCTGGGCGCGAGCCGGACGCGTGACGACCAGCTGGACACACTGCGCCAAGGTGCAAGCAGCCAGCAATACGTATAAGCGGACGGCAGGTTTCATAGCAGGCAAGACGTATTTCAGAGGGCGCACCCTACTGAGTTAAGACAGCACTTCAGTGTCCTTAAGAACAGCAATTTCATCTGCCGAATATCCCAGTACCCGTTGCAGGACATCCTCGGTGTCTTGCCCCAGGCAAGGTGCAGGCCGACGCACCGCGCAAGGGGTGTCAGAGAACATCCAGGGCACGCCGGCATGTTGGCGTACGCCGACTTCCGGATGCGGAAGCTCAGCAAAAAACCCTCGGCCGCGCATATGTTGATCTTCAGCCAATTCCTTATTGGTTAATGCGGGAAAGGCGGCCACCCCGGCGGCCTGGAGTGTTGTTGTCACGGCTTCATCTGTACGCGTTTCCGTCCACGCCGTGACAGCGGCTTCTAACGCGTCTTCGTGCTGCTTGCGATCGGCAAGCGTGGCAAAACGTGTATCGTTTGCCAGCTCAGGTTTGCCCATGGCCGCACACAGCTTGTGCCACTCGATGTCATCCGCCACAACAATACTGATCCAGCGGTCGTCTCCTTGACATCGGAAGAGTCCATGCGGTGCCATATACAAATCTCGGTTGCCTATGCGCTGTGGTGGGCTGCCGTTCATTTCCTGGGCCATGATCCCTTCGCCCAGGACGGCTACCGAGGTCTCCCATTGTGACAAATCGATATACTGCCCTTCACCCGTACGGGCGCGATGCATCAGCGCAGCCAAAACAGCAAACGCACCATGCAGGCCGCCGTTCGGGTCTCCGTATGAAAACCCGACATTCGTGGGCGGAAAGTTTGGAAATCCGGTCAGGGACGCCAAGCCACTCATCGGCACCTGCGCCGGGCCGTAAGACACATAAGGGCTTTCCGGTCCGGTTGCTCCGTAGCCGGACAGGGCGATCATAATAATGTCAGACTTGATGGCTTTGAGGGTTTCATACCCCAGCCCCATTTTGTCCATCACACCGGCCGCAAAGTTCTCAGCGACAATATCGCTTGTAGCGACCAGCTTTTTGGCGATTTCAAGACCTTCGGGTTTTTTGAGGTTGAGGCAAATAGAGTGCTTGCCTTGGTTGTATTGGTTGAAATAGCCACACCGATTTGGCCCCGCCTCGCCATCAGCGCTGGGCGGGATGCGCCGGGTTATACACAAGCGGCTTTCAGATTCAATCCGAATGACCTCCGCACCGAGATGGGCAAGCTGCACAGTACAAAACGGTCCAGCCCATACCCAGGTAAAATCCGCAACACGAACGCCTGATAACGGTAACTGCTCAGCCATAGTTCTTCACACCTTAATAATAAGCTTAGCGAACGAGGAATTGGGGGTCAGGGGTTAGGGTCTGGTATGCCTTTTCTTTTCCCATTCCCAACCCCTAGTCCCTCGCCCCAGATTAGATCACATTCGTTTCTTTCAACGATTTCAATTCTTCTGGCGACAGCCCAAGCTGTCCGCCGTAGATCTCTTCATTATGTTGACCCAGACACGGCGCCGGACTCCGCAGGGCCCAGGGTGAGGCCGAGAACTTATACGGCGCGCCCGGATAGCGCAGTGAGCCGCCCTCGGGATGGGCAAGCTCAGCGAAAAATCCCCGCGCATTCAGATGTTCGGATTTTAAGAGATCACCCATGGTCGAGACCGGAGCAAACGGCACACGCCGTTTTTGCGCGCCGTGGTAAACCTCTTGAACCGATTTATCCTGTAGCCAGTCTTCAAGCAGTGGTTTCAGCGCGTCCCAGTTGACTGAGCGAGACACAAAATCTTGGAATAGTTCAGTGTCCGCCCACTCAGGGTTGCCCATCAACTCCACCGCGTTTTGCCACTGATGCTCCTCAACTGCCAGAACATAAATATAGCCATCCCGGCACTGCAGGACATCTTGGGGGATCAAACGAAAGCCGAGCCGTGACGGCGTGGTGTGATCGTACGGCCACGCAATATAGTTGTTCTCCATAATGGCGACCAAACACTCTTGGACCGAGATATCGATGTGTTGGCCTTTGCCACTCCTCAGGCGTCCATACAGTGCTCCCAGAGAGGTCAGGCCTGCGTTGACGCCAGCCTGAAAGCCTGCCTGTTGACCAAACGCCTTGAGCGGCGGCAGGTCGGGGCGTCCACCCGCGCCACCGAGGAAAACAAGCCCGCCCGCGCTCCACATGGTGAGATCATGCGCCGTATACTCTCGGCGCGGACCGGTTTGTCCAAATGGAGAAATCGACGTCATCACCAGACGTGGATTGTGGCGGGCAAGCGTTTCATACTCCAGCCCGAGAGCCGACATCTGGGTTGGATGATAATTGTGAACCAAAGCGTCGGCGTCTTGGACAAGCCGCTGCAACAGTTCTTGGCCTTTGGACGTTTCCAGATTGAGCGTAATCCCGCGTTTGTTTGTATTCAGGTAAAGAAACAGTCCGCTCTTCTCGGGATGGTGGGTATTGCCGGGATACGGGCCGCGTTGGCGCGCGCTATCACCACCCGGTTCTTCGACCTTAATGACCTCAGCTCCTAGGTCGGCCATCAACTTGCCTGCATAGGCGGCGGCAACCATGTGGCCACATTCAATGACGCGAATACCCTGCAGAGGGCCTGGGGGTTGGGAGTTGGGGGTTGAGGAATTGTGTTCACTCATACGTTACCCTGTGTGTCTTGACGGAGATTCAAGCCTCATACCTCGCCTAATATCTGGTCATCTCGGGTTCGATCTCAATTGCCCAGACATCGATACCGCCGGCGAGACTCAATACGTGTTCAAAGTCGCGTTGATGCAGGAAATGGGCGACTTGCAGGCTGCGCACGCCATGATGGCAATACACGACAATCTCGCTATCGGGATCGAGCTCGTGCAAACGGCTGGGAATGTCTCCCATCGGAATATGGACGGAATTGGGCAGCTGGACCAGCGCGACTTCCTCCGGCTCACGCACATCGAGCAGGACACAGTCTGTTCCAACGTTCTGTTTTGTTTGTAATTCTTGGACGGTGATTTCAAACGACATAGTGTCCTTATTCAATGCTACACACCGGGCGTTCCACGTCTAAAACCATGAGCAAGCGACCCAGGCCAATGTATTGCCCGATCATCATGCCGAGTTCGAGGACTTCCGCATCTGAGAACTCCGCCCGGAGTTCCCGAAAAAACTCATCATCGATTTCGTGATGGCTGAGCGCCATTTTCTCGGCAAAACGTAAGGCCAATTTTTCTTGTGAGGTAAACGCGTCGCTATCTTGATAGGCATCAATCTGGGCTATCTTTTCTTCCGTCAGACCGTCATGCATCACCGATGCAAAGCGCGCCTTCTTTCAGGTGAAGCAATTGTTGAGCTGGGCGATCCGCAACCGCGCGAGTTCTTTTATCGCCGGCTTCACAACCCCGCCCTCATGTGTCGTATAGTAGAATTTGAAATACGACTGGAACATGTCCGCCCGATGCCCAAGCACCTGGAAGACGGTTCCACGCCCGGTTTCCTCGGCCTTTTTGACCCTTTCAGAAAATTCCGGTGTGAGTTTTTCTTTTGGCAGCACCCTGAGACGTGACATGCCCAACCCCTTTCTGTTTTGCGGAAGACGAGTCGGTCTGATACTAGACAACCGACTCTTGTCGGGCAAGGGTCTGAACTATACATATCTAAGGGCATATCAAAGGAGGCAGAAATGGCAGACTCGGAACGGTATAAAAAAGGCGCAGCAAAGATGAAAGAACTCTTCGGTGTCGAACCCCGACCAGGGATGATGCATGAAGATTTTCTGAATATTACCGTCGAAAATCTCTTCGGGGATGTGTGGGGACGAGACGGCTTAGCCATTCAAGAACGCTCTATGATCACCATGGCGGCCCTGACCGTACTGGGCCGAGATCCGGAGCTTAAGGTCCACATCCGTGGCGCACTGAATATTGGTATTAGTCGCGAGAAGATCAATGAGATTATGATCCATCTCGCCCACTATGGTGGCTGGCCCGTTGGCGTGAACGGCCTGCGGCTGGCTAAAGACGTTTTTGACAGTATTGATAAGAAGAAGGCCAAAAGCGAGTAAAACGAGGAGCCAGACATTTACAGGTCAAGTTTGGTCGCCTCCCATATCGTCAAAAAAGTAAGCAGGCCAAGCAGCTGTACGCCAAAGGACTGAGTAAATCGGAGATTGCCCGACGAGTGGGCATTGGGCGAATTCGGTACGGCGGATTTTGGAGACCGCTCCCTCAGCCTGATTCCCGCAGAATTCGCTAGACAGGCTTAGGGGAAGGTGGATACCTGCCTGCCCCTCTCAGCGCGCGAGCGCCAGCATCGTGGTACCCCAGCCAGACAAAGCGACACCGGTGGCGGAGCCGAGCCAGTGGCCGGCGGGGACCATCTTTTGGAACAGCACGAACAGGGCGAGGCCCGCGACCCAGTAGAGGTTCATCACCCCGCTGAAAAAGAGGAGCCCCATCAGGGACCAACAGCAGCCGACACAATAAGCGCCGTGTTCGAGGCCCATGCGCAGCGCGCCCCGGGGGCCTCGCCGCCAACGGGTGCTCAGGAAGGCCAGCGGAGATCGGCAGTGGCGAAGGCAAACCTGCTTTATTGGGGTAAGTTGGTAGGCGCCCGCGACGAGCAGCAGGACGCCGCCGAAGATCACATTGGTCCCGACGAGCATCGGTGAAAGAATACCGGTCCGCTCGAACCCCCACTGCAGGATCACCGCGACCAGGCTGAAGCCCGCCCACGCAGCGAGATAGCCGAGCGCGAAGATGCTCATCGCGACATAGGGCTGGCCGGTTTCGCGCTGCTTGCGATTGACCGTCGCGAACAACAGGATCATCGGCGCTGCGCTAGGCAGCATCATCGCCACCATCATGATCCACCACATGAAGAACATCAGGACTCCATAGCCGGGCGTCCAGATCGCGGGCGTCATCATCGCTATGCCCCCTGCCATCCCGAGCTGCGCCAGGCGGGTCATCTCGAACGCCGACATGCCCATGCCGGCGCCGGCCAACAGATACGCCCACGACAGAGCGATCACCGCCGTCAGCGCGGTCACGACGACCAGACGACCACGCCTGACCACGGCCTCAAGTGTGGCGTCGACGGGTACCGTCATTCCCTTTTCATCCCAGCATGTGCCCCGAATTCCGGGTACGGCGTGGCGGCACCACGTCGAAACCGGCCCCCGTTGGGGTCCCATGCCAGGACCGGGCGGCCAGCCCTCATGGCGTGCGGACCAAGCCATTCTGATTGAAGTGGAGCACGCAAAACTGGGCAAAGGAATCCGCGTACGCCATGTCCAGTCCACCGGTTACCAAGGTCGTCCCGAGTCCGAGTTCCGCGTACGTAAACTCGATGCTCCCACTCGGGCGGGCCAACGCAACGTGGAACGGTTCGCCACTGAATTCATTGACCAGCGGTCGGCCGCTGCCCTGCAGGACGCCCGGGATGTTCACCGCTGCAGTTCGGTGCAACGTTCGTGTCGAGATGAATCGGCAGGAACAGCGTCGCGCAAAATTCCGAGCAGTTGGACCCATAGACGGAGAAAATATTGCTCAGGGGGGTGCATGCCTCGCCTGAGATAATCGTTTCTAGGGCAACCCGCTGAGATTCATTCGCCCGCTCATTAATAACGATGAGGCGCTTGCCGTTTCCCTCCGCGATTTTCCCCGGGCACCGATAAAGCCCTGCCCACTTCAGGCCCGCTAGCGGCGTCTGATTGAAATGGCCTTCAACGACGCTACCGACATAGGCCGTCTGACAATAGCCATGTGTACTGGGCAGGTTAAATTGGCACCCACAGTTCATAGCGCAATTGCAATTATCGTAGCTCTCACTCTTGAATTCCCATTGGTCGGTCATCCTCGTCTCCCTCGGCCGACGTTCCTCTGCGGCCTACTCACCGTCGGCCACGGGGCCGAATATTGCCAGCGGGAAATCAGGCTCCAGGCCCAGCAATACTTGGCCAACCGTCTGATAGCGGCTCTCGGACACAAACCCGTGCTGGCGCAGCGTGTTGATATCCCGGAAGTAGCGCTCCAACGGACCACGTCGATAGATGCCCGTTTTCCCGGCAAGTCCGAAGATGAGGTCGACGGTTTCTACCGCGCTCCGCACGGTCCCCCGCAAACCAAGACTGTCCCAAGTGTCGATAATCGTCACATCGCTCGTGGAGATGAAGACGGCCCCCACCGTGTCATCGGGGAGGGCGATGAAAGTCAGCAACCAATCGGCGTCATGAATGTTGCTGGCCAGCTCATTCTGGCCGGACACACGATAGCCCCCGTCTATAGGCACCGCCGGCATGGGTCGATGGGCAGATACAGAAATGACCGTATCCGGATTGTGAGCGCAAATCTCTTCGGCTCCCTCATCCGGCAGCCGGGCGCAATACCAATTGCCCGAGTTCTCGGCCTGCGAGGTCCAGCCTGTCGCGCTGTCGAAGCGCGACACCTCCTCGATGATGCGGGCACACGTGACTGGGTCGGTCTCGAGCCCCCCCCCAGTGAGCGCGGGACGAGCAACCGGAACAGGCCAGCGTCGCGCAACGCGTTGAGCACCACCTGCGGCACCCGTCCATCCCGCTCTCCGGTGGCGCTGTGCTCGGCGATCAATGGCCCGAGGTTCGAGGCGGCAGCTACTAGGTCCGTGTCTATTGCGTGTGTCATGTTGCTTCCTCCTTAGACTTGTCCCCGTATTGAGAATGACGGGAGCCTACTGCGGGCTATCTGGCCGCCAACATCGTACGTATCGTCTCGACTATCAAGTGCAAAAAGTGCACTTGATTCTTCGTGCGTTCGTCCGGTAGCCTGCAGGCTGTGCGAAGCTATAGTCAGTATTGCCCAATTGCGCAGGCGGCAGAGGTCCTGACGGAACGCTGGACGCTACTCGTGCTGCGCGAGCTGTTGTACCGGGGACACCGCTTTAACGATATCCGCCGCGGCGTGCCCCTCATGTCACAATCCCTCCTGGCCACGCGGCTGCGCGATCTTGAGGCGGCGAATCTCATCGAGCGCCGCGTACAACCGAACGGGGTCACCGAGTACCATGCGACTCAAGCTGGGCTGGCGCTCCAGCCGCTCATCCTTCAGTTCGGGGAATGGGGGAAGCAGTGGCTGCGGCGGCCGGCCACCCAGGACCAGCTGGACGCCGGGGTGCTCATGTGGGACATCCGCGGTGGCGTGGCTCCACGGAGCCTCCCACCCGGTCGGACCGTTGTCCAAGTGGAGTTCACCGACCTCCCCGGTGCGAAGAAGCATTGGTGGCTGGTGAACGAGAAGGACGAG
>CAXXHG010000018.1:0-174935 GCA_963666315.2 Binatia bacterium
CCAAGCCGTGAATGAGCAGCGGGTGTTGATCTGGATCAATGTCCGTTATTCCAGCGTGATGCCGCTCAAAGTGTAAGGACGAAGGCGTGATGATTCCGTGGACACTCTGTAATGGGGTAAATGACCCGGTCTCGGTCGCGTGTCTGGGGGCGACAACCGTACGTGCGGCCGTTTCGAACCGAGACCGGCGTCCATAGGGCCGTGCGGGTTGGCCTTGCCTTTTAGTAGGGTCTGGGGGACGCTGGTCCCCTTGAAACGCAGCTGCCGACAGGCGACCCCCACGTGCTTCCCCCACGAGCGCAGCGCCCCCGGCAACTGCTTGGGTTATCCGTAAGAAACGTCGCCGCGTGATAGGAGATTTATGCTTCCTAGTTGTAACGTGGTCTTTTTTACGAACTGGGTTGCTCATTTACGATGCCAGGATGGCGGACGGACCTTACTGCTATACCATGTTCGCCGCAGATAAAAACCTTGAGGGTGAGCCCTGACCAGCCCATAAAGGACTTCGATCAGTTTTTCCAGCAAAGTCTCCGCGTCTTTCAGATCCACCGTCTCACATCCAGCCGTCAACCATCCAGACACAGATGCCAGCAGCCCCCGGTGATGTAACAACCCAACGGGTCCAGCGCAGCATGGCTTGACCAATTGGCCGGACCTGCGCTAAGCCGATGGCAGTGACACAAGCAACCGCTTATGACCGAGCCGCCACCAACCATGTCATTCAGAGTATGGGGATAAAGTTTCGTCAAGAAATTATACGCCCGATCGGGCCAACACCAGTCGATCTGCCCGTCAACCAGTCGTTCTCGCTGGCTGCGACGCATCTGTTTCTGACCCTTCCGGATCAGCTCCGGACCTATTTGGCTCGGACGTCACCGGCAGACATCGCACAGCGCAACGGGCATCTGGGTACGACCGTCTGCCCCCCGGCAATCTGGATGTTGGGCTATCATTTTCTGGTCGGGCGAGAGATTTTGCTCGACTTCGGCGTCCTCAAGGACGCCGACCATGCGCAGGACATTGGTCTGGTCTTAGACTGTTGGCGGCAGTTCGCGACAAGCCACCGCAACGATGGACATGTGGATAATAGTGAGGCGGGCTGGTCAAATCACTTTCTATCGAGTGCGACTATTCAACAACTCTATCCGGCCTTGGTCCCCATTGATGATGAAATAAGACGAGTGACGGCCCAATTTCTTGCTGCGCTTGAATCCTATCTGTTCATTTTGAATGCTGAAGCGCGCCTTGGCATAGCCGATTCCGGCCCGTACCCGTTGAGCACGAATCGCGTGCTTATTGTCCGAGATTTTTTCGATCTCACCGGACGCCGGTACCCCTGGCGTGAGCTCACAGCCGAGATGCCGTATCGGAGCTGCAGCTTAGCCTTCACCCTCGATCCTGCAGATTTCCAGACCATAGAGTTGAGTGATCGTGCCGCCTTGGTGACCTCACCTAAAAACTATACGGATATGATTCGTGACCTTGTCCTTGTCAACCACGACCATGGGCAACTACACGTGTTGCCTTTTACAGAGATAGACCGCCTCACCCGGGCCGCGAAAAAAATCCAGCCGCGGCTGCTCTCCTGTTTTCAGAATAAATCCCGCCACAACGCGATCCTTTTCGGCGCACGCCCTTGGGCACTCAGACCACTCAGCCTGGTGATGCATGCCGAGCAGTGTTTGGATTGGGAACCAGCCCAAACGGCGCTTACTCTCTTATCGGAATACACGGATGATGATGCACTAGCGGCGCGCTGGGCGACGCATCGCTGCCTGGCCCGAGACCGCCGGTCGGCCTTTATGCCGGTGGAAAGATGATCGTGAGTCCGCTCTTATGCGTAGCGTTCAAACCCAGTCGCTGAACGATGGGAAGCATACCCCCGCAGGGCATGTCGGGCGGTGGAGAGCGTGGACAACTCCTAGCGGATGGCGTCCAGCCGCGAGACCAGCCGAGCCTGGACCTGGGCTTCTTGATCGAGAATAGCCCGTATCAGGGCTGCCACAGTGCCGGCTTCGGGCCCGACAGCGGAGAATTCCTTTTCGGTTAAACCGTCAAACAGGTCTGTCCTTTTGGCGGCATATGACTGCCAGCGCTCGGGCGTCAGCTGGTCGCACTCCAGGAGCGCCGTTGTCTCCGCTTGGAGCTGCTCAAGCACGGGCACTAACATCGACACGATCTCCATAGCGTTCTTCCCAGGCCGTCCGCTTGCGCTCAGCCGCCACTGCGCCTTGCCAGCCTTCTTGGAGGGTCTTGAGAAGAGACATGACATTGTCGAGCGGCTTAGGGTCATTGCTCAAATTCGCAGTCGTGATCTGATCGATCATATAGGCGTACAGATCGTCAAGATTTTTGGCAACTTCCCCGCCTGCCTCGAAATCCAAGCTAGTTTGAAATTCAGACAGAATGGCCAATGTTTTCTGGATGCACAGGCCTTTTTCCACCACATCGCCCGTCTCCATACCGACCTTGGCCCGGCATAGGAAGTCGACGGCACCCTGGTATAAGGCCAGCAAGATGGTTCCGGGATCGGCTGTGACTATACGGTTTTGTTGATACATCTGTAATCCGCGCAAATAATTGGCCATGCAGACTATCCCCCTCTTGTCCCCAATTCTGTTTCGGCTCAGTTGCCTCCGATCGGCGTTAGTGCCGCGAACTGCAGAGCGAGAAAGTCGCTCTGCGTGTTCAACTGCGCGATAAGCGATTCCAGCGCCGCGAACTCATTCACCAGGCGGAGCTCAAAAGCGGCAATGCGTTCCTCCTCCCTGGCGATCTTATCGTCGATAGTCTTGATACTGGCGGCGATGCCGTCCTGGCGTGCGGTGATGACTCCATCGATTGAGTCGATAAAATTATCGATAAGATCCGGGATGCGTTTCCCTATCCCGCCGTCGATACTGAGATAGAGTTTTTGCACCCCGGCCACCGCGCCGTTCTCTACAGCGAACGGAGGCATTATGCAGATCCTGCATATTTCCCCCTGAAACGTCGAGAAGCCAAGCGTGCGCCTGACTTCTTATGCGACCGCTCTTCCGCTTTCTCGCAAGGCATATACCAAGTATTCAGTATCGTGCATGCGTAGTATGAGGAGCGTACGCGTCTGCCGTCATACGCTGAAAAGCGCAGCAATCTTGGGCTTCAGCCTGATTCCGGTACCGCTTGCCTGACGTTAGCCTTGGCCTTGCTGTTCTCCATCCAGCTCCATTTAGGCAGTCAAAGAAAAGGCGTCCATTGTTGGTTTTCTGACAGTCTACCAGGCAGGATGCGCAACGTCAGCGGGCGATTCGGACGTGGCGGAGCGTCTTTTGCGCAGGCGTTCAATGAGCGTGGTACGGTTGAGGCGTAGGAGCTCGGCCGCCAGGGTCTTATTGCCCTAGGTGTGCACTAATGCCTGCTCGATCAACTGCCCCTCCTAGGCCTTCATCACCCCATTCAGGTCAACGCGCCCCCAGCCGGTAGCTCGACCGGTCCCCAACCCGCAAGTTGGCTGCCTAACGGGGCTTGTGTCGTACCGATATACTCTGGGATTTCCTGCTCCCGGAACGGTCCGTCGTCGTGCAACACCACCAACCGCTCGAGCACATTCTCTAACTCGCGCACATTGCCCGGCCAGCCGTAGCGCTCGAACCGACTCCACACCCCGGCCTCCACTTTGTCGGGTTGAATCCCATGCCGACCCAGAAAATACTCCCCCAACACCCGAATATCGCCTTGGCGCTCGCGCAGCGGGGGTAAAACAACGGGCACCACATGCAGCCGGTAGGACGAATCTTCCCGAAACGTCCCTTCACGCACTGCGCAACCTAAGTCCTGATTCGTCGCCGCCACCACACGCACGTCAACCGACACAGCCCGATCACTCCCGACGGGCTCGAAGCACCGCTCCTGCAATACGCGCAGCAGCTTCACCTGCAGTTTGGGCTGCATCTCTCCGATCTCATTTAAGAACAAGGTCCCCCTATGGGCCAACTGGAAACGGCCCGAACGCGATTGGATGGCCCCGGTAAACGCACCTTTCACATGTCCAAAAAGCTCACTCTCTAGTAACTCCTCCGAGAGTGCCGCACAGTTGATGGGCACAAAGGGCTGGGCGGCACGCGGGCTACGGGTATGTAGCGCACGGGCCACGAGTTCTTTACCCGTGCCACTCTCGCCCGAGACCAAGACGGTCGTGTCACAGGGGGCGAGTTTATCAATGAGACGTTGGACTTGTTGCAGGGCTGGGCTCGTACCAACCAGCTGAGTATAGGACATAGGCGGGGATTCCTTTCCTGTGCAAACGAACTCCCCTACTTGGAAGGCCCAATATGACAAGAGAACAAGTTGACAAGATAATCGGCACAGGCAGAAGTGAGCAGAGGGTGGCCTCAGCCTCCGCAACCCTCATGCCAGCCCAAATCACCTCAACTATTACTTGAGATATAGAGCCCTACATCCCGGATTTATTCTTGACAATATACGTCCTCGGCCTGTGTATCATATCAAAATAGATTCTGGTAAAAATGTGACACCATAACATCATAGCTTTTACGAGAAATGCAAATAGTTGAATAAAAATAGCTATTTATGAGAATCGTAGAGCATGTCAATCAAAAGTCGGCAAAAAATACCACTGCACCAAATCCCAAAAAATATTTTGTGTGTCTTCTTACCGGCAGGCACTTTTCTTTGTCTCTCTTCATGTTAGTAAAAATAATAGGATAAGAGTGTGTTACCGTCATTATTCACATCCCAGTTTCTGGCTCGTCTGGAGACATTGCGTATCCGGACCAGACGCCGCTTCCTCGGCAATCGGCCTGGAGGCCATCTCTCGCTTCGACGTGGCGCCGGGCTCGAGTTTGCCGACTACCGGCGCTATGCCCCAGGTGACGATCTGCGCTATATTGACTGGAATCTGTACGGTCGCACGGATCGCCTGTATATCAAGCAGTTTCAACAGGAAGAGGAACTCTATACGTCGCTCTTTCTCGACTTGAGCGCCTCCATGGCTTATCCGACTCAGGACCACAAACACGAGGCGGCGCGGGACATTATTTTATCGCTCGCCCACGTTGTACTGGCCGGAAACGACGCAGTGAAGTTGTCCGTTTTGGGAGGGAGATCCACACAAGCGGCACAATCGACAACCCCGTTCTTTCGAGGCCGCCAGCGGATCTTCGCCCTGGCGGATTTCCTCAGCACACACAGCCCGGCAGGCCGGGTCGATGTTGTGCAAACGTTTGCCCAGCAACTGCAAACGGCTCATCGTCCGGGCAAAGCGATTTGGATCTCTGATTTTTTATTTCCGCTGTCGGTGTTACGCGCAACACTGAGTCTGTTGCGCGGTATGAATTCTGATATCGCACTGATTCAGGTCCTCGGGCACGAAGAGCTAGACCCGCCC
The DNA here is from genome assembly GCA_963666315.2 of Binatia bacterium. Lineage (GTDB taxonomy): Bacteria > Desulfobacterota > Binatia > Bin18 > Bin18 > Bin18. The sequence goes on from CAXXHG010000018.1 coordinate 5,387, forward strand.
CTATTCCCAGCCGGTGCTCGAATGGTTGATAGTGAAAATGGAGAAGAAACGCTGGTATATTTTGACGCCGGGGCGAAACAGACCTATATGCAACGCTTGGATCGGCATAGTCGAGAATTACAGAGTTCGTGTCATCAGGCCGGCGTCCATTATGCGCGTTTTGTAACGCACCAAGACCTGCCAGACTTTATTCTGAACGAGCTTCCAGCATTGGGGCTGTTGAAGTAACCCTCGTTGAGGGAACCCTCTAGGACTACATGGAATTTACCTTTCTTTCGCCAGCTGTATTTTCTCTGCTATTGGCCCTGCCGTTGCTCTTTCTGCCCTATCTGCTCCAGCAGCGGCATACACAGTTGGTCGTGTCGGCCCTGTTTCTGTACCAAGACATATCTGCGCCCGCCCGACGACGGCTGTGGGGCAGACTCCGGCTTACACCGTTATTTTTCCTGCAGTTGTTGATCCTGCTGCTGCTGGTTGGCATTGCCGCCCGGCCGACCCTTCAACAAGACGCAACGCAAAAGATAGCAATTGTTATGGATACATCGGCGAGTATGCAAACGCGTACTGATTCAGAAGCGCGCACCCTTTTTGACATGGCGAAAACACGGCTGGCTCAAGAGCTTTCCTCTGTCTCTGCGGAAAGTCTGGTCAGCGTGTTTACCACCAACCCGCTGGTTCCCAACGGGTTGGGAACCACGCCCGCCGAATCAACACTGCCCTTGTCCGACATGCCAAACATCCCAAACATTTTGCAGCAGTTATCCGTGAGCGACGCACCTGACCCAAGCGATACGGCCCTGTCTACCTTTTTCAACCAACTCCTCAATGAGCATGGATTTGATCGTGTTTTTTTCTTTACCGACCGGTCCCTGCCCCAACGTAGTGACTCTCAGCAACGTGGTGACTTTAAAATAGACTCTCAGACTCTGCGCGTGGTGACACTCGGCACTCCCCGCCCCAATCTCGCCATTACCGACTTTCGCCTGTACCGCAGCCCGTTCTACCCGGATGAGATCCAGGCAACGGTACGTGTCTATGCGGAAGAAACACAGGCCGCCTGGCAGGTCGTTATCGAAGACAGCCTGACCAACCAACGCCTCATGGCCCAGCAGGCCACTCAGACTGCACAGCAGACCTTCTCTTTTTCCCATCTTCCAGTCACACACACCTATCGCGCCCGGATTCTTATTGATCCCAAAGAGGATGGGCTAGACCTGGATAATACAGCCTATGCCGTACTCCCAACGCTCACAGACGTGCAGGTCCTGCTCGTCACGCCAACGCCTGAAATCGGGCAAAGCTTACGACATATTCCGAACCTCAAACTGACACTCCAGACGCCTCAGGCCTACGACCCCGAGCAGGTGTCCCAGTTCGGATTCATCCTTTTTCATCTCACCGCACCTGAGGTCTTACCACCGACGCCGGCGGCCTTCCTCCTACCTCCGGAAGGCAACCGGCTTTTCTCGCTTGGACAGGCCGCTACGCAACCTCGGATCACAAACTGGTCACTCGGCCATCCACTCACCGCCTACCTGACCTTCTCCCTCTTACGCCCGGTCTATGCTCAAGCCCTCCAGCCTGCGGTGTGGTGTCCGGCCATTATCCACAGTACAGCCGGCCCGCTGGTGCTGGCCGGAGAACGGGCCGGCTATCGCTACGTCGCCACGGGATTCGACATTCTGCCGTATCTTGGACAAAAAAACCTGCCGGTTTCCATTCTCACCTTGAATATTCTGGGCTGGCTTGCGAACCCGGCCGGCCGGCAGGGACATTATACAACCGGCGATGTCGTCGCCCCCCAGCCCAAGTCAAACGGAGCGAACGGGGCACCCGGCTCAACACTCCAGATTCGGTTTCCACACCAAACCACCTTTCAGCTGCTCAAAAGTGCCGGACCGCTGAACCAACAGGGAGTCTATACTTTTCGTGAAAATGGTGTGGAACGTCGTGTTGCCGTCAATCTGTTTAGCCCAGAAGAGGCCCGCTTAGGGAAGCCGCTGTCTTTGCCACAGGAGGCATCCGAAACGTTTGGTGTGCCTTCGGAGACCGCTGCGCGGACAGTGGATCAACCCCTGTGGCCCTGGCTGCTGCTGGCAGTGCTCGGTTTGTGCGGCCTGGAGTGGTGGTTTGCCGCGCGGGCTGTTGAGGCTGTGCCCTCAAGCTGAGTGTTACGCTGATGGACAGTCTTGCTTTTCTCACCGATCTCTTGCCTCCATTTGCCTGGAGCCGGCCGATCTTTTTATATGGGCTGGGGATCATTCCCCTTATTCTGGTATGGCAATACTTTGCCTTCCGACAGCGCCCATCGGTTGAGAGCCTGGTCCTGCGTGGTCTCTTCCTCGCCCTGATCATACTGACAGCTGCCGGACCATATACATTCGGCCCACGCCAACCAACTCCGCCCGTGCTGGTATTGGATCTTTCTCAGAGCCTGACTCCCGCCCAACGGCAGTGGATGCAGCAGACCATTACGCACCAGCTCAATCCTACTCCGGAGACCCCGGTACTGGCCTTTGCCGGCAATACCAAACGGCTCTCGTGGCAAGACGCACAACCGATTTTGAGCAGTCCCCCCGTGGCGCTGCGGACCGAAGAAACTAATATTGAGTCCGTCCTGGGCCAGCTCGTGCAGCTCTCGGAAGAGACGCAGCCCCGGCACGTGTATATATTCAGCGACGGCTGGGAAACGCACGGTACGGCAACAACTCTCCTGCCGGCCCTAGCCGCGCAGAACCTGCGTCTCTACCCGCTCCCGCCTCCGTCGGAAGAACATCCGGCCAATATTGCGCTGCGTCGTCTGGGCGCTCCACAGTCCACCTCAGGCGGGGAATCGATTGAGATCGCTGTTGCACTTGAAAACACCGCTACCAAACCTGCTCACGGCGAGCTGATTGTGCGTGAGCACGACACGATTGTATGGCAGCACTCAGTCGAGCTTCGGCCCGGCACCTCGCTGTTTACGCACTCGTTACGTCTATCAAACACCGGGCTCGTCCCACTCCATGCGACGTTCACCCCGGACCCAGACGCCGTCGATGCTGTCCTGCACGACAATCAGGCAACCGCCTGGGTGCAGGTCGCGCCAACAGAAAAAGTCTTGCTGCTGAGTGCCACAAGCCGAGATAATCGATACTTGAAAAAAGCGCTGATCAGTCATGGCCTCAACGTGACAGCGCTGGCGCTCGGTACAACGCCGTCCGCTCTGCCTGCGCCGGACGCTTTTGCCGCAGTGATTCTGAACAATGTGGCCAAAGACCTCTTACCCCCGGCCTTGATCCGAAGTTTGGACCCGTATGTCAAAAACGGCGGGGGATTCCTTATGATCGGTGGAGAAAATAGCCTGGGACTCGGACGCTATGCTGGCACGCTGATTGAAAAAATCTTACCCGTACATTTGGTCCCGCCGCAAAAAGAAGACAAGCGGACCGCTATGCTGCTCATCATCGATAAGTCCGGCAGTATGCGTAAGCAGCACAAGCTCTTATACGCCCAGGCAGGGGCTCGGGCCGTCGCCCGCAACCTGAAAGACACGGACCTGTTTGGGGTGATCGGATTTGACAAAACCCCATTTGTGGTTGCCCCGTTGGATTACTTAGGCAAGACGCGCCACCAGCTGGATGACCGCATCGGCCGCCTGAAACCATCCGGGGGGACGCTCTTGCTGCCTGCCCTACAGGAAGCCAAGCGTCAGCTAGAACACCAGTATGCAACCCGCAAGCATATTGTGGTACTGACCGATGGTGAGACCGGGGGGAGTGGCGGTGAGTATCTGGACCTGATCTCGGTCATGCGCAACGAACTAAAAATTACGCTCTCGACGATTGCCGTTGGCAGGCAGCCGAATCTGCGTCTGTTATCTCGTTTGGCCGACTATGGTGGCGGAGTATTTCATCATACGACCGACCCCACAACGCTGCCCGATCTCTTCCTGGATGCAGTATCAGATAAGCCCGAAGAGAAGACCATGGTTGAGCGCCAACTCACGCCCATTCCGAACCGCAGCTCGCCCCTGCTCAAAGACTTAGCCACGCACCGGCTGCCCGCGGTCAAAGGCTATGTCGAAACCAAACTGAAAAAGGGCGCACGAGTTGATGTGTCGCTCCGCGATGAGGAGAAACGCCCGCCCCTCTTAGCATCCTGGTCCTATGGCCGAGGCAAAGCGATAGCCTTTACCTCGGATGCAAACGGCCGCTGGTCCGCCCCGTGGATCCGTTGGGATCGATATAGTCAATTCTGGAACCAAACCGTACGCTGGAGTTTTCCGCCAGACAAAAAGGAAGCACCTCCCTTCTCGGTAGAAGTGGGCCATGATGACGCCGGCATACTGGTAGAGGTCTTTTTCTATGGCGCGCGGGAACCTGACGGGCCAACCACGGTGACCATTACGGCCCCGAGCGAGGCGGCAACAACGTTCGCCTTAGAACGTCTGGCGCCCGGACATTATCAGGGCGCGTATGCCACCACTATACCCGGAGACTACACCCTTGACGTGGCCCTGGCCTCGGGTCAACATCTCGGTCCGTTGGGGTATAGCCTGCCTGCGCTTCGACCACGCGAAGCGCCTCAGCCTCAACCCAATCTTGTACTCTTGGAAACACTGGCCACAGCCACGGGCGGCAGTCTTAGTCCGGGTCTGACCAGCCTGACCACTCCGCTGGGACAACCCGCACACAGCCCGCTGCTGCCCTTTCTCATGCCGTTGGCTATGATGGTTTATTTTGTTGAACTCGTCGTACGCCGGCTCACCGCCTAGCTGCCCCACTTACCCCGCTTGCTCAAGCGCGGCCTGCCTGGTATGGCGGGCGTTCAGACTGAACACGGGCTGATTATTCGAGCAAGCGGGCAAGATAGATGCCTCACCTCGTACTCCTTCGTCACGGTCAATCACAATGGAACCTGGAGAACCGCTTTACCGGTTGGGTCGACGTTCCCTTAACACACAAGGGGGAAGAGGAGGCACGCCAAGCCGGAGAAAAGATGAAAGCCGCACAGCTGCAGTTTGATACCACGTTCACCTCGGTCCTGCAGCGCGCTATACGGACGCTGGAGCTGGCCTTAGACGTACTGGGGCAATCGGATCTTCCGGTCAAACAAGACCAGGCGCTCAACGAGCGACACTACGGAGATCTGCAAGGCTTGAATAAAGCCGAGACTGCCAAGAAGTTTGGTGACGAACAGGTGCGGCTCTGGCGGCGTAGTTATGATGTGCCTCCCCCAGGCGGCGAGAGCCTGGAGAATACGGCGGCCCGCACCCTGCCCTACCTTAAAGACAAAATTCTGCCTACCATACAGGCGGGACAGAACGTCCTAGTTGCTGCGCATGGCAATAGCCTGCGCTCAATTATTATGCACCTTGACCAGTTAAGCCGAGCAGAAGTACTCAGTCTCGAACTCGGCACCGGAGTGCCGGTTGTGTACGACCTCGACACAGCGGGAAACGTGCAGTCAAAAGAAATCTTGTAGACGCACGCAGGAGAGCTATTGGGGTGCCAGGGAACGATATTTACCCTGAAAAAAGAGCAACGGATCACCCTCCAGGATCACCAACCTCTGAACCTCGCCAACATAGATGGTGTGATCGCCGCCCTCGTAGGCATGGGCGACCGTACATTCGAAGTGCGCCAAGGCTCCATCCAGTAGGGCGACGCCCAGTTCGCCGACGCTGTAGGATAGGCCTTCAAACTTCTCAATGCCCTTGGTCGCGAAACGGGTGGAGAGTTCCTCTTGGTCCAAGCTCAAGAAGTTCACCCCAAACACCTCAGACTCATCAAAACAGGCGTAACAATCTAGCCCTTTATCAACACAGATTAAGAGCATCGGCGGATCGAGAGACAGCGAGCTAAAAGCGTTTGCGGTCAGGCCGAACGGCTTCCCAGAGGCGTCCTTAGTAGTAATGATGCTTACCCCTGTCGCAAACAGCCCCATCGCATTCCGTAATTCGCGTCCATCAATAGCCATACTGCCTCCCCGTGAAAAAGTTCCCTGACTGCTACCAGAGCCGCTCATAGGCTGTCAATTGCTCTTGTACGGTATGCCGCGCACTCCTAAGCACGATCCATGATTGTATACAAATCTCATGAGACCTATTCTAGTACTTTGTGTCCCTCCCACGGAGGGGTGGCGCATAGCCCCGGGGTGGGTTTCGGTTTCGTGAGACTGCGGCCCCCCACCCGACCGTAAACGGCCAAACAGTGCTCAGACCGTAGGTCAGGTGAGAGTAGCGTAACCTGACACCCCGCTCCATCTCTCTTTTGGGGCGCAGGGTTGATGTTCCGCTTTCATGCTTGACTCTTTCAGCAGGGCGGTTTACTCCTCATGAATATGAAAACGATCTCTATTGCTGTGGACGAGCACTTGCTCGAACAGGTCGATACCCTTGCCCAGGCCAGACACCAAAAGCGCGCGGAATTGTTCAGTGAAGCCGCCCGCCAGTGGCTCAAACAGCAGCGGATCAAAGCACTGATGAAACAGGACCGCCAGGGCTATCGCAAACAGCCTATCCAACCGGATGAGTTTGAGCCCTTCCTGCATGCTCAACAGTGGGAGAAAATGTGAAGCGGGGTGAGATTTGGAATTTCCGTTTTGATAGCCCTGACAAACAACGCCCTGTTCTTATCCTGACTGCCAAGAGATTATTCCTGTACTGCATACGGTCACGGTTGCGCCCCTCACCAGTAGGATTCGGGGCGTACCGAATGAAGTCGTCATCGGTCCTGAATCTGGCCTGAAGAATCAATCAGCCATCAATCTCCATCATCTGGTCACCGTTCCAAAATCGCAACTTAGACGTTTTGTCGGGACGGTTTCTACTGAAACACTCCAACGCGTCAAGGAGGCCATGCTCTTCGCGCTGGGCTTTGACGATTAGCCGGTAGTAGCGTGTCCACTCAGACCGTGGGTCAGGTGAGCGTAGCGTAACCTGACATCTCGCTCCATCTCTCATTGGTGCGCAGGGTTGATGTTCCGCTTTCACGTTTGACTGCCAAGGACCGTCTACTCCGCATGAATATGAAAACGATCTCGATTACTGTGGATGAGCACTTGCTCGAACTTCATCTTCGGCCAGACGTCCGCCAAGAAGCTCCGCCATCGCCGCAGACGACCGGGAGATACCTAGCATCTCGACGAACTATTCATCTCCATTCTCTAGCTGTCGGGCTCGAAGAAAAACCGCTGAGTCAATGGCTAGAGAAAGCGCATAGATTGCGCCAGGATAATCTTCTGCCTGAAGCGTGCCCAGTTGGCGGATAAGAAGACCCTCCGTAATCGTCACCACCACAGGTTTCAACCACGTCGGTTTGACCAAACCTGCGCCTTGCCACTCGGCAAGCTCAGGCTCTGGTTGTCTCTGACTCGTTAACGCCAGTAAAACTTGGTCAGCGGCACGGGCAGAGTAGGCCGCCGACACAACACTAAGGCGGGGCGTTTTTTGGAGGTCGTTTGGTCAGTAAAGGGAAATTGAACGAGAACGACATCACCCGGATTGTACGTTATCATACTCGGCGTCCTCGTCGTTATCCCACACTTTGGCTAGGGTCTCTTCTTGAGCTTTTAGCCAAGGATTCGACGGGTGCGCCGTACCATTCAGGGAGCGGCGGCCACGCGCGCGTGCTGGCGGCGACGCTCACGGGGAACGGCCTCTTGCCCCGGCCTCATTCCGTAGGAACGGCATGGCAAAGCCGCGCTGGTTTGTCTTGTCGGGTGTTTTGAGCGCCTCTCGTGAGTCCGAGAGGCGTTTTTCGTTACGGCTCTGACCGTTTCAAGAGTTCCATCAGTGCCGTGTGTTGATCATCGAGTTGGCGGTCTCGCTGCGTTGATGCTCTCCGCATCTGCTGGACAGCGTTGTAGGTGATCCAGAGCAGGCCCCCGGTTATGAGCAGCTGCCCGATCCCGACCCCAGCCTGTATCCATTCACCCATGTTCATCAGTTCTTCTTTGATCTGAGTGTCTTGCATTCCGTCCCGTGTTTCAACCCGTCTTTTCTTCCTCGGTCGGCCGTCAGCCCGTCTCTGAGCCGGAGTGCAGTAGGATAAAAAAAGGGGACGCGGCGTCAAGGATTTTACGGCGCATGAAATCTTTGACGTGGTGCAGGGGAGGCAGCCCACACACTACGGTGCTGCAATTTGCTGGCCGAGATTCGGTGCAGTCAGTGACCGGGCGATGTCTTTGTCGCACATCGGGCTCCGGCCAAACACTTTTCGCCACACCGGGGCCGTCTCCATACACATATACACCGGCACGTGGGGAGCAAGTTCGTTCAACCAGGCGGTCAGGGTTCGGTACATCTTGACCCGCAAGGCTTGGAAGGTCCGCCATTTCCCGTCAGCGCATAATACCTCTTCGCCGCACAACAGCCGCGTACGGGGAAAGCGCTGGCGCATGATTTTCCGTAAGGTCGGAGTCAGCCGCAAACTGCCTAGGCTGACCCAGGCCACGCGCCGTGGGTCAATAGTCGTAAAGACCCGCTCGAAGGTCTGCTGGTAGCCGGTCTCCCACTCGGGATACTCAATGAGCGGATCAAAATGAAAGCCGACTTTATACCCAGTCTGCTGAACGCGCTGGGCAGCCTGCAGCCGCTCGGTGAACGAGGCTGTGCCGTGCTCTTCGGCATCGGCTATAACCGCCGGGGTGAGGGTCCAAGACACCACGACTCGCCCCTGAGGGTCGAGGCTGAGCAAATTATCGATGCAGTCACTTTTGGTCTTGAGTTCTAACAGCACATTGTTTCTAGAGGCAAAGAACGGCACTAAATCGCTGCAGAAACCGAGCAGATGATCAAGGGCTAAACTGTCCGACAGCTCACCAGTCCCGATCCGGAACTGGCGCCACGGCTGGCGATCCACCACCTGAGCTATCTCAGCCAACAGGTCGTCAACATTGGTAAAGACTTTGAGGACCGGATTATTGGCCAGATATTCTTGCAAGAAACAATAGCTACAGTCCATTGGACAGTTTGAGATCAGACTGACTACGAGATAATTGCAGCATACCAGTCCAGGCGTACCAGCCGGGCAGTGTTCGAGGAAGCGCGAACGTTGACGGGTGAAGAACAGCCGACGTTTGCCTGCACCAAAGGCATCCTTATCCTCGGCCTGCCTCTCGGTCTGCGCCCCTACCCGTTCCCAATCCTTTTCGACAATGCGGACCGGAGTCTGAGGCAGCTTGGCCAGGGCGCGTTGTACGACCGGAGTCTTTTCCTCACCGCGTTCGATCAAAATTTCAGTGGGTTGATATATAGTCATAAATGCTACACCCCTCGGGTGTTACACCCCCTGGGGTTACACCTCATCCAGAACGTCAAACATATGCTGGAAGCCACCGTCGTCAACTCGTTGCTGGAGCCGCGAGAGCCGTTCCTGGAGTTCTGATGTATTCCTCGCGCGAAATGTCACGGTAATCTCGTCGCCTTCGAATGCAGGCGGGAATGATATCTGCACGCTCCGGCCCAAGTCGAGGGCTTGCACTGCAGCTCGTGCGGATGCTTCTAATTGTGTGAGGCGCGGGTAACGCATTTTTCGTAATGCCGTCTTGACTGCTTTCAGCTTGTCATGGCGTGAACCCGGGCTGGCCAAAGCGCTGCGAATTTCAATCTGTCCGAGGACGGCCTGAATAGCTGTTTCATCTCGCAGCGCTATCTCCTCCAGCCAGTCAAGAAAATCTTTGAGTTGGTTCTCACCAAGTTGTAGCTCCTCGGCGTAGGCCAACAACGCGGCCTGATCTTCCGCCTGCCAAGCCTGCCAGCGGTCACATATAGCCGGGCTCAGGTGTTTACGCTGGGCATAGGCAGCAAGTTGGTCACGGAGTTCATTCAGCCTGGACATATGATTCCTGTGCAGCCTCAAGCGGATGCGTATCCTCAAAAGGATACAGTGCAGGCAGGCTGAGATACGGCTCTGCCGACTTCCCACGTTTTATTGCACCCTGCGCTAAGATACGACACTTCTTATGCAGCATGCGTGTTGTGGCGAGACGCTGCGGCTGAGACAGCATTCCCGAATCGAGCAGTTTCCGCAGCGCAATGACACGAAAGCGGTCCATGCCCCAAAATTGGTGCGACAGCTGATCCGCATGCCCGCCCCGTTTTATGACTAAAGGAAGGGCTATCAAATCGACAGGAAGACGCGCGGCAATACGCAGCCACAGGTCATAATCTTCACATGCCGGCAGCTGTTCATCAAAGCCGCCCATGCGCTCAAATAGGGTCCGCTGCATCATAACCGCCGAAGGGCTGACCAGACACAGCTCCAAACTGCGCAAAAAAATATCGCCACCGGACTTACGATGCTTATTCCGAGGGTTGACCCGTAGCCCACGGCGAAGCCATACTTCTTGTGTCTGACATATTTGGGCTGCAGGCCTGGCATGAAAAAAAGCGATCTGAGCGGCGAGTTTTTCCGGCTGCCACACGTCGTCAGAGTCCAGAAAGGCGAGCAGCTGCCCGCTACTCCGAACGACGCCGTGGTTGCGTGCCGCCGACACGCCTTGATTGGTTCGAAAAATATACTGTATGGGATCCGCCCGTTCTTGCTTAAAATCTTCGACAACCCGCGCCGTGCCGTCCGTCGACCCGTCGTCAACAATAATCAGTTCAAAGTCTCGATACGTCTGGGCGTACACGGACGCTATGGCCTCGCGCACAAAGTCGCGCCGATTATAGGTCGGAATAATAACGGAAACTCTAGCCATCTGAGATTCCAATACCGGCTTGAGCCCCAGGATGTCCGGCCGTCAATGCTCGCAACGCCTGCCACAGCTCGGCTTTTCCGTTGCCGTTTTGAGCAGAAAAAAGGAGCAGCGGCTCGTCACCGATCCGCGCCGCAAGTATCTTGCGCTGCTTTTCGCGCTGATTGCGTTTCAGCTTGTCGCATTTGGTCGCCACTAAGAGAAAGGGCCGGTTGTGATGCGCCAGGAATTCACACAGCGCCTCTTCTTCCTCTTCCGGCCCGCGCCGGATATCAATAATAATGACGACGCCGCACAAATTGGGCGCATGAACCAGATAGTCTTCGATAAGACGTTGCCAGCCCTTGCGTTCCGACTTCGCCACCTTGGCATAGCCGTAGCCGGGCAGATCGACAAACGTCAGGGCATTATTGATCGTAAAAAAGTTAAGCTGTCGGGTGCGGCCGGGCGTATTACTCGTCCGCGCGATCTTTTGGTTGAGCAGCCGATTAATCAGCGACGACTTCCCCACGTTCGAGCGTCCGGAAAAAGCGATCTCAGGATAGGGGAGTTGGGGATAGGTCCCCGGCTGCATGGCTGCACCAGCAAAGTCAACGGTTGAAATTTTCACGGTCCCTACTCGTATGCAAACGTATTTCGGGCTGTGCCGGCTTCCAGCCTATCCAGAAAACAGACTGCCAGCCAGGACCTTAGCAAGATATAAGGAAGACGTTGCCAAGATCTCTGGAAGACCTTTAGAAAGACCTGGGGAGGCTTTTACTGCCATCACACAGATACTCCACCTTGACTTCTTGCCTATTGGGTTGTCTTTTTAGCACATATGAATAATGAATTACGGGGTATGCTCATCACCGCCGGATCAATCTTAGCTGCCGCAGTCGTATCCGGGCTACGGCTCAAGCCGTATATTGATGCAGGGATAACGTATACCCCCGCCTCGTTTGCGATCTATCCAGCACTGCTAGCATTTGCTATTGCCGCACCGCTGGTCTTTTTACTACGCAAAGTCCAAGGCGACAAAGATGTGGATCTCGGCCCGCTGACCTTCTCAGACCAACCGGCTTCCGCCTCTCCCCCTCGGCCGGTCCGAGGTGGAATCATGTCGCTCATAACGAAACGGCAATTGCCCGCCCGTACGCCTCTCATAGCATTTTGGTGCGTCCTGTATATTGTCATTGCGGTCACATTCTTTCCCTACGAAGGTCCTGAAAAGCCGGACCTCGGCTCCGAGCCTGCACCCCAGGAGAAATCTGGGCCGCGATTGAATCAGCCGATTCACCTGCCATACGCTATAGATGCCCAGACGGAGACGACCGCACTGTGAAGACACACCAGAAACAAGCTCTAGCCGACCGTGCGTCTTCTCCTGTTGGCATCGTTTCATTGAAAACCCGGTTCGGTCCGCTGAGTCTTGCCGCAACCGAGCGCGGGATCTGTCGCCTGGCCCTGCCGCCGACTCACGAACAGCAGCGCTTTCGCGCCTGGTGTGCCAGCCGGCCGATCAATCCGAAAATCGGCACGCCGCTTCTTGCCCAAGCCCGGCAAGAACTCACAGAATATTTTGCTGGGACTCGTCGTACCTGGACGCTGCCGCTGGATGTTGACGGCAGCACTTTTTTTCAGGAGGTCTGGGCCTTACTGCGTCGTATTCCATATGGACAGACTCATACGTATACGCAGCTTGCCGCAGACGCGGGCCGTCCACGTGCATTTCGGGCTGCGGGTGCAGCCTGCGCCCTGAATCCCGTGCCGCTCATCATTCCTTGCCATCGTGCAGTCGGCAGCAACGGCTCGCTGCGTGGCTTTGGTGGCGGGTTGGACATGAAACGGGCCCTGCTTGATATGGAAACCGGATAAGAGCGTAAGAGAGGGAGCAGCCATTGACCGATCTTCAGCCCCCATCCGATCCATTCCATGAACTATTGGGCCTGCACTTAGATGTTGTTGAGCCGGAGTTCTGCCGGATGCGCCTGCCCTTCAAACCCGAGCTACGCACAGTCGGAGACGTCGTCCATGGCGGTGCCATTTCCACCCTGATTGATACTGCGGGTGTCACCGCAGCCTGGTCGAATGCCGATTCGAGTGCGACACGTGGAGCGACCGCAGATCTGTCTATCAGCTATTTATCGGCCGCACACGCAGTCGATCTTACGGCAGAAGCGCGCGTCATCCGGCGTGGCCACAGCTTGGTCTTTGTTGAGGTTGACGTCACCTCTGCAGCTGGCGAGCGCATTGCCAAGGGCATGCTGACGTATAAGCTGGGATATAGTTAGGCTGAGAGAGGCATGCTCCTGCGGATACTGTGATGCCTGACAATGCGCCCATTATCACGCTCCTGACCGACTTCGGCTCACAGGACGCTTTCGTTGGCATCATGAAAGGCGTCATGCTGAGCATTACTCCTGCGGTCCAGTATGTGGACCTGTCACACGAAATTCCTGCCCAGAACGTTCTGGCCGGTGCTCTCATTTTGCGCAGCGCGGTGCGTTTTTTCCCGCCCACTACCATTCATATAGCCGTGGTTGATCCAGGCGTAGGCAGCGACCGCAAAAGCATCGTTGTTGAAACTGAACACGGCATTTTTGTCGGACCTGATAATGGCCTGCTCAGTCTGGCTGCTCCGGCTGCAAGCGTACAACGCATTACTCATGTGACGAATGCCGCGTATTTTCTCGACTGCCCCAGTCCGACCTTTCAGGGTCGGGATGTTTTCGCTCCGGTTGCTGCGCATCTCGCCCAGGGAGTCGAGCCAACACAGCTGGGTCCTCGGCTCTCCAGCCTTGAGCGCCTCAGCCTGCCTGTTCCGGTCCATACCCCAGAACGCATCACCGGCAGCGTGCTGTACATCGATCACTTTGGGAACGCCATCACCAATATAACTCCAGCAGATCTCCGTCTCTTTTCAACCCAACAGCTTTGGGTTAGCATCAACGCTCAACGAATCGGTCGACTTGCAACGACCTACGCCGCCGTTGCTGAAGGAGAAGCAGTCGCAGTGGTCAATAGTTGGCAGCAGGTAGAGATTGCGATACGGAACGGCTCTGCCGCGCGTGCTTTCAAGATCGAACCGGGCTGCTGTGTGGAAATGACTATCGTCTAGCCGGAACTTTCATGACACAACCACTCCCCGAGCGGCCGCTTCAGCCGTTTGTTTCACCGCCCATTCCGTCTTCCCCGGCCGTACCAAAACGGAAAATCCCGCTCATTCATATTGTCCTTTTTGGGGCCACGCTCTTGACCACCGCTATGGCCGGTACTTTTCAGCAAGGGGTTAATCCCTTCACCGATCCGTCTTCTCTCCTGTTGGGCTTTCCTTTTGCGGCCACGTTGATGCTCATTCTGCTGTTTCATGAGATGGGGCATTACCTGATGGCTCGGGTCCACGGAGTCCGGGCGAGCCTGCCGTATTTTATTCCCGGACCGCCGTTCTTTGTCGGTACGTTTGGGGCATTCATTCGGATGAAATCGCCACCGAGAAACCGACGCGCGCTTTTCGACGTAGGCGCGGCAGGGCCCTGGGCGGGCATCCTGCTCGCCATTCCAGCCGTTATCATCGGCCTGGCGCTGTCCGAGGTCCGGCCGCTCGATCCCTTTGCCGGCGGGATTATTTTAGGCGCCTCCTTCTTGTTCTCGGCGCTGACTTCTCTCGTGCTCGGCGTTTCTGCACACGATGTCAGTGTCATCCTCCACCCTATCGCCCTGGCTGGTTGGTTCGGCTTATTCGTGACCTTTCTCAATCTGCTGCCCGTTGGCCAGCTTGACGGGGGGCATGTGGTCTACTCGCTGTTTGGTTCGGCGCATCGTTGGATTGCACGCACCTTTCTGGTCGTCATTCTTGCGCTCGGGTTCCAAGGCTGGCTGGGTTGGTTTGTGTGGGTCGTACTCTTAGCGCTGCTCGGCATAGACCATCCACCCACGCTCGATCGCCTCTCCCCGCTTGATCGCAATCGTACCATCTATGGCTGGTGTACGATCGGACTCTTTCTCCTGACCTTTATTCCAGTCCCGATCACGATGTCGGAAGGGGCCGCGTTTCCTGAAGGAAAGCTTACACCAGTCGTGTACCAGGCCACACCAGCTTCGCCCAAATCCGCTCCGATCTCGGCGTGGACTTTTGTGTATCAGCCATGACACAGCGGCTGAGCTGGGATCAATACTTTCTGACGATTACACGCCAGGTTGCCGAGCGCTCGACCTGTGCGCGGGCCAAAGTCGGCGCCGTTATCGTGCGCGAGCGCAACATCCTGACAACGGGCTATAACGGTGCCCCAGCCGGCCTACCGCATTGTACCGAAGTCGGCTGTCTGGTCTATGAATCAAAAACTCCGACAGGGGAGATAGAAGAAAACTGCTATCGGACCATCCACGCCGAAATTAACGCCATTGCCCAGGCCGCAAAAAATGGCACGAATATCAGTGGGGCGGATATTTATGTCACTCATACACCATGCATACACTGCCTGAAAGTCCTGATTAATACCGGCATCCGGCGCATTTTTTACGAGAAGGCGTATAAACTTCATACCCTGCGCGAGCTTCTGGCCGCGTCTCAGGTCGAGCTGCAACAGATTGAGTTTTCAGAGCCTCAGGCCTGAATGCTTACTGCGGGGAGGTTGGCTGTGCGGATTCTGCTTGAACCGCGGGTTTTGCAGACGAGCCCTCGTAGGCGTCAAACTGATGTCTAGCCGTGAGTAATAAAACGGCCAGCACAAGCACGGTGATCAAAATATCAAAGGCGCTTAACCCGGATACACTCTTCATCACTGTTCTTACTCCATACACACTGGCCAGGTCACAATGGGCTAGGCCGCAACTGGCTAAGTATAAATCGGTGCTTCGCCGTCCAGACGGCGCTTCCAGCGTTTATGAATCCACAGCCAATGGTCAGGATATAGTTCCACCATGTGCTGAAATACGGCTGTGAATTTTGCGGTGGTTGCGCGCAGGTCCTCCTCTTGGTTACCAGTCCGGACCGGTTCGATCAACGATAAGATGACGATCTTATGTTTCCATGACCCCTGCTCACGGATGAGAAAAACCGGCACGACCGGCACACCGGTCGTCAAAGCCAACCCAGCTAAGCCAGACGAGGTTGAGGCCAGGCGCGAAAAAAACGGCACAAAGACGCCCATCCGGCCTGAGGCATTTTGGTCTACGGCCACAACAACAATGCTCTTCTTCTTAATTGCACGCAGGACTTGAAGGCCGGCAGTCGTTTTCTTAATCACCTTCGTGCCACAGCGCTCCCGCTCCTGAGTAATCGCCTCTTCGATGAAAACGTTGTGTAAACGACGATGAATAATATGCAGGGGGAGGCCATAACACGCAGAGGCATGGGCGAGCAGTTCCCAGTTGCCAAAGTGGCCGGTCAGAATAAGCGCGCCGCTGCCACCCAGTTGGTCAACCAGCTGTTGCCATTCGGCCTCATTTTCAAACTCCACCCGGTCTCGAATATTCTCTGAAGTCAGGCCACGCAGATGACAGAACTCGGCCAGTAAACGGCCAAGATTCAGGAAGCTCCCGTACAGTATGCGGAGATGCTCCGCTTTGCTTTTGTCAGGAAAAGCGATCGCAAGATTCATCAGCCCAACCTTACGATGCGGCCGATCTAGATAATACAGCAGCCGGCCTATACCCTCGCCAACCCGAAAAGCCAGACGAAACGGCAGCAGGCGAAAAAAGGTGAAAATACCCAAAAACAGCACGTACTCGATACGCGCCAAGGTATGCTTCTTCTCGCGTGCGGGACGAATAATTTTTTTGCGGCGACGCCGTGGGCGGGTTGTGGCGACTGGTTCAGGCCGGGAGTCCACGGCCGGTATGGTATGCGCTGCTGCCGTTGCGCCAACAGATCCTTCCGCCATGGTCACGAGCAACGAGGGGAGTTAGGCACGGGCATCGGACGCGTCAGAAAAAGAAAAGCCAAACGCTTCCCGTTCTTTTGCAATGAGATCGGCCACAACTTGACGGTCAATTTCCCGGTAGCGCCGCAGGGTTTCTCGCATTTTCCCTTCACCGCCATTCGCTCTGGCCAGCGCTTTCAGCTCGCCTGTGATCCAGCCGACATGCCATTTTTCGTCTTTGGTGACTTCGTTCAGGATCGCTAGCGTTTCAGCGTCTACATCACTGCGGCGCGAGTGTTCAAGATACCGGCGCTGGGCACGCTCTTCCACCACAACAGTTAAAGCATAGAGATCAACCAGCGAGCGTGGAATGCCGACGGCCTTACCAATGCGCGTCTGGTAGCCATCTGCTATACGGACCGGTTCATGGCCCAGATCGGTAATCCGTTTCGTCCACAACCAGACGTGGCGCGTTTCATCGACCAGATGCCGGGAGAGTTTGACCTGTGATTCCGCATCTTCCACTCGCATAGTCAGCATGAGGATTAATGTCGCGCCCCGTAGCTCGGCATCACGGTAATAGCTATACAAATGAATCAACCGAGGATCTACTGACATGTGTATTCACCCTCCGCAAAAAAGCCTGCTCGCACTTCCCAATAAGAAGCGACCCCTATCATCACGGCTGTTGTTCGATATAGAACAACGGCTCCAGAAAAGCAATGCCCGCTTAGCTGCTCTAAGCATCGACAAATGCTTCATTTTTTATACGAGAAGGACAATGAGGAGGCATGCACAGTCTACGCGCGTCGCCCGTTTTGACATCTTTTCGACCAGACGGCCGTGGTGGCTGTTCCTGTGCCTGCTTGGAAGCGCACCGGGATGTCTGAACGAGTCCGCTCCGCCTTTAATCGGCACTCCCAGCGGACCGTACCAGATTGCTTTGGATCTGAACCCCTCCGAGCCGCTGGCCGGCCAAGAAACGAGGTTGTTTTTTCAGATCACTCATACCAAGACCCAGCAGCCGGTTTCTGATTTACAAATTCTGCATCAACGTGCCCTTCACACCTTTATCGTAAGCCGGGATTTGTCAACCTTCGCCCACACCCATCACGAAGACTTCGCCTCCTTGACCAGCCTCGATCTTCGGGCAGCCAGTTTTCATTTTCCGTACACTTTTCCAAAAGCCGGACAGTATTTTATTGTCAATGAATTCACCCACAAAGATAGAAGCTGGATTAAGCGCTTTACCCTCACCGTTACAGGAGAAGCTGAACCACAGCCTGCCGCACCAGACTTTCGGCAAGAGCAGCAGTTTGACTCGTATCGCGTTTCTCTGCAGACCTCGCCCTCCCCGCCAGTCGCGGGATATGAGGTGGAACTCGTCTGCCATCTCGCCACACAAGACGGCGTCGCAGTGACGAACCTCGGCCTCTATCTCGGAACTGAAGTCCATATGGCGACCTGGCGCTTAGACGGTCAACACTTCGGACATCAGCATACCTACACCTCGGACATGGCCGCCTTGATGCAGGGCATGCGCGGCCACAGGATGTCACCTAACGAGATGGCACGCCGTATGGTCCAACTCATGCGGCGGCCCGCCAAGCAAGAATACTTTGGTCCAGACGTTCCCCTGCATCACATTTTCCCCGCTCCTGGAGTGTATAAAGTATTCCTGGAGTTTGCTCCAAATGGAGAGTATCTGGCGGTCGATTTTCTGATTGAGGTCGCTGAATATGCAGACCCGACTGACACGGTCATTCATTCGATTGTACCGTCGATTTTAGCGTCACATAATAGTGAGACGACTTCATGAAACAGCCTCAGACGAGAAGCAGCCTTATCGGCCTGCTAGTTGTACTTGCTGCGTATCCAGCCTTTGCCGGCCATGGCTTCATGAGCGCCTTTGGCAACGTTGAGTGGCTGCCCGAACCGGGTCGTACTCCGGACAGCGCCTGGTACCAACTCGATACCTGGCATGAAGAAGGACAGCTCTGGCTGGCTGCAACGCCGCAGGAGAAGTTCCAGCTCGCGCTCGCTTTTGCCGGAGAGAAATTGGCCGAAGCCGAAGCCATGTTCACCACTCAAAATACCGCTGCGGCACAGATCGCTACGGATCAATATTGGTATTATATTGACCGGGCAGAACAGGCGATCGCGACACTACCCGGTGAACAGGAGGAAAGAGGCCAAGGCAGCGTTGAGTTAGTCGAACGCCTGGCAACAGCGTTACTCGAACACCAATATATTCTCACCATCATCTATACAGAGCTGACCGATCTGACCGAGCTGCCGCCTGAGTCTCGCAGCATTCTCCGCGAGGTATTCACAACCGCTCAAAAACGTTATGTAACGATTGCTGACCGGCTGCCACGGAAGACACGAGGGGCACTGTTTTTCAAAGAGGAAGAGGTGCGTTGGTCTATTGCAATGGCGATTCGGACGGATGAAGAAAGGAACTAGGCCAACCCATGCCCCAAAAAGACAAAGACATATTCCCCCTCTCAGCCGAAGAAATCGACGCCGCCTATCCCTTTCCCGAGCCAATTGTTGTGCCTATTGAGGATGTCATTGACCTGCACCCCTTTGCCCCGAAAGAGATCCGCAGTGTTGTTGAGGAATACTTACTCGAATGCTGTAAAGCCGGATTCACTCAAGTCCGACTCATTCACGGCAAGGGCAAAGGCGTGCAACGCGAGAGCATCCGCTCCCTACTGAAACGTCTGCCTTTTGTACGTGACTTTCACGACGCGCCACTGGAAGCCGGCAGCTGGGGCGCAACTATTGTCAGCCTTGCAATCCCATAAGATGGCTCATCTTGAATCCTGTTCTTTGTATACAGCTTTCTCTTGCACTCTGTACTAACAAAAGGTTAAATAGGGAAAGAAAAAGGAGAGGTTGTTATGCCAACAGTCGATACATTTCTGACTGATTTGCGCGGCTACATCCAACACGAGGACACAAAGCCCCTGCTTGGTCCGAGTTTTTATCAGGGCCTGATAGCCGGGGAGCTATCCCGTGGGCAGATCAAAAAATGGGCACTCAATCTGTATTATGTCACCGGTCAGCATATCCGGGCATTTGGCGGTATCTTCATGAATACGGGTCTGGGACCGTTAGACCGAAAAATTCGGCGCCATATTGTCGAGAACTTGATCGATGAAGAAACGATCATGGGTCGGGGAGACGACGCCCACTGGATGCTGTCCATGCGTCTGGCCAAAGCGCTGGGTGCAACACAACAAGAGGTGTTGCATCCGGTTGTTGCCCAGGAGTCGGTCGAGTATGTCGACTGGGTGATTGATCTTGGCAGGAGAGAGTATGGCCTCGTCACCCTCGCCGCCATGTCGATTGGTGGAGAGACTCGGAGCGATAGTTCTATGGAGGGCTTGGTTCGCTCCCTTAAGGAAAAATATGGACTGAGTCGGGCAGATCTTGAATTCTTCTATGCCCACATCGGTGAGGCAGAGGCTCACGGCGAACCTGTTTTCGATATGGTCCGTGAGTACGCCACAACAGAGGAACGGCAGCAGAAAATTCGAAACAATGTACAAACCTGGTGTGATAAATTTCAGGCGGCCCAAGAAGGCGGCTATCGCGTCGCTATGGGCATGGATGCCGGCGTTCAAATTGACCTGGGATAACAGTCATCCCCTTCGGCAATGCTCAGGGCAGGCTTCGACCGGCCGGTCTTGAGCAGGGTCGAAAGGCTCAGGCCACGTCCTGTATCAGGACGACGAGTATCCGGGCAACTTGCCGGGGCAGGTGCTGCGTAGGATCGACAAAAAACAAAGGGGCGGTTCGTGAACCGCCCCTACGCTGTCCCTGTCTGCTTCTTTTTTCTAGCCATCTACCATGACATGCTCTTCAGTCAGTAAGATCACAATCTCTTGTGATCCGCTTGTCGCACTGTTTCTAGCTGTCTGGCCTTTGGACGTGCCAAAAACTGCGTCCATATCTTCTTTGTTCTCAAACCAGACCTCGGCAGCGCCATCATAGCGCTGATCATCTGTGGTAGACAGATTAATACAGTAACGTTTGAGGCCGCGCCATTTTTTCACCTTAGGCGCGTGCTCTTCTATCCACCAGCGGCGAAAATCCTCAATATGCATGCCTTCAGGCCGTTTCAAAATCCCAATCACTTTATACATATCCCCTCCTATTTCCGAATCGATAAAGAGGCCGCTTTTCGAGCCGAAAGGCAGCCGCCGAATATCAAGGTTGACCGAACACCGCGAGGTTCAGTGACCTCGCCAGCATTCCACCCGATCTCGGCCATTCCCTTTTGCCGTATACAGGGCTGCATCCGCTTGTTCAAGCAGTTCGGAATACCCTTGGCAACATCCAGGCGGAAGGGAGACAAGACCGATACTGATAGTGACCTGGAAAGGCTCGGTAAGGGAGGAAAAAGAGAGAGCGCGCACTGCGGCACATAGACGATCCGCAACAACTTGGGCCTCATCTGGACCGGTTTCCGGCAGGAGAATCGCAAACTCTTCTCCTCCGTAGCGCGCGACCGTGTCGTTTGTTCGGCAGATATCGAGCAGGGTTTGGGCCACGCGTTTCAGGACATCATCACCTTGAGCATGACCATACCTATCATTCACCCGTTTGAAATGGTCTATATCTCCGAACAGGACCGCCAGCGGATGTAAATAGCGCGCTGCCCGCGTGCATTCTTCCTCTGCCCGCTCCTCAAAGGAACGCCGATTGTGTAGCCCGGTCAACCCATCCTCCCGCGCTATCTGCTCCAACATGGTCTGCTGCACTTTGAGCGTCTTTTGGGCCCGGACGATGCGCTCCCCGACACCGACCCGCGCTCTGAGTTCGGCCAGACTAAACGGCTTGGTCAGATAGTCCGCTGCTCCCAATTCCAGTCCAATGATCTTATCCTCAATCATATCTTTCGCTGAGGTAATGATAATATGCAGATCCTGAAACGCGGCATCCTTCTGTAAGATACGACACAGCTCAAAGCCATCCATCTCCGGCATCATGATGTCCAGCAGGACGATGTTAATCGAGTGGGCCAGAGCTGCGCTAAGGCCTCCTTGCCGGTGGTTGCGGTGTAAACCGTATGGCCCCTTCTCTGCACCAGCAGCGTCACCATTTCTCGAATATCCTGATCATCTTCAGTGACCAGGATGGCGAGTGCAGCATCTTTTCGAGCACACTCGGTGGGAGGCGGAGACCCTAGTTCGGGGGACAACGCCTGAGACATCAGAACTTTAGCGGCCATAACTCTTCACCCATGCAGTTGGACGAGAGCGATTTTCATTTGGCTTTCCCGCGTGTGGGTTTACCAAGCCTCTTCGCCCTCACCCACAGTCGCTCTGCTCCTGTGGGTGAGGAAGGTTCCTTTGACAAGAAAGCTTTGCATGCTCAACCAATCGCTGCACGCCGTCGAACGGCTCGGGCCTGTTGCAGCGGAACGACCGGGTGCCGGCCCATTTACCTGCCCGGCTGCAGCCAGGGAGTGATGTCAGCAGCCGGAAGCGGACGACTATAATAATAGCCCTGAGCGAGGTCACAGCCCAATTCCGCCAAGTAGTCCGCCGTCTCCTCGTTTTCAACACCCTTTGCGGTCACCGTCAGCCCGAGACTCTGCCCAAGGTTTATCGTCGCGCGAACGATAGCGGCATCTTGCGCATCGGTCGTAAGCCCCATCACAAAAGATTTATCGATCTTAATCTCATCAACCGGCAGCCGCTTCAACGCAGCAAAAGACGAATAACCGGTCCCAAAGTCATCAATCGCAATCCAACCCCCCATATCATGCAGATGGAATAGAATATCCACGGCTCGGATGGGATCGGCAGCAAGCGCACTTGCTGTGACCTCTACCCCCAGCCAGTTCGGATTTCCGCCCGACGTTTTGAGGAGCTTTTTGATGACCTGCGGGAGTCTTTCATCCTGCAAATTATGCATGGAAAGATTCACCGCAATACGGCCGGTAAACCCTCTACGTTGCCAGACCTTGATCTGGCGCAGGGCGGACTGCAAAACCCAGCGGCTGAAGGGGTGTATCAATCCGGTTTGTTCGGCTAAGGGGATAAATTGGTCCGGCGAGAGCAGCCCGCGTTCCGGATGCTCCCAACGCGTCAGCGCCTCGACTTCCCGCACCTGGCCATCAATCATCTGAATTTTCGGTTGGTAGTACAACGTCAGTTGATGCTGATCAATTGCCTGGCGAAGCCCCGTCGCGAGCGTGAGGCGAGCCGGGCTGTACAAATCATACTCGTCAGCGTACACAGCAAAACCCAAGCCGGCGTGTTTCGCCTGATACAGGGCAATATCGGCACACCTCAGAAGCGCGTCAACGTCCGCCCCGTGTTCCGGGGATAAGGCTATGCCTATGCTCGACCCAACACGTACGGGATGCCCCTCGATCGAAAATGGTTATTTTAATGCGTTCAGGATACGGCGGACAATACCGTCAGATTTCCGTAAAGCCCGCCGGACTCGGCTTCCTACCTGTCGTAGGAGTGCGTCTCCTCAGCGATGCCCGAAGGTGCCGTTGATTTCTCGAAATTGATCCAAATCCATGAGCAGCAGTGCCAGCGGCAGCCCCTTTTGGCGAGAAGACAGCATCGCCTGTTGGAGCATCTCTACAAAGAGGCTTCTGTTAGGCAAATGCAGGAGGGTGGCATATTCTTCTTGGTCCAGGCCTGTTGCCCCATGGGACTGCGCAGCCGACTGCGTATCCGGCCGCTGTTCGGCCGCTTCATGACAGCGCAAAACCACACTCATGGGTCCTGCTGCAGCACAGAAACCTGTCGCCGTTATCCCAAGCACACACCACTCGCCGTTGTGGTGACGCAGGCGACACCGGGCAAAGCCATTCTGGCCTGGCTGCGTCGCTGCTTCGGCAAGAATACTCTGTAGGGCTGCCGTGTCATCAGGATGGATGAAAGAGAGCAGGCTGTCTCCGGTCATATCTTCCGGCGTGTATCCAAGGACACGTTCACAGGCCGGGCTTTCGTAAAAGACCGTCCCATCCGCAGCCGTAATAAGAATCAGTCCGGCCGTATTGTCCAGAAAGAGCTGAAAATGCTTTGTTTGCGCGCGTTTCGCCCGTGCAGGAAGTACTCGTACGCTCACGCTGCCTCCGCTAACTGCGAGATCAACTGATAGTGCAGCGCAAATGCGATTGTTTTCGCTTTCCACAGGATCGGTTCTGCATGCTGCTCCTTCGTGTCGGAGTCATGTTCACATTCCAGGCATCGGCAGTCTGTTGTGAACGTTTAACCCCAGCAGGGGAGAATCCTATTTATGAAACATACGAATATGCCTGTCTTTATAGATATTTACCTCGTGCTTGGCTTCTTTTGTGGATACCCCATCTCCCTTTCTTTCAGCTTCGATTTCCGTTAGGGATGGACAACGTCTCGTGACACACAGGGGAGGATCAGCATGGTGACGCGTCCAACATCACTCCTACCGGAGCAGTTTGGCTCTTTGCAGGGTGTCAGACTGGTATCGACTGGCAGTCTGGTTGCTCAACCCTTTGCCGCAGCCCTGGCCGCAGAAATGGGGGCAGAGGTCATCCAGATTGAACGACCGGGAGAGGGAGACGCAGCCTGGCGTCATTTGGGCATGCAGCTCCCAACCAAAGACGGGACAGGCCAAGCCGCCACAACTTGGATCCAGGAGCGTCGAAACGAATGGCATGTCACGCTCGACTTTAGTCAGCCCGAAGGCCGAGAACTCTTCTTAAAGCTCATCAAAACCTGTGACATCTGGATGGAGAGCTCAAAACCAGGTTCATACTCCAAGTGGGGCCTGACCGATGACGTCGTGCTCCAGGCCAATCCCAAGCTCGTCATTGCCCATGTCTCCGGCTACGGTCAGAGCGGCCACGAAGATTACCTGGGGCGAGCCTCGTACGACATGATCGGCCAAGCCTTTGGCGGGCTCATGTACCAAACCGGCTTTCCGGACCCAGACCCGCCAGTCCGAGCTAACCCATGGACGGCCGATTATATTACTGCGCTGTCCTGCTTGTGGTCGTCCCTGGCCGGATATATCTCTGCGCAGCGGACGGGCAAGGGACAAGTGATCGATGTGTCCCAGTTTGAGGCCGTTCACCGCCTACTGTCCGGCACGATGATCGAGTATTTTGCTAAAGGCTTCGTCCGTGAGCGGACGGGCAATAAAGCTACCGCCTTTCAGCCCTATGATGCATTCCAGGCCCGCGATGGTTGGGTAGTCGTTGGCGCGGTTGGTCTAACCGTTTTCTCACGCGTGTGTCGTGTCCTCGAACTCGACCCGGAGGACGAGAAATGGCACAAGGCCAGCACCGATGTGAACGGCATGGAAGGCATTGAATTTGATGCACTGCTGCGAGGCTGGATCGCTGAACGGACGGTTGCCGAAGTGGTCGAGATCTTCAATGCTGCTCAGGTCGCCTGTAGTCCCATTATGAATAGTCGGGATATGGCGGAAGATCCGCATTATAAGGCTCGCAACGTTCATATCGAGTGGCAGGACGAACAGGTTGGCACGGTCAAAGGTTCTGGCGTGAGCCCATCTTTTTCAGATACTCCGGGCAAAATCTGGCGCGGCTCTGTCCCGGTCGGACATGATAACGAGAAAATTTATACCCACTTTGCCGGGCTGAGCCGGGAAGAAGTCGCCCAGTTGAAAGAAAAGGGCGTCATTTAATTGGGTAGGGGCGGTCCGTGAACCGCTCCTACCCGCAGCCTCCCTTTTCTCACCACAGTTACTCTCCTATGTCCCTGCTCGAACGTGTCGAGATTACACACATGGCGGAATGAATCTTCTTGCAACTTCTGCGTCTTTTTAGCGTTCGTACAGAAAACCCGATATGCTGGAACCAATCAAAAGAAAAGGAGCACGTACGCCGTTGCTTATGAAACGCATTCAGGTGGTATGGATTCTCGCCTTCAGTTTTTTCTGTCTCGGAGGACTCTCTCCGCAGCAGCTGTCGGCCGCTCCGCTTATCAGCACCCAAGCCGACCAGACCCAGGTCTCACTCGCCATCTATAATTCGAATCTCGGCCTGGTCAAAGACGTGCGTACGATTGAACTCGCCGCAGGCGAAAACGAACTTCAGTTTATGGATGTGGCCGCCCAAATTATGCCGACCACAGTCCATATCCGGTCACGCACCAATCCCAAAAACCTCCAGGTGTTGGAGCAGAACTATGAATACGACCTGCTCAGCCCGGACAAGCTGCTCGAAAAATATGTGGGCAAGGAAATCAGACTGCTCGACAAAAACTATTACACCGGCAAAGAAGAGCTGGTCACGGCTACCCTGCTCTCCACTGACGGCGCGCCGATTTATCAAGTCGGTGACGAAATAACGATCGGGCTACCGGGCCGGGTAATCTTGCCCCAAATTCCGGACAATCTGATTGCCAAACCGACCTTGGTCTGGCTGCTGCGCAGTCAAACAGCGGACACGCACACGATTGAAGCCTCATATTTAACAAACGATATCACCTGGGAGGCCGATTATATTGCGGTCTTAAATGCGAATGACACCCTGGCTGATCTGTCCGGCTGGGTGTCTATAGCCAATAAATCAGGCGCGACATATCGCAACGCCACCCTCAAGCTCGTCGCAGGCGACGTGCACCGGGTGCAGCCTATAGTGCAATATGAGCGGGCTATGGCCATGGGCGGCGTGGAAGACGCACCTAGCGCACCTCAATTTCAAGAAGAGTCTTTCTTTGAATACCACCTGTACACGCTTGATCGGCCGGCCACGGTGAAAGACAACCAGACCAAACAGATGTCGCTCTTGTCCGCCACCGACATTCCCATCATCAAACAGCTCATTTTGCACGGCCAGCCGAGATATGTGCGTGGATCGTTTGATGCGCAACAGCCAAAACAAAAAGTCAGCGTCTACCTAGAGATCACGAACACAAAGAAAAACAACCTAGGCATGCCGCTGCCCAAAGGCACCATCCGGGTCTACAAAGCCGACTCGCAGGGCAGCTTGCAATTCGTGGGTGAAGATCAGATTGACCACACGCCCAAAGACGAAACCATCAAAGTTAAAATGGGGGAGTCGTTTGACGTGGTTGGCGAACGCCGCCAAACCAGCTTCAAACGTCTGGCACGCCACCTGTCGGAAGTCAGTTGGCAAATCATTGTCCACAATCACAAAGACGAAGATGTCACCGTTCGGGTGGAAGAGCCCATGTACGGCGACTGGGAAGTCATCTCGTCCACACCGGAAAAATACGAGAAGCCGGACACTCACACCCTACGCTTTGAAGTCAGCGTACCCAAAAATGGCGAAGTAAAAATCGGCTACCGGGTGCAGATCAAGACCTGACTCAACCGTTCATAATTTTTTTTACAAAAATGATGCTCATTGTTTTCTCGACTAGGGGATACTAGACTAAAGCCCATGAGACAAAGTACTCAGTCCGCACCTAGCCCACATCGTTTTACCCGCGAAGAATACCACCGTCTGGCAGAGCCCAACCTCCTTAGGGATGAACGCGTCGAACTGCTCGATGGAGTCATTGTCAATATGAGTCCGCAGAACAGTCCTCATGCAGCAACAACCCATCGCCTCTTGTTTACACTCCTGCGCACTTTGGGGGAAGCGGCTTACGTTCGGGTGCAAGCACCCATTGTCCTCAACGACTGGAGTGAGCCAGAGCCTGATATTGCGATCTGCCAGCCTGACCAGGCCGACTATGCCAAACAGCATCCACACGCTCATCAGGTAATGGTGATAATTGAAGTGGCAGAAAGCTCGCTGGCTTATGATCAAACCCAAAAGGCTCACGCCTACGCCGCAAGCGGCATTCCTGAGTATTGGATTGTCAATCTGACCGACCGGACTATTGCCGTGTTGACCAATCCTTTAACGGCAGATGGGCGGTATCAGTACGAACAGATTAAACTAGAAGGCGAGAGACTCTCTCTTCCGCATGACCACCAGACCATCGCGGTCTCCGACATCCTGCCACCGGTGTAGCATCCCCTTTATCCCCAGTTCCGCTTGGGAAACCCCGATCATAGCCAGCAGTCCGGCATTTCCCCTCTTGGGGAGGACCTCAAACGCCATCTAAGGAGCAGTAAGCTATTCATTCAATTGTTGGAGAAAAGCTTCAAGGAACTGACCGCTGTAATGAATTCCTTGCTCTTGCATGCGCTCAAGGAAAGGACGAACTCTGGAAATGACTCCTCGACGTTTCGCACGAACGAGAAGCCCAGCCGTACGGATAATGCGAAGACCACGAGCAAGTGCAACTGAACGCGCTGCACGCTCGTCAAGTAGCAGGTCGTCGGCAACGATCTCTTCAGCTAATACGATGGTCTCGGCTTCACCGCGATCAAGGAGAAGGAAAAGTTCCGGTGGATTCGTCCGAACAGCTCGGACCTCGACCCAAGAAGCGGTACGGATCTCTGCTGCGCCCAGGCGATTATTCGCTCTTGTGATTTCCTGCCAAACCGCCTCCGGAATCAACACTTGCCCGACAATACGTTGGAGGAGGACTAACTCTCCAATACGCGCAAACGCAATCAGTGGGGTAGAATTGCTAACAATTATTCGGGGCGGAGTCTCGCTTGGCAGCTGCAATTTCTGCCGTTGCGTCTTCAGCCTAAAGATCAAAGGTCGGAATGCCTCGGGTAGCCAAGACATCCATAAAGTCGAGGCGAGACAACCCCGCCAGCCGAGCGGATTGGCCAAGGGACAAGCGTTTTTCACGCAGGTAGTGGATCGCAGCAACCAAACGCATCTCTTTGGCCAACTCAGCTGGCTGCTCGCCAAGAGTCACGAGCAGATCATCAGGAATATCCAAAGAAACCCGCGGCATAGTCTGTTCCTTTCTTATGTATTGTTCAGCCTAGCCCCGGAGCAAAACCAGGTCAAAAAAAAGAGAGTCTATTTATCAGCGCCCCTTTCGGGAGGCCCCGCCTTCTCCGGTAGGGTGCGCCCTGCGCACCACAGCAGGCAAACACAAATACCTAAGGTAGAAGCGATTACCATATTCCAGAAATCATAACTTAATCAAGTAATTTCAATTGAGCATTTATTTATTAGAAATATTCTTTTATGGGATAATCGCTATGCCAATCGCTGTGCAGAAGAGTATACTGACGTTTTTGTATCGGCGCAGTTGAATAGAATGGCGAAAAAAACATGATAATTTTTCACCACTAATTTTTCTAGTCGATAGGCTGGTGTTTGATACTCGGTATTTTGGGGTCGGATGTGGCGTCGCGCAGATTCCTACTTGTCTGCCTTCTCATCACTAGGGCGAAGTAGGTCCAACGTCCGCTCCACTTTCCGCAGGTCCTCAGTTTCTAGGCCATGTCACAGATAAATGTCACGAGCTGCCTCAAGCAACTCCAGCGCGTCCTCTAGCTTTCCTTGGCCGGCATAGGCGAGGCCGATATTCCCGAGGGCATTGGCTTCGCCCAGGGGGTTACCTATCTTCCTATAAAGCTCTAAGGCGGCTTGATCGGTTGTCAGCGCGTCCCCGAGCTTCTTCTGCTGAGACGAGACCGATACCATTACGAAGGGCTGCCTCAAAGTCCTTCTTTCTTCTTTGCCGTGCAGTTTTTAGACCTAGCAAATAGGCCGCCTCCGCCTCTCTAATATCTGAGATCTGTCAGAGAGTATTCCCGAGGTTTAAATACGCCGACATCGTCGGCAGCACGTTGATTGACTTCCGATACGTGGAGGCGGCATCTCGGTAGCGCTCGGCGACATAATCCCGTTCGGCACTCTCAAAGTAGTCCGCAGCTTCCTTCGCACGCTCAGCGGGCATCTCTTCGATCTCCTGCTTGGACCCGTAAGCGGTCGCCTTTGGGGGTTCCTTCTTAGTATCGTCGGACAAAGCTATAGCAGGTTGTACATTGAGCAAGTCCCTAAAAGTCATGGCCCCGTAGGAAACCACCGCGCCAGTAACAGCAAGCAAGAGAAAGAGTGGGCGGTTGCGCGTTGCCCAGCCCAAAAACTTTGCGAGAGTTGGTTGGGGAAGAAGTTCTACTGGGGTGATCGTCGCTGAAAGCATTAAGCCGGCAAGGGCCGCTAAGAGGCCGCTGAGCCCTACGAGGACGGTCAAGAGGCGTAACACGAATTTCCGCCTTCGATGAGAACATTATCTTTTGTGGGTGCCCGACCGGTCTCGCTCACCAGCCGCTCGCGCAGACGGGGATCCTCTTTTGCGGAACTTTTCTCTTCCGCCTCCCGAGCTGTAGAAGCTGCCATACTAGTTTTGTCCGGGCCCTGTTAGGCTACGATCAAGATGAGGATTGGAGAGCTACTTCTATTCTGTTTTTGCCAACCGCAAAATATGTCGATCTTGCTCGATGCCGATGAAGCGGCGACCTTCGTGGGGGGCGGCTCCCGTTGTACCGCTGCACATGAAGGGGTCGAGGATCAGCCCCTCTGGGAGGACGCATTCGATCAGCTGGCGCATGAGGTCAGTCGGTTTGGTGGAGGCTTTGCCCTCTCCGTTCGTATTTCTGACTCGGCGAAGCTTGACGCTCGCTTGTGGTTCGCCCGCATGAAGAATAGGGCAGATCACCTCAACAGCTCCATGAGCGCTGCACATGAGTTGCGGGCAACCCTCCCCGGCGCTTTGCGCCACCCCTCCAAGGTGGGAATTATGCACAGCATGACACCAAAGGAATGCTGTGCTCAAGTAGGGGAATGTTGACGTGACAAGACCTGGAGGAGCGATGCCTAGCCTATCTGGTTCGGCTGCACTAGCCGGCGGGGGTGTGGTATGCGCGGTGTCAGAGCACCGAGATCTCTAAAGTGTCGCAGCCCAGCCCTTTAGGTAGCACCGACCTTCACCCGTCGGTAAGGATTGAAACAACGGTTGGGTGTTCTCTGCGCCTCTCGGATTGTGACTCCGAGAGACGTTTTTTTAGGGCGCTGTCTTATCGAGTATCCGCTCGGTAAGACGTGCCACGTAGCGGACCTCTCGCACGATGTAGGTCAGCGCGATAGCTCCGATCACCATCTGTCCGACCAGCATCATGGCGAGTATGATATGCTCCGTTATCCTTCCTCCTGTCTGATTTATTGTTCTGCATTCCATCCCGTGTTGCAACCTCCTTTTTCTTCCTCGGTCAGGTCGCACGGGGAACGTTTAGCGCTTGGCTGGGGGTGGCGCTTATTGGCTCTATCTCCTGGGACTGGCCGCGCTGGAATCTCTATCCCCGCTCGATGCTGTTAGCGGACGAGTCGCCTCAGGAGCGAGATGAGCGCTGCGCATGGGTTGCGGGCAACCCACCCCATCGCTACGCGCCACCCCGCCCAAGAGGGGATATTGTTGGAGGGAGATTAAGACAAGTCTTGCCGGTGGGTCGCGCCACGATTCTAAGAATCAACGGTGGGTTGCAACTTTGTAAGCAAACCAAACAGCCGCACCGATGACGCCAAAAATAACGAACAGTCCAACGACGTAATCAAAAC
The DNA here is from genome assembly GCA_963666315.2 of Binatia bacterium. Lineage (GTDB taxonomy): Bacteria > Desulfobacterota > Binatia > Bin18 > Bin18 > Bin18. The sequence goes on from CAXXHG010000018.1 coordinate 36,344, forward strand.
TCATGCGTCGCCTCCTTTTCGAACTATAGCGAGAATCTGCTTGTACTGAAACCAGGCCAGCGGGCCTAAACTGATCGTGCCAAGAACACCAGCTACCGGTCTCTCCGGTGGGTCGCGCTACGCTTGACCCACCCTACAATTCTACAAACAGCAGGTGCTGTTTGTCTGACGAAAAGAAAAGTAGGGTTGCACGGGCAACGTTTGGCGCCGGGCTGGGGGTGGCGCTTATTGGCTTTATCCTCTGGGGCTTGCCGCGCTGGAATCTCTATCGCCACTCGATGCTGTGAGCGGGCGAATCACCTCAGGAGCGAGATGAGCGCTGCGCATGAGGTGCGGGCAACCCACCCCGGCGCTTTGCGCCACCCCTCCACGGAGGGGATATTGTTGAGGGGAGATTAAGACAAGTCTTGCCGGTGGGCCGCGCGTAGCGCGACCCACCTTACAGTTCTACAAACAGGATGTGCACCGGTACGACGGACCAATGCTCCGCGTTCTCGGGTCACTTAGGGCAGCTCGCGGCCGAGCCAATCCGTATAGAACGCTTGGAGGTTAGGCGTGAAGTTCGCCAGGATAGGATACCCAGGCGGGACTGCGTCTACTTCAAGTTGGCGGCCACAGCCCGGACAGACGAACTCCCGAATTTCATTCTTCTCCGGATCCGGGCTGCGCGGCCCGGACCAGATTTCCTCCAGACTCTCGGTCGTGTCGCGCACATGGATCAACGCACCTAGCTTCCAATTATCGCGGTAGTCACCAAACTCTTGTCCGCACAGACACTTGACCGCGTACACGCCCTCAATTCTTCACAATCGAGAGCACCGGCGAGAGGGGCAGAATAATCGGCTCATCCCAGTCCACGCGCGACTGCAAGACGCGAACATAGACATCGAACCGCTTCGGGTCCTTGAACGAGGATTGGATGTGATGGACATCGTCCCACGGCAATTCACCGTCCAGGAGTTGGCCCAGAGTGGCCTCATCAATCTCAACAACTTGTCCTGCCATATTTAGAACTCCGCAACTAGAACTCTGCTGGATCATCTGCCACACGGGATACGCCTGAGCGTAGCGCGAGCGGGTTGACGTCCCGAATCTCGGGTCGATCAAAGGTGAAGGACTCCTCAAAGCCCCAGAAGTCGCGGTATTCACGCATCCATTTTTTCGAGTGCGAGCTCACATCCTTGTATATCTCGAGCACGACTTGCGGCAGATCATACTTCTCGATGCGTGCGCGCTGCGCGGCGACCCACTCCCGCGTAGGCACGGCCCTGGTCTTGCGGCCTTCTCGCAGCGCTCGCCGCTTGGCCTCTGACGCCTCGACATTCACACACCACCGATTCTCGCGCTCATCACGTTCGACCACCACGCCACAGATCTTTTCGACCATCTCAGTCGTGACGATGCCGTTCTCGAGATCGTCTTCGATCCGCTTGGGATCGCGTTCCAAGGGATCACCGAATCCACCCATGCCACGGTACTGCATGAGCAGTATATCGCCATTCTTCATTGGTTTCTCGACCGTCATATTCCCGTGCGAAATCTGGACCTTGCCCTTTAAGAGGCGCGTCAGATCCGGGTTGTTGGGGTCGTCGCCTTCGCCCGTGGGCAACTCATCCTGATTCGCTATGCGTTCCTTGATGTCGGAATCGGTCATGACGTAGACGTAATGGATCTTGCCCGGATAGCCGCCGAAAAGCCCCTGGTGGTCGAAAGCTCGAGCCTGACACAGCTCGGTAGTCACGACGAGCTGATTGGATTTGTGCGTGAGTAGGAGCGACTGCCAGCCGTTGCCGCCCCGGTATTTACCGAAACCGTGGGCGTTGGGGAGAATATTCCGGCCTAGATAGAGCTGCGGAAAGAGCTGTTCCCAGATTTCCGCGTTGCCCATATCGGATTCCGGATTCCACAACACATATCCAAAATCGATGCCGTCCGTGATCGCCCGGGCACCGCTGCCTTGGGCCGCAAGTTCGAAGTTGGTCCCGCCGAATACCTTGCCATACTGATCCACCCCACCCGCGTCATAGCTGGGAGTCAGGGCGCCAAACAGGAAGGTCTCTTCAACAAAGCCCCGCATAAAGGTCGAGCGGGCCATCATCCGATACCAGTTGGCCCAGCCCGGCATGACCAGATTCCAGCCCAGGGAGGTCGAGGCATATTTGTTGTCAGGCCACACTAACGTGCCCTTCGGGAATTTCAGCTCTGTGCCCAAATAGCTGCCGTGGTTGATGCGACCGTCAAAGTTCAGGGCTTGGGACATAGAGACGAAGAGACCGCCCTCCATGGCAGCCGGCGTTGCATTGCCCGACCAATAGCGCCACGAACCCGTCCCATCGAAATCGATCGTCATCTTGCCCGAACTGTGGACTTTCATTTCGAGCGGCAAGATGATGGTCACGTTGCCGTCGGCCAGCGGCGAGAGCCCGGCCTGGCCCTCCATATTTTGGTCAGAGGTGGTGACTTCTTTATAGATGCCGGGAACCAGGACGGTCTTGACGCGCTCGAGCTGGGTTTGGCGCGCGCCTTCAATGTATTCGTTGACGGCATGATTGTAATAATCGATGCCGAACTCTTCAATGGTCGCCAGGATCTCATCCCGGGCTAATATCGCACCGGTCACGCGCGCCTTGGTATCCAGAATCCACAGGTCCGGCGAGCGAACGCTCCGCTCGGCGCGTACTTCGTAGTGTTTGTAGATACTGTCGTTTTCGCCTATCTTCTCGGCGCAGATGATGAGTCCTTCGGTGAAGCGCTCTGAGGCTAAGACCGGCATACTGCCCGGCGTGATCCCGCCCACTTCGAGCACATGGGTCACCATGCCCGTCCAGCCGATGAGTTCGCCCTCCCAGATAACGGGCGTCACGTCCATGACATCCGGGATATGCACGCCACCGATATAGGTGTCGTTATTCTCGAAAATGTCTCCGTGCTTGAAGCCCGGATCAGTCTCGTAATCGTGCTCGATCATCCATTTGATAAAGCGGCTCATCGTATGCACGTGGACCATGATACCACCGGAAAACACGACCGAGTCACCTTCAGGCGTATACATGCCAACGACGGACTCGCCCACCTCACGCGTTGCGGGTGAACAGGCAACCTTCGAGCCCACCTGCTGCGAGCTGATCATAATCGACTGGAGACGAGAGAAGAGCAGCTCGTAGCGAATCACGTCTTTGTTCTTCAGCCGAAGCTCCGAAACGCCGTTATAGTGTCCGGTTGTTTCCAACAGATGCTTCGAGCGGAGCCTGCGCGCATTCAGCGACACCGGAATGACTGAGTCTTTGAGCAGTTGTGCACACATCGCTTGATCCCCTTTCTTGAGTTGCCCTTTTCTACGGGTTCTTGCGGTTCTCGCGATTCTCGAGCCAGATAAATTTGCGCTCATCTACCCGCGCTAGCCGATTGGCAGGAACGAAGAGCGTGGTTGCCGGGTGTTCGATAACTGCGAGGCCTTCGATGATATTCCCTGGCTGGAGCGTATCCATGTCAAGAATACGAGCAGTTTGCCAGCCCCCGTCGGAATAGAGCCGCCGCGTCCCCCGCTCCGCTTCCAGCGGTGGGGTCGGGCCCTGGAGCTCGTGGATGGGCAGCTCCGGCTTGCGCGTCTCAATGGAGGCCACCAGGGCCAGCTGCAAGATGGCGTACCCGGCCTTGGGATACTTTGCCGCCTTGGCGAACATCTTGGTATACAAGTCCTCAAAACTCTCGATCAAGCGGTCGACATCCTCGGCTGTCGCCGTCCACTCCCCCTCAATCGGAACCTCCACATCATCCAACTGGCCGCCGTAGCGCACAAAGGCGATGCGCTTATAGAACACTTGTCCGAGGTCCATTTCTTCGCGCTGGAAGCTGTCGCGTGCCTCGGCTTCAAGGGTATCCCACAGCTTCGAGAGCCCGGCGGCGACCGTCTGCTTGGCCGCCTTGTCAGCGCCCCGGGGGATGCTGAACAGGCAGGAGCGCGTATAGCGGTGAGAATAGTCGGTCGTCGTGCAGCCAAAGGCGGAAAAGGCGGCGGCAAAGGGAAAGGTCACAACGCCCTGAAAGGGCAGGTTGTCGGAGACCCCGGCCAAGATCAGCGGGCCCGCGCCGCCGTACCCCATGATGATGTAATCGGCGATAGCGGCACCCCGTACGCGAATCGCGCGCTTGGTCGCCTCCTGAGCCATTTGTAGCCAGAGCTTGATGACACCGTCGGCGCACTCGTGGACTTCGAGTCCCAAGGGGTCAGCGATCTGGGCTTTGAGTTCCCGCTACGCGGCAAGCAGATTCAGGATGATCTTGCCACCCAGGAAGTTATCTTTATTGAGATGGCCGTTAATCGCCAGGCAGTCGGTAATCGTGGGTTGGAGATTGCCACGATCGAAGCAGACCGGACCAGGGTTAGCACCGGCGCCTTCTGGTCCCATCACAATGCGATTGGTAATCGGGTCAACCGACAAATACAGCCCGGCTCCACCCCGAATGCTGTCCAGCACGATACTCGGCAGATTGAGTCGGAAACGCGCAATTTCGGGTTCGTTGTTGAGATCGACGGTCCCATTGGTAATCAAGCCGAAGTCGTAGCTCGTCCCACCCATATCTACGGCAAGTACGTTCTTGGCACCCAGAAGCCGGGACACGAACTGGGCGCCCAAGATGCCGCCTATGGGGCCCGAGATCAGGGTCTCGTGCAGTCGAGGGTGGCGGATGTTGGCCAGCCCGCCATAGGACAGCATAGTCGTCATCTGTTTGCGGTAGCCACTCTCCTTGGCCCTATTCTCTACATTGTGCAGCTGCTGGCGTACCGGGTCGGCCGCGTATGCCTCGATTGTGGTGGCGTTAACGCGCTGGTTTTCACGGATCACCGGCCGAACGCGTGAAGACGGATAGATCGGCAGCGTCTGAGCCTGCTGCTCCATCGCCTCCTGACAAATCGCTTCCATACGTTCCTCATTGGCCGGATTGGCGTAGGAATGCAAAAAGCAGATGGCGATGCCTTCGATGTCTTGATCCAAGAGTTCGTCGACTGCCCGGCGGGCGTCTTTTTCATACAGGGGGATAACGATGTCGCCGAACATATCGGTTCGCTCGGACACGCCCCGGATGCGGCGTCGGGGAACGAGAGGGTCATTGTGGACATGAGTTACGGCGTGCAGGCGGTCGGCGTAGGAATAGCCTGACCACACTTGTCGCCCTTGCTCCATCAATAAGATGTCTTCAAACCCTTTGGAGACGATCAGTCCGATGCGGCGCCCCGTTCGCGTGAGCAGCGTGTTGAGCATCGTTGTCCCGGCATAGACCAAAACCTCAAACTGAGAGAACGCCTTCTGCTGATCCAAGCCCCATTGCTCAAAGGCATCCTCGGCGGATTCCATAAACCCCTCGGATTCATCCCAGGGGGTGGTTGGGGCTTTGCCGATAACGAAATTGCCCTCGGTGTCGACCACAAAGGTATCTGTCATCGTTCCGCCAGCGTCCATGGCCAAAGCAAGTACATTCCGCGTCACGGCGCCACCTTTCTTCCTCTATTAGTGTTTGCAGTGTTGGCAGTGTTGGCAATATTGGAGTAATAGAAAGAGCCTTCGTTGGAGTCATGCAACAAGACCTCGCTGGAATTATGCGCGTTATGGCTAGCTTGTCCTTGCCACTTCTATCGAAATGTATCCGCCCTCGTGCAGCGATTACACGATTCGGCTCCCTTAGTAAATACGCTTCATTTATGCTGGGCTGTGATTGTATGTATGCTAACGCCGATTTCATGCGGACCGTAGTGCCGTGTTTACGCTGAAATTGTGCGTTGCGTTATCGCCGCTCCCCTTCGACAAGCTCAGGGCGAACGGAAAAAGAGTCGCCGACCAAGACCCGTTCGTGCTGAGCCCGTCGAAGCATGAACGCGCGGACGTGCACAAATTCGATGTAGACACGGCAGTAGGTTCACCCACCCTCAGCTTGTCTGCTGAATAAACTACTCAATAAGCGCCACCAGGGCCTTCGTTCTCGATACGAGCCGGGTGAGTGTCGTTGGAGACAGAAGTATTGGACGTCTCGCTCAAGCCCTTCCCGAAAGAAGGCAGCAGAATCTCCGGCGTGGGGAAGCTTACGCTCAGCGTTCGAGAGCTGACCAAGGCATTCAAGCTCGGCGGTACGCTCGCCCGGCCTGCACTCGCCATCGACACGGTCGGAATCGCCCTGACCGTTGGGAAGGCGGCTGGAGGAACGATCCTGCTCGGACCGGTTGGCATCGCGTCATCCCTCCTGAGTAGTGACGAAGGAGATGAGAATCGCTGCCTTGCAGCCCTTGAGACTGCCAAGACAGGCCCGCACGCGTGCGCCCCAGCAGAAGCAGGGTGTAGCCCAACATACGGCCGAGAAAATTACCGAAGGAGTCAAAGGTCTCGGGCAAGGGCTCAAGAAGCTCTTGGGAAGATAATACTGCTCCCCCTCCATTATGTCAGGCCTCATGTCCGGTGTTACGCGCCCGTATCAAACAGGTCAGTCGTTTCTGTCTGAAACAGCGCCCAGTCGTTCTCAATCAGATCAATCGAGGCGTTCCAGAAGTCCGCGGCTTCGAGGTCTACGCCGATACTCTTTGCCGCAATATTTTCTGCGCTATCGCTGCCGGTCAGACGGAGGAGGGCTTCATACCGAGGGAGGAATGCTGGTCCTTCTTTTTTGGCCAAGGCGAAGATGCCCATGCTGAACAAATAGCCAAACGTGTATGGAAAATTGTAGAAGCTGACATCCGTAATATAAAAATGCAGCTTGGAAGCCCAGAACCAAGGGTCGAGTTCGTCTGGGCTAAACAGTCGCCATACCACTCTTGCTGAGCTTCTCGCATGAGTGCTTTCAAGCGACTCACGCTGAGTTCGCCTTGGGCGCGCTCCGCATAGACCACCTTCTCAAAAGAGAAACGCATCGGAATATTGTGCAAAAATACCGCCCCGTCCTGCATACGGCTGTCGAGCACCAAGGCCCGCTGTGCAGGTGTCGCTGCCGGGTTGGTGAGGACGGCGTCAGTCAGTAGCTGCTCGGCAAACGTCGAAGCGGTCTCGGCTAGGGTCAATGGATAGCGCCGTGCCCAGGGACGCATATCGCGCATCAGCCAGCCATGGAAGGCATGCCCAAGCTCGTGGGCAAACGTCGAAATATCGCCCACGGTCTCGTTATACGTCATAAAAATGCGTGACTGACGAATAATCGATGAGGTGGAACAAAACCCGCCAGGCCGTTTTCCTAGTCGAGGCGAGTAATCGATCCAGTCCTGCTCAAAGTTCATTTCTGCAAACCGGGCCAGGTCCAGATAAAAACTCTCGAAGGCGCTGAGGACGCGCGTTCGTGCTTCTGCCCAGTTGACCCGTTCACTGGGCGCAAGCGGGAGGGATGCCATCAAATTCTGGGAGCCCAGTTTCTCTCGACCGAGCAGCTGCGCCTTACGCTGCAAATAGCGCTGGGCAACGGCTTTACGTGCCGCTGCCACGGCCATAATGGTATCCGGCGTTTTCTGGGAAATACCCGCCTCAAACAGGGCGGGTTCGAGGAAATGCGCAATGCCGTGTCGTTTCTAAAGCGTCAGCCGCGCTCCGGCTATCGCATTCAGGCAGGCGGCCGTCACGTTACTCATCTGCTCCCAGGCACGATTCGCGCCGACCAAGGCAGCTTTGCGGACAGTCGGGCCAGCATCTCCCAGGAGACTACGCGTCATGGCTACGGGTACGTGCCGCGTTTCCTGTCCTGGAACAACCAGGTCAAATTCGAGCGTTCCGGAAACTTGGTCATATAGACGGCCCCAAGCTGACAATCCTGTGGCGTCCAGATCCGCAGCCAGGGCTTCCAGTTCGGGTTCCATACTCCAGCTGGCGCTTTTTCTGAGGCGTCCAATAAAATAGGTCGCTGCGCTGAGCTCTGGGGCATTCAGAAGAGCTGCGAAAACTTCTTCGTCAGCTTCTTTGAGAGCAGTCCGAATCACTACAAAAATTTTGACTAATTCCGCGCGGGCGGCTTTTGCAGCTGCGGTCTCGCGTTGAATCGTTTCGTTGCCTGCGTCCGCAGCACCCATACAGCCGAGATAGGAAGAGAGATGTCCAGTGCGGGCGGTTATCTCTTCGAGCTTTTGGAGCAGATCGATCCAGACAGGCAGCTGCCCGTGTTCAATCTTCCCCAGCGTGTATACGTGCTGGAGTAATACGCTCACGTCGGCGGCGAGTGTGTGTCAAAAGGTGCGGTAAGCACCCCCATCCATCTCGCGAAAATACGGGGACATATCCCAGTCCGGAGTACGGTCTTCTTGGGCTGCATTCTGATCAGACATCGCCTGTGCTCCTTATCAACGAGATCACAACTTTATCTTGTACCACTTCCGGAAAGAATTGGCCGGGCTGACTGCAGCAGCGTACCGCTCACGTCCCGCTGCTGTTGACCGCCGCCCCTGTTTCAGACTATGAAGACGGAACTTTCCACGCAAACGACAGAAGGAGGAATCACCCATGACAGACGCAGCGATAAGCACAGAAAAGCTCCTGGACATGTATCGCACCATGCAGACCATTCGTCAGTTTGAGTCCCGCGTGCGCGATATTTTTAAAGAAGGCAAACTGCCCGGCTTCGTGCATGTCTCGATCGGAGAAGAAGCCTCGGCGACCGGCGGCGCAGCCGCACTCACGGTGAAAGACTATATTACCAGCACGCATCGTGGTCACGGCCATTTAATTGCCAAGGGCGGCGAGGTGAAACCCATGATGGCCGAGCTGTTCGGCAAAAAGACCGGCTATTGTAAGGGCAAAGGCGGCTCGATGCATATCGCGAATTTCAGCCTCGGCATCCTGGGTGCCAACGGCATTGTGGGCGCGGGCCTGCCGCTTGCGACCGGAGCCGCGCTTGCGGCCAAAGTCCGTGGCAGCAGTGAAGTCGCCCTGTGTTTCTTTGGTGACGGCGCGTCAAACGAAGGTACATTCCACGAATCGTTGAATATTGCCTCCTCCTGGAAGCTGCCCGTTGTCTTTATGTGCGAGAACAATCTGTACGGGGAGTTTACCGCAGGCAAAGATGTCACCTCAGTCAAGGATATTGCCGATCGGGCACGAGGCCACGATATGCCCGGGGTGGTGCTGAACGGTAACGACGTTGTTGAAGTCTACGAGGCAACTTGTCAGGCGGTTGAGCGTGCGCGCAAGGGCCAGGGCCCGACTTTACTCGAATGCAAAACCTACCGCTGGGAAGGTCATGTGGTGGGGGAAGAAGCCTTTCTAGGCAAAAAGAGTTATCGACCCGCAGACGAAATCGAGGCCTGGAAAAAGCGCTGTCCCTTGCTCACGTTTGAGCAACGTTTTGTACCCGACACCTTTAGTCAGGCGGAAATAGAGAAGGTTCAGGCCGAAGTTGCGCAGTCTATTGATGAAGCAGTGCAGTTCGCTCAAGACAGCCCATATCCCGAGCCCGAAGAGGCGTTGGAGGACATGTTCTCGGAAGCATAGGGGGGAACCATGCGTGAAATTAATTTTATCCAAGCGATTAATGAAGCACTCGCCGAGGAGCTCCGCCTTGATCCCAAGATATTTATGATAGGGATCGATATCTGGGTCGGCGCGTTCGGCGCGACAAGTGGATTGACCGACGAATTCGGCAAGGAGCGGATTCTCAACGCCCCGATTTCCGAAGCGGGCTATGCCGGCGCCGGTGTTGGCGCGGCCATGGCCGGGATGCGGCCGATTGTGGAAATTGAGTTTGCCAGCTTCTTCTACTGCTGCTGGGATCAGGTGTGTAACCAGGCGGCCAAGCTGCGTTATATGTCCGGCGGGCAGGCGGACGTTCCGATCACGTTTCGCAGTGTGTGTGGAGCGATCGGCTCTGCCGCAGCCCAGCATTCCGAGACCGTGTACTCCCAATTTATGAGCGTACCAGGGCTGAAAATCGTTGTGCCGTCCGGCCCACGCGATATGAAGGGCTTACTCAAGAGCGCTATTCGAGACAACAACCCGGTGCTGGTCTTCGAACACCTCAAGCTGGGCCGGACTAAAGAAGAAGTACCGGATGAGGACTCCGTTATTCCCTTGGGCCAGGCCGAAGTCAAACGCGAAGGCACGGACTTGACCATTGTCGCTATCGGCTTTATGGTCTCCCAAGCCCTGAAGGCGGCCAAGTCTCTTGAACAAGACGGTATTTCTGCTGAAGTTGTTGACCCCCGCACCCTTATTCCACTGGATGAAGAGACGATCCTGGCATCTGTCACCAAGACGCATAAGGTCCTGGTCGTGGATGAAGCGCATCTGCGCTGTGGTGCTGCGGCAGAGATTGCCGCCGTGATTGCGGATAAGGGCTTCGACAATTTGGACGCGCCCAGCGCAACCGGCCGCGTCCAGAAAGGAATTCATCGTGGCAGTAGAAGTGGTGATGCCGAAGTTCGGTCTGACAATGACTGAAGGTACGATCATGAAGTGGTTCATATCGGAAGGAGATACGATCAAGGCCGGAGAAGCGGTGTTTGAAGTCGAAACTGAAAAAGTCTTGTACGAAGTCGAAGCCGCGGCAGACGGCACGATCGCCAAGCTCCTGTATCCGCTTGAAGCGGTTGTGACAGTGGGGCTGCCGGTAGCGGTTATTGCGGAAGCGGGCGAAGATATAGCAGAGATTGCGAGCAAGTATGCAGCCGTACCAGCAGCCCGGGTGATTGCGACGGAAGCCGTGCCGGCAGCGGCTCCAGTAGCCGCTACGGCTCCAGCTGCGGAGAAGACGCGCGGCCGTGTGCCCGTGACTCCGGCTGCACGCAAGCTGGCCAAAGAACATGCTATTGATCTGCCCGGCATAACGGGCACCGGTCCACGCGGCCGGATCACACGCGAAGATGTACAGAAAGTCATTGATACCGGTGGCCAAGCCGCTGCAGCTGCTCCCGCAGCTGAGGACATTCCGTTACGCGGAATCCGCAAAGTCATTGCCGAACGGATGCATCAAAGCCTGCAAGCTAGTGCCCAGCTCACCATCACAACCGAAGTCGACGTCACTCAGCTCATTGATCGGCGCCAGGAAGTCCGCCAAGAGTTTAACGTCACATATACCGACTTCATCCTTCAGGCCTGTGCCCACGCCCTTAAACAGCACCGCCGCATGAATGCGGCGTTAGAGGGCACGACCATTCAGGTTCATAACCAGATCCACGTCGGCCTGGCCGTCGCGCTGGATGAGGGTCTGATTGTGCCGGTCGTTCGCGATGCAGACAAAAAATCACTCAAAGACATTGCCGAAGCATCCAAGGCCCTGGCGGAGAAAGCGCGGGCCGGACAGCTGAAGCTTGAGGAAGTCTCCGGCGGTACGTTTACCGTCTCCAACCTCGGCATGTTTGGTGTTGATGCCTTCACCCCAATTATCAATGCACCCCAATCCGGCATCCTGGGGGTCGGCCGTATTGTTGAAAAGCCGGTGATTTATCGGGGTGAGATCACCAAACGCTCGATGATGGTCTTGAGCCTGACGTTTGATCACCGAGTCATAGACGGTGCGCCGGCCGGCGCTTTCCTACAAACCGTGACAGACCTGCTTGCCCACGGCAATAGGATTTCGCTGGATACGAGATAGTTACCCTACCCGGGCGAGGTCACCTCGCCCCTACCCCTGTCCCTCTCGATTTAAACTTCCATGCTATCTGGTCGATATCTCAACTAGACAAAACTCAAGTTTTGACTAGAGAGGGATGCGCATGAGTATGGCAACACAAGAGGAAAAAATACCGAGCCCGAATCTTGGTCAGAACCCGGATGTTCCAGTCCAGCCGGACGTTCCCTATGACTATGACTTGATTGTCATCGGTTCAGGTCCATCTGGAGAGAAGGCCGCGGTTCAAGCCGCAAAGCTCCACAAGCGGGTTGCCGTTGTTGAAAAGAGTCCGTCTTTAGGCGGGGCATGTATACACACTGCCACGCTGCCGAGTAAGACCTTACGGGAAGCCGTGTTGTTTATCTCGGCAATGGAGCGGTGTTCATTTAGCGGCGTCCATTCCAGCATTAAAAAACGCCAGCTCGGAGTGGCCGAACTGCTCCGGTATAACACCGCCGTCGTTCAGCACCAGGCCGATGTGATCCGACACAAATTTGACCGCAATGACATCGATATTCTCTATGGTCTGGCCTCGTTTCTCGATCCGCATCGGATAGCGATTGAAGGCCGGGATGGCTCGCGACGCACGTGTAGCACGGCAAACGTCATCCTCTCAGTCGGCACCCGTCCAACCCGGCCCGAGGCCATTCCGTTTGATACCGCCCTGGTTTTTGATACGGACACTATCCTGCAAATGGACCACATTCCGGGCACGATGATTGTGATTGGTGCCGGGGTGGTGGGCTGCGAGTACGCGTCTATCTTTGCCTCGCTGAGAGTCAAGGTCACTTTACTCGATAGCCGTCCGGACGTGCTCGATTTTCTCGATCATGAGATTAAGCAGACGCTGCTCTATCGCATGCGCACCTCGGGTGTCATCTTTCGTCTTGGGGAAGAAGTCGAATCGGTCACTATCACCAGCCCCCAGCGCGCCGAGGCGCACTGCTTGAGTGGAAAAATTGTGGCCGCGCAGAGTGTTTTGCACGCGATCGGCCGTATCGGTAATACAGATCAACTCGGCCTGGATGCTCTGGGCTTAGAAGCCAACAATCGTGGTCTGCTCAGTGTGAATGACGACTTTCAGACTGCCCTCCCGCATGTGTATGCGGTCGGCGATGTGGTGGGTTTCCCCGCCCTGGCTGCGACGGCCATGCACCAAGGCCGTTTGGCCTCAGCCCACGCCTTCCTAGAGGGTGCAGACAGCCACGATGAACACCATCCCAATGCTCCAACCGCCCCCCTCCCCTACGGGATTTACACCATACCCGAGGTGTCCACAGTCGGCGCATCCGAGGAAACGCTGACAAAAGAGCGTGTTCCATATGAAATCGGACATGCCTCTTATCGAGAGACTGCCCGCGCCCAAATCATGGGTGATACGGAGGGAATTCTCAAACTGGTCTTCCACCGCGAGAGCCTGCAGTTACTCGGCGTTCACATTATTGGAGAAAGAGCGGCAGAGTTGATCCATTTGGGCCGGGCTATCATAGCCTACGGCGGGACCATCCAGTACTTCATCGATAATGTCGTCAATTACCCGACCTTATCCGAATCGTATAAAGTCGCGTCCCTGAACGGCTTGAATAGGCTCTAGGGTATCCCTACCCGGGCGAGGTCATGCCGCGCCTCCCACTTACCGTTCCGCTATGACGTGCGCCTCGGCTAACGCAGCGGTGTGGGTGAGCCCCAGATAGAACTGGCGAATGCCGTGCGTGGCAGCATACTCCTTGGCCTTGCCGTGCAAGACTATCTCGGGCCGCGCGGCGCGCTGGCGTACGACCTCGACATCCAGCCAACCGATGTAGCGGCCCCAACCCCGCCCAAGCGCCTTCATGGTCGCCTCTTTGGCCGCAAAGCGAGCGGCATAACTCTGATACCGAGCCTTTCCACGGCGCTCACAATAGGCCTGCTCCTCAGAGGTAAATACCCGGTCACGAAAACGACGACCCGTTCGCGGACGCTCTAACGCGGTCTGGATCCGGTCGACTTCCGCCAAGTCATTCCCAATTCCGAAAATCATCGCGTCTCTTTAACACGCGGCACAGCTGTGACAGGAAGTGACATCGCACGGAGGAGTTTGACGTTCGAGGAGCGCCTTGCGCCATTCAACCCACAGATAGTGCTTGTTCACCCCATGGTCGATAAAGTCCCACGGCAGCCATTCTTCGGAGTCATACCGACGGTGAACGAACAAGTCGAGATTGAGTCGTTCAGGCTGCCGCTTGGCCTCGCGTCTCCAGCGCTGTACCACGCGCCACCAATCGCCATCGTGCTGGTGAATATCCTGGAGCAGCTGTCCGACTCGGCGATCACCGCGTGACAGCAGGGTTTGATAGTACGCCTCGCGCGGAGACTCAGTATCCACCTTTACCCGTGGCAGACGAGCCAGCTGTTTTCGCACCAGGGTCATCTTGTGTCGTAAGGAGGAAATCTCTTCCATGGGCTCCCACTGAAGCGGCGTCCACGGTTTAGGCACAAAGGCATTCACCGACAACGTGATCCGACCGACCTTGGGCTGTTTTTGACAGAAGCGCGCATGAATTTTTTGTGTGAGAGACGCAATGGCCTCCACATCTTCGCGTGTTTCGGTTGGCAAGCCTATCATGAAATATAATTTCAGGACGCGTACCCCCCCACCGACCAAGAGCTCTGCCGCGCGGAGGATTTCTGGTTCCGTCAGATTTTTATTGATGACCCGGCGCATCCGCTCAGACCCGGCTTCCGGCGCGATCGTCACCGAGTGATTATTATTCTGCCCAATCGCACGCGCCAAATCCGGGGTAATCACATCGGCTTTCAACGAGGACGGCGACGCCCGACCACCAGCCTGGCCGATAAACTCACATAAACCCGCGATGCCCGGCTGACTCGCCATCTCAGCCCCGACGAGCCCTATGGTCAATTTCTCTTTCAAACCCTCCGTTACCTGTTGTTTAAGCGCTGCTGCGCTCCGATAGCGTACGGGCCGATACATAAAACCGGCCGCACAAAATCGACAGCCCCATTCGCAGCCACGACTGGCCTCAACCAAGAACATATCGCCAAAGACCGTTTCCGGCGTCAGGATTTGTGAAGTTGTGGGATAGGCGTCAAGGTCCATGATCAAGCGGCGACGAACGTGGGGCGGTTTGTTGCCCGCAGAATTCTCCTGAGAAATCGGACCAGCATCATCGCTGGCCCGATAGGTTGGAGTGAAAAGCGCGGGTACATAGGCGCCCTCAATCGTACGCAACGTCTGCAATCCGCTTTGTCGCCCACCCGCAGACAAATCCAGAGCCGCATAGCGTTCAAGGAATTCCGGGATCATTTCTTCGCCTTCGCCAATCAAGAACAGATCAATGAAGTCAGCAATCGGCTCGGGATTCAGGAACGTCGCCGGTCCGCCGGCAATGATGAGCGGATGATGGGCTTGGCGCTCTGCGGCGCGCGCCGGGATGTGCGCCGCAGCAAGGATATCCAGGATATGGAGATAATCGATTTCAAAGGAGAGCGAAAAGGCCAGGATCTCAAAATCGGCCAACGGACGTTGCGTCTCCAGAGACGCGAGCGACGCACCCGTCCGTTTCAGAGCCTCTGCTTCGTCAGGGTCAGGCAGAAACGCACGTTCACAGCGGCACAGTGCATGTTGGGCGAGAATTTTGTAGCCGGCCTGAAAACCAAGATTGGACATCCCGACCGCATACGAGTTTGGATAAATCAGGCAGATGGGGATGGCCCCATCACAGACAGCTGAAAAGAGATGTTTTTCAGCGGCAAGACGTTGACGGGCCCGTTCGGCGGTCAGCCACATATCAAAAGCCTCTTCTCCCCGAACGGGCCGACTCGGGAGAGGGAGCAGCCTCCCCCTCCACACGTTCTCCTAACGTACCTGTTTGCGCAGGAATGCCGGCATGTCTTCGGTTGTGTCTTCACTCCATGGCGGTTCTGGTTTCGGTGCTGAACCGGCTTCGGTCGGCCGCCGCCGGGCATAGGCCGGCGTCTCAAGCATCTCGGCGTCCACAGATCCTATAAACCGACCTTTCCTTTTCCCGTCCCCACTCTTGCCGCCGCGCAGGGCACTCAAGGACGGCGTTTTGGGCTGTACTTCCTCTTCTCCAAAGCCAGTGGCAATTACGGTGATAAACAGCTCTTCGTCAAGGGTTTCATCTATCACTGCCCCGAAGATGATATTCGCGTCTTCATCGGCTTCTTCCTGGATGAGGGAGGCGGCCTCGTTCACCTCGTGGAGAGTCAGGCTATGCCCACCCGTGATGTTAATGAGTACCCCCTGGGCACCACGAATCGAGATATCCTCAAGCAGCGGGCTGGCAATAGCCCGACGCGCAGCTTCCTCGGCCCGGTTTTCTCCGCTGGCTGAGGCCGCACCCATGATGGCCATGCCCATTTCCGCCATGATCGTCCGGACATCGGCAAAGTCAAGGTTAATCAGGCCGCTGACCGTAATCAAGTCGGAAATACCTCGCACGGCTTGGAGCAAAACCTCATCAGCTTTGTGAAAGGCTTCTAACAGCGGCTGACTCCGGCTGGCAACAGCCAACAGGCGTTGGTTCGGAATACAGATGAGTGTATCCACATTCTCTTTGAGTTCCCGAACGCCCTCATCTGCGTACCGCATACGGCGTTTGCCCTCAAAGAGAAAGGGTTTCGTGACAACGGCTACCGTCAGCGCTCCACTCTCCTTGGCGAGCCGGGCGATAATCGGTGCACCACCGGTACCGGTTCCACCACCCATGCCTGCGGTGATGAAAACCATATCCGCTCCGACCAAGTGGTCGCGCAGCTCCTCTTCGGATTCCATCGTAGCCTTGCGACCGACCTCAGGATTGGCTCCGGCGCCGAGCCCTTTGGTCATCTCTGCCCCTAGTTGAACCTTCGTCCGAGACAGGTTCACGCGCAATGCCTGCGCGTCGGTATTGCAGACAATAAAGTCAACTCCAACTAAGCCACTACTGATCATCGTAGTGATGGCATTGCCACCAGCACCCCCAACACCCACGATGCGGATCTGCGCCCCACTTCCACCATGCTCCACAAACTCGATCATCTCGCACCTCCTTCAGTTACCATTCCCCCAAAATGTGAGTCTCTCACCTAAAAAAAATCGCGTAACCACTCAACTACACGTTCTCGCATACGCTGCCAATTCTGACCGTCATGCAGCTGCCCCAGAGGATGAACCCGGACGCCGTCTTGCAAATTGCACAGAATGAGGCCAACGGCTGCGGCGTACATGGGGCTGTTTGCCGGATCGATTACATCGCTGACGTATTGAGGCATACCACGACGCGCCGACATACGGAAGACTCGTTGGGCCAAATCCGGCATGCCTTCAAGAATGGCACTGCCGCCCGTAAGCACAACGCCCGCCCCAAACTGATCGAGCAGATCGGCAAAATCGAGCTGCTCCCGTACGAGTTCAAAAATTTCCTCGACCCGGGCCTCAATAATTCCACTCATCTTCCTGCGCGGAAGCGGGTCGGAGTCTCTCTCACCAATCCGCGGCATTTCAATCATCTCACCCGGCGCGATGAGACTCGTGAGCGCACAGCCGTGGCGATGTTTGAGCTTTTCCGCTTCGGCTACGGGAATACCTAGTCCTGCCGCCAGGTCGTTGGTTACATTCTCTCCGCCAACCGGGAGGACGGAGGTATGAACGACAACGCCCCGAGAAAAAGCGGCCACGGCGGTTGTCCCAGCTCCGATATCGAGCAAGACAACGCCTAACTCCTTCTCTTCCGGGGTGAGCACCGCCTCGGCTGCTGCCAACGCGGTATAGTACACGCCGTTCACATACAGCCCGGCCCGTTCACAGCATTTCTGGAGCGCATGGACCGCGCTCGTGGCAACACTCACCGCATGGACGTTGGTCTCAAGCCGCACCCCGCTGGCCCCAATCGGCTCTCGACCACGGTCTTGTCCATCAACGAGATACTCCTGGGGGAACACATGTAAGATTTCACACTCCGGCGGCAACGCGATCGCTTGGGCGACGGCAATCGCTTCTTCGACATCGTCCGCAGACACCTCACCGCTCTTGACCCGGACCATGCCTTGGCTCGAGAATCCCTCCATATGTCCGCCCGTCAGCCCAATGAACACATTGTGTATTTCACAATTCGCTCCAACCTCCGCCTCTGCCACCGCCTTTTGTAGTCCTTGGACAGCATTCTCGACATTGTTCACCAGCCCCTTCCGTACATCCTGGGATGGGGCGGTCCCGATGCCGAGGACGGAGACCCCATCAGGCGTCGTCTCTGCGACCACAACAGCGGTCTTATACGTTCCTATATCAACACTCACCAGCAAGGAATCTTCTTTATCCATACCATCCCCCCCCTATATCGTCTGCGTTGGCTCTCCCCCCCTTCCCTGCAACTCCATCGGGAAAGGATGCACCACGATCTGGTCGGCAAAGCGTGCATCAAAGACAGCCGCCGGCCTGTCTGGCGGCCATGTCTCCAGTACGCGCCGAACCAGCACGAATACATTAGATTTGATCTCATGCCCAAGTCGGATAGCCACGTGGCGATCAGACAGAAATACGGTATACCCCTGTTGATTGTCCCAATGAATTTCAGACAGCTCTACGTCCCACTCTCGGCTGAGAGCAAGACACACAACAGCCTCGGCCAACACGGTTTGCGCGGTCTGCGTGTCGAGGGGAATCCCCTCTAGCCCACTCAGGTACGGCAGATCGCGAACGTCTGAGGACGGATCGACAAAGATCTCGCCCGTCGTATCGAGGTAGGTGGTCTCTTGTCGCCGGATAACGGCGACGGGATGGTGTTCCCGGATCAGAACATGTATGCGCTGCGGGAACTCTCGCGAGACATCTGCAGTCCGAATCCAGGGATGCCGCACTAAGCGCTGCTCTATTTCCCCGGCGTCGAAGTTTAAAATATTGATCCCAGGTGACAGTTCTCCCCACGTCCAGACCTCTTCCGATGTGAGCTGACCGTCTGTCAACACAACAATGTCTTGAGCTGCAAAATACGAGTGGTGTTGGGCATACTGGACCAGCAGCATACCGCCACTGACTAGGCCGGCAGCTATCACGCTCAGCAGGGGCACCGACCGGAAAGCCGACCGTGTCCGTCGTGTCACCGTCCGCCATAGACGTCGATTCGATAGTCGGATCGGCGAAGACCGAAGGAGCGTGGACTGTCTCATATCACCTCACGTTGAATATGCAGTGTCGCCTGCTGGAGAATCGTCTCAACAAGATCCTCATAGGTCAGTCCGGCATGCGCAGCGATGCGCGGCAGATAACTTAATGCCATCAGGCCGGGCAGTGAGTTCAGTTCAATCAGAAAAATCTCTCCGGTCGGACTCACGCGTGTATCGATGCGGCTGTAGCCGCTACAGCCTAATACCCTGTGGGCTTGCTGCGCCAGTTCCAACACGTGCTCGTATTGTGATGACGGCAGGGGTGCGGGCATCAGGAACTCTTCACGACCTGGAGTATATTTCACCGCATAGGAGTGGAATTCGCCTTTCGCAATAACCTCCATGGCACCCAGAGCCTTTTCGTCCAAGATGCCAACGGTGACTTCTTTTCCTGGGATATAGGCTTCCACAAGACAGGCCGCATCGTATCGAAACGTGTGCGTTAACGCCGGCTCCAGCATGGCTTCGCAGCGCACGATATTCACGCCCACACTCGAACCTTCCGCAATCGGTTTGACCACCACTGGATACGAGAGGGTCGCAAGCTGCCACTCGGCATCTTTCTCAATGATTTCCCATTGTGGCGTTGGTAAACCGTGGGTCTGCCAGATCCGCTTCGTCATAGGTTTATTCATGGCCAGCGCACTCGCCAAAATTTCGGATCCGGTGTAGGGTATCCCCAGGGTTTCAAGAACGCCTTGCATCGCACCATCTTCCCCGAACTTCCCGTGCAAGGCGATAAAGACCACGTCGGTTTTTTGAACCTGCGCAATCCAGGCCCCATCCGATTCTACCCGAATAGAGCGCACCGAATATCCACGCATCTCCAGGGCCGAGCAGACCGCCTCACCGGTCAGACGCGAGATTTCCCGTTCCGTGGAGAGCCCTCCCCAGACAACGCCTACAACGCCCACAATCCGATCTGTCCCTGCTGCTACCATTCTCCAACCCGACGAATCTCAGGCTCAAGCCAGACCTGCTTTTCTTGCCACACCACACGCTGGACGTGTTCCATGAGCTGCCATACCTGTGTTGCGGTTGCTCCGCCGGTATTCACAATAAAATTGGCGTGCCGGTCAGAGATCTTTGCCGGCCCCTTGCAGCTCCCCTTGCAGCCTACCGCTTCAATCACGTGCCCGGCATACATTCCGGGTGGATTTTTGAAAATAGAGCCCGCGTTCGGATACCCATGCGGCTGGGCCCGTCTGCGCTTTTCACGCGTCCGGCCTAGGGACGCGGCAATAGACGTCTGATTTTTTCGCGACAAATGAAACTCAACCTCTCCAACAATGAACTGCTCAGGCAGTGCCGTCTTGCGATATGCAAATCCAAGGTCTGCCCCAGGCAGCCGCACGCGCTGACCTGCAGCATTCACCCCAGTGACGGCCTGCACCACATTACTCAGTTCTCCGCCAAAGGCTCCGGCATTCATCAATAAGCCTCCACCCACTGTGCCGGGTATCCCTTCGGCAAACTCCACCCCGCTGTATTCTTTCCGAGCCGCCTCACGCACGAATCGCCCCAGCGAACGGCCCGCTCCAACTGTGACCAATGCGCTACCCAGTTGCTCCTGCCACTCGGTGTAATCAAATCCCCGCCCCAGCCGGATCACAACCCCGCGAATACCGTTGTCGCTGATCAAAACATTCGTTCCTCCACCCAGAAGGAAAACGGGCCCGCGCTCCTCCGTAACGAGGCGGATCAGCGTCTGGAGTTCCTCCAAGCTATTAGGCTCAACCAAGACGTCGGCCGGTCCGCCAATCCGGAACGAAGTATACTGCGCCAATGGCACGTCAAAGCGGACGCGCGGTCCGAACAAGTGGACAAGTCGGGCTTTCAGCTCAGTCCGCACGCGCTCCTCCGTCGCGCAGCCGCGTGAGCAGCTCAGGACCGGTGCGCGCAATATCTCCGGCCCCCAAAGTTAATACGAGATCTCCAGCTCGTGTGAACGTGTGAACGGTCCGCGCCAGGTCGGCACGTTCCGGAACAAAGTGGACGTCAGCATGCCCACGTCGTTGTATGGCTTTGTAGAGCGTTTCTCCGGAGATTCCAGGCCGCGGCTCTTCCCCGGCAGGATAGATATTAGTCAGCACCAGGACATCCGCGTCGTCAAAAGCCGACAGGAACTCATCAAAGAGATCTTCGGTTCGCGTGTACCGGTGGGGTTGGAAAATCGCGACCAGGCGGCGGCCAAATCCTTCTCTGGCCGCACTCAACGTAGCCCGTAATTCTTCAGGGTGATGCGCGTAGTCGTCAACCACCAACACCTCCGCCGCCTCTCCCTTTATCTCAAATCGTCGCTGGATGCCAGCGAATTCGCGTAAGGCCTGCTGCACATGAGAGAACGCAATACCCAATTCCTGCGCCACAGCGACAACGGCAAGTGCATTAAGCGCAGAGTGACGTCCGGGCAAATTCAGCTGCAGCTCTCCGAGTCGCTCGGCGCCGTGCCACACCTCACAGCGCGTCGTCAGTCCAGAGACCGTCAGCTGCTTGGCGTAAAAGTCAGCCTCAGGACTACAGCCGTAGGTCACAAAGCGTTTGCGCACCTGCGGCAGGAGGGCGCGAACATTGACGCTATCCAGGCACAGCACGGCTCGACCGTAAAAGGGCACTCCATTGATAAAGTCGAGATAGGCAGCCTGAACGCGATCCATATGTCCATAATAGTCGAGGTGTTCGGGATCAATATTGGTCACGACCACAATAGTCGGGCTGAGTAAGAGAAACGTCCCATCGCTTTCATCCGCTTCGGCGACCAGAAAGCGCCCCTGTCCAAGGCGTGCATTCGCCCCAAGCACGTTGAGCCGTCCACCGATGACCACAGTCGGGTCAAAATGCGCGTACGCCCAGCACCGTTGCCACTAAGGATGTGGTGGTGGTTTTTCCGTGTGTACCGGCAACGGCGATACCATATTTCAAACGCATCAGTTCGGCCAGCATCTCTGCACGCGGGATGATCGGAATCATCAGCTCACGTGCACGCACCACCTCCGGATTGGCGTATTTCACCGCGGATGAGATCACTACAACGTCAGTGTCAGGGCTGACCTGGTCAGCATGATGCCCGTAGACGATGTGGGCGCCGTTTCGAATCAGCCGAGTGGTCGTGTCTGACTCTGCAAGGTCAGAGCCGCTGATACGGTAGCCGAGATTCAGCAGCACTTCGGCAATTCCGCTCATCCCTACCCCGCCAATACCAACAAAGTGAATACGGCGGTTCGTATCAAAGAGAACGGGCGCATCCGACAACAACGCCTGAGATGTCTCTCCAGCCTTGATCGGGCGCACCGGGCGTACCGGTTGAGCAGACGGATCTTGGCGAGCCGTCTCCACGCACAGCCCATTGTCCGACACCGCAGCGCTTGCCTCTGGTCCCGTGATTGGTCCCATGATTGATGATCCCTTCATTTTGTTTGGCACGGCCTCTCCTCCTCAGCAGTACGAGAAGCAGACGCACTCGCAACACACGTCTGTACAACCGTAGTCGTCGCATCGGGCCGACCTAACGCCGCCGCCGCATGGGCCATCGCAACTAATTCTTCTCTCTCTCGCAGCAAATCCTGAATTTCCTGCCGCAACAATTCCGGAGTAAGGGCACGATCAAGCACCATACGGGCTGCGCCGGCTTGGACAAGCGCTTCAGCATTGGCTCGCTGATGATCGTCGGCGGCATACGGATAGGGTATGAGTATGGCCGGTTTCCCAAGCAGCGTGAGTTCCGCAGTCGTCATGGCACCGGCCCGGCAAATGACTAAATCTGCCGGTGCATAGACATCCTGCATGTCGTCAATAAACGGTAAGACCCGAGCGCTTATCCCCGTTTTCGCATACTGGGCTTTGACCATCTCGTAGTCGGCTCTGCCGGTTTGATGGATGACCTGGAACAGGGGCTGTTTCTTTTGATCAGTATGTACAAGCGACAAGGCTTGCGGCACAATTTGATTCAGTCTATGCGCTCCGGCACTCCCGCCGAAAACGAGGATCGTAAACGGCTTCCCCTCAACGTCCGTGGGCTGAATTTCCCGTAGCGCAAGACGGACAGGATTTCCGGTATACACAACTTTGTCTGTCGGGAAGAACCGCACGGCTGCCTCAAATCCCACACACACCCGTGCGGCAAACCAACTCAGGAATCGATTCGCAAGCCCAGGAATCGCATTCGGCTCAAGCAAGACACACGGGACACGTTGCAGCCAGCCGGCCAGGACGGTCGGACCAGAAGCATAGCCACCGATACTGAAGATCACGTCAGGAGCAAATTCTCGCACTACGCGCCAGGCAGCCCCCATGCCATAACCCGCAACCCACACCGCTCGGAGCCGGCCCCACCATTTTTTACCGCGGAACTGTTCAGCCGGGATAAAACGCAAGGCAAATCCAAACCGCGGGATGACTTCTTTTTCCATCCCGCCCTGGGTGCCGACAAAGAGCACCGCAGCATCGACCTCACGTTGAGCAGCCTCTGCGACCGCAACACCAGGGAAGAGATGCCCCCCAGTACCTCCGGCTGCAAGTAAGAGTCGAAAGGTCTTAGGCATGCGCCATATTCTTCCGCTGTACCTCACGCGATAAACTCAGCAGGATGCCGATAGACAGGAGGATCATGACAAGTGCGGAGCCACCATAACTCACAAAGGGAAGCGGCAGGCCGGTTGTGGGGAGTAATCCAACCGCAACGGCCATATTGAGCCCGGCTTGGCACACCACTAAGAACGTACACCCAAACGCTAACAGCTGGCCGAACCGGGTAGGATGATGCAGCGCAATCAATATCCCCCGTGCGGCTAAGAGGCCGAAGAGCACGAGAATACCTGTTGTTCCCCATAAGCCGGTCTCTTCCCCAACGACGGCAAAGACAAAGTCGGTATGGGCCTCAGGCAGGTAAAACATCTTCTGGCGACTTTCCCCCAACCCAACCCCGTGGACTCCGCCGGCCCCGAAGGCAAGCAAAGACTGATGCAGTTGGTAGCCTGCCCCTTGCAAATCCGCTGTTTGATTGAAAAAAGAGAACCAGCGGGTCATCCGATAGCCCGCGCTCAGTACGCCGTAACCCAAAAAGAGGAGTCCACCTCCGGCCAGCAGGGCTAAATGTCGCAACCGTGCTCCAGCGACAAAGAGCAAAGCAAACAGGAGCAGGCACACAAAGACGGCTCCTCCCAAGTCCGGCTCAAGCGCTATCAATGCCGCCACAGTACCGACCACCAAGAGCGGCGGGAGCACTCCATCCAGAAAGCTCTGGATGCGATCAGATTTTTTCGTCAACGCATACGCTAGGTATAAGACAACCGCGCCTTTTGCAAATTCGGAGGGTTGAAAATTGAGCGGTCCAAAGGGTAACCAACGCTGGACTTTCCCGTGAGCGACGCCGGGCACGAGGACGACACATAAACCCAACACCGCCACGAGTAACATCGGGTAGGCAAACCGCCGGAACACAGCCGATGGCAAAACCATGGCCACACCACATCCAACGCTGCCGATCAGTAGGGCCAGGTTGTGCTTACGGACAAACAGATAGGGATCGTCAAAGCGGTCGAACGCATAAAGATAGGTGGTGTTAAAAACAAATATCTCTCCGCTGAGGACGAGGAGAATGATGACGCCGAGCAGCCACGAGTCAACTGGGCCACGACGTATCAGCTCGGCGGGGTGCTCAGCTTGAAACATGCTTAAAGTGCCTCAACGTAGGACCGAAAGACTTCCCCCCGGTGGGTATAGTTCTGAAACTGATCAAAGCTCGCACACGCGGGAGAAAGTAAGACCGTATCTCCAGCCTGCGCGCCAATGTGCGCGGCCTGAACTGCAGCGTCTAATGCCTCGACCCGCAGCGTTTCTGTTTCCCGCCCAAGTGCCGCGTGCAACACGTGCTGGGCTTGACCAAAGAGGATGAGTTTTTTCACCCTGGTCCGCACCAGATCTCTTAAAGAACAGTAATCGCCCCCTTTCTCTACTCCTCCAGCCAGCAAGATAATTGGTCCGGAAAAGCTCAGGAGCGATTGCACCACGGCACCAACATTCGTCCCTTTGGAGTCATTGATATAGGTCACACCGTTCTTCTCTGCCACGAACTCAAGCCGGTGCGGTAAACCCGGAAACCGCGCCAACACGGTCCGAATCACGCCAGGCGACACCCCCCACAACGTTGCCGCACTCACCGCAGCCATGACATTGGAGATATTGTGACGACCACGAATACGCAGACAGTCAAGTGGATAGCGTGTTTCCCGGTCGGCATGACGGACGACGAGAGTTCCGGTATCGATCCAAGCGCCTTGCCACGCCCTGGCCCCTGCCCCATCCGAACTACTTTCCGACGGAGGAGCCCAGCCAAAAGAAAAGAGCCGGCCGGGTAACTCCTGACACAGGGAGGGGATTAGCTGGTCGTCCCGGTTCATGACAACCCAGTCTGCGCTCCGCTGCTGCAAGAAGAGCTTCCGTTTTACCGCCCCGTATGTTTCGACACCGCCATGCCGATCCAAATGATCTTCACTCAGATTGAGAAACAGACCGATCTGCGGGCGAAACCGATGGACCCATTCCAGCTGGAAACTCGAAATTTCCGCAACTGCAACATCGTATGGAGTCCCCAGCGCTTCAATCAGCGGAGTCCCAAGATTTCCTCCAGTGAAGACTCGCCGTCCGCTTTGCCGCATCATCTCGCCGAGCAGGGTCGTTGTCGTGCTTTTGCCATTCGTGCCGGTCACCGCCAAGATAGGACATGAGAGGAGACGAAACGCCAGTTCAATTTCGCTCCATACCGGAACCTTCCGACTCACCGCCGCTGTCAGCAGCGGGGCAGTCGCCGGCACGCCAGGACTGGGGATCACCAGATCAATCCCGCGCAGGACCAATGCAGGATCGGTTTCCGGACGGACTTCTACGGGGAGTCCATCAAGTTGTGCCAGAGCTGAGGCAAGGGCGTCGCCTGTCCGGCTCTCCGAGACGCAGACGTGTCCACCTTGGGAGACGAGAAACCGAGCGACGCTTCTCCCCGTCCGTCCAAGACCAATGACCAGCACATTCTTTCCGATCACATCCATACGCTTCGTGACTCTTCGTGTTAGCGTAGCTTCAACGTACTCAGCGCGCCTAAAGCGCAGATAATAGAGACTATCCAAAAGCGCACAATAATGAGCGGTTCCGGCCAACCAAGCAGCTCGAAGTGATGGTGCAGGGGTGCCATGCGAAAGATGCGTTTGCGCCGCAGCTTGTACGAGCCGACCTGAAAAATGACTGAGACGGCCTCAATCACAAAGACCCCACCCGCTATCGCTAAGACTATTTCTTGCTTGCTGATAAGCGCCACAATGCCCAGGGCGGCCCCCAAAGACAACGAGCCCATATCGCCCATAAACATCTGAGCGGGGTAGGCATTAAACCACAGAAAACCCAGTCCGGCTGCAGCCAGAGCCCCACAAAAAACCGCCATCTCGCCGGCTCCGGCCACATACGGCACCTGTAGGTATTCAGCGATTCTACTATGCCCGCTGACATACGCAAAAATGGCATACGTCACACCGACAATCATCACGGGTCCGATTGCCAACCCATCCAGGCCGTCGGTGAGGTTCACTGCGTTCGAGGCTCCCACAACAACCAGGGTGGCAAACGGCACATACCACCAACCCAGGTCCGGGCGGAGATCCTTGAGAAAAGGAATGGTCAGCGTACTCTCAAATCCGGGCTGCCAGAAGAGCCAGAGTGCAGCCGCGAACGCGATGATGAATTGGGCCAGGAATTTTTTCTTCCCCTGCAACCCGACCGAGTTTTGTTGACTGAGCTTCTGGTAATCATCGACAAACCCGATCAAACCAAAGCCTATAGTGACGCCGAGGGCAAGCCAGATGTATGGATTCGTTAAGTCTGCCAGCAGCAACGTTGCAAAAGTCAGTGAGAAAAGAATCAAGGCCCCACCCATAGTCGGCGTCCCTGCTTTGCTCTGATGGGCAGCGGGTCCATCTGAACGGATGGGCTGCCCAATCTTGAGCGCAGTCAATCGGGCAATCAGCCATGGCCCCAAGACAAAGGACGCACTGAGCGCAAACAGGGCGGCCAATAAAGTACGGAACGTGATGTAACGAAAAACGTTGAACCCGGAGTAGGTCGTGTGGAGGGAATACAGGAAGGCGTACAGCATGACTTATTTCCTACTCCAGACCGCTGCGGTGCAATAGCGAGACATTCTGATTTTGCTCATTTTACCCATTTTGCTCATTCTGCTTCTCGCCACTCAATGGCCTGCACCCGATAAATAGTTGCGGACCTCTTCAGCATCATCAAAATGATGCTTCGTCGTTCCAATGATCTGGTAATCTTCGTGTCCCTTGCCCGCAATCACGACCACATCTCCTGGTCGCGCTTCATCAAGTGCACGGCGAATAGCGCTGCGTCGATCAGGAATGACCGCATACATGCTGCGCAACGAGCCGACCGCAGCATGTTCTTCGCGCGTCATCCCAGACCGACTCAGTCCGGCTTCCGTCTCGGTCAGAATCTTGTGCGGATCTTCCGTACGTGGATTGTCCGCCGTCAGCATCACCACATCGCTGAGTCGCCCTGCGACCTCGCCCATCAGCGGCCGTTTCCCGGTGTCCCGATCCCCACCGCAGCCGAACACGGTGATGAGGCGCTGAGGGGTGAGAGAGCGAAACGACGCGAGCGTCTTCTCAAGCGCATCCGGCTTATGGGCATAGTCAACAAATACCTCGAACGCCCGTCCGGTCCGAATGGCTTCTAAGCGTCCGGGAACGCACCGACACTGCGCAATCCCCGCCGCGATTTTTTCCGGTGGGACCCCCAGCGCATGGGCAACCGTTGTTGCCGCCAGGATGTTATACATATGCGGCTCCCCGATCAGTGCGGAAGCAATCTCGACCACATCGTTTGCAATGCGGAGCACGGCCTGCGTCCCATGAAAACTGAAGTTCAGCTGCTGGGCTACAACCGTACTGTCGTCGTGCATGCTATATGTCAGCACCCGGTACGGGAGCTGCTCGGCCAGCAGTTTCTGTCCCCATGTATCATCGGCATTCATAACCGCAAACCGGTTGGGCTTTGGGGAAACCGCGAGACACTCGCGGAATAAACGTGCCTTGGCAGCGAAATAGGCTTGTGTATCGGAATGATAATCCAGATGGTCGCGGCCAAGGTTCGTAAACACGGCGCCCTCCCAACGACATCCCCACACTCGATCTTGGGCCAAGGCGTGCGAGGAAACCTCCATCACCACATGACTGACGCCAGCCAAGACCATCGCATGCAGTAGCGCTTGCAGCTCAACCGCCTCAGGCGTTGTCAAAGGCGCCGACAATGTCTGATCTCCATACCGATAGTTCACCGTTCCGATCACGCCGACAGACCAGCCTGCGGCTTTGCCGATCGCTTCCAGCACATATGTTGTCGTTGTTTTCCCACTCGTCCCAGTCACGCCGATGAGGGTCAGCTGGCTACTCGGCCGCTGATAAAACTCGTCAGCCATAACCCCGAGTAAGCGCCGTGGCCGCGCCGCAGTAATAACAGTCACACCGGCCGGCACCACCGTTCCCGCAGGGACAACAACGGCCCGGGCGCCGTGATCGAGCGCTTGCTCAAGGAAAGTCGCCCCCTGGGCCTTGGTTCCCGGCAGAGCAAAGAACACCGCTCCAGCTTCGACCCGGCGGGAGTCGTAGGCAAGCTGTTCAACCGCCATATCGATCTTGCCTCGAACCTGTATCGAGGGATCCTTTGGGAGCAGATCACGCAGGCACGCCACACTACACCTCACCAACCAGTCTCGAGAGTCAACTCATAGACGGGTTCTTCGGTACGCGGATCCGTGCGCAGCACCTGACGCGTCACATAGCCACTCCCGTAGGCAACGACCCGCATGTCGCTCTGGGACGCTGTCCGCATGGCCTCACGTAGACTGAGCCCGATAAAATTCCTACCATCGCGCTGGCCCGGCAACATAGTCGCCTGCTGCTCCGCTATTCTACCCTGCCCACCCCGGTCGCCAAACGAGAATGGCGCATACGGCAAGACGCGGGAAGGCTGCTCCTGACTTCCCGCAATACCGAGCTGGGCTAGGGCCTGCTGGGCAATCGTCTGAAAAACAGGCCCAGCGACTATACCGCCATAGACCGCTGTCTTCGGTTCATCAATCACAACCAATATCACGAGCTGAGGCCGATCCGCCGGAACAATGCCGATGAAGGAAGCTATCCGACCTGTTGCGGAATACCCACCGCGCGGATCAACCTTTTGAGAGGTCCCTGTTTTTCCCGCCACACGAAAACCTTCAATCTGAGCACGCCAGCCGGTCCCGCCCGGCTCAACCACATGTTCAAGGAGGGCAAGCATCTGCTGAGCCGTCTCAGGCCGGATGACTTGTCTCAGACGGAGGGGACTATTGGCATGCACCACGTCTCCTTTCGCGTTCAGGATTTCACTCACCACATATGGGCGCATCAGCACGCCGTCGTTAGCCAGGACCGCATAAGCACTCGCCAACTGCAGCGGTGTGACCGCCACGCCTTGACCAAAGCTCGCGGTGACAAGTTTGATACGTGACCAGTTCCGTAGCGCAGGGAGAATCCCAGCGCTTTCTCCAGGCAGATCGACTCCCGTCTTCTGTCCTAACCCAAATCCTTGCAGGTACTGATAGTAACGTTCTTTTCCGAGGCGCTGGCCGATTTTTGCCGCGCCAATATTGCTCGACTTGATCAGGATCTGGCCCACACTCAGATCCCCATATGGATGGACGTCATGAACAGTATGACGCCCAACCCGGTAGCCGCCGTATTCACAAAAGATCCGATCCTGTAGACGAACCTGCCCAGAGTCTAAAGCAGCGGCCACTAACAGCGCTTTCAGCGTTGAGCCAGGCTCATAGCAATCACTAATGGCCCGATTCCGCCGCGCGTCTGGTGCGGAATCGCCAGGGGTATTGGGATCGAATGTCGGCACTTGAGCCAGGGCAAGAACGGCGAACGTACGCGGATCAAGTATGAGCACGGTTCCAGCCCGTGCTCCGCTCATTTGTACGGCGCGCTCTAACTCTCGTTCGGCTAGGTATTGGAGTTTGGCATCCAGCGTCAAGCGGGCCTGGAGCGCGTCCGGTCGCCGTGGGCTGCCATGAATGAAGATCGTGCGTCCGAGCGCATCCCGCTCGCCCAGTGTCCTGGCCGCCTTGCTATACAGGTATCGATCATAGGCATACTCCACGCCGGCTAAGCCTCTGGCATCAACATCAGCAAAGCCGAGCAGCGGGGCAGCTAAGCTGCCTTGTGGATAGATCCGTCGCTGTGTTTCCTCACTGTCTATGCCTGACAAACCGAGCGCTTTGACTCGATCAGCTTCCCGAGGCGAGACGCCTCGTTTCAACCACACAAACGGGGTAGATGAGTGCAAGGTATGATTAACCTGCTGTACCGACAGCGAAAGCTGCTCTGCCATAATCGGAATAGTGACGTCAATATCGGCAGGCAGTTTTTGGGGACGAACAAAGAGGGACTGCGCGCCTACACTGAACGCCAGCAGACGATCATTGCGATCAACAATGGCCCCTCGATACGGTTGTACCGTCACACTTTGGCGGTGCTGGACGGCCGCCCGCTGAGCGAGGAAGTCTCCCTCGACAATCGTGAGCTGGACGAGACGAGCCAATACCACGAGTAACCCCACCCCCAACACCCCTGCAACTATTCGCAGTCGACCCGCCATCTTCTTCTCCTACGGCAGTATAATAATTTGCTCGGAGCGTGGCATATGCAGACCAATCCGTTTGCCAGCACTCTGCGTCAGACGGCCTGGGGCTGTAATGGCTTCCCACTCAACCTTGAACGCCTGCTGTTCCTCTTCCAGTGTGTGGACGAGTTGACGTGTATTTGCGAGCGCATATCCGACGGAAACCACGCGCAGACGAATCCAGACGTGGGTCAGAATAAGAGTCAGTCCAACCGCGGCAATCATGATATAATGCCCCCAAACGGTCCCTCTTCGCATCTATCCTTCTCCCTCTGCACGTTTCTCCACCGCTCGCAGTCGTACACTCCGGGCACGTGAATTTGTCAGCACTTCCTCCGGCGTTGGAGTGAGCGGTTTGGTCGTCAGCAGGCGCACCTGCGATGTCCAGCCACACGCGCATACTGGCAGCTGGGGTGGACAGATGCAGGTCGACGCCCAGCGGCGAAATGCCCTTTTCACCAATCTGTCCTCTAACGAATGATACGAGAGGATCAGCATGCGTCCCATCGGTCGCAACAGCCGATAGCCCTCGCTCAGGAATGTTTCCAGATGCTGGAGTTCTTGATTCACCGCGATGCGTAGCGCTTGAAAAGCCCGTGTTGCGGGATGCATCTGAGTCCGGGACGTCCGTCGGATAACGCGCTCAATAATCTCGACCAGGGCAGTCGTGGTCGTTATGGGGTTTTCTGACCGTGCCCGGATAATCGCACGCGCGAGCGCTCTCGCGGCACGCTCTTCACCGAATTCTCGGAAGATGCGCTGCAATTCGTCTTGGCTGCCATGATTGACGATGTCTGCCGCGTCATGCTCTTCGTGTTGGTTCATGCGCATATCAAGCGGGCCAGCGCGTAAAAAACTAAACCCGCGGTCCCCAGCCTCGATTTGCAGGGATGAAAAGCCAAGATCAAGCAGCACTCCGTCTACCCCGCTCCATCCCAGTTCCCGCAGCACGTCAGGCGTTTGACTGAAATTCGCATGTACGAAGACACACTGTGACGCAAACGGGGCCAGCCGCCGTCGGGCCACTGCGATCGCATGCTGATCCCGATCGAGCCCAAGTAGTCTTCCGCCTCCAGCGCCTGCTTCTAGCGCGGCAATAGCGTGTCCGCCGCCGCCCAGTGTTCCGTCAAGGAGGTCTCCTCCAAGGCAAGGCCCAAGGAAAGATACTACTTCCTCCAGCATCACTGGGATGTGTACACCAGCCGGTATCACGTCGGCAGGGTCAGAAGCGGAGACTGTTTCCATATGGGATTTTCGGTATCGCCGGACGCGTTCGTGTGCTTTCTATCGACATATATGCTGCTGGCATGTATGCCGCTGGCACCTATGCCGCACTTGCATTGAGGTTACTGAATAATCTTGGGTCTTGAGCAAGCTCTTTTTCAGATTCTTCATTGAACTTCCGCCATGTCTCCGTGTCCCAAATCCGGAACTTCTCAAGGGCAGCAGCAAACATGACATCTTTCCCCAAGCCGGCATAGTCTCTCAGAATCGGGGGAATCAGAATGCGGCCTTGTTTATCGACCGAACATTCCTGAGCATTTGACAGGTAAAATATTTCGAGTTTCAAGAAATTCGGATCAAACCGCGGCTTTTTACTCAACTCTTGCTCAAAATGCTCCCATTCTGCATACGGGTAGACATCCAGACAGCGAAAGGAGTCCAGGATGAATTTCGTGACAATAAGCCGGGCATCGTTCCTTCCAACCAAAATTTCTCGGAACTTCGACGGAATACTGACCCTGCCTTTCTCGTCGATGGTGTGCTCAAAGCTGCCCCGAAACACGACTTTCCCCTATTCCCCACTTTCTCCCACTTTCTCCCACGACTATATTACGCAGTTTTTTGGGTGTCAAGCGAAAACTAAAGATATTGAGGAGGTTTAGGCCCACAACCACCATTATTGACTCGCCTTCTTCATTGACTCGCCTTCTTCGCTTCGATACACCATTCCTTTGTTAAGGAGGATGATACTGTTGTAGGCCTGGGCATGGGGAGTTCGTCCGGGTTTTTTATGGAGTCTAAACAGCGAGATGTTAAAACGATATCTACTCACCCCAGGGCCGACTCAAGTACCACCCGAGGTGTTGCTCCGTATGTCGCAGCCCCTTATTCACCATCGCAGCCCTGAGTTCAGCCAGATCTTTGCCGAAGTTAAAAGCGGTCTGCAGTGGCTTTTTCAAACACGACACGATGTCCTGATCCTTGCGGCTTCGGGCTCTGGCGCAATGGAGGCCGCGGTCACCAACACCTGCTCTCCAGGCGACTCGGTGACCGTGGTCAACGGAGGAAAGTTTGGTGAGCGGTGGCTCAAAATATGCGCTGCCGTTGGCGTGCATCCACAAGAGATCAAAGTCGAATGGGGCCACGCCGTTTCGGTTGAGCGTGTGGCACAGGCACTCCGTCGTCAGCCCAACACGAAAGCCATTTTGATGCAGGCCAGCGAGACCTCCACCACGGCTCTCCATCCAGTCAAAGAGATTGCCGCCCTCACCCAAGACACCGCAACCTTGCTCATAGTCGATGGCATTACCGCAATAGGCGCGATGGATATTCCCATGGATCGGTGGGGTATTGATGTCCTCATTACCGGTTCGCAAAAAGCGCTTATGCTGCCCCCCGGACTTTCCTTTCTCGCCCTGAGTCCGAAGGCGTGGCGGCAGACTGAACAGGCCCAGCTTCCCCGTTTCTACTTCGATCTACATAAAGAGCGCAAGGAACAAGCCAAACATACTACGGCCTATACCCCTGCCATTTCCCTCATCAATGGACTGCATGAAGTCCTGCGCTTACTCAAAGAAGAGGGCCTAGAAAATGTGTTTACCCGCCACGTCTCATTAATGAACGCGACACGCGCAGCCGTACAGGCACTGGATCTCACCCTCCTCGCAGCCGATCATCCAAGCCCGGCCGCGACTGGCGTTTGGCTTCCGCCTCAGGTCGACGGCGTCCAATTACTCACCTATATGCGCGACCGGATGGGCGTTGATATTGCCGGCGGCCAAGATCACCTGAAGGGCAAGATTGTCCGTATCTCGCATATTGGCTATGCTGGCCCGTTTGACGTCATCACAGCGATCAGCACCCTGGAGATGGCCCTCAGCCGTTGGGGAGTCCCGATCGAGCTCGGTCAAGGAATCCGGGCCGCCGAATCCGTCCTGCTCCCGACATGGCCGCCAGTCGAGTAAGCCCTATGTCACACAAAATACTCATTACCGACCCCCTCGCTCCACAAGGGGTCAAACGGCTGCAAGCACAGCCGGAGATCGCATTTGATGTTCGATCCGGAGTGACCGGAAAGGAACTTGTCCAGCTCATTCCGGCCTACCATGGGCTCATTATTCGGAGCGGGACGCAAGTGACCGCTGAGATTATTAGCGCCGCACAAAATCTGCGGGTTATTGGCCGGGCAGGAATAGGGGTTGATAATATCGATGTCGAGGCAGCCACCAAACGCGGTATTATCGTCATGAACACCCCGGGAGGCAATAATGTCACCACGGCCGAGCACACGGTGACACTCCTCCTGGCCCTGGCCCGGAATATCCCTCAGGCGACCGCCTCGCTCAAGGCCGGGCATTGGCAACGCGCCGCGTTTACGGGCACAGAAGTCTGTAACAAAGTACTCGGCGTTGTCGGCCTGGGAAATATCGGCACTATCGTCGCAGAACGCGCACTTGGACTTCGCATGCGCATCATTGCGTATGACCCGTTTGTGACCCCTGAAGCCGCAGCCAAGATGAACGTCGAGCCCGCAACTCTCGATGAACTGTATAGCCAGGCGGATTTTATTACCGTTCATACGCCTTTGACGAAAGAAACACGTGGGCTCATCAATGCTGCAGCCTTTGCCAAGATGAAGGACGGCGTCCGTATTATCAATTGTGCACGCGGTGGGATTGTCGATGAAGATGCACTGCTGGATGCCCTGCAGGGGGGAAAAGTCGCCGGAGCCGCCCTCGACGTGTTCAGCCAAGAGCCTCCACCGGCAGACTACCCATTACTCCAGCTCGATACTGTGATTTGCACCCCTCACCTGGGAGCCGCAACAGATGAGGCCCAGATTAACGTCGCCGTCGCAATTGCAGATCAAGTCTCACTCTTCCTCCAAGACGGCGTCATTCAGAATGCGATCAATTCTCCTGCTTTGAGCCAAAAATTATTGACGATCCTAGAACCCTATCTCGTTTTAGGTGAAAAACTCGGCAGCTTTTTGGCCCAGATTACGCCTGCGGCCCCACGCGAGGTACACATTGAGTATAGTGGAGAAATTACGGAGTATGCTGTCGCACCCGCCACTGCCGCCGTACTCTGCGGCGTACTCAGTCCAGTCCTTGAACAAACGATCAATTATGTCAATGCGCCGCTCATTGCACGGGAGCGCAGGATTCGGGTGGTGGAGTCCCGGAGCAGCACACCGAGTGACTTCTTGAACTCCATCACTGTCAGTCTGCATGCTAAAAACAGTACCAATACGGCAACCGGAGCGGTGTTTAGCAATCAAGCCGTGCGGCTCGTCCGCGTGAACAGTTTTTACCTTGAAGCCGTACCAGAGGGAACGA
This sequence comes from Binatia bacterium, assembly GCA_963666315.2. Classification (GTDB taxonomy): domain Bacteria; phylum Desulfobacterota; class Binatia; order Bin18; family Bin18; genus Bin18. The sequence continues at coordinate 71,368 of CAXXHG010000018.1, forward strand.
TCCTGATGCTCAACAACCAGGATATCCCAGGTGTTGTCGGCCTGGTTGGCACCCTCTTGGGGAAAATGGGCATCAATATCGCCGGCCTGGAGCTTGGCCGGGAACGCAGGGGCGGACAGGCCATCTCGTTCATCCACGTTGATGATCAGGTCTCAACGGAAGTGCTGGCCGAATTACGCAAGCTCGACCCGATTATTTCGGCCCAGATTATCCGCTTATAAGGAGAAACGACTCATGAGTACGCTTGTTGTCGTCGGTGTCCAATGGGGTGACGAAGGCAAGGGGAAAGTTGTTGATTTGCTGTCACGCGAAGCAGACATTATCGTCCGCTTTCAAGGCGGCAATAATGCCGGCCACACCCTTGTTGTGGGTGGCAAGAAAACGATAGTCCGGCTTATTCCCTCAGGCGTCCTGCATGCGGGTAAAGTGTGCGTCATCGGCAATGGGGTCGTGGTGGACCCGGAAGTCCTAGTCGAAGAGATGGATACGCTCCAACAGCAAGGGTGTTTGTCCGATCCGGAATTGCTCAAGATCAGTGAAATCGCGCACCTTATTATGCCCTACCATAAGGCGATCGATCTGGCTCGTGAAAGACTTCGCGGTGAAGGCCGGATCGGTACGACGGGGCGCGGTATCGGTCCCACGTATGAAGATAAAATGGCGCGGGTGGGTATCCGTTTTGCCGATCTTCTCGACGAGCGCGTATTCGCCGAAAAACTGCAGCACAACCTCGAAGAGAAAAACATCTACCTGGACACTCTACTCAAAGAGCAACCCCTGGACTATCAACAGATCTTTGATGCATACCGTCGGCTGCGGGACCGTCTCGCGCCGCATGTGACGAATACTTCGCGCTATTTGTATGAAGCAATTACTCAAGGCCGTAAGGTCCTGTTTGAAGGCGCACAAGGCACCATGCTGGATGTCGATCATGGCACCTACCCGTATGTGACCTCTTCGAATACTATCGCAGGAGCCGTGTGTACCGGGGCAGGCATTGCGCCACAGCAGATTCAGAATGTGATTGGTATCTCTAAAGCATACACAACACGAGTTGGTAGCGGCCCTTTTCCAACTGAAGAGTTTGGTCCTGAAGGCGAAAAATTACGCCGAGATGGTGGAGAATTCGGAACGGTAACGGGTCGTCCACGACGCTGCGGCTGGTTTGATGCGGTCGTGGTCCGGACTGCCGCACGACTCAGTGGCTTGAACTCTATGGCCATCACCAAAATCGATGTGTTAAGCGGCCTGTCGACTATCCGCGTCTGTACGGGTTATACGTATCAAGGCCAGGAGTACGATGAGGTGCCGGCCAGTACGCATACGCTCCAAAACGTCATCCCCAGGTATGAAGAACTGCCCGGCTGGACCGAACCCTTAACGCATATGCGCAGCCTTGACGCCTTACCGCACAACGCCCGTCGATATGTCGAACGGCTTGAAGAATTGGTCGGCGTACCGGTGAAAATGATCTCCGTTGGAGCCGGACGCGAGGAAACTATCCTCCTCCGCCCAACGTTTTTTTAAGATCGTGTATTGAGAAACGGACCTCGGCGGCCGTCAGCAGAACCAGCCCGCCACACAGATTCGCGCTAAGGACGATGGCACTCCATACCAGGCCAAAAGCGAGCGCTTCGTCGCGCTCGGTTCCCCACAGCGTGAGAAAGATAATATAGCCGCCTTCGCGCAAGCCAAGGCCGCCAAAGCTTATCGGTAAAGTACTCAGGATTTGGACGACAGGAATAAAAAGCAGGAGATACCAAAACGGGATACTCAAGCCGACTGCGGCAGCAATAAGTCCTTGCAATCCGAGTTGAAAGAAATGAAAAACAATGGATATGCCGCACGCGGAGCTGACGAGAAACACGTCTGATCGATAGGGCACGATAAGTCGCTCAACAAACCGCCGGACGACATTGTGGCGCGTCCCTGTCCGTTCGAGAAGCCAGGGCAATCTCCACCAAGCAAGCACAGACCCTCCTGCCATAGCAATCGTGCCATAGTAGAGCTCGATGGGCAGCACACTCGGACCAAAAAAAAGAAAGCCGCCAGCACTCACCCATACCAGCATCACCAATCCACTCACCCGGTCGGCGAGCACCGATCGCAGCGCAGCCCCCAGGCGCGGGGTTCCCCGGGCAAGCAAAAACCCTCGCCCGACATCTCCGGCGACCACACTGGGGGCGAAAAGATTGAGATACATGCCAGCGAAGTAGTACATCAGAAACGTGTGCAGGGGCTGCGTAAAGCCAAGCGGGCGGGCGAGCAGACGCCATTTATACGCGCTCAGGCTCTGTCCAAGCAGATAGCCGAGAAACGCAACGGCAATATAATCGAGGCGTGCAGCGCGCACTTGCTGCGTAAACTGAACACCGTCAACGGAATAGAACAGGACGAGAAGCAGCCCAAGACTCATGCCGAGCTTGAACCAACGCGATGAGACGAACCGCAACAGGCTGCAACCTTACAAGCAAAAAAGCTGTGCGTGCACCATCTCAGCCTTGCAGTCTAGGCATCTACCGTCTCGCCACACAGAACGACCCCATCGAGATGCGTCATCGTGTTTACCGTATGGATAGTCGTCTCCCCATTCGGCAAGACGGAGACTTCACTCACCCCAGTGTTGCCGATTTTCTCGATCTGACGAAATCGGCTTACATCCAAACCGCGGCAGTGGAGCAAGAAGGCCCGAACGGCCCCGCCATGGGTAATAATCACGATTTGTTCTCCTCTATGTTTGAGCACGAGTTCTTCGACAGACTGCAGCAGACGCCCTTGGAAGTGGGCAAAAGTCTCTCCCCCTCCGCGCGGCACATCCTCACCCGCTCGCAGCCGCTCCCACTCCTCGGCATGCTGGGCAACAACCTCAGCCGTGGTGAGCCCACTCCATGTTCCTATGTCCATTTCGCGCCACGCTTCTGTCGTGCGGGGGGTTATTCCGAGCACTGCCCCCAGAATCTCTGCGGTCTGGTGGGCGCGACTCAGATCACTGGTATAGAGAGCCTGGATGCGGCGGCCTTCAACACGGAGTTGCCGCGCGAGCTGGCGTGCTTGGCCATGGCCCGTTTCGCTCAGAGGCGTGTCAGCGTGCCCCTGCCAACGGTTCTCTTGGTTCCAGACGGTCTCCCCATGTCGAACCAAGAGCAATCGAACGCCAGCGTGCATCCCGATCTCTCTCATAGTATGGAGGAAGGTTTTCCAGACGAGCAGTCGGGTCTGGCCAGCCTCGGTACAGCTCCGTAGCACGTCCGTCTGGGGATTACTATGGTCCGTTGGCGTTTCGGGTCGGATATGGTAGCAGGAGGCCAGCGTATTTGCGCGGAGGAGAGTATGCAGTACGGCGCGTTTTTGCCCCGTCTCAGGCCGCTCGCCCAGCGAGATGCCCGAGATCGTATGAAGACAACGGCGCGAGCGCGCTCCCTCAAGAGAAAGGACAGGACTTTCGTATGCAACTGAAGAAAAGAATCCCCAAAATCCGCCCCTCTCAACGCTGGATGGCACTCCTTGTCGTATGCTTCTTCAGCCTGCCTGCCTGCTCCGAGCCGGAAATCTATAATCCTATGGTCGAGATCTCGAATGTCGAATTGACCCGTCCAGAGGAAAATGTCCTGCGCATCACGCTTGACTACGAGTTAGCACCTGAGTTCAGGATCCCGCTGCCGTATAAAGAAATCGTTGTCTCTCCACTGGAGCCGCGAGCCAAAATCCTCGTCGCTCTTGAAGAGTTCATCCTCTCGGTTGATACGGTCATCGTCAAAATGGGGATTCCTCCGGAGGCTGGTATTGATTGGGAAGATGTCAGCGACAAAGAGCAGTGCTGTATCGTGTCATTAAAAGGACTTGTGGAAGAAGATGGCAAAGAGCGCTATGAGCGGATCAGCAACGAACTACGCGTTCTGCCCCCACAGCTTTCTGAGTCGTCACAAGAGGGGGAACGTATCCAGAGAGGAGGCACTATGGCAACGATCATCAGTGCCGACGGGCATCTGCTTGAGCCGCCGAGCATTTGGGAAGAATATACTGAGCCCGCTTATCGGGAGCAGGAGATTCAGATTGCCAAAGACCGAGAAGGCATCGACTGTCTAAAAATCAACGGCGAGCTGCAACGCGACCGCAATATGGCGATTGCCGTGGCCTGTACTCCCGGCAGCTTGTCTGACCCACACAAGGCGCGCACGATGTCCTGGGATGACATTGTGCCCGGGGGCTACGATCCTCACGTAGGCAGCAAAAAATTATCGGTGAGAACGCCAAGCGGTTGTACAATCTATAGGCCAACTCCCGGTCGCGACGCTGTCGGGACACCGCTTGTGGCTGCCCTTTTTCGGGCGGCCACGAGACCCGCTCCAACAGGAATACAAACAAGGAGAGCACAGAGTGGACTTAGCCTATTCCAAAGAAGATGAAGCCTTTCGCAAAACGGTTCGGACCTGGCTGAAGACGAATCTTCCCAAGAAACACAAAACCGCGAGTGACCTGCCACCGGACGATCCCCAGCGCGTTCAGCGCGCCAAGGACTGGCAACGCAAGCTGTGCGCGGCGGGCTATGTTGCCCTGAGCTGGCCCCAAGAGTACGGCGGCCAAGGCAACCCGGATATCATGCGCCAGACCATAGTGAATGAAGAGCTGGTCCTGGCACGGGCACCCGGGCTGATCGGCGCATCAGGTCTGACTATGCTCGGTCCCACCCTCTTACAGGTTGGTTCAGAAGAACAAAAGCGTCGCTATCTGCCTAGAGTCCTGACAGCTGAGGAAATATGGTGCCAGGGCTACTCCGAGCCGGGCTCGGGTTCTGATTTGGCCTCGCTGCGTACCAAAGCCGAACTCGTAGGCGATACATTCATAGTCAACGGTCAAAAGGTCTGGACCTCGGGCGCACAGTTTTCAGACTGGATGTTCTGTTTGGTTCGAACCGATCCCGATGCGCCCAAGCACCGCGGCATTTCGTACATCCTGATTGATATGAAAACGCCGGGCATCACCGTCCGGCCGCTCGTCCAAATGACAGGGGATGCGGGCTTTAACGAAGTCTTTTTTGAAGACGTTCGCGTGCCACGAGAAAATCTAGTGGGCGAACTCAACCAAGGCTGGTTGGTCGCCAACGCGACACTTTTTCACGAACGCAATATGCTGGGCTCAACTACGCGCACCCAGCTCATGATGCAAAATCTCGTCCGCCTGGCACGCTCCCATCAGCGCTATGGCAAACCCGCCGCACAAGATCCCATCGTCCGACAAAAACTGGCTGACCTGACCATACGGGCAGAGGCCATGCAGTATCATTCCTACCGGCAGCTGACCGATGCCACAAAGGGCCGTGCGCCGGGGATCGGCGCCATGGTCAACAAACTGGTGGGAACCGAACTCAACCACGACATTTGCGCCCTGGCCTTAGAGATCATGAATTCCTACGCCCCGCTCAACCGCGGTGCCACCCATGTCATCGACAATGGCATTTGGCCGTATGAGTTTATGTTTACGCTGGGGCTTATTATTGGTGGTGGGACTTCCCAGATTCAGAAGAATATTATCAGCGAGCGTGGGCTCGGCATGCCCAAGTCACGTTAGCGAAACGAGGGGTTAGGGATTAGGGGCTGGGGGAGAACAGGGGTAGGAAGAGAGTATGGATTTCGGTTTATCGGAAGAACAAGACTTGCTGCAAAGTTCAGCCAGAGCGTTTCTCGCCCAAGAATGTCCGCCACAGTTCGTGCGCGCCCTGCTGGACGACAAAGACGGCTTCTCAGCTGAGCTGCATCGTAAGATGGCGGAGCTGGGCTGGACCGGCTTACTCATCCCAGAGAAATACAGCGGCCTGGGGCTCAGCATGCTCGATATGGCCCTGCTCCTGGAAGAAATGGGCAGAGCCGTTGTGCCCGGTCCGTTTCTCTTTTCGTCTGTGCTGGCCACATTCGCCATTATGCAGGGTGGCAGTGCGGAGCAGAAAAAAGCCTGGTTACCACGGCTTGCTGCGGGTGAAGCGATTGGCACCTTGGCATTTCTTGAAGCCAGTGATCGTCTTGACGCGGCTGGGATCACGCTCAAAGCCAAGAAACAACACGGCGACTATACACTGAACGGCACCAAGATGTTCGTGCCGTTTGCCTCGGTCGCGGACGTGTTGGTCGTCGCCGTGCGGACCAGTGGCAAAGGTGAAAAAGGGGTGAGTCTGGTACTGGTGGAACGTGATGCACCAGGCTTGACCATCAAACCGTTAGACATTTTCGACAGCACCCGGCGTGTGTACGAAGTTTACTTCAAGAATGTACCGATCAGCGGTTTTCTCAGTAAAGAAGGAAAAGGCTGGAAACTGCTTGCTCGGCTTCAGGACATGGCGTGTATCGCGCTCGCCGCAGACAGTCTGGGCGGAGCGCAGCAGGCGCTGCACATGGCAGTCGAGTACACCAAGGTCCGCGAGCAGTTTAATAGCCCCATCGCCTCCTTTCAGGCCCTCAAACATATGGCGGCAGAAATGGTAAGCGACATTGAACCTGCCCGGTCGTTGGTATGGTACGCTGCCTACGCCTTTGCGACTCACTCCCGCAAGACATCTCGCGCGGCATCTGTCGCCAAGGCACGGCTGTCTGATGTGTATTCGCGCACCACCAACCGCGCGGTCCAGATGCACGGCGGGATAGGCTTCACCTGGGAGCACGACATGCACTTTTGGTTCAAGCGGGCCAAGTGGAATGAGTTTGCCTTCGGCGATGCCACCTACCACCGGGAACGCATCGCGCAATGGGATGGGTTTTAGTAGACTTTTCCGTCATTCAGGCTAAGTGTTGTCACGACGCCGAGAGAGGCATCCCTATGTATATATCTTTGGTCTTTGCAATCTTCTTTTGCTGTATCAGTCCACTCGTAACTGCCCACGCTCTGCCCGAACCCCACATTCCCATGGGTGCACTATGGCAGATGACGCTTGCGCAAACAGAGGGATTATCCAGCCTTGATCGGCAAATCGACGGGAGCCTCAAGGCAGCGGCAACGATTCGCTCTGGCGCAGAAATCGTCCTGTATGCCACGTGGAAGGAACGGACCGTTACGTTTCGGATTGATCGCAACTTTGGTTTGCACGCCATTGGCATCGAGCTCGTACCTGAAACGATCCAGCATTCTCCAACTGCAGGCGATGCCGAATTACGCGATCTCCAGTACCGTGCCCCCATGCGGATTGCCGTCGTCAACAAATATGGCAAGCCACACGGTATCTCTCGCCTGTGGGACGCACTCGACGTGAATGCGCTGCAGGCCTCCATGTGGAAAGAAACTCATGTGACCGATTGGTTCTACACCTTGTCCTGGCTGATTTGGGAAGGCCAGGCGACACGGATTGCAGTGGGCGAACAGGAAGTCTGGTATGTGAGCCAAGCGTGGCTCGAGCGGCGGAAGCAGGCCAGAGCCTTACTTAAACGGCATGCACTCGCGGCCCAAGACAGCGATCTGGTACGCCAGGCCGAACGACAGGAACGCCTCGACCGGGCACGTGAGGCTATCCCCGCTCGGGCGGAGGAGTTCGAGCCGTTGCTCTAATCAATTCAATGGAACGCTGCCCCTCTTTCCCGTATCTTATTGAGCAGAGGAACCTATCATGACCTCCGTTCAACGGAATCATTTACCTCAGAGACAGCAGCAACTACAAGTGTGGAGAGGGCAGCTGTGCCAACTCTTCCGGAGGCTAATCCTCTGGAGGATCCACTTGTCTCTGCTGTTCTTAATGGTCGCTTCCACTACAAGTTTGTTATGGGTCTCTTCAGTCCGCGTCTCGGCAAATACAGCTCAGTACCTCTTTGTTCAAACCGAGCCTGTGCCTGGACTGCAGCGCTGCAGCCTGGGTGGAGGCGGCAGTAATGGTAGTATGACCTCACGAACTCCCTTCAAGGTCAGACTGACCGGCTTCCTGCATACAAGCACCAAGCAGCAGGCAATCCTCGGGCTTGTAACGTTCGATATTTCTTCACTCAACAAATCATATCTATTCGCACTCGCCACCTTGGAAGCGGTCGACCAACCCCGGATATCTCCACGTAAAATTCTCCGGACGATTCGGAGGTACGAAAACAACTTCGACGTGGTCGGCTCCTCTCAGCTCCTTTCCAGGATCGCTAATGCAGAGCCAGGCACCTATATCACTCTGACCGGTTTCTTAACCCTGCGGAACAGGCGGCTGCAGATTGTGGCAGTAGAGACACAGCCGTATGGCGCCCAGAATGGGCTTTCCGCACACCCGCCCAGAAACCAACGCTATCCTGCGCACGTCCTCGCTGAACAACAGCGGAGGCGTCCCACATCGAGTGCGCCTTCACAGGCAGAGTCATCGGGGCCTTCAGACCAAGACAAGCCGGTTTAATATTTGGCTTGCGAGCAAAGGGTTATACACGAAGGGCTGGGATACTCGAATCGCAGGAGAGAGCGTATGGCCGATCGGAGCGTGCAATCAGAAAGATCGTGCAGAACGATCATGAAGTCGCGGATCGTCTCTTTCAGTGCCTGAGTTCTACAAGGCTGCCGCTGTAGACCGGATAAGGACGAACAGACCACAGAGGTCAAATAGGCCCAGTCCCATCAGTATGCCCGGAGGAATAACGTCGGGCCCGTTCTTGCCACTTCTTAAAACGAGGGGAGGTTACTCCTCTTCCTCTTCGAGTCCAGCCCACTGGTCTGGAAGTGGCTGCGGACCAGGGCGAATACCGGCAATGTCCGGGTCCTCCTCGCCCTCAATGCGCGGAATCTCGACTTTGCGTGCCTTTGCCTCGCGCCTCCGCTCAGCTTTCTCCTTTTGCTTCTGTTGGCGGTCCCGTTCCCGCTGGCGCTTGAGAAAACTTGTGGGTTTTGCTCTACCTGGCATCCTACCACCGTCGCTCGCGGCGCTCTCGGGGCCGGGCTTCGTTCACCGTTAAGGGACGCCCCATAAACTCATGTTCGTGGAACCGTTCAACCGCGGCCCTAGCCTCATCGTCGTTTTCCATTTCAATAAAGCCGAATCCACGAGATCGCCCACTCTCCCGATCCGTAATAATATTGGCCGACGTGACCGCTCCGACTTCACCGAACAACGCTTCGAGATCAGCCGGGGTTGCGTCCCACGAGAGATTTCCGACAAATAACTTCATCACAACAGTTGCCTCCTCTGGCAAGAAAATAGTCCCGGCGATCTATCGAGAGTTCGTCTGGGTACCATTCTTACAAATCATATAAATGCGCAGTCCGATAGGGGTATAAATTTTTCCGTACTCCTCTTTCACAGTGCACCCCTCTACTATCTTCACAACCGTATCATATCTGTCAGAGCAGAATCATCGAAAAGAGCGCCCCTGTCGCAAGCTTTGCTTTTCAGGACATATACCCCTCGTTGTCCTACAAACCCTCCCCTCCGACTTCAAGGGCGGCCAACTCTAGAGAATCTTTGCTTGCACTGCTCATGGGCAGTGGTATGATCTGACTGAATTTTGCAGTATGGAGGGGGTCGTATGCTCAGTCCCGAAAATCTACCCAGTCTCCCTATGTCGGGCGTGGTTGACGCCGACGGCCACATTCTTGAGGCCCCCGATTTATGGGAGCAATATTTAGAACCTCAGTACCGCGACCGTGCGGTACGTATCCGTAAAGACGCCGACGGTCTGGAATATCTTGAGGTGAATGGCAAGCCATCCAAAATGACGCGTAAGGGTGCCCCATCTGGACTCGGCGTGATGGATCGGCTCGGAGGCATTGAATACAAGCGCGAACCCACTGGTTCAGGCTATGTAGACAACGCGTCGTTTGGTTCTATGGACCCCAAAGAACGGCTGAAACGCTTGGATATCGAGAACATCGAGAAGGTATTTCTCTACCCGACCATTGGCCTGCTGTGGGAACCTGAGTGTGAAGATCTTGAGTTGTCCATGGCCTATGCCCGAGCCTATAACCGTTGGTTGGTGGACTTTTGTTCGGACTCGGACGGCCGGCTCATTCCCATCGCCCATATTCCTATTGGCATTCCGGAGCTGGCTGAAGAAGAACTACGCCGAGCGGCCAAGGACGGTATGAAAGGTTTCTTTGTCGCGCCTTATATTTGGAGCCGCAAAGCGCATGGCCATCCTGACCATGATCGGGTATTTGCCGCAGCCCAAGAACTGGATATGCCGTTTGGCATCCACCCGTCTTTTGAACCACACTGGGCTGTCCCAACCCGCTTTGGCCGCATGACCAGCTTTTCTACGGCATTCTATCAAAACATCACTGGAGGAGATGCCATCCGGGGCGGCTTCACCTCGCTGTTTCAATACGGCGTATTCGACAAATTCCCGGATCTCAAGGTCATTATACTAGAAATCGGTGCGGGCTGGATTGGCTATTGGCTGGAGCGTATGGACGCGGTGTATGAATCGCCCCTCGGCAAGAGTGTCCCCCTCAAAAACAAACCAAGCGAGTACTTCCGCCGACAGTGTTGGATCTCAGGCGACCCGGATGAACGCTCACTGGCCGGCGTGATTCCTTTTGTGGGCAAGGATCGATTTTTCTGGGCGAGCGATTTCCCGCATGCCGACCATCCACCGGAATACATTCCCAATTTGATTGAGTTAATAAATCTGATGTCCGAGTCGGTACGAGAAGGCATATTGGGCAAGAACGTGCTCACATGCTACGGCATGGACTAAGGACGGGGACGACGTAGCCATACCAACACACAACAGGAGACGAGAGCGCGCGGTATCAGCCGGCGGTCAAAGAAGTCATTCAGTGCCGCTACGGCTTCTTTGATGCCCATCTGCCGCACGGCCGGATTTTGAAGACATATCAATATCCGCATGAGCGGGAGGGCCGGCCGGTCGCCCCTACAGCAGAGGTATACGTGCCCTCGTTTACTACGATTAAGCGGTACGCACTAGAATATATTGACCGCTACTTCGCTGCTGCTCTCTCAGCGACAAACCTCCACGACTGGGCACTCGCCCATCCAACCTTTACCAACCCCAAAGCGCTCGATAACGATGAAGACTGGGCGCTCAATAATACCCTAGCGTTAATGATAGCGCTGGCAGACACAGCTAAAGTACAAGCACAAGTCGAGGAGCAATTGAGACAGGCACGCCGGTTTCTGGCTGGAGAACAAGCACTACCAAAAGATCGTTGGCCCGTGGGTTTATTGAGCACAAAGGATAGGGGCGGTTCATGAAGAACCGCCCCTATACATCAAATCCAGGAAAATCAGCCTTATTTCGGCTGGGGAACGATACGCAGATATGGTTTCGGTGCTTTCCAGCCCCCGGGATACTTTTCCTTCGCCTCGTCGTCGGAAACGGAAGGCACGATGATCACATCGTCGCCCTGCTTCCAGTTCACCGGCGTCGCGACTTTATGTTGCGCCGTCAATTGGCAAGAATCCAGCACCCGCAGGACTTCATCGAAGTTTCGCCCCGTGCTCATAGGATAGGTAATCATGAGTTTGATCTTCTTGTCCGGACCGACGACAAAAACCGACCGCACCGTTGCATTATCGACCGCCGTACGCCCCTGCGCTGTCCCACTCGCGTTCGGGTGGATCATGTCGTATAGCTTGGCAACGGTGAGATCCGTATCGCCAATCAGCGGATACGTTACGGCATTGCCCTGAGTCTCTTCGATATCTTTGACCCATTCCGTGTGATCGGATACGGGATCAACGCTCAGCCCGATAATCTTACAGTTACGCTTCTCAAATTCCGGCTTGAGGCCGGCCATATAGCCGAGCTCAGTGGTACAAACCGGGGTGAAATCCTTGGGGTGCGAGAAAAGAATGGCCCAGCCATCCCCGACCCATTCATGAAAATTGATCATTCCCTGCGTCGTCTCCACCGTAAAATTGGGAGCTTCCTCACCGATATGTAGCGCCATCGTTCACCTCCTTAAGGATAATACCGTTCATTGTTCATATTGAGATGAGATCATTCGATTAGACCGGCTCGTTTATAACGCCTTCCAGAACGAAGTGGAAGAGGGGTTTTGTCTCAACGTGAGCCTTACATATTCAGCCGAAAGCCGACTTTGATCTTGACCTGAAATTCATTCACCTTGCCGTCCTGGATCATCCCCCGCACCTCGATTACCTAAAACCAGTCTAAATTTTTTAACGTCTAGTTTGCCCGTGCGATCGCATTCTGAATAGCCTCTTCAATCGAGTTTCCCGATACTCCGACTAACTCAATCAACTTATACGTCTTGTCTGGCATAGCTCTTCCCTTCCGTCGTGACACCGAGTGTTTGAGGGGCTTACCCCGCTTTTAGCCCTCTAGCCAGGCCTTCATCTCTTCGTCACTCAAATAGCGAAAGCCCACATCAAGCGTGACTTGATACTCCCCGACTGTGCCGCCGACAACTGTCCCGCGGAGCGCCTTGACTTCAAACCAATTGAGCGCCTTGAGCGTCTTATTCGATTGCTCGATCGCATTACTCACCACAGCCGATATCGACTGCTCCGAAGTTCCTACAATCTCGGTAATAACATAGGTTTTATCCGGTATATGCCTCCCTCCTTTCCGGTTATGACAGTGTTGATGCTCAGTCTGAGCTTCCACTTGCCTCCGATCTACTCCGTATTCTCTGCCCCGCAGCTCTCCCCTGTCAACCATAGAATCTTTTCAATAGAACCGTCATTGGTCGAATTCACGATAATTCACCACCCGCCAGCCGTCCGTCTGGCTGCGTACCGTCAACAGAATATTCTTCGTAAACCGGCCAGCACCATCAACATCGAAGTGGGCCTCATACAGGAAGGAAATGCTCGCTTCACCACGCGGAGTTTCCTCAACGAGCTGGTAATACACCCGCGGTTGTCGCGTTGCCGCATCAATGGGTTGTCCTGCGGTCAGCTGAATTTCTTCCTCTAGCCGACTGCGGGCGAAACCAGTGCAATAGGCTTTAGCAGCCTGGAGATCAATCTGCACATAATGCGCATCGAGAAAGCGTTCAGCCGTCCCCCTGGCGGTATTGGAGTCAGGCTGACACCCACTGACAAGAAGGAGAACGGGGAAAAAGACACTCAAGACAAAATGAAACAATTGCACATCACTCCCTTCGCCCTAGGATTTCTTTTTAAACAAGGCATCTAATTGCGCCCGGGCATCGCCTCCCATTGGACGTGAGGCAGGGAACGACGGCGGGGTGAGACTAAAGAAGTCACAAAAGTTTGCGGCTTCCTTATTTTGAACCAATTCGGCGTTCGGTTCACGGCACACATCGGCAGAACGAACATCATAAAAGGAACAGTTCCGACAACACCGCAACTCCGCTCCGCATTCAGGACACGTCTCACGCCGCCCAATGGGACCTACCAGCGCAATCTCTGCTTGGCACTGATGACACACTCGCATGGCCGCCTCTTTTGCGCTGCTCATTCTATGCTCCGAGCTCTGCCCACGCACTCACTTTCTTAGAGTCCGACTTGTTGATACCATTGAGAAGGCTAGATTGAAATTCCCATGACATCGGAACTCCACGATCTATGTGATCGCTATATGCTGTATCTACGGGTAGAGAAAAGTGTCTCCGCCCATACCTTGCGCAACTACCTCAGCGATCTGCACCAATTTTTCATTTTTATTGAAAAGCCTCATGACCGGGCCGCATCCCGTCCGGTTGATGTGACACACATCACCCATCATATGATCCATGCCTTTCTGTCCACCTTGTATCGACGGCATACAAAAAGTTCGATAGGCCGAAAATTGTCAGCACTCAAGAGCTTTTTTCGCTTTCTAGTACGAGAAACGATTATTGAGCAAGACCCCACTCTGCAGGTGAGTTCGCCTAAGAAAGACCATCCACTGCCTAATTATCTGCCGGTCGACGATATGTTCCGTCTGTTAGACACCCCGGCACGTGATACTCCAGCGGGCCTACGCGACCGGGCTATCCTGGAAGCGCTCTATTCCTGCGGTCTGCGGGTCAGTGAGCTCACGAGTCTCAATTGGAATGATATCGATGCAAACCTCGAAGTCCTGCGCGTGACGGGAAAGGGGCAGAAAGAGCGCATTGTCCCGATTGGGAGCAACGCACTCGCAGCGCTCCAACGCTACCGCACCGAGATTCCAGCCTTGCTAGGCAATCACTACCAGCCCGGATCTCCGGAGGCACATGCGTCAACACCCATCTTTTTGAATCAACGCGGCGGCCGCTTGACAACCCGCAGCATTGCCCGGCTCGTGACGGCGTATGCCAAACAATGCGGCATAGCGCTCAAAACCAGTCCGCATGCCCTACGGCATACATTCGCCACGCACTTACTAGATGCTGGGGCCGACCTCCGCGCCATTCAGGAACTGTTAGGACACGCCAGCCTCTCGACAACCCAAATATATACGCATGTCAATTTGGACCGACTCACCCAAGTGTATGACAAGGCGCACCCCCGCGCCTAGCCTCACAAGCAGGACCGGTTCGAGTCCAATATTAAGGAAAAGCACGCACAGGTCGTCTACATAACATTATCGCAGGAGCGTCCCGTCGGAGAACGGACGCGTAGTGAATACAACGATGAATACAACCATGCACGGAACAACTATTCTTACGGTTCGTCATGACGGTAAAGTCGCTATGGCTGGCGATGGCCAAGTCAGTATGGGAGACACGGTTGTGAAGCATGCAGCGCGCAAGGTGCGCCGTCTCCACAACGACCGTATTCTGGCTGGATTTGCAGGCGGCACCGCCGACGCCATCACCTTATGCGAAAAGTTTGAAGACAAGCTGGAAGAGTATAACGGCAATCTTCGACGGGCGGCGGTCGAACTCGCCCGGGACTGGCGGACGGACCGGGTCCTACGGCATCTCGAAGCCCTTATGGCGGTGGTCGATAACGAGTCGTCATTGCTGATCTCCGGGAGCGGGGATGTACTTGAGCCCGATGACGGGATCTTGGCCATTGGGTCCGGGGGCAACTATGCGCTTGCCGCCGCACGCGCGTTAGTGAGCCACACCGCGCTTGACGCTGTCACCATAGTCGAAGAAGCCATGCGCATCGCCAGCGCTATTTGCGTATATACCAACGACCAAATCGCAGTGGAGGAGTTGTAATATGACGGATGTCGTCGACAGGACTCCTACTCGTATCCAGGAAATTGGCGCCCAGGTCATGACCCCACGGGAAATCGTGTCCGAATTGGACCGCTATATTATCGGCCAGACGAAGGCCAAACGAGCGGTCGCCATTGCGCTCCGGAACCGCTGGCGCCGTCAGCAAGTCCCGGAAGATCTGCGCGACGAAATTGCACCGAAAAATATTCTGATGATAGGCCCAACCGGCGTCGGCAAGACCGAAATCGCCCGCCGCCTCGCCCGTCTTGCCCAAGCGCCTTTTATTAAAGTTGAGGCTTCGAAGTTTACCGAGGTCGGCTATGTCGGACGTGATGTAGAATCCATGGTTCGTGATCTCACTGAGCTTGGTGTCAGCATGGTCAAACGCGAAGAGAAAGAGCGGATTCAAATCAAGGCCCAGGCCCAAGCCGAAGAACGTCTCCTCGACCTCCTCCTTCCCCCGACACCCTCGTCAGCTGGTCTTGACGAGAGTGCAACGAATAGTGCAAGCCTCAGCACGCGGGAAAAGATGCGCCGGATGCTGCATGAGGGCAAGCTCGATGAGCGCGAGGTCGAACTCGAAGTCACGCGTTCCGTTACCCCATTCGTCGAAGTCATGGCTCCCCAAGGTATGGAGGAAATGGAGAGCCAACTCAAAGAGATGTTCTCCCACATCATGCCCAAGCAAACCAAAAAACGCCACATGAAGGTGTCGGAGGCACTGGAGGTTTTGACGCTGGAGGAAGCTGACAAGCTGGTCGACATGGAAGCGGTGGTCCACGAAGCCGTCCGTCGGATCGAACAGACCGGTATTATCTTTATTGACGAGATCGATAAAATCGCAGGCCGAGAAAACGTGCATGGCGCGGATGTATCCCGCCAGGGGGTGCAGCGCGACCTCCTGCCCCTGGTTGAAGGGTGTACGGTCAGTACCAAGTACGGCATAGTGCGCACGGATCACATACTGTTTGTCGCCTCAGGCGCCTTCCATACCGCAAAGCCGTCAGATCTCATCCCGGAATTTCAAGGTCGGTTTCCGATTCGTGTGGAGCTCGAATCTCTCACGCATGAAGATTTTGTCCGGATTCTGACCGAGCCGAAAAACGCACTCCTGACCCAGTACGTAGCGCTGCTTGGCACCGAAGATGTCATACTCAGTTTTGCGTCTGATGCGGTCGAAGAGATTGCGCGTATTGCTGCGGTGGTGAATGAACGCACCGAAAACATCGGGGCTCGCCGTTTGCACACCGTTGTCGAACGACTCATTGAAGACCTGTCTTTTGATGCTCCAGAGTTAAGCGGCCGTGAGATCCCCATCGATGCGAAATATGTACGGGATAAGCTGGATGCCATCGTGAAAGACCAAGACCTGTCGCGGTATATTCTGTGACAGGAAAGGACTTTTCCTGGAGAACACACAGCCTGCTCTCACCTGAGCGATAAACAGGAAAGGGCCGAGAATTCTGCCCTTTTCTCCTGGCTCTTTTCGGGATACTCAGACTTACTTACTTTGAGACACTCAGACTAGACCTGCCCACCTGTACCGGTGCCGACACGCGCATTTCATTCTGCTCAACCGAGTGATGTATAAACTCCATGTTAAATCCGTCCGGATCGATATCAATATGCTTCCGAATGGCAGCCAGGATATCTCTACGGAGCGCCTCTCTCTTTTTGGGTGTTAAGCCCAGCCGGTCTTCCTGCAAGACAAGCAGCAGCCGGTTTTTAGCGTCAGTCTTGCTTCCAGTTCCGCCTAAAAATCGCTGAATGATTTGTTCCCATGTCATGACTTAGCTCCCAAAGAATATTTTACCGAGCCGCTGTGCCAAACCGCCATGCCCGTTTAGCTTGGGAATTGGAATTTCTTCCCCTAGCATCCTGCGGACAATACGATCGTACGCCTTGCCGGATGGCGAGCCACCGTTGAGGACTACCGGGGAGCCCTTATTGCCGGCAATGATGACCGCTTCGTCTTCAGGAACGATGCCCAAGAGCTGGATCGCCAAGATGTCAAGGACATCCTGTTGGTCCAACATATCACCCCGTCTCACCATAGCCATGGACATCCGATTGATGATGAGCTGGGGATCGCCCAAGGACGACTGCAGCAATCCGATGACTCGATCCGCATCGCGAACCGGAGAGACATCGGGTGTGGTCACTATAATCGCCTCGTCTGCCGCAGCAACCGCGTTTCGAAAGCCTTGTTCGATTCCAGCCGGACAGTCGATCAAGACAAAATCAAATTCTTCTTTGAGCTGAGCGGACAGCTCCCGCATCTGATCAGCGCTTACGGCGTCCTTTTGGTCAACTTGCGAGGCCGGGATCAGAAATAGATTAGAAATCCGCTTGTCTTTGACGAGGGCCTGTCTGGGCTGGCAGCGGCCGCTCACAACATCCACAATATTATAGACGACGCGGTTCTCTACCCCGAGGATGAGATCGAGATTGCGTAACCCGATGTCCCCGTCAATCATGACGACCTTCCGGTCATGGCTGGCAAGGCCAAGGCCGATATTCGCGGTCGCCGTCGTTTTTCCCACCCCGCCCTTACCCGAGGTGACGACAATTGCTCGTCCGCTCATGGCGCGCCCTCCTATAGTTTTCCTTTGTATGGTTCAATCACAATTTGCTCATCAAAAATTCGAGCGACTTCCGGATGTACCGTCCCTCGATGGTTTTGCCCATCCTCCGGTATCGCGATCAGGGGTCCAATCCGGAGCTGTAGTGGCATAAAATTGAGCGCAACAACCACCGCTTTCGTGTTATCGGGATAGCCGGCATGGACCACCCCGCGCAACGTTCCCATGACAACCACATCTCCTCCAGCAATAATTTCTGCTCCCTGGTTTACATCACCAACCAGGACGACATCTCCGTCAAAGACTTTTTTCTGCCCACCGCGCATGCCGCGCCGTAGGTAGAGTGCGCCATTCCCCTGCTGAGCGGTTTCTTGGTCTTTCTTACGCTCACGGGTTGACAGCAAATTTTGTCGAACGGGCAAGCCTTCTTTGTACAAGAGGTCTCGGCTTGCCGACGAGCTCGCCACTGCATAACGGAGGAGGAGGCCTTCACGGTGCAGCGTGTCTTTGAGCTGCCACCATTCTTCCTTATGCAGCACCCGCCCTCCAAAATGGAGAACAATAGGGGAGTCGCGGAAGAAGCCGTTCGCCCGCGTCAGTTCTTCTTCGACGGCCGCAATCACGTCACAGAACGACGCTTGATCATCGAAGAGGAATGTTGGCCCTCCCTTGAGCCCTTTTATTGAAAATAGCGGCACGCCTTCCTGAGGCACTCACCACCTCCACCCACACACTGACTTTGCCCACTTCGGACGACCCACCACACCTTGTAGCAAAAAAATCGTCAGACTACAATATCTAGTGGGTAAGATTTTTGGGCAAGTATAGACTTTTCCCTATCCCCGCCCTAGTTGCGAGCTGTGTTCAGACAGGTATAACAACAGCCTGAAGGATTATTGGTACTACGAAGGAGGTCAACGTAATATGCATAGAGAGAGAGATCAAGAAATCCGCCGGCGTCGCAAACGCCGTAAAGAGGCACTCAAACGTCGCATCAAAGAACTCAAGACACAGGCAAAGGAACGCAAAGTGGCAGTCTCGTAGCCCTGGCGCTGCAGTCTCCCAGAGAATGCGTACGCTCATGTGCATTAGCGTACGTGCAGATCAAAGTGGGCCGTGCCGGATCGGAGCGTGACCTTGCCCTGCTGAATCTCAACGACCGTGTAGCCACTGACGGAATCGCCCTCATGCACGAGGGTGAGGGGCCCATCCCCAACCCTCACAAAGGCCTTACGTCTTGCTGCTTCAGGCGACCACTGTAAAAAACTGACGGCAGAGCCAGCGGGTGCGGAAACGGAACCGTCTAGCGGCTTCGCTATTGCAGCGTACTCAGCTTGCTCGGCTCGTTCCTTGAGGTTATCTCGTTCGTCTAATGCATGGTGTACATCCCGCCCATCGTGCATATCCCGTCCATCCTGTCCATCCCGCACCCCCATGGGCTCGGAGGTGAGAGATTCCCTTTCTAGCTCCAGTTCATCATCAGACCTACGTCGCTCTAACAGGTCAGATTGGACCTGTGGTTCACTGACAGGCTCAACTCGTGTGCGCTGGGGAGACGGGCGGCGGGCAGGGACGAAGGGAGAACCCTCAACAGAGGGTGATGCAGCCAAGGGGTCACGCTTAGGGGAGTCACGCCTGGAAACGAGAGGCGAGTGCAACGGAGCCCCCTCGCCAGGACTCTCTGTTGCCAGTGAAGTCCCCCCTTCAGACGTATCGAAGTCTTCATCAGGTTGACGAGCAATCCACATTCCGGCCACAAAGCCTGCGAGAATAAAACTCGCACCGACAATCCAGAGCAATGATCTACGGGGAGAGGATGAGGATGAACGCCGAGCGGAGAGCGTGAGAAGTCGGGTACGCGTATCCAGGCTCTGCACCCGACTTTGCTCTTCAATCTTTCGGAGTGCATCAAGGATGGTACTCATGACTCTCCCTCGACGTAAGATGCTCGGCTCGCGTCGGCTCGCTTGTCACCTTTCCCTGTGGCTACGCCGTTGTAAGGAGAGAGGGGACTCGCCGCCGCCCCGATGCTGCTCAGACTCGGGGGGGTATACTCAGGCTGGCCTTTATACAAAAGGATAAGCGTTCGCGGGCCAACAATCCCGTCTGCTACGAGACGCTGCATGTGCTGAAATCGCGCAACTGCCTTTTGCGTGCGTTGCCCGAAAAATTGGGTGCGTCTCCCTCCAAGCTCTCCAAGTAAAAACGCTCCCTCGGCGTGTTGCCCAACGTTTGCCAACAAGTCCTGCAACTTCTCGACTGACTTCCCTACGCTGCCAACGCTGAGTAAGGATCCGATCTGTTCAAAATCTTTCCAAAACAGATGGGCCTCGCCAAACCAGTTATTGGTAATGGATTCGAGCGGCAGCGTATACTCCTGCCTGAGCTGGACAAGACAATGAGTCTGCGCCATCTGACGGATCAGGACAAAACGGGTTTCTCCGGAAGGCGGAATGGTAATCCCTACCATCACAGGTAGATCGAGACGCGAGAGGAGTCTGGCATCTCCAGTCACCGAGAGGTAGTCAAGCTGGCGTGCCGCCGCAATCGCTTCAAGGTCAAGATTGCCCCCTTGCCAGTCGGCCTTCTGTAGAGCCGCACTGTGCCAAGCGGTGAGAAGATTCTGTGTCGCCTGGACCGCGCTGGCCATCATATCGACCTGCTGAAGCTCTTGGAAAAAGGCAGAAGAAGAAGCCGGACCTGGGATTTCAGGCAGCTGCGAGGCCGGAGCAGAGAGAGAAGCCCCCGCGTCTTCTTGCGAGGCAAGACCTCTCGGCGTCTCTCCTAGCAATGGCGTGACAGCCGCGGGAGCAACACCTGCAGCCTCTTCCGGGTGCGATACCATCCAAACCGGTCTCTTCCATGCAGTTGGTACACCAAAAATTGCCCACACAAGAAGGAATCCGCCCATCACCAGCGTAATCGACGCAGCAATCGGAGACCAACGATAGTGCCGCGCCCCAGTTGCATGCTGGCGTAGCTCCCGCGCGGCCTGCCGAACGATCTGTGGACTAATGCACGTCTCCTCTTGCGTATAGCCAATAAGGAGGGCGCGATGACACAGGGTATTGATAAGACGAGGTACACCGTGAGAAAACCGATGCACCTGACGAAGACCGCGAGCCGGAAAGAGTAGCGTTTCTCGTTCCGCTCCAGCAATGCGCAGACGATGGCGAACATACGCGGCGGTCTCTTCTGCATCGAGTGGCCCCAGATGCCAGCGTAACGTCACCCGCTGATCCAGTTGGGCAAGCCCCGACTGGGCAAGCATGTCGCGGAGTTCCGGTTGTCCCACAAGGATGATGTGCAGGAGTTTCTCTCGTTCAGTCTCAAGATTGGATAGGAGCCGGAGCTGCTCAAGAACGGACGGTTCAAGATCTTGGGCTTCGTCAACAATCACGACCACACGTCGGCCGGCAGCCTGTTGGTCAAGAAGGAAACGGTTGAGATCGTCAGTCAGATATTTTTTGCTTGGGGAGTCGGCGGGAAGTCCAAGATCGGCATTAATCGACTGTAAAAGCTCAACAGATGAAAGAGCAGGATTAAAAATATACGCGACGGTGGTATGCTCATCAAAGTCGTTGATTAAGGTACGCAGGAGCGTTGTTTTCCCCGCACCGATCTCTCCAGTCAGCACCACCACGCCATTGCCTTCACTCACCCCAAACAGGAGGTGGCCAAGGGCCTCTTGGTGATTCGCGCTCAGGAAAAGATAGTGTGGATCCGGAGTGAGGCGAAACGGATTATCATCCAAACCGTAAAACGCTTCATACATAGGCGTCTAGCAGACGGTAGCCGTCGCATAAATGCGGTTGGACTTATGCGGTTGCATAAATGCGGTCGCATTTATATTGAGCTGGGCTCAGTAGGGAGTCAAGGCCAAAGCCCATACGGATTGCCTTCACATCTCAGATTCGGTAGAACGGGTCAGCATTATGGACCAAGCGCGCGATACTCATTATGCAGCATCTGGTGTTGATAGCACCAAAGCTGAGGCAGGTTTAGATAGACTCCGCGCTTGGGTCGAGCAAACATTCCCCTTCAACCCCAGTGCTCGGCCGCATCTTCCCCTTGGATATTTTTCCAATATCATTCGTCTTGATGGTCTTACCCTCGGCATTGCCATTACTACGGATGGAGTCGGGACCAAGCTCCTTGTTGCCGAGCTCATGGAGAAATACGACACGGTTGGCATTGATTGTATTGCCATGAACGTCAACGACCTGTTGTGCGTTGGTGCAACCCCGATCTCGTTTGTCGACTATCTCGCTGTTGAAACGTTGCAACCGGATGTGCTCGACGCGCTGGGTCAGGGCCTCTGTCGTGGGGCTGAGCTTGCGAGGGTTAATATTTCAGGTGGGGAAATCGCCCAGCTCAAAGAAATGATTCGGGGCATTCGAGACGGCAGCGGCTTGGACCTTGCCGGAACTGCCATTGGCACCGTTCCTCTTGACCGCGTCATTATTGGAAAGGATATCCAGCCTGGAGACACGGTCATCGGCCTGGCCAGCAGTGGTATTCATAGTAATGGTTTGACACTCGCGCGGCAGGTCTTATTGACGGATGCTCAGCTCACAGTCGAGAGCTATCTCCCAGAGTTCGGACGTACGGCGGGGGAAGAACTGCTCGAACCAACCCATATTTATGTGCCTGAAATTATCGCCATGTTTACGGCCGGCATCAATCTGAAAGCGCTCATCCATATCACGGGCGACGGCTTCTTTAATCTCACCCGGACCGAAGCTGCAATTGGTTATCATATTCACACCTTGCCACCACCGCTGCCGATCTTCACCGTGCTACAGCATGCTGGACAACTCACCGATGCGGAAATGTATCAAGTCTATAATATGGGCATTGGCTTCTGCGTGATTGTAGCAGAAACAGATGCGGACCGAGTGATGCAGATCATAACCGAGCACGACGGCCGTGCCTGGCAAATAGGAACGACGGTTGAATCGCCAGAGCGGACCATCACCATTGAACCACGACAGCTCCAGAGTCGTGAGGGTCATTTCGTTTCCCTCAAATAGCCGTTCCTACTATGGCCGACCTCACCACGCTCAATAACGAGTCGCTCATTGAGCTTATCGTTGTGGGAAGAAAAACCGGACAACCACGTCGCGTCAAAATCTGGTTTGTTGCGACCAATGACAAGATCTATGTCACCTCCGGCAGAGGATCGGACGCGCAGTGGATTAAAAACCTGAAACACACCGCAACGGTCACGTGTCAAATCGGCTCCACCCAGTTGCAAGCAATCGCCACGTGGCTGGAGGGGTCATACGTTCAAGAAGACATATTTCCGCTGTTTTTTCGGAAGTACTTTCTCGCCCGAATCTTCGGCTGGATCGGCTGGTATAGAGAAGCCTTTGCGTTTGAGATCACCCCCATTTCCTAACCTCCTCCTGGGCACGTTTACCAGGACCAGCAGTGGCCTCTATATGGGGGGGACGTCACGCCCGCATAGTGTGCTAGAGGGGCTACCATCAGCACTGTAGCCTGGATGAAATGACGTGGAATCCGGGGACTATGCGCGTAGGGGCCAGAATAGTAGAAGCAGGGGTGGAACGGTCACTGACTAATCCCCAAAACTGCTTTGATATTGGGAGGTTAGAATGGTTCTCTACAGTGAAGAGAGGGCTATGGCAACGAAACCGAGGAAACTGGGCCATTTGAGAACGAAAGGAATGTGATTTTCAATACTTGCCATAACTGACATAACTGTAAGTGATATATGAAGTGAAGGCTGTTCCCCCCTCCTCTCCGTCTGGGTCACGATCTTGCCTGGCACCGGAATAATCTAGCGTTTCTTATCTCTTACGGGCAATGCCGAGAACGGAGCGCAGTGGCTTAATCAGCCACGTCTATCGTCCCATCTCGTGAAATGGCCCAATTCCCAACGAATCGTTGCCGGCATCCTCTCCGACACAGCTCAATGGAAAGCGAGGATAGATTCTTCGCTATCGCTCAGAATGACAGACAAAGACGATACTCGCTACGCTCCTCTTAGCGTAGTCGCTTGAATAGAGAGAGGCAAAATTCGGAATATTCCGCTACGTAAAGGTCTCTTTGACCTGAAGCGTGAATCCAGGCAGGGGTCGTGAACGGAGGGTATCGCGGACGGTAAAGACTTTTCCACGACCGAAACGACGCCCCGAATGATGATAGACTGTGACTTCTTTACGTTTGGGGTCGACAATCCAATACTCTTCAACACCGTTCTCTTCGTACACAGACCTTTTCTCAGTCCTATCCTTCTGCGCGGTCGCAGGAGAGAGAATCTCGACAACGATATTTGGAACAAGACGGATAAATTGTTCAGGTTGAGGGGCCGGACCAGCCTTGATCTTAGAATCAGACAGAAAAGACACATCGGGTTCCACCGTATCCCCAGACGGCAAGTCGTAGCCCGCGCTAGAGCCGAGAATGAGTCCACGTTTCTGTGACCGCACAAAGACCGCCGGTGCGGTCACAATATTTGCTTCTATAGATCCGTGCGGCCAGCTCATCACAATCCTCCCCCGCAACAACTCATAGTGATTGAGATCACCGGCCGACCGCTCATCCAGCCAGTGCCTAAACTCTTTTTGAGTAAACGTCTCGGTTGAGACAAAAGCGGTTTGTACAGACATGGGGTTGCCCTAATACACTGGACTCAATCTGTCATCACATCCAGCCGCAAACACATCTCGGTAAGTCCGGGATACTGCTCAACGGCCTCCTGTCCTTCAGGCACGATCTTATCGTGCAAAAAATGCAGCTTCCCGTAAACGGCCAGGTCCGCCATGCTGGGGTGGTCTAGCCCAAAGAAGAAGGGGCCCCGCCCCAGCATCTTGACTAAGGACGCCAGGTGGCTTTTGAGTTCGCGCACCAGTATGTCTGCCGGCAACCGCCCGGTTCCTTGCGCCCGAATCTGCGAGCGCATCATACGTGGTACCATGATCTTCACGATGGGTCGCAGAATCGGTGGAGCTGCGGAGACAAAGAGTTGTCGCACGCGTTTCGCATTGGCCGGAATCGTCCAACGCAACGCCATACCGTACCAATACAAGGACTCGTCTGCCCAATCCTCAATCAGACGTTGCTGCGCGGCAATCAGGTGATCAGCTGAAAGCAAAGGCGGGTCAGGCTGATAGTCGTCAAGCGCGGGCATTTTGCCTGTGGTCGGATTATTCCGACGCAGATCCTGAAACGTCTGTGGCTCGTGCAGCTCAAACGGCAGCCGCTTAAGCATGAGGCCCCGATAGACCTTTTCTACAAAAGGGGAGCGGCGCGAGCCGTGCAGAATGATCTTCTTTTGTCCTGGCATGGTTCCTAGCGCAAGCCCCGGAAAAATTTTCGAATGTCTTCCGCCACGAGCTTGGGTTTCTCCATGGCCGCAAAGTGGCCGCCGGCCGACATGTCCGTCCAGTGCTGGACATTGTACGCCCGTTCAGCCCACTCTCGTGGAGCGCGGGCAATTTCCTTGGGAAAGGATGCAATCCCGGTTGGCACAGTGACCTTTTCATCTTTCCCAAGTCGCCACGGGTGATGCCGCTCTTCGTAATAAATCCGCGAAGCCGAATGGAACGTCTGCGTTATCCAATAGATCATGACGTTGGTAAGGAGTTGATCTTTGGTGTACGAGTTCTCCGGATTGCCATTGCAATCGCTCCACGTCCGAAATTTCTCGACAATCCAGGCACACAGTCCGACCGGCGAGTCATTGAGCGCAAAACCTAAGGTCTGGGGCTTGGTGCCTTGAATCTCTTGGTAACCTCTTTCCTCTCGTTGCCACGCACCCATCCCTTTCAGGAACTCTTGTTCAGCCGCGCTCAAGTTTTGGCGGTTGGCAGGGTGAGGCGCGACCCCTATCATATTGAGATGGATACCAATAAGCTGCTCAGGACAGGCGTACCCCAGCCGTGAGGAAATCATCGATCCCCAATCGCCCCCCTGTGCACCGTAGCGTTCATAGCCGAGCACGTCTTTCATTAAGACGGCGAACCAATCCGCCATGCGACTAATATTCACCTTACGCTCGTGTGGGGGATCAGAAAATCCGTAACCTGGCAGTGATGGTACGATCACGTCAAACGCATCAGCAGAATCACCACCGTGGGCCGCCGGGTCAGTCAGCGGCCCGATCACATCCATGAATTCATAAAACGACCCAGGCCATCCGTGCGAAATAATCAGCGGCAGCGGGTTCGGCCCTTTGCCGCGTTCATGGATGAAGTGAATCCCCTGGCCATCAATCGTGGTTTTAAAATGCTGCCAACGGTTCATCTGCTTCTCCTGGGCCCGCCAGTCGTACTGGGTGCGCCAGTATTCGACCAACTGCTGGATATAAGACAGATTTGCCCCGTAATCCCAGTTTGAATCAGGCAGCTCTCCCGGCCAACGGACCTGATGAAGCCGATTTTTGAGATCATCAAGAACGGTATCTGGGATATTGATCGTAAAAGGTTCCGGCGGGGTGTATTCCATGGTTTTTTCTCCTTCGGGTTAGGCGCAATGCCGGAATTGTCTAGGCAATTCGTGAACCGCATCTACTTTTGCTGCGACTGCTTTTTCCGTCGTGCACGCATCCGTTCCGCTATCACCTTCTCCTGTCCTCGCTCGCTCGGCTGATAATACTGCCGCTTTGACAACTTCTCGGGCAAGTGCTGCTGGTCTATCATGGCCTCCTCATAGTCATGCGCGTACTGGTAGTCTTTGCCATAGCCGAGGTTTTTCATCAATTTGGTAGGAGCGTTACGCAGATGCAGCGGCACGGGCAGCGGGCCATATTCTTTCACGTCTTCCTGGGCTGCCAACATGGCCTTGTATGAGGCGTTTGATTTTGGCGCTGTGGCAAGATACGTCGCCGCTTGCGCAAGCGGGATGCGCGCCTCAGGCAGACCAACAAAATGGACGGCATCCTTTGTTGCTATGACGAGCGACAGGGCGTGCGGGTCAGCGTTGCCAACATCCTCGGCAGCGAAGATCACCATCCGTCTGGCAATAAACAAAATATCTTCGCCAGCCTCAAGCATGCGCATCATCCAGTACACGGCGGCGTCAGGATCACTGCCCCGCAAGCTCTTAATAAAAGCGGAAATAACGTTGTAGTGTTCCTCGCCCCCCTTATCGTAGCGCAGGGATCTCTGCTGCGTCGCTTCTTTGACAAGAGGCAAGTCGAGACGCGTGGTCTTCTTTTGCCCAGCCAGCGTTGCCACAACTTCAAGCGTATTTAACGCCACCCGCGCGTCGCCGTGGGCATAGTGCGCAATCGTGCCAAGTACGTCTTCGTCAGCCGCCAGGTGCTGCGACCCGAGACCGCGCTCTTCATCCTGCAGCGCCGCCCGAAGAATCTGGACCAGATCCTCCGACTCTAAGGCTTCCAACACCACCACGCGTGCACGGGATAAAAGCGGGGCAATCACTTCAAAAGACGGATTTTCGGTTGTCGCCCCAATCAGAATAGTCAGACCCTGCTCAACATGAGGCAGAAAAGCATCCTGCTGCGCCTTATTAAAACGATGGATCTCGTCAACGAATAAGACCGTTGATAGCCCCGTCTGCTGCTGGTGTGCTTTCGCCTGTTCGATAATCAGACGGAGATCTTTGACCCCGGACAGAACAGCCGAGAAAGCCGCAAAGGGCAGATCCATAGCCTGAGCCAAAAGATGGGCTAAAGTGGTTTTCCCACTTCCCGGCGGTCCCCATAAGATCAGAGACGAGAGCGCCTGCTGCTCAACCATTTGGCGCAACAGCCGGCCAGGGCCAAGAATACGTCTTTGGCCCACGTAGGCATCAAGCGTCTGCGGCCGCATGCGCTCGGCAAGTGGGGCGGTAGGAGAAGGAGGAGTTGGAGGGGCTTTCTTGGCTGTCTCCTTTACGGCAGTATGGGCGAATAAGTCAGGATGGCGTGTTGACATGCGAACGTCATTATACCCAAGACAAAGCAAAAAGGGAGCGCCCGATCCTCCCCCGCAGCAACCATGAAAACGATTGGTCTGGTGATCAAAGTCAACACGCCAGAAGCGGTTACTTTGGGCCGAACACTGATAGCTTGGTTGCAGAAACGGGGCAAAACCATCCTGCCTGAGGATAGGACCTGCGGAGAGCTGGGGCTCGACCGCGGCTGGCGGAAAGTTGAAATTCTGCAACAGGCCGACCTTGTGGTCGTGCTCGGGGGTGATGGGACCCTGCTGAGTGTTGCCCGCCGCGCGAATTCCCGCGAGGTACCGATTCTTGGTGTAAATCTGGGCGGATTCGGCTTTTTGACTGAAACCAGAACTAGCGAGCTGCTGGGTATGCTCGAGCAGGTTATGAGCGGTGAGTTTGAAGTTGAACGGCGGAGTTTGCTTGAAGCCACGCTGATCCGGAATGGCGGACACAGCCAGACCTTTCAAGTCCTCAATGATGCAGTCATTAATAAAAGTGCGCTCGCCCGTATCATTGACTTGGAAACCTGGGTCGACGGCCAACACCTGTGTACCTACAAGGCTGATGGGTTAATTGTCGCCACTCCCACCGGCTCGACTGCCTATTCCTTAGCAGCAGGAGGTCCCATCATTGATCCAGCCGTCGGAGTAGTCATGCTCACCCCGATCTGTCCGCATACCCTGACCAACCGCCCCATTATCCTGCCCGACTATGCGGACATTCGGGTTGTTCTGCGTACGGTTGACCAAGATGTTATTCTCACCCTCGATGGCCAAGAGGGCCATCCGCTCAAGAGCGGAGATACTGTCAGGATTAAGCGCTCTGGCATAACCGTCGTCTTAATCAAATCCCCTAATCGGACGTTTTTCGACGTCCTGCGCAGTAAACTGCGTTGGGGTGAACGGTAAGGAAAACAAGATTGTGAAAAAATATTGTCTCTCTATTATTACGGGTCTTGCAGCCAGCTTTTTCCTCTTGCCTGCCTCTGCGACTGCAAATCCTTGTCATGAAGGTCGAGATATTCTCGGGCTCGCCCTGCATCCCACCAAACAGGCAGACGACCTCGGCCTCTCTATTGCTGAGATCATACCGCTTACGCCAGGGGCTCAGGCCGGCTTGCGCAAGGGTGATGTGCTGGAGCAGGTCAATAGCTGGCCCATACGCGACTGTAAGAGCTACCGGAAGGCAGTCCGGGATGCGCAGAAAAAACAAAAGGCCATCCTCCTCTTAGTGTCGCGCAAAGGAAAGCGAAAGCCTATCTTTTTTGAGCCGGAAATCTGGCGACGCATACAAGAGAAAAGAGAAGAGCAGCAAGCGGTCGCGAGCCTGCAATCCATGCTGTCTTCGCCATTACCAGAAGAGATCCAAAAAAAGACAGGAAAAGTCGGAGACCAGGCGTTGGCCACCTTACGTGGATTGGAAACGATGACCTCACTTCCGAGTCTACTCCCGGTCTACGAAAAAGGCGTCAGAGAAGCCAGAATCCAACTCCGATCACTCGACCGGGGCAGCCAAGGCGAAGCAGAGAAACGCGTTGTGGCGGGCGCTAAAGTGCTCTTTGGGTATTACGAAACGGCACGCGCCATCCGTCAGTATAAGTCCGACTATGTGAGTCGTAAACGGTCGGATCTACGCAAAGAGCGGGCGGCAAGCTTTACCTCAGAAACTATGCCGTATTTCTACGATTCGCCGGTTACGGGTTGGGTCGATAAATACCCATTCCTGCGCGCCAGCATCAAAGATTCTCCGGATAAACTCGGGTTTGACTTTATCGAGCGCCCTGGCGGTTGGGACCCGGACAAAGCGGTTCGGCTGCTGTGGCAGCGCGCCAGGAACGAGACAAACAAATTCGCCCAATGGATAAATGGGCAGGCAAGTACAAAGTAATACGTGCTAAGAGGGGGTCCAAAATGTCCATTCTGGGTGTCGCCCGGCTGCAACCAGTGTGTCCAGCGTTCTCCTGCATCGCCATATCCCACGGATATGGCTGCTTCGGGCGCCTTGGTCACACCGTTTTCTCTCGGGCTTTGGCCACAGAGACACTTATTAGACACCCTCTAAGGACTACGGCTTTGTCTTTTCACTCAGTCCTTATTGCGTTTCGCTCATTATTGAGTACAGCTCCTTATTCACGTCAGAACGGCCACCAGCGTTCCCACACACCTGCTTGTGCCACATCCTGAGCGGCCGCAGCCTGCGTCTGCCCGAGCCGTGATCCATTCAGCGTCACCACAACAGACCCGAGAACCTGTCCAGCCGTAATCGGTGCAGGCACGCGCTCTGACACATCGATTTCAATCCGGATTTTCATTATTTCGCTTTTTTTGACTAACGTCCGGATCTCTCCTACTGCTACCAAAGGAACACGTTCATGGACTCCGCCTTGCACGAAGGCGTGATGCGCAAGCGCATCACCCGGTTTGACGGCTACGACCATGCGATAATGGGCAAATCCACGATTGAGAAGACGCGTCGCACTTAAAAAGCACTGCGCCCGCTGCTCAGTCCCCAGCACAACGGCAATCAGTCGCAGATCACCACGCTGCGCACTGGCAGTGATACAATATCCGGCTTGACTGTGATAGCCGGTCTTAATGCCATCCGCGCCACGATACTGCCGGAGCAACTGGTTGGGATTGGACAACAGAAAAACACCGTCTCGAAAGGGTGCCTCGCTGGTCGCCGCCCACTCCGCAGCTTCAGGAAACCGGAGGAGTTCACGACCCAACATCGCAAGATCGTAGGCACTCATACGATCCTCTTCCTGTCCTGGGTCGGGGGGGAGGCCGTGGACACTATTATATTGCGTTTCCTTGAGTCCAAACTGTTCGGCCTTGTCGTTCATGAAGTCGACGAAAGCCTCGGAACTGCCGGCCACATATTCAGCCAACGCGGTTGCGGCATCATTCGCAGAGTGGATCATCACGGCTCGTAACAGTTCTCTCACGGTGAAGATTTCACCTTCTTTGAGATACACCTGCGAGCCACCCATGCGGGCCGCCCAGCGAGAAGTGGAGACCTTCTCATCCATGCCAAGCTGTCCATCTCTGATTTGCTCTAAGACAACGAGCGTTGTCATCATTTTGACCATTGAGGCCGGCTGCCACGGAATATGAGCGTCTTTCTCAAACAGAATGCTCCCGGTTTCCGGCTCCATCAAAATGGCAGCTTTGTAGGGGGCGGATTCTTCACTGGCTGCATCAGCTGCCGGCACGAGGTCCGCCGCACCGATTCCGACAGGGACACGCAGAACCACGAGGAAGACTGAGAGCAGCACCATCCCGAGCCTCCCAGAAACCGACCACTCATCCCGTCGCAGCCACCCGCGCTGAGAAACAATACCCACCCCGAGACCTCCTTCTCCTACTCATCGTTTCCGCTAATTATGATCGGGCACGCGGGGGAGCGAGTCAAGCGACACCGAGACAGACAACGCTCATGGCCGGTCGTCGTACGAGGTGTCATGCCTATGGACTCTCTCTATAATTGCCGCAACTGACGGGTCTGTGCCCAGTTAATCTCACACGTTTCAGTTAAGACGACGCGATACTCTTCTTCGGCCGCTCGGCGTGAAACATAGCCATCCAGCACATCCTGCCTGACCCGCTCAGGGTCGCGCTCAAACGGCGAAAAGAATCCCGCACCGCCAGGCAGACGAAGCGTCACCTGCTCGTCCGGGGCCAGCCGGTATTGTGCTTTCGGATGCGGCCGGGTCCCATCCGACAGCACAAAGTCCCCTAGTCCGCCCGGCTTTCCCCCGGAAAAACCTTGGGCCGGAAATTTTATACGGTCATACATGGCCGAGTGGATAACCGGCTCGTTTGACCGCACAGACAAGACCATCTCTTGACCAAGTCCACCACGATACTTTCCCGGACCACCAGAGTCGGGCACCAAAGCACGCTTATGCATGACAAGGGGAGAGACGTTTTCAATAATCTCTGCAGGCACGCCTTGGATACCACTCGGGAAGGCAGTCGCGGAGATCCCGTCCTTATCCGGCCGCGCACCCATACCACCTGCAGAGAAAAACACATACGTGAACCGATTCGCTGCACGATCTTTACCCGTGAACTGCGTAATCCAGATATTCGCCGCTCCATCAGCCAAGACTCGGTCCGGCACAGCGTGGGCTAACGCGCCAAATACTGCGGTTGAGAGAAAATGGCCGACAATATGACGGCCGCCCACAGGTGCCGGGAACTGGCAGTTTAAAATCGATCCTTCCGGCGCGGTAATGTGGATGGGCCGGAAGCTGCCCTCATTATTCGGTATATGGGGAGAAATCGCACATTTGAGGGGATAGGTCGTATACGCAATGCAATACGCCAACGGCACATTAATGCCACGCTCACACTGCGGCGACGTGCCGGCGTAATCAATTTTCAAATCAGATCCATCCACGGTTACGGCAATCTTGACCGTGATGGGTTCATCAAAGCCGTCTATCTGGATTGTGTGCTGATAGGTTTCTTGCGGCAGCTCGGCAATGGCCTTACGCATGGCCGTCTCTGATGTACGGAGAATGGCTTCAGCCAAGGGATCGAGCGAAGCAAAATCATACTCGTCCATAAACTCCAGTAGCTTAGCCCCACCCACTTCGTTGCCGCCCACCTGGGCCATCAAGTCGCCTTCCACAAGACCGGGGGCACGCACGTTTTGTTTGATCAAGCGAAAAATGTCCTGGTTAGGCTGTCCGGCGCGAAAGAGTTTGAGGATCGGCACATAAATACCTTCTTCATACACCTGGCGCGCATCCGCCCCCAGCATCCGTCCGCCAACGTCAACCGCGTGACACGTACTCGCAAAAAGCGCGACCGGCTTGCCGCGCCGAAAGATTGGGGTGACAACGGTAAAATCGTTGAGATGGCCTGAGGTCAGCCAGGGATCATTACTGATCAGGCTGTCCCCCTCAGCTAATGTTTCCAGTGGATATTCGGTCAGAAAATGTCGCACGGCTAAGGCCATGGTGTTGATATGGCCGGGCGTGCCGGTGACGGCTTGGGCGATCATATTGCCTTGGGTATCGAATACTCCTGCGGAAAGATCACCCGCCTCGCGCACAACCGTCGTGAATGAGGCGTTCTGCAGGGCTGTGGCTTGTTCGTTGACAATGGAAATCAAGCGGTTCCACAAAATTTCTAACCCAATGGGATCAAGCTCTTGAGTGTCCATATCTTCTTTCGTAGCCGGGCTTTGACAAGACAGCAAGTCACTTTCCTACTCCTCCCTCTTGAAAAGTACTGCCAACCCCAGATAAACACGTTACTTCAGTTCTTGTGTGGATACGAAATCAATTAAGGAGGAAACCATGCCCCTAGGTGAACAAGAAAAAGGGTTTATTGCCCAACTCGAGGCGGCCGGCGGTGGCGGCTTCAATGAGATGTCGGTTGAGGAAGCCCGACTAGCTATTTTGCAATTATTCAAAGTCGAGAACCCGGAACAGGTCGCAAGTGTCGAAGACAGGAAGATTCCGACCGTCAATGGAGATCTTCCACTCCGCATCTATACCCCTACAGGTGACGGCCCCCACCCCATTCTCATGTTCTTCCACGGGGGAGGCTGGGTTGTCGGCAACCTCGAAAGCCATGATGCCATGTGCCGCGTCCTGACCAATGCCGCCCAGTGTATGACGATTTCGGTCGATTACCGCTTAGCACCGGAACACAAATTTCCGGCGGCACCAGACGATTGCTATGAAGCCACCAAATGGGCCGTGCTGAATGCGGCTGCTCTTGGAGGAGATCCGCAACGGGTCGCCGTGGGCGGCGATAGCGCCGGCGGCAACCTGGCTGCCGCGGTGGCATTGATGGCCGGAGATCGAGGCGCTCCGTCGTTGGCCTATCAACTGCTGCTCTATCCGGTCACCAACCATGCCTTTGACACCGAGTCGTGCAAGCAGAACGGCGAGGGGTATTTGCTGACCAAAGACGACATGGTCTGGTTCTGGGATCACTACCTGGAAAATGACGAGGCCGGGAAGGCCCCGTATGCCTCGCCGTTACAGGCTAAGTATATCAATAGCCCGGCGCCAGGGTTAGTGATGACGGCCGAGTTTGACCCGCTGCGCGATGAAGGCGAAGCGTATGGCAAGAAGCTCCAAGACGCCGGCGCAGATATTACAATCTCGCGTTACGCGGGAACAATTCACGGCTTCTTCGGGCTCTTTCAGCTTGACGCTCAGAAGAAAGCCTTGGCCGAAGCGGCTGAGGGGTTGAAAACCGCCTTCGCGAAGTAAAGACGAACGGCTTTTACCATTCAACATTGACCGTTTATAGGGGGCAGTCTGGTGTGGCTGCCCTTTTTCAGGGTTTCGTCTTCTCTAACAGCTCAATATCTCCGCGGTCTTCATAACTTGTATCCCTAAGCGACTCTTGCATACTACCATGCTGAGCTCGGAACACCCAGCCGTTTCTCTCTCACTTCAAGAAAATGCTCAACATTGACTCTCCTCCTCCCCCACCTTAATTTAAGAAGAGATCTTTTCAACCCAACGGAGGCAAAACCATGGCTACAACGATGACGTATTCCCAACCTGTTGCACGTGCGGGTGAAGGTGTACGCGCGGAGTTTATTCGCCGCACCTACACCCATCTCGCGTTGGCAATACTGGGCTTTATTCTTGTTGAAAATCTTCTCTTGCAATCATCTTTTGCCCCAGCGCTCGTGCAGACCATGGTTGGTAGCTACGGCTGGTTTGTTGTTTTGGCTGCGTTTATGGGTGTGTCGTGGCTGGCCGACCGCTGGGCGCAGTCTGATGCCTCGCCCCAGATGCAATATCTTGGCCTCGGGTTGTACGTTGTGGCAGAGGCGGTCATCTTTTTGCCCATGCTGTATATTGCCACCTACTATAGCTCACCGGATGTCATTCCCACGGCGGGTCTGATGACCTTACTCTTGTTTGGCGGGCTGACATTCACCGCTTTCACCACACGCAAGGATTTCTCATTTCTGCGCGGCGTCCTCTCTATCGGCGGGTTCGTCGCTCTTGGTGTAATCTTAGCCGGCATGCTGTTTGGATTCAGTCTAGGCTTATTCTTCTCAGCGATTATGGTCGCCTTTGCTGCGGGCTCTATCCTCTATACGACTTCAAACATCATTCATCACTACCGACCCGATCAGCACGTGGCCGCCTCACTTGCGCTGTTTGCCGGCGTGGCCCTGATGTTTTGGTATCTGCTGCAAATCCTGCTCGCGCTGGGCGGTGACGATTAGAGGCGCGTTGGGCAATACCCAAGGAGCTATGCTTAATCTGTCGTGTTTTCCCGCTTAGTGAAAGGCCTGGTGCTGCCTATCAGAGGCGGCACCTTCCTCCTCCGCCATCGTCGTCTCCTCCCGCTGGCAATCGCGCCATTCGTACTCAATACACTGCTGTACGCGGGAGCGGTGTTTGCCTTTTTTCATTACTACGACAACTGGTTCAGTTTCATCGTGCAGCGTCCCGAAGCGTGGTATTGGCTCGGCGTGTATTACATCCTGCGTGTGCTGGCGTTTCTCATGGGTGTAGCCGTTTTTGTCTTCTCCTTTGTCTTTGTCGGTACTGTGCTGGCGTCTCCATTCCTTGACCTGCTGTCCGAACGAACCGAAGCTATCGTGCAGGACAGAACGAGCGACCAGCCCTTCAGTCTTCCGCAATTGCTCCGCAACGTCCTGCGCTCTGCCGGACATGCATTCTTGATTATCGGGATCCTGGCGCTCACCTTTCCGGTCAACTTTCTTCCCGTTATTGGACATGCGCTGTGGCTCGGCCTGGGCTGGCTGCTCTTAGCCTATGATATGAGCAGCTTTGCTATGGACCGCCGGCAGCTTTCTTTTCGGAAAAAATGGCGCTTGCTGCTCAGCAATAAGGCCGGCGCACTCGGATTTGGGGCAACCACGTTTTGCCTGACCGTCGTCCCGTTTATTGGTTTTGCTATGCTACCGGCAGCGGCGGTGGCGGGGACGTTATTGTTTTTGGATATTGAGACACAACAAGCCTCGCATAGCTCATAGGGTGTCGGGGCGAGGTTCCCGCACCCTTATTGTTTCTGCCCCATCACAATCCCAGTCAGAAGACATCCCGCACCAAGACCTTGGAGCCATACGACCGGCTCGTTGAGAAATACCCAGGCTAGCAACGCAGCCCCAATGGGCTCACCAAGAATCGCTAGCGCCACGAGCGTTGGAGACATATAGGCCAGCGCCCAGTTCAAAATGGTGTGCCCTAGAATCTGAGGGATCAGTGCCAACAAGATTAATATGCGATAGTCCGGTGTCGCAAATCCAAACAGCTGTAACTGAAAGAGCAAGCAGCCGGTTATCAAGACCAAGGCTGCGCACCCATACACGAGACCAACATATACACTCAGGCTGAGGCGTGCGCGGGCAAATCGTCCACACAGAAGATAGGCGGAAACCATCACCGCTCCGCACACGGCTAAGATATCGCCATAGACCGCTGACTCCATAGCTGGGCCTGACTGTTGAAAATCGTTCCAGCCTATGCACAGGCCGCCCAGCAATGCCAAGCCGATGCCTACCCACTGGCGGCGGACGAGGCGCTCATTCCAGATCAGGTACCCGGCTAGAGCGAGCAGTAAAGGATTCATGGTCACCAAGACCACAGAACTGGCCACGGACGTGTAACGGAGCGAGGCAATCCAGGCCGCAAAATGGAGCGCCAGACACACCCCGGCTCCAGCCACTATCCAGAGGTCACGAACCGATATGGAAACGCGTTCGGTTCGGAGTCGGATCAGACTCAGCGGGGTGAATATCAGCGCAGCCAGACTGAGGCGGTAGGCTGCCACAACGAGCGGAGGCACGTCTGGGACCAGTTTGATCAATGGCGCGGCAGTCGAAATGGCGAAGATACCAACACCGAGGACAGCCAGTGTTCCGCGCGGCATGGGTCATCACAGCCGCGTGGCAGAATCCGTAGAAGACGCAGCGCACGAAGATTTAAGCACTACCGGCAAACCATCGCGCCAGTCGTATTTCTCGCGGAAAAACTGGGCAACGATCTGCCACTCCTGGCTGTCTCGCTCAGTATCCAGTATCCGTGCCCGGACAGGAAACTGTTGCTCGGCAAGGGCCATATCTGCGCGAGAGTGCTTCTTCAGATTCTTTACCCAGCCGACTTGGTGGCCGCGCTCGGCCATGACATACAACCGATGACAATGTACGATGAACCAAAGTTCTACATCACGTTGCGTACCGGAGCGGCGACCAGTCGTAGTGAGACTGAGGACTTGGACATCTCGGAGTGGGTGGAGATCGGCAATCTGCATACACTTTGAATCAATGCAACGCCGTCATTGGAGTTGCTCAAGAACAGCCTTTGCGTCTTGCAAATCCGCTGTCTCAAACCCTTGCGTAAACCAGGCGTACACTCCGCTGAGGAGATCATACGCCTCATCCGTTTTGCCCTGCTGTTGCCACTGTTAAGCTAAACTTGTCGCTGCCCGTAGCTCCAACGACTTGGCCTCATATTGTCGGGCAATAGTCAGCGCCTTCTGAAAACACTCCTCAGCTTTTTCCTCGCCGTTGAACTCAGAATCTCGAACTTTGAACTTCTGCAGCGTCAGTTCTCCCTTACGGGATAGGCTGTCATTCTGAGCTGAAAGCGAAGAATCTCTCAGGCGGTACACAACGAAGAGATCCTTCGTCACGGAGCCCCTCAGAATGATACGCGTCGGATTTGCATTGACAAACTATGAGAGTTGAAACTGCATCATGCCGAAGCCTACGACCATGGCTTCTTCATACATGACCACTTCACCCTTTGCGCCTTCGACGGCGCCGGCCACCGCAATCCAATTACGAATCTCGTGCGTGCCGTTGCCGATGGCCTCCATCTCGGCATCCGTAATATCGAGCATGGCAGGATCCTGCCTGCACAGGAGATCGAGAAATCTCTTATCGAACTGTTCATCGACCTTGCCCATGTCCGGCGTACCGACCGCGTGCGACAAGCCACCCGTGCCCAGAATCGCCACGCGTCCGGAACTGTCCCAGGACTGAATCGCTAGACCAACCATCCGGCCGAAATCATAGCAGCGTTTCAGGCTGGGCAGGGGCGGCAAGACGCAGTTCTGGATCAGCCACAGATAGGACATATCCCATTGCGGCGTCAGAAAATTAAGACAGGTCAGAAAGCCGTGCTCCAGGCCGACTTCTCCAATCCGGGTGAGGTCAAAGCCCTGGCGGACGCCTGTATCAAGAACGACCTCAGCCAGATCCGACTCAAAATTTACGGAAATGCTGCCGCACGGAATGCCCAGCCAGTTTTCCACCGGACCGACCCCAGTCTCCGCCGTCACCACTCCGAACGATGGATAGCGCCGCGGATCGAGCGCGTTAAAATGCTCGTCTGAAATGACTACGATGGTATCGGCTCCAGCCGAGGTGAAGGTGTCTCGCAGGGTGTCGAACCCGTTATGAATTCTGCCCCACGTGGCTTCATCCGCCATCTGCGGAGCACTCATCATCAATGGACTGTGGACCGACGACATAGCTGCAACGATTTCCGCCATAGGATCCTCCTTTTTTTTGAAAGGTAGAGTGCGTCCTACGCACCAATAGATAGTGGGCTAGTGGGCAAAACCCATCTCACAATTTTTCAAGTTCTACTTCCCCGGTTGCTGCCCCTTACCCGGTCGCCTTTTTGAGTTGCTGTATATACTGCGGAATTTCGAGCCCAACAGCTAGCGCGAACTGAACCAGAATGTAGGGATGAATGCCGTGCGTGTAGAGCCAGCCCATATCGTGGGCCTTGAGCCGCTGCCGTTCTTCATCGGTTACATCGTAGTTTGCCAAGATCGTATCCGGCTCTTTGGCATACTGGGCTAAGTCTTGCTCAGACCGAAACAGGTCGACCAGCATAATATTGACGCTTTGTGCACTCATGATTCCTCCCTTAATACCCTGTCCCTCGTATACTCGGCTCAAACACGGCTTGTCAATGCACGCAAACCGGTATCTACTGGAGCAGGAGCACGGCGGAGGACAAATCGGTTGTAGTAGAATAAGAGTCGCATACGGAGGCAGCAGCATGAGCCTTGCACCCATGGAGAATAATCTCGCTGATTTTACCTGGCCGGAGGCGGGCATGACCTCGGTTCCGTACCAAGTGTTTTGTGACCCTGCTGTGTACGCGCGCGAACAAGAGCGCATTTTTCGGGGCAGAACCTGGAGCTATCTTGCGCTCGAAGCCGAGGTCCCCTATCCCGGCGACTTCAAGGCGACTTTTGTTGGCGACACACCCATCGTCGTATCACGCGATAAAGAAGGGGTACTGCACGTCTTTGTGAACCGCTGCGCCCATCGTGGTGCGATGGTATGCCGCGAGACTCGCGGCAACCGTACCAGCCATACCTGCATTTACCACCAGTGGAGTTATAACCTGCAGGGCAAGCTGATCGGCGTACCGTTCCGCAAAGGCATTAATCAGCAAGGCGGCTACGGCGAGGACTTCGACCTAGCGCAGCACTCGTTACAAAAACTCCGAGTGGCCGTGTATAACGGGCTCATCTTTGCCTCTTTTGCGACCGACATCGAATCCCTCGAAGACTATATCGGTCCTGCCATGCGGCCCTGGCTGGACCGCGTTTTTAACCGCCCGGTTCAGATTCTCGGTTACGCGCGCCAATTCATCCACGCGAACTGGAAGCTGTACTCAGAGAATGTGAAAGACCCGTATCACGCCAGCCTGCTGCATCTCTTTCACACCACCTTTGGGATTTATCGTTCGTCACAAGGCGGCCGGATCATCATGGATGAGACCGGCCGACACAGCATGCTACGCGCCTATAAAAAGACCGAGGCAGAAGAAGTGGCTGCCTACGACGGGAAAAACATCCGCAGCTATCAGACGGACTATACCCTGGCCGACCCATCACTCCTGACCTCACGCAAAGAATTTGATATTGAGTTGACCAATCACATCCAGACCATCTTTCCCTGTCTGGTTGTCCAGCAGATCCAAAACACCCTCGCTACGCGCCACATCCTGCCCAAGGCGCCGGATAAGTTTGAGCTGCTGTTCACCTTCTTTGGCTATGAAGACGACGATGAGGAGATCCGCGGTATCCGGATCAAACAGGCCAACTTGGTTGGTCCGGCCGGCTATATCTCTATGGAAGACGGCTATGCCACGGAACTGGTCCAGCAAGCTATCCAGCGTGAGCAGAGCGCGTGTTCAGTCCTCGAATTCGGCGGGACGGATAGGGCGGATCAGGAGAATCTTTTAACTGAGGCCGCGGTTCGGGGCTATTGGAATTATTATCACGACGTTATGGGCTTCCATTAAGTTCCCCAACGCCTTCTCAACGCGTTGTTCACATTCTGTTATAAAAAAAAGAAAGGGGCGGTCTTTTTGGGAACCGCCCCTTTTATGTGTCGATGTCTCTCAATCAATTAGGCGGCTGCAACGTCAGGGACGATCTGGTCGCGTTTACCAGATGCCGGCAGCGGCCGCGAGCCTGGCGCCTTTTCAAATGGCCCCGGCAGATCGAACTCTTTGGCCATTTCACGCATGGCGGGCAGCACTTCCGTACCCAGCAAACGCAAACAGGTTTTGCGTTGCTCAAAAGTCATCGGGCCATGATGGTACCACAGGCCCATGATGCCCGGCCGGAGTGTCTCACACATTTTTCGAATCTTTTTGATAATAGTATCCGGCGTTCCCGCCATAATCAGATCACTATCCAGCGATGCTTGGAAATTCTCGCCGATACTCCGCTTGACTTCCCCAACATCAATGTCTCCTCCTTGCGAGAAGGAGATGATTTCTGTACCTGTGCGCGGATCAGTCAGCGCCTTGGCCAAGCGCTTGGTCGCCGCCTTGGAGTTATAGCCCGGAGGGAACATCCACTCAGCTCGGGCAAACGCACCAAAACCGCCGCCGAATACAAAGCCTCGGGCTAACTCGCGAGCCTTCTCTTCTGTTTCAGCCACACACACATTCTGCAAGTAGCCAAAGTTCTCTGGTCCGGCCTGATAGCCCTCTTGCTCCGCTGCATCGGCATACAAGTTCACCATCTCGATCGTCGATTCGGGATTGGTACCCAGAGCAACATAAGGATAGCGGTGTTTGGCACTCCAGATGACCGTTTCCGGACTAATCAACCCTGGAACCCATTGTTGAGGCACGGGCTTCTGGATCGGCAACTGCCAGGGATTCACATTCCGGTAATGGTAGTGTTTGCCCTCATACCGCCACGGTCCCTTTCTCGTCCACGCCTGTTGGATAAAGTCATGGGCTTCGTTGAAGCGCTCCCGGTTATAGGCGGGATTGATGTTATTGGCGAGCTGTTCCGTACCAGCGCCACGCACCCAGCCCGGGACCAGCCGACCACCGGAAATCATATCGATGGTGGCCAACTCTTCGGCCAGCCTTAGCGGATCGGCCACTGGGAGTGGATTGCCCAGCAGCACGATCTTCACCCTCTTGGTAATGCGGGCGAGAATCGCGGCTTCAACATCCATAACCCCACCGCCACAAAACGGCGTCTGGTGGTGCTCGTTCAGCATTCGATGCCGTCGAAGCCTAGCTCTTCTGCATAGACGCGCTCGTCCAGATACTCATTCAAGAGCTGGCCGCCTCTCTTGGGATCAAACAGTGTATTCGGGAGGCCAAAATAGCTGCTTCCATTTTCGATAATTGCATCCTCAGAGATATCCACGTATTCGCGTTCCGAGAAAGACATAATATGCATACAAAGCCCTCCTTCTTCTTTTCTTCACATCAGTGAGTAACTGACTTGTGCTCGAGATTTACCACGAGCCACTAAACACAGACTTTTTCATACTTGAGGGGCATGTGGCAAGAGACAGCAAGAGACAGCAAGAGACAGACTGAGAAGAGGCCTGCTCATTCCAACGCTAGCCTGCGGAGCCGATCATGCTTCAGCCCTCAGCCAGCCCACTGCGCAATAATTCCGTATCCAAATATTCCACAACCGACCGGACTTTGCCATCCGTAATGCGCCACACCCGGCAATAGGTATTGTTATAGTCTTTGCCGGTCTTAGTCCGAGCTCTCCCATGCGCCTGCTCGGCAACGTATTCCCCTTCAGCGATTAAGTTCTCGATGGTCATCTCGATCCGGCCTTCTTCCAGTCGTGCACTCAAGGCTCTTTTCAGCCCTTTGAGGAGTACGTCCTTGCCTTGAATACGTCCGGAGAAACGCGGGACCGTGCCGATCGGTGTAAAGGTGACATCATCGGCCGCATCCGCCAGGAAACCGTCCATATCCCCTCGGCTCATCGCCGCAATCGCCCGGCGAACTATGTCTTTATTGTGTTCGGTATTTTCGACGGCCATACAGTCTCCTCTCTCACCTATAGAATTTCTTTTCTATTCCTACACGCAAGGGCTGATTAAGAAAGATGTTCTCCATTGACTTCCATGACGAGCTGGACGAGCTGGACGGGCTGTATGCAAAGGTAGATTACCGGTTAGCCCGCAACATCTGGCCCGGCAGTGCGCCGGAATGTTCGCCCTGATTGAGCACGATCTGCCCATTCACAATCACATACTGAATCCCCTCAGCGTGCTGAACGAAGCGCCGCTCCCCACCCGGTAGATCGTTCAGCATGACCTTTTCCCCTGCAGCAACCGTGTGCCGATCAAAGACAACAAAGTCTGCGGCTTTTCCTGTTACAATCAGACCTCGATCATTGAGACCAAACAGCCGGGCGGGCTCAGACGTAATACGCTCGACTGCGCGTTCCAGGCTCATGGCTTGGCGTTCACGCACCCAGGTGCCGAGCAGATAGGTGGGATAGCCGGCATTACACAACATATCGACGTGCGCCCCACCGTCAGACAGACCGATCAACACCCGCGGGTCGGTAATCACTTCCTCAACCAGATCGAGATCAAAATTCAGCATGGCCAAAGAAAATTCAGTCGCCAAATCGCCGGCCAAAGCCAAATCAAAAAAGGTGTCGAACGGATCTTTGCCTGTCTGCTGACTGAGTTCGGCAATACTTTTCCCCAGCCAGACCTGATGCTCGGGTTTGCCAACTTTACACACTTCGGTTTGCTGCCACTGGCCGCTGAACGCTTTCGGCGTGGCGGTGCACGCCGCACGAAATTGCGCGCGGAATAGAGGGTCGGCATAGATCCGCGCCTGTTCCTCGGCAGAGCAGTTGAACAACGCATGGCACACGTCATACGCGCCTAAAATAAAAGGGGTACGCAGATTAAACTGGAGCTCTGTCGGTTGGCAGCTCGCTTGGGGAATACCGCCGCGTTTAATCAACCCATCGGTATTGGCCAGCAACTCGGTGTGCGCCGTAGGCTGGTCGCTACGCGTCTGCACCGACAGCCAGGTGACCGGACGTTGGCTTTCGACCAGCAGGAAGTCAATCAGCTCAAGGCTTCCGGACGGCAGGATGGATGACCCAGCGCCGCCCAGATTCACCTCAATCGTGCCACTGCCGAGATCGCGCAACACATTCGCATAGACGCGCAGCTCGTCCCGACCGGCGAGTCGACACGCCAGCGGACGCCCCTTGAAACCCACATGTTGGGTCGCGACTGTGGTGGAAAAGCCTAACGCACCGGCTTGCATGCCCTCTCGTAGGAGCACGGCAATGCGCTGCGTTTCATCCCGAGTGGCTTCCCGCTCTTGGGCGGCCTCGCCTATAACATAGGACCGGATAGGCGACAGCGGCATCAAAAAACCAAGATTAATTCCCATGCCCGTCTTGAATGGAGCCGCCATAAAATCGCTAAAGCTCTCCCACTCCCAGGTCACGCCTTTGGACAACACCTCGAACGACATGCCCTCAACATTGACCAGATCCCAGGCAAGCGTTTCTCGCTTGTCAGGCAGACAGGGTGCAAGACCCACTCCACAATTGCCCATCACCACGCTGGTCACACCGTTCCATGAAGAACAGGAAACCAATGGGTCCCAGCAAATCTGGGCGTCGTAGTGGGTATGTGGATCAATAAAGCCGGGGGCGACAACCAGATCAGATGCATCGATCACACGTTTGGAACTCGCATTGAGTTTTCGGGTTGGATCGATTTCAACGATGTGGCCATGCGCGACAGCAACGTCTGCCAGATATTGGGCTGCGCCTGTGCCGTCCACAACGGTTCCGTTTTTAATGAGCAGATCGTAGGCCATGGATATCCTCTTTTTGCTCTCGTTTTTTCACCCTCACTTAGGCAGCGCCATTTGCCAGCAACTTGCCGACCGCATCCTCGACCACTGTCCCTTTGAAAAAATCAGGATTTGTCCCCGTCCACAACGTCGTCGGATTGGTGAACACAAAGTCCCGAAAGTCATCTTCAGTAATTAGTCCATGTTCGACCATTTCGTACGCTTCTTCCAAGACTTCTTCCATGTCGGGCACATCCCAGTGGCCGATGTCCGAGCTGAATATGGCCTTGAGCCGCGCACCAAACGGATTCATCTTGGCATTAAACGCGGTAGCATTAATCGGGTCGTCGGCTTCGCAGCCGAAATAAAAATTCCGGACAAACAAGTCCTTAATATCCTCGGCTTTTTCAATTCCACAGCGCGCCCAGTCATCCAGCGCATTCGGATCTTCCCGTGTACCGCCCATCAAGCTTTTTCCACCGGCCAGGTGGTCGAGATGTTCTTCTGCCCATTTACCGCCGTAGCGCTGGTACAGGTCGAGCAACTGTTCTTGGTTCAGATTGGCCGGATCGTAGTTGCCCATTTTTTTGATATTGCGCTTCTCCCAGTGACCGATCATGTCCGCGTACAGATTGCACGCCCAGCCAACGCCGCTTTCT
Source organism: Binatia bacterium (assembly GCA_963666315.2). GTDB lineage: Bacteria > Desulfobacterota > Binatia > Bin18 > Bin18 > Bin18. The sequence continues at coordinate 115,650 of CAXXHG010000018.1, forward strand.
AAGAATCCAAACTTGAGCGTTGGGAATCGACGCGTCACTCCGCTCATAAACATAGCCTTACACAGCGCCTCGCCTGACGCGGCAAAATGCCCGATGTGGTTATACATATAGTTTGAGACCGAGGTCCGGCTGCCCCAGCCCATGGCCGGCGAATGGAACGTCGGCGCGATCTTGAGTTCTACACATTTTGCCCACACCGGGTCATAGTCATACGCGCTATCCAAGCAGAAGGTATCCAGCCAAAAGGCATGCTGGGCAACTTCCGGAGCCACGCGCTGTACGACGGGAATCGGCCGCTGCACATGACCGGCCATCATAACAACTTTGAGGCCGAGCTCGTTCACCACAAACTCAAGCTCTTCAATTGCCTCTTGCGGCGTATGCATGGGAATAGCGGCAGCCGGAGTCATCTGGCTGGCATACTCCTTAAAATACTCGGCATGAAACGTGTTGAGCGCCCGACACGTTGCCCGGCGGAGTTCGTCACTGTCGATATGCGGGAAGAGTAAGCCCAGCGTAGGATACAGGACGGTGAAGTCCAAGCCGATGACCTCCATGCGTTCGGACAAGAGCTGAGGCAAAATGGCGGTTGCGCGATCCAGCGTATTCTTTGTAGGCAAGGCCCACCACGGTGAACGCGTCACACGCTGATCCAGGCGTTCTTCAGGCGACAGCGAATACCAGCGAAACATCCGTCCCCAGCCACCGGAGTTGCGCTCGGGTGAGAGGAAACGCTTGACCATAGACTTGCCCCCGACCCGTTCCAGATAGTCGAAGAAGCCAGGCTCAAACTCAATCATATGTCCGTCCGAATCAATCACAGGATGATCCAGCTTGGCGCGGACTTCAGCGGATTTTGATGGGTATGTTGCTGGCATGGGGTGCTCCTTCACTGCCGCCATAGCACTTTGTTGGTGGGTAAAAAAGCCATCTTATCCCGTCTTCTGATTTATCTATCGTAGGTCGGATTAGCGGAGCGTAATCCGACAGAGAATTGGGCGAGCAACCTCGCCCCTCCACCCTCGTTGTCATTATCCTCACCACAACGGCTCGGACGCTAAACACGCGCCCTCGGACATTGCTCGCAGCTAGGCCCAGGCAATCTTAGGATCAGCCCAATTCAGACCGGCATCTATCAAACTCATAGGGGATACGCACCAGACACGGGCAAACACCCACTTACGCGACGCGGTGCAATAATGGCTCCCCAGCTCGTAAACGCCGGCAGTTCTCGAATGCAATCGCACAACTGCGTTCGAGTGTTTCAGGTGTGAGCCACGCAATGTGGGGTGTGACCACGACATTATCAAGTGTCAGCAGGGGGTTGTCCGTGTGAATGGGCTCGTCCGCGAACACATCCAGGCCGACCGCGCGGAGATGGCCTGACTGAAGGGCTGCGATCAGTGCGGGTTCGTCCACCAATCCACCCCGAGCGGTATTGATAAAAACACTGCCCGGCTTCATGCGCGCAAAGGCAGCCGCATCCATCAGGCGCGTGGTTTCAGGCGTGAGCGGAACGTGGAGTGAGATAATATCTGAAACACGAAGCAGTTCGTCAAAGGAACACGGCTTCCCCACAACCTGCGGCTTGGCTCGGCGGGCTGTATAGACCACGGTGGCGCCACAGGCATGCAGAATGGGAGCAAGATGCGCAGCCACCGCGCCATAACCAGCAAGACCAACGACCCGACCGTTCAGTTCACCCAGCGTATCCAGCACAGCATGAACCTGCGGTTCGGCCTCCCAGCCCTTTTTCTGTCGCGTTGTCGTATCCCAAAAGGTAACCCGGCGCAGCGTCGCAAGCATGAGCAGCAGGGTCAGTTCGGCCACTGCCGGTGTGTTGGTTCCCGGCATATTGGCAACGGCAATGCCGCGCTGCCGGGCAGCGTCTAGGTCGATCGTATTCACCCCAACTCCAATCTTGTGTATGAGCCGGAGCTGTGGGGCGGCCGCTATCACCGCAGCCGTAACTGGCTCCAGCACGTGCAAGAGGACGTGAGCGTCTTGCATGGCCTCAGTAAAGGTCGCGGTATCGGCTTCATCCACAATGACAATATCGAGCCAGGCGGGCGCGTGCTGTTCCAACTGACGCTGGAAACCAGGACTCGCTCGGTATTGGAGGACGGCCTTCATCTCGTACTTGGGTTATATCCGGGTCGGCAGGACGCTCCGACCGGCAAAGCGAGCCGCGTCTCCGAGCGCTTCTTCAATCCGAATGGTTTCGTTCCATTTGGCCGTGCGCTCAGAGCGGGTGATAGAGCCGACTTTGAGCTGTCCCGCGTCCCAACCGATGGCTAGATGCACAATGGTTAGGTCTTCGCTTTCACCCGACCGAGCAGACACAATCGTCCCCCACCCCGCCACTTTTGCAGCATCCAATGCGGCTTTGGTCTCAGTCATGGTGCCGGCTTGGTTGGGCTTAATGAGGGCGGCGTTACACGCGCCATGTCTCACTGCTTCAGCGATCCGGTCTGCATTGGTGACAAGATAATCGTCGCCAATAACCTGGATATTTTCTCCCACGGCTGCGGTGAACCGGGCCATACCTGTGTCGTCATCTTCGGCAACCGGATCCTCCATGGACACAATCGGGTAGCGGTCGATCCATTCCAGCAACATTTCGATCAAGCCGTCGCTATCCAGACGACGCTGTTCCAGTCCAAGGGTATACCCAGCGGCGGAACCAAATTCGGATGCAGCAATATCGAGCGAGATGCCAACCTGATCGCCTGGGATATAGCCGGCAGCCTCAATTGCCCGCACCAGCATTTCGAGCGCCTCTTCGTTTGAGTCGAAAACGGGCCACCAGCCACCCTCATCAGCCACCCCTGCCAGGCGGTCGCTTTTGGCCATGAGTGAACCAGCCGCAGCATAGATCTCAGCAGTCATGAGTACGGCTTCATCAAAGCTGCGTGCGCCGAGTGCCATCACCATACAATCTTGGATATCAATCCGACGGCCGGCATGCGCGCCGCCGCCAAAAATCTGGATCTCTGGCAAAGGCAGTCGAACCGGGTTGTCGCCGGCCAGCATGCGCCACACGGGCAGACCCGCAGCCTGGGCCGCCGCGTGGAGCACGGCCATAGACACGGCGATGGTCGCGTTGCCACCCAGACGCGCCTTGTTCGGGGTTCCATCCAGCGCAATCAATGTTGCATCAACGCTCGCCTGCTGTGTCGCGTCCAGGCCATGCAGGCTGTCGGCAATCTCAGTTTGCACAGCCTGGACTGCACGCGATACACCAAACCTGCCGAGCCCGCCGAGCTCTGCTAACAGGCTGTCAGCCCTGTCTCCGTCACGCAGATCAATCGCTTCGTGACTCCCCCGCGAGGCACCGGCTGGCGCAATGGCGCGGCCGATCGCCCCGCCGGCCAGGGTCACCTCGGCCTCAACGGTTGGTCGGCCACGCGAGTCCCATACGCGACGGCCGGTGACATGGGTGATGCTTGTTGCGCTCACCGGGTTTCCTTTTGCCAAACGTGGAGTAGGTCGACCAAGGTCTCGACAGGCTGCTGGAGCAGGCTAATAGCAACGCGCCGGACCTGAGCCCGATCTGCTTCTACACTCAGATATTCAACCGGGGACTTGCCATCAATACGACCCAAAAGCAGGCCGGGCAACAGATGCGCAACCCGCCGTTCGAACGCAGCCCAGGGCTCCCACCTGACGGCTTGAGCATAGGTCTGGGTAAAGACTTCGAAACACTGCATATACTGCTCGCTCCACTCAGGTCGCCACACGCATTTCAGCAGCAGATGATTCAGACAAAACGCCACGTCAAAGGCGGGGTCTCCATACCAAGCACATTCCGCATCGAGCAGCAGCGGCCCCTGGGGTCCAACCAGAATATTTTTGGGACTGACATCGCCGTGTACTAAGGCGCACTTTGTGGCCGCCGTTCTGTCTGCTAGCAGGCGCAGGCGATCGGCACACTCAGGATGCACCTGAGCGGTTGCCAACAAATAGGGTTCTATGCGTATGGAATAAAAGATATGGTCGGTCGCGAAACGGTTAGCAACATCGTCGTTATGAGCTGTCCCAGCATGAATCTGGACCAGACAGGCAGCCACGGCTTGTGCCGTCTCCGGGTGAATCACGCCGTCACGCAGTTGCTCTTTCCAGACTGGATAGGTGTGCGGATCGAGATAGGTCATCGCAAACAGACCCACTTGGGTATCGACCCCCACGAGAGAAGGAACGGCCTGGGGAACGATACCGGCGGCCACACGGATCCACTCGACTTCAAAACTGTTGCGCTCGACCGGAGCATACCAGGTTGCGGCCACACGGAGCTGAGGCAGTGCGCGTTTGAGACAGATGGACCCGGTCGCTACATCTACGCGGACGATATCGGACGACACACCGCCGGTGAGCGGTGTGAGTCGTGGCCTCTCCCCTTCCTCTATCAGACCCATCCGGACTAAGGCTGCATAGAGTTCGTCTAGCTCATCTAGTTCGTTTGGGGATATGGTGCTGGCTCCCATCGTCAGTAGAGCGCTAATAGGCTTTCATCACGTGCTCAGCAAAGTCTGCAAATACTTTCCGCGCAGACGCCATGGGCGGCAGCAGCGTGATCTCTTGTAGACCGGCTTTTTCAGCTTGACGAATCTTGTCAATAATCTCAGCCGGCTCTCCCACCAGGCATGAACCCTGAATCGCCTCAGGGGTGATGAAGCGGCGCTCTTCCGGGACTAAGAATGTACAGTGGCCGTTATGCACTTGCAGATAACGCTTGTCTGGCGGCGTCTCCATGGCATCTACATAGGCACAATACTCTTCCCAGACCGGCTTAAAATACTGGGGCACAACTTCTTCGCTCGGTGTTTTGCTATAGATCTCATAGACATAATGGAGAATGCACGACACCATCGAGCCACACTCGTCAATGACGCGATCTGAGTTCACGGCCTCCCCAGGCTGAAGCACGACCGAGGTGTTGAACGTCGCCATGCGAAAATCTCCACTCAGGCTACGTCCCGCCTTTTCAGCACCTTCACGTATCAAAGGCAGATGATAGCTCTCGACCCTGTCCGGTTGCTCGCCAAAAAAGACCAAGCCGTCCCCAAACTCGCCAACGGCTTTGAGCGCCCGGGGTGCATTGGCCGCAACATAGATGGGAATGGCGTCATCAAGATTAATAAAACCCAGATCAAGATGCAGGAAACGGATGGTCCGCGTTTCCCCGTCTCGGGTATAATCGACTTCCTCTCCGTTCAGGAGCGTTTTGATAACACGCAAATATTCCCGAAAGTCTCGAATTTTCATCGGATCCATGCCCATGACCCGCATGGCAGTATGGCCGGTGCCAATGCCGAGAAAGACCCGTCCGGGGGCAATGCGGTTAATCGACGCAATGGAATGGGCGGTGACCGGCGCAATTCGAGTACCGGGGATGGCCACACCTGTCCCGAGCCGAATGCGCGACGTGTTGTGGGCGGCCAGGGCGAGTGTGGCATAACAGTCCGACCAGATCATCTGCGAGTCGGGTATCCAGGCGCGGTCATAGCCGAGGTCTTCGGCCTCTTTGATCAACTGCCAATCATCAATTTTGGTGGCAACACAGATACCAAATTCCATCTCATTCTCCTTTCACAGGTTCGGCGTTTACTACCCTGCCGCCATAGCACTTTGGCGATAGGTAAAAAAGGCTGCTTATTCCGGCATCTATCGTAGGTCGGGTTAGCGTAGCGTAACCCAACACTGAACGCTAACTCCGTGCGGAGAGTGCAGTTTTGTAAGGAAACCAGGGGAAACGAGCAGCAAGGAGGAGCGCGTTAATCTGATCCATTCTGCGCTTGGCACAAGATTCAGGCACCGGGACCTACCAACTCCAGCATCTGCCCGTTTGTCCGAGCGGCTTTAGTCGCCTAACGCTCCGCCTCAGCCACCGTGGCCCACCCCTATCCTTTCGGCTTCAGTCAGAGCCGCTAGCGCCACGCTGCCCAGGCTGGAGCGTCAAGCGCGTTTTCGCCTGTCCGATACCCATTTTGTTGGTGGTCTGAGAGTGCATGGTAATCCCGCCCACAGTCAGATCCGCTAGGCTGTATACCTCTTGTCCCCTCCGATTCAACAGGTGAGTAGTGACTATCGTCGTGCTCACGTCACGATGGCCGAATAATTCCTGAATGGCAAATCGGATTCCCAAAGAGGTTGACTGCTTTTGCACTAGGCTGAACCGATAGTGAAAGGGTCAGGCGGAGAAAAGTGTGGATGTGCCGCAAGAAACCCACCCCGGCGCTAAGCGCCACCCTCCAAGGAGGGGATAGTAAAATGGGCGGGTGATCAGCCTAGGGGAAATACGTAGAGAGTTACTCCCTGGAGCAAGAAGACGGCAGGCTGCACCGACCTTGACGCCTCCCCCATCGGGCGCCTAATAAAAAACACCAGAAAGCAGGGGGCAAGGAGAAGGAGGAGGAGTCATGGACTACGGTGTTGTGTTACCCCACCTCGGGGCGTTCGCGCGTGAGAATGTCGTTGAGCGCGTACGCATTGTCGCGCAACAGGCAGAGGCTCTGGGCTTCAATTCGCTGTGGGTAGGCGATCATCTGATTGTGCCAACCAAGCTCAACTCCAAATATCCCTACCACCCTGAAGGCCGCTTTCCCCTTGACCCGGCGGACAACTTCCTCGAACCGCTCACAGTGCTGAGCTATGTGGCCGCCCAGACCACCACCATCCGGCTGGGCACCGGGGTGCTCATTATTCCGTACCGTAACCCAGTCGTCACGGCCAAGATGTTTGCCACCCTTGATGTGTTGTCTGGGGGACGCACCATTGTCGGCGCAGGCGTGGGCTGGATGGAAGAAGAGTTCGAGATTTTACATGCCCCGTACCATGAACGTGGGGCGCAGACGGACGAGTATCTCCAGGCTATGAAGATTCTGTGGACCGAACAGGAGCCACAGTTCGAGGGACGCTATGAAAAGTTTGCCGACATCAGATGTGAACCGAAGCCTGTGCAAAAGCCCCATCCACCGATTTGGATAGGCGGTCATAGCAAAGCAGCCCTACGCCGGACGGCAACACTAGCCGACGGCTGGTATGGACACGTGCTGTGGCGCAATCCAGATGCCCTGCCGCGTGAGATTCAGACCATCAGACAATTTGCAGAGCAGGCCGGTCGAGACCCCGACGCTCTGACCTATGCCGCACTCGCCTACGAGCAAACGCCAGAAGACGTCCTCCGTGCCTTACCGCGTTATCAACAGGCCGGCCTTGATCATGTGGTATTGGCCTTCTTCATGTGGACACAGCACTTTGACGACATGCTGAAACTTATGGAACGGTTTGCCAAAGAAGTCGGGCTTAGAAATTAGAGGTCACGACGATTTGACTCTTGCGCTTGGCCCACTTGCGCGAGCACCAATCGCATCGGAGAGAGTGTTCGGCTCAAAGGATTTACCATTAAGCCCACCGTCTCAAGAGTGACTGCTCCTAATAGTGGACCATCGTCGGCTTCTCCGAGCACGACTGGAGAAGTTGCACTGTATCCCTCAAGAGTAAAACGACACTCAGACACTCCCCGGGTGATAGTCGTTCCATCGGCAAGGGTAAATTCCACACTCCGTTGGGGCTTCAGTTTCAGGCTACGCCATAGATGAAGAGGAAGCACAGTGTAGACCGCCCCTGTGTCAACAAGGAAGCGAACATCTATGGAGCGACCTCGTCCGCTGGGTTTGGCTACCGTAGCACGGACATATGTGAGACCCATTCTCTTTTCTCCTCAGACACGATTTCCGCTCGGTTCATTCTTACTCGGAGTAGGCCTCAGGTCGCAAGACAGCAATGTAGGGCAGGTTGCGATAGTGCCCGGCAAAGTCGAGGCCATAGCCGACTACAAAGACATCTTCTATGACAAAGCCGCGAAAGTCGGCTTCACTGTTCACAGCTCGCCGGGCGGGTTTGTCGAGCAGCACACAGGTTTTGACTTCGCTCGCGCCATGCTCGAACAGTGCTGCGCGGAGAAACTCCAAGGTCCGGCCCGTGTCGAGGATGTCATCAACCAGGAGAATACGGCGTCCCTGGATTTCTTTCTCAGCAGGAAAGTATTCAAGGCTGAGAGTTCCGGCCGCCGTCTCGTCTCGGTAGCTCGACACCGCGGCAAAGGTTAGTGCAAGCGGGAAGGACAGGCGCCGGATCAAGTCAGCCGTAAAAACACAGCCGCCTTTGAGCACGGAAACGACGGTGCATGCATCATCGCGGAAATATGCCCTGACTTCGCCTCCAATCCGGTCAACACCGGCTCGGATTTCTGCTTCCGTGAATAGGATGCGCTCAATATCTTTTTCCAATTCCGGCGTTCCCATCCCTTTTTGACCCTATCTCCGATTGACTCGCCACCAAGAAGCTTTTAGCACAAGACAAGAGAGGAAAGGAGAATAGTAGTGCGCCAAAAATTATTAACAGTCCTGTTTGGGGTTCTTTGTATCGGCCTGCTGACATTCCCTTCGCAAGCGGCAGACTGGGCAGCAGTCTTAGCCGACCCGGATCGTCCCGAGGCAGACCGGGCACGAGATGGCAATCGGAAGCCCGATCAGGTCTTGCAGTTCTTGGGTATCGGCCCAGGCAAGAAAGTCGCCGACCTGCTTGCCGGTGGAGGGTATTACACCCGTATCCTGGTCAAAGCCGTAGGGGAAGAAGGCGCGGTCTACGCAGGCAATAACCCCTTCTATATGCGTTTCGTAGCAAAGCCCTGGAGCGAGTTATTTGCCACACCAGCCTTTCAGCACGTGCACCGTATCGACGGACGTGCTGAGCAGATGGCTCTGCCCCAAGACGGATCACTCGATGCCGTCATCATGGTCCTGGCTTATCATGATCTTTTTCTGACGGATGAAGATCGAACAAAAATGAACGCGCGTATCTTTGCTACGCTCAAGCCGGGTGGCGTATACGGAATTATCGATCACCACGCTCAAGAGGGTAGTGGTACGACAGCGGTGAAGTCGCTCCACCGCATTGAGGAGTCGGTGATAACGAAAGAGGTTACGGCGGCAGGTTTTGTCTTAGCCAAAAAGGGTGATTTTCTGCAAAATCCCAAGGATGACCATACCAAGATCGTCTTTGATCCAGGCATCCGAGGCAAAACAGATCGATTCGTACTGCGCTTTGAAAAGCCAGCGGAATGAACGGGAATACGGTTTCCATTTGATCACTGTCCATTCCCGTTCATGCTTCGACAGAGCCAGTCCTGAGCTTGCCGAAGGGCTCAGCACAAACGGGGACCCCTCGCACTTTACTGCGATACAGACACATCCCGCGTAGCAACAAAAAAGGGCAGCCTGAATAGACTGCCCTTTCCTCCATCACAAGTCTGGTGAAGAATTACTTCAGCATGCCCAAATCTTTGAGAGGCGTACGGTCCACCACAGGCAGTCGTCTTGTCCCTGGCTGGAGCTTGTTCGAGCCTGGACGGCGTTCAAACGGATCGACCAGCCCAAGTTCCTTGGCGTAGTCCTTCACCGCGGGACTCACCTCTTGTCCGAGCAACCGGATGCTGGTCATCCGATCTTCGTTGCCGACCTGGCCTTGAACGCTGAAGACTGTAAAAATACCCGGACGCAGGACACGCATGAGAATTTTAATCTTCTCGATCACGGTTTTGGGTGATCCTACAAGCAGCAGCAGATCTTTCTGCGCTCTATCATACGACTTAAGCAGTTTCCGGCGCACCTCGTCAAAATTGTCTCCGCCCGTTTCATCTTTGCCGGTCTGGGCCTGTTTGAGCCGCTCCTTACTCACACCCACCCATCCCCCGCTCGGACGCTGGGCCAGCAGACGAATGGCGTTCTTTGAATTATAGCCCGGCGGCAACGTATGCTCAGGCCGGGAAAAAGCATTTGCGCCACCGCCAAAGACAAAACCTTTTCCTAACTCCTGGGCTTTCTCATCGGTCTCGGCCACAAACACGCCCAGCAAATAGCCGAAGTTTTCCGAACCAGCCTGATAGCCGTTGTCGGCGGCTATATCCGCATAAATATCCCACAGATCACAGGTCGGGCCGAGCGACGTCACCAGCCCCAGATACGGATAGCTATGCTCAGCGCTCCAGCGCACAGTTTCCGGGCTGAGCACCCCGGGAATCCACATTTGCGGATGCGGCTTTTGATACGGCAAGACCCACGGATTGACATGCCGGTAGTGAAAATGTTTGCCTTCGTAGCGCCACGGGCCCGGCTTCGTCCAGGCTTGAATAATGAAATCGTGCGCCTCGTTGAACATCTCTCGATTATAGGCCGGGTTGGCATTATTAAAGAACTGCTCACTGCCGGCGCCACGCACCCAGCCGGCCACCAGACGACCGCGTGAGATCAGATCGATCTCGGCCAGCTCCTCTGCCATACGCAACGGATGTTTGATCACCGGCAACGGGTTTCCAATTAAGACGATCTTGGCTTTACTGGTAATGTGGGCCAAGATCGAAGCCTCAACATTCATCACGCTGCCCATACAGAAGGGGTTGCCATGGTGCTCGTTGAGCATAAGGGCGTCAAAGCCCATTTCCTCGGCATAACAATATTCGTCGAGGTAGTAGTTATAGTCGTCGGCCGCTTTTTCACGGTCAAAGTGCGAATTCGGAACGGCAAAGAAAGCCCTATTCTCCAGCACCGTGTCTTCGTCCAGATGGCGGTAGGGCCGTTCGGTAAAATATCCAAAGATCATGCACAACTCCTTTTTGTGTAACTCCTATGTGAATGACGCTCTGTCATAGCAGAATCCCAAACAGGGTTGAACCGTCTTGCATACAACAAAGAACAGATTCCTACTTAGAATCACTAACAAAACTTCGTCTTATCCCTCTGGCCTGGATGCCTGCTTTCGCAGGCATGACACAAACAGGCCGTCATTCCCGCGTACGCGGGAATCCAGAGAAGCAGGGCTACACTTCGGGGACTGGCTTCAGCCCGTTTTGTTAGGCGCTCTTTAAAAGACCCCATTTAAAACGATCGCGGCAAGCCTATCTGCTCCCCAATAAAATTCAGGACCATCTCGTCCGTAATGGGAGCGATCCGATACAAACGCGAGTCTCGCCAGTAGCGCTGCATGTCAAACTCCATGCTGTAGCAATACCCGCCCAGCACTTGCATGCCGCGGTCGGCCGCCTGACAGGCTGTGTTGGCCGCGACGAGTTTGGCCATATTCGCCTCCATCCCGCACTCTCGTCCGAGCGACTGCAGCCAGGCGGCTTTATACGTAATCAGTGTGGCTAATTCAATATCCGTGCGCGTGCGCGCCAGCTCATGTTGCAGGGCCTGGAACTGGCCTATGGGGCGACCGAAGGCCTGGCGCTGTTTGGCATACTCTAGGGCATCGTGAAAGGCCGCCTGGGCCAACCCGAGACAAATGGCGGCGACAAGAATGCGTTCATTATTGAGCATAGGCAGCAAATCGTAAAAGCCATAGTCTTGACGGCCAAGAATGCTGCTGCGTGGCACGCGTACATCGGTATAAAACACTTCGAACGAACTGGTTGCCCGGATGCCCAGTTTATTGATTTTACGAATCTCAATGCCCTCAGTCTTGGGATCAACCAGAAAGATGGTGATCCCGTGCGTTTTTTTTGTGGCCTGCGGATCGGTGCGGGCATAGACCACCATATAGTCTGCCAGGTGGGCACACGTCGTCCAGACTTTTGAGCCGTTGATAATAAAGTCGTCCCCTTCGGCGCGAGCGGTTGTTTTCATCACATTGAGTATATCCGTCCCACCGTCGGGTTCTGTGACAGAAATAGCAAACATGGCCTCACCGCGCGCCAGACGCGGCAGCAGTTCCTGTTTTTGCTGCGTGTTCCCGGCAAAGGCTAAGGCTTTTGCACCAAAGCAGCTGGACATCATAAACGTCAGCGCAATCGAAGCACTCTTCTTTGCCATTTCCTCGACCACAATCACCATGTCGAGAATGTCCCCACCCGTTCCCCCATACTCGGGATCAATAGGAATCCCCAGGTAGCCGGCCTCGGCCAGCTTGTCCCACACGTGGCGTGGGAATTCTTCCTTCTCATCCATTTCCCGCACATACTCGGCCGGACACTCCTTTTCCACGAGTTTCTGAATGCCCTGGCGCAGCAAGTCTTTCTGCTCGCCCAGGTCGAAATTGAGATCAGTCTGCATATCCGTTTGCATTGAGTGGGTACTCCTATCTGAATCACTTCTCGGCGATACTCAGCGATAAATAATCCGAACGCCTACAACCCAATTTTTTGCGCAAAGTCTTCGAGTACGTCTAATACGTGCTCGCGATCTTTACTCCAGTACGGCACTGGAGCCATGAAAAAGTCATAGCCTAAATCCTGGTATTTCTTTATCTGATCGAAAAACGAGTCCATAGTCGGGGCATAGCCCGGACCGATCATGATCTCGACACTCGCAAAGTCGCGCCCGGCTTTTTCAGTCTCCGTTTTGAGGATCTCGACCATCTCTTGGAACCCGGTCACACTTTTCGGTACCGCCACCCAACCGTCACCAAATTCTGCAATACGGCGCATGGCGCGGGCGGAGTGTCCGCCGATCCAGACCGGGAGTGGATTCTGGACTGGCTTGGGTTCGCATTTGATTCCGCTGAAGCGACAGAATTCCCCCTCAAACTGTGGGTCGGGGTTCGTCCACAGCTCACGCATGATACGCAGATATTCATCGCTCAGCGCTCCGCGCCGCTTAAAAGGCGCGCCAAGGAGGCTGATCTCCTCCTCCATCCAACCGATACCAGCCCCCACGATCATGCGCCCGCGTGACAGCACATCGAGGGTGGCAAACATTTTTGCCACCCTCGATGGGATTCCGGTGAGGCAGAACGAGGACGGCCGTGCCGATGCGAACCCGCTGTGTAATTCCAGCCAGATAGCCCATGACCGTGAGCGGTTCCAGAAACGCCATCTCCGCCGGCAAGGGGAATTTACCCGATTTATTATATGGGTAGCGGGATTCGATATGGGTCGGGATAACAATGTGGTCGGGCAGCCAGAGGGAATCAAAGCCTAAAGCCTCTGCTTTCTGGGCGAAAGCCAGTATGGTATCGAGCGCTCCAGGTCCGGTTGCCAGCGGTCCGGTCATCGGGAGCGAGACTCCAACTTTCATGCTTCCTCCTAGTCCCCCTAATCCATGGGCGGGTTTTGGGCGATTTGGGCGATATCGCTATCAAGCGTGAGCCACGATTGGGCGCTGTCACACCACAGTTGCGCCTCCGGCTTCAACCAGGAAGTGTCATCCAGCGTTCCAGCTTTAAGAAAATCCATAGTCGGCATGGCTTCAACCTCAGACAGGATAGGCGAGCCACACTTCCCGCAGAATTTCCGAATGACAGCTTGGCCACTCGTCCCTTTATCACTAAAAGCCGACAGACTCCCATTGATTTTGAGAGTGCCCTTGGGAACAGCCACAAGCACAGAAAACGCACTACTGGTTTGTTTTTGACAGTTTTTGCAATGGCATACCGCCATCATCATGGGGTCGGCATCGCAGGTATACCGAATACTCCCACACAGACATCCGCCAACGATCTTAGACATACACGTCCTCCTGTTTCGGTTGGTACTTTGGCCAATATCATGTGGTCTGGGGAGGATGAAGGGGTAAGGGGCCTCTATATCCGCTCACCCTGAGTTGCCGAAGCCTGTCCTAAGAAGGCTGAAAGGGGAGAGGAACGGTTCTTCCCTTGCCAAAGAGCAAGTAGGATACGTATAGGGAGGCTGTCTTGAAAACAAAACTCACTGTCACTATTGATAAGGAACTCATCCCGCAGGTAAAACAATACGCCCGGTCTCAGGGCGTCTCATTATCTCACCTGATCGAAACGACGCTGAGAGAGCTCAGTTCGAACGCAGGCACCTCTTTTTCAAATCGGTGGGGCGGGAAGTTTCGATCGGCGGATCGAGACGATGAACGCTATCGTGCGCTTGCAAAAAAGTATTTATGATTTTCTTGCTCGATCGGTACTGCGCGATTTCTTTTAGCCTCTCCCTTACTGACATGCAGGAGAACCGTAGGGCGGGTGGAACGTAGAGATACGTACCGAATCAGGCTGGGTCATCTGACTCAGCCTGATTTTCTCTTTTTCTATTTATCCTACTTGGCAGTCGGCCGTGTCACGCCGGCCATGGCCTCTTTGACCGTCGTCTTCAGAGGATACTGGGAGTAGTCGGCCTTGAGTTCAAGTGTATGGCCGTTTGGATCGGTGACGTACACAGAGGTGCCATAGCCTGTCGCGCCGTACAGCTCGACGGGTCCAAAGGTAATCGGAACGTCGTTGGCTTTCAAATAATTCACAATCGCATCGAAGTCACCGTGTAGGAGCAGACACACATGATCCACACCACGCTGGTCTTTTTCAGCCAGCGTTGCTCCTTCCGGCAAAACGCGTAGGTCGATCAGATTTCGGCCACAACGTAGCTGATACAAACCCATGTCTTCGATGACTCGCTCGACAGCAAGTCCGAGAATCTTTGTGTAGAAATGCAAAGTCTTTTCTATATCCGTGACCTGCAGCACCACATGATCAATGCCGTGAAATTGTATCGGGCAGTCGGATTTCATATATCCTCCTTTGTCATTTGGTGTAGGAACGAAACGTACTCATCGGCCTCAACTGACGCCCGAGGACATGCCTAGTCCTCCACCGGTACAAAACGCTTCACATCAAACCCATTAATAACTGCGGGGTTGTGAAACATCTCGACGGCGTTGGCCACTTCCATCAACGACAGGCTCATATGAAACAGCCGCTCGGCATCAAGCGGCATGTTATCGAGCGGCAACTGGTTGAGATATCCCATTACCGCCTCCAGACGCGGAGACATGCTGTCATAGAACTCCTGAATGTCTTCCATGCTACCAGCGAGCCGCTTGCTGGTGCGCTCCTGTTCTTTGGCCAACGCCCAGCCCACAAAGGGCTCAAGGTCGTCAAAAGCAGAGGGCAGTTTTTGCGCGGTCATGGTTTATGCCTCGGCGTAGAAGCGTTCGAGCACTTTATGGAAATAGCGGATCTGCACTTCCTCGTCTTGGAAATACAGCTCTTTCTTCGCCCGTGAGGCAAGCCCGATATGGATCTGCTCGTGGGCGGTTGCGTCCTCTTGCAGGAGATCACGCAGCAGGCATTTGAAATATTCCTGGCCGACCCGTTGTCCGGCATTTTCAGCAGGACGGCAATAGAGCTTGATATCCCAATCGGTTTGATTGACTGCGTTGGGCCAGAAATTATACGTCATATAATAATCGTGCGAGACACCTTGAAAGAGCAGCAGGGCCATATTGGGAAAGATCGTGTAAAAGTCGAAGGGGCCAATGCGGGGTAAGCGATATTCGGTCTCGGCAACGCTGAATTGGACTGCCAGCTTTTCGGTCGCAGGTCCAACGCGATCATCGGGCGATTCTGACGAATACACACTGTGATGATTAAACAGACGCACATCAAGCAAACGCGTATATTTGCCATCTTTCATCACACAAAACTGCGGAATAGTCCGGCGGTGCTGAAAGGGGATATGATACAGCTCGTTCTGGGCATCAAGAGCAACCTTCCAGTTAGCGTGTTCGTCAATTTTATACTGCCCCATCAAAGCCAATTCGCTAAAGCCGCCCCCCTCAAGCTGGTCAGCCACACCACCTAAGTATTCTCTGAGGCTCTCATTCGGCTTAGGATCAAGATTAATAAAGATAAAGCCTTCGAACACATCGGTATGGATCGGGCTCAGGCCCAGGTCACGCTTGGGGAGATCGAAGAAGTTCTCTTCATCCGACACCCAGGTGAGTTCGCCCTTGGTGTTATACGACCAAGCATGAAATCCGCAGGTAAGCGAGCCATTGCATGAGCCCTTCTCATCCCACACCAGCTTATTGCCGCGATGCGAGCACACGTTGTGAAAGCCGCGAACCACACCATCCTTGCCGCGCATGATGAGGACCGACGCGTTGCACGCAACCAGATCTTTGGCAATATAATCACCGGGATTGGGAATCTCCTCTACCCGTCCGATATTCAGCCAAGCTCGCCGAAAAATCTTTTCTCGTTCGAGCTCGAAATACTCCTGGGAAATTAACGGTTCTGCGGATACGGGACCCGTACCAACTTCCGGATATTTTTTTGCCCAGCGTTTGTCGTCGATGACGGTTTGCATAGAGGTCCCTCCTTATGGAACAACTGTACCCACTACCTATACTCGGTGAGGGAAGCGGGCGTCAAGCTATGGGAACTCGGATGTCCTCAATAGAAAGGGCAGCCACATCAAAAAGGGCAGCCCCATGGGGCTGCCCCTACCCTTTCGTATGGATTCTCACCAACGCGCCTATCTTCCCGCCGCCCGCATATCTTTTGGTATCACGTCACCGTCTTGGACGATGAGCTCATCATCCAAGTAGAGCGTGCAGCCCTTCATGGGCAGATCCATGTGGCAGGCGGTGTCGTTCGTGCCGCCGAGCTCGGTATTGGGTCCAGTCGAGAACAGGACGTTGCCATAGAACGCGCGGCCATCCATGCCGATCGTTGGTGCGCCAGTGGCCAAATAATCCCAGCGCGCCAGGTCGTTCAGCCCCCAACCGATGTGCGAGATCGCAAACGCACGCGGGTCGTGAAAGCCGTCCATATAGTCCTTCACCAACATGGCATCAAAGCCGCCCTTACTATCAACGATCATGCCTTCCCGGATGGTGAACTCGATAGGTTCTTGGAGATATTTATTAAAAGGAAACAAAATATCGCCTCGATCCATGACCACCTTTCCGTTCACCCCGGTCTCTGATCCTTGGGTGGCAAGGAAGCCGCCGGGCCAGTGATCCCAGCGGCCAGGCGCATCGGTAAAACCATATTCGGTCAGGACGGGATATTTGCCCAGCTCATAGCTGACATCGGTTCCAGCCGGATTGGTAAAGCGAAGATTGTGGGCTTTTGCCAAGCGTGCTTCAGCGGCCTCCACACGATCACGCAACTCTTCCGTAGGGAAAAGGCGCGCTAGGACTTCAAACGGCTCGACAACAAGTAGGATACGGGTGTCTGCGGCTTGGATCTCAAGCTGCTCTTTTGAGAAGAGCAGAAAGATCAGATCCACAACCAGATCAGCGCTTTTTAAGGCTTCAATGGCAGGCTTATTTCCAGAGAGGGCGTTCTGGCCGACTTCGCCCCCCACTTGTTGCCCCCCACCAGCCGTTCGCGCCGGCAAATTAACATTGAAAACATCAACGCCCAGCTCGCGCGCGGCAATCATGAACGCGGACGCATACTCAACTGCTTGTTCCGCCTCAGACAGAACCGCAATGGTCTCGCCTTGTTTCACTTTGCACAGTTCGAGTTCCTGCCGGAACAAGCTCACCATAGTATTGGTCTGACTCATAGACAGTGCCATTGTTCCTCTCCTTTTTTATCCCTTTTCGTCCCTTTTCACCTTAGCCCTTTACCGTTACTCGCCAAATACTTTGTCCAAATAGTAGTTCATCACATGATGCACAGCGATTTCATACTTCGACATAGGTCCTGGCTGATAGGCTCGGGACCGGAAGCCACGCTGTAAAGACTGTACCATGCTCATGTCTTCCTCTAGCGCAACGTGCAGAAAATCCTCATAGACTTTGATGCGTTCCTTAAAATCCGGCAGATCAAAACGCTGCTTGGGAAACAGCATGTGCACGAGGGCCATGCTGCGGTTCGCGTCAATAGGCCATTCGGTAATGTAATGGATATTATCCTGCCTGGCATAGAATCCCATATTCGGCTGGAGATGGCTAGAATAGCCCTTCTCCAGATGTTCGCCTGACAGCCAGGGCATGAAATCAAAGCGCGGCTTGCCATCATGGGTCATGGGACTCACACCTTTGAAACGGCCATAATAACCCCACGGTTTGAGCTGGAATTCATATGATTCGAGGGGCTGATGCGGACCAAACGAAGAGGCGTGCAAAGTTGCCAGATGATAAATATCGACCAGATTCTCAGCCGTGGCTTTCCAGTTACAGTCATATTCGATGGCGAACTTTATCGCTAAACGCAGATCTTCGGGTTGGTATGGCCCAAAGACCTCAGGAAAGTCGCCTAAGAATTCCAGTAAGCTCTGACTGTCCGGATTGAAATTGAGAAAAACAAACCCACCCCAGGTGTCGAGCTTGAGGGGTACGAGGCTGTACTGCTGCATATCAAAGTTCTCAATCTCTTTTGTATAGGCCGCAGCTCGGAGCCGCCCACACAGATCATACGTCCAGCCATGATAAGGGCACTGGAACCGCTTGGTATTGCCCTGGCCAACCGCGACCTCGGTCCCGCGATGGCGGCAGACATTGTAAAAGGCGTTGAGCTGCCCGTCTTCATCCCGAACCACCATAATCGGTTCATCCGCAATACACAGCGTGAGATAGTCTCCTGGCTTTTCAAATTCCTCGACGCGTCCAACGCACAGCCAGTCTCGCAAGAAGATACGTTCTTTCTCTAACTCGTAGGTCTCTTGTGAGGTGTAAAAGTCACCCGGTAGATGCCGGGCTTGATGCAGGGGCGATTGGGTCGGTGCAATACGGGACGCGAACTGCGACCCGACACCCTGCGTACCGTTCTCATGAGAAGACAGTGCCATATCAACCAGCCTCCTTTTGATTTGGCGTATACCGTTCGCTCACGACCTGTCAAGCAAAAGTCTTGACACTCTTTCACCCCACTGCCAGACTCGCGTCGTAACCTACGTAATGAGCGAGGGGACAAATCGCGTAGGTCGGGTTTAGCGGAGCGTAACCCGACATCGCCCTGATCGAACGAGAACCGCAGCTGAGACGAGCTGACCATAAGGAGGAAAGAGCATGCAGTTTGGCGTTTGTGTTGCCACGAAAATCGATGACTGGCAAATGATCAAATATGCGGAAGAGCTGGGCTATGACAGGGCCTGGATCCCCGACTCACAGATGATCTGGTCGGACTGTTACGCCACCTTAGCACTTGCCGCACAGAACACATCGCGCATTCGTATTGGGACTGGAGTTGCCATCCCTGGGACGAGAATCGCTCCAGTCACCGCTCACTCTATTGCTTCTATTAATCGCATAGCACCAGGTCGAGTCTTTTTAGGTATTGGCACCGGCCATACTGCCATGCGGGTCATGGGTATGCAGCCTATGCGCATTCGGGACTTCCGGGAGTATCTACGGGTGGTCAGGACGCTGCTGCAGGGGGAGGAGGTTGAATACACCCTTCATGACACAACTCGGACGATCCGCTTTCTTCATCAGGACTTAGAGTTCCTGAATTTGGACGATCCGATTCCGATTATTGTGGCCGCCAATGGTCCTCGAGCCCTGAAAACTACAGGTGAGTTTGGTGACGGATGGGTCGCAGGGATGAAACCAGGACCGGAAGTCTTCCGTAACGATTTGCGTCAGGTCCAAGCAGGGGCAGAACAGGTAGGCCGGACGTTACCCGGCAGTTTCCATACTGCGGCTCTTACGACGGCCATCGTGCTTCGACCCGGAGAGTCGCTGACCTCGGATCGGGTTATTGAGATGTGTGGTTCTCAGGTCGCAGCCATCATCCACTTTGTATACGAAATATATAAACAAACAGGCAGTGAGGAAGTCATCCCGGAAGGTTATCGAGGAATCTGGGATGAATACTGCGCCCACGTCGAGCAGATGGAGACGCCACAGGACAAACGCTACCTCCAGCTTCACAACGGCCACTGCACCTTTCTCGTGCCCGAAGAGCGCCGCTTTGTCACGCCTGAGGCCATCCAGGCTGCGTGTCTGGTTGGTGAACCAGAAGAAATCATCCATCAGATCCGGGCAGTCGAAAAGGCTGGCCTGAAGGAAATCACACTCTTACCACCCATGGCAGCAGCACGCGCGGTATTCAAGGACTTCTCCGAGCAGGTTATGCAGCGCTATTAGAGAACAGGACTCAGGAGCATACACTTACCGCTTGATCTGGGTGGGCGTAGGTGTAAAGCCATCCAATACAAACACTCGATCCCGCTTGTACAGACGTCCTTCGAGGACAATCGGGCGGCCTCGCATAGCCGGGCTTTGGATAGCGGTCAATAATTCCGGAGCACCGGCCAGGACAAAAGACTTTTGCATGGATTCCAGCACCCGCCAGGCCGGCTTGCCATTATCGCGGCGGTCTGTACTGCGAACATGCATCGTCCACGTCTGCTTGTTAATACGCATCCACAGCGTACGCGGATAATCGCCCGGTCCGTCCTCAGGACTTAAGAGTACGCCGGAAAGATGCATAGGCATGCCGTAAGAGATCCAGCAGCCTGATAGTACAAGAACAACGGCGAATACAACCCCTTTCATTCATTCCTCCCTTTGAGGAGCCACTCTTTCTCGTGCATATGTCTCACTGACGAGGCGAGCAAGGGTTGCCCTGCTTCGCGGCGGTGAACCTGATATGAGTCTGTATATGAGAAGGGAGATCCGACTCGGTCCTGGCCTACTCGTCACGGCGGCCTTTATCGGCCCTGGTACGGTCACTACAGCCAGCGTAGCCGGGGCGCAGTTTGGCTTTGCCCTATTATGGGCGGTTGTTTTTTCTGTCATTGCCACTCTTGTTCTGCAAGAAATGGCGGCACGACTGGGCGTCATTGGACGCTGCGGGCTGGGAGAAGCATTGCGGACTGCGATTCAGCATCCAATCCTCCGCCCTGGCCTCGCGTTCCTCATCATAGTCGGTATTGGCTGCGGCAATGCCGCATTTGAGATGGGCAATATCCTGGGTGCGGCAGTGGCCTTGGCCGACCTCTCTTCACTACCAGCTTCTTCGTGGGTACTTGTGATTGGCGGTCTTACTTTTTTCCTGCTCTGGTCCGGGGCCTATGCACCTCTAGAGCACATGCTGATCCTTTTGGTGGTCATCATGAGTAGCGTCTTCCTCCTCACAGCCAGCCTTGTCCAGCCGTCGCTGTCCGATATCCATTCCGGCTTCTTCACGCTGACGATGCCTCCCGGTTCATTCCTTACTGTCATGGCGCTCATCGGAACGACAGTCGTCCCGTACAATTTGTTTTTGCACGCCAGTGCGGTTCAGATAAAATGGCCGGTCACCGACCTCTCTCGGCAGACCCTACGAGCAGCGCGCACCGACAGCCTGGTCTCGATTAGTCTGGGCGGTTTACTGACTGTGGCGATTCTAACAACAGCGGCCTCGACATTTTTTATGCAGGGCATTCCGCTGAAGAACGCGGCGGCTATGGCCACACAGCTTGAACCCCTCGTCGGCACAAGCGCCCGCCTCCTCTTTGCCAGCGGTCTCTTTGCGGCGGGGTTGACCAGCGCGATCACTGCCCCCCTCGCTGCCGCGTATGCCACAGTCGGGATACTGGGTTGGTCGACAAGTCTGAAGAGCAGAAACTTTCGGCTCGTGTGGACGAGCATTGTTTTGATTGGCACGGGCTTGGCTTTTTTCGGCACTCGCCCGATTCACGCCATCTTACTCGCACAGGCAGCCAATGCATTTCTACTCCCACTCCTAACCGGCTGCCTCCTCTTTGTCATGAACCAGAAATCCCTTCTTGGTTCATACACCAACGGAATTCTCGCGAATACGCTGGGCGGCAGTGTCTTTCTTATCGTCACCAGCTTAGGCATCTTTCAATTGCTGAGAACGCTTGGGATAGTATAAGGCTGAAACACAGACGCATGAGGCTAGAGGAAAAGGAGCTGCTATGAAAATCGACGTGCATACCCACTTCATGTCAGAGCAGATGGCCCGCCACCTAGAGAAGCGCAGTCACTTTCCGTACACAAAATTCGTTGACGGCACCTACCACTTTCATTGCTGTCAGGGACTCACCGTCCCCATGGTCCCGCCCTTATACGACATGCAGGCAAAGCTGGCAGACATGGATGAAGCCGGCATTGATGTCGGGATTCTGAGCCTTGCCGTACCCGGCCCGGAGCTGCTGGGCGGAGCGCAGGCAGATGAGATGGCTCGAATCACGAACGATCTGCTGGCCGAGCTGATTGCCGGCCATCCAGACCGTTTCTGGGGCTATGCGACCTTGGGATTCGGCGATATCGAGGCCTCACTCAAAGAGCTCGACCGCTGCATATCAACGCTGAAATTTCGCGGCTTGCAATTATATTCGAATATCAATGGGAAACCCTTAGATGCCCCGGAGTTTCGGCCGATTTTTGCACGCATCGCCGAACTTAAACGCCCGATTTTTATTCATCCGACCGTTCCATTGAATCAAAACTATTTGACCGACCTCGTGCCTGTACCCGTCCTCGCCTTTATGGTCGATAACACCTTGGCAGCCATGCGTCTGGCCTTGTCCGGCATACTGTCCGAATACGCCGCCGCACCGATCATTATTCCGCACGCAGGGGCCACGGTGCCGTATCTCATGGGACGGCTGGATAGCATGCTGGAATACTTCGGCGGAGCGGAAGCAATACAAGAGCCAAGCCGGTTCCTCAAAAAGCTGTATATGGATACCGTGGTCTACCAGCCGGAGCCGCTCCAGTGGTGTTTGTCTCTCATGAGCGCAGATCAACTCGTGCTCGGGACCGATCACCCCTATGGCGCGTGGCGTCGGCCTATCCAGTTGCTGGAGGAGGTTGCCTGCTCAGATAGCGAACGACAGCAAATCCAGCACGGCAATGCCGAGCGTTTGTTTCAGCCCTAAACAGCACGTCTGACGGAGGTCAGCATGAGTCATCTCTTTGCCTATCTTTCTCGGATGAAATTCATCCGGCGGTGGGGTCTGATGCGCAGTACGTATCCGGAAAATATCCAGGAACACAGCCTCCAAGTCGCCATGGTTGCACATGCCCTCGCCCTGATTCGCAATCGTCTGTTTAGCGGCACTGTCAACCCCGAACGCACAGCTGCCCTGGCGCTGTATCACGACGTCAGTGAGGTCCTGACCGGTGATTTGCCCACCCCGGTCAAATATTTCAATCCTAAGATTAAGACCGCCTATCAGGATCTTGAAGAGACAGCGCTACACAAGCTGTTCAGCATGCTGCCGGATCAGCTGAAAGCCGACTATCAGCCTTTCTTTAGTCTCGACCAAGCCGACGCCAGCCACCATGAGCTGGTGAAAGCCGCAGATAAACTGTGTGCCTATATCAAATGTCTGGAAGAAATAAGCACGGGTAATCAAGAATTCTCACAAGCAGAGCAGACGCTACGGAATACGGTCGAAGGCATTGATCTGCCGGAAGTGCGTTACTTCCTGGAGACGTTTATCCCAAGTTTCCGCCTCACCCTCGACGAGTTAGGGTAAACGGATAGGAAAAAAAGAAAACGGCAACAACGATACCGCAGGCAGGCATTCTGCCTGAACCCAACCAACATGCTCTGTTTTTGGTCGTCCGGGTCAAAGACCTTTCTCCTGTGGCAAAAGCGGCTAGCCGCTAGCAGCCTGAGCCAAAGCACGCTGTTCTTCAAGATCAAAGAAGAGCTCTTTCCCTGGGTTTTTCATTTCAGGACTCTCGCCCAATCTCACTATGCGGGCAACGATCTTGCCAGGTGCGATGTCGAGCAAGCCAATAGTCCCGAGGCGCGTAGACCACAAATGCGGATGGGTCGGGCTGCCGGAGTTAATCTGGAGGACACCGTCTCGATAGTCGAGGCGCTCAAAATGGGTATGCCCGGTGATGATAATGTCCGCGTGTTCTCCCCCTAGATACATCTCTTCGAGTATCGCAATCGGACGCTCCTCAGGCTCCATATCGTGAATCATGGCAATCCGCCAACCTTCCAGCTTGAGCCACTGTATGTCATCCAGACGCACGTCTTCCCATCCACCGTCATTGTTGCCGCGAGCCGCCAAGGTCGGCGCAATCTTTTCAAGCCAGTCCAGCACTCGTGATGAAACAATATCCCCACCGTGCAGAATGAGGTCTACGCCCTCAAAGGCAATCCTCACTTCCTCCCAGAGGTCACGAATTGTGCTGGGTAGGTGTGTGTCAGTCAGCAGGCCAATGCGCATAGGTTTTTCCTCTCAAGTAGCAGCCCGCATCGGCTAATTTTCTGATAAAGTTTCCCCTCTTCACCGCACGTCCACCGAAATATCTTTCGTCTGCACCCCTGAATACTGAGGCGAAATTTCATCTTCGATCATCATTTTCTAGGCATCTCGGATATTCTCTTCGAACTCTTCGAGACTCTCCCCTTGTCTGAAAATTCCTGGAACTTCTTTCAGTCTTCCGACATGCCATCCATCGTCTATCCAATATTCAAGTGAGAATTGGCGTTCGATGAAAATTCCCTCTTTCCTGTGTGGATTGATAACCTCCAGACCTTATGGACGGATACTTTCTTTGTCCGAGTTTGCACGGTTTCACCCTAACCTTGTCTCACTATGAGAACAAGAGAAAGCTACCGCGTTGACACGGCACAGCAGCCAGCATAGGCAAAAGCTCGACCCAACGAGCTGAGGATCCATCATGCCTCTATCCGCGCACGGAAAACCGGAATCCTTCCTCGCCAGCCTCCAAAACCTCCGACGTCAGAGTGACCAATATAGTCGATTCTTGCGCGGGCTGTTTCTGCATAAGCATTCGCTGCTGACCAACCATTTCGCCCAGCTCTTCGCAGTGAATCAAATCACCCAACAGCTCATCGGAGCGCTGTATATCGTTGAAACGTGCAAAGCAGCTGGCAATGCGGAACGGGCGCTTTTTCATGCCCTCATGGACGGTCTGTTTGACGAAGCTTTTGATGCCATTCAGATTGTGAAACAGGCGTTTCTCGACGCTGGGCTTGAGCAGAGAAACGAACAGCTCACCGCCGGGCTTACAGGAACTCTCCTTGAGATCAGACGTACTTATCAAGAGACGAGAGACAAACCTGTTTCAGCAGAGGTCTCATGAGTAAGCGAAACTTTTTCTGAGCAACTCGCGTTCTCTCCCTCTCCCAAGAAAGACCCAAACAAGGAGACACCCTCTCCTTCAGGGTTCTCAGGGAGAGGGAACCAATGGGGGAACCCGCCCCAGCGCTTCGCGCGCGCCTCCAAGGGAGGAACCTTTTATTTTTTTTGTCCGACCATCCAGTAGACTGCTTCGACAATATTCTCAGTTGCAATTCCGTAGCGGCGATATAAATCATCCTGAGCCCCAGACTGTCCAAACTCGGTCACGCCAAGACAGGTCGTGTGTGTCGATAACGCTCCACCGATGAAGGATAAGGTATGAGGGTGGGCGTCGTGTACTGTGACAACCGGAGCGCTTCTCTCAGCAACCGGCACTAGTTCTTCGATCCAGCTTGTCTGCACTTCTCCGTGCATACGTTCTTGTTGTGTCGTCATATGATTGTGAAACAATACATCAGCGCTGGTGACGTTGAATATATTGGCAAAGATGCCGGACTGCTTGAGCTGTTGGGCAGCTTTGACCGCTTCTGGAACCATCGCGCCTGAGACAAAGATATGCACTACATTCTCGCCGGGCGTATACCTTGCTTCAGTCTGACAATCAATCAGTCGGTAGCCCCCTCGAAGCACCTGCTGGCGAAGGCTGTCTTCACTCTGTGTCGCAAGCACGGCATTAAACAACGCTTGATCTATGGGCTTGGTGGATAAGCGCAGATACGCACTCTTGCCATGCTGCCGGTCTTGGAGTTCTGCCAGAGCCGCAAGTAAAATCCACTCGAGTTCAAGCGCAAAAGCCGGTTCATAATACGTGACCCCTGGCAATTGGACGCCGATACCCGGAGTAATGAGTGATTGATGCGCTCCCCCTTCCGGACTCAGGCTGATTCCCGACGGGGTCCCAATGACAATAAATTTCGCCTGCGAATACGTTGCGTAAATAAAGGCATCCAGCGCTCGGCACACAAACGGATCGTAGACCGTGCCAATCGGGAGGAGAGTTTGACCATACAGCTCGTCGGTCAAGCCAAAGGCGGTCAGGGCTAAGAAGAGGTTGTTCTCGGAAATGCCGAGTTCAATATGTCTGCCAGTTGGATCTTCGCGCCAGTCGATAAGAAGGGAGATACCGGACTCCCCAAAGAAATTCTTCTTCTGGCGGCGGGAGTACACGCCGACTTTGTGAATCCAACCACCCAGATTAGTAGACATGGCAACATCAGGAGAAATCGTTACCAAGTAGGGCGCAATCTCGGGCTGACGGCTGAGCGCGAGAAAGATGCGGCCCAAGATGGACTGGGTAGACAGAACACCCTTGTATGTCCCCCCCAATCCGGCAGGAATCTCAATTGAAGGCAGTGCAGACGACTGAGGCCGGCCCACCCGCCAGTCTCCCTCCTCTAGCCGTTCGTTGATATAGCGGGCCTCTTCGCTCTCTGCAGGAAAAGCGGCGAACTCTTCGCCTTCAGGCACCCCAAGACGTTGGCGTACATCTTCGATCTCCTTCGGCTTGAGCAACCGAGCGTGATTGGCCGGATGCCCGGCCAGGGGGAGATTCCACCCTTTGATGGTGTAGGCAAAAATGACCACAGGCTGGGTTTCAATGGCAAACGCTTGGACGAACGCTTCGAGCACGCGTTCAAGGTCGTGTCCACCGAGATTGGCAAGCAACTCTTTGACTGTGTCTGGCTCGTAGCCGGCCAGGAGCTCGGCCATGGCCTCATCTCTTTTTCCCCCACGCTGAATCAAGCGGTCTCGAATAACCGACCCGTCTTGGAGCAGCAGGCTCTGGTATTCCTCATTGCTCATCTCATCGATCTGGGCCTGGAGCTTGAGTCCATACGGTTTACGGAAGATGGTTTCAAGCTTTTTCCCGTATTTAAGATCGATAATATGCCAGCCATTGGCCCGGAACATTTCTCGAAGTTGCTGGGCACGGCCATCCGGCACGACACGGTCCAAACTTTGACGATTGAGGTCAACAATCCACAACAAGCGCGCCAGGCGCTGCGTGTAGGCTTCGCCCAGGGCCTCCCAAATATTTCCCTCATCCAGCTCGGCATCGCCGACAAGCGCAATATGCCAACTCGACGCCAAAGCGTCCGACTTCTCGTTCTTCTTGTTCTCGATCTGTTCAGCATGATCCAGAAGATAATCCCGCACCAAGGCAGCAAAGAGTGGGGCGACCGCCCCTAATCCCACCGATCCGGTCGAGAAATCGACCTCGTCAGGGTCTTTGGTCCGCGACGGATAGGCCTGGAGGCCTCCGTATTGACGAAACGCTTTAAGCTTTTCTTGGGGCAAGACGCCGCGCAGGAATTGAATGGCGTGGAAAACCGGCGAAGCATGGGGTTTGATCGAAACGCGATCACCGCAACGCAGGAAATAGAAATACAGGACCGTCAGGAGAGTCACGACCGAGGCGGAACTCGCCTCATGCCCGCCGACTTTCATCCCGTCTGGATTGGGGCGGACAAAGTTCGCGTAATGCACCATATAGGTCGACAGCCACAGGACCCGTTTCTGGATGCGATCGAGCATTTCCAGGTCGTACAGATCCCACTGCTGCTCAGAGGTTTCCGCTCCACTGTCTGTCGATACGTGAGACTCGCTCATAGGTCGCCCTTCTCTCTGGCAAAGAGATCATTCATGAGCAATGGCTGAACACGGATACGAACGGGCTCGCTTCAGATGCCGAAGAACTTAGCGGCGTTCTCACCCAAAATTTTATTGACAGATGACTCTGGCAGACGGCTCAGCGATGTACGCGTTTTCTTCACCGGCTCGGTAAACCCTTCGGCATGCGGATAATCCGAACCGACAAAAAATTTACTATCCCCAACCAATTCTACCATATATGGCAGGGTACGTTCGGTCGGGTCGGCAGAGATCCAGATATTCCGCTCAAAGTACTCACTTGCCGGGCGTTTCATTTGGGTCGTGTGGCCCATATAGCTGAACCGGTAATCAAGCCGATCAAGCCACTCGGCGACCCAGCCGCTAGCAGATTCTATCGTTGCCACACGCAGGCGCGGGAAACGCTCGAAGACACCGTCGTAGACCATAGTCGTGAGTGCCATGCGCGGGTCCTGAATCACATTCATGCTCAGGAACATAAAACCCGGATCACGGTCACAATACCATTCGTTACCGATATATTTTTTGTGGACAACCAGATGGAGGCCAACGGCAATGTCCAAATCTTGCGCCGTCGCCCAGATAGGATCAAAGTCCACATGGCCAAAGCTCTTGCCCGCTATCGGAAGGGCGCCAACAAAGACACCGCGCAGCCCGTCTTTGGCAAGTTGCTTGACTTCCTCGACAGCGGCGGCAGGATGACGCAACGAAATATGTCCGAGTGGATACAGCCGATCCGAGTGTCCCTGACACATCTCCACCGCCCAACGGTTATAGGCACGACAATGGGCCGCAGCCAGTTCCGGGTCTTCGA
Source organism: Binatia bacterium (assembly GCA_963666315.2). Taxonomy (GTDB): domain Bacteria; phylum Desulfobacterota; class Binatia; order Bin18; family Bin18; genus Bin18. Next base: position 143,876 of record CAXXHG010000018.1, read on the forward strand.
CCAGATCCTCCCAGAACAGGCCGAGAGTGGGATAAATGAATTGGCTCTCGATACCCTCGCTATCAAGAAATTGGAGTCGTGTGTCCATATCCCCAAGCGAATGACTGAAAGCTGCAGCCGGATCAAAGGACTTCAGGCCCTGGCCGGCTTCTTTTTGTCCATAACCCACGGCAACACCAAGGAGTTCTTCTATACTGAGATCGCCCGAATGGTCGATCTTGAAATCTTCAACCACAATTGCGTAGCGGTCATTTTTAGGGTCTTGTTCAAACCGCAAGCAGCGAGAACGATATTTCGGGTCGATATACTGCTCCCACAAATCAAGCGGTTCCATGAAATGACTGTCAGCATCAATAATGCGCGTCATAGTGCCTCTACTCTAAACGTTCCCGACTTCTCTCATCGTCGCGACAAACTGCTTTACCTGCCCAAAGAGTTCGTCGGGCTGGTCCGTAGTCGTCAGCATATATAACCCTTGTACTCCTGCTGCTTGATACGCTTGCGCTTCTGCGACAGAGACATGCGCGCCCACAAGCGTTGTAATCTCCAACTGAGTAGCATCGCGCCCGGCCTCTTCCATCAGAGACTGCAGTGTCTCACATTTGTTTTGGATAGCATCCGGAGACAGAAAGACTGGCTGCCAGCCGTCTCCCCAACGCGCCACGCGGCGTAGCGCGGGCAGAGTATTGCCACCAATCCAAATCGGAGGATGCGGTTTTTGAACGGGCTGAGGTCCAAAATTTACATCGCGATCAATCGTTCCGTACGCTGTGCTCAGACGTGGATGCTCATCCGTCCACAGCGTTTTCATCACATTGAGACAGTCTTCGCTCAACGCGGCGCGATCGGCGAATGGGACACCCAGAAACTCGAATTCGTCCTTCAGCCAGCCTATCCCTACCCCGCAGATAATACGTCCGCCAGACAAACGATCCAGCGTCGTGAGCATCTTGGTCACCGCCACCGGATGGCGATACGGTAGGATAATCACGCTCACTCCCAATCGCACTCGGGTCGTAATTGCAGCCAGAAATGCCAGGGTTGTGAAACAGTCCGGCCAATCATGCTCCTGGTATACATGCCAGGGCGGATTATCCATTTTCAGTGGGAACGGGGTCCGAATTTTTCGTGCCGGCAGGACATGGTCACCAATTAAGATAGCCTCACAGCCCAGTTCTTCCACTAATTGAGCCATCTCCCGCAACACCGCAGGATCAGTCACCGCCGCCCCGCTATTCACGTGTATTCCGTATTGCATACGTCCCCTCTTTTGTTTCTCTGAGTAAAGAGTCAGCCTGGACGTTAACGCGGAGCGCCAGACAGGGTCAAGGGAAAAGATTAAATAAAGAGATCAGAAGAGATTTTGCGATACGTGGTCCAGCTCAGCGTATTAAGGACGGGAAACAGAAACCCAAGAATGCGGCCCAACGAGACGGCTTCAAACGCGCAAATCGCCACATAGCCGAGAACAAGAAACCAGCCTACTCCATAGGCAAGAAAGGGACCCGAAGTGGGATACGTGTATGCAATTTCTCCTCCGGCAACCGGCAGCATAGTAGCCAGCTCCGCGTAGCACAGGCCAATAAGAATAATCAGTCCTGCGCTGCCAAGAAAGGCAAGACTCGTGCCCAACGGACCGGCGCTTTGGAGCCAGTCGCCGACCACAATCATCCAGCCCACGCCAATAATAGAACCAAAGGCGATGGCAAAAAAGCTAAACGGCCCGAGGTGTTTCTTGAGGATAGAGGTTTCAGTCACACTAGCGGTCTGTCACAGATCCCTCTGAGGGGAAACCCACCCTGGCGCTACACGCCACCCCTCCAAGGAGGCGATTATGCGGAACTTGACAGCTTTCTCGAAGTCGCCTCTTCTCGTGTTGTGAGGGAGGTACGCCGCCCTCAGGGGCGCGATTGTTTTTTCTTCTTAGATGGGACACTCAAGAGCCCGGTGAGGACCTGCTCAAAATCCAGCGGAGCTCCAGGAGCGGCAAGCCGGGGAGTGGCGCCGGAGGGCGGCGGCGCCTTCTTTTTCATCGGAGGCCCTCCTGGCTACCCGGCGATCAGCACCCGCTCAAACAAGTGGGGATCGGTGCGGTAATTATGCCGAAAGGTGAACTCATTGAGGTAAAACGGCAAGTAGCGCTGAGACACATGATGAAACGCGCCCATGATCCCGCGCTTGAGGAGCGACCAGAAGCTCTCAATGGTCTGGGTGTGGACCGGCCCGCGTACATATTCCCCCGCGCCGTGGCGGACGGTATCATGCCGATAACCGGCGTCGGCTAGGTGACGGTAGCCCGAGTGCTCATCGGTCACGACCAAGTCCGCGTGGAGGGACACCGTCGCGGTAACGAAGCCCTGCAAAGTCGGGGTGTCCGGTGTGCTGATGACTTTCGCCACCACGAGCCCCTGGCGGGCCAGAGCGCCGATCACCGGAATTTTCCCTGCCGTCCCGTTAAGGGGCCGGCGTTTGGCTTTTGGCTGGTTCCGCTCTTTGCCGCCCACATACGTTTCATCGACTTCCACCTGCCCCACCAGCTGGGGGACGGCCTCCGTCGTCATCGCCGCCCGGATCCGGCGACACATCGACCACGTCGTGCGGTACGACCCCGACCCGATCATCCGATGAATTTGCAGCGCACTCATCCCCTTTTTACTCTGACATAGCAGATAGATCACCTTGAACCAGATTGTCAGGGGATACTTCGTATTCTCGAACAGCGTGCCCACCAACGGCGAGAAGCGGTATCCCTGCTTGTTGCACTGCTTACATTGCCACTTCCAGGCCCGGGACACTTTATAGACCTTGGCGCTCTGACACCGCGCGCACCGCACCCCCGTCGGCCAGCGCAGGCCTACGAGATAGGCTAGACATTGCTCCTCGGTCCTAAACTGCTCCTCCAGTTCTTGTAATGTCAGCATTCCCCTACTTGAGCACAGCATGGCCTTGGTGTCATGCTGTGCATACTGGCCTCCTTGGAGGCTGACAAGGGTAGGTAAAAGCACGTAAGTTGCTGAACTTCCCCGCCTGTAGCCTGGATGAAGCGGAGTGAAATCCGAGACCCGCGTAGGGGCAAAGCATTTCTCAGTAATCCGAACGTCCTGGTGGCAAGTCGACAGAAATGCTTTGCCCCTACCGACTACCGATATAACGGTTTCAGATCTTGCGCGAGTTCCGCTAAGTCCGGTGGTCCGACAATGAGACCGTCTTTGACAATTTGCTCATCGTCAAGCCAGAGCGATTGCTTGGACAGCACTGCGTCTGGATGGTTCTCTCCGCCACCCGGCATCCAAAAGGGGAGTCCTAAGCCTACCGCGTTATAGCCCGGCACACGCTGGTCCTCAAGAAAGCAATTTCCCGTATATCGCGCAGCAGGATGGATGCCGCAGGTGAAATGAATGATATATCCGAGCCCTTCGCCGCTGGCCCGTTTCAGCGACCGTTCGAGCACGGCTCCTTCGGCTACGCCACCCGAAATGTCTTGGACTGTTCCGTCTATGGTCAGACTAATAGGCTCTTCCAATGGCGTGTAGTATTCGTGGAATACGGTATCGAATTTCACAACGCCTTTGACCGAGTCCTCCTTGGGCATAATCATAACCGTACCTGGTACAAACAGGGCGCCCGGTCCGTTGGCCCGGCATGTTCCCATGGCCATGGGCTCCCCAACAGTGAAAGTCACATCCGTACCAACCCGATTGGTAATACGGCCCTGGGCGCCTTTCTTTTCCACGAGTAAGGCATCAAAGGCTTCGGTTACGGCAAAGAGTTTGTCTAAATCGACTTTAGCGAAGAGTCTCACCATAGACTCGGCATTCAATCCCGCTGCCAGATAGTAACGCGTGCGCTTATTCTCCATGGCCTCATCAAACGCGTGCGAGCCCGCCATATACGGGAAGTTGAGATCTATCCACACGTCGCAGTTCTTGACCGCCGCTCGGACTGGGTCAGAAATATACGGATCACCCAGTGCACCCTGAAACGGTAATTGTGGAGAAATGAGTAGGGCGACCGGCGTATCAAGATTACGCGCTGCATTTTGAATGGCCTCGACTGTACGCATATCTGAGGCCGTATCAGCAGTGATAAGGACAGTCTCACCCGACTGCACCAACAGGACTTCGCGGATCATCGCTCCTGCCGCTTGCGCGAGTTCCGGACCAAGATTTGAGATCAACATGGCACGCTCCTTTTGTTGCCCTTCTTGGCTCTTTTGCCCATGTATATTTACTCGGCGTCAAGGCGTTCGAGATAGTAATTGGCAATGCTGTGTATGGCGACCTCAAATCGGGACATCGGACCAGGCCGGAAATACTTGGACGACACGCCCTGCTGCAGCGATTTAATCATCAGAATATCCTCGGACAAAAATTCCTTGAGGAAGTCGTCGTAGACCTGCACCCGCTGCTGAAAGTCGGGTAGATCGAAATGCTGCTTGGGAAACAGCTGATAGGAGATGCCAACGGTTTTATCAACGCTTTCTCCTGGCCATACAGTCATAAAGCACAGGAAGTCATGGCGTGGGAACCACGGGATATTGGGACGCAGAAGGCTTGAATATCCACCTTCAGCCAATTTGCCTGAAATCCACGGAATCGTTCCGAACAACGAGTCCCCATTCGGGGCTAAGGTCTTACCCTTAAAATAGCTGTGATACCCGCCGCGCACCGGCCGAAACTCGTACGATTCAAGCGGCTGCCAGGGCCCAAAGGTATTCACGTGCAGCACCGCGATATGGTAGATATCAGTCAGATTCTCGTTAACAAACTTCCAGTTACAATCCAATTCAAACGAGAATTTACTGGCCAGCCGAAAGTCCTCGTACCGATACGGCTTATAGGTCTGGGGAAAGTCGACTTCGTTCAACACATCCATAAGGTCCGGCGCATCAGGATCAAAATTCACAAACAAGAATCCTGCCCAGGTATCCACCCGGAGCGGCACAAGGCCGAAATCAGCAGTATCAAAGCCTTCCATTTCCTCGGAGTACGGTGCGTTGACCAACTTGCCCTGCAGGTCATAGGTCCAGCCATGGTAGGGACACGAAAATGCCTGCTGACAGCCCTTGCCAAAAGGCGTGCCACTATCGGATTCGCCAAAAGCAACCTGGGTACCCCGGTGTCGGCACACGTTTGAGAACGCTCTGAGCTCCCCAGCCGCGTCTTTACAGACCACGATCGGTTCGCCGGCCACCCGGAAGGTCAAGTAATCGCCGGGTTGGTCGAGTTCTTCAACCCGTCCCATACACAGCCACTCTTTTTGGAAGATACGTTCTTTCTCTCGCTCGTATATCTCAGGCGAGGTATAGAAGTACGCTGGCATATGGCGAGCCTGGGAAAGCGTTTTTTGTGTTCGAGCCGCCCCCTCGTTCACAAGTTGTGGGAGTAATGTCATATGAATTCTCCTCTTTTTTGTCCACTAGCAGACATTCGGGCCTCGCTGTCAAGCTCTGACGTGCTCCTCAGCCAGACATGCTTGAATGGCCTTGTCGATAAAGGCCATATCGGTTGGATTCACGCCCATACCGGCGTAGTGCCCCCAGACGGATGGGATGGGCTTTAACTTGGCATGGGGCATACAGGCGACTTCAGCTTCACTATCCTCAGGCGGGAAATACAGATCGGTTTGACATGGCATAACAACGGCTTTGGCTTTGATTGAAGCGAGCGCCTTCTCGTGATCGCCGTCGAACCCTGGAGTCTCCCCTACGTTGTGTGTTTGCCAGGTTTTCACCTGAGACAGATAGTTGTTCACATCGCGCTGCAGAAAGCGTCCTTCCAAAGCGTTGACCATAAAGTCCTCGACCGTTGGATGGCCCAGTTCTTTGTAAAGCTCTTGACGATACCATGCCTGTGAAAATCCCCAGCCAGAATAAACTCGGGCCATGGCTCGGAGTGCGCGTAAAGGCGGTTGGGTGTACAGCCCTCCCTCCCAAGCAGGATCAAGCTTGGGCACGCTGGCCATGCCCTCAAGAAATGCCCAGGTATGCGCCGTGGTCCGGGCGTGTCCGCACCACGGCGCAATACGTTCCATCATATCGGGATAGCTGACTGCCCACTGAAAGGTCTGCTGGGCGCCCATGGAATAGCCAGATACCATCTTGAGTCTCTTGATCTTCAGTTCTTCAGTGAGCAGCGTGTATTGCGCGCGGACATTATCCCGAATCGCAACGTGCGGAAAATACGGACCATTCTGCGGCTGCGGCGTATTACTCGGCGATGACGACAGACCGTTGGCAAACATATTGGTTGCAATGACAAAATATTTTGAAGGGTCAAAGCAGCGGCCTTTTTTGATGAGGGGTTCGTAGCCTTGGTGGGTTCCCGCAATATACGAACACAGCAGGATGGCGTTACTCTTTCGACTGCTCAGTTTGCCGTAGGTTTTGTAGGCCAGCTTCGCATCGTGAAGGATCATCCCGCCTTCGAGTGGAAAGTTGCCGAGAGAAAAATTTGTATAATCAGCCATATGCGCCCTTCTATCTCCTCCAGCCCATCAAGCTTATCTAGCCCATTAAGCCCTCGTCATACATGCCACGAATTGGCTGATTTTCAGCAAAGCCGGTAAAGCGAAAAGCATCAAGGTCTGAGCCAGGCTGTTTGCCGTTGATAATCAACTCAGCCATCATCTCCCCGACCGCGGGCGCGAGCTTGAACCCGTGTCCGCTAAACCCCACCGCCATGTAAAAGCCACGAATCCCAGGCACAGCATCCAGGATGGGATGCCAGTCCGGCATAACGTCAAAAAATCCGGAATAGCCGCTGTGGAAATAACCGGACTCGAAAGGCGGAAAACGATGGGTCACATAGCCCGTCATCTCAACGGTCTTGTCGTAGCCCACGCCATGATCGTACTGATCGGGATCAACCCGGTCGTTGATTTCGATCGGATCGAGCGAACCAACCAGGGTCAGATCTTGCCCCTCGGGCCGTGTATAGATTTGACTGACGAAGTCGTAAAACATGGGATGCCGGCGGCTGCTTCGCCTGGCCGCTTCACAAAGCAGATGTTATGTCGGCAGACTGTGAGCGGAATGGCTGCCTCGACCATTGCCGCTATGCGGTCGCCCCACGCCCCAGCAGCATCAACAACCGTAGGAGTCGAAAAGTTGCCTTGATTCGTCACTACCTCGGTGACAGCCCCGCCAGTGAGCTTGAGGCCCACGACTTCGGTTCCTTGATATAATTGCACCCCCAGTTCTCGCGCGCGCCGTATAAAGGACGAGGTCGTGTCCGAGGGGTCGGCATAACCCGAATCCGGCTCCCAGGCTCCGCCAGCAAAATCCTAGACACGAGTTCGGGGTTCAATTTCTCGAATTTCTTCGGGGGTAATCAAGCGGGTATTGATACCCACTTGCTGCTGCATTGCTACGACTTTTTTGAGAGTGGCAAAATCGCGCTCCGGCACTCCCATGAGATAGACCGTTTTTGTAAAACCGGCTGAGCTTCCGACGACATCGGCAAAGTTTTCAAAAACGTCGAGGCTGCGCCGAACCATGCGTGCTGTCACCTCAGTTGAGTAGTGCTGGCGAATACAGGCCGAGCTTTTTCCGGTCGCACCTGAGGCAATAAAGTTCTTCTCTAAGACGACGACATTTGTCGTGCCGCGCCTGGCCAGATTAAAAGCAATACTCGCTCCGGTCACGCCGCCGCCGATAATCACAACATCCGCAGTCTCGGCCATAACTGCCTCCTTCACGTCATGCACATCATGGTGAAGTATCCTACCGAGGGCTATGCGCGACGTGCAACCCAGATTTGCTCCTGTCCATAACGAAAAGGCCGACGCCGAAAATCGCCGTACAGCTCCGCCACCTTGAAGCCGCATAATTCCAGCAGGTAACGCATCTCATGGCGATAGATATAGCGCAGCCTGAGGGGTCGGTAGGTCTTGGCTATGACATGTCCTGCGTCGTCTAGTTCTTCAAAAATGATGTCCTCCTCAAGCATTTGACGGTCCATGTCATAGTGCCGCGTGGTCCATACAACAACACGATTTCCGCTGCGCGGATGAATAAACTCGGAATCTTTCTGCAGGCAGGACGCCTGGAGCCCTAAATGAGAGGCTATCATCTCTATGTTGGGATCAAAGATGTTAAACACAAGGCGGCCATTATCAGTCAGGTGTTTACGCATACACGTCAGAGCACGACGTTGATCTCTTGGCGTCGTGAGATGGAGAAATGCACGGTAAGGAATCGTAATTAATGCAAAGCGCTTGCCCAAAGCGAAATCGCGCATATCGCCTTCAATCAACTCAACTCGCTCCTGGGTTTCTGGGCTTGTAGCGACCAGCTTTTGCCTGGTGAGAGCGAGCATAGCCGGCGCCTGATCTAAACCGATCACTGCACAGCCGGCCTCGGCCATGGGGATCAAGATCCGGCCGGTTCCACAACCGATCTCTAACACTGGCGTATCGACCTGACGCGCCTCTTCAATATAGAACTGTACATCACCCACAAGGCCGGTTGAGTAACAATCATAAAACAGGGCGGCAATTTCGTCGTATTCTTGCTGATCGTATTCTTTCATGTCCAGATTCCCAGCCACGCTACGCCATGCATTCTACTCAGTACGCTTCTTTTCATAGGCAGGCATACTGGCATATTCCATTTCCTTTGTGAATCAACTCCTCTTCCTATAAACAAGGGGAGAAAACTGTCTCGCCTGCAGGTCAGGTAGCAGTTATGTAGGAGGGGGCGGGGAACCCTTCTGGCTCAAAAACCAGTTAACACAAGAGAACACTGAGACCCGAATCAACAGCGCTGGAGGAGAAGACTTATGTCGGCCAGTAGTTTTGCACTCCCGGAAGACGTCTATAACCAAGCCCTTGTGGCCCATGTCCATCCACGCGACTGGACGAACCCAGAGCCTGCTCCGAGATACAATCTTGTCGTCCTGGGTGGCGGTACTGCCGGGTTAATTACTGCAGCCGGAGCAGCCGGACTGGGCGCGAAGGTCGCCCTGATCGAACGAGAACATTTAGGCGGCGACTGCCTGAACGTTGGCTGCGTTCCGTCAAAAGCCCTCATTCGGGCGGCGCGGGCGTATGCGGATGTACGCGATGCCGGGCAGTACGGCGTGGAAGTCCCTGAGGGAATACGCGTTAATTTCCCGGCGGTTATGGAACGCATGCGGCGGCTACGATCAGAGATCAGTCCGAATGATTCCGCCGCACGCTATCGTGACGAACTCGGCGTGGATGTATTCTTAGGCGATGGTCGCTTTGTCGATTCGGATACGGTCGAAGTAGACGGGAAGAAACTGCGTTTCCGTCGTGCGGTGATCGCCACGGGAGCCCGGGCAATCCCGCTCCCTATCCCCGGTCTCACCGAATCCGGCTATCTGACAAACGAGACGGTGTTCTCGTTGACCGAGCTGCCCAAACGGCTCGCCGTTATCGGTGCCGGTCCGATTGGCTGCGAACTGGCCCAGACGTTCGCCCGATTCGGATCGCAAGTGACATTATTGGAAGTCATGTCGCAAATCCTCATCCGCGAGGACAAGGACGCCGCCGCACTCATCCAAGCTGCCCTGATTCGGGATGGCGTCTCCCTCGCTCTGGGCTGCAACATCAAAGGTCTCACCCAAGACGGCCAGGACAAAGTGCTGAATATTGAAACGGATGGGGAAAGCCAGGAAGTACGTATTGACGAAGTCCTGCTCGGAGTGGGTCGCGCACCCAACGTTGAAGGGCTCAACCTAGAAGCGGTCGGAGTCGATTTCGATACCAAACAAGGAGTGAAGGTTGACGACCGGCTTCAGACAACCAATCCTCGCATTTATGCCGCCGGTGACATTTGCTCGCCGTATAAATTTACACACACGGCCGATGCGCTGGCACGCATAGTGATACAAAACACGCTGTTTCTGGGGCGCGCCAAGTCCAGCACGTTAACCATACCGTGGTGTACGTATACCGATCCCGAGATCGCCCACGTCGGCCTGTATGAACACGAGGCGGAACAACAAGGTTTTGCAATCCAAACCTTTACCCAAGAGCTGCAGTATATAGATCGGGCCATTCTCGCAGGCGAGACTGCCGGCTTTGTCAAAATCCATACAAAAGCGGGCAGTGACGCCATCGTCGGGGCAACGATAGTCGCGCGTCATGCGGGTGAAATGATCTCAGAGATCACACTGGCCATGGTCGGCGGACTGGGGCTCGGCAGCCTGGCCAAAACCATACATCCCTATCCCACCCAAGCCGAGGCCATTAAACGCGCGGCGGATGCCTATAATCGCACCCGTCTCACCCCACGGGTCAAATCGTTGTTTACCAAGTGGCTGGCCTGGACGCGCTAGCACGACGCTGCGTTCCCTCGGCTCTGAGCAGCTGCTTCTTAACGGGCTGCGTACTGAACGGTCATTGTCCGCAGCCGCCTTTTCTGCATCCAGTCAAGGCGGCGCTGGAATTGCTGCCACCCCCGCTCCGGAGTTGCTTTGACATAGGATTGCTGCTCGATGTGACGCCCGGTCTGTTCCCCCGTAGCCGTCAGAAAGCTGACAGTAAGAAGACCCGCAAAGAGTAGCCTGGTCCCACGGTCAACCATTTGAGAACACAGCTTTTTTGTTTGATGAGAAGAGAAAACTCTCATACCCTACTCCTTTGAGTTCAGATCGAAGCTGCTCTAATTTCGCAACCTCCATGCCAAACATTCGGCACCCCCTCTCTCTATCGGTCTCGCTCTCTAGCCCTATAAAATAGAGGGGCGGCTGGCATGGCATTTCTCTTGGTAAGCAACGCAGGGCCTACCAGAAGTGGCAGCGGTTATGGGAGGGCCAAGGAACTCGGGCTTAAGAGCCACTAACAAAACTCCGTCTTGTGCCGTAGGCCTGGATACCTGCTTTCGCAGGTATGACACAAAAAGATTGTCATTCCCGTGGAAACGGGAATCCAGGGGGAGAGGCCGGGGTACTGAGAACTTATACTCTAGGCAGTTTGGTTATGCATTCTGAGCAGAATGTGGCAATGGCTGATGAGGGTGGCGGAACGGTCGCGCACCGATCCGACTTTTACAAAATCTCTCTGCTTGGTAGGCGATTGGGAGGCGTGGCGCGTTCGACCTGAGGTCGGCGGCCGGGGTGGGTTTCCCTGCGGAGCCGCCACCCTTCAAACTGCAACCAATACCCGCCAAACTTCCGAACATTCAACACGCCCGTATCAAAAATCAGATACTGCCCTTTAATCCCAAGCAGCGTTCCAGCGATCTCTTGTGTTTTGTCAAAGTTGAGCGCTTTGACTTTGGTCGGATACTCGAGGACAGGGTAGGTAAAGGACCGAACGGCCTCTTCCTCAAGCAGGCTGATGCCCGCTTCTCCAGCGACCGCCCGTTGTTTGTCCAGTTCGTCACTACAGATACTACGCAGCTCTGCACTCTTGGCGCTCAGATCAGCCGGTTCCGGATCTCCCTTGAGCATACGCCGCCAGTCCGTTCGATCAGAAATATGTTTTTTAAACATCACTTCAAGCAGACCGGCCTGGTATCGACTCTGCACGCGAAAAACCGGCAGCGCTTGCACGGCACCTTGATCCATCCAACGCGTGGGAATTTGGCTGCCACGCGTAATGCCGACTTTGAGTCCTGACGAGTTCGCCACATACACTATGTGCGGCTGCATGCAGTGGGCTTCGCCCCATTCCGGCTCGCGACACGTGCCCTGATCGTAATGACACAGCTCCGGCTTGACGATACACAGGTCGCACTGCGCAAGGTCCCGGAAGCATGGATAACAATAGCCCTGATTAAAGCTCTTCTTCGTCTTGCGACCACAGACAACGCAATGAATGTCTCCGGTGAACGTAAGACACACAGTCTTTCCTAAGAGGGAATTCAGCGGAATCTGCTCCTCCCCAATAGGGAGTGTATAGGCAACGGGATTGCTGTCCGTTGTGATCATCTTGCGTATGTTGCCCTGCATCATCTCTCCTTCTTACTCTGGCACGTGTTTTGTTGATAGTAGTGACCACTAGCTTCCCGTAGGGGGTGCCCTGCGCACCAAAAGTGAGATGGGGCGGGCTGTCAGGTTACGCTCCGCTAACCTGACCTACGGGACTCCTCTTCTGGATCGAGCGGATAATGCTGCCGCCGATAGCGCAAGCACTCACGATTGAGCCGATGCCGAAAATCAACTCGCAACTGCCCTTCCCTACCGATGAGTTGGAAATCATCAGCAATCGTGACTCCTCCAATATCAAACAACACACGACAGTTCGGACAAAGACAGAGCATGTTCTCTGGAGAGTCCGGGCCATTGTGTGGGGCTTCGAGAGGCCGAATGTGGACAGCTTCCGCATACGGACCAGCAGAACCCTCAAGTCGGACACCGCAGATCTGACAGCGATAATGATAGAGCTGTTTGAGCTGTCGGGCGTGGACAGTCTCGCAAGCAATCATATAACCATCTGATGACTCGATCAGTTTATCCACTTCTATTCTGACAAGACGAAAACGCCAAATAAAAACCCAGCCCGTCCAACTTCCCTCCAATAGTCCCCGACCGCATACAGCCCATAGTAACGGTAGCCCACGTCAGGGACATACGCTGAGCGGAAACCAGCCCCACGAATGAGACGAACAGGTAGGCTGTGTAATCGGTTCTGGGCGAGAGCGAGGTTTCCACGGCTTAAGGGTTGGTGGCCGATCTGTCTTTTAGTGTCCGGGTCACGTCCACCGTGTCCGGTATAGAAGATCACATCCCCAAAATCCTCACCATCTTCATAGCCACCGGCCAGGACAACCGAATCGGCCCCTTCACGTCCACTCCCAGAAATGCCTGCAACGCGAGGACGATGCACTCCAGATTTGGAGAGTTCCGCCCGTGAGGCGAACCGACTGCCCACGGGATAGCCGGGGATACGACCAAAAATGCGCTCTGACATATCTTGATAAGTAGCGTACTAAGGCGGGCTTCGCGAACGATGGTATGTCAGTGCATGTATCCATACGGCCCAGCCCCTGTCCTTTCTATACCGGACTCAGCACGATAAGACGCGACAGGGAGAAGAGACGCTTAGCCCTGCCATAGACGTCTCTGTACAAAATTCCATGACAGCCCGATCATCGCCGCCTCAAGTCATCACTCAAAACTTGCAAAGCTGGCACGAACGTGCCGCCGCCTATCATCATTTGATCGCCTCGTGGCCGCTCTTCTCATGTTTGGCCGACCGCCTCATCGATCTGATTCCGCAGCCGTTTCAGGGAACAGCCATTGATCTGGCCGCCGGCAGTGGACTTGTCACGGAACGTCTTCTGTCTCGTTATCCTCAGACCCGTGTTCAACTAGTCGAGCCAGCAGCGGCTATGTTGGCACTGGCCCGCAAGCAATTGGGCACCCGTGTGTCTGACTACACTCAACTGCCGGCCGAAGAAGTCGGCGCGCTGACTACCAGAGCTGATGTGGTCCTGTGCAGCGCGGCTCTCCACCTTCTTGACGAGGCCAAAGTTTTTATCGGCCTTACGCAGTGTCTGAAGCCAGGGGGTCTGTTTGTATGCAACTTGTGGTGGCATTCATGGGAACCAACCGTTGGTCCGGATTATACCTCAGTCTGGCAACCACTCGTCGAACAAGCCCTGGCAGATCTGAACGAACCGCGTGGTACATGGCCGCAGCCTTTGCCTCTAAGGGTACGGACAGAGGCGGGCATACGCGCAGCAGCACAGGCAGCCCAGCTTACGCTTGAGACGATTATCACCGACACGGACACCATCACGAATCGCTTTTTTATTGACTTTTCTGCCATGTCTGCCACGTTTCTCGACCATCTCTCCGCTTCCCAACGTGCCACGGTCATCGCGCGCGCGCGAGAAGGGGCGAACACTGCAGTGAAGGTGCAAAGCACGCGGTTTGTGTTTCGGCGAGAAACCTATTCAATCTAGAAAGCAGGCAATCTAGAAAGCAAGCATGACGCGAGAGCTTACCATTCAGTCGGTTATCCTCGGGCTCAGCCTGTCAGTCATTATGGGGGCAGCAAATGTGTATCTCGGCCTCAAAGTCGGGATGACGGTGTCTGCGTCTATCCCGGCTGCTGTGATGGCGATGTTGCTTTTACGCCTGCTGCCCGGCAGCGGCACCATCCTCGAAGCCAACCAAGCCCAGACCGCTGCATCCGCAGGAGAATCCTTGGCGGCCGGTGTTATCTTTACCATGCCCGCGCTCATCCTCGTCGGCGCGTGGCAAGAATTCGACATGCTGCTGACGACACTGGTTGCCTTTAGCGGCGGTCTGCTCGGCATCCTGCTCATGATCCCGATGCGTAAGGTTTTTGTCACGGGTTCGACAAGTGAGCTGAAGTTTCCCGAGGGCGTGGCCTGCGCTGCTGTGCTCCGGTCTGGCCAACAAACACAAACAGGAACGCAGAATGCACGACGGGTTATTCAGGGCGCTGTCTTTGGCTTGGTTTTTAAAGCTCTCGTCAGTTTTGTAGGTATCCTCAAGGGAACACTCGAAGGCGCATTCGTCCTGGGCCGCAGCATCTTTTATCTTGGCACTGATATGTCAGTCGCCCTGTTAGGCGTTGGCATGATCGTTCAGCTCAATATTGCCAGCCTCGTCTTCCTCGGTGGTGTTATCGGCTGGCTGATTGCCCTGCCGATCTTGAGCCTGGACACTGCTCTGCAGAGTAATCCGGTTGAGGCGGCGTATACGATTTGGTCGCAACAGGTACGCTATATCGGGGTGGGGGCCATGGTGGTCGGAGGCATCACGGCTATCATCCACATCCGCCACGGCCTGGTCGAAGCCGCCCGTACCCTGATACGGGGTTCTGGGCCGTCAGGTTCTGGACGGTCAGATTCAGCGCCGAATGCACAACACGACGATATTCCTCTGGCCTGGATTATCGTGCTGACCATAGGCTGCACGGTAGTCATTGGAGTGGTGTATTTTCTCTTTACAAACCGACTCGATGTGACCCTCACGGCAACGGCCATCATGTTAGTAATGGCCTTTTTCTTTACTGCAGTGGCGAGCTATATCGTCGGACTGGTCGGCAATTCCAACAGCCCGGTCTCGGGCATGACCATTACAACCGTCCTGTTTACGGGCGCTCTGCTACTGCTCTTTGGCTACACCGGAACAGCCGGCATGCTGGCAACCTTGGGCGTCGCAGCCATCGTGTGTTGTACGGCGTGTACAGCCGGAGATGTGTGTAACGATCTCAAGACAGGCCAGCTTGTCGGAGCATCGCCACGACGGCAACAG
This sequence comes from Binatia bacterium, assembly GCA_963666315.2. Taxonomy (GTDB): domain Bacteria; phylum Desulfobacterota; class Binatia; order Bin18; family Bin18; genus Bin18. The sequence continues at coordinate 159,079 of CAXXHG010000018.1, forward strand.
CTCATGCAAATTGGCGGTATCGCGGTTGCGGCTTTTATCATGGCCCCCGTGATGCAATTGCTAAACGATTACACACCGGGCGGTATTGGTGGCAAAGAGCTTGCCGCGCCACAGGCGCAACTCTTTGCCAGCCTGGCGCGTGGTTTTTTTGGTGACGGTCAACTGCCCTGGAACCTTGTTGGAGTCGGGGTGCTTATTGGCCTCGCGCTAGTCGGACTCGATACGCTGCTCGAAAAACGTCAGGCGTCTTTTCGGCTGCACCTTATGCCCATTGCTGTTGGGATATATCTACCGTTTGGCTTGTCCGTGCCGATCTTTCTCGGTGGGATTCTCTCGGCCCGATTAGCCCGTAAAAGTCAACAACCGACGGAAACGGCGTCATCCCAGCCTGGCGTTCTGCTTGCCTCCGGAGCAATTGCCGGTGAGGCGCTCACCGGTGTTGGGATTGCGCTGTTTGCCAGCTTTGGTCTGTCCCGGCTTGAGCTCGGCCTTTCTGACGGGCTTCAGACAGGACTGACTATTGTGGCCTTACTCATTGCGCTTGTTTTCTTCTATCGCGACGGACAACAGCAAAGCGTGTCGGGTTAGCGTAGCGTAACCCGACAACCATAGCCAAAGATAGTCTTTTTTATATGTATCAATACCTAAAATTATCAGATGTACAAGATGAATACATTCTGACCAACGGCATCTACAATAATGATGTAGAAAACTATTATATCACGGATGATTGGTCTCCGGGGATGTACGAGGCACTTGCATTTGCGGGTTTTATCTCTATTTCGATAAAAGATGAGGAAGGGAAAGCTTATCTATTTCCTGAAATGCAATTTAGTTATGCCGTGTTACACTGGGATAACTTGCATATATCAAAGCGCTTAAAAGATTTTATTGCTAAAAAAGTGCTAGCTCATAATTACGGCGTTTCAGTCAATAGAGATACCGAAGCGGTGTTTGACGGTATAATACATTACCACGATGATAAGAATTGGATGATAGAGCCTTGCCTAGATGTTTTGTGAGCACTGCAGGATACTCAGCAGAAATACAATCTACAACTGATGTCTATTGAATTGTGGGATGGCAAAAAATTGGTAGGAGGAGAGATTGGTTATATTATCGGGAGTATCTATACCAGCCTGACAGGATTTTTCGATAGAGAAAATTATAGCAACTTCGGTAAAGTCCAATTGCTGTCGCTGGCATTACTTTTAAAAGAATCAGGATACGCATTTTGGAATATGGGACATCCGCATATGGATTATAAATTAGATCTGGGTGCCATCGAGTATCAGCGACGAGACTTTCTCACTATGTGGATGAAATACCGTAATGGGAAATCTGAATGTGGGATGTCAGATAAATTTTTTACTTGCGATGAATTATTAGCCGATGTTATTACAAGTCATTAGATAGCATCAAAAAGCAGGGTCCAATATTCATTTCAGTGATCTTGATGAGGAGGTTGCAATGGCACTCAGCTATCACGTAGGACAGCAGTTCCCCTCGCTGAGCCTGATCGATGATCGGGAGCAGGAGGTTTCGATCGCGGAGCTGGCAGGAGGGCAGCCGTTGGTCTTGGCTTTCTACCGGGGACCGTGGTGACCGAAGTGACAGGTTCAACTGCGGGAACTGGTCCAGTTCCATCAACGTACCGAAGTGTCCTATTGCCGACTGGCGGTTGTCTCCGTCGATCCTCCCCTCGTCCAGGCAGCCTTCAAGGCGGGCCTGAGTGCCCAATTCCCCTTCCTGAGTGACACAAAGCTGATATTTACCGACAAGCTCGGCATCCGTGAAACGACCGACAGGTCTCACGGTCCCCTCCCCGTCCCCTTTACCTTCGCGCTTTTACCCGACCTGACGATACACCGGATTTTCAATGGCTGGTACTTCGTTGGCCGGCCAACACAAGACGAGCTCCGCATCACCATTCGGGAGATGATGGGCAAGACCATACAGGACGCGGACTTCAGAGGTGAGTAACCCAGCAAAAAAGAGTTGGAACGATACAATGGAACGGGAAGAAGGAGACATAGCATCTTTCTTAAGCTTACGGGATGAACGGCCCTCTACGCGCCTTCTAAAAAGGAGGGTAAGGTCTGGGATAAGATAATAATGTTGCACCGTCCCTACATGGATTGTATTCGTATTGTTGATATATTACCCCCATGAAAGTTGGTGAGGTGTTACGGGTGCTTCGTGATGCTGGTTGGTATCTTATAACAACACGAGGGAGCCATCGGCAGTTTAAGCATCCCACCAAATCTGGCCGGGTCACTGTTTCCGGCAAGCCCAGCGACGATCTGGCTCCTGGTACTCTCAACAGAATTCTCAAGCGAGCTGGTCTCAAGTAGGGAGGGCTGTATGCGCTTTGCCATTGTGATTGAAAGAGCTGAGAACAACTACTCAGCCTACGTGCCGGATCTGCCGGGCTGTGTGGCTACCGGGGCAACCCTGGAAGAGACCGGGCGAACGATCCGCGAAGCGATCGAACTGCACCTGACTGGCATGCGAGAAGACGGCCTGCCTGTGCCGGAGCCCTCAAGTCAGGTCGAATATATCGAAGTCACGACCTAACCAAGTTCCTGCACCATATTGCCGTCCGCTTGCAGCATAGAATAAACCTAACAGGACTTGGTTTGGGAGGCCAACGATGCGCACGTTAGCCATCTCTAGAGCTCCCCTCCAATAAGTCACTGCTCGCTCGATTCGACTACACCCAGACGTTGCGTATTCTCAAACCAGCGCAGGCGGACGTCTATCGTCTTCTGGTCACCGCTGCTCTTGTCACGCACGACCAGCCCTTCGACAATAATCTCGGCCCCATCAATCCGCGTTGTTGCACCAGAAACGTCGAAAGCGCTCAGAAACTCAGAGCCGCCCGGCTTGACGACCGTCACCGTACGCAGGGGTGTCGAGAAGACGGCACCGGAGGAAGTTTGGATTTCAACACGGATGGTGTGTTCTCCAGTCGCAAGTACATTCCAGTTGAACAATAGCCCCCAGCCACTCCGCAGCGTATTGAGCGCGGGCAACTGTGGAAAGGCAGCCTGCACGTCACCGCGCTCAGAACAGCAGGGCACCGTCCCTCGCGATATCCCATCAATAAAGAGTTCGACCGGTGCGATGAATGCGCCGACTTAGGTAGCCACCGCCCAGCCGGCAATAAGGTCAATACCCGACACCGCCTGTTCAGCCTGGGGAACCTCCTGCTGTGCCATGATCGCAACACCCTCAGCCTCTTGTTCCGTATTCACAAGACGCGCAATCGTTCCTCGAAGTCCAACCACATATATCTCGCCGGCCTCGTCTTCAGCAAAGGAAACTAGCAAGAGATCCGTATCGAGCACGACGGTCTGTGCTCCATTTTCATGTAGGAAGATCTCGCCTGTACAAAAATCACCGTAGACGTAGGCTCCAGTTGGCAGCGTCAAGGCGTTGCCCCGGTAGACGTAGCCGCCGGTAATGGAGCATCTGCCCTGCATATGATCGTATTCGATGAGAGGCGTTATGAAATTTTCGGCAAGACACGCGTCGGGTCCAAGGTCGGTACACAGGCTCCCCTCGAACACCCGCCAGCCATAGTTTCCGCCTATCGTGACAATGTCCACTTCCTCACGCTCATCTTGTCCGACATCGCCAGCATAGAGTTTATGCGTTACTCGATCAAAGGAAAACCGCCACGGGTTCCGTAAGCCGAATGCGAAGACTTCGTCTCGTCCTGATATATCACCAAAAAAAGGATTCTCTGGGCGTGAAGAATACGGCACACTTGCACTCTGCGGTTGGTCAATATCAAGGCGCAATATTTTCCCTAACAGGTCATTCGGATTTTGGGACCGGTTGTCCGGGTCGTTGCCCAAACCACCGTCACCTGTGGCAATATACAGCAAGCCATCCGGCCCAAACACGAGCATGCCACCATTGTGGTTGCTAAACGGCTGGGCGATGCTGAGCAGTACGACCTCTTGTACATCCGCTAGATCTGGATTCAGCACTGAGGCACGGTACTCGGCGATGACGGTCGTGCCGTCAGGGTCACGAGTGTAGTTCACGAAAAATCGACGGTTTCGCGCAAAGTCCGGATGAAAGGCAAGTCCCAGCAGCCCACGCTCGCCACCCGAAAGTATGCGCGATTGGATGTCAAGAAACACACTCGGCACTACTCCGCCAGGCTGGAGGACGAGAATCCGGCCGGCTTGCTCAAGCACAAACAAGCGCTGACTTCCGTCTCCGGCGTACGTGACATAAACGGGGCTTGTAAGGTTCGTTAACACCGGCTCAAGGCAACCGACTGCGCACCTAGATCTTGTACGAGTAGCAGGCTGATCCAGAGTCCGGAACACACACACAGGCAAATCGCTCTAAGAGCGTGTCTCATAAGTGTCTCTGTGGCCAAAGCCCGCGCGAAAGCGGCGTGACCAAGGCGCCCGAAGCAGCCATATCCGCTGTGATATGGCGATGCAAGGCAACGCTAGACACGCTGGTTGCAGCAGGGCGACGCCCAGAATGGACTTTTTAGACACGCTCTCAAAATACTCCACATTCTTAATAAGCCTCACTTTCCAAGTCTCGTTTTTTAGATGTGTGGGCGAGGGCGAGGTTACGTAGACCCCGCGCGTCCGGCATGCCGGACGCGTACAACATGCCGGCCCTGCGCGCCCTCGACAATGTCGAATTCGACCACCTGGCCAGGGGAAAGTGACCGGTCGCCTTGTCCGGGTATACCGGTAAAATGAACAAAGAATTCTTCGCCCTCGTCCGCTTTGATGCGGCCTTGGCCTTTGGTAAACCAGAGCACCCGGCCCTTCCCTTTTCCAACAATGTTGAGATTGACAGCGTCTCTTTGACCCGCCCAGTACGCGGCTGGAATGCGGACGGATTTTACTCTGGGTGCCTCCCACGCCACATGTGGATAATCCGCCCGGCCGTGCATAAGAGCGCGCAGGTCTTGGCGTAGCTCTTCGACCGAAGGACGTCCGGCCAGCCACCAGCCATTGTAAATTTTGAAGATCGTGAGATCCGGTCTCAGGCAAAATGTGTGCGGGATCGCAATATTCGGATATTCTCCATCGGTGTTGTCCATAATGCCGAGCTGGTTAATCACTGACCGGTCAGCGTCACTCAGAAAGGAAAACTCAGCTCCAAGACCGGCCCGATAGGCTGCGGTGACCCTAGGCGCGTCTACACTGATCGCCACCAGGCTGGCATAGTTGAGCTGTATTTCAGGATAAAAGCTGACGAGCTGACTGAGCTGTCTATGGTCTCTGGGACAAAAGAAGCCCCGATAAAAAACCACAATCAACGGGCGACCTTGGGTAAATCCGAGTCGGCGCTGAAATTCGTCGCTAACGCTGAAGTCCGAGAGCCGAACGCTCTCTCCAGTATGATCTGGCAGAATAAAGTCAGGCAAGCGTTGGCCGGGTTGGAGAGTCGTTCCCATATCAGGGTTGTAGTCTAAGAGGTCGGCCCAGTCCTATACTTTACCCTAACAGGCGTGGAAACTCTTCCTGCCACTTTCGTTCAAACACCAGCTCGCCATCATGTTGGGCGACCAACTCTATTTCCACCACAAACGTGGTCTGCGTACACCGTAGCGTGAGGCTGCTGTCCACCCCAACCTTCCAGCCCGGCCGCTCCAAACCGAGCTGACGTGTCATCACAGCCTGACAGCTGAGCGGCTGTCCTTCTTGCAAGGACAGAATTTTCCGGTTTGACTCAGACATGGTCAGATTTCGCTCTTCTAGATACGTCCGGAACGCAGACGAGGTCTCTAGTCTCGTTGTTCCGTCGGCCATGTCACGGTAAACGCCAAACGAACCCGCTTGCCCTTCAAACCGAGCAGGCGGGCTAGGCACTTCAGGTGGGTCGAATACAGGCCTCAGCAACTCCGGGTGACGCGAGGGAATCACGGGCAGACTCAATTGGGTGGGATGTTCAGCATCGTGATACAGCGTCAGCGAAAACGGCCGAGGAGCCGGCCAGGCCAGCGGCCAGTCCGCACCAGCAATACTGAGCCGTACACGGTGGCCGGTCGCAAAAACATGCGAGATACTGCCAAGCTCGATAGTCACCCGGTACACCTGCCCTGGTGTCAGTGCTGCAGGCTGGGCATGACCGTCGCGGTGCGTCAGGTTCAGAATTCCACGTGTGACAAGCAGAGACGATCCATCGGGGGCGACATCACACAGCTTGACCGCCACCTGCGCCACAGCTTCTGAGACCGAGATATACAGCCTTACGCGGGGAAATCCCAGAATTTCCACATCGTCCTGTAGCGGCGCGCTCGTGAACGTCAGGGAATATGCATCATCCCCGCGCTGATCACGCGGCATGCCGCTGGGGCGAAACCCGGTACACCAAAAGGGAGCAGCTAGCCCAACCGTTTGCGGCCCATTCCATTGATCTGATGAAGTCTGAGCAGGTGGTTCTAACTGAAAACTTCCGCCTTCTCCGAGAAACCAGGTTTGCGGAGTAGTCCGTGCCAGCGGCCATTCGGTTTCATAACGCCAGTATCCGGGGATAGTCTCCAGGTACGGCTCGGGTGGACGAGAGTCTTGAATCCAGACCGCCAAGAGCGGCTCGTCCATAATGCCGGTCTCAATATCCTTCAGCCAATAGTCCCACCAACGGACCATTTCGCGTAGAAAATCAATCTGCGGACCGGGCCGCGCAGTGTGCGGACGATCATGCAGCCACGGGCCTATCAGTCCTTTTCGTGGAACGCGCAAGTGTTCAAGAATATGCAGGACAAAGTTGTGATAGCTATCCGCCCAGCCGCCAACGGCAAAGACCGGACACTGAATAGCTTCCCAGCGTTCGCACACAGACCCGTGTTGCCAATAGGCATCCCGGGCTTGGTGCCGCAGCCAGGCAAAGGGCCATTGCGGCGTTTGCTTGAGCCGTTCTTGCCACAAAGTTTTCCACTCTTCTCCAACAATCTCGGGCAATGCGGGAAGCGCATTGAGCGCCACCATGCGGCCGGCCCAGGCGACGGATTCGTTCACCGGCAAACAGCCGCCGTGGTAGTGCACATCGTCGCTATAGCGATCAACCAGGGCATGCATGGCCAGAATGGCCTTAAGCTGCGGCGGGGCATGCATAGCGGCTTGGAGAGCGGTAATGCCTCCATACGACGAGCCCCACATGCCGAGCTTGCCGCTGCACCAGGGTTGGTCGGCCAGCCACGCAAGGGCGTGAAGACTGTCCTGTTGTTCTTTTGGAGTGTACTCATCTAGCGCAATTCCCGTTGACGCACCGGTCCCACGTACGTCGAGACGCACCCCAACGTATCCTTTGCGGGCGAGATAACTATGCGTTTGCCAGTTGCGCGCAATCTTGTTGTCATCTTTTCGATACGGATCGTATTCAACAACCGCCGGAAACGGTCCGTCATGCGGGGCATCCGGCATATACAGCATGGCACCGAGCCGCACGCCGTCCGGCATGGGGATAGCGATATGCTGGACAATCCGAACCGGATAATCGGCTTGGTTCTGCCTGCTCATGCCTCAGCTCAAAGTGACAATCAAATTCTGTTCGGCATCAAGGCGAGCGTGTGCGTGCGTACCAATCACGACCGTGCATTCGCGCTCTTCGATAATTGCCGGTCCAGCAAGGGTCTCTCCAGGCGGAAGCGCGTACCGATCATAGACCGCGCATGGCACAAAGCCATCTTGCTCCGGCATATACACGGCCCGTTCGCCTTTGCGCGCCGCAGCCAGACTCAAGCCAGCAGCGGCGGCGCTCTGGAGCGTAATCTGGGGCTGCGGGCCAGAAGCCACCAGTCGCCAATTGACAATCTCAATATCAACGCCTGGATTGAGACGCTTGTATAAGCGCTCATACTCCACCTCAAAGACGTGCCGCAGGGCCGGGACCTCTTCCTGCGCGAGTCGTCCGGCAGGCAGCGGTACACGAATCTCAACACCCTGCTGTACGTAGCGCATATCCGCCGAACGGCTGAGTGTCACCTCACCCTCAACTCCGGCAGCAGTCAGCACGCTCCGGCCGCGTTGCTCCATGTCTGCATAGATACGTTCCAAAACCGCGCCGTCGAGTTCCGCTAATGTGGTGACATAACTCTGCACAAAATCGAATGCTAAGGGAGCAGTCAACATGCCAAAAGCCGAGGTCACACCGGCGGCCAGCGGACACACTAGCGTCTTGAGCTTGAGCCGTTCGGCCACACGATAGGCGTGCACCGGCCCCGCCCCCCCAAAGGCAATCACACTATACCCGCGCGGATCGCGGCCCTTCTCAACAAGGTGCATACGCGCGGCATTGGCCATGTTTTCATTCACGACTTGGTGTATGCCCCAGGCTGCTCGGGACAGATCAACCTTGAGCGGTTTGGCAATTTTTTCTTGAATCACATATTTGGCCTTATCCAAATTGAGGCGCATCTTCCCACCCAGGAAATAGTCCGGATTGAGATAGCCCAACACCACGTCGGCATCGGTGACCGTCGGCTCCTGTCCGCCTCGGTCGTAACATACCGGGCCCGGCTCTGAGCCTGCACTATCCGGTCCGACTTTGAGCAGCCCCAGCTCATCAATACGGGCAATGCTTCCTCCACCTGCGCCTATCTCTATCATTTCAATAACCGAAACTTTAAGCGGCAGCCCGCTGCCTTTTTTGAAGCGATACACCCGAGCGGCTTCAAAGTCCGTAGTTAATAACGGCTGGCCGTGATCTATAAGACAGATTTTTGCCGTCGTGCCACCCATGTCAAAGGAAATTACACGGTCGAGCTGCTGGGTCTGATCCTGCTGCTTCTGGTCGTGCGGCTTGAGGTTCTGGCGTTTGCTATAAAAACTCGCGGCTAAGGCTCCGGCGGCCGGACCGGACTCGATCAGCCGAATGGGATAGTCCCCGGCAATGGCACAGCTCGTGATCCCACCGTTTGACAACATAATAAACATGTCACGCGGCAACCCAAGGACACGCAGGTCCGCGTTGAGCTTGTTGAGATATGTCCGCGCCATCGGCTTGACATACACATTCGCAACCGTGGTTGAGGTACGTTCATATTCCCGAATCTCCGGCATGACTTCGCACGACAACGAAAGGACAAGGTCAGGGAAATGCTGGCTCACGAGTTGTTTGATGCGCAGTTCGTGTTCAGGATTTCGAAAGGAGTGCAAGAGACACACCGCAAGCGCCTCAACTCCTGCGTCGACTAAACCCTGAATGACCTGTACAGCCTCGTCCGCATCTAAGGGTGTCATGACCTGGCCGGTGTTGTCGAGACGTTCGTCGACTTCCCGCCGTAAATAGCGCGGCACCAGGGGCTCCGGATTTTCTAAGGAAATATCATAGATATCGTAGCGTCGCTCCCGACCGATCTCTAACGCATCCCGAAACCCTTTGGTAGTGATCAGCCCGGTCTTTGCTCCTTTACGTTCGATAATCGCGTTGGTAATCAGCGTTGTGCCGTGGACCAAATGGGTTATGGCGTCCGCCGGAATAGTTCGTTCTTCCAGCAAACTGGACAGACCGCCCAGCACGGCCTCAGCAGGATCACGCGGTGTTGTGAGCACCTTCCCAATAATCGACTCACCATCCTCGGATAAGAGAAAGATATCGGTGAAGGTGCCACCAATATCCACACCTACCCGGTAGTGTCCGTATGTCATGTTGGTTACTATACAATGGAAGTCTCTCCTTGTCAGCTCAGACAGATTAGACAGATCCGACTTGTACCCTGCGCGCAGATCAGGAAGAATACACACATAATGAGAAACAACAGGCGGCAGCGGGGAAACGGAAACAGATCCCAGGACGGACGACGGCGTCAAGCTCGTAGTGGACAACAGCAGCGCGGCAGACGGACGGGGACACCCCCACCGTCAGCCACGCTGCAAGAATTTCAGGCTCGGGTGCCGATTGCACCCATCCGCAAAATTCCCCTGGTCGGTCCGGATGCACCACTCACAATTCGCATCCTTGATGTGTTCTGCCCCATCGGCTTTGGACAACGGGCGATTATCCTGGCTCCGCCTAAGACCGGCAAGACAACGTTCTTAAAAGACCTGTGTGTTGCCATTGCGGCAGGGGCGCCAAAGGCTATTTTGTACAGTCTCCTGGTTGACGAACGGCCCGAGGAAGTCACCGACTTTCGTCGTGCCGTCCCAGCAGAGGTGTTTGCTTCCTCCAATGATCGGCCGCTTGAAGAACATCTGGAAGCAGCCGCCAGCTGCCTGGAACGTGCGGTTGGAGAAGCGCTTGCAGATAAGGACGTCGTCATCGTCCTCGACTCGCTCACCCGTCTCGGACGAGCCCACAATCTGAATACGACAACCGGTCACACTATGAGCGGCGGCATTGATGCCGGTGCCCTTGAATTACCCAAACGACTGTTTGGGGCGGCCCGACAGCTTGAAGATGGTGGATCACTGACGATCATTGCCACGTGCTTGATCGATACCGGCAGCCGCATGGACGAGGTGATCGCTCAAGAATTTAAAGGTACGGGCAATATGGAGCTTTTGCTCGAACGGCGTCTGGCCGACCGGCGTCTCTTCCCAGCTATTAATATTGCTGCTTCAGGCACCCGCAAAGAAGAACAACTGCTGGATCCGGACGCACTCAAAGCGTCACGTCTGTTACGACGCAAAGTCGCCGATATGAATACTGTCGAGGCGACGCAAGCCGTCCTCAGCGTGTTTGAGAAAATCGAGTCAAACGCCGCGTTGATTGAGCAGCTGGCGAGTGCAGGCTGAGCTGCATAAGCGGGATGAACTCTGAGGAACAAACCTTACCAAGGTGAACAGGGTTTGTACGGCCTAGCCTGGGATGACAGCTATGCGGCCTCTCGACTAGGCCAACCCTCTCGAGCCCCCTATCCTTCTACTTCCACGATCATTTCAATTTCCACCGCAATCCCAAACGGGAGCTGGTTCATACCAACCGCAGAGCGGGCATGACGGCCACGTTCGCCAAACAGCTCGACCAAGAGATCAGACGCACCATTGATCACTTTGGGTTGGTCAAGAAAATCCGCAGTGCAGTTGACAAAACCCAGCAGCTTGACGATCCGCTGGACCTTATCCAAATCACCCAGTTCTTGCTTCATAGACTGCAAGATGTTGAGCATCACATGTTTGGCCGCCTCATACCCCTGCGCCGCGTCCATGTCTTTGCCTAGCTTGCCTTGAATGAACGTGACCTTGCCGTCTTTCTGCACACCGGGGCCATGCCCTGAGACGAACAACAGGTTGCCCGTTCGCACCAGCGGCAAATAATTGGCCACGGGTGTGGTGCTAGGGGGGAGCGATATACCCATCTCTTCAAGTTTTTTTTCGACTTCCATCCTCTTCTCCTTTAGACATTATTCCGACGCTTTTACGGCAGTGAGCGCAGCCTGCCCGCGTCGGGTCAACCACACCGACAGCTGCTCCGTTGCTTCGACCACAAGCAGCTTGCGTTCGATGAATAGATCAATAGCTGTGAGCAACTCCTGGTGCGGATACTGTACCAAAAACCGGTGGCCGGGCAACGTGGTGATGTTCGCTGTTGGCCGAGCTCCCATTTCTGTCGTGCCGCGCAGGAAGTGCGCGACCCCGGCGCGTGCCAGCTCACCGTCCTGGCTTTGGACCACGCGCAAGATGGCCCAGCCTACAGCGGTTGGAATGGGGTCAAAGGGAGATTGGGGGGTAGGGACTGGGGGTTGGGGATGAGGGGTTGATGACGTGTGTTGTTCCAGCGCTTCTTTGGAGCTTTCGCCTTGCGTCCGACTTTCAACGGGTTCAGTATCGTTGGTATTGGCTCCCTGGGCAGTCGTCTGTGCTGACTTTTTCTGCGCTGCTGGTGACGCCAGTACGACAGACGGGTATTGGCCGGGAATCAAACGGAGCTGGCCAGTCTGAATCAGACGGTCTATTTGTTCAACAATTTGGTCCTGGGTGAGGCGAGTGAGTTTGCCGTAATGGGGGGATTCCTCGAGTCCGAGCTGCTTCATCTTGCGCGACCGGCTGCCGGCCAACACCTGAGCAATCCCCGAACGTCCCATTTTTCGTTTCTGCAGGTCACGCACGGCTCCAAGAATCACGTCCTGACTGTCTAAGGCACCGGGGATGCCAGGCCGCAACGTCTGTGAGGTCGTTGTGCCCAGGGTACCCAGGGTACATAGATCACACTGGCCGCAGTTTTTCCCGACCGGGACGCGTTCGCCAAAGTAACGCAAGATCACCGCACGTCGACACGCCGTCGTCGTCAGGTAGTCGAGCATCTCTCCCAATCGACGATAGTCCGCCTGTTGGCGCTGCTTGAGAAAAGAAAAGTCGAGCCGTAAGTCTTGGGGGCTTTTGTCCGTCCGCAGCTGAACGGCCTGAGCTTTCGGACCTGTGCGCTCAACGTAACCCTTGTCTTGTAACACTGTCAGCGCAACATTGACTTTCTCTTCACTCAACTCGGGCACCCGGCCCGGGATCTCACGTGGTGACAGCCCGGTTCGCAACAGGCGGTAGATCTCGCGGACCTCACCGCCAGTGGGATAGCGCTGCTGGATAAAGAAACGTTGCAGACCGCTGTCGCGCTTATCATACAGCAGGAGACATTGAGCAGATTCCCCATCCCGGCCGGCCCGGCCGGCCTCTTGGTAATAAGCTTCGAGCGAGCCTGGATGTTGATAGTGGATCACGGCCCGCACGTCGGGTTTATCAATGCCCATACCGAAAGCGACGGTGGCGACAATAATGCGGACTTTTCCTTGCAGGAAGGCTTGCTGATTCGTACGCCGAATATGCGCCCCCAGGCCGGCATGATACGGCACAGTCTTCACCTCGTGTTGATTGAGGAGAGCGGCCAGCTCTTCCGCATCGCGCTGACGCGCAACATACACAATACAACTCCCGCTGATGCCCTGCAGCAGGGCGACCAACATCTCGGGTTTGGCCTTGGTGACACATGGCACCACACTAAAGAAGAGATTCGGGCGGTCAAACGAGTTGACAAGCAGAAACGGATCAACCAGACCGAGTTGGACGGCAATCTCGCGCCGCACGGCCGGGGTGGCGGTTGCGGTCAGAGCCAGGACAACCTTGGGTTGGATCGAGGCAATAGCACTCCGCAGGCGTAAATAGTCGGGACGAAAGTCATGTCCCCAATGACTCACACAGTGGGCCTCATCGACCACAAACAGACTGACCGCCACGCGTTTGAGCCGATCAATAAAACCCGGCGCAGCAAAGCGCTCAGGGGCAACGTATAAGAGCTTGAGGCGCTGCTCAGCCAGTTGTTGAAAACGCTGCTCAATCTCGGCCCGCGATAGGCTCGAATTCAGTGCCGTCGCATGTAGTATCCCCCGGGCGTGGAGCTGATCGACCTGATCCTGCATCAGAGCGATCAAGGGCGAGACCACAATAGTTACCCCTTCACGCAGCAACGCCGGGAGTTGATAACACAGGGATTTCCCGCCACCAGTAGGCAGAATGGCAACCGTCGAACGCCCGGCCAATACAGCTTCAACGATCTTGCGTTGACCTGGACGAAAGTCGTCAAATCCAAAGTGGCGCTGCAGTGCGGCTGCGAGCGTATCTTCCGTCACAGAACGAGTAGCCAGATCAGAAGGGGCAGCCGGATCAGCACGATCAGAAGGATCAACAAGATCAGAAGGACCAGACATATGTCGGTCTCACCGTCCCTTTTGGGTTATGTCCCGCCTAGGCGGTGGTGAGGGAGGATCTTGGGTCGCCTCTACCCCACGCTGGATGAAATCATCGACTACGGTGGGAAGCGAACTTTGCTTATAGCTCTTGAGCAGTTGCGGCAGGAAGACGATGAGGAAGAGTAACAGCACGGCAATCAAGAACACAAAGCGCAAAAATTTACTCACCGCGACAAGCAAAGCCACCCCACCGCCAAGGAGAATGAGTTGCACCTTGGAGAGGTTCTGGAGCCAGGTCCACGTGTCATACAGGGCGTCTAGATTCATAACACACCATCCTAAAACGTCATTAAGGTGCCGCCAAACAGACCGGGGTGAAAACTCCGCACAAGATAGAAACTAATGAGACCGATTATAATGATACCCCAGCGCAACTCTCCAGTTGGAAAAGGCTGGCGCCGATTGAAAATCGCCCCAAACGGCATAAACGACGTTGCGGTCTGAAACTCCGCATAGCCGGGAATCTCCGTCCGCTTGCGCTCATCCTGGTGACGCGCACCAAGCCAAGCAAAGACCGCCAACCCACCAAAAAACATCAAGTCAGCCAAGGTCCCGTTCATGAAGCAGTGCGCCAGACCAAACACAAAGAAGGACGCAAAAGTTGGATGCCGGGTAATACGCGTGACCCCATACGCCTGAGGCTCGCCGCTGGCTAGCATGGAACTTGGTGGACGTGCGGCAAGCCCGCTAGCCAGCAGGGCAAAGGCCAATACCATGAGGAGCAGGTTCAGATCACGGGCCACGAGATACGGCCCGAAGGTAACCCACAACTGGGGCCCGGCATGTTTATGCTCGCCATAATACATACACAGCGGAACGAGGGTCGCGATCGCTATAAGCGAGTAAAGGCCGAGGAAACCACGCTCCCCTAAGCGAGAGACCAATTTGGGCCGCAGGCTGGGGGACGACATGAGCATATGTGAGCCGCCAAACAACACCCACCACAGCAATAAGACAAACGATTCTTTCATGTGGTCTCCACTAACGTGCCACATAGCCTCCGTCAATAATGAACGGCGCGCCCGTGGCAAACGAGGATTCATCACTGGCTAAGAATAAGGCCGCGTTGGCAATGTCCTCAGGCTGCCCCAGCCGTCCAATGGGTTCCATCCGTGCAACTTGCTCTTCCGGTCGATCGCCCATGACGCGCTGCGCCATCGGGGTTGAAATCACGCCGGGACAGATACAGTTTATCCGGATATTCTTCTTGGCATATTCCAGTGCGACCATACGCGTCATATTGATCACCCCGGCTTTGGCTGCGGCATACGCCCCGCTGCCGGGAAACCCGACCAGACCGGCTATAGATGCCGTGCTGAGAATGACTCCACCGCGCTGCTTGATCATGTGTGGGATGACATACTTCATGCCTAAATAGACCGAGGTGAGATCAATAACGATGACCCGCTCCCAGGCATCCTCCGGGTAGTCGGCCAGCTTTGCGGACGGGCCTTCAATGCCGGCATTATTGAACAGCACGTCTATCCGTCCATACGTTTCGACAGTCGTGTTCAGCATGTTCTGGACATCGGCTGACTTGGAGACATCCGCTCGAATAAAGGCGGCTTGGCCGCCGGCGGCCTGGACTTGCTGCACGGTCTCTTGGCCGCCCTGCTCGTCATAATCCGCCACACTGACCGTTGCTCCTTCTCGGGCAAAGAGCAGGCAGGTTGCGCGCCCAATCCCTGAGCCACCACCCGTAATCAGGCTGACTTTGTCTTTAAGTCTGTCCATTCCGTCTATACTCCTTACGCTGCGCTTAGATGTTTCAGTACCGCTTCTGCCTCTTGCACGATGTCGTGTACGATCTGCCCGGCGGGTTTAATGTCATGGATCAATCGGCATGACTCGCCAGCGTACAGCGCCGTCTGCTCGATATCCCCTGTAAAACCAGGCATAGGCGGAAAGATGCCATATTTGGGAATGTCTACGGTTGTTCCCGCCATAGGCATAGTCCCAATAACGCTGCCTTCTCCGGGCCGCTGGCCGCTGGCCGGACGTCCCGCCGCCTCCCACGCGTCCATGGCTTTGTTGCGCAGGACTCTATGCGTGGCATCCGGCCAACCGACATCAAAAAGAGTCGTGTAGACCGTGTCTTCGGCCTTCCCATCAACAATGCGCTGTTTGTATTCCTGCGTGACGAGAATCTCTTCGCTGGCGACAAAGCGGGTGCCCATGGAAACCGCCT
>CAXXHG010000019.1:0-58917 GCA_963666315.2 Binatia bacterium
TGTTCCACAAGATAATTAAGAATCGCCGCACTCTCCGCCAGGACAAAGTCACCATCTTGGAGCACGGGTATCTTGCCACGCGGATTCAGCGCTCGGAACTCCGGCGTCTCGGTTTCGCCAGTGCGCGAGCCGATCAAATGCTTTTTATACGCAAGCCCAAGTTCGTGCAGCACCCAATGCGGCCGGATCGTGCGCGTCGTCCCCGCCCCCCACAGAATGAGATGCGGGTTTTGAGCGATCTCATTCATGAGCTGTACTCCGAGCCGATTATTGAAAAAGGGCGATCAGGATCGCCCCTACCCTCAATCTTTACTCATCTATTAAGCCCCCACATGCACGCTCGGGCGTTTGTCCGCCCAGGGTTTGGCCTCTTCGAGCTGGGCGGCCAGACGCAGCAACGTGGCTTCGTCACCCAGATGGCCCGCGAATTGTACCCCGACGGGCAAACCATCGGCGCTCCAGTGCAGCGGAAGCGAAATGGCCGGTTGGCCGGTTGTGTTGAACAGCGGCCGTAAACGGTACATAGGAAAAGACCTGACGCGTCCACTCCATAGCGGTCCTACCGGCGCGGTTCTGATTCACCTCCCCATGCGGCACAGGCGGCTTGGCTATGGTCGGGCTGACAAAGACATCAATGTTTTGGAAGAAACGGCCGACCAGCCGCGACAATCGTCCACCGTGGTCCAAGGATTTCAGCAAATCAACAGCAGTGTAGCGCTTGCCGTCCTCGCAGCAGGCCAGCGTGACGGCTTCAAGATTGTCCGGTCCAGACGTACGCCCCATGTCTTTGGCTAGCTCCTCAACCGCCATAGCATTGTAGGCCGTCCAAATCACATGCACGTTCTCAAGAAACTCGTCCCAGTCATACTCCGGACGACCTTCTTCAACTGTATGGCCCAACTCTGTGAGTAAGCGCACTGTGTCAAGCACGGCTTTTTCGCATTCAGGGTCAACTTTTTCACCCGAGGCGGGAGTCGTCGTCCACGCGATGCGCAACTTGCCCGGTGCAGCGCCGACTTCTTCACGATACGGGCGAGCAGGCGGAACAGGCAGACCCAGCGCACCAACATCGGCACCGGCAACCATATCCAAAATTGCAGCAGAGTCACGCACGCTACGAGACACCACGAGTTCACAAGCCAATCCACACAACGGGTCCGAATAGTCCGGGCCCGTCGGCACCCGGTCACGGGACGGTTTGAGTCCCACGAGACCGTTGCACGAGGCAGGAATACGAATAGACCCACCACCGTCGTTTGCATGCGCCATGGGAACGATGCCCGAGGCAACTGCGGCACTAGAGCCACCACTTGACCCGCCCGCGCTGTGGCCCGCCTTCCATGGATTATGAACCGGCCCAAACAGCGTAGTCTCAGTCGTGGGATTGTAACCCAGCTCGGGCGTTTGCGTTGTTCCGACCAGTACGAGTCCGGCCCGTCGAAAGCGCGCCATCAATTCAGAGTCCTCAGTCGGAACATAACCTTGCCCCAGGCGGGAACCCATATCAAGACGAACGCCCTTGGCATGCAGAACAAGTTCTTTGATCAGGAACGGCACTCCAGTAAACGGTCCTTGGGGGAGACCGCCACGAATCTCTTCTTTTGCCTGATCCGAGAGCACCTGGAGTACGGCGTTCAGTTTGGGATTGACTTGCTCGATTGCCTGGACTGCAGTGTCAGCAAGTTCTTCCGGCGTAACTTCTTTGCGCGCAACAAGCTCTGCAAGGCCAAGTCCGTCCTGCGCTGCGTAATCACTGAGCGAAAGCATGTAAGCACCCTCCTCTTTGGTACGGAACAGTCGGTTAGAAACCCTACCCCTTTTTCACTGCTAAACCGCACCCTATCACGCTCGGATTGAAATCGTCCATGTATAAAAACATTGCCATTCAATACAGTTCATATTTCGCCAAACGTCCATCCAGACCGCCGTTCACGAGCGGCTTTTTCCAGGTTGGTTTGAGGCCGATATGCTTGATGTATTGGCGCTCGCCACAATAGATAAAGGCCGTTGAGCCTTGGCAGCGTTGTTTGAGGAAATCGCCCAATCGTTTATAGAAGTCTCCAAGATCAGTCTCTTGGCCCATTCTGATCCCATAGGGTGGATTACACACAATGACGGCCCCTGCTATCTGCTCAATCTGAAAGGCATCACGTTTCTGAATGCTGATGACATGACCTGCATCAAACGCCGCGCAGTTCTGGATTGTTGCCTGTATGGCTGCTCGGTCAATATCACTGCCAACAATGAGTCCTTTGGAGAGCGAGCGAATCTTCTCTCGCCCTTCCTGTTGCACCTGGTTCCACACCGACGCATCAAAGTCCGGCAGTCGTTCAAAACCAAACTTTTGGCGGAATAGGGCGGCCGGCGTATGAGAGGCGTGCAGATAGGCTTCACACAGCAACGTCCCTGAGCCACACAACGGATCGTATAAAGGAACACGGCCGTCCCATTCAGAGTATTGAATGATGGCCGCAGCTAAGGTCTCCACCATGGGCGCCTGAATAGTCTTCTTACGATAACCACGCCGATGCAGGGAGCCCCCGGACGTATCCAGGCTGATCGTTGCTTCATTGTTGTGGATATGCAGGTTGATCCACACATCAGGATTGCGCGTATCTATGGACGGACGCACCCCAGTGCCCGCTCGGAAGTAATCGACAATAGCATCCTTCAGGCGAAGCGCCGCGAACTTCGAGTGTCGAATGGTACTATTGGCGACGGTCGCAAAAACGGCAAACGTTTGCGAGGGATCAAGAAAATCCTCCCACGGAATTTCAGACGACTTCTTGTAGAGATATCGATCCGAGTGACAGTTAAACCAGGTCAAGGGAGCCAGCACACGGTTAATCAGTCGCGCATGGAAATTGATCGTGTACAGCACTTTGGGGGACGCACAGAAATAGATCCCCCGATAGGCGGGACTCGTTTCTTGGGCTCCGAGTGTTTGGAGTTCTTTCTCCGCGATGTCTTTGATGTCATCAGCGACTTGGGCGAAGTAACGATTCGTTTCTTGGTAGAGATACATGGGGGGGTTTCAAAGGAAAATAGTAGGGGGGATGAGAGCGGAACGTCGCCCGTCGAATGATGGTGGGTCTCTGGACCTACCCTGCTCACCCAACTTACTTTTTCTCTTCTTTCTTCTTCCCGCCGGGCCAGTATTCCAGCGCACCTAAGCCTTCGAGTGTCAAACCGTAACCCAGATTATCCAGCATCAGCTTCTTGAGCTGCTGGGTAAGAGCCACGCGCGCGTAGCGCACGGTAAGCGGCGGTTGCTTGGCGACGATTTCGGCCAATTCCCACGCCCGGTCGAGCAGTTTGTCACGTGGCATGACTTCGCTGACCACGCCAAGAGTGAGTGCCTCTTGGGCCGAGAGTTTCTGGCCGGTCAGCAAGAAGTAACGGCCGCGATTCACTCCCAGAAGGAGGGGCCAGACAATGTGCACGCCATCACCAGGCACAATGCCATTCGGGAAATGCGGCGCGTCTTGGAAGACGGCATCATCTGACGCAATCACAATGTCACACAAGACCGCCAGTTCGGCATGAATCGTGGCTGGCCCATTTACTGCGGCAATCATCGGCACCTCAATGTCCAAGTGATTCATCAGCAGCTTTTTTGCGTCCCAATAAATATGGTCCCACAACTGAGGCGTAATCTCCCATTTATCGCCCCGCGCATACTTAGCGATAAACATGTCCTCGGTGCCGGTGATGATGATGACCTTATTCTCCGGGTCACTGCCAATATCGTAGAAGCACTTGCCCAGCTCCGTGTGCGGATCTTCTCCCCAGCGCAAGGTTTTTCCATCGGTGTGGAGCGTAAGCTGCAGAATCCCATTGCGCCGCTCCATCTGCACGTGATTATACTTGTCGCGATATTCATCAAATGTTGCCATAGCCGTCCTCCTTTATAGAACTGATCGAAGCCAGTGAGAGTTGGTTAAACCATGCTCACACTGAGAGGACAAGCGTTGGCAGGGAAAGAGAGGAACTGTATGGAAACACGTCCGCTCGGCTCATCGGGACTCCAAGCTAGTCTGGCCGGCCTGGGGTGTAACAATTTTGCGATGAAGATTGATCTAGAAGCCAGCCGGGCCGTGATCGATACAGCTTTAGACGCTGGCATCACCTGCTTCGATACCGCCGACATGTATGGCAAGGGTCAGTCTGAAGAATTTCTTGGCCAGGTGTTAGGCTCTCGTCGCAAAGACATCATTCTGGCAACGAAATTCGGCGGCTGCGCCCTGATGGCAAAGTCCGGCGAACGTTGGGGATCACGCGAGTATATCCTGCGTTGTCTTGAGGACAGCCTGCGGAGACTGAAAACGGACTGGATTGATCTGTATCAGATGCATTATCCCGATCCGAATACGCCCATTGAGGAGACCCTTGAAACGCTGAACCAGCTGGTCCAACAGGGCAAGGTACGCGCCATAGGCCATTCCAATTTCTCTGCAGAGCAGATCAATGAAGCTGTGAGACAATCCACAGCACACGATTGTGCTCACTTTGTCACTGCGCAAAATGAGTGGAGCCTGTTGAATCGTGCCGTTGAGGCAGATGCAATCCCTGCCTGTGATCAGCACGGACTCGGCCAGCTGCCCTATTTTCCTTTAGCCAGCGGTATGCTCACCGGTAAATATCGACGCGGTGAAGACTTTGGTCACGGAACGCGTCTGTCCGTTCTCACATTCGCTCAGCGTATGGCCTCTGATGAGAACTTTTCCAAGGTCGAGGCGTTGCAAGATTTTGCTGGCCAGCGCGGTCATACTCTGCTAGAACTCGCTCTGTCGTGGCTGGCTGTACAACCGTGTGTGGCTTCAGTCATTGCCGGGGCGACGACACCGGAGCAAGTGCGTGCGAATGCGGCTGCAACGAACTGGCAGCTCTCAGCTGAAGAATTAACGGAAGTCGATGCGCTCGTCTCCAGTGTTACAACCTAGAGAGTAGCTCTATGCGAGATCTACAAACGAGACACACTCCCGCCGAACTGGGTACGCAACCCGTCCCGATCGAGCCATGTGTCTCGTCCACCTATTTTGAGCAAGAGCGTGAGCGACTGTTTCGTCGGGTATGGCTCAATGTCGGACGCGTAGAGGACATCCCCAGAGCCGGCGATTATTTTGTCAAATATTTGGCCGTCTGTCATACATCTCTTCTTGTGGTGCATGGCAAAGATGGTGTGATTCGTGCCTTTCATAATATGTGTTCCCATCGCGGCAATAAGCTGGCCTGGGATACACAAGGCACCTGCCCGCTCTTAACGTGTAAATTCCACGGCTGGTCTTACGGTCTGGATGGACAGCTCAAGTTCGTGCCGGACGAAGAGAGCTTCTTTGATTTAGAGAAAGAAAAGCTTGGTTTGACTCCAGTAACGCTCGACACGTGGGAGGGGTTTGTGTTTGTTCACATTGATCCACAGCCGTGCGAAACGCTGAATGAATTTCTGGGAGAATTTGGCCAACAGTTACGCGGCTATCCCTTTCACCACATGTCAACCCGCTATTGCTACACCACTGAGGTCAACTGTAATTGGAAAGTGGCCCTGGATATATTTCAGGAGATCTACCACGTGCCGGTCCTCCATCGGCGAACCATAGGCGACACTTTTTCCGGGCCGGACAATCCTTTTAGTCATGCGCTGACTATCAAACTCTATCCCCGCCATCGGATGATGTCTCTGTATGGCAACCCTAGTCATCAGCCGTCACCAGTTGAATCTTTGGCCTATCGATTTGGATCAGTCGTTACCCAAGGCCGTATTGCAGAGGACCAGCTCCCGCCCGGCGTCAATCCGACCCGCAGTCCCCAGTGGGCGTTTGATTTGAATGTGATCTTTCCTAATTTTTCAGTCGATGTCTCTGCCGGGACGTATGTGACGCACCATTTCTGGCCGCTCACAGCCCAGCGTACCCTCTGGGAAGCCTGTTTATATTGCCCGCCGACAAAACAGGCCGGACAGCGATTCAGTCAAGAAGTCAGCAAATGCGTATTGCGTGACACGCTCTTGGAGGACGGCAGCACACTTGAGGCAACACAGTCCATGCTCGCTTCTGGAATCAGAACGCACTTCAATTTGAACGACGAAGAGGTTCTGGTTCGGCACTCGCATAGAGTAATTGACGATTACATATCAAAGACATGACCAGGTGCGGCAGGCGGAGAGGTCCGCGCTGTGAAAGTTCGTCCAAGACGGCTTGGGCGTCTTTCAAATCGGCGGTATCAAAACCTTCGGTGAACCAGGCATACACCTCGGCCAGCAGCTGCCGGGCTGCTTTCTTCTTCCTCTGCTGCTGCCAGAGCCGGGCTAAGCTCATCGTGGAACGCAGTTCCCACGATTTGCCACCCTGTCGACGAGCAATATCCATAGCCTTTTGAAAAAGCCCCTCCACCTCTTCTTCGACTTTCGACCTGGAACTTTCGACCCTTCGACTTAACTCAGGGCCGGCTTTTGACTGTTTCAGCGTCAGCTCCCCCTTGAGCCGATACAGCTCTGCCTCGTAAAAATACCCCCTATTTTTGTGTGCTGCGGTCAGCGCCTCGGCGAGCACCCTCAGTCCTTCCTCATCCTGGTCCACTTTCGCGTATGCTTCGGCTAGCAAGCCAAGCCCATGCGGCCCTTCTAACTCTGCCTCTGTCGCCCGCCAGGCAGCGAGACCCTGGCGTATTCGCGCAATGCCTTCCTTTTCCTACCCTTGGCCAGCCAGCGCCCAGCCGAGTAGAATTGTCCCATACGCTAGGTGAAACATAAACCCGTGTTCAGTAGAGAGCGCAACGCCTGTCTGTGCCCACTCTTGCGTGACGTGCTCCTCCCGACGCAGAGCATGGATCACCGCAGTCCAGGCCAGGGCATAAGTCAGGCTGAACGGGTGAGAGAGCTGCCGAGCAAGGGTGAGAGCCTCGTCATTTCTCCTCAGGGCCTGTTCTGGGTAGCCTAAATGCCACAGCGTTAAAGCCACAAGAGATAAACATGCTACTCCGGGATCATAGCCGTAAAGAAAAGCAAGGGAACGGTCCTGGCGGGGGGTATAGAGCCGCATGCCCTGCTCCAGATGCTCTCGGGCAGAGACAAATTCTCCAAGCCATACCATGGTCTCCGCCAGCGTATAGTGGGCCTCCACAAGAAGAGCAGGGTCTTACTCCCTCTGGGCCAAACGCAGCAACTGCTCCCCGAGTTCGAGGACTGTCTGAAGTTCTGCCCGCGTTAAGTGAAATACCCACAGTCCCCACAACACCCGAGATGTCTCGGGTGTTGTCCCTGTTTGCTGACACAGCTCTCGAGCCCGGCTGTAGGCTAGTCCCACTTCAGAGGCTGCAAAACCCTTGGTGGCAATGAGCGCAGTACCCAAAGCGATATAGAGCGAGCACTCTTTCCGAGCGCGCTCGGACGTGACGGGTAGGGTCTTGAGCAACTCTAGACCTTTGGTCAGCAGATCGACGGCCTCTCGGTGGGCCGAGCGTTGGATGTCATTCTCTCCTGCCTGCTGAAGATACTGCACGGCCCAAGCATAGTCTCGTCCACGCTCAAAGTGGGCTGCTAACTCTGCGGCAATTTCCCCCGCGCGCTCGCCATAGCCCGCTTCCTCCCGCTGCCCGATCCTCTGATGGATCTAAACACGCCGGGCTCCGGCCACTCGCCCGTCCGGCCACTCCGTTATCCCGTTCGCCTGCAAAAATTGATGACGACGGACCAGTCTCTCACACAGCCCCTCAACCTGTATAACTGCGTTCTCTGTTGGGCTCTCTATTCCAGCAGCGAGTGTGGCTGCTGAGAAGTCTACTCCTGCCACGCTCGCGCCTTCCAAGACGTTCTGCACCTCTGGCCCGAGCTGATCAATCTGCTTTTCGATCATCTGCCGGAGGCTGTCTGGCGTTCCGACCGTCGTCTGATCAGGCCGATCGTGTAATTCCCACCCACCATCAACCTCACGGATAAGATCCTGTGTGACCAAATAGTCCACGACATTCAGCATAAAGAGGGGATTGCCATCCGTGCGTTGGTGGATGAAGCGAGCCAGGCCATTTTGGGATTGTTGGGATTGCACCTCTCCAAATCGTTGCAACAGATACTCGGTCACCCCTTCTAGCGTCAGAAAGTCCAACAACATTTCCTGACACTGAGCATGGACCTGTAGCTCCTACTTTACTCCCCGCAGAGGATGTTCCTGAACGAGCACTTCTGCCGGACGATAGGTCCCTATCACCAGCAGGCGGGCGCTCTCCTGTCGCCGGGCCAAAACAGGCAGGAACTCTAAGGTCGCTGCCTCACTCCAGTGAAGATCTTCGAGCACTAGGACGAGCGGCTGCTCGACAGTAATGGACTCCAGGGCTTCAGCAAGCTCGCGTAACATCCACCCCGTTGTAGCTCCTAGCCCGTGCGTTTGGAGTGCGTCGAACCGACTGGAACTGACGAGGGCCGGCATTTGGATCAACCAGGTTGGAGCGTGGCTCTCTAAAAGATCAATAAAATGCTTCCCCTGGTTCCCTCGGCATAATCGGCCCAAGGCTTGGAAAACAGGTAGATATGCATCCCTGGTTCCATACTGTTCAATACACTGTCCCTGGCCAATCCAGAGTGTGTCTTGCGTTTGTATGTCTGCAAGAAATGTTTCAACGAGTGAGGTTTTTCCGATACCGGCCTCGCCCGAGACAAAGACGATTTGGCGCTGTCCGTTGCGGGCCAGCTCAAACCATTCGTGTAGTTTGGCTAGCTCTTCTGCTCGACCGACGAGGCTCAGAGATAGAGTTGCGTAGGTGTAGACTTGAGACGCTGAACTATGAACCGTTCCAATAAAGCGGTATCCCCGTCCATGGACCGCCTCGATATAGCGCGGGGACTTGGCGTTATCGCGTAGCGCCTTACGAAGTTCCTTAATACACACTGTCAGGGCAGAATCCGTCACCACTGTTTCTGGCCAGGCGACACGGAATAACTCCTCCTTGCTGACCAACTGTCCTGGGTGTTCGGCCAAATGCTGGAGTACGCCAAACGCTTTCGGCGGAAGCTTCACCGCCTGTTTTCCCCGCCACAGTCGCACCCGGGCAGGTTCAAGCCGGTAGTTATGAAAGCTAAGTATCGATTCTTCCTACATTTTCTCAGCACATCAGCGTCAGTCCAAACCTCATACAAACTTCACACTTTCCTCACGACTTGTCTGGCTCATGTGGTGTAGCCTTCTTTACATAGTGGATACGAGGATTCAAGCAAACGGGTCGTCCGCAGATCGGACACGGGAGATGCCAGAGTCAATGGATGACTCTCCCATCTCCGTACAGCGCGCCTTTGTCGTGCATTTTCGGTCGGAGAGTGATGTAGCGAGCAATGCCCTCGCTGGCCGGGCGGAGCATATCGCATCGGGCCAGCTCAGACCCTGTATCGTATCATCGAGGAGGTCGCCCGGATTGATGGGTCCACGGGG
Organism: Binatia bacterium; assembly: GCA_963666315.2. GTDB lineage: Bacteria > Desulfobacterota > Binatia > Bin18 > Bin18 > Bin18. The sequence goes on from CAXXHG010000019.1 coordinate 9,420, forward strand.
TGGACTCTGAGGATCGGGGCGACGACTGCTGCGTTGGGGGGGGGTATCTTTCAGATACAGCCGCCGAGGAGATTTTCGCGACGAATCCTTTGGGTATCACCGGCGGGGCACTCTTTCCTCCTGGGAAGGCCATGGTCGGTGAGGGGGGATATATCGTGAGCGGCCGTTGGCCGTTGCGAGCGGCTGCCAACACTGCACCTGGTTGTTTGGCCTCTGTAACGCCTTTGAAGCTGACGAGATGCGTCTGACAGAGGAGGGCGACCCCGAAGTGCGAGCAGTCTTCGTGCCTATTTCCCAGGCAACTATTCTGGATACCTGGGAGGTGAGTGGCTTGGCTGGGACCGGCAGCCATGACTTCACGCTGGAGCAGGTCTTTGTTCCCGAGGAGTACTCGTGGCGATTCGGGGCAGGGATGAAACCTCAGGGGAAGCACTATCAAGGGCCGCTGTATCAGTTCCCATTCCTAGGATTATTTCCAGTTGCGATTGCGCCCGTTGGTTTGGGTATTGCCCAGGGGGCGGTGGACTCTTACCTGGAGCTTGCGCAAGGCAAGCGTCCCGCCGGGAGTACTACCCTGTTGCGCGACCAGTCGCTCTTTCCCGTGCGGCTGGCTGAAGCCGTAGCCTTAGTGCGGTCCGCCCGTGCCTGGCTCCATGCCGCCACGCAGCGAATGTGGGAAGCGACCGCAAGCAGAGAGCCGGTCACCTTCGAGGCGCGCACGGACCTCCTACTCGCTGCGGCCAATGCCACGCGCAGTACGGCCGTAGCCGTAGACCTGGTGTACACAGCAGCGGGAGGAAGCGCGAACTACCGGCGCATTCCCTTGCAGCGGGCGCTCCGGGATATCCATGCGGTCACCCAACATATTGCAACCTCGCCCCAACAGTACGAGAACGCGGGTCGTATGTTGCTGGGGCAGCAGCCTCTACTCCCTATAGTTCTTTTGTGAAGACAGGTGATGCCTAACTTTTGTACAAGACAGTAAGCCCGTGCATTGACAAAGAGCCGAGAAACTTTCTATTGTCTCCGTACTCAGTAGCGCAATCATTTGGCACGGCAGACCAGTGGAGGGTACGCAGCCGAGCCAGGGAGGTAAGAGATGAGTAGTAACGGACACGCACCAATATCGAAGGTACGCGCACAGCTGAACCACCCGGTCATAGACGCGGATGGGCATTGGTTGGAGTTTGGACCGCTCGTGCGGGAGGAGATGCGCAAGATCGGTGGGGACAAGGCTGTCGATGGATTCTCTTTTTTCCCCAAGCTGGTTCAGAAGGAATTAGCCACATCAGTCGCTGACCGCCGCGCCAATGGGACCGGCCAGCAGGCATTTTGGGCCCTGCCGACCAAGAATACGCGTGACCGGGCCACCGCCGTCATGCCCAAACTTTTGTATAGCCGTCTGGATGAATTTGGCTTCGACTTCAGCGTAATGTATCCAACCGCCGGTCTCGGCCTGCCCCTGATTCCTGACGCAGCGCAACGCCAAGCCGCCTGCCGGGCATTTAACACATTCAGCGCAGATTATTTCAGCAAATATTCCGATCGCCTGACGCCCTCGGCGGTGATCCCGATGCACACCCCGGATGAGGCGATGGCCGAGCTGGACTACGCCGTCAAGCAGCTCGGGCTGAAAGTCGTAATGTTGGGCAGCTTGATCCGGCGTGATGTTCCCGCCGCGATTAAGATCCACCCCGGCGCGGCAAAATTCGCCGCCTACCGCGACGTCCTCGGGCTCGATAGCGATTACGACTATGACCCGGTGTGGGCCAAGTGTGTTGAGCTCAAAGTCGCTCCGTCCTTCCACTCCGGCGGACGCGGGTTTGCCATGCGCGTGTCGCCGAGTAATTTCACCTATAATCATATTGGCCATTTTGCTGCGGCAAACGAAGCCGTGTGTAAGGCCCTGTTCTTAGGCGGTGTGACCCGGCGATTCCCGCAGCTCAAGTTTGCCTTTCTTGAAGGCGGCGTGGGCTGGGCCTGCCAGCTATATGTTGATCTGATCGAACACTGGGAAAAGCGCAATATCAACGCGCTGGCCGAAGTCGATCCGGCCAATCTCGACCATACCTTGTTTCGGGAGTTGGCCGAGCAGTACGGGCACGCCACCATAGTCGAAGCCCTGCGCAAACGCGAAGCCGCGCTCGATACGGCCATGTCCCCCAAAGGCGCGACCGACACCGGGGGCATTGAGAACCTGGATGACTACTCTGCCTGTGGCATTACTAAAGCCGAAGACATCAAGGAGCTCTTCACGAAGAACTTCTACTTTGGCTGCGAGGCGGATGACCGCATGAACCCGTTAGCGTTCAATCGCAAGACCAATCCGTTCGGGGCGCAGATTCATGCCTTGTTTGGGTCCGACATCGGCCACTTTGATGTAGCGAATATGGCCTCGGTCCTGCCCGAGACGTACGAGTTCGTTGAAGACGGGCTGATGACACCAGAGAATTTCCGCGACTTCACCTGCGATAATCCGATTCGGTTCTGGGGTGAGACCAATCCAGAATTTTTCAAAGGGACGGTGGTCGAAGACACCGCCGCAGCTGTCCTGGCGAAGAGCGGAGCTGAAGTCCGTGTGAACGGCCAGGCCGACCAGTTGTCTCAGTAAGTTTCGTAGGGCGGGTCTGACATCCTTCAGGCCCACCCTCCCTTTACTCGCGTTCATCACCGCCCGCTTCCGCAGAAACCTTATCTAACAGCTCCTGTGGGAAGTGCTCGGGGAAGTCGTCAAAGCTAGGATAGTGTTTTCGGAAGGCTTGGAGGCCTTTTTCTGCTTCACTCCGATACCCAGCCTGGAACAAATTCTTAATCTCTAAGAGCCACGTGTTCGCTGAACCATCATCCTGAATTGAGCCAAACACGAATTCTCCCAGCAGTGCAGCGGGTTGCCCTGCTTGTTGTCGTGCCTCCTTTGTTTCATTAATTCTTTCTTTTGATTCTTCGTGCAAAAGGAGATCTGCGGCTCTACGGACGGAAGGCTGTCGCAGTGGTTCTAGGTCGGTTCTTTTTGTCATTGTGTCTCGCTCATCACTGACTGGAGTCGAATCAGAAGGTAGGGGAACCACAAGCCCGAGCGCACGGCCGGATTTGAACTTCTGGGACGGTCGTTTTTGAAGCAAACTATCTGTCAGCGTCTTTCCTTGACGACTTAGCAGTTCTTCCAAGGGCAGAGACTGCGAGCGTGAAGCCGCTTTCGGTTTTAGAGTGTCCCTTGCTGTTTGTTGTTCTAGTGCAGCCCCAAAGCCAACGTACTCGCGAGACCGACCTGGCTCAGTGATGCTGGAAGAAGAGTCAGAGACAGCCACATCTGCTTCACTTTCCAGTCTCTGAGGATCAGCAGCACTGAGCGACTCTCTTCTCTCTCTCTTCACTTGCTTCGATTGTTCTAGAAGCTGCCCGCGGCTCAGCGCTCGGCTGCTTGTCGATACCGGGACTAGTGGCGACGTCAAATTGTCGTGAAGCATTGTCACGATCCCAATACTTACCAGCAATCCGGCGGCAAGCGTCAATGGAACAGTCCAACGACGTGAAATGAGTCGTAAATGTGAGGGTGGCTGAACTACTTCGCGTGCCTGGTTCAAAATCAATTGGTCGACAACAAGCGAAGGCTGCTCGTCTGCATTCTCTTGATACAGCTGCGACAGCTCGGCTTCGCCAGGCAGACGGTCAGGAATTGTCTGCATAGTCGGCTCGTCCTTGCGGCGCTCACTCATGACACACCCCGCAGGCCGAGCCGCAGCCGAGCAATGGCATAGCGCACGCGGCTCTTGGCCGTTTCTCGGTTGACCTGGGTTGTTTCCGCAATTTCCTCAAGACTCATGCCTGATTCTTCCCGTAGCAAAAAGACTTCGCGTTGGGGCAGGGGGAGGTCGGTCAGTAAAGTCATCAACGGCTTGGCTTGTTGTCGGACGTGCACCTGATGTTCAAGCCCTTCCCGCATGTCTACTGAAGATGTTTCTCCTAAGGGGTCAGTGTCGGCATCCCAAGCGGTCTCGTGCCGATGCGACTGACGACGATAGGCATCCACCAGCCGATTATGAGCCAAGCGATAAAGATAGGTCGTAAACTTGGCTCGCACCTCATAGCGTTTCCGGCTGCGAATCAGATGCAGCCAAACGTCCTGAAAGAGTTCTTCAGCTTGAGCTTGCGTGCCACATTGGCGCAGGAAGTAGCGACACAGGGGACCTTTGTGACGTTGGTACAAGATCGCAAACGCAGCGGTATCGCCCTCCCGATACCGCTCCATTAAGGCGGTATCAGGAGTCTCACTGCTGGTCCCTTCCTCTGCCGATCCAACCTTAGGAATGGCATTCAGGTTTGATTGGTGTGGCTGCTCTGCCACCTTCATACGTTCTCAGCTCAACTCTTGCTCAACGATTGGGCAAGCTGGACCAAGGACAGAAACTCGCCTCGGTAACCAAATGCGTCATCTCCGCGTGCCTTGCGTGCCAATGTTGACACATCCCCATAGTCAAACGTTTCGGTGTATTTCCCGCCGCGCAATATTTGCCCGAATGCGGAGACGGCTGCGGCAAAACGAAAGCCATCAGACGTTTGATCGATATTCTGCGTAATCGCGGTCTTTTCGAGCGGCCATTCCAACAGCTGACTGCTCGCACTCATTGGTTCTTTATAGCGCAACCGCAAATACCCAAGCTCGGTTGTATTGTGAGCGGTCGTCTGCGTCTGGGTCGCATAGCGCAACGGTTCGAGGCGAACACCTTTGCCTCCGGTGAGGGCTATTTCATACAGCGCGGTCACAGTGCGACCGGCACCAATATCACCTGCATCAACTTTATCATTGTGAAAGTCTTCGCGTTTGAGCACGCGATTCTCGTAGCCGATCAAGCGATACTCGGCCACAACTGCGGGATTAAATTCGAACTGTATTTTTACGTCTTGAGCGATTGTGAGCAGCGTAGAGGCGCGTTCCTGGATTAATACTTTTTGCGCTTCTTGCAAAGAATAGATGTAAGCGTAATTGCCATTACCCACGGCGGCCAGTTGCTCCATGAGATGATCGTTGTAATTACCAGTCCCCACACCAAGCGTAGTGAGAGAGATACCACTTTTTCGTTTTTCTTCGATGAGGTTCTTGAGCGCTTCGATATTCACCGTGCCAACGTTGAAATCACCGTCCGTGGCAAGAATCACCCGGTTGATACCGTTTTCGATAAAGGCTTGTTCCGCCATGTTATAAGCCAGGCGAATGCCCGACGCGCCGTTTGTTGAGCCTCCGGCTGTTAAGGCGTCAATTCCGGCTTGAATCTTCGCCTTTTGGTCTCCGGATGTAGGTTCGAGCACAATGCCCGAAGCGCCGGCATAGACAACGAGTGACAGGCTGTCTTCTTTCTCTAGTTGTTTGCTCAACAGAGACAAAGATAACTTGACGAGCTCTAGCTTGTCTTTCGATTGCATAGAACCGGACACGTCTACCAGAAAGACGAGATTGGCCGGCGGCAGATCCTGCTGCGGGACTTCATAGCCTTTGATCCCGATGTGGAGCAGATGCGTATGTGGGTTCCACGGTGTTGGAGCGATCTCTGTGGTGAGTCGAAAAGGAGTCTGCGTATCCGTAGGAGAAGGATAGGCATACGGAAAGTAGTTGATCATCTCTTCCACACGGACGGCGTCTTTGACCGGGAGTCGCCCGTCCCGCAGGAAGCGCCGGACGTTGGTATACGAGCCGGTATCCACGTCAATGCTAAAGGTAGATACAGGATGCTCAGCAACCCGGCGGACCGGATTGTTGTCAAAGTGGGCATAGTTTTCACGATCCACTGACTCGTAGGGAGGGCGGATGGGATCAATCGGATGGGGAGGGGGCGCGCTGAATCCACTCAGCATGCTCAGCGCGCGACCATGGACCTTGTACATTTCCTTGTGTTTCCCGGTTGAGACAGCGCGAGAGGCGTCCTGATCCATATGCGCCATCTCCGATTGAGCAATACTTTCTTGTCTGTTTTTTGATTGGCCTATGGGTTTGGGCTGAACTGCCAGTGGAGGCAGCTGTCGAGGAGACCGTTGTTGATGTTCAGCAAGGTCCTGCTCTTTCCCCGCCTCCTCTTTGGCAACGGAGTGCAGGCTTCGCGTCGAGGTGCCGCAACTACCGAGAATGAAAAGAATAAGAATGGCTGGGATGAAGGTTGGGTGAAAGATCCTGGGCATATTGCTTCTCCTTTGTCCAATACGGATGTGAATGACACTTCTATAAACGCAGGAAAAGCGATTTGGTGTTAAAAAATTTTAGGCGAACTCATCGGACTGTCCCCTTATTAACGACACTTCTCTCCCATCGGAGCTATCCAGATAAGAGCCGTTATCTGCCAGATCAAAGCGGTTGTGTGTAAGGTTGATAGCCAGCGCTTCTTCGTTTCAAGCCCCCAACAAGAGTATTGTGGGGCGATTTTTATCTCCACGGAGGAGTCCATGGTGTACGTCTTTGGTGGGTGTGAGCTCGACGACCAGCTCTATCAGCTACGCCGCAGGGGCGAGGTCGTTGAACTCGAGCCTAAGGTCTTTGATTTCCTTGCGTACCTCATTTGTCAGCGCGATCGGGTCGTCTCCCGGGATGAGCTGATGGAGCAGCTGTCGCCGGGCCAGATCGTCAGCGAGGCCGCCTAGACGCACTGTGTGGCAAAAGCTCGCAAGGCGGTGCAGGATGACGGGGCGCAGCAGCAGATCATTAAGACCCAGTACGGTCGCGGCTATCGCTTTGTTGCCGAAGTCAGTATGCCTGCGGATGGGTCTCTCCGGGTCGTAGTCCCTCGGTCTGAAGACCGAGGGACATGGTTCGGCCAGACCTTTCGCCCGTATCGTCAGAGCAGACTCTTAGCAGTACTGGGAGTGTTCCTCGTTGTGGTGAGCGCGGCGGTCGTGTGGCAGCGCTCGTTTTCCCCGTCTTTGCGGCTGGAATTGGCGCTGTCTCAGCAACATGGGGTTGGGCTGAAGGGGCCAAGCACTCGGGCCGAGCAGAGCCGGCTGCAATTCCTTTCGACTGACAGTCGGGCGGCTCTCGACTACCTCTTGCGGGGTTGGGACTCCTTTCATCTGCTCACTCCTCAGACAAATGGGCAGGCCCGGCGGATGTTCCAGCATGAGATTGAGGTCGACTCGAGTTATGCGGCAGCCTATGCCAGTCTGGGCTGGACCTATGTGATTGAATGGGTGTGGTTCTGGAGTGAGGACCCGAACGGCCTGGAGCAGGCACTTCACTTGGCGCAAAAGGCGATAACGTTAAATGCCGCCTGCCCCTACGCGCACACGCTTTTGGCTGACGTGTATCTCCTGCAAAAGCGGCATGCCCGAGCGATCGCAGAGGTTAAACGGGCCATCGCCCTCGATCCGGCCTGTGCCCAGTGTAGTGTGTCACTCGCCCGGATTCTCACTTTTGCCGGACGGCCGCAGGAAGCGGTTGGGTTAGTGGAGCGGGCGATGCGGCTGGATCCAGCTTTTGCCGCGTATTACGCAGCTGATTCTGGGCACGCCTACCCTTTGCTGGGACGCTACGAAGTGGCGATTGCCGAGCTGAAGCGGGCCCTCCTGTATGATCCCAATCTGTTCTTTGCCCGGACCAACCTCGCGCTCGTCTACAATGAATTGGGCCGCCAGGAAGAAGCCCGGACAGAGCTGGCAAAGGGCTTGCGGTTCACTCCGTATGCGTCACTGCAAAGAGCCCAGCAGATGATGCCGTATACAGACCAAGCAAAAGTCGACCAACTGCTGACCGTCCTGCGACAGGCAGGGCTGGGGTAAAGAGCGCAGAACTCGCCATCGGTTCCCCTTCCATGAGTTCTCCCCCACTATTCGCGCTGTTTCCCTTCCACAACGTCTGCCTTCGAAAGCCCTCCCGTGGCACTGTAGGGATTTCTTTCCTCCCGCCTTTTTGACAGAATGCGGGCCGACTGGGGGCACACCGTATGCCGCATATTATTGGAACCGCCGGACATATTGACCATGGGAAGACCTCACTGATCAAGGCATTGACCGGCCAAGACACGGACCGGCTTAAAGAAGAAAAGGAACGTGGCATCTCCATTGATCTCGGTTTTGCCTATATGGATTTGCCCAATGGGGAGCGGGCCGGGATTATCGATGTCCCCGGTCATGAGCGCTTTATCCGCAATATGCTGGCCGGTGCCCAAGGTATTGATCTGGTGCTGTTTACGGTTGCTGCCGACGATGGGATCATGCCACAGACCGAAGAGCATTTTGATTTTTTGCATCTCCTGGGTGTTCGGAAGGGCGTGTTCGCGATTACCAAAACCGACTTGGTCAAGCCCGAGCGGATCGAAGAGGTGCGGGAAGAAATCGAAATTCTGACCATTGATACGGTCTTTGAAGGCGCACCCATCCTGCCCGTTTCTTGTGTGACCGGTCAGGGGCTCGACGACTTGCAACGTGAAATTGTCGCGCAGCTTGCAACCTATACGCGGCCGTCATTGCCCGGCTATTTCCGTCTGCCGGTTGACCGCGTGTTTACGCTCAAAGGCCACGGCGTGGTGATTACCGGAACGGCCATTGCCGGGACTATACGTGACGGTGAGACCGTGCGGGTGCTGCCGTCAGGTAAAGAGGCCCGTATCCGCTCGCTCCACGTCCACGGCGAGTCTGTGTCGGAAGCGCACTGGGGGCAACGGGTTGCACTCAACGTAGTCGGGCTCAATAAAGGCGAGGTGGCCCGGGGCCATGTGGTGTGTCACCCAAAGATCTCTCTCACGACGAAACGCATTGATGCCTTGGTTGAAATCCGACCGGGTGCAGGTCGCGAGATTGTGAGTCACGAGCGGGTACGCATTCATCTGGGTACGGCCGAAGTCAGCGGTAAAATTATTCTGCTCGGTGGGCGTGAGGTCCTGCAGCCTAAATCGACAGCGCTGTGTCAGATCGTAGCCGACGAACCTCTGGTTGCGCTGCGCGGCGACCGCTTTGTGCTTCGGAATCAGACCGCGCAAGGAACACTGGGTGGTGGCGAGGTGGTGCATCCCTTTGCCCAACGCCATCGAAAAGCTGAAAGACAGGTGACTGAACGGCTGGAAGCACTGTGCACATCAGATTTGCTCCAGGCCTGTCTGGCGTACTTGGAGATTTGCCCACAGTTCGCCGTTCCTGTGGAAGAAATCTATCACGGTGTGAATGCACAAGAAGAAGAGATTGTTGGACTCCTTGGGCAAGAGGCGGCTATTTTGCCGTTTCCTGATGGGCAGCACCCGGAGGCCTATTCTGTCGTCACAAAATGGCAGCGGCTGACGGCTGAGGTGGAGAAACTGCTTGCCGCTTTTCATGCCCAGACGCGGCTGGCACGCGGGATGGAAATGGAATCGGTTCGGAGCCAGCTTCCGTTCGCGCTGACGCCCAAGATTTTTCGGACCGTGACCGAACGCTTGATCGCTGAGGACGTGGTTGTACGTGAAGGAAGCGTGCTGCGTCTGCCTGCACACACTGTCTCGCTCAGCCCGGAAGAGCAGGAGATTGCCGCGCTACTTGAACGCGCACTGCAAGACGGTGGGCTGACTCCACCCGACGTCAAGGGATTAGAGGCAGATCTGCATCTGCCACGCAAGCAACTGTACGACTTCCTGGCCGTGCTGGAGTCACGTGGAGCGGTCGTGAAGATTACTCCCGATTTCTATCTGCGTGGATCGATTCTGGACCACGCAAAGACTGCGTTGACCGACCATCTCGCCGCCCACGGAGAAATCGCAGCCGCCACATTCCGCGATCTGCTGGGCATTAGTCGTAAAACAGCGATTCCTCTGCTCGAGTATTTTGATCGGACGGGTCTCACGCTGCGTATCGGCGATGTGCGTAAACTCCGCAAAACATAAAGAAAAGTGTAAAAAGATAAATTATTTCGCGACAGTGTCGATATGTTATGATGTGAACGAAAGCCTGCACTGGGCGACTCACCCTGCATATCGGAGGCGCTTACGACGCAAACCGAATCGGCCGTGCTATTGCATAAACTTGGGACGCTCTCTCAAGAGTTTTCCCAGCTTTCGCGCCAACTCGTCCAGACAGCTGCGGACCTCAAAGAGCCGGGTCTTCCGCCGTCCGAGAACCTGCTCAGCGATCTGCTCCATACACGGAAAAATTTCACCGCTTTGCACACCGAAGTTTGGCAGCTGGCCGACTCGCTCGCCGTCCCGTCCTTACCCAACCAGGATGATGTTATCAAGCTCAGCGAGTTGCAGACAGTCTTACATACGATTGCTGAAGTGGAGCAGAAAAAGGCCGTCTCCGCGACATCCACCCAGTCGGCGTTGCGGTTGCTCGATCTCATACTTGAGATGAAGCACCTCAAGAAAGAAACGTTTGGTCCGCTGACCACCTGTCAAGATGCGGCCATTGAGCTGCGTCAGGCTATTGTCGACACCAGTTGGCCGGATCTCCATCCGGACGTGCAGAAATTGGCCGAACATAAACATCCGTTTGCATACTTACTCATCCTAGTCGCCTGTCCGGATGAGGTGGACGATGAGCGCTGGGCCACTCTCCAAGATACCGTCACCCAAGTCTTTGGCCGACAGCTGGCAGTAGCTGCATCGCGTGGTAAGCTGACCGCACCGGATGCCCCAGAGGAGCTGGAGGCCATGTTGGCTGAGGCCGAAGCGATGTCCACAGCGGACACGTCGGTCGCAAAAGAGTCGCAGCCGACAACGGCGCAGCCGGCCCAAAACAAGAGCGAACCGCAGTCTGATATCGCACGTGCTGCTTCGAATACGCACAACGCAGAAACGAATGGTCAAGCGTCTGAGTCGGCTCGTAGCATGAAATCAGGAGCAGCATTGCCGCTGTCGATTGCGCAGCCGCCAGCAGCTACGCGGAAGAATATTCCGCCTGCCGAAACGGCGTCAAACGGGATGCCGGTCGGCTCTTTGACGCAACCCCCTAAGCCCCAGCAACAGGTTCCAAGCTCGGTGGTCGTCGCTGCAGAGACAAGTATACTCAAGAAACCCGCTCCACAAAAACCGACTTCAGGAGAAGAGAAAAAGGAAAAGCCGTCTGGTTTGTGCCGGCTCATTTTGGGTGATACGGCCAAAAATATTGCTGTGCCACTCTTGCAGCCGGCGGCTGCTCATCGGGCCGCTGGCCTGCGTGACTTGATCTGGCAGCTGCTGTATGAAGATAAACTCAGGCTCGCTTATCACCTGGCCGGTTGTCTGGAAGTCGAATATCCTGACTTCCAGCCGCGTCTCCCAGCCTGGTTGCTGCGCGCTGGGGCGGCACGTTCGTCATGCGGACGGAGAGATTGCAGCCTTCTTAACGCAGGACTTTAGCCAATTTCGCCTGGAGGCGCTGACCACCGAGAACGAGGAGTGGGATACTGCTGTCCAGTTTGTGATGCTTGCGGCGACACTGCATCCGTCCCTTTTGGCTCCGGCAACACGCGCTTCCGCCGTCCTGCACCCGTTTCAACTCACAGACGAGCTTCCGCGTCTGGCCGAGTATTGTCAGCATATTGCCGACTACGGAGACCGTCAGGTGGCACTCAATCCCGAGGCGTTTAAAACCGGCGCGAGCAAGGCCGCCCACAAAGGGGGGGATGCTCTTGAGCAGGCGGTGGCTACGTGGTGGGCGCGCGCGCCACGGCAGGTCTTCTCTTTTGCGCCTGCAGCAAAAGTTTGGAGTAAATGGCGTGAGCCGCACAGCCTGCTCCATGCGCTGGTGACACCAATTCGACAGAACGATAGCGCTAAAATTGCTTCGCTCAAACAGGCAATTGAAAAGCTCTCTGACGATGCCCACTTTCAACGTGAGGTGGAACGGACAGACCGGAACGTACTCAGACGGCGGCTCGGTGATGCCATTTCCGGCCGTGCCCTTGACCAACTGCAGACCGCGACGCGAGAAGCGGTCAAGTTTGCGCGCCAGTGGATCGATAGGCAAGAAGGTCAGGGCAAAAAAAGTCAGGGTATGAGTCCCGAGCAACTGCGAAAACACATCTGGGGCAGAAAAGGGGGTATCAAAGAAGAACTGGCTGCGTTCAAGCGGCGCCAGCCTTCCCTGCTTGTCCAGATCGGCCTTGAATGCTGTAAACGGGCCTTTGAGAAAACCCATGCCCTGTTTGATCCTGAGGCGATTGTGCCTACTGAAGAGCCGCTCCCGCGCCCGCTCCTCTGCACGGACCTCCTGCGCATTCCCTCTCTGACTCTGAATGATCAATGGGGAGTGGGAAAGTCAGATTATGGGATCCTGCTTGAGGGGCTCCGCAAGCTCCTGGCTGGTGAGGCAGAAAAATAAGACGCGCTGACCCCGTTTCGTCCCGTTCTTCATTGCTGCCCCCTGCGCGCGGGTAGCAACACGCCATGCTGAGTTTTTGCTGATGGGGGTGAAAAAGACGGACGATTCAACTGCTTGTGCCATTTGGCAGGAGCGTTATGCTGTGCGAGAAAATCACCAAAGCGGTTCCGTTCGTGAACCGAATGAGCGGCGATTTCCGTATCGTCGCGTACGATGTGCGGGGTCAGAAAGATCAGTAAGTTGACTTTGCGGGTTGATTTTTGGTCGGAGCGAAAAAGCTGCCCCAGAATGGGGATGTCGCTCAGAAAGGGCAAACTATCTCGACGGCTGATGCGATCATCGGAAATGAGGCCACCCACCACTACGGTCTGGCCGTCTTTGACAACAACGGTTTTACGAGCTATGCGCACTGAGGTCGAGGGGCCGACATTATTGGGGCTGCCTACATCCGGGGAAGTCGGTACGATGGCCGAAACCTCTTCATAAATTTCGAGCCGAACGTGGTCGCCCTCAGAGATTTGTGGGGTGATGCGGAGCGTAATGCCTACGTCCTCACGCTGCACAGTCGTAAATAAATTATCCAGTTGTGAGCCGTTCGTTGCCTGGCTGGCAATAAATGGAACATTTTGTCCAACGATAATTTCCGCTTCTACGTTGTCTGTGGTCAAAATGGTGGGAGCAGACAGGACATTGATGTCTTGACTCGCCTGTGCCGCGCGGAGCAGGGCGATCTTGGCCGGGATTGTTGTGCCATCGGACAACTCGATAGTTTGATTACTGGCCGCCGCGAAAAGCAGGCCGGATATGCTGGCAGGATTAGCCAGGGCAGCATCCAAGGCACCGAAGCTCACTCGTCCTAACCCGATCCCTTGGCCCGCAATACTAAAGCCGCCCTGCAGCTCGATCCCCAGTTCTCGCACCCGGTCTACGCTTACTTCTAGGATAATGGCTTCGACGTAGACTTGACGGCGGGGCATGTCGAGCTGCTCAATAACCTTCCTGAGAATGGAAAAATCTTGAGGCGTGGCGCTAATCACTAAGCAGTTTGTCGCTGGGTCAGCAGTGACCCTGACCTCGCTATGAAATTCGGCCGCTTTGCCTGACGCGCCCTGGATCGCACGTGATGCTGTCGCTGGAAGGCCACGTTCACCTCGCCGTGTGTCAAATCGCGAACCGGATCGGCTGCGGCGATGGGCCTGTTCGGACCGACGCGACCCACGGTTGCGCTGAGAGGCGCCGCCACCGGTGTCGCGTGTGGACCGGCCGCCTATCAGATCGGTCAGAAGGGGTAAGAGGTCTTCTACGCTGGCATGCTTAAGCGGATAGACGTGGATTGCGTTCGTGCCCGGCGGAAGCGGGACATCGAGCTGAGAGACTAGGTGACGAACGGTTTTGAGTTCCTGCGGGCTGGCCGTCACGATCAGTGCATTTGTCCGCTCATCAGGCAGCACCTGGACTGCCTGATGAGCGCCGTTAAGCGGGACGGACGACGCAGACGCGACTGAGATTTTCTTTACGCGCGTCGTCCTGACCGGCGTAGGCCGGGTTCCTGAATCTTTCATGATGGCTTCGATCTTTGGTGCGAGGTCGGCCGCAAATGCATGGGTGAGAGGAATGACTTCCGTTATCCGCTTATGGCCTTTGACGTCCAACTCTTCGAGCATGCCAAGGAGGCGACGGATATTCGACGCAGAGTCAGTCAGAATCAATGAATTCGTCTGGCCATAGGGAATGAGCAACCCGTCTGATGAAACCATGGGTTGCAGAATGGGCGTGATCTCGGACGCCGCCACATAGCGCAGGGGGATGAGCCGCGTAATAAACTCATCCCCGGCGGTGTCTAGCGCTCCATTGAAAATTGTCGGTAGGCCGATCTGTTTGGCTTCGCGGAGAGGGACGATTTTCACGACTTTGCCGTTGGGAACAGTGGTAAAACCTTTGACCTGGCGTACGGATTGAAACACCGTATACGCCTCAGACGGGCTGACCTGGGTAGGCGAAATAATGGTCACTTTCCCTCGAATTTTATCGTCGAGTATAATTTCTGTGGCTAATTTCACTAATAAATCGGGCTAAGACCTGAATCTCGACATCTTGAAAATTCATGGTGATCAGCGCAAGATCCTCGGTTCCATTGCGCGGTTTTGGTCAAACCCGTGCGCCGGATCCTGTCCAAAGTTCTGTTCAAGCTCGTGCTCAGCCTCCTGTCTATCGCCTTGAGCAGAACCGTTGAGCCGCTGTGCCTGCGGTTCATACGGAACGGGCGCAACTTCAATCAGATCAATCTGATTATGCTGATTATGCTGATTATGGGGGGCATGGAGATCACGGGCATCATCTGCTTGGCTCGGTGACAGAGCGATGATGACCAAGACCAGGCCGGCCAACACTCCGCGCCAAGCCCGTGCGGGCCAAGTGGATAGTCCTGAGTGTCGTGGGTGCTGCTGTTGCCGATATCTCATGAGTCACTGAATTGTGTATGACAGGGTGACCGGTTGGTGATTGCGCACTACGTCAACGCTGACTTGTGACAGGCCAGGCAGATCTTGAAGCGGGGAAAATGCGGTACTGGGATCAGCAATATCAACGCCATTCACCCGTCGGACAATATCGCCATTCTTCAGCCCGAGTCGATCCACCAAGCTCTTCGCTTTGATAGAAAAGAGCCGAAAGCCGTTGATCGTTCCGTCATCAGATGCATATGGAACGGCGCGCACGTTGGTGAACAAGTCGCCCAAATTCTCCATTGCATGTTCGATTTCGTTGCGGTCGACTCGATAGGCGTCTTCCGAGACATGTTGAATGCCACCGACCTTAGCTTGCTGCAATTGCAAACGCAGTGGAGCTGAGGGCTTTGAGGCAGACGGACGTGGCGCATCGGTTGGCAAAAGGAGAGTTTCCCGGCGGCCGTCCCGGTCAACGATCACCCGATCCCACTCAACCTTGGCCAGGGTGACACCGGGAAAGATTTCTTTGCCTTCTCGATGCAGACCCTGGACATGTGTTTTTTGGTCTTCCAAAATGGCGAATGCCGGACTTTCGCCGTGTACGGCCGTTCCCCATAGATTCAGCGGTCCGGTTGAGCCATTTAAGACTGTCGGAGCAGACGGACTTGCGCTCTAGGGTGCTTTGACCGAATGAAAAATGTCGCGTTGGGTAATCACCGCATACGACGAGAATGGGGGTTGCCCTTTTGGTTTCTGCGGGATGGGTTGGGCGTGGGAGTACAGGGCTGAGGGTGGAAGTGCAAGCGCCATGGCCGCGAAACTATTCACGGCCATGGCGCTCCAGTAAGAAAGGGGGCTAACAAAATAGCCCTCGTTCCGACAAATAGGACAGATCTACTCACCACCACCACCTCCACAACCTCTTTTTTGTGCATAAGCGAATTAACAGATAATTTCAAGCTCTCCATGAACTTTTTATTCTAAGGTCCTAAAGTCACAGGAGAGATGAGTGTTCTCTGTTGACTCGATAGACGATGTCGGCTAAGACCTCCGGTCTATGCAAGAGGATGAGCAAGTCCGCGTCCGCAAACAGAAACGTGCGGCTCTGAAGGACAGTGGAACGCCGATTTATCCGAACGATTTTTCTCCGACCCAGACGGCAGAGACTCTTCTCGAACGGTTTGTCGGGCTGAGTGGAGAAGAGTTGGAGAACGAGACCGAAACGTTTGCTCTAGCCGGTCGCATTATATCTTTGCGCAAATTCGGCAAGGCCGCCTTCTTTCATCTTCAGGATCGTAGTGGGCAGATCCAAGTGTATATACGCAAGGGTGATAGTCCGGAGGAGGCCGTCTCACTGCTGAAAGAATCGCTCGACGTGGGCGATATCGTGGGTGTCGAGGGGCCGATCTTTCGCACTCGGACAGGAGAGCTGACCATCAAGACGACCGGACTACGGCTGCTTAGCAAGGCGCTCCGGCCGCTACCAGAAA
This sequence comes from Binatia bacterium, assembly GCA_963666315.2. Lineage (GTDB taxonomy): Bacteria > Desulfobacterota > Binatia > Bin18 > Bin18 > Bin18. The sequence goes on from CAXXHG010000019.1 coordinate 25,603, forward strand.
AATGGCATGGCCTGCAAGATATCGAGGCCCGTTACCGTCAGCGCTACCTTGACCTGATCGTGAACTCAGACGTCCGGAAAACCTTCCGGAAGCGGGCTCAACTCATCCAGCTGCTGCGCAACTTCCTGATTGAGCGTGACTTTCTCGAAGTCGAAACTCCGATGATGCAGAGCATGGCCGGCGGAGCTTTAGCCCAGCCTTTTGTCACCCACCATCAGGCGCTGGATATCGATCTATACATGCGTATAGCCCCAGAACTCTATTTGAAACGGCTCGTTGTGGGCGGCTTTGAGCGGGTCTTCGAACTGGGCCGCTTATTTCGCAATGAGGGCATTTCGACCAAGCACAATCCGGAGTTTACCGCCCTGGAGTTCTACCAAGCATATGCGACAGATGAACATATGATGGCCCTGACCGAAGAAATGGTTGTGTTTCTGGCACAAGAAATAAACGGCGGGATGCGGCTGACGTATGGGGAATATGAGATCGACTTGACGCCGCCGTGGCGGCGTGTGGGCCTGAAAGAAACGGTATGCGAATATGGCGGCATGTCTGCTCAAGACGTCGAAAATGAAGACGTACTGCGAGCCAAAGCGGAAGAAGTCGGCGTTCGTCTGCCGCCGACTGCCCCGGTCGGCAAGGTCTTGGAGGAGCTGTTTGGCGCACTCGCTGAGCCGCATCTAATTCAACCCACATTTGTCGTCAGCTATCCGGTTGAGGTGTCTCCTCTGGCCCGCCGGAATGATGTTGATCCGCGTTTTGTGGATCGCTTTGAGCTGTTTATTGCAGGTCGAGAAATCGCCAATGCGTTCTCTGAGCTGAACGATCCTGACGATCAACGCCAACGTTTTCAAGAACAACTGCGCGCCCGTGAGGCCGGGGACGCACAGGCGCACGCCCTGGACGAAGATTATGTACGTGCCCTGGAGTACGGTATGCCGCCCACGGCCGGCGAAGGGATCGGGATCGACCGGTTGGTTATGCTCTTTACCAATGCGCCTTCTATCCGCGATGTTATCCTTTTCCCGCAAATGCGACCGGAGAAGAAGTAGGGGCCGAGTTGTGAGAGGGTCGGTAGTGTGTCGCCGCGCCTGGTACCTAGCTCTCGTGTAGTACTGTTGGTGCTCTGAAAACTGACTGTTGGTTAATCCTCGTGAGATACGAACTATTTTTGTGCCTGCGCTATCTGCGAGCCAGACGGCGTGAGGTATTTGTCTCGTTGATTACCCTGATCTCGATGATCGGGGTCATGATCGGCGTGATGACGCTGAACATCGTGCTCGCGGTGATGACCGGTTTTGAGGAAGACTTGCGTGATCGTATTCTAGGATTTAATCCACATGTGGTGGTTTCAAGCTTGCAGGGTCTGGTGGACGGCTATCCGGACGTACTGGACGTGGTCCGGCAGGTACCGGATGTGGTTGCGGCTGCGCCGTTTGTCTATAGTCAGGTGATGGCGAGTGCCGGCCAGAATGTTTCAGGAATATTAGTGCGTGGGGTCGACCCGGCACTCGCAAGTGCGGTGGTGGACATTGCCGCCTACCTGTCTTCTGGACAGATCGAAGAGCTCGGCCGCAAACAAGAATTCACCTTTCAGAACGAAGAGACCCTGCACACTGTCCAGCTGTCGGGGGTGCTCATCGGACATGAGCTGGCTGGTCAACTGGGTGTCTCTATAGGTGACCCGGTGAAGATCATCTCTCCTCTGAGTACGACTCCCGGTCCCCTCGGCCTTGTCCCCAAGGTCAAACGCTTCGTCGTTGTGGGGGTATTTGATTCGGGCATGTTCGAATACGACAGCGCCCTGGTGTATATGGCGCTCGCGGATGCCCAACGCTTTTTTACACTAGGCGAGCAAGTGACCGGTGTGGAGGTGAGGGTCCAAGACGTGTACCAGGCCCAGGCTGTGGCACAAGAGCTGGAAGCCAGACTCGGCTTTCCGTACACGGCTCGAGACTGGACGGAAATCAACCGCAACCTTTTTGCCGCGCTGGCCTTAGAAAAGACGGTATACTTCATTGTTTTGTTGCTGATTGTGCTCGTCGCGGCCTTTAATATTGTTGCCACCCTCATTATGGTCGTTATGGAAAAGCGGAAAGATATCGCCGTTCTCAAATCCATGGGAGCGCCGGGTCGGGCCATTAGTCGGATTTTTATCTATAAAGGGCTGATCATAGGCGTCATCGGAACTCTGCTGGGGACCGCGTTCGGCTGGCTCGGTTGCTGGCTGCTGGATCGGTATGAATTCATCGAGCTGCCCAAAGACGTCTTTTATGTGTCTACGCTGCCGGTTAAAATTTATCTGGAAAATTTTCTCGTCGTTGGCGTGTCGTCCATGTTGATCTGCTTGGTGGCGACTATTTATCCAGCGCGCCAGGCGGCTCGCTTAGCCCCGGTGGAAGTCATCCGCTACGAGTAAATCACGAGTATATCGTATGGCCGCTGTGTTACTTCGGGCTGTGCAGCTCAGCAAGCAATATAGGGAGGGCGAGTACGCTGTCCGGGTGCTGACGGGCTTAGATCTCGTTATTCGTCAGGCAGAGCGTGTCGCAATTATCGGGGAGTCCGGGGTCGGCAAAAGCACCTTGCTGCATATCCTGGGCACCCTAGACCCTCCGACTGCAGGCCAGGTGCTCCTGAATGATCAGGATCTGTTTGCGCTGCCCGAATTAGAACTCGCGGCCCTGCGCAATCGTGACGTCGGCTTTATTTTTCAGCTGCACCATCTCCTGCCGGATTTTAGCGCGCTTGAAAATGTGATGATGCCGGGCCTGATTGCGCGACTCAGTCAGGCTGAGTCGCGCACGCGTGCGGCCGAGATGCTTGATCGAGTCGGTCTGTCCGCCCGTCTGAGTCATCGGCCTGGAGAGCTGTCCGGGGGGGAGCAGCAGCGGGTGGCTGTGGCCCGCGCCTTAGTCCTCGGTCCGCGGCTGGTACTGGCTGATGAACCGACCGGCAACCTTGATCCGGAGACCGGCGAAGGCGTCTTGCAGTTACTGCTCTCTCTGAATCGCGACATGGGTATTGCCATGGTGGTTGTCTCCCATAGCGAAACCCTTGCTGCGGCTATGGACCGGACGTTGCGGCTCAGACGTGGGACGCTGACGGAGGTCGGCACCTGAAGGGTATACGCTCGGACGTATGAGCGGTTGTGTTACACGCTTGCCCGGACGCCTTATTTTTTATCTCTTCTGTGCGCTTTGGACGGGGCTTGCCACCTTTACAATATTCAGTGATCTTGGTAGGGGGAAGAGCGTTTTTTACGGAGAAACGAAAACTTACATGGCACGCAGATTTTTAGTGTTCAGTGAACTTTTTTTGTTCACCCTTTTCATCGGACTGTCTTTGCCTGCCTGGGCCAACGACGAAGAACTTTCAGAGGACTTTATTACCGAAGGCATGCTGGACGACGCCTCCGAGACGGAGGTCTCTGAGGCGCTGTTTGAGGGCAACGCGTCCGATGTCGGCGACGACACTGTTGCCGCAGAAGACGGCATGCTCGATGAGATTGCTGGAGAGCTTGACACAGATACTGAAAATCTCGCCGGAACTGAAGACCGGCAAGAAGGAACGGACGCAGTCGAGTCTGAGACTGAATCAGCCTCTGCGCAGTCTGACAGTCCGGACAATATTCTGGACGAGATTCTAATCGGCGGCAACGACCGGGTGGAGGAAGAAGCCATCCGTATCCGGACCTCAATTCTGCTGGGTACAGCGCTCAATCAGGAGACACGTGAAACGGTGGATGCGGATATCCGTTCCATTTATGACATGGGCTTTTTCCATAATGTGGAAGCGCGTCTTACGCAAGAACACGGCCGGACCATTCTGACGTATTGGGTCCGCGAACGACCCCTCATTCGTGTGGTGCGATTTGAAGGCAATAAGAAGCTGGATAAAGATACACTTGAGGTTGCCCTCAAAATCCATCCGCGCACAATTCTCAACCCGGTCCGCATTCGGCGTGGCATAGAAGACGCCAAAAAAGCCTATGAGGCAAAAGGCTATCTGGATACGGACATTACTTACCGGGCTGAGCAGGTTGGGCCGGGCGAGGCGGCTGTCACCTTTACGATTGAAGAGCACAAAACTACGGGTATTTCGAAGGTCCAATTCGAAGGGAATGAATCATTCCCCGCAGCTCGTCTGCAGGGCATTATGGCCACGCGCCAGAAAAACTTTCTGTCACGCCTCATGAGTACAGGCACGCTGAACCGCGAAGCGCTGAAGACAGACACGGAGCGACTCACCGCCTTTTACTACGATAACGGCTATATCAACGTCAAAATTGATGAAGCAAAGATCGACCGCGGTGATGACGGCATGCTCATCACCATACGCATTGATGAGGGCGAGCAGTTCTCGGTCGGCGAAGTGCATATTAGTGGAGAATTCCCCGGCAGCGAAGACGAAGCATTGCGCCGGGTCGGCATGGAGGAAGGGACGGTCTTTAAGGCCAGTAATCTGCGTGAAGATGTGTTCCGCTTAACCGGCTACTTCAGCAACCACGGTTTCGCATTTGTGAACGTCGAGCCGGAAACACACGTTGACCCGGACGATAGTGTGGTGAATATTTCATACCAGGTGGATAAGGGACCTGAGGTCTATATCGACCGAATTGATATTGCCGGGAACACCAAGACGCGTGACAAAGTGATTCGGCGTGAGTTGCGTATTACCGAACAGAGCAGATTCCATGCCACAGACATTGAGTACAGTCGTAGTCGTGTACAGCGACTCGGCTTGTTTCAGGATGTCAACCTGGCCACGCGTCGTGGCGCACGCAGCGATCTGCTGAATGTGTTGGTTGATGTCAAAGAGGGCCAGACCGGTTCGTTCAGCATAGGCGCCGGATTCAATACGGCGACCAGTCTGGTTGGTTCGGCCCGCATGCAGGAAATGAATTTGTTCGGCTACGGGCAGCAGTTCGTTATCAGCGCTAATATGGGCAGTCGTTATCGGAACTCAACGCTCAGCTGGACCGACCCGTATTTCCTGGATACCCGTTTAACGTTGGGGCTGGAGGTCTTTGACTGGAAGTTTGCGTTCGAGGATTTTGATCGCGCGGGAGTGGGCGCTGGCACCCGTGTCCTCTACCCCCTGAACGAGCTGGGGTTGAAAACGCTGTGGGGGCTCCCCATGCGGGATGTGTCTATTGGGGTGCAATACCAATTGGAAAAATCGAAGATCAGTAATTTCGAGCCGATCGCGCCGGATGCCGTTCGGGCGGAGAAGGGAACAAAAACAACCAGTAAAATTGTGCCAACTTTACAACGCAATACGCTCAACCACCCGAGGGACCCCACAGCGGGTTCGTATCAACAACTCTCCTTTAGTCAGGCGGGTCTGGGTGGAGATACAACCTATAGCAAGGTTGAACTCCAGGCTAACTTCTTTATTCCGGTGTATAAACATAGACGCTGGGGTCAGTTGACGTGGATGAACAAAAACTTCATTGGGTATGGAGTGGGAGATATCGATTTTTCGAACGAGCCGGTCATCGGTGGGGAGACGGATCAAGTCCTTAAAGATGATATGCCGCTGTTTGACCGTTATTTCCCTGGCGGGCTGTACTCTATTCGCGGTTTTGGCGAGCGCAGCCTGGGGCCGCGTGAGCCTGTCGTAGTCTTGGTTAACGACGAGGACGCACCGAATCGGGTCCGAGCGGACACATTTCATCGTCCCATCGGGGGCAGTCAACAGCTCATTCTCAATAATGAATTGATGTTCCCCATTGTCAAACCGCTGAATTTGAATGGTGCGGTGTTTAGCGATATAGGCAATGCCTTTACGGCCGAGCACGGTATCGACTTAGGCGACCTGCGCTACTCGGTTGGTGTGGGGATACGTTGGAAATCGCCTTTCGGACCGATCCGGATTGACCTGGCCAAGGCCCTCAACGCGAAAAAAGATGAACGCACGAGCAAAATCCACTTCTCGTTCGGTGGTGCCGGCGGAGGTAGTTCAGGCGGTGGCCGGGGCGCTTTAGGCGGCGGTGGATATTAGCCTGCCGTGTAGAGTGGTCCGGGTGCTGGTGGGCGCCGTCTCGTGCGCGTCCGTCGCAGCGAAGAACTGCAGCTAAGGAGAATATGCATGTATTGGAAAATTGCCGTCAGCATAGCCGTCAGTGTCGGCTGTCTTGTGTTACCGAATACAGGGGCGGGTGCCGAATTCAGAATCGGCTATGTCGACCTGCAACAGGCTCTGAACGTATCGTCTGCCGGTAAAAAGGCAAAAGAAAGCTTTAAGGGTGAAGTAGGCCGCATGGAGCAGAAATTAGAGAACCGCAGGAAGAGGGTTGAAAAACTCAAAGGAGAGCTGGAGAAAAAAGCGCTGCTGCTGCGCGACGAGGAGCGCTCGGCATTGCAACGAGACTACCGGAATGAGCTGCGCGACTTTGAGCGGCTGTACAAAGACTCTCAGGAGGAACTCAAGCTAAGAGACCGTGAGCTGACCGCGCGTATCTTGATTGAGCTGCGGCACGTCGTCAACGACCTGGGAGAACAAGGCGATTATTCCGTTATTCTTGAAGGGAACAACACCGTGGTCCTGTACGGCTCAAAATCCATCGATCTGACCGAGAATGTGATCAAAGCCTATGACAAAAGGGGCTCCAAGATCTCCTTCAAGCGCTAATGCACGATTCTTTTGCCCGTCTACCACCTCTCCATGAAATACGCTGAGATCGCTGCTCTCCTGCCCCACCGCTACCCGTTCTTGCTGGTTGACCGGGTGATCGAACTCACGGCTGGGGAGCGGATTGTTGCGCTCAAAAATGTGACCGCTAACGAACCCTTCTTTAGCGGCCATTTCCCTGATCAGCCACTCATGCCGGGCGTACTGATCTGTGAAGCAGTGGTCCAAGCCGGGGGCATACTGGCGCGCGCATCGGTTGATGCGCCGAGCCAGCAAGGTAAGGTTGCCATGCTGACCGGCCTCGATCATGTCCGTTTTCGGCGTCAGGTCGTACCTGGCGATCAATTGCGGCTTGAGGTTGAGATTGTGCGCCGTCGCGGCACCTTTTGCAAAATGCGCGGGACAGCCCGGGTTGAGGGGAAAGTGGCAGCCGAGCTCGAATTTACGGTAGTCGACGTTGACCCAGAAAGCGAGACGGATTCGTGAGTGCAGAAACGTCGATTCATTCCTCGGCAGTTATTGCACCGGGAGCAGAACTCGACCGCGGAGTCCAGGTCGGCCCGTATGCGGTGATCGGGCCACAGGTCCGTATCGGGCAGAATACCACGATTGGGCCACACGCCGTTATCGAGGGGCATACCACGATAGGCTGTGAGAACCGTATTTTCCAATTCGCCAGTGTGGGTGCTATTCCGCAGGATCAGAAATACCATGGGGAAGACAGCCAGTTACATATTGGCGACCGGAACACCTTGCGTGAGTTTGCCACACTGAATACGGGAACGACCGGGGGCGGCATGCTGACCCGGGTCGGCAATGATAATTTATTTATGGTGTACTCGCATGTGGGGCACGACTGCCACATCGGGAACCATGTGGTCATGGCCAACTGTGCCACCTTAGCCGGCCATGTGACCCTGGAGGATTATGTCGGCGTCGGCGGCCTCGTCGCTATCCATCAGTTTACGCGGATCGGGGAATCGGCCTATCTCGGCGGGGGTGCGATGGTCTCTCTCGACGTCCCACCCTATTGCATCGCCCAAGGAGATCGCGTGCGTCTGTTTGGTCTCAACCTCATTGGCCTGAAACGTCGCGGATTCGGCGATGTACAGCTCAGCGCTCTCAAAAAGGCCTACCGCGCATTGTTTGCTGAAGGTCTCGGACTGAAAGAAGCGCTGGAACGCGTGAGCCGTGAGCATGCCGTCACATCTGATGAGGTACGGTACTTGGTAGAATTCATTTCACACTCCCAGCGCGGGATCTGTCGTCCGCGGGGCAATACCGGCCAAGAGGGAGAAGACGAGCTGACCTAGTTTCATGGGGGCTCCTCAGGTTATGTCTCGTCTCGGTCTTATTGCTGGCAATGGTCAGTTCCCGCTTCTTTTCGTCGAGGCGGCACACGCGGAAGGCGTTGAGATTATCGCCGTTGCCCATGAAGGCGAGACGCCGGCGGAGATTACGGCCCTCCTGCCCGAGGTGACCTGGGTTCGGGTCGGAGAACTCGGCAAAATTATCGCGACTTTCCAGCAGGCTGGTGTGACGCAGGCGGTGATGGCGGGCGGGATCTACAAAGCCGGGGCGATGACGAATATTCAACCGGATGCCAGAGGGCTGGCTTTCATTAGTAAACTGCCTAACCTGAAAGATGACGTCATTCTGCGCGGGGTGGCACAGGAGCTGGAAGACGAAGGCATTACGATCATTGAATCAACACGCTATTTGTCGGCTCTCATTCCAGAGGCAGGTGTCCTGACAGCAGATGAGCCGGATACGCAGCAGTGGGCTGATATCCGGCTTGGCGTGACGGTGGCACGGGAGATTGGTCGCTGGGACATAGGCCAGAGTGTAGTGGTGAAGCGTGGGACGGTCTTCGCCGTTGAAGGCGCAGAAGGAACTAGTGCGACAATTCGTCGTGGCGGGGAGCTCGGTGGCGCCGGCACTGTTGTTGTGAAAGTCAGCAAACCGCAACAAGATTTACGCTTTGACGTTCCAACCATTGGGCCGGATACCATAGCCGTGATGCACGAGGTGGATGCCGCTGTGCTGGCCATAGAAGCACACTCAACACTGATGATTGAACGACCGGCGCTCCTCGCGAAAGCCAGCGGGAGCGGCATTCGAGTCGTGGCTGTTTCAGCGAACTCAGACAGACAGACTACTGACTGACTGGCTACTAAATAGATCTGAGTAGATATTGGATATGGATATGCGATTAACAGCTGCCCGCCTCATTTTTTGCACTTTTTGTATTTTTTGTTTGTCCCTGGTGTGGGGACTATGCGGAACGGCCCAGGCCCAGATTCAGCGAGTTTTAGAAATCCCAGCCGATAACCAGATTGTCAGCGGAATCCTGCCTATTTCTGGCTGGGCGTTCTCTGCCGAGTCAACCGATCCGGTCACTGTCCGGCTGCTCATCGACGGTACGGACAGAGGGCTCATCCCGTGCTGTGTTGCTCGAGAAGATGTTGCGGCACTACATGGCGACCAAGCCCTCAATAGCGGCTTTGGGTTGGCGTTTAACTTTGGCTTGCTGGAAGGCGAAGGCGAAGGCGACGACGAAGAAAATCTCTCGGATGGAATACACACGATTCGCATTGAGATAGAGGATGCGGCCGGCAATACAACGGCCCAAGAGCATACCGTCACCGTTGTCAGACCAGGTGGATTTCAGTTTATGACCGCCCCAAGCTTGATCGGTTTGTCCGTATCCACAGCGATTGAGGGACAGGAAATCGAGATTCTGAACATCAATGTGACAGGCACCGACCCCGACGCACAGGCGGCCCGTGTGAATCTTCGATTGGCCTGGCAGCCCAATAGCCAGCAACTGACCGTAGTCGGGGCGAGGACACTCGCGCGGTCAGACCCAGTTGATAACGAATCAGATGACGAGTCGGGTGACCCTCTGGAGCAACCAGACGACGGCGGTCCCATTACCGCCGTTTTGGAAAACCCTCCAGAACGGACGGTTGCGATTTTGGTCACCGTTGGTGGTATCGGCACCGTCTCGGGCTGGGCGTTCCCCAAAAACCCTGACGCGACGATTACGCAGGTCACGCTTCGGGTGGATGGCGCTGCGCCGCCCAAGTTTGGTGAGAACATCCCGTGCTGTTCAGAACGAACCGACGTACCCGTTGTCTTTCCTCAGGCCCCGCCGGGGACTGGTTTTGGGGCGTTGGTCAATTTCAATCGCATAGAAAGTGGTCAGCGGACGATTGGAGTCGAAATCCGAGATAGTGCTGATCCAGCGAACTCACGTATTTTTGACCACACGGTTACCGTCGTTCGCTTGGGGAACGCCGAAGTGCTGGATCTGTTCGAGCTGTCTACTGAGGAAACAGAGGAATCCGTGGCAACAAGCATCAGGCTGAGCGGAAATTTGCTGGTCATAGAAAACGTGACGATCCGCGCCAAGGGCGGCGATGAGTCAACGCAGATTGTTGCGGGATTTCGGTGGGAGGAGAGCTGTCAGTGTTTTGTTCCCTTTCCGTTGTGTGGTAACGGCAGCCGAGATATCGGGGAAGAGTGCGATATGACAGGGTTTGGCGAGCTGACGTGCGAAACTCTCGGATTTGGGGGTGGTGATCTCATTTGCAACGAACTCTGCGGAATAATTACGACTGAGTGTGAGGAAGGTACGCAGAGTGTGGTTGCCGTTTATGTCACGACGACGGCTGACGACGCCGTTTCTGTGATTAACACGGGCACAAACGAAGTGACCACGGTCATTCCAGTTGGCGACCGTCCGCGTGGTATTGCAGTCAGTCCGGATGGGTCTGAAGCATACGTGGTGAATAGCGGCGATAACAATGTCTCGGTGATCGATACCGTCCAAAAAACTGTTGTGGCAACCATTCCGGTGGGCGACGAACCTCAGGGGGTCGCGTTCGGGGCGGATGGCACAAAAGCCTATGTAGTGAACGTTCATGATAACAACGTGTCGGTGCTGAACACGGCCACGCGCACCCAGGAAACAACTATTGCCGTAGGCAGACAGCCGGAATCGATTGCCGTCACCCCCGACGGGCTCTGGGCGTATGTGACGAATTTTGGCGACGACAATGTAACCGTCATCGATCTCACAACGAATACGCCACTTCCCGATCCGATTGTCGTGGGGCAGGGACCGGTCGGTGTTGCGGTGAGTCCAGACGGAACGCGCGTGTATGTCACGAACTTTGGCGATCTCGAGCCGGAAGATGTCGAAGCCAACGCCAATACCCTCTCGATCATAGACACGGCAACCAATACGGTGCTGGATTCTGATCCGGAAGAAGAAGGCGTACAATCGCTACAAGTCGGCGTGCAACCTGTGGGTGTGGCCTTTCTCCCGGACAGCGCCCTAGAAATCGTCAAGAACGGGGCCCCTGATGCCTACGTTACTAATTTCCTGGATGCGACCGTATCCGTGATTACAGATGATGCAGCTGATCCGAGTGGGCCGTCCTTTAATGTCGCCTTTAACCCAAGATTCAATGCCGTTAATAACGAACCGTATGGCATTGCGATTACGCCGAATGGCTTGCGGGGTTATATCGCGCTGTTTGGATCTCGCTCAGACGAAGGTGAGGTCGTGCAGGTCTTTAGTACATTGCGGCGGGCCATTGTCACCACGATTGAGGTTGGTGATAAACCGTTCGGCGTTGCCATTGCCCCGCAATAGGGCCGTCTGTGAGTTGACGCATCCGGGAGAACGTGGCACTATTTTCTCGTTTTCCAACCCCTGTGCCCGCCTGTTCCATTTTGTGGGGCCGTAGCTCAGTTGGGAGAGCGCTTGAATGGCATTCAAGAGGTCGTGAGTTCAATTCTCATCGGCTCCACTCCTTTTCTCCTTCCTTTTCAATAGCTTAGCGAGTTCTTCCTTCGGCTCATTTCTGCCCCGAATCGGCTGGTGGCTGTAGTGATGGCTGTTGGTTATCGAAATACAGCGTAAGTGAGCGCACTCAGTTTCGTATTCCTTTCTGCGCTGAGTTGTCCTTCACCTCATTTCCTGCTCTTATCTCTCCAGTCCACAATGAGGAGTCCAGACCGTGAAGTTTTCCGAGATTATCGATCAAGCCAGCCCGCGTCTGAGGAGGGATGCATGACCCTACCGGAATCTATTCACGCGTTAGTTGCGACACGCCCGCATGCCCATCTGACGACGCTCAATCCCGACGGGAGCCCGCAAGTCTCGGTCGTCGGGGTCGGCATTGAAGAGGACGAATTTGTGATGGGCCATATGGGCGTGTGGCAAAAGGTCAAGAATATTCGCCAAGATGCGAGAGTGGCTCTCTCCCTGCTCGGCCAAGGCATGAACGCGATGGGGTTGCTGGAATACCTCGTGGTCTACGGGAACGCTCGGATTACAGAGGACGGGCCAGCGGTACTGCTGCAGCGCTTGGCGCACATCTATCTCGGGCCTGAGGTAGAGTTTCCCCCTGAGCCGTATCGCACCAATCCTGGCTACATTACCCGCATCACGTCAACCCGTTTTGCCGGGATCGGCCCATGGGCGCCCAGCCAGCACTAGCAGCTCGCTGAAAAAGGAGAGGGTTATGGAGCAGTTGTACGAAGTCCAGGAGCAGCGAAACCTGTTGATCCCGCTGGCTGATGGGGCGTCGCTGGCTGCGGATCTGTATCTTCCCGTCGCCGCGGGCCCTTGTCCCGTCCTGATCAGCTACTACCCGTATCATAAAGACGATTTGATCGGCTCGTTTTGTGAGCATCCACGTCGCTACTTCACACAGCGAGGCTATGCCAATTTGCTCGTAGATTTTCGCGGCTTGGGCGGCTCTAGCGGTGTGGCGTGGGAGGCAATGGATGCGCGAGAAAATCTCGATGGCGCTGCTATTGTCGAGTGGGCGGCCAAGCAGTCATGGTGTGACGGCAACGTTGGTGTCTGGGGCGTTTCATATGGTGGGATTACGTCTCTCGAAATCGCGGCTGAGCATCCCCCCCACTTAAAGGCTATCGTCCCCATTTATGCCAGTTCAGATATTTACCACGACTTTATTTATCCGGGCGGGTGCCTGAACTGTATGGGCGCCTTTGGCGCGTGGGGTTCGTTTATGCTGGCCATGAATCTCATGCCGCCCACGTATCAGGATCCGGATGGACGCTGGTATGAGGTGTGGCAGGAGCACTTAGAACACGGAGACCCCTACATCTTTCCTTGGCAGGAGCATCCTGACCACGATGAATACTGGCAATCCCGAGTGATCGCTATTAACCGCATCACTGTTCCGACCTTTTTAATCGGCGGCTGGCGGGACATTTTCCCAGAATGTATGCCCAATCTGTACCCACAGTTGTCCGGGCCGAAGAAGCTGCTTATGGGTCCGTGGATGCATACCCCACCCGATGTTTCCCTTTTTGAACAAGTCGATTATCTCTATGAGATGCGGCGTTGGTGGGACCACTGGCTGAAAGGCGAGCCGAACGACATCATGGACGAACCCCCAGTCACCCTTTTTGTACAGGGTAGTCAGACGTGGAAGCATGAGAATGAGTGGCCGATTGCGCGGACGGAGACGCACACATTATTTCTGGCAGACGCAAGCGCCTTAACTGACAGTCCGCCGCAGGTAGAGGGAGAGCATGCATATCGGGGCATCCCCAGCGTAGGCATGCAGGCCGGGCTGTGGGACCCGACTGGCCTTGGGCTGGGACTTCCGCTGGACCAAGGGCCAGACGATCTCCGGTCCTTGACGTATACGACCGCTCCCTTGGACGAAGATATAGAGATATCGGGATCGCCTGAAGTCACCTTGTATGCTGCATTAGAGAATGGCCAAGAGGTAAATCTGGTTGCCAAGTTGAGCGCCGTCGGGCCAGACGGGAGTTCTGCGCTCATCACTTCAGGCTGGCTCAATGGCAGTCACGCCCAGTCGCACGAGCGTGCACAGCCATTGCAGCCAGGGGTCGTGGAGAGGTTTCGCCTTCGACTTTGGGCGACATCTTACTATATTCCACAGGGCTATCGCGTGCGTCTGAGCGTCGCGTGTGCTGATTTTCCGCGTATCTGGCCGACGCGTACGAACCCCGAAATTCGCGTCTTTTTCAGCCAAGACCAGGCCTCGTCGGTGCGCATCCCGGTCGTGCCAGTCGCAGCAACGGCGCTGCCTGATCCGGCCATCGCCCGTCCAGACCTGAGCATTAATCGGGCCCCGTGGCGTGTAGACGGCGTGCCACAATGGAAGATTGAGCAGGACGTGGCGACTGGCACAATGTCCATGATGACCGGCTCAGAGCAAAAGATTGCTCTGCCCAGCGGTGGGTCCTTTCACATGAAGCGGACTGCTACAGCGAGCGTCGCGGACGATAGGCCCGATGGAGCGAAGCTCGACGGAGAGACCACGATCAGTCTAGAGTTACCGGGGGCAGGCAGTATTCGGGTGGAAACCCACAGCTGGAGTTCACGGACTAAAATGCTACTAACGGGCAAAGTGACGGTAGAGGGGCGGGTATTTTTCGAGAAGCAGTGGAGGCGATAAGCTGCTTCCGGGCCAAATCCTGGGAACTACGCGCCGCCACCAGCCTGGCGCGGCTTCGGCAGGGGCAGGGGAAAGTAGCAGAAGCCCGCGACGTACTCGCACCGGTCTATAATTGGTTTACCCAAGGCTTTGACACGGCGGACTTGAAGGACGCGAAGGCCCTGCTGGACCAGTTGTCATGACACACTGCTCCCCCTACAATCCCAACGACTTGGTATTCCCGCTCCAGACGTGACCTTATGGCCAACACCCCCGTTACACGTAAACTTGCTGCGATCCTCAGTGCGGATGTCCAAGGCTACGCCGCCCTGCAAGTCTATCACCAAGAGCACAGCGACTGGCTCGTGCCCGCCCGGCATACAACTCCGTCTGGGTACAGATTGGGCAGTTGGGTTGCCCACCAACGAAGTGGAAAAGACACCCTGGCTGCCGAACGGATCAAGCGGCTGGACGCGCTCGGCTTTGTCTGGGATGCGAGAAGGAAAGCAGTTTAGGAAGCAAGGTCCGGCTTCCGAAGTGTGTGTGTAAGAAATTGCTTTTAGGACTGCTCGTCTAGTCATCTTTTGTCATCTTGGCCAAAGCGGCCGTGCCGGACAACGCCAGCTGCGAATCGGGCTGCACCAGACTGTGCGTCGGTCGCTTTGGCAGTTTCGGCCAAGGCAATTTCTTGGGCGAACGCCTCGGTCAAAGAAAGACCGGCCTGATCATAGGCGGCACGCCGATCGGAGATTAGGCCGACCAGCGGCAGAGCCACGATCTGCTTGCTAAGCACGATCGCTGCATCTAATACGGTGCCTGCTTCGATGAGGCGGGTGATCAAACCCATCCGCAACGCCTCTTCGGCCTGGACGGCGCGGCCAGTGATCAGCATATCTTGGGCAATACCCATACCGACCAGACGCGGTAAACGAACGGTGGTGCCGTCACTCATTGGCACGCCAAACCGACGAGAATCGCTACTCTCGAGGCGGCAAAGAAAGAGGCTCAATTTCGTAAAGCGATGGAATTGGTTAAGGATGCATTACCAGAAGTCCTGCTTATACGCGCGCATAATCCCTTGACCCTGCTACACAAAGCTCTCAGTATTGGACTTCACGGTCGGACCGACGAACAGTGTCTTGAATCCGCGAGGATCGTTCGGGTGGCTCTAGTCGAATTCTCGGATCGCCTCGCGCAAGTGCTAAAGGACGACGCCGAAGTGACGAATGCGCTTTCACAGCTTTTAAGAGCACAGAATAAGGGCTGACAAGGTCACCACCAGTTATCGAACAATGGCCTTCGTCAAACGACACAACAAACGCGGCGACTTCACCTGGCCTCAACGCACGAAATCCCAGAAAAAATGAATAAATTTCTCGGGCCTCAGTAGTACCGGTACGGCGACCCCCTACCGGGGTTCGACCCTCCCCCCCCATCTTGTGTCACAGTTTGCATGGTTGCGGATAGGGTGCGGATCGTGCAGCACTATGCGCGATCCTGCATAGTTAAGTCCGCTAAGTCATTGATTTTCCACAACTCGGGGAGAATTCGTAATCAGCAGGTCGTCGGTTCGACTCCGATGGGTGGCCTCCTTTACCCCCTTTTGTTTGCGGGGGATTTTTCTTGTTATCGCCTCTGTACTACGCTAAGTCTGACGGCGTGGTCACCATATGGTCACCACGAGAGGATATCTTCAACTAGAGTGCTCGCGATATGTAGAGCCCTTTAGGCAGCTGGAAAATGTGGCTTTCTATTAGACTTTGCGGCATCGAGAAAAGAGCCTCTACGGTCCCGGATAGTACACCCAGTTCTCTCCATTCCCCCCGAATCCCCGTGAAAGTTCCGCGAATTTTCACAACAGCCACTCGATATGAGGGGCTTCTAGGGTTTCAATCCTCACCGCCCGTTAAGGCCGCTTACCACGAAAACGTGGAAGCGCACTATAACCTCGGATTGCTGTATGAATACGGACGCGGCGTCCCGCGTGATCGACAGCACGTCCACTTTACGTTAACTGCTCAAAAGAGTCCTTCTGGGCTCAGTTCACCTGCTCCAATGTATGTCGATACATTGCTGATTTCATAGTCATGCAACAGCTTTGCGATAGTCTCGCGTTCTTCGACCAGCTCGTTGGGGACTATTACTGTGTAGTCTTCCTCCATACTCTTCTCCTATGGGTCCATGTTCATCGTTGTTGCCGGGACTTTACTTCGCCAATTCTTTCGTGTGACGTTGACATCATTGCAGAAGAGATCATCAGGGAGAGAGTCAATGCGAGCAGGGGCACGGAGCACCGGATGATGAGCTTCTACATCCTTTGCTCGCTGGCAGTTTACTCGTTGCACTTCACAGGCTTGCCACTCCCTGAAATTGACATCACTCTCACGGATAGCCTCTCGGAGCAGACATCGGGATATGCCAAAGATATCAACGAGATCTGTGCCTGCCTTATCCTGAGCGATAACCCATGGATCTACAGAAATGAGGAGCGTATTGTCCTTTTTACCGTATCTCATGTGCAATCCCTCCGGGCATGAATAAACTCCGGCTGGCCCTATTTGATAACACCTTAATTCGTTCTCCCCCCTGAATAAACCCGCATCGACCATGATCATTGTGGGTGCTCCCGTTCCCAGGCTGTTTGTTTGCAGGCTGTTTGTTTGTATCCCCAGCCATGCGAGCCACCCGACTAGGCTCACCAAGGCTACGACTAGCCAATCTTTCCAGTGCATCCTACTTCTCCTCTTCCACCTCAAAGAGATTTCCTAGGATCAAAAACAAAGGCTGTCATCGCCCCTCCCTTGGTCCATAGCACTTGCCAATAGGCAGTGGGCACAGTGTGCGGCTCATCACTCCGAGGGAGCGTCATTTGATTCTCGTTCGGGTCGTACAGAGGCCCGGTGACGACGTAGATCTCTTTCGCGGTATAAGCGAGGCCACGCACAGCCGTCTCAAGGTTTTTCCAGGCGCCTCGATTGAGCGCCGATTTCTGCGGTGTGATGTTTGACAGGATATTGGTTGACCGCCGGAAGACTGTGCCGGCGAACGCTGCGAGCGGGGCTTGATGGCCCCGATCCGTCCCCATCGCATTCTGCGCCTTCTTGTAATCCCCTGGTTCGAGTGTCTCGTTATCCTCAAGGAATTTATCAGCGGCCCAGTGTCGTGCAAGCGCTTTTGTTGTCCCAATTGTCTCGGCCAGGCCTCTTACGCACTGAGCCAGTACCCCCAGGCAATCGAGTACTACGAGCAGGCCTTGACGATTGCACGGGAGGTGCAAAATCGGGCCGAGGAGGTCGCACTGCTGAACAACCTGGGAGCGGCCTACGAAGCGCTGAGGCAGTTCCCCAGGGCAATCGAATACCTTACCCAGGCCTTGACGATTGCACGGGAGGTACAGGATCGGGGGAACGAAGGCTTAGCTCTCAGCTCCCTAGGAGTGACCCACTCTGCGCTAGGCCGATACCCCTCAATAAGGACTGGGGGGGTCTTGGTGGTGGCCGCCGGCTCCCCACACGACTATCGAAATACCCCTACCGCCGCGCTGATTGGCGACTTCTAGCGGCCATATCATTTCGCCATAACGCATCAGAGCGATATATCAGAACGGTCGCTATGCATGAGACCACTAAGCACCTGTCCGTCGGCCTCCACGGCGGTCCAACGCGGTAACATCTTGAAATCACTAGAAATACAGAAAGAGCGTGCTCATCCCGGAGCGGGTGGCACGGTTCGTGCTGTATTCCTTAGTATCCCGCCCATACTGTGAGACACAGCAATTGACTGGGCGGGATAAGGAGGACCCTATGATGAAGCACACCCTGTCAGCGATGGTGATGATAACCCTGTCGGGTAGCGTCGGAAATGTGGCGGCTGACGATAGTAGAGTTTTGAGAGACCTTGTTTCTCGGTTCACTTCGCTGCAATCGGAAGTGAGCGCGTTAAAAGCGCTGCAATTGCAAGTGACCCCGTTAAAAGCGCTGCAATCGAAAGTGGCAGTGTTAGAGGCCGCGTTAGAGACCAAACAAGACGCGATGGACTGCCTGTATCAAGTCGGGACTGACCTGTACGTTGATGCTTGTAATTTGCATGTACAAGACGGGACCGCGTCCACGTTCACGACTAATCCAAATGGCCTCGGCAATCTTATTGTCGGTTATAATGAACACCACCCAGATGGAAGCGAAAAGACGGGCTCCCATAATGTGATTGTTGGGGCGTTTCATACTTACACGAATCTGGGTGGTCTCGTGACTGGCATCAGTAACACAATCGCCGGGCACGGTGCCGCAGTAACCGGGGGACAGGAGAATGTCGCGAGCGGGTGGGGGTCCTCGGTGAGCGGAGGATATGCAAATGAGGCGAGCGAGTACGTGTCCTCGGTCAGCGGAGGCGCGGGCAACACGGCGAGCGGGGACTTGTCCTCGGTGAGCGGAGGCCAGGCCAACACGGCGAGCGGGGTAGCGTCCTCGGTCAGCGGGGGATTTCTGAATGTCGCCGATCAAGGGAATGAAACTCTTCCCTAGCCCAACCATGTTCACACTGTGATGGCGCAGACTCTGCAGAGGCGCGCCGACTCACCGCCCGGGGTCCCTCCTTCCCGGGCGGTTTCCGTTGCACTTTCCACGGCGCAGCCTCCATTTGTTTCGCCGGCTTACACTACACAGGGCCTACAGTGGCCCGCAGGTCTTTCGTGTTCGAGCCACCGTCCCCCCGTGAGGGCATGCGACACTTGGCGTCCGCTTGCCGTCCGCATACGCGCATAGAGTTTTGCTACTTCGTACGGTAAGCGATTTTTGCTTTGATTGTCGGGCGTCGTCTTTTAGAGACTGTCTCAGCGCGCTCGGCGATAACCTTCGATAATGACCGCGAGGACAGTTACCCGATCCTCGGTAATTCGGGCCTTTCGGAGAAACTCACATAAGTGTAATTTTATGCTAATCACTATAAACCACGTAAGGAGTCTCAAATGGCAAGCGTCAATGTCCAAGAAGAAGTTGCAGCACCTGCTAAGAAGGTATGGGACTTAATTTCAGATTTTGGTGGCATCCAGAAGTTCGCCGATCCGAGGTTCATCACCAAGTGCGAGTGCAATGGCGACACCCCTGGCTCCGTCCGAATAATAACCCTGGCGGACGGTGAGAAAATCCAGGAGAGGCTCGAAACCTTCGAAGGACAAGCTTACCGCTTTAGTTATTCAATCTTGGGGGAGTGCTCTATACCGGTACGAGACTACTTGGCCACCACAAAGGTTACAGCGATTGATAAGAATAAATGTCAGATCGACTGGCAGAGCACTTTCAATGCTGTTGGACCTGCAGAAGAGGCCGAAAAAATTATCAGAGGCGTCTACACCGGCGGAGTGATCGGTATTCGAAAAGCTCTAGGGTTATAGGAATATTGACGAGATTAATTGATACCCGACGGATCGCGAAATCGCTTTGTGAGGCGTCAAACCACCCTTTGCCAAACAAGGGAGCTCCTTCATGGATGCACCAGGAACAGGCGCCGCACGTGGAATACCAAGTTGCCTACTATCCAGGACGTTGCTCCCTGTGTTGTTCGGAGGGAAGCGGACAATCCTCCGGGTTCCGTCGTCCACTATGAACCAACAAATATCAATGTAGTGTCTTGCCCAGGCCGCCCTACGTGCGCTAGGACACGATAATGCGATGGTTCTTCACCATATGCCTCCTTGTGACTGCCCTCCACAGTAACCCGGGCGCCCCTCGTTAAGTTGACAGTACCCCTGGCACGCCTCGACTAGTCTCGTTAACGGACGATGATACAACGACCCTGCTGGATACGTTTCGGGCGCAGGCCCTTGATAATCGAAAGGAACTCCATGCCTCTGACCAACACACGGTCGAGCTACACGAGAGATGTCCCCTTCAGGATCAAGCGCTCCACTGTTGTAATAGCAAAAATGCGGGGGGGCCGAGTTTGTCTACTGTTGTTTTTCGCAGCCGTGTCCTTTGTAACGTGGCCTCACCTGGCCTCTTCTGCCGGAGACGAGTCCAGCCGGACGTGGCGATTGCTGTCGGAACTCCCAGAAGAAGCGCTCGAAAGAATCGATTTGTCGGCGGACACCCCCCGAGACGGACAGATGCCCTACCTTCCGGCCGAACCCTATCCTTTCTCGCCACCCTATACTGCGGAGGAGATGGGCTATCGGGCTATGGAATTCCCACATATGCCACGCTGGAATTGTTCCCAGATTGAAGACTTCGCTTCCATCATGCCGAGTGGCTATCTCTTCAATGGGAAGACGACGGTACTGGTGCGCCATGAGCAACCGGAGGGGTTGGAAGGCTACCTCTCAGCGAAGCCGGGCGAGGTATATGCCCGATGGCTGTCGCAGGATACCGCTCCCCCCGAAAATCTAGGCAACCAGATGTTGATGAGCCATAGCCGGACAGACAAGCAGTTTTCCAAGAAAACGGACATGTTTGGCTACTCGCCAATCCTTCGTCGGGTCCGGCGCTTTCCCCAACCCCGCCGCCAAGACCGATTTCCAGACCAGCCCATCACGTTTGACGACTTCCTAGGACGGGACGCGTGGGAATTTTCGTGGCGCGTTATCGGGACCGACGTACTCACGGAAACGGTCCGTTTCCCACGTACTCGCACATCGATCACGTTGCAGACTGGCGACGGGTCTTTCTCCGACGTAGCGACTGATTCCTTTCAGCTCATGGGTGAGGAATATGCGCACTACGAACCCAACGGTGGGGTCAAATGCTACCTTCTGGAAGCGCGTGCCAGAGAGGATTGGGTCCCCGATTATTATGCGCCCCGCATCTTGTACTGGGTTGACCAGCAGTATTTCTATCCACTGCGTACCGAGCAGTACGGACCGGACGGTAAACTGCTGGCTGCAGAAGTACGTTTAGCGACCCTACTCAACCCGGCGCTCAAAGAGCGAGGCTATCACAACATCATCACAGTATGGTGGAACGTTCAGCTAGACTTCCTGGCCTACGCGGTGCATGACGGCCATAGGGTGCAGCGGTGGTCAGAGGAAGATATGAATACGTTTTTCCACCCCGATTTCATGCGGCGGGTATGGTTTCCCGTGCCGATGAAGACCCTCGCCACGGTGTTCACTCCAGAAGAGTTCTTCCTTCGTCCGCATCTATATCGTGAGAAATTCCCGCAAGAACGGCAATTGTTGCTACCTGGGTCGCTTGTGACCCTTATCGATGCCCAGAATGCAGCTGGCCACCTCGTGTTTGATAAGCAAACTGCAACAGCCCGGTAAAAGGCAGAGCCTGGCGACGGAGGCTTGTACTTTGGTCAAAATTTACGGGCTAACGACTCACTCCATTTCCTCGTCAAACTCGCCACGTCCTATTTTGTCAGGTTCCGGCAGCAGTAGTGACGGTTTCGTCGTTCCTACATCTCCGAGCTTCTCAGATGATTTCCGGCTGGCATGCCATGGCCCCCGCTTCACGGCAGACAAGTGGCCTTGTCTGCACAGTTCGGTGATGAGCGGGAAGAGCGGTTCTGTCAAGTTACCGAAACGAACACGCACTTCACGTAGTGTGAGGCTGAATGGAGCGTCCCCTTACGCTACTTCCAGACCTGCTGCCGTCACATGTCGCCAGGTTATAAACGCTCGATCTCGAAACAGCCGATAATGGATGGCCTTCATGAGATGGCGTCCGATCCGAAAGAGATTGTTGATGGGGCTGTGTACCGAGAGAAAGCGTTGAACCTGTCGTGGAGACTTAAATCGGCGCAAACTTCTCTGCGGACTATCGCACCGATAACACGTAACCAACAATCCGTTCTTCATGAGGACAAGCCACGGAGCCGCCCGTCGAGCCAATCTCATTCTAACCAGAATCATTTTATTCTCGATACTTCAACAACGCCGCATGACGTAATAAAATCTTGGCTCGCAGAAGATCAGTCACGCGTGAAAGGACAAGGCGCCCAATCCTGATCGAAAGTAAAAACGAAACGACACCACCATAGGAGTTTGACGACGGTTATGACTATGTCACCCGGATCAGAGGTTACGGGCGCAAACTAGTTCAGGACCCATCGAACCGCCAACGGGTTGGACGTACCGAGGAAGAAGTAGGGCCCGACAACTTCACATGTTAACGGTGGTGCGGTACCCTTTTTAGACTGTACGGTCCGCTCTATGAAAGAGAGAAGGCTTTTATGGCTGCGACAGAAAGTGTCATTGAGAACAACATCATCCGCAACCGCGACCAGTTGGGTTATGCCGATGCACTCTGTATTCGGCGGGTACGCATGGGGCGAGGCTTTGGTGAGGTCGACCTCATGCTATTGCCCAGATGCGGTCCACATCGCCTTGTCCTGGTCGAAGCGAAACTGGGAAAGTCGCCGGACGCAAGAGCGAAGGTCATCGGGCAATTATTATGGTATTACGCGGGGGCCTTGGCTCTGGGTACGCATGGCCTCAACCTACTGCAACAATTCGCGAGCAGCACTCCCCTGGTAGCCCGGAGTGCGACACGGAAGGGGCTGAAGACTTTGACCGGCGGCATAAGCCCTCCCGATCTTGCCTGGCAGGAACTCAAAAAGGGACGAATACTTAAGCCCCAACAGATTGGACTTTGGCTGGCGTTTGACGGCCCACCATCGCCGGGACTCAAGACTGCACTTGACGGTCTCGCCAGAAACCACGGCCTGCATATTGGCATCGTGTCGGTCCTGGGCAGGAATCGGCTTCAAGTCCACTCAAACGTGCTGTCATCTCGGGTCATCACATTAAGATACGGTTTCGTTGAGGCGTCATTCGAGCTTGTAGGCCTTGCTCATCACCGATAAAAGGGTCCCAGAACAAAAGGCTGGGCGGTTGTCGGGAAGATAGTTCCAAGGACTAATGGAGGGCGAAATGAAGAGGTTGTCTTTGGCGGTTGTCTTTATCGTAGCGTCCGCGACGTTTGCGCACGCTCAGTACCAACACGGTTGGAAGAACTACGAGAAGCCGCAGCCCGGTTATACCTACGGCACCAGAGAGACCAACCCGTACGGCCCGGGCGGCTCGAAGTCCTACGGCCCGGGCGGCGGTAAAAGCTACGGTCCTGGCGGCGGCGAGAGCCACGGCCCTGGTGGTGGTCGGAGTTATGGGCCCGGTGGCGGTAATAGTTACGGCCCGGGCGGCGGTAAGAATCTTACAAATCCGTGGAAGCCGATGCGCTGAGAGTGATTCGCTCTGTACGGCTTCCGCGTCCCGGAATTTCTTCCAATACCGTGTGGCAAACCTCTCTCCCCATTTAAGCAGATCGTGCGCGAGATCAAGGGGGAGCTTCGTTGTCCCCCCCTGATCCCTATTTGAGGGACTCCTGATATATGGAAATATCACTGCCTGTATGGGTCCGTCCTGGGTCCGTTTTACGGGCCATTATGCACGACTTTGCACGGTTTTGCGCACCGCAAGTCCGCTAAGTTATTGAATTTTCATAGATTGCGAAAGAATTCGTAATCAGTAGGTCGTCGGTTCGACTCCGATGGGTGGCCTCCTCTAACCCCCTGCTTTTGCAGGGGGTTTTTCGTTGTTATCGCCTCTCTACTACGCCACGTCCGGTGGTATGGTCACCATATGGTCACCATGAGAGAATATCTTCAACTAGAGTGCTCGCGATATATAGAGCCCTTTAGGCAGCTGGAAAATGTGGCTTCTTTTAGACTTGGCGGCATGACAAGCGCCTCTACGGTCCCGGATAGTACACCCATTCCCCCCGAATCCCCGTGAAAGTCCCGCGAATTTTCACAACAGGCTGCAGCCTGGAGATCGCGTGGGCCTGCCGCAACTACGCCCGCCGACCAACCGCGAGGGTTGTAGCAAGGGGAAGGGCGTAGGACTCACCTTTTTGCTTGCTCTGTGGCTGACGCTGTGGAGCCCGCAACGGACCACTCCTCCGGCCTACGGCTGACGGACCGCTTCATAACTGACGATCACGCCGCGCTCGGCTAACAACTCTTCGACCTCGCGGAAGCTGAGGCTAAAGCGATGATACAACCAGACGGCGTGGGCAATAATCTCAGGCGAAAAGCGGTGTTTTCTATACAGACCTGTGCTACGAGAATTTATGCCCCTGTTACGACACAGGACATTGATGGTTGGCAAGTCCCTCGATAAGTTGACAGTACCATCCTGTGGTTACTGCGCCCCCCGCATCACTTCGCAAGGGACCAACAACTTGACAATACCACGCGTAGAGCTTCGCGGCGCGGTACCGGAACGCGGCCTTGACGGTGCCGCCCAGCATGATAGGGGATACTCATCACTATGGCGCACTCTACGAGAGATTGGACGCTAAGGAGGGGCACATGACAATCACGATTGACTCCGACGCCCATGTCGTCGAACCGGTGGCATTGTGGCAGGAGTATGCGGACCCGGCCGATCACGAGCTGATACCCAAGGATGCTCTCGGCAAGGTCAATCCCGACCAGTGGCCGGAACAGGTATTTACCGATGCCGGTGGACGGGATTGGGTCCAGATCAATACTTCTAATCCCAAGTCGATTGTCGGATTGTGCACCCCGGGTGGGCTGACCGAAGCCGAACGAGCTCGCAGCCTAACGTGGGATGATATGCGGCCTGCGAGCTACGACCCTCATGTACGAATCAAAGAGATGGATGCTGTCGGAGTCGACGTGACGATGCTCTACCCTACCCTCGGTTTGTTCTTTGGAAGCCTTAGCGATCCTCAGCTTGCTGCTGCAGCCTGTCGCGGGTACAACAATTGGATGGCGGATTTCTGCCAGCCCTATCCCGACCGACTCTACAACGTTGCGCCTGTTCCTCTCCAGGGCGTCGATGAAGCAGTGAAGGAGATGCGCCGAGTTGTAACCGAGCTGGGAGTGAAAGCCGTTATGATTCGCCCCAACCCGTACAAGGATCGCAGATTGAGCGATCCGGCGTACGGACCGTTCTGGGCCGAGGCCCAAGAGCTGGATTGCACGGTCGGACTCCATAGTTCGGTAACCGGGGACATGCCTACCGTCGGATTTGAGCGCTATCCAGACTTCTTTCGGCGCATGGTGATTGCACATCCCTTCGAGCAACAGATGGCGTGCATGGATCTGATCTGTGGTGGCGTACTCGAGCAATACCCTCGTTTGCGCATAGCCATCGTGGAGACAGGAGGTGGGTGGCTCCCATATTGGTTGGCTCGCCTCGATGATTTTCATGGCATACTCGGCCGGATGCTGCCACCCCTAAGCCTCAAACCCAGCGAATATTTCCAGCGGCAGTGCTTTCTGGCGTGTGAATCCGATGATGTTGCATTCAAAATGATTGAGGCATTGGGTATGGAAGACGTCCTGATGTGGGCGTCGGATTATCCGCATTTCGATTGCGAGGGACCAGACAGCGCAAAAGAATTGCGGGAAAGCTTGGAGGGCCTGCCCGAAAGCGTGCAACGGAAAGTGTTCGGCGAGAATGCAGCGAGGTGCTATGGGTTGGAATGAGGCGCCCGAGCAGGGCATAGGAAGGAAAAGCTGCGTTTTCGGCAGGTCCGATAAGTACCGGTTCAGTCAACTACCTCCCTCCAAGCCGAGCGCCTGAATCGTCCCAAACCTTTGACTGGCAGCGATGACGTACCGTTTCAGGCTCTTTCCGTCTCGGTGCCCGAGGTAGCGCTGAACGTCTACCTCGGCGGCTCCCCCGGCAACGGTTGCCCGCGCCGTTGAAATTTTCAAATTAGATGTTGGCCGCTATCCAACAGAGGACGAAGGACTTGAAGCCCTCCGCCAAGACCCCTCCGGCGTGAGGAGATGGGATGGTCCGTATGTCAAGAAAAAGATTCTCGCAGATCCCTGGGACAAGGCCTATGTCTATCGCACTGCCGGTCGGAAATTCGAGATCCTTTCGTACGGGGCCGTGATCATCAGATAGCGTCTGATCCAAAAGCGATCATGGATCGGGCTATGGACGGAGAGAAACTGAGAGGCTTGTCCGGGAGATTTGAATCAGTGCGTCTGGGCAGCAAAGACGACCATTGTCCGCCTTTTGTCCGTGTACTGTAGCATAAGAAAACCAATCATAGTCCAACAAAAATCGACTAGGGCACGAAAATGACTGGGTATGTTAGGCTGGTGTAGGCAGGTGTCGCAGCCGACACTTGAATGGCATTCAAGAGGTCGTGAGTTCAATTCTCATCGGCTCCACTCCTTTTCTCCTTTCCTTTCAGTAGTTTAGCGAGTTCTTCCTTCGCTCCATTTCAGTCCTGAATCGGCTGGTGGCTGTAGTGATGGCTGTTGGTTATCGAAAAGTGCGTAGTTCAGCGTATTCAGCTTCCCTTTCCTCTGCGAATTGAGTTGTCCTTCTGCCTATTTCCTGCTCTTATCTCCCCAGGGTCAGGGGGAGTCCCAGCGGTGAAATTCTCGGAGATAGTGGATCAGGCCGGCGAGTTGCTCAAACGCAAAGGGCGGGTGTCGTACCGGGGCTTTGACGCGTGAGTTTGCGCTCGACGCAGAGGCGCTGGAAGATCTCAAAGAAGAACTCATCGACACCCTAGAAGCTGCGGCTGATAAAGACGGCAAGATGCTCGTCTGGATAGGCGATGGAACCACTCCCCCTTAACTAGCCCCCTCAACGTAGACTCGCCAACACTTAGCCGAAGGTATCCGGGCCGAACAACAAGCCATGGAATCCCGGGGGGCCCTGCAGCTGATGATGGATGCCGTACACCGGTACGATAGCCATGTGACGCAGGCGTTAGGGGACGGCATCTTTGCACCGTTAGGTGCCCCGATCGCCCATGAGGATCATCCGCAACGGGCGTTGTATGCAGCGCTCTGGATGCTGGAGGAGATGCAGGGTATGGAGATCAGGTCCGATTGCAACATGGCGTGCCCCTCAAGGTGCGGGTGCGTATCAAAACGGGCGAAGTCGTCGTGCGTTCGATTCGGTAAGGATGACCTGCATAGGGACTATGTGCCCGTGGGGCACTCCACGAACCTCGCAGCACGCATGGCACAATAGGCTAATCCAGGCTCGATAGTAGTGACGGGGCGTGAACACTCGCAGCCCCAAACGCAACACCAGCAAGACCACCTTGGACTAAAAGCTGACGTCGGGTCAGATTGCCTTCAGAGTTTTTTTCAGGCTCATCCAGACCGCTACAGACAAAACACGCGCCGTGAAGATCGGAAGAAGACATCATGGTAGACGGCTGACCTCCCCCGCCTGTCAGGAGTCGGCAAAGCGGGGCATGACCTCCTGTGCAAATAACCGCATGGACTGAAGGGCCTTATCATGGGCCAGGCCGGGAAACTGCATACGGACAATAAGGTAATTCATTCCCAATCTCTGCTGATACTGTGCGATTTCCCGGCTCACCGTGTCGGGGTCCCCAATGATAAAACGGCCCCGAATCTGATCAAACTGCACCTCAGCCTTGTCTTCTACCCGTTTGCCCTGATCAGTGGTAAACGGCCGCCACTGCGACCAGGCGCCGTACCATTCCCGATGAATATAGACCACGTGCTCTCTGGCTTCCGCTTCCGCTTGTTCGGTTGTCGCGGCCACATATACATCGCGCATGACGGGCCTGAGTGGGCACTGTGTGCCTAATGAGTCACAAAAGTCCTGGTACATGTTGTAATGCTCTTCAAGCTCCTCGAGACGATGACGTGGCGAGGCCAAAAGCGGTACCCCATACCGGGCGGCGCGTCGAACGCCTTCTTTAATCGAGGCGCCGATCCAGATGGGTGGATGCGGTGTTTGGACTGGCTTTGGAGTCACACTCATGTCTGTGTATGAATAAAATTTGCCCTCAAACGAGAAGCGCTCGTTGGTCCAGGCCTGGATGAGGATGTTCATGATTTCTTCCATGCGCGCGCCGCGTTTTTCTCGTGGAATACGAAATCCCGCGAATTCCTCGGGCCGATAGCCTGGAGCAATTCCAAAGATCAGTCGTCCTTCTGAGAGCAGATCAACAACTGCTGCTTCTTCAGCCAGATGAATCGGATCGTAGAGGGGCAAGAGGATTACTCCGAGCCCGATTTTGATACGGCTCGTTCGTGTTGCCATCCCAGCCGCACAGGTCAGGAGCGCTGGCAGATAACCGTCCGGCAGAAAATGATGCTCGGTGAGCCAGACCGAATCGTAGCCTAGCTCCTCGGCGACTTCGATCTGTTCCAGCATCTCGCGGTAGAGCTGGACGTGGCTAAAGCCACTCCCCGGGGGGGCCTGCATGCCGTACGGCCCAAGACCGATTTTCATTGGCTACTCCTCTCTCCCTATGCATCTGGTAGTCGACTCTGCAGGGTTTTTCAAGTTGTTGAAACAAGTCACATACGCCACGCAATTTTTTGCACTGATTCGATCTTCATCAGGTTAATCAGGACTAGTATGATGTTGCAATGTGGAGCATAGTTTCACGGCGATAGAGACGAGCTTTCCATGCCTCTCTGCCGCGCTGAGGTTGCTGAGCCGTTACCAAGTCCGGATGCTCATGAAAGACCCGGTATGCTTGAAAGACGACTGCAAGATGGCTAAGTGCCTAAGAACAGGGACGACAGTAAGCGAAGAACGGCAACGGACGGTGTGCCGTGCAATACACTTCTCGTGGCCGAACGGGAGTCAAAGCCACATCGTAGCGAGGCACACGGTGTGTGGCGGATGAAGTTAGTGTCTCTATAACTTCTTTGGAGTGCACCTATGGATATCGCAGCGTGGGAGAATCGAGACAAAAGCGTTTGGCTGGAAACAGCGATATCCGCACCAGATATCCCGCAGCTTGATGGAGACGTCGATGTCGAGATCGCCGTTGTCGGGGCCGGATACACGGGTTGCTCTGCTGCCCTCCATCTGGCCGAGGCAGGGAAGAGTGTTGCGCTGTTGGATGCAGGTGAGCCAGGCTGGGGAGCATCAGGGCGTAGTGCCGGCTGGGTGTGTCCTAACTGGTGGTTTCATACACCACCGTCACAAATCGTCAAATGGTTTGGTGAAGAGCGCGGGCAACGCCTCAATCGCCTGGCCCCGGAAGCATGTCGCTACATTTATGAACTGACGCAGCGGTATCAGATTGCGTGTGATTATCGAACAACGGGTCATGTCTACGCGTCCCTCACTGACCGCATGCGAGAGACGCTCGAAGCTGAGGCCGAAGAATGGGCGGCGTACGACCATCCGATTGAAATCCTCGACGCTGCGCAGCTGGCTGAAGTGATACCGACCGATCGCTATAAACACGGAATGCGCGTGGTGAATAGTGGCCTGATCAACCCGTTATCGTATGTGCGGGGAGTGGCCCGTGCTGCTCAGAGCTGTGGCGCTCAGGTCTATGGCCACAGTCCGGTGCAGTCGCTTCAGCAGCAGCAAGATCGTTGGCAGCTGCAAACCTCTAGGGGCGCAGTTGTCGCCAACCGGGTCTTCTTGGCGACGAATGCATATGAACAAGGTTTATGGCCGGGTTTGCAGAACAGCTTTATTCGCTGGACCTTGGCGTTTGTTGCGACTGATCCGCTGTCAGATAAAGGCGCCTCACTGCTGCCTAAGGATGGCGGTTTTATCGACGTTGACTATTCCAACATTTTTAGCCTCCGCGTCGATGCAGATGGGCGGCTTGGAACCAGTACCGCCGCGCTTGCCTTTCCCTCTTTCGAGCCGGCAAAAGTGGCCGCGCAATTTTCCAACAAATTCAAGCGCATTTTTCCCAATGCAGAACTTCCAGCCTGGCGCTACGTCCATTTTGGCCAGATTGCGATGAATACCGACATTCTCCCCCACCTCTACTCTCTTGCCCCTGGCCTGTATGCGGCGAATTCGTACTGCGGCAATGGCATTGTGTTAGGCACCCAGATGGGCCGCCAAGTCGCCAACATGTTTGTCGCAGACGATCCAGAAGAATGCGCCTTTCCCATGCGTGATCTCAAGCCAGTCCGAAGTAAGCGTGTCATGGAAGGCGCATCTCGATTTGTCCTCCAACCGCTCGCTCGACTCCGGAGTCGGTTTTTCTAGCATTGCGATCTGTTCCCAAATTCCATCAGCCGGTCGATTTCAATCAGGGGATGGCGGCCTCCTCAAGGAGGCTATCATATGAGCGTTGACATGACGGCCAAATCGAGATTCATAACTCCGAGGGCTATGATAACCGCTGGGATATCATCATATACTTATGAACATTGAGAAAGGAGCAGTATTATGTCTTTAGAACGTCCAGGCCTCAGTCTCACCGTGTGGATCCATGGCTGAGTTTCGTCATAATTTTGTGAGTGGTGACCTGAGTCGCGGCCGGCTTTCACACGCGGTGATCAATCACCGGCTAAATCGGTCCGCGCAACATCTCAAACGCATGCCCTGCTCGCAGTACAACATCGTCTTCACCACAGCGGCCAGTGATCATCATCCCGACCGGGAGGCCGTCTGACAGACATACCGGTACGCTCATCGATGGATGGTTGGTGCCATCAAATGGCGCGGTGTTGCCAATCATGTCGAGCGTCATCCCCAGGATCTCTTCGCGTGATGCATCGGCTGATGGGATCGGGTGTGCTTTCATCACTGTCGTTGGCATGATCAGCAGGTCGCAATTTTTCAGTGCCTCGTCGTAGGCTGCCCGTATCGGGCGCAGCAGATTCTGTGCCTTGGCCGAATAGTAGTTGCCATAGCGCGCGCGCATTACATGCGCGAACAACATCACGGTTTTGGCCATGTCCGGCAGGTCTGCGGCCCGCGATTTACGCGCCTCCTGAAAGAATCGAATCGCGCCGAGCGGGTGGTAGCCACCCGGGTTCGGGCCAGCCGGCCCCTGATCGCTCCAGGTAGACAAGGTGCCATCGACGGAACTCGCAAACATGACAGTCATGGCTTCGGCATGTACGGGAATCGAAATATCTTCAACCACAGCCCCGGCTTTGACCAGGCTCCGGGCCGCCAAGGCGACGGCTTCATCGACGTCGGCTTCCGATCCCGGGGCACCGAATCCTTCGCCAACGATGCCAATGCGCAGCCCGTGGATACCCTCGGTCACGAGTTCGCTGTAAGGTTTACTCTGCAGGCTGGCCACCTGGCGCGGATCGCGGCTGTCATCGTAGCCCGCGATCACTTCGAGCAGCAGCGCGCAATCGAGGCTCGAAGCGGCCATCGGACCGAGGTGATCGATGCTCTGTTCGATTGGTCCTGCACCGGTATACGGAACCAAGCCATGCGTCGGCTTGATTCCGACACAGCCCGACCACGAACTCGGAATCCGCACCGATCCGCCCTGGTCGCTGCCGACCGCCATGTCGCATTCGCCGGCGACGATTAAGGCCGCGCAGCCGCTCGACGATCCGCCGGTCATAAAATCGGGATTACGCGGATTGCGTACCGGGCCAGAGGCAGCAGTATGGCTGCCGCCGGAACAGCAGAAATTTTCGCACACTGCTTTCCCCAGCACCTCACCGCCGGCATCGAGTATGCGCGTGACAACCGTCGCGTCTTCGTCTGCGACATAGCCTTCGTAAAGCGCTGAACCATTCAACATTGGCATGCCTGCGACGCCGATATTGTCCTTGATCACAACGCGTTTACCGGCCAGCTTGCCGGTCGCCGCGCCCTTTACTTGACACTTCCATTGCCACGCACCGTAGCGGTTTTCATCCCTGCTCGGGCGATACCCTTGAGCGCGCGGATATCGAACCGGCAAGCGGGGCGAGTCCATCGCCTCCAGCGCATTAAATTCGTCGACTAGGCCTGCCATGGCAGCAGCATAGAATTCCAGATCAGCGCGGTCCGTTTCCAGAAATATCGCTTGCGCGGCCGTGCGCAATTCCTCTTCCGTTGGTAGGGCGATCGGGCGGGCAGTCTTATTGGAACTCATGGTGGCCCTCCTTTTGCCGGCATTCAAGCCACTGGCGAGGGCATTGTCAAGTTATTGAAACAACGCGCACACCTCACGCAAGGTGAAGCAGACCAGGGCTCTGTTTACGCAGCGATCGGCTCCGCTGTCACGCCTCGCCAGGTAGCAAACGCTTGCTCTCGAAACAACCGATACTGAACCGCCTGCATAAGGCGGCGTTCGATCCGAAAGAGACCATTAATGGGACTATGGACGGAGAGAAAGCGCGGAGTGTTTCGGAGCGGTTTTGAGATGGCGCCTGTAGAGGGCTGAGACGGTCATTGTCCGCCTTTTGTCCGTGTACTACAGCCTACGAAAACCAATCATAGCCAAACAAAAAATGAGTAAGGCCAGAAAATGACTGGGTATTGTAGGCTGGTGTAGCCTACTTCCCAACACGCTGTGCGCGTTTGAGCGACGGCCGGGCATAGCAGGCATCGAGCCAGAACTGGATGTTTGGGTAGTCCGCGTAATCGAACTTGACGATCCTGAGGATCAGCATGACACCGGCCACATTGAGGTCGGCAATGCTGAAAGCATTCCCCACCAGCCACGGATTCTTGGCTAAGGCTGCATCCAACACCTTCAAAGGGCGGTCCAAGGTCTTCTCCGCGGCCTCGACGATACTCGGATCTCGTTTCTCCTCGGGCACAAAACGCTTCTGCGCCATGATGTCCATCTGTGCGGCTTCAATCTCGGTCATCACCCACACGCTCCACTGCCATGCCTGCGCTTCACCGGCCGGGTCGCGAGGATACAGATCCCCGCCATACGTCTTGGCCAGGTATAGATTGATCGCCATAGATTCAAACAAGGTCACGGCGCCATCCTGCAGAGCAGGAATCCGGCCGTTGGGATTCACGGCTAAAAACTCGGCCCTTTGTGACTCGTCCATCAAATTGACAGGCACGTGTTCGTACTCAATCCCAATGTCTCCAATTGCCCACAATGAGCGTATCGCCCGTGAACCAGGTACACCGTACAATTTTGGTTTTGCCATCTATCTATTCCTTTCCGGTGGTCCTTTCAGCCTGCTTGCCTGATCGCTAGCAAATGCGGTTGTGACTGGGGGCGGCCAGATCTTGCCTGACTTGGCTGCGCCGTCTTGGTATTGTTGGGGATGAAGAAGCTACTATTACAGACTGGCAGGTAAAACGCGACGGGACTCGTCGTGGTATTTCGGTCTCGGGGTTTCTGACAGAGACAGATCGAATGAACCTTGAGGTCCGAGAGTATCTTTCTTGCCACCCGAGTGAAGTCCAATCCACCCAGGCAGAGAAGTACCCATAAAAGTTCTAGCCTAAATCAGGTTCTGTACAATCATCACTTCTTATGACACCTCGCTACAAGCGATGGTGAACCGCCTTCATGAAGTGGAGACCAACGCGATAAAGATTCAATCCGCGTCGAAA
>CAXXHG010000020.1:0-73338 GCA_963666315.2 Binatia bacterium
CTTGGCGATGCTATAGTCCATACGGGTAAAGGAAATGGCCGCGGCCAGGCGAATACGAAAATCGATATGCTCCAAAGCTTCCTGGACGAGCGGCAGTCCACTTGCATCCTTGAAATGGGCCAGTGAGGCCGCAGCCGTAGTGCGGACCATCTCAGAGGAATCCGCTTGCAGCGCCGTCCGCAGCAGGGGCACGACGCTGGGGTCGTCAAGTGAACCCAGCAGGCCGACAATAGCGTCGCGGACTTGTTCGCTGCTATCACTCAATTTTGCAGTGAGGTAAGCAAGCCCCGTCGGATCGCCCGCTGCAGCTAAAGACCAGGCCAGTGTGGCCGCACCGATGGGGTCTTTTTCCGTTTTGAGTAAGGTTTGTAAAACTGGAAGCGCAGCGCGAGAGCGCAACTCTCCAAGTCCTCCGGCCCCCTGAGTCCTAATGCGCGTGTCCGTGCTTCTGATAGCATCAAGATACAGCAGCAGTGCCGTTCTATCCCGCGTCCGCCGCAATCCCGACAGGGCGAGACGCTGGCCTTCCGAGTCTTTGTAGTACAGCCGGCGTAGGAGTCCGACCGCATCCGGTGTCGCCATATCTCCAAGAACGTCGACTGCCGTGCGCCGCAGCATGGGCTGGTCAGACCGTAAGGCTTCATCCAGAACAAAGAGCCCGCCAGGATCACCGCGCCGTCCCAGTATGCCCGCAACGACATTCCGCTCGTACGGATCGCCAAGCCGGAGACCAAGCCGAAGCACCTCAATCGCCAGCTGTTGCAAGGCGACCAACCCCTGTCGCGTGGCCGGGTCATACTCGGCCTTGTACACGGCAACCGCGCCAAGCAGATCCCCCTGCTCAGCCTGAGCTGCGGCAGACTCTTCTTCAAGCGCGGCCGCGAAGTCGCGCGCGCCTAAGGGACTTACCAAGAGGAGACTGAGGAGACTGAGGAGACTGCAAGAAAGTTGTTGTTTCTTCATCACTGCTCCTTTCACTGCACAGGCTCACCACCCGCGTGGATAGGGCTTACGTTATTCGGCCATGCTAGCTGGCCTATCTGTCGGAGCACTGCGGCATGGTCCCAGTAGATACGCTCAGCAGACATTTTTCCGTCACGAAATTCAATGATAATCACTAATTCCACTTCAATAGACTTTCCCGTGGGTGGCATGCCGGGCAAGAACCAATCCATCTGTTTGGTATGGACCATGCGCACCCGGGCCTCTTCGACAATACACTCATCAGTGACCACCCGATTCGTCATCGTGTGCTCCCACTCATTAGGGATCGAAGGAATAAACATATCCCGATAGTAGGAGCGCAGCTCAATCTTGCCTTTGCCTCCGGAGCGCGTCGGCATGTGCATGACCGAGGCATCTTCGACCATGGTCGACAACGAGAGGTCTACGTCCTTTTCGACAAACTCACCAACAATATGCTGTTCCCATAGTTTGACTTGTTCTTGTGCAGACATCGTTTCAACTCCCCTTCTCCAAGGCTGATAGTTTTTACAGCACAAATTCTCTGGCAATAACACTCTATTGGATATCCGAAGTTTCTGAGATGATCCGGCTATCACACTTCAGGGATTACCTCCCGGGCAAACCGCTCTAGAGTCAGCCGCGCAGCCTCTTCATTTTGAGTAGTAACAAAAATTGCAATATCGGTCATCCCAGCAGCTTCGAGTTCACGCGCTTTGTCGATGCAGTCCTGTGGAGTACCGGCAATAGTACACTTCTGGGCGACGGCATCAGGAATCAGCTGGCGGTGTTTGGCTGTCAGATCGAGGTGTTCGTAGAAGCGATAGCTCTCGGTGATGGCTTTCACCACGTCGGCATGCTCAACTCCGAGCGTTTTCGGCAACCAGACCTTGCCTGCAATATTCCGTGCGGCAGTGGGTCGGACTTGATCGAGGGCTTTGCTGCGCTCATCGGCAATGGAGGCATCAATGGCCGCAATAAAACGTAGCTTCGAGGGGTCCTTTCCCACCTTGCGAGCGCCTTCGCTCGCCGCTTGGATCGTCGCAGCCGCCCCTTCGGCATTACCGCCCATATGGCCGTCAACAATGACCCCATCGCCAATTTCGCCGACAAGCAGAGCGGCCTTCGGACCCATGACCGCAATCTCGATCGGAATATTTCCCCACTCCTCAGCCCCAGCCACTCGCAGGCGAGACTCACGCCCCCAGGTTTTCTTATCTCCTTGCCCAGACAGCACTGGCGCCTCAACTTCCTGCCCGGATAGTAAGTCACGAATGAACACAACATCTCGACGGAGTTGATTACGCTTGGCAGGAGAAAGGCCCGCTGTTCGTACTGCGGAGTCACCCGCACCAACGCCGAGAACGGCACGTCCCTGACTCAGCATATTCAGCGAAACCATGGCATTCGCAGTCACCGTAGGGTGACGCGTAATCAGGTTCGTAACCCCCGTGCCGAGTTTTACTCGTTCGGTCGCTTGCGCGCAACAGGCTAAGCAGATGTACACATCGTTCCATAACATTTGAGAGTCACCAACGTACACGGTCGCATAGCCATACGTCTCGGCACACTGTGCCAACCGAACAACCGGTTCTATGTTTTGGCCCGAGTGCGGCCAGATCATAACGCTAAATCGCATTGTACAATTTTCTTTAGGGTCGAAGCATGAACGAGCGGACATGCACTATTTTAGGCTGGACACTATACTCCTGCACTGTCAGCCATTCCGCAATTGCGCAGTTGCTTCCTCATCCACTACAAACATATCCGGATCAATCACAACCCCGTAATCCTTCTGCGCACTTTCAATTGACACGAGTCCATCCCTCACGTCTTGTACAACTTTTTCTATGCTACGCTCCATGGGATTGCCAAACCCGCCGCCACCACTTGCAACAATTTCGACTTCTTGTCCCTTGTAAAGAGTACTCATAGAATTCACCGTCACCGCTTCTTCACGTCCGTCCGTATGATGAAGAATTTGACGGTTAGGTGGTGCAGCCTGCCCTCCCTGTAATCCGAACGGTGCGGTCGCGAGCTGTGTTCCGCTGCCAAAGTTGGCACACAATATATCGTCTGCCTCGACTCGCCAGCGATAGGTGACCCCCATTCCACCACGCCATTTTCCTGGCCCAGCACTATCCTGTTGATATTCGAGGTGCTGAATGAAGTACGGATTGACCAACTCATGCAACTCGGGATCCGGCGAACGTAATCCGCCCAGACATATGACCGTACCAATATGATCCCAGCCATCGAACCCGGCAGTCGCTCCGCCGCCACCCTTGCTCAGAAAATGAATCTCGCCAAACGGTCGTCCGGTGCGTGGATTCATTCCCGTTGTTGCTGGCGCACACCAGCGTCCCCAAGCCGCTTGCACCCGCTCCGGTACTGCCTGAGACAGCGCCAGCCAGCCCGCTTCGGTGATTGTTTCGCTCGTCAAAACCGTGCAGGCCGTACTGGGTGCGGGTTCAAGCGGGTTTAACACGCTTCCACTGGGGGCAACGATCGAGATCGGGCGCATTGCGCCTTCATTGTGCGCCAGCTCGGGATCTACCACCGTGAACATGGTCAGATAGGTGGCAGAGGCCGTATTTGGAAAGGGGCTATTCACATACCCCTGCACCTGAGGGTCAGATTCTGAGCAATCAAAGACCACGGCGTCGTCTTGTACTTCGACCCGGAGCCGAATAGTGACAGGCCGGTCATGGACAATACCGTCATTATCAATCTGGCGCTCCGCCCGGTAGATGCCGTTCGGGATCTTTCGGATTTCTTCGCGCATGTGTTTTTCTGATGCAGCAAGGATACGTTCGATCACCGCATCAATAGTCGTAATAGTGTGCTTTTCGACCAGTGCAGCCACATGTCGCTCGCCCAGCGTGGCCGCGCCGATGAGACAATGCAAATCGCCTTCCACGAGGAAGCGTAGTCGTACATTAGACAGGATGAGCTCCCACATGCCACGGTTGACCGTGCCTCGTTCGTACAATTTTGCTGGCGGAATCCGAAGACCTTCATCCCATACGTCACGCCCAGCTGGATGATAGCCCGCCGCTCCGCCACCTCCGGTGTCGGCCAGATGGCCTTTGGTGACTGACCAAAAGCATAACTCACCATCCACAAAGACGGGCCTGGTAACCGTAAAGTCTGGCAGATGGTTATTGCCTCGATATGGGTCGTTTAGGATAAAGACGTCACCCGGATGAATATCGCCGGCATACGTCTCAGCAATCGACCGCACGGCCCACGGAGTCGCGGCCAATAACACAGGGATATAGGCGGTCTGGGCTACAAGGCGAAGCTGGCGGTCATAAATCGCAGTGACAAAATCGCGGGCCTCGCTAAAGATGGGCGACCGAGAGGTACGCAGCATGGTCTGGCCCATCTCTTTAGTAATCGAATTCAACCGATTAAAGATTACGGAGAGAAGGATGGGGCCAATGGATTCAGCATTCATGGTGTTTCTACTCGCACTCTGTAGGAGCAGTCCTGCGGGGATCTGCAGACCTGTGTGTACGTCTTTAAGAACGGGCAGACACGATGGTCTGTCCCTACTCACCCCGACGAATGCTCCCTTTTTAACTCTTCCAGAACTTCTTCTAATTTCCGTTCTCGTATATGTAATATATAATTGCGGTAGGCGTCACACACTAAACGATAGCCGGGTGGAACGAGCACAGTCGTATGTGATTGGTCAATCAATGCCGGCCCCATAACCGTAAACCCATGCTCGAACTTCATCCCGTCGTAGACGGGGACAAGGTATGACTGACCGGAAAAGAATGCCTGGCGCTGTCCTTTTCGAGCTGCCGCAGAATCTTCTCCAACGAACGGATGTTGCGGAAACTGAGGTTTGTCGGTGAGACCCAGCGCTTTGATACGCAGGTTAATCATTTCAAGCGGTGCATCTGGCATAGCGTATCCGTATAAGGATTCGTGCAGGTCGTGAAAGCGTACGGCCGCCGCTTCCAGGGCAGCATGAGACAGCCGAGACGGGATGGTCACTTCAACCTCGTGGAACTGACCAATATAGCGGACGTCAAGAGCAGCATTGATACGTATCTTGTCGGAGGGGATACCTTCTGTGGCCAACGTATGCTGGGCTTCTTCTGCAATCTTAGTCAGCGTTTGGTTGATCTCATCGAGAGCGATGGCATTCCAATCACAGGTGAACGTGCGTACATAATCGTGCTGCAAGTCGGAAATAAGCATCCCTGCAGCACAGAAAACAGACGACGCACGCGGAATAAGGATCAGTGGAATTTCTAACTCTAGAGCGATCATGCCAGCGTGAAGCGGCCCTGCTCCGCCAGCAACGACTAAAACAAACTCCCGAGGATCATATCCCTTCTCAACGGAAACGACCCGAAGTGCAGCCGCCATATTGGCGTTCACAATCCGATAGATGCCCTCAGCTGCTTCAACTGGGGACATCCCCAGGGGTCGCGCAATATGATCAGTAATCGCGCGCTGCGCATCCTCTCTGTCTAGGCGCATCTCACCGTCCAAAAATCCGTCTGGGTCGAGATAGCCAAGCACGAGATCCGCGTCTGTCACAGTTGGTTCTGTTCCCCCGCGCCGGTAACAGACTGGTCCTGGCTCGGCACCCGCACTCTTGGGTCCAACGCGCAGGAGGCCACCTGCATCGATCCAGGCAATACTCCCGCCGCCTGCGCCAACCGTATGGATATCGAGGATAGGCAGCGCGAGTCGATATCCACCAATCTCTCCCTCTGTTGTAGTCACCGGTTGGCGGTCACGAATCAGACATGCATCAAAGCTGGTACCTCCCATGTCCACAGTAATGACACTCCGTAGTTCATGCGTGTCTCCATAAAATACTCCGGCCATAGGTCCCCCTGCCGGACCGGAGAGGAGCGTATTTACTGCAAAGCGGTGGGTAAGCTGGGGCGACATCACGCCGCCGTTAGACTGCATGATCAGCAAGATCCCACCAAATCCAGCTCCATTGAGTTTTTTCTCAAGATCGATCAGATACCGTGCGAGCGGTGGGCCGACGGTTGCATTGAGAACCGTGGTGGAATGTCGCTCATAGACCCGAATCTGGGGTAGGACATCCGACGAGAGAGAAAGATAGATGTCAGGCAACGCGTCGTGGATCAACTCTCCAGTTCGCTGCTCGTGCGCAGGAGATAAAAAAGACCACAAATAGCTGACGGCAATAGCCTCAACGCTCTCTGACCGAAGACGCTCTATCGTGTCCAGCACGTCTCGCTCATTGAGCGGAATAACCACTTTCCCCTCAACGTTGACACGTTCTTCAATTGGGTAAATACGTTCACGAGGGACGAGGGGGGGTGGCGGATTATATTTACTGTCATACTGCCGCTCACGCAGCCCACGCCGCATATTGAGCAGATCGCGAAATCCTTTAGTCGTGAGAAAGGCAGTTTTGGCTCCTTCCCCAGTCAAGATAGCGTTGGTCGTAATCGTCGTACCGTGGACAATAACGCTGACTTGACTGAGAAAGGCAGAGACTCCGAGGTCGAAAGAGGCAGCGATTTTCTGTACCCCCTGGAACACGCCGATTTCAGGCTGCCTTGGTGTGGTCGGGGTTTTATACACCTCAACTGTTCCTTGTGCGTCAGTGACAAGGAAATCGGTAAAGGTCCCACCGACGTCGATGCCGATCTTGTATGGCATAGACTGCCTACTGGTTGCAGTAGCTCAAGACGGGTTGTTCACAACTGCTGCGCTTACTCTTTCACGAGAGCAAACGTCGGCAAATACCGCTCCTCCCCTTCCGGGTCCGGACCGACAGCAGACGGGGACAACACAACCGTAAGTCCACGCTGGACTTGAGCTGATTCGGTTTCAACTAGCCGGGTGAAGATCCGTAGCTCTTCAATGAAAACAACGGCAAAAATCAGAGGTCGAGGGAAACCTGGCGGCACGCCGGTCTCTTGGATAGTAAAGGCGTGAATCGTGCCCTGGTTCGGGAGCGCCACCCAGTCAAGTTGATCTGAGAGGCAGTTCGGACACACAACACGCGGTGGCCAGTGCCGCTGCTCACACCGGGTGCAAGCGGTTGTCACGAGCTTTTCTTCCTGCAGTGCCTCATAAAACGGCGTCAGCCGGGTATTTTTATTACCTTGCAGCGGAAAGGGATCAATGGCGCGAAAATACTCGTTCATCCTGCCCTATTCCTTGCCATAAATCATGACCAAATGCTCACCCATGCCACTATTATTATGCGTCAGTCCGATCCGCGCGTTAGGCACCTGTCGTTCGCCGGCCTCACCGCGCAACTGCCAAAAGGCTTCAACCGCCTGGGCCACCCCAGTTGCGCCGAACGGATGTCCACAGCCCATAAGGCCGCCACGAGGATTGACGACCACATCTCCGCCATAATCGGACCGTCCCTCAGCAGCAAAAGGGCCGCCTTCACCTTTTTGACAAAAGCCGAGCTCTTCGTATGCGATCACTTCCGCGATGGCAAAACAGTCATGGACCTCAGCCAGATCCACATCCTGGGCCTGAATACCGGCCATTGTATACGCATCTTCAGCCGCCTGCTTCAGGGCCGGCCAACTTGCGTAGTCAGGATCAAGACTGGAAATAGAGAATCCATGCACCGCCTGTCCGGTGCCCCGAACATAGACGGGTTTCTCGGTCAGATCTTTGGCCCGTTCTTCACTGGCCAAAATCACAGCGGCTGCGCCGTCACTAATAGGCGAACACATAAAGAGCCGTAGCGGAGAGGCGATCATACGTGAGCATATGACATCATCCAGTGTCATCCCGTTCCGAAAATGAGCATACGGATTTTTGCTCGAATGGGTGTGGTTTTTCACCGAGACGTGGGCCAACTGCTCTTCTGTTGTTCCATACTCAGCCATATGGAGTTGGGCAGCCAGCGCGAAAGAAGGTGGAGCGGTCAGCCCAAAGCAGGCCTCCCAGTCGCGATCTACCCCTGTGCCCATATTCAAAATCGCTTCACCCATATTCGGCAGATTCAGCTTCTCCACCCCAAGCACCATCACCACATCGGCCAAGCCAGCCGCAATAAATGCATAGGCATAGCGTATGCCAACGCTGCCGCTGGCGCACATATGCTCGGTCCGCGCCGAGAGCTTTCGTGGTTGAATGCCCAAGGTTTCAGCCGCAAGTGGCGCAATATGACTTTGAAAGGCGGTACGTTCAGGCAGGACAGCACCAACCACGAGGCCATCAACATCCCTTGGAGTGAGTTGGGGGATTGATGCAAAACAGGCCTGGCCCGCCTCAGCAATGAGTTCCCGAAAGCCGGCCTCCCGCACGCCAAAGCGTGTGAGTCCCGCTCCGACCAAAGCAACACGACGCATAGGAGGCTCCTTTCTTTTTGGACTGACCTAACTAAGCAGGAATTTACACTATTGGAAAGATTGATTATTTGCCTGGCGGAGCGTCGAGACGGTCCCGAGTCTGTTTAGCCTCTTCTACTTTCCCAACTTTTGCGTAGAGTTGAGCTAATTGCTCAAGCGTCTCTCGCGTAGCTGGGCTGTCTTTAGGCAGGACTTCTTCTTGAATCTGCAGCGCCTTTTGTGTCAGCGCGACCGCCTCGTCGTTTTTGCCCTGCTCGGAATAGAATGTGGCCTGAGTCCGTAAGTTCAACGCAACATTCGGATGATCAGACCCAAGCGATGCTGCCATGACTGTGGCCGCTTCTTCGTACAGGGGCAGGTAGATCGCGTAATCCCGAGTTTCCTGGAGCAAGCCGGTAATACCACTCATCGTCGTGGCCAGATTATTTAAGCTTACAGCAATATCACGCTGCCCTGGCGCAAGTGCTATTGCTTCAACCCCAAGCGCCTCTTCATAATAGCGCTGGGATTCTTTTAGATCTCCCGTATCTTTCAGAAAGAGCGCAAACTGGTTGAGACTCGTCGCAAGATTGGGATGGTCTTCACCCAGGGCAGTCTGCATCACCTGCACAGATCGTTCGAACAATGGCCGCGCCGTATCAAAGTTACCATTCTGATGGTGGAGTGAAGCCAGGTTGTTTAAGCTTACAGAAACATTTGGATGGACATCTCCATAGGCAGTCTCGGTAATGTGTAAGGCACGTTCATACAGCGGCAATGGACGTTCTAAGTCGCCCCCTTCTCGGAGGGTTAACGCCAGATTATTGAGACTAATAGCCACTGCAGGGTGATGCTCGCCCAGGGCTTGTTCGTTAATCGCAATCACCTGCTCATAGACCTGTGCCGCGCCGGCATAGTCCTGGATTTGATACAGCAAAGACGCCAGATTATTCAGACTTGTCGCCACATCCGGATGGGCCCGACCATAGGCATCCGTATAAATCTCCGCAGCCCGTTCAAACATCGGTCTCGCTTTGCCAAAGTCACCGGTCTGATACAACGCGGATCCAAGATTATTCAGACTCGCCGCTACATCCGGATGGGCAGGCCCCAGGGCGGCCTCCCGAATTTCGAGCGCGCGTTGCTGAACTTTCTGCGCCTCAGGATAGTCCCCGATTGCTTTCAGCAGGAGGCCCAGACGAGTCAAATCATCGCCGACAATCGCGTGCTGCGGACCATGCGCTCGCTCATGAATAGAGAGCGCAGTCTGCAGGAGCGTCCGTGCCCCAGCATAGTTTTGAGTCGCGATGAAGAGCTCGCCCAGATTGATCATGCTGAGCGCAACGGCTGGATGTTCATTGCCGAGTTGTTGTTCATGAATCGTTAAGGCTCGTTCAAAGAGCGGACGTGCATCGTCATACTTCTTTTGCTCTTTGTAGAATGTCGCAAGATTGCCGAGGCTGACGGCAACCGCAGCATGCGACTCTCCGTACGCCGCTTCGGTAATCGTCAGCGCGCGCTCGAATAGCGCTCGCGCAGCGGAAGATTTATTCTGATCTTGCAGGACAAGCGCGAGGTTGGTCAGGCTGCGGACAATGCCAGGATGCTCTTTCCCGATCTGCTTTTCATCAATTATAAGGGCTCGCTCAAAGAGTCTCTGTGCCTCGTCGTACTGACGTGTCTCTTGGAGCAACAGGGCCAGATTGTTCAGACTCTGGGAGATTACCGGATGGTCCGGTCCGGCGACGTCCTGTGTTCGCTGCAGAAGGTCGCGCGCTATCGGAATCGCCGCTTGGAATTTTCCGGCCGCGTGTAAACGTCCGGCTTCCTGCGCCAATTGTTTGAGACGGCTAGCTGGAGATTCCTCTTGGCCGTAAGCCAACGGTTGGCCATAGGCCAGCGGCACGGAACACCAGAGCACGGTGAGGGTAATCAGAACGACGGCGGTATGCGTGCGCCTATCCCATGTATTCCGTTTGCGGGAGCCACACTCCCATCATTAGTGCAGACTGCGCTCCCTGGAGACGGCGCTACTTATGTGGGACTTCGTCTGGAGAGGAAACGATATCCTGAGATGGTTTATGGTAGGTTTCCGCTACATCAAACGCACCACGCAAGGAGTAGGAATCATCTGTGAATAATGGCAGATGAGAGTAATACGCCCGGTGGTAATAACAGGCCAACCCTTTGCCCGGCTCAGCTGTGTCATTCTCAAAGACCACGTCCTCAAGGACCACGTCGGAAATATCAACTCCGGCATCTTCTAGACTTCCAGAAGCCGACTGGCTGGCTACGTTTTGCTGCGCAGACTGTCCACCAGACGGATTCTCAGCCAGCGTAGCGGCATTCTTTTGTTGGACCGGCAGTCGAGGCTGAGTGGTGGGGCGCGGTTGGTGAGAAGGATTTTCAAATTTATCAAGCCAACCG
The DNA here is from genome assembly GCA_963666315.2 of Binatia bacterium. GTDB lineage: Bacteria > Desulfobacterota > Binatia > Bin18 > Bin18 > Bin18. The sequence goes on from CAXXHG010000020.1 coordinate 10,698, forward strand.
TAATACGAGCGATGCGTGTCCTGGACTGTTTGGGCTGACTGTTCCGCGTAGAGCGGCCCACTGCCCAAACACAGGGCAACGCCGCAGGCAGCAGCGAACGCCTTTTTTGCGACAGATGCCAGCATATTTACATCTCAACCATCTAGACTTGCCATCCACACCAACGTGCCAACGTATAAGGGGGAGCAGGAAATCTGCTCCCCCAAGGGAACCTCAACTGGGGCTGTTTAACGGTGCAGCTCAGTCAGACGGTTCAGGTCGTATAGTCCGTTGATGAAGTCCACCGAAAAGTCAGGGAGGCCACCACCGTACTCACGCCATAGATTACCACGACCGTTCTGAATATCGACCGTGTCCACGTTCTTCCAGTGCACTGCACCACGGCCATGGTTCATCTCTGTATACTTTTTAGCATCATCGGCCCATGCATAGCCCCACTGCCACAGCTTCCACAGTTTCCCCTTACGGTCAAAGGCGATATGATTCCAGGTCTCCCAGCTCTCTGGATCGATGGCCATGATAGCACTCTTATACGGATGGCGTGGGTCTCTCGGAATACGTTCGACCACGAACAGCTCACGGATCTGCCATACATCGTCATTCAACCAACCGTCCGGGCCGCCATAGTGGACACCGTCGTCGTCCCATTTGGTTTTAATATGTACTGTTAGAAATTTCTTCTTCCCCCAGAATTTCCAGTCCCACTCAAGCGGCCGCCCAGAGAAGCCATAGAAGTCTTCCAGGGTGTGCTCGGTGCCCATCAACGAGTCAGATTTCACCTCAGCCGAAATACGGCGGACACGGCGCAAGCTGGGAACATAGGCCCAGCCGTCATCGCTCCGGCGGGGGTCAATATAGCGCGCAATGATGAAAGCCGTTCCTCGGACATCGTACGGAGAGAAGAATCCAGTAAATTCCTTCCAGTGGAAGGTCCCTCCGTCTTGGTTACCCGGAAGAGTATAGTTATTGTCCGGGAACATCGCCAACTGGGAGTGGTAGGCCTTGTGGTAAAAGGTGCCTAGACTGCGCTCATAGGATCCACCACCGCCGTAAATCTTCTCGGTGTCATAATTCCAGTCGGTGTCGATATCGATTTCGTCACCAAGCCATGCTTCAGGCGGTTTTTCCGGCTCCGGGGCAGTGTGTTCGCCACCAAAGCGCAACCATGTGGTTAACGCATTCGCAACGAAATATCCGCGCCAGTAAAAGCGCTTGTCATAATTCCAAGCAGTCTTGAGGCCAGCGATATCGACATTTCCCTCGGCCAGGATATCCTCATTGGAGAAGGGATAGCCGCAGACAAAGTTCTCGAGGGCACCATCCGAAGCAAGTACAACCTGCTTCTGGAATTTTTCGTTGCATTCCAACACCGTTTGATGCGGCGTCACATGGTAGGTCTCGATAACCTCCATCTTGAGGGAGCCATCGTTCCATTTTTCATATTGCTCGAAATAGCCGGGAAACATGAACGGTTTGACCTTTGCCAGGTCGGCGTGGGTCAGGACATCGCCGGCTTTGAAGTCGGGTTCAACGTCTTTCGATTCGTTGAACCATTTCACAAAGGTGTCATGCGTAAACTGCGTGGCGTCACCCTGAGCCCACGCACTGGGTTGCACCCATACCAGGCTACAGGCCGCGAAGAACGAAAATACTACGAGTCGCCTCATAAACCCTCCTCTAGAGAAAATTTGATAGCTTCATACTTGGTTGACTTCGAGCACGAAGTCAATAATACCTCAGCAGGTATTTTTATACTGCCAAACAGGAGGGGAACGCTTTTCCCCTCCTGGCGTTAGGTCCTTAGAAACGATAGCGCAGGCGTCCCCAAAACTCGTTCATCTGGTTACGCTCTGAGCCACCGGCCTGCATATGACCAATACCGAAGCCGGCCTCCGTGAATGGGTCATTTGCGGGATCGCCGGTGAAAACGGCGAACGTACTCAGGTCATGCTGCGTTCGCTTACCCAGAAAAGCGGTCGCACCCAGCGTGACCGACCAGTTATTGTCGATCAAGTACTCGATATTGCCGCCGGTTGTGGCATCTGTCGCGGTCGTACCAAAGGCACCGAAGACCAGCCACACCAACTGATCACGCATGAACTGGTTCTGGACGAAGAAGGTGGCGATGAAGTTGTCTTGAGCCCCGGTAGGAAGACCGTAACGCCCAGCCGGATTATCAGGATAGTGGGTTCCGTAGGCTTGCGCGCTCAGGAAAAAGCTGCGAGTGGGGTTGATCCAGCGGATCAGGGTCGGACGGTCAATACCCAGCACCCATTTGAAGATATTTCCGTCGGCTAACAGGTCAGACTTCGTAGTGTCAGTCAGGAGGGCATTCGTGGTCCAGGACGATTCCCAGCGGACAACAATACCAGTGTTCGGCTCGAACCAGTCAAACGACAGGCCCAACGTGTTTTGTTTACGATATTTCGCAACCAAGGAGCCGCCAAAGCCGCACATGTTGTTGTATTTAGCTTTTTTGAATTTACCTTTGGCGCCTTGAACCACAGTGTGGTTCGCATCTCGCATCCGAATCTTGTTCGGCTTCACGCCAACAATCACCGAGTCGCCGTTGACCAGCGTCCCACCATTAGAACCGGTTGGCAGAATGCTGTTGCCAGCAGCATCGGTGGTGCACTCGGGCGAATTAAAGATATTAATCCGATCCCAACCAAAAGACGGCACGTCGTTGAAGGCAAACCAGTCGGTGATCTGAATCCGGAAATCCCCAAGGGTGGCTTCCCAACGGGTTCCAATGCCGCCGTTCTTCAGATTCCAGTGCGGTGAGCGATTCTTATACAACGCCATGTTCAGGAACGGCACGTAGTTATCAGCTGACGGGTCGTCGGAGTGACCCGGGAACAATGCGGCAGCAAACAGGTCGTTGCCAAAAGCGAATGCATCAATCGTACGCCCAAAGCCAATTGACCAAGGCTGAGCCGAGTTCCCAAAACCGAGCGGCGCATAGCGGTCGAAGGTGTACACGATACTACCCGCGACATCGCGCAGGACGCCGATATTGCCAAAGCGGTGCTCATACAAAGCCGACCACAGCGGCACGCGAGTGTCGTCAAAGAGATCGATGAAAAAGTGGTCGGAAAAGTCGACCGGGTTCACCAAGTCTTGCAAACGGAAGAAGTCGGCCTTGCCCCACACGTGCTGCTGTTTTCCGATACGCAACCAGTTGCGGCCACCCATGCCCTTCCAGAAAAAGTCCAAATAGGCTTCGCGAACGGGATAGTACAGGTCCATATTCGTTTCACGGGTCATTCCATAACGCAGCTGGTTCTGGCTTGCATCAAGCCCGAAATATGCCTCGCTACGTGAATCCCGGAAACGGCCGGGCACCCCGTAGTTCGACCCAGGCACCAGATTGTACATGAAGCGAATTGATTGGGGACCTTCGTGCGGCCAGAATTCTCCAAAATTACCTGGCTCGTAGCCGAAAGCCCTGAGGAATGCGGCATTGCCAGCATTCGGAGCACTAGTCCGGCCAGACACAAACCGCTTATTTTCCCCTTTTCGGCCATTTCCAAACTTGTCGTCTATATCATAGATCGACTCGTATTGCGGCCGTAATTCGATGAAGTACTCGAATCGCTTGAACGTATCCCGCAGCAGATACAGCGGACCAGATAGCTGGATACTCGCCCGGTAGCGGGACGAAGCGACATGATAGTCCTTCACGAACGAGGTATTTCGCAGAATGGTAAAGTTATCCACATAGCCATGGACAGCCATTCTGTCGAGACTATCCATGAACCCCTTCTTTTCTGCCGCTTGTGCTGACGGCGCGGTCAGCGCCAGACTCAGACCGACCACTATGAGGCCGAGCCATAACGTTATTCGTTTCCCTCTCCCTGCTCGTTGCATTACGAGACCTCCTTCCGTGCCCTTCGCCCTGCGCAAAGGGGTAAGTCTTTCAACCCTCATATGAGACAGTCCGGGTAGACCCTCTCCCTATTACGATATCAACTCGTCGGCTGCGGGCTCGCTTCCGCCAGTAGGGGCTGCTCTTCCTCAACAACCTCGACCGACTGCCCGCCAACAAACTTCGGTTTGATAATTGCCATCATCGCCGGCACCATAGTCAGGGCCGACAACCAATGCGTCACCAGCAAGATGGCCAATAAAAGCGCCATCTCCGCAGAGAAGCGCAGACTCGATAGGAAATACCACGGAATCACCCCAGCGATCATGGTCGTGGCAGTAAAGGTCACCGCCATACCCGTGGTCGAGACCGTACGTTTGATTCCAGCAATTAAGTTCCCCCCGGATCGTGGCACTTCGAGCCGAATCCGGTCAACCACATATAAGATATAATCCACCCCGATACCCATCCCCACCGCCGTCACCGGCAGCGAGTTGATATTAATACCAATTCCCATAAAGGACACATACATATAACTCGCAACTCCGGCAGCGACCAGGGCAAGCATGACCATGGTTGCCGCGATGACTGAACCGTAGCTCAAAAGGACCAACGTGTAAACGGTTAAAATGACCAAACCCGCAGCCTTTTTCTCCGACCGATCAATCTCTTCATTCAGCGCCGCAGTGGTGCCGATAAACCCACCCGCCAAACGGATCGTCACGCCTTCGATCGGATGCTCGGCCATGAACTTCTTGGCCCGCCCAATGGCTTCACGCACGGTGTCACCTTTCACGTCTTTATAAAACACCACGAATTGGCCGTTCTTGTAGACCATGTCCGTGTACTCCAGAATAACGCCCGATATAGGAGCCGAGGCTTCGTACACAAAGATCAAATTCCCGGTGATTGATCGGTCAGGCGGAATGACCTGCCAGCGTGGATCACCGTAGTGATAGCGACGATTTAGATTACGCGCCAAGGTATACAGTTCGCGCGTATCGCCCGCCTCTTTTTGTTCCAGCATATAGCGCCGCATCTCCTCAAGAACATCGAGCACATGGGGCTCTTTGAGGATATGTTCGCGTTCGCCTTCCAGATAGATCACGAGTTGATTGGCCCCAGCGAATCGTTCGTTAATGGCTCGTGCGGACACATTATAGTGAGCGTTTTGCCACAGCAGCGGAGACCCAGCTTCCTGTTCGCCGATCGGCACCGAAATCGCAGTACGGACACCAAAGACAATAATGACAGAGGCTACCGCGACGACGACCCAACGACTGCGTTCACCGGTTGCAATATTGCCCACTGTGCGCAGCGTCACGTCCATCCAGCGTGGAACGAAGTGTTTTGTTTCTTTGGGCCTCGGCAAATACGACAGCAACATAGGCATGAAGTGGGTGATACAGAAAATATTCGCAAAGGCCCAAAAGCTGCCGTAATAGGCCAGCTTTTCAATCAGCGGAATGGTGGCAACCGACAGGACCAAAATCCCGCCAGCATCACTAATCACCCCGGTCACACCAGGCAGAAATAAGTCGCTGAGGCACGTATAGGCAGACTTTCCCTGGTCTTGGGTTACTTCAAGTTCTTCAAAATAGCGCTCGATCATCTGCACGGCGTGACTGATGGAACGGGCAGTAATAAGCAAGGGGATCACTAAGATGAGCGGGTCAAGGTTAAACCCCCACCAGCCGACCCAGCCCATACCCCACACGGTCTGGATGCACGCGCCGAACAGCGGGACCAAGACACCATAGAACTTACGGAAATAAATGATCAGGGCAAGCAGCATCATCAGACCGGTGAAGGAAAAGATGAGGAAGAGTTCGTTGGTAAAAAACCACACCCACCCCTTCAGCGCCGGCTCGCCGGCCACATAGATCTTGGTGTTGTCGTCTTCTATTTCGGCACGAATACGGGTGACTTCACGCTGAATTTCCCGGTAGTCGAGTCGATCCTCGTTGAACCCGGCCAGCACGAGCGCCGCCCTCCCGTCCTCCGAGACGTATTTGTTCATAACGATGTCGTTATTGAACATCTCAAATTTGAGTGCAATCAGCTCCTGGGGATCATCCGGCAGCTCGATCGGCAGGACCGGATACGAGCGGACCATGCCGCCCGGAAGGGTCTTAATGTTTCGGATTTTAACGTGCGAAAGGGAAGCCACCTGGTTGTGGTCAACGCCGTTAATCTGGTCAAGCTGGTCTGTTAAATACCGAACCTTCTCCAAATTTTCCTTGGTAAAAATATCGCCTTCACTCACCTGCAAGACCGCGGTGATTATATTCGCCCCTCCAAAGGTGGTCCGGTGTTCATTATACGCTTGGATATACGCGTGGCCTTGGGGCAGCAGGTCGGCAAACTGGCTATACATCTCGACATTACGGGCCTGATAGCCCCAAAAGACCGTCGCAATCGCTAAGCAGATGAGATAGGCCGGGCGGTGTCGCCATAAAACAGACAGATAGGCGCCAATAATGCGGTCAGCGTAAGCTTTAGGTTTATCAGGTGGTTTTTGGTCCATTCGGTTCTCCTGCGCAAGCACGGGCGCTGTGAAGAGTCTTAAATCCGGGTGCTATGTGTATACGACGATTACGATTTTACAATGAGGATGATAACGACGGTAAGGATGGGTTTGTGGCGTAGAGCTTCATCTTATCCGTGGCCTTCCAGGTGTTGCCACCGTCTGTGGTGATAAGAATGGTGCCCTTCCCGCCACAGGCCACTCCAAATCTTCCATCGGCGGCGAACGATGCGGTGCGTATCCACGTCAACACGTTTTCGCGCACCTGGTCGTCAAGCTGCCACGAGCCATTTTTGCCCGAGGCGATCGTGCCGAGCACTCCGGTGGCCATATCGCGCCGATTTCCACTCGGAGCCGCCGAGATAGACAGGAGCGTATTAAAGCTGCCGCTTGGAATATTTGTCCAGGTCTCACCTGCATCTTCGGTTTTGAGTAAGATCCCACTCTCGCCAGTGACATAGCCTTCTTGCGTACCCCGAAAATCAACATCGATCAAAAAGAGGTCTTCGAGGTAGAGTGGCGGGATACGCTGTTGAATCGCTTGTTCTTCGGACAGAGAAGGCCGGGTGTATTTCGGCAGATTATGCACATTGGTCTGTTTTTCCCAGTTTTTACCGCCATCCCAAGTCCGCAGAATGACCCCAAATTCACCCGCTGTCCAGCCTTCCAAGTCGTTGGCAAACGAGACGCCATTCAGGTTCACATCACACCGCTTCAGTTTTGGAGCAGTCGATTCCGGATCATCCGCCGGCTTCGCTGTGGCAAAATTCCGGAAGCCCCTGTCACAATACAGAGACAGGTTCTCCCACGTCTCCCCACCGTCCTGCGAATGCACAATGGTCCCAATCGGCCCAACAACCCAGATATTCTGCGGATTTTCACCACGGCTGAGAGCGAAAAAGTGCGGTTGCTCAACCTCCCAGTCTTGCAGCGGCAGTTCAATGGGAATCTGTTTCCAGGTTTTCCCGCCATCGGTCGTTTTTAAAATAAGCCCATCCTGACCAACCGCGACTCCCTCCTGGGTATCGACGAAGTCGATCTCGTAGATCGTCCGCTGCACCCCGGTGGGGAGCATACTGAAATCCTGGCCTTTATTCGTCACATGCAGGATGAGTCCACGTCCACCCACGACCCACGCATTATTTTCATCGACGACAAAGGCATCAAACAAATCTTCACGGTGAGGGAAGACGTTTCCCTTCGATACGCCCTTTTCGTTCAGTATGCGCAACACCTCTTCATCAGCCGCTTCAACACACGCCGACAGAGTAAAGACAGCGGCAATCAGCACGCTCCAAGCCGCCGGACGCCATAGTCGGTCTATTCCCATCTTCAAGATAATCTCCCCTTAAGGAAGTAGCCCTACTACATATTCCTGTATTCGAACCTCTCCTCTTAATGAGCTTCCAGGTCAGCTGTCAAGGGTCCCGCCAGCTCGCAGCTGATCATTACAGATCCTTAATCCCTTACGCAGGCGGCCTGTCGCTCCCACTACTTTTGCTGCTTGTACCGGATTGCCAAGCCGACAAGCTGAAATTCGTAGTCCGCCCGGCTTGTGTAGTCTCGTGGAGTGCGCGCGCCCGAATGCTGAACGTTGATCTCATCTAGGAACTCCCCAGCCTTCATTCGTTCGAGGATGACAGCCTCGGCTCCAATCGCACATGCTTCGCGATGCAGCGCAGCGTGCAGGCGATCAGCGCCTGTGCCCTGATTCCCGTAAGTCTTGACCCGTGCGATGACTTCATATGGTAATGCGGGTGGAGAGGAGAGGAGAGGAATCTTGCAATCAGCAGCCGAAAATTCAACCGGCAGAGCGCCCATTTGCTCGGTCAGAACCAGGGGTTTCGTCGGACGACGCACGCATCCTGCCAGCATGCTAGCAGCCACAATCGCCAAAATAACTCTCACTGTCTCCCCCATTAGTGCCCCTTTGGAAAACGCCCTTGGCAAGATCAATAAGTGCGCTTGTTCATACCATATTCCAAGGACTCTCACTACTCTTGTGTTATGAATCATCTAAATATGCTATATTGGCGAACTTCTTTGTATTCCATTCGAGCCGGGCGATGTCACCTGGGCAGTCGCAGGCCCAAGTGATCGCTTGCTGATCGCTTATTGATTCGTATGTCTTTCGATTATGCATCCAAGTGGGGCGTCCTCTTTAACGGTGATAAGCTGTCGCTCGACAATATCCTGTCCTTCGCCCGCCAGGCAGAAGATGCAGGAGCCGAGAGCATCTGGGCTGCCGAGTTATGGCGTGATGCCTTTGTCCCACTCACTGCCATTGCCGGGGTCGTCAAAAGGGTGCGGCTGGGAACCGCGGTGGCTCATTTTGCACGTCCACCAATGCTGACAGAACTGGGCGCTATGTCGCTGGCCGAGTACACTCAGGGTCGTTTCATTCTCGGGCTCGGGACGGCACCCAAAGAATGGAATGAGAAGTGGCACGGTCTGGAGTACCGCAAACCGGTCACTCGCATGCGTGAATATGTTGAATGTATCCGAGCCATGTGGACCGGTTCGCCAACCAGAGCAGCCAACTACAGTGGCGAGTTTTATCAGCTGCGAGACTATCAACGCCTGACCGAGCCCAGCTATCGCAACATACCTATTTACCTCGCCGCCGTCCTGCCGCGGATGATACAGCTTGCCGGTTCGCTCGCTGACGGTATCATCCTGAACGTCCTCAATACCCCGTGCTACTTCACCGACGTTGTTCATCCCAACCTCAAAAAAGGCTTCAGCGCCGGAAAACGATCCCAAGAAAATTTTGAGATCTGCGCAGTCAAATGCTGTGCGGTGAATCGCGACCCGAAGCAGGCACGTGCTTTGGCGCGGCATGCTGTCGCCTTTTATGCCACCCTGCCCTATTTCGATATTATTCTCGATCCCATGGGCTTTACGCACGCGAAGCTGAAAATCCGAGAGGCCATGGCCCGCAACGACGTACCAGCCATGCTTGGCGCCGTCACTGACGATATGGTCGAGGCACTCGTCTTAGCCGGCACAGCGGATGATGTCCGCCGCCAATTACGAGCCTTTGACGGACTTTTTGACACCCTGTTGCTGCTCAGCCCGTCTTTCGCGGCAGACGCGGAAGAAGTTCGAGAAAACAACGCTGCGATGATTGCCGCTTTTGCTGAATAGCGCTATGTAGATTCCACTGTATTGAAATGGAGGGTCCGGTATGGAAACGCAATTGCAACACGCCATTCTTCCCGAAGCCACGCATGACGAGTTCGCTCGGCAGAATTTTGTCCAAAGCCTGAAGGTTCACCTAGCCACTCAGGTCTCACCGGGGAACAAAACCGTGTATGAACGGCGTGCGGCACCACGCTTTGAGCGTGAACATCAACGCCTGCCCCAAGATCGGCATGAAGTCCGTAGCGTGATGAAGAACGAGCCCTATTATCAGATGTGGAGTACGCTGCTACGGACGAGCCAAGAAATGATGTGGGAGTCGGTCAATGTGAGTGTTGAGCGGCAACTGCCGCAGCTGTGTGAGCGAGCCGCACCGAATGGCAGTACGCTGGGCTCACTGACTCTGGACCCTGACCTCACCATCCCGGCCTACCACAGAGCGGTGGATATTCACTGTCAGCCGGGGGGCTATCATACTGAGCTCGGACCAGACGATGTCGCGGCTGGAGCGACCTATGACCGGGCCGTGTACATTTATGCGATGAGTCGTCTCGGTCCCTTAAACGATGAAATGGGCCAGTCCGTCGTGCTCCATCTCAAAGACCGACATGCCGACTTTCGGCCGCGTCGCATCCTCGATATGGGCTGCACCGTCGGGCATAGTACCCTCCCCTATGTTGATGCGTATCCCAACGCAGAAATCTTTGCCATTGACGTCGGCGCGCCCGTCCTGCGTTATGCGCATGCCCGGGCGGAATCGCTCGGCAAACGCGTCCACTTCTCTCAGCAGAATGCCGAACATACAAACTTTGAGGACGGCTCTTTTGATTTGATTGTCTCGCACATCTTACTGCACGAGACATCCAGCAAAGCCATGCGCAATATTATGCAAGAAGCTCACCGGCTCCTGAAGCCGGGCGGCATGATGCTGCATCAAGAAGTGCCCCAATATGAAGGCATGCCAGCGTATGACGCCTTTATGCTGGACTGGGACACCTACAACAATAACGAGACTTTCTGGGGGTACGATACACTCTATGGATCTGCAAAAATTGGCCGAAGAGTCCGGTTTCGCGGCAGACAACGTCATGCAGCTCATGATCCCCAGCGCCCTGGAGCGCGCAACAGCACGAACCAAAAAATTTCAAGGCGGCGATTTCGGCGGTGGTGGAGCCTGGTTCGTCTTGGGTGCAAAAAGATAGCCCACAAGCAACGCAGAACGCGTATGGCACGTAAAGCAAAAGGCAATCGTCCGACCTTTTTCGATGATCCCCAGATCGACAAAGTCGTGGGGATTGTCATGGCCCTTACCGGGCGAGGTGTCGGTTCTGCGTGAGCGGATCGATACGATAGAGCGTATTGCGGCCGCGAAGGGCCTCTTTACCCGAGACGATATTGAGGCCTACCGCCCGGATGAGGCGGTTGCGGCCGCCCGAGACGCGTGGCGTGCAGAATATATCGAACGCGTCCTTCGAGTGGTGCACGAAGAGTTAGAAGGAATAGAGACAGGTGACACTGCGGAATTCTACGAAGCAGCCGTTCGTGCTGTTTCCTCCTAGCCTGAGGCGCAACGGACGATGACAACGATACGCGCATCGTTTTGCAAGGGCGGCCAGCCGGTCGCCCTTTTTGCTTGGACTGTTCGCGACTCCGTTGACGCAGTTCTGTGTCCTTTTGTAACCGCGCAGATTCTCTGAAAGTCCGAACAAGAAAGTGAAGATGATCTATGCCTCTCAAACTCGGCATTGACGTTGGCGGAACATTCACCGACCTCATCCTTTTCGATGAAGACAGCGGCCGACAAGTCCGGGTCAAAACGCCGTCCACCCCGGCGGACCCATCGGTCGGCGTTTTGGCCGGCATCGATAAAATCTGTCGCTCAGCGAACGTCTCACCGGGTGATATCGCCAGCATCATGCACGGTACGACGGTTGCCACGAATGCGGTTCTTGAAGGGAAAGGGGCAAGAGTCGGGCTCATCACCACCCAGGGCTTTAAGCAAATTCTCCATCTCGCCCGGTCGTGGACCCCGGGCCCGCTGGCCGGCTGGATTATTATGGAGAAGCCCGATCCACCCGCCGCACTCGAATACACACGCGAGGCCATAGAGCGCATAGACACGCGCGGTGAGATCATTACCCCGTTGGACGAAGACGCGATTCGCCTGGATCTGCAAGCGCTGGGCGCTCAGGGCATCGAAGCGCTCACCATTGCCTTAATCAATTCGTATGCGAATCAAGTCCATGAGCAGCGGATAAAAGAAATCGCCCAAGAGGTTCTTCCCACTATCCCTATTACCGCCTCCTCAGAAGTCCTGCCGGAGTTTCGGGAATACGAACGCACGCTCACCGCTGTCATGAATTCTTACGTGCGGCCCAAGGTCGCCCGCTACATGCGCAGCTTTGCCGATCAATTAGCCTCACACGGCCTCAAAGCCGACGTGAATATTCTGCGCTCTGACGCGGGCCTCATGACCTTGCGTATGGCCCAGGAACGGCCGGTCTACGCGGTCATGTCAGGTCCAGCCGGGGGAGTCGCAGGCGCGTTGTATATTGCCAAGAAGGCCGGCTTTCCTAACCTGTTAACGCTCGATATGGGCGGTACGTCAACCGACGTTGCGATGTGCCAAGACGGCAGCCAAACGATTTCCCGCGAAACCACGCTCGGATACTTTCCTATCAAAGTGCCTTCGGTCGATGTCCGCAGTATTGGCGCGGGCGGCGGCTCTATTGCCCATGTGCCTGAGATTACGAATGCGTTACGCGTCGGCCCACAGAGCGCGGGCGCAGATCCTGGCCCGGCCAGCTACGGTAAGGGCGGAACAGAGCCGACCGTCACAGACGCGAATGTTGTGCTCGGTCACTTGCCGCCCACACTACTCGGCGGTGAAATGACGCTGGATGAAGAGGCAGCCAAGGCCTCGGTTGAGCAGATCGGGAAGAAACTGCGTCTGGATGTGTATCAAGCCGCTCAAGGCATAATAGACATTGTGAATGAAAATATGCACGGCGCCCTGCGTCTGGTTTCCGTCCAGCGCGGCTACGATCCACGCACGCTGGCCTTGGTCGCCTTCGGGGGGGCGGGTCCCTTGCACGCCAACGCGGTCGCCAAACTCATTGGTACATTCCCTGTCCTGGTTCCGCCTGCCCCAGGCATCTTGTGTGCAATGGGCGACGTGTGTTGTGACTACCGCGAAGAGTTTTCTCGAACGGTATTCCGCACTCTGGATCACATCACAGCTTCTGAGGTCATCGAAATCCTTGAACGGCTCGGTGAACAAGCAACCCGGTGGCTGGAACAAGAAGGCATTCCCCGCAGTCAACAGAAAATCTTCTACAACGCGGATATGCGCTATTTCCGTCAGGGTTACGAACTGCCTATCACCACGACGCTCGACGCTCTCCACGGCACAGGAATCGCTGCCCTGGCGGAGCAGTTCCACGCCTTGCACGAGCAGCTATACCGTTTTCGCCTGGATGCCGAATGTGAGATCGTGAACCTGCGCGCGATTGCTCTCGGCACGGGCACAACGCTGCATTGGCCTGAAGGAAAAACTGACGGCCCAGCCGCGTCCCACGCCCAGATTGACGAGCATCGTGTTTACTTTGACGGCGATTTTTTGACCACGCCGATTTATGATCGAGCCAAGCTCAAGCCCGGCAATCAACTCCCCGGTCCCGCAATTGTCACCGAGATGGATTCAACCACGGTCGTGTTGCCAAACTTTGCTGGAGAGATAGATACGTATTCCAATATTTTGATTCGGCCCGCAGCATAACGAAGGGGAGCCCTCCATGCGAGATGTAAAAATTGCTAAAATTCCGGATATCGAGATCGACCCCGTCACCCTCGATATTATTGAAAGCGCGCTCAAGAACTACCGCTACGAAATGGACGCAGTGCTGTTCCGCACGGCCATGTCGCCCGTCATCCGCGAACAGCACGACGAGTTCCCCATGATCTGTGACCCGAACGGGCGCATGGTCGTCGGCCAGTTCGGCTCCTATATTCGCGAGATGATGGAAAGCTTTGACCACCCGCTCTATCCGGGCGACGTGATTCTGCTCAACGATCCTTATCTATGCGGCGGCGCGATTTCTCATATCAACGATTTCCTCGTGCTCGTCCCGGTCTTTGACGACGGTAATGAACTTATCGGCTGGGCGTCCATGTTCGGCCATCAGATGGACGTGGGCGGTCCTCTACCAGGTTCGTTTCCAACCAATGCCACCTCGATCTTTGGTGAGGGCCTGCGCATCCCGCCCGTCAAGCTGTTTGAAAAAGGCCAGCTCAATCAAGGCATATTAGATCTCATTTTGAACAATGTCCGCATCCCGATGATGAATCGCTCGGATTTGATGGGCATTGTGGCCGGCTGTAAAACTGCCGAACAGCGGGTGCGCGAACTGTGCGAACGCTTTGGCCGCGACACCTATCTGGCCGCCTGCCAGGCATTGCTGGATCGGACCTACCGCGCTGTGCAAACCCTCATTCAAAAGAACATCCCCACTGAGCCGCAGTCCTTTGAAGATTATATTGACGACGATGGATGCGGAAACGGTCCGTTCAAAATGAAACTCACCATCTGGCGTGAGGGCGATAAGGCCATCTTTGATTGGGCCGGCACTGACCCGCAGGCCAGGGGTCCGGTCAACTTTTACCTCAACCCCGGCATGTTCAAAATGTTCATCGGTGTGTATCTGATCATGGTCTACGACCCACAAATTATGTTTAACGACGGGTTTTATGACCTCATCGACGCCCGCATCCCGGACGGTTCGCTGCTCCACCCCAAATTCCCCGCAGCCTTAGGCTGTCGGACGCATGCCCTGTCCCGATTGTTTGACGTCATGGGCGGCTGTCTTGGCCAGAAGAGTCCGGAACTCACGACGGCGGCCGGCTACGGCACCAGCCCGCACCTGTTGTATAGCGGCAACGATACAAACGATAAGTTCTTTTTTATTATGGAAATCGGCTATGGCGGCATTCCTGGCCGACCTATTGGCGACGGCATGGACGGCCATTCCTGGTGGCCGCTGTTTACCAATATCCCCACAGAATATCTCGAAAGCTATTGTCCCCTGCGTGTAGACCGCTACTCGTCGGTTATCGACTCAGGGGGAGCAGGTCGGCATCGTGGGGGGAACGGCATCGACAAGAGGTACACCTTTCTCGAGTCCGGTGAGATTGCCATTCATGACGATCGCTGGCTCACGCCGCCGTGGGGTATTCTCGGTGGGAAACCCGGTATGCGCTCAACCAAGATCCTTGTCCGCGCCGACGGGTCGCGTACGGTTCTGCCGTCAAAATGCGATCAGATCAAAGTAGAGTCCGGCGATCAACTCATCTTCCAAACCGCAGGCGGCGGCGGCTGGGGCGATCCGCTGGAACGAGACGTTGAAAAAGTTCATATCGATGTGATCCGTGGGCTGGTTTCGGTTGAAAAGGCGAAGTCCGATTATGGCGTCGTCCTTGATCCGGAGACCCATGACGTAGAGGATGCCGCAACACGGGCACTTCGGGAGGAGATGGCAGCGAGCCGAGGCGAACGACAGACGTTTGATTTCGGCCCTCCTTTGGAGGAACTCCTCGCTCGCTGCAAAGAGGAGACGGGACTTGAGCCGCCGACTGCCCCCAAGCTGCCACAAGGCTGGGAGACGAATGGAGTGAAGAAAGTTGCGGCATAGTCTTTCTTTATTTGCCATGAGCGACACACCCCCCCTGCACCAAGAGCGCCCAGCACACTGCGCCCCTCCAGTGGTAAGGAATCGAGTCTGGGCCACACTGCTCGGCTTAATCCTGCTCTGCCCCCTGTCGTGCGACCAGCTGAGCGACCAGCCATTAACCGGACACCGCGATATTGCCGTAGCACTGCGGTCGTTACTCGATCTCGCCTACACAGGACCAGACTATCCAACCTACCATGCCGAGCTTCTATCCTTCGTAATGCATGTTCAGGAAAAGATAGAGGCGACGCCCCACGCAATGCGTCCGTATGTGAGTACCATCATGGCGTATTTACGAACCGCAGACGAAGTGCTCCAGTGGCAAGCGCAACAATCCGAAGACCACAGGCCACCCCAGCTCGCAACCTGGACGGGCCGCTACCCGTTTCTCCAGGCAGCAATCGGGGCACGTTTCGAAGCGCCGGGAGTCTTTGATGTGGAGACTGCAGTGCAACTGCTGCTTGAGAAAACAGACCAAACGCTGGTCGCTATGCAGATAAAAAATAAACCCATTTAATTATTATGAACGGCCTGTCAGCATGTGCAGCATGTATTTGAGGAGAGACCCATGGGCAAACTCGACAACAAGTGTGCCTTAGTCACCGGCTCAAGCAGTGGCATAGGAAAAGCCGTCGCTGTGGCGTTTGCAAAAGAAGGCGCTGATCTTGTGATCAACTATCCGAACGACACGCAGGCTGACAATGCTGCTGCCGTAAAAGGCGACATCGAAGCACTCGGCCGGCGGGTCACGGCAATACAAGCCGACGTATCAAAAGAAAACGATGTTCAGCAGCTCATTGATACAACCATGCAGACCTATGGACGCATAGATGTGTTGGTCAACAATGCCGGCATTGCCACTGCCGCAACAATAGGCGATATGCCCGTTGCCATGTGGGATCAGATGTTGGCCGTGAATCTACGCAGTGTCTTCCTGTGTACGCGCCTCGTCCTGCCCATTATGTACGAACAAGAGTATGGCAAGATTATTAACACAGCTTCACAGCTTGCCTATCTCGGCTCGCCGGGCCTGAGTCATTACTGCGCTGCAAAGGCGGCCATCATTGCGTTTACCCGCTCACTGTCACGCGAAATCGGCACCCGCAATATCAACGCTAATTGTGTTGCCCCTGGGGCAACACAGACGCCCATATTAGACGGCATCGGCACGGAGACGCTCGAAGCCATCCGCGCCAGCATCCCCAAAGGCCGCTTAGCCAGCGTGGACGAGATCGCCCCAGCCTATGTCTTTCTTGCCTGTGACGAATCGCGCCACTTTGTCGGGCAGTGCTTAAGTCCCAACGGTGGAGATATCATGCTGTAGCCGCGTCACCGCGTCATGGGCGCAGCAGGGCCGAAAGCAGGGGGTCCCGTCCTTGCCTCCCCCCTGCTGCGCCTATAGACTCGGCCGCCGTGCCAGAGTCGTCCACATCACGCCAGCCGTCCCCGCCCGAGTCCCCACCACAGCACATTGAGGAAGTTCTCTTCACCCGGAATTTCATTTTGCTGTGTATCGGGACCTTTCTGTTCGCTGCGAGTATGTTCCTCCTTTTCGCCGTCCTGCCGGTGTTTGTGGTGGAGGAGTTGCATGGAGCAGATTCTCAGGTCGGCCTTATCATGGGAGTGTTTGCCGTCTCGGCGTTGCTCGCTCGACCCCTGTCAGGACGACTGGTCGATCAGTGGAGCCGTAAGACCGTTCTCAGTATTGGTGCGGCGCTCTATTGTCTTGCCCCGGCTTTATACACCCAGGCCGAATCTGTGCCTGTCATGCTGGGTCTCCGGTTTTTCCACGGGTTCGGAATTGCCGCTTACACCACGGCGGCGGGTGTGTTTGTTGCCGATATTGCACCGCCTAGCCGTCGTGGCGAAGGCATGGGCTACTACGGCATGTCGCTCAATCTCGCGATGACTATTGGCCCGGCCCTAGGGGCCATGCTCATCGGGCATATTAGTTATGATACCCTCTTCTGGATGTGCGCGGCGCTGGCTTTCGGAAGTCTGCTGCTCTCGCGGTCCTTACAGGAACCAACGCGGATACCGGCCCCCGATCACACCGAAACACAACCTGCCCAATGGGTGAGCCGGGCAGCCCTCTTTCCCGGCTTCATTGCCGTGTGTATGACCGTGACGTTCGGCGCAGTCGTCTCGTTTCTGCCTCTTTTTGCCAAAGCGCATAATTTTGGTAATCCAGGCGTCTATTTCACCCTCTACTCTATTGTCGTCGTCATCTCACGTCCCTTTGCCGGACGCTGGTCCGACCGCTATGGTCGCGCGGCGGTCGTCATTCCGGGTATGGCATGCCTGACTGCCGCCATGATCACCCTGGCCTTCTCTTCTTCTATGACCGGCATACTATCCAGCGCGGTTTTACAAGGCTTGGGGTTTGGCGTAGTGCAGCCGGCCATCATGGCGCTCACGGTTGATCGTTCAACACCTCACGAACGCGGACTCGCCCTTGCCACGTTGATGGGCGCATTCGACGTGGGCGTGGGACTCAGCAGTATCCTTCTCGGTCTCGTTCTCGACTACACTAATTTCACGGTCATGTTTTCATGCGCTGGCGGCGTTGCCCTGCTAGGCCTGATGGGAGCAGCCTGGGGGCTGCGACAGAATCGAGAACGTCTGCAAGAACGGGTACCGGAACGTAGATAGGAACACCGCCCCGCCGCAGCGTTCTCTCCTTGCGGTGGCCCGAGGGCTCGGCTAGGCTGATGCCAATACCGTTGGACTTGGAGGCTATCACATACATGAAGAAGACAGTTCTGGCCCTTCTCTTTTGCAGCGTCCTCGTTGTCGGTCTACTGTTTGCGAACCAGGTCAACTCACAAGGCCAGGACCTCCCGAACCGAGAAGATATCCAGCAATGGATCGCAATGAACCTGGATAGCATCCCTCAATTCGAAGAGGGCGACATACTCAAGCAGGCCGACCTCGATAAGCTCCGACCCTTTCTCCCCCCGCGCTATATAGACGAGTATAATTTCCCAGAGGTTGCGTTTTCCGTTGCATCAACCGGACATTACCCGCCTCACCCCGACTATCTGGCCGCGACCGAGCAGTACGCAAATCAAACCCGGCTGGCGGCGGACGGTGCGCTCGAAAACTATATTGCCGGACGACCGTTCGCTCGCGCTCTCATCAACCCCGACGACCCGATGTCCGGGCTGAAAGCAGCCTGGAATTTTAATTACCGCTGGCAGTACTACGGCATGAATGTGAAGCGCTATCTGGGCGCACTCATCGCCAAGGGGGGAAACGCCTCCCAGCTGTCCGGTTTCCCGGAGGATCTTATTCAGGGCGGCGGCAGAGTCATCCGGCATCTCGTCGCGTTATACCAGCGCGCCTACCATAACCACTTGGCTCAGCTATCCCAGCAGGGCCATCTCCTGCCGATCGATGATGCAGGTCGATTTGAATACAAGGACTATGTCGAGTTCCTTGAACCGTACGATGTCCGTGGACAGCGGTTTATGATCTATCGCTACGACGATCCCCGCAAGCAAGACGACGCGTGGGGCTTTCTCCCCCAACTGCACAAAGTCCGCAGACTGTCCACCCACGAGCGGGACGATTCAATCGCTGGGACGGATATGACGCTTGATGACTTCACCGGATTCTCCGGTCGCATTCTCGACCACACCTGGAAATTTCTAGGCTGGAAGGTCCTCTTGCACGTTATGAATTCGCGCAACCCGTATGCGCGTTTCTACGGACCCAACGGCTGGCTGCCCAACGATCGCTGGGAACTCCGTCTATGTGCCGTAGTTGAACAAACACCGACCTCAACACGTAACTACGGCAGCAAAATTTATTTTTGGGACGCCGAGACGTATGAGACCTCTATGGTGCTGGTTTTAGACCGGGAAGGTGTGTTGTGGAAAGTGATCGACCTCTTGCACGGCTGGTCTGAAGACGCGAGCCAACCAGAGGCCGACCGCGGCAAGAACCTGCCGCGCAATATCGGCTTCAGCATTGTCGATGTCAAACAAGAACAGGCCACCATCTTCTCAGCCTATACGATTGTCTATCCAGAGCTCACCGTCGATGAAATTGAGGAACGCTACGACATTAACAAGCTGACCGAGGGTCGGCGGTAATTTCAGACAACATCTTCACTTCGCAAACGCTTTACATCTTGTGCCGAATAGCCGAGTAGAGTCGTCAGGATCTGCTCGGTATGCTCGCCCAGCAAAGGCGGTGGCAACCGGTATTCGACCGGCGTGGCGGACAGCTTGAGCGGCGAGCCCGTTACATGGACCTCGCCGGCCGTTGGATGGGGCATGGACACCCGCATATCACGCGCACGGACCTGTGGGTCGGCGAAGACCTCGGCTATAGTCTGAATCGGGCCACAGGCAACGCCGGCATTCCGCATGTGCCGCAACCAGACCTCTACCTCGCGAGTGCGAAAAACATCTTGCAGCAGCGGAATGATAACGTCGCGATGTTGCACGCGGGCCGGATTGGTCGCAAAGCGTTCGTCACCAGCCAGTTCCGGCCGTTCGATGAGCTGACACAATTTTTGCCACTGTGCGTCATTTCCGACAGCCAAACAGAAAGAGCCGTCCTGCGCCTGGAAGGATTCATACGGCACAATCGACGGATGGGCATTGCCATAGCGGCCCGGTGGGTTTCCCGACACCAAATAATTACTGGCGACGTTCGCCAGCCAGCTGACTTGTACATCCAACAGAGAAATATCAATCGCTTGGCCTGTGCCCGTTTTCGTGCGGGCCAGCAGTGCGGCCTGTATCGCATTGGCCGCAAATAAACCGGCAGTGATGTCGGTGATGGCCACACCGACTTTCATCGACGCACCGTCCGCTTCTCCGGTGATACTCATCACTCCGCCTCGGCCCTGAATAATGAAATCGTAACCGGGCAAGTCTTTATCCGGACCTGTCTGGCCGTAGCCGGTAATGGAACAGTAGACGAGACCCTCGTTTTCTTGCTTGAGGTGCTCGTAGCCCAACCCGAGCGAGACCATTTCCCCGGCTTTAAAGTTTTCGATCAGGACATCACTGCTTTGGGCAAGACGACGGACGAGTTGACAACCAGTATCCGACTTAAGATTGATAGTAATACTCTTCTTATTGCGGTTGACGCACAGGTAGTACGCGCTCTCACCGCCGGCAAACGGCGGCCCCCAGGCGCGCGTATCGTCACCGCTTCTGGGCCGTTCTACTTTGATCACCTCAGCCCCAAGATCTCCCAGCAGCATGGCGCAGAACGGTCCGGCCAATATGCGCGAGAGGTCAAGTACACGAAATCCTTCTAACGCTCGCAGCATGATTTTTACTCCATATTGGAGGTACTCCACGTCGGAGGTGTACGCCGTAGGGCGATCGCTGCGCAATCCCCCTGACTTCTGAGCACGGTTTGAAAAAGCTTCTTGAAATATCCTTGGAAATTCTCTGCGGCGTTCACACCCTGCACCCAAATGTGGTATAGTTACCTGTGTACAGCTCATCGTCCGCATGGGCTTGGAGTGGAATTGAAGATCCCGAGAGGATGTGGGGAGGTTGAGGATGAAGGGAATATTCACCTATCAGTGTCAAGACTGCGAAGGATCGGTTACTCATGTTCCAAATGGCTGCTGTCCGATTTGTGGATCACAAGCTGTGGATCCACTCGGGTGGTGTCAGCTCTCCCCGGACGAGCGGATCAGTTGGCTTGGTCGGATACGTGGCCGCTTGCGCCGCTCTCACCAAGGCGATGGAACACCTGTTCCTTCTCCCCTCGCCTCAGTAGAACACGTCGTCAAGTAAGACAGACGTCGCGTAGACACGTCGTCGCGTAAATACGTTGTAGGGCACAAAACAAAGAGGCGTCCCGTTAGGACGCCTCTCTATCTCTACTTGCCATACTTGGTACGCGCGCGCGTTGCTAGTCTAGGTTGTACAGCTCAGCCACGTTGTCGTGCAGAATCCAGTTCTTTTCCTGTTCCGTAAGATGGGCCGTATGTTTCTTCAGCAGTTCCTGTGAGTACGGCCAGGTCGAATCGCTGTGCGGGAAATCATTCGCCCACATCAGGCGACGCGGGTTGCACATATCCATCATCCGGAAAGCCACCCAATCGTCCTGAAAGGTGGTGTAGATATTCTCGCTGAAATATTCGCTCGGCATCCTGGACAATTCTTGGCCGGCTTTCAGCCAATAGCGATGCCGGTCATACGCGTGATCCATGCGGTACATATAGTGCGGCACCCAGCCTGCGTCCGCCTCGACACACACGATTTTCAGTTTGGGGTTACGCTCGAATACGCCGCCTAAGATAAAAGTCCCCATGAGGTCTTGGTTCCCGCGGATGATGGACAAGAAGCCGTTCAGCTTCGGCCCGCGCGCTGGCGTTCCCACAACATCTCCCTTACTGGTCAGAATGTGGAAGCTGAGCGGCATTTCCATGTCTATTGTCGCGTCCCAGAACGGATCATAGATGGGGTCATCGTAGTCAGACAGCTGCGGGTTGCCCGGCATCATCACCGCACGTAGTCCCAGCTCTTTTATTTTCCGAACATCTTGGATGCCTTCCTCAACTGAGCGCATGGCGGTTTGACCCTGACCGATAAGCCGATCCGGATGAGCCGCGCAGTATTCAGCGATCCATTCGTTGTAGGCATCAAAGCAGGCTTTTTTGTAATCGAAGTCCGGGTGGTTGCACAGCAGCATACCGACTGTGGGGTAGATCACCTCGGCCGCCACGCCATCACGATCTTGATCAGCCATGCGCGCCTCCGGGTCCCAGCCGCCACGATGCAGATCTTCGAACTTAGCGCCAAACATGGTGAGTTCCTCGGCCTTCTTCCCAGCCGCAGCAACGAGCCCCATGGGGATGGGCCGTTTCAGACCGTTGATGACAAAGAGGTCGCCCTTTTTTTCGTCCGAGACCATATGCGGCGCTGTATCCTTATACTTTTTATCGATACGGTCTATATACGTGCCCGGAGGCTCGGTGATATGCGAGTCAGAAGAAATTATGGGTTTGAGCATTGAGCATTCTCCTAGATTTTGACATTCTCATTCCAGGCCGCAGCGCGCTGCGCCCCTCTATTTTATTTTGCTTATTTTGCGGAGAACAGCGTCTCCTCACTCGGCACGGCCTTATGCGGGTTGAAGTACGGAATCACGTACTGCCCGATCCGGCTGATAGATCGCATGATATTCTTGTGTGGAATGTGGCCTGCCTGCTTGAAGAAGATCACCTGATCCAGGCCTGCCTGGGCAAAGGTCTCAAGTTTCCGATTGACCTCGTCCGGGTTGCCCACCGTCACCATCGGGTGCTCTTTCAGCTGGGCATCCGTCAGATCATTAGCATCGGCCTCAAGGTCAAACAAGCTGCGTAGATATTCGTAGGAATAGAGATTATTCTTCACCATCAGTGGCTCAAACAACTTGGCTACGTTGTGCAGAAACCAGCGCGCCCCATCGAGACCAATAGTCTCTTCTTCTTTGTTCTCGGCAACATGGCAAATGGCAACACCGGCAAAGCGCTCGTTAATGACTTTGACAACAACGTCGGTTCGGTCCGTACACTTCTCACGATAGGTTTCCATGGCTTTCTGGACTTGTTCCCAGTTGAAGTTAAAGCTGAGCACGCCCAGACCACGGTCGGCCGCCATCTCATAGCTGTCCGGGGCTACACACGCCATCCACATCGGCGGATGCGGCTCCTGGATCGGTTTAGGCACCACGCGCCGCGGCGGAATCTGAATCGTCTGGCCGTTGTATTCGAGAATATCCTCAGTCCAGGCTTTGACAATCACGTCCAGCGCTTCCCGCACTTCGAGTCGGGTCCGGTCGTAATCCACGCCAAAGCCATCTAACTCCTGGGCTGTGGTCGAGCGCCCGGTGCCGAGGTCCATACGACCATTGCTCAGAATGTCCAGCACGGCGGCTTGTTCAGCCACTTTAATCGGATGATTGAACCGATGGGGTAAGAGGCGCACACCGTGAGCAAGGCGAATATTCTTAGTCCGCTGCGATACGGCACCATAGAACACCTCGGGAGCCGGGCTATGCGAATATTCTTCCAGGAAATGGTGTTCGACTTCCCACACATAGTCAAAGCCGACCTTGTCGGCCAGCTCAATCTGCGCCAGTGCTTCGTGGTAGATGTTGTACTCGCTCAGCTTGTTCCACGGCCGCGGAGTCTCCATTTCATACAGCATGCCGAATTGCATAACGTGCTCCTTTCTATGGTTAGTTATTTCTTTTTCTTAGCTCCCTAATGATTCATACCCTGATTCATACCTGCATCCTTTATAGCCCGTAGATCCGCGCCACATTTTCACTCAGGACTTTGCGCCGAGTTTCTTCAGACAGTGCTTCCACCATTGTTGCCAAGTCTTTGATGTAGTCACACGTATGGTCGTCGTGCGGAAAATCACTCGCCCAAAAGAATTTGTCCGGACCAATATACTCAATCAGATACGGGAGGGCGCGTTCATCCGGATCAGCCGAAATCCAGCATTGGCGTCGAAAATAATAACTCGGGACTTCTTTGAGCGGCACGCTCCTGCCGAGAGGCGTCTTATAGGCTGCATCCATGCGGTCCAGCATCTGGCCTATCCAGCCCGCGCCTGACTCCAATATCACCACTTTGACTTGAGGAAAGCGGTCGAACAGGCCGTACTGAAAAAGCCCCAGAAACGCTTGCTGGGGCCCTTGGCCGCCGAGCATATCGACCCACCATTCGCCCCATTTATACATCCCGCGAAAGCGTTGATAGACACGCCGCTTCGGCGGTTCAGCGACCGGATGGATACCAATCGGCACGTCGAGATCCTGAGCCGCAGCCCAGAATGGATCATGATCTGTATGCCCATGGGCTTTATCCGTCAGCGTATACGGCGATACAAAAGCGCCTTTGGCCCCAGCCTTGACCGCCCGTTCTAATTCTTGCGCCGCAGCCTCACCTGTCGTGAGGCAGATATGGGCAATCGGAATCAGCCGGCCATTCGAATCGGAACAAAAATCAACGATCCAACGGTTGTAGGCCCGAGTGTAGGCTGTGGCCAGATCGAGATCGGTGACTTCGGCTTCCCACTCCAGACAAATGGTTGGATAGATCAGCGCTTTGACCAGATTTTCCTGGTCCAGCAAAACTAGCCGTTCTTGGGGATCGTTCCCGCCAAACGGGATACTTTTCGTATAGCCCTTTTGCTTAATGACATTCCGCTCTTCAAACGTACTGCCCATGCTCCGACCACGAGCCAGGATTTCAGCATCAAAATCGCGCGAGCGTTTTCCGTCAAGTTCTAAGTGGTCCAGCCCATCCGGTCCGGGTCGAATCCGGATCGCGCGGTCGCGAAACTCAGGTTCAAGATAGCGCTCCCACAGATCTGCGGGTTCGTTGATATGGCCATCTGCGTCGATGACCCCTTCGTAAGGTAGACGTGATGTTTGAAACATCTTACCTCCTAGGTGAATTGGCCAGTTCGTTTTTGAAACTCAAGAGCATTGTTATAGCGCGGTTCTATGAGTGTCAATCCGAAATCAATTCTGAAATCAATCCGAGAGCTTGACCGCATTTTGAAAAAAATCTAGGACTTGTGTGGCTAATTCGTCGGCCTGGGAATTCAGCTCGTCTTCAGTCAAGTTGGCGATAGGGTGCGAGGTCACCAGAAACTGATAGTCCTGCACGCCCCAGCTTGCCGCCATAGCCTGCCCAGTGCCGACAAACGGCGTTGTCACAATAGACGCGGTTGGAATGCCGGCTTGTTCTAATTTGAGTCCGTCGAGCACACTGCTCGAACTACACGAGCCTCAATCACCTACTCCGGACAGGACGAGATCAACCTGTTCCCGAAAAAGCGAAATCGCCTCCGCGCTCACAGCATGGCCGGATGATTTCTTACGGTCCAGGTACACCATGCGTATGCCATGGCGCTGCTCCAGCCGCTCAGCAACTTTGCACAGCAGCTCTTTCGAGTTGAACTTCGTATTTTCAACCAGGCCAAGGCGTAAACCTTGCAGCGATGCCAGTCTCGGCGCATAGGAAAATGGAGTCGTCCCCAACGGCATGCGAGGATCAAAAACCGTGCGATGCATAGACCACCTCCTGTTAGAGTTCCTTCTCTCTTTTATGGAGTTTTGTTCATGGCTCTTAGCCTACCAACTCGGTCACACAGCGCGTCCATTTATTGCCCCAGCCGGGCAAACACGCCGACCAACTCCCGCCTTGCGCACCAGCACATACAATTAATAAGTCATCCGGGTCACTCATCACATAGCGCCAGGTTGTTTCATCTTCTGTAGTTATCTCACCGGGCAGCCGCCCGGCCCGTTTGAAATCCGCCACGCAACGACGTGCGTGTTGAATGACAAACTCTTGGACTTGCTGCCGGCTCCAGCCACTCTGTCTCATGATCTCGGCGTGCTCGCCTGCGAGCACCATCAGCGTTTGATTAAAACCATACACATTCGGTGTAGCCAGATTGCAGACTGCAGCAGCGAATTCCAAGAGTAAGGGCTCAGGCTCACGGGCGAGTTGATTATACACACCCATCAGAGTATTGGACGCGTACAACGTCACCGTACTGTCTTCGGGTTGAAAGCCGCGCTCAACGTGCAGCGGCTGCCAGGGATGCTCGACTTCGTTTTCCGCAAAACAAAATGTATACTTGCCAGGAGAGCCCAGGGTGGCTTTGTCCAATAAAACCGGTCGCGTGTTCAGCACGTTGAGCATCACCAGACGCAGCGCACGTCCAATCGTCGCATTGGCCCGCACTCCCGGTCCAAACGCATTATGCGTCGCGTTAATACCGAGCTCGGGACCAATCGGCCCGTTCACAATGAGTGTCAGTGCTGATCCCCCGGTACTGGTTGCCGGGTTATGATAATGAAACTCGGGCCGGCACAGACAACGCACCGCAGCCAACACCACCGGAAAGTATTCGGCTAAGCAGCCGGCCATAACGGCGTTGATGGCCACCTTCTCAGCCGGAATCGTCGCGTTTCGTTCAGCTATCGTCCCGATAATCTCGCTCGCTTTGACCTTCCCAGCCGCAAGCATGGCCTCGATCGATTTTTCCGTCGGCGGGACGAGCGGCAGACCGTCACTCCAGCCTTGCTGGTAATAGAATTCGATCCAGGCCGCAGCTTCGCTGGGGTCGGTTGATGGCGGAGTAATTTCCTCGTTCATGCGGAACCTTTTAGGAGACTTACATTACCAACACATAGATAGAAAGAACAATCAGGTGACGTTCCTAGCATGTCCCCACTACCCACGCGTCCCTGGCCTAACAGCGTCTCCAGTAGAGGCGAAGCATTTTGTTGACTGCTCACCGAGTCGTTTAGAATCCGCGAGAAATGCTTCGCCCCTACGAACCCCAGCCCGAAGGAGCAGTTAGGCAGCTACGCTGTCGTGTGTTATGGAATGCCAATACTTTTTTGCTACGTAAGGACTATTTCATGTCGCACCGCTTTATGACTCTGCCTGAAATTCGACGTGCCGCCAAAACCATCCTGCCGCCCGGGCCGTGGGCGTTTGGCGATGGGGGTGCGGAAACCGAGACCACACTGCGTCGAAACCGGAGTGCACTGAAACAGTTAGCCATCCGGCAGCGCGTGCTGCGTGATGTCCGTCATGTTGATATCAGCACCACCTTCTTGGGACTTGAACTACCCACGCCATTTGCCATCGCGCCCATGGGCAGGCTGATTTTGCTCCATCCCGAGGGTGATCTCGAAATGGTCCGAGGCGCCAGCCCGAGCCGTAATCTGGCATTCGTGAGCGGCGTTACAGGCTGGTCGGTTGAGACGCTGGCTCAGGAGGCGCGCGGGCCGTTGATGTACCAACTCTACTTCTCCGGGCCACGTTCCTGGTGCCAGGATCTGCTCGCTCGGGTCGAAGCCTGTGGCTACCACGCCGTATGTCTGACGGTCGATGTCCAAACCTATAGTCGGCGCGAACGTGATATTGAACTGCGCTTTAACCCGCAGAGCGTCCACAATTTAGCGCCGAACGATCAACCCCCCGAGTTCGGCTATCAGGCCCGTCTCACCTGGGACGACGTAGCTTGGCTCAAAAGCATTCTGTCTGTCCCACTTGGTCTGAAAGGTATTCTCACGCCCGAAGACGCCAAGCTTGCGGTCCAGGCCGGGGTCGACATCATTTGGGTCTCGAATCACGGTGGGCGTCAGCTCGATTCCACCCTGGCAACGATAGCCGTCTTACCCGAGATTATTGAGGCCGTTGACGGGCGGGCCCAGATTATTATTGACGGCGGCTTTCGGCGTGGTACGGACATTATTAAGGCGCTGGCTTTGGGTGCAGATATCGTTGCCTTAGGACGGCCTATGTTGTGGGGTCTGGCCGCAGACGGTGCGGCCGGCGTACACCGGACTATCGAATTATTCCGTGACGAACTGGAAACCAACCTGGCCTTATGTGGCCAAACCAGCGTGCGCAACCTAGAGCCCAATCTGATTCGGCAGGTAGATTACTGAGGCAGCGAATCTAGTCGTTGACATGTGCCGGAGCACGAAATGTTGCGCCCCAGCGGGGCTGCGCCCAGTCTTCCCCCGTCTGGATTCTCTAGATTCATAAACCAAGTGCAACACCAGCCTGATAAGGTGTTGTCATGGACAAGAGATACAGACAACCTTCACTTGAGGAGCGGTGTAAGATTGCCGGTCTTCAAGACGCGGGGAGCTCGCTCCGGCAAAATCACCTCGTTTAGAAGAGCTCGGTATCGAAGTTTTAGCCCGTCGCGTCGTGTATGCCGCAGAAGGCGTTGCCTTACGGCTCGAGGGAAAAACACGCTGAGAGGTGCGCAATGAAAGTCTGGCTTGATGGCGATATTGTTGAGGGACATGAAGCAAAGATCTCCGTCTTTGATCACGGTCGGCTATACGGAGACGGGGTGTTCGAAGGGCTGCGTATATTGAATCGGCGCGTGTTCCGGCTGAATGACCATCTGCGCCGTATGGCCGTATCAGCTAAAGCCATCGGACTCACGCTTCCCCTGCCCTCAGAGGAGATCGGCAGCATAGTCCTGCAAACAGCCCGAGCCTTTGACCACGACGAGGCATATATCCGCTTATTCATCACACGAAGTGAGGAGCCACCGGGCGTTGATCCCACGCCCTGCCGCGAGCCACGCATCATCTGTATTGTCGATCACCTCAGCATGTTTCCACAAGAAAAAATGGAGCACGGCATCGACATGCTCACGTCGACCCTGCGCCGGCCTTCACCCGACGTCCTCGACCCACGTATCAGAAGCCTCAACTACCTCAATAACGTCCTGGCAAAGCAGGAAGCACGCCTGCGAGGTCTGGACGATGCGCTGCTGCTCAATCAATCCGGTACGGTCGCAGAAGCCAGCGGAGCCAATATTTTCACGGTCCTGCAAGGCGTCCTGTCTACCCCGCCGTCGCACGACGGGGCACTCGAAGGGATTACGCGTGACAGCGTGCTCCAATGCGCGACAGAACTCGGCATCCCCGCGCGTGAAGCCACCCTGAGCCGCTACGACCTATTTAAGGCTGACGAAGTCTTCCTGACAGGTACGGGGGCACGCATGGTCCCGGTTGCTAGCCTGGACGGACACCCGGTGGGTGGCCAACACTGTGGTCCGCTGACGGCTCAACTGAGTACGGCTTTGGCTCGCTATTCTCAGCTGAACGGGATTCCTTTTTAAGAAGACGCTAGACACGAAACCCTGTTTTGACAGATGCTATTTCCTGCTGTAACCTTCAACCATATGGTTGAATTACAAGATATAAGTTTGAACCAAACGTATGCCGCCATTGCCGATCCGACCCGCCGCGCGATTCTGATCCGCTTGATGCAGTCTGAAGCGCGCGTGACTGAGCTGGCCGAGCCCTTCGACATTTCGCTTAACGCGGTCTCAAAACATCTGCGCGTCCTTGAACGGGCACAGTTGATCCGCCGCAGGATCAAAGGCCGCGATCATTATCTGTCGGTGAACATTGAGCCACTCCAAGAGGCGGCCGAGTGGATCGAAACATACCAGCAGTTTTGGGAAAAACGTATGGATGCGCTTGAACTATTTCTGGTGAAAAAAAACTCCCAAAAGAAACCGAAGCGCTAAGCATGACAACCTCACCGACACACAACATCGTATACGTGCAGCGGCTGCTGCCGGCCACACCCCAAGAAGTGTTTGACGCCTGGATTGACCCCGACAGTCCAACCGCATGGATGCGACCGGACGAGATTACCAGTACCAGCACCGAGCTCGAGGTACGGGTTGGCGGGTCGTACCGTATTGTCATGCGCTGTGCCACGGCTGAATATATACACACCGGAGAATATCTCGAAATCCAGCCGTACGAACGCCTCGTCTTTACTTGGCGTACATCAGCCGACTGGCCACAGGCCAGTATTGTGACGGTTGAGCTGCATCCGCAGCAAGATGGGACTCAGCTCGAACTCACACACGAACGGCTGCCAGACGAAGAGTCTGTAGCCAACTTTCAGGGCGGCTGGCAGAGCGTTGTCGAGAAGTTTGCAGTCTATCTGCATGCTCCAGCAGAAGCAGAGAGCAACCGGAGATAGACGCTTCTCCCTTGCGGCGGTAGACTCAGGCCGACTGACAAAGGAGGCCTTCTATGTCTGGAAATTCTACCAGTCGTACAATTGATACGGGCACAGAGCGTGTAATTGACACGGGTACAGACCGTGTAATTGACACGGGCACAGACCACCTGCTCGCCCGCGTTGAAGATGGCGTCGCGGTCCTGACTTTCAATCGCCCAGAAGCGCGCAATGCCCTGTCCCCTAGCATGCTTCCAGCCTTACGGACGTTATTACCTGAACTGGAAATGGACCGTGATGTCGGCTGTGTGGTACTCACCGGCGCAGGTACCGCCTTCTGTGCCGGCGGAGATGTCAAAGGCATGGGCCGCTCAGCGGGTCGGGCTTCGACTCCGGAAGAACGCATTACGGAACTCGGCGCCCGACAGGCATCCGTCACTGCCGCAATACACGAACTGGCCAAGCCGGTTATTGCCGCCCTGCCAGGTGCAGCCGCCGGTGCAGGACTGTCCATTGCCCTATCGTGTGACTTACGCATTGCCGCGGAGAGCGCGTTTATTACCACCGCCTTCGTCAATATTGGTTTGAGCGGAGATTACGGGGGCAGTTGGTTCTTGACCCGGCTCGTGGGGCCGGCCAAGGCACGTGAACTATACTTTCTGGCTGACCGGATCGGAGCCACCGAGTGCCAGCAGCTGGGTATCGTCAATCGAGTCGTTCCAGACGAATATCTCCAGACCGAAGCCTTGACCTGGGCTAAACAGATTGCAGCCGGGCCACGCGTTGCACACCGCTATATGAAAGAAAATTTGAACCGAGCCCTGACGGCTGACCTACGGACGTGTCTCACTATGGAAGCCGACCGACTAGCCCGGACCTCGATGACCGAAGATCATAAAGAGGCGGTCAAGGCGTTTGTTGAGAAACGTAAGCCCAGGTTTAAGGGGCGCTAGAGAGAGGCAAATATGCAATTCGGCATCATCTTTCCAACTCGCATCGATGATTGGCAACTCATTAAAGACGCCGAGGACCTGGGCTATGACCGCGCCTGGGCGCCTGACTCGCAAATGATCTGGTCGGACTGCTACACAACCCTGGCACTTGCCGCCCATAATACATCGCGCATTCACATCGGCAGCGGAGTGTCGATTCCCGGTACGCGTATCGCCCCAGTCACCGCGCACTCTATTGCCTCTATTAATCAGATTGCTCCCGGCCGGATATTTCTCGGCATCGGGACGGGACACACGGCCATGCGCGTCATGGGCATGAAACCCATGCGCATCGCTCCGTTTCGGGAGTATCTACGGGTCGTCAGCACATTGCTACGCGGCGAAGAAGTAGAGTACACACTGGATGGGACGACGCGCACCATTCGGTTTCTGCACCAAGATCTGCGCTTTATTAATCTCGAAGATCCTATTCCGATTTATATTGCCGCCAATGGACCCAGAGCTCTCAATATTACCGGAGAATTTGGTGACGGCCTCACCACGCTCCTGTACGAGGACACCAGCATTCTGGCCAGCCATTTACAACTCATAAAAAAAGGTGCAGCCAAAGCCGGACGTAACCTGCCCGACCCGTTTCATGTATCAGCCGTGACTTCGGCTGTTATTCTACGTCCAGGTGAAACCCTGGCATCAGAGCGCGTGATTGATGCTTGCGGAGCCTGGGTCACGACCGCGTTACATTTCGTGTACGAAGTCTACCAGCTCACAAAAAAGGAAGAGGTCATCCCGCCCGCGTTTCAAGACATCTGGGAAGAATACTGCGCCTATGTTGAAAAAATGGAGACTCCAGCTGACAAACGCTATCTCCAGATCCATGACGGTCACAGCACCTATCTGGTTCCGGCAGAACGGCGCTTTGTCACCCCTAAAGCGATTCAAGGTACGAGTTTAGTAGGAACGCCTGATGAGATTATCGAGCGCATACGACAAGCAGAGAAAGCGGGCATGCGCGAGCTCACCATCCTCCCGCCAACAGAAACGAACCGGGAGATGGTTACGGAATTTGCGGAGAAGGTGATACCGCGGTATTAGCCGTTATCGAGACTGTAGGGGTAACCCTATGTGGTTGCCTTTCCGACTCATGGCCCACCCCGGCGCTTCGCGCCACCCCTCCTTGGAGGGGAATATAAAGATCTACCCTCCAACCTGCTCATTCAAATTCGCAATCGCGTCAACATAACCTTCGATCATTTCGCGTACCACATCACGCGTCGCTCGACTCGTTTTGTGCGCGCCTATGCCCTGACCGGCTGGATAGGTGTAGAGCTGATACGCGCCAGACCCTTGTGTTACGCCAGGCGCTTTCATGGCATGATCGATACGCCTCAAATAGTCATAATTCAGTACACTCTGTAGCGGCGTTTTGAGCGGCTCTGGCGTGTCTGGCCGATCCCATTCTTCCGTCCATTTGGAACGCAAAAAACGGGCGTGTTTACCCGTCATGGACCTGGTCCGAATAGTGTCATCTGTATCCGCGGCCAGCATCTTTTCCTTAGCCATGCGATCTAGCTCAGATTCAACAGTCGTCAACCAGACCGAACCACACCACACGCCCTGTGCGCCAAGCGCCATGGCTGCCGCCATCTGGCGCCCACTGCCTATACCTCCAGCGCCCAGCACCGGGATCGGCGCAACCGCGTCAACGACTTCCGGGATCAATACCATGCCACCGATTTCTCCAGTGTGGCCACCAGCTTCGTATGACTGGGCGATAATCACGTCCACGCCAGCCGCTTTATGCCGTTCGGCATGCTTTTTCTTGCCTGCCAGAGCGCCAACATACAGACCCCGCTCATGCGCAGCTTGTATCACCCAGTCCGGCGGTATGCCGAGCGCACTCACCAGGAACTTGGCTTTATGCGCAAAGGCAATGTCAATAATGCCTTTGGCCTGCTTCTGAGAATAGCGTAGGCCGCGCTCTTTTTTGGAAGACGTCAGATGTTCTGGAAGCTCCGGCACACGGGCCTGTGACAGCAGGCTATCAAGGAATTGCCTATGCTCGTCCGGGATGTAGTCTTTGAGTGATTTTTGATCCATCCCACCTTTTTCTGCGCCCACATAGTTTGCCGGCATCATGAGATCAA
Source organism: Binatia bacterium (assembly GCA_963666315.2). GTDB lineage: Bacteria > Desulfobacterota > Binatia > Bin18 > Bin18 > Bin18. Next base: position 43,563 of record CAXXHG010000020.1, read on the forward strand.
CGCCGTAGGGAAGGTCTCCCAGCTGTTCGTCTATCCATTGCAGATCAATTTCCAGACGTTCGTCAGAGTGAATCGCCGCGCCCAGCACACCCAGCCCACCGGCCTTACTCACCGCGACGACCACATCACGGCAATGTGTGAAAGCAAAAATAGGATATTCGATTCCAAACATTTGTGTGATTTGTACTGACATAATCTTCCCCCGCCGAAAGAGATCTCCTCACAACTTGCAATAGCGTGCCTACATACGCAAGCGCTATCAAAAATACGGTGTGGAGGCGTAGCGCGTAGCGCCGGGGCGGGTTTTAGATTCTCGACACGCAGGAATACCCTTCCACGGAACTGTAGCCAGAGTACTCCTACTCCTTTGGCTTCATAAATTTGAGCGTCATACGATCGCTCTCGCCGATAGCAAGATATTTATCCTGATCTATCTCTCCAAGCCGCAACCGTGGGGGTAATGTCCACACGCCTTTCGGGTGGTCCCTGGAGTCTTTCGGGTTGGCATTGAACTCGGACTTAGCCACACGTTTGAAGCCCGCTTTCTCGACCATTTGAATAGTCGCCTCCTCGGTCACATATCCAGAGCGGGCTTGGGGGTCTTGCGGCTTGGCAGGATCGCCACGGTGCTCGACCACTCCAAAGATACCGCCCGGTTTTAACGCTTTGTATATGGCTGAAAAAACACCGTCAGCAGTCCCCGCTTTCATCCAGTTATGTACATTCCGAAAAGTGAGCACCATGTCCGCCGAGCCTTCCGGTGCGATAGCGACTTTATGTGGCGGGGCGAGCTCTGTAATCGTCGGCTTACCGTACACGTCGGGGTTCGAGGTGAGTTTTTCGTCCAAGATCTTTATCAAATTCTGGACATACGCGCGGTCAGATTCTCGATCCGGTCCGGCAGCGTAATATGTCCCTTTGTCTTTGAGGTAGGGCGCCAGAATCTCGGTATACCAACCCCTTCCCGGCGATATCTCGACAACGGTCATGTCCGATTTCAGGCCCAACCAAGTCAGGGTTTTGGCCGGATGCCGATACTGGTCACGCGCCTTATGCTCTGCTGAGCGATGTTCTCCATCGATCACAGCTTGCAGCGCAGGATCGACAGAATTTGAGAACTCATGCTGGTCGGCAAAGACATATCCGACCGAGGACACGCCAAGAGTAACCGCTAGGCAGCCTTGTAGGAAACGAAGCAGTAGAGATTTCTTCATAAACAGCCCTCCATACTCATATTGCTTATTTACGTCGTCAGATCGCCATCCATAAGAATGGACTGGCCAATCACACAGGACAAGAACGCTGGGAACAGTCCTCTTATAGCAGCCGCAGAGTAGGAACAGGAACCACGTGAGGGTAGTGAGTTCAGTGTATTGATGGACAGACGGGTCTCGTACCCGCCCTTTCCCAAGCAAGCGCAAGGGATAGCAAGGGCTATCCTGCCACTATCAGTACGCGGGGGCGCACACGCCCATATATGCGTCACAGAACGGTTCGACAGAGGGCGCCGGCGGGCGCGACGTGGTCGGCGGAATACCAATCTTTGCCCCAGCAAACGTTCCGCACAGCTGCACTTGGCCGCTGTTGACCAAATATACGACCGTGGCTACAACTTCTTCCTCGCCGGCCGCGACAGCATGGACTGCCCGGACGAGATCAAGAAGCGTACACCCCATCGGCGTAGGCTCCCCGCTCCGCCCTTGTGTTCGAGGCAGTATGGAGAGGAGGGGAGGAACGGAGCACTTGGTTTTTTTACTCTGCCTGCCAAGTGCTCCGTTTTGTGAGAAAAGAGAATCAAGAGTGCGGGCGTTTGGGGAGGTCGTGCGTATATTTCTATTCCGCATGGTCCGCACTCCCTTGGGCTGTCAGCTATTTCGCTGCGAGTGAGGCATATTGATTCACGCCATTGCCGCGTCGCAGCAATAGTAAGAGCGGCTTATCCTCTACCACTTTTGCGATTTCCTTTTTCAGCGCATCAACAGACTCGACCCGTGTCCGGTTGACTTCCAGGATTACGTCGCCCTCACGCACTCCGGCTTCGGCAGCCGGACTATCCGGATTCACACCAGCCACGATCACGCCTTCCCCGTCTTTGAGGTTCATCCGCTCCCGCTCCTGCGGATTCAGTTCGCGCAGAGCCATACCCCATTTCCCTTTTTGAACAGGTCCGCTCGCCGGTTCGGGCTCGTCCAATTTGGCAATCTCAATCGTCAGCGTTTTCGTCTGCCCGTCGCGTAGCACCTCGACCGGTACTGCGTTGCCGACCTTGGTGTTTGCTACCAGCACGGGCAAATCGGAATTTTCTGCCACTTCGTGGCCGTCATAGCGGACAATCACATCGCCGCGTTGTACGCCGCCTTTATCGGCAGGGCTGTCCGGGGAGACATCGGCCACCAACGCACCACTCGCCTCTTCGAGTCCGAGCGATTCAGCTAGCTCTTTGGTCATCTTTTGAATGGTCACCCCCAGCCAGCCGCGAGTGATATGACCTTTGGTTTCCAGATCAGGCACGAGCTGTTTGGCCAAGTTGATCGGGATGGCAAAGCCAATGCCGATATTGCCACCACCACTGCCATAGATTGCCGTGTTAATGCCAACGACTTCGCCCTTTTCGTTAAACAGCGGCCCACCCGAGTTTCCGGGGTTAATTGAGGCATCAGTCTGGATGAAGTCATCATACGGACCAGCACCGATCGTCCGGCCTTTGGCACTCACAATGCCAGCGGTGACCGTATTGCTCAAGCCGAATGGATTACCAATGGCCATGACCCAGTCACCCACGCGCAGGTTCTCAGAGTCGCCCAGGCTAGCCACCGGCAGGTCAACTGCGGCTTCGATCTTCAGGACAGCGAGATCGGTCTTGGGGTCACGGCCGAGCACTATGGCCTGATATTCCCGTTCGTCCGGCAAATTCACCATGATTTCGGTCGCGTTTTCGACCACATGGTTATTCGTAATAATGAGACCGTCCTTACGGATGATAAACCCAGAGCCGGAACTGCGGCGCGGAAAGCCCTGAGGCGGACGCCGCGGGTAAGGCGAACGAAAGTCAGGCGGGAACGGGAATTGGCGACCAAAAGGATTGTGCGGACCACCAAAACCGCGTCCGCGGTCGGATGCTTTTTCTATCCCTACCACTCGGACATGGACGACGGCGGGCGACACATGCTCAGCTAGATCGGCAAACGATGGGAGCCCGACTGGCGTTAATGTAACCCCAGGCGTCGAAATTGCCGCCTCAGTTTCAGTTTCCGGTGCAGCACGGACGGCATCAAGCTGAGTCATACGCCCCAAGGCAAAAGCACCCAGAGCGAGTGTAACGGCCATCACTCCAACGAACGTTTTCTTTTTCATCTGCATAACATTCCTCCTCGCAGCAGCGTTTCTGTGTTCTTTGACGTTATATATACCCATTATATATGAGAGACAGATGAGACCAAGATTAAAGTTCTCTCATGTTTCCAAATGCCCTCTTGTCTGGCGGGAGCGACGGGGAGCACCTATGGATACGTTGAGGAGGTCTCCAGCCAGGCAATCAGACACAGAAAAACAGCACTCAGCCCAGCGAGCCACTGCAGAGTGCGTTCGTTTGCTTCAGGCAGGGCGGGGACAAGCGCACCAAGCAGGACGCCACTCAAGAGGCCGCCAATATGGGCCGTATGGTCGACGCTGGGTTCAATACCGATCACAAAGCCGTAAAAGGCGATCAGCATCGCGGGCACATGCCACAATTTATAGCGTGAAGACGCAGGAAAGAGGAAAAGCTGTCGCAGCCGCACCCCGGACAATGCTCCGAGCAAACCCAGAATAGCCCCCGACGCACCAGCCTTCACCGCGAATGACGGATTCCAGAAATAGCTCGCCCAATTCCCCATCACTCCAGCCACAACATAAATAAACAGTAATCGTCCCGGCCCGACTGCTCGTAAAGTGAGGACGCCTAGGACACCAAGCGTAGCCATATTACCCGCTAGATGCTTGAGTCCGATATGGAGGAATAGAGCAGTCACAGTCCGCCACCATTCTCCATCCACGAGTAACAGGGTACGGATTGCGCCAAAGCGGAGTAACGTCGCAGAGCCGTGCGAGCTGCCGTGCTGCTCCAGCAGCCACCATACGACCATATTGATACTGATCAGCCCCGCAATCCACGCGAGACTACTCTTGTCTCCTAATAAGAACTCTGGAGGCGTTGAAGGACGTGGGGCATCTTCTTCGCTGATGAGTTGCTGCGCCTCTAGCAGACGAGCCGCTTCGACTTCAATGACCCACCCGCTGGTGGGATGCTCTTTTCGGAAAGACAGCTGAGAATTGATGCCGGCGCTGGCGAGTATGAGAGCCGTTTCTTCGGCGTGACCTTTCTCAGCAACAGCGATCAGAAATGCAGAGGCCACAGAGATATCCGATATAGGGGCAGCCCCATGTGGCTGCCCGTCCCCTCCTACGACAACATCTTTTGCGCGCCCTTAACATAGGCGTCTTCTTTATTGTTCGCCTTTGGACAGGTCGATAGCCTGCACCGAGTAGTCCAAACCCATTTCTTCCAAGGTAATAGAGACCTTCCAGCCGTTTGGGGTGGATGAGGTGTACAGCTCAATCATGTCTTGTCCTCCTGAGTTTGGCCTAGTCTGGCTTAGTCGCGGCAAAACGCAGCCGCACATAATCCGCCGTCCATTGCCCTTCAGCGTCACACAGGTCCGGCTGCAGCACGTTACGAATTTCATTCATGACCGCCGAGCGATCAGCATCCGGAACAGCGTTCAGAAAGCTTCCAGTGAAAATTTCGAGCCAGTCTCTGATATCTCCGGGTAACCGCGTTGGCCGAGGGATGAGTTCCATGGACGTGACTGTGTATCCGTGGGCTTGCAGCTGCTGGGTATATATTTCCGGAGTGGGGAAATACCACGGGTTAATCGGCTCTGGATCAATACCGCGAGACTGGAGCGCTTGATACACGGCGGCAACGATAGTCGCAATATTCCCTGCGCCGCCGCATTCTGCCACAAACCGTCCGCCCGGCTTGAGCGCTTGCCACACCCCAGCAAGAACGGCGTCGCTGTGTTTCATCCAGTGCAAGGCGGCATTGCTGAACACCGCGTCAAACTCATTATCATACGAAAGCGCTTGGCCATCGACGACATGCGCGTCTAAACCCCGTTTGCGTGCGGCTTCGATCTGCTCAGCACTTCCGTCTACGCCAACAACGAGACAGCCAAAGGCCGCCAGTTTTTCCGTCAGCGCCCCATCCCCGCAACCCAGGTCGAGAATGCGCTCACCGGGTTGTGGGTTCAGGAGTTCGACCACGGGCATCCCAAGGTCGGCCACAAAGCGAGCACTCCGCGCGTAGCGATCCGGGTCCCAGGTCTGACCTCGTCTTGTCTGACCTCGTATTGCTTGACCTTGTCGTGTTTGACTGTGTGTCGGCTGCGTGATGTCGGCTCCGTCTGACATGAGTCTCCCTAATCGTGAAGCCGGGGGTGAGTCAAGAGGGAAGAGGCAATCAGACTACCCCTACAAAGAAAAGGCTGGAGAAGCGCCGCCGATGCAGTAAGGTTTTCTACGTAGACTTGCGCCTCTGTCTCCGTATTTTTTCGGACGCGCTTCTCTTGTTCCCAGCAACCTCCTTTTGCATAGTGTTATTCGCATCATGCTATACTGAGACGCGACTGGGACATTAATCTGCCTATCATCCTTTGCTTACAATCTATCCGTTCTGCATATACGCGCAGCCTGGGTAAAGGCAGGTCCTGGCCTGAATTGATTTCTGTATGTACTGACCGCCATGCGCAGTTTGACCGGATAGCACGTCATCGAGCAGCTGTACGAGAGTCCCACCTCGCTGGTATACCGCGCCCAGCGCGAGAGCGAGCAGTTTTCGATCATCCTCAAAATCCTCAAAGAAGAGTACCCGAGTCCGGCCGAACTGGTGCGCTCCCGCCAAGAGTACGAGATCACGCACAGCCTGGAGCTCCCGGGCGTGGTCCAGGTCTACAGCCAGCAGCCCTACCAGAACACCTTAGTGATGGAGGTCGAGGACTTCGGCGGCCGGTCCCTGGATCTGTGGCTGCAGGAGCAGTCTTTTCCTGTGGTCGACGTCCAGCTGACGGAGACGCTGGGCCAGGTGCATGCGGCCAACATCATCCACAAGGACATCAATCCCGCTAACATCGTCTGGAACCGCGAGACAGACACGCTCAAGCTGATCGACTTCGGCATTGCCAGCCGCCTGTCCCGGGAGACGCCGACCATCACCACGCCCCACCGCTTAGAAGGCACGCTGGCCTATCTGTCACCCGAGCAGACCGGGCGGATGAACCGGGTGGCGGACTACCGCACGGATTACTACTCCTTGGGCGTGACCCTGTATGAGTTACTGACCGGCCAGGTGCTGTTTGTGGGGGACGATACGTTGGCGCTGGTGCATGCTCATTTGGCCAAGCCACCCGTGCCACCGCAGGTGATCAAGGCGGCGATTCCCGACAGTTGGTTGAAAGTCCGATCAACCGGATATTGCAAGGAAGAACGAGTCTCCAGTTGGGCGAGCATACCGCCTTGCTCACCCGTGATAGCAAGGAGCGCGCGGTGGACGGGAGCGGTGCGCCGATTTACAGCGCAGACGGGAAGCTCAAAGGCGCGGTCATGGTTTTTAGCGATGCCACCGAGCAACGGCGCCTAGAGGAAGAGTTACGTATGGAAGCCCTGGTGCTGGAAAGCATGGCCGAAGGTGTTCAGATGGCAACCGAGGAGCGTATTATCTGTTTTACCAACCCGGCCTGGGATGCGATGTTCGGCTATGAACGGGGAACGTTGGTGGGACAGCATGTGTCCGTCCTCACGGCCGATCCCCCGGCAGAGCGTGCCCGGATTGCTGCAGACACCAAGGCACAGTTGCAGCGCGAGGGAGTGTGGATCGGTGAGTTTTCCAACTGCCGCAAGGACGGCAGTCAATTTCTATCCGCGGCCCACATCAGTGTGCTGGAGGAGATGGATAAGCACTACCGGGTATCGGTTCAGCAAGATATCACCGAACGCAAGCAGGCCGAACGAGAACTGCGCCGGGCGAAAGATTCAGCCGAAGCTGCAGACCGAATAAAGTCCGAGTTTTTAGCCACAATGTCGCATGAGCTCCGCACGCCTCTCAACGTCATCCTCGGGTATGTCGATCTGCTGCTGGATGGGGCCTTCGGCGATCTGATCGATGAGCAGACGGAATGCGTCCGAGCCGTTTGAACTGATCGCTGCCATGCCGGAGTTGAGCCAGCTTGAGGCTGGTCGGTTACCCATAGAGATTCAACAGGTGCATCTTCCTGAGCTGCTGACAGAGATTCGAGCCGAGATCCAGGATACGCAAGAGCGGTCTAATATAGACTTTGAGGGGAAGATCGAAGCCGATCTGCCCCTCCTCCAGACCGATCCGGGCAAGCTGAAAATCGTTTTGAAAAACTTACTCAGCAACGCCATCAAGTTTACAGAACAGGGCCATATCACGATCGAGGTCCGCAGGGACCAGAGAGGAGTGGAGATTAGCGTGAGCGACACCGGTATCGGCATTCCTCAAGAGGCGCTCAGCCTTATTGTTGACCCCTTTCGTCAAGTCGACAGCTCAGCCACCCGCCAGTATAGGGGGACGGGCCTGGGACTCCATATTGTAAAACATCTCCTGGACACCTTGAGCGGGGAAGTGCGGGTGGAAAGTGTGGTCGGACAGGGCTCAACCTTTCACGTGAAGATGCCAACCCTCGCAACCCTCCCGACCCGCGATGCCCTGGGGACATTAGGCTGCGACCCGACATTTTGCTCGGCCTCGCCCCAGACCTCCACTGCGCTGACAGGTCACTCTTCCGACGGCATGCAGCAGCCTGCTCCCTCTAGATCGTTGCAACGGACGTGTCTCGGTGCGAGTCCACACCCGCTTGCCGTTCAGCTCCTAGTGTGGCAATAGTCACAGGCGCAAGGAGCGCAAGGAGCGTATGATGCACATCCCGCACGAGGCGTATCCGCCTGGATTTGCCGAATATCTGCAACCCCTGCTCGATGCCCGCCTGCGCTTTCTCGAAAACATGTCGGCAGTCGAAAAACGCATCTGCCACGGCATCATTGCCTCCTTTCCGCAGCTCGGACGAGGACCAACGGCGGCCGAGCTGGCAGAACGTACGACTCTCTCTCTAGATCATGTTGTGACTACGCTTACCCACCTGAGTACGCGTGACATGCTCAAATATGATGCGAAGACGGGCTGCGTTATTGCCCTCTACCCCTTCTCGGATGTGCCGTGTCCACATCAAGTTCAACTGGCCGGTACACAACGCCTGTACGCCATGTGACCCGGCGGAGCGATCGCCCTTCCCATCGTGTATGGGCCAGGAACCTCAGCAACTGTTTTTTCTGAATGCACCCAGTGTCAGGCACCGATTCAGTTCGATATGACCGTCACCGAAGACGGCGCAGTAAGTTCCGCAGCGTCTACCGAAACCTTGCGCGAATGGGATCCTGTGTTCATTGATGCAGACCATACTCTACCGCATCTGCTGGATGGATTTTGACTCCGCGTGCAGTTCTTCTGTAGCGAAGAACATTTCACCCAGTGGAAAACTGAGAATCCTGACGAAGAAGGATTTCTGATTACGTTCAGTCAAAGCGCACGGATCTGTCAGTCCTTCTATGGCGGCCTGTTAGAGACGTGTCGCAATCTATAGTGGAGTCTGGATCTTTCTCATATGCCTGAAGTAAGGAGTACATTATCCATGGTCCATTTACTCATTGCCCTCAAACGCAAAGACGGTCTCAGTCGAGCTGATTTCTCTCGCCATTGGCGCGAAATACGTGCTCCGCTTGCCAAGCAAATGCCGGGGCTACGGCGTTATATTTAAAATCATAGTCCGACTATCCTGAGCCGTAGACTCGCCTATGATGGCGTAGTGGAAATCCGGATGGATACTGAAGAGGCCATCACAGCCGCCTTTAATAGTAAGGAATACCGTGCTGGCGCGTACGCGGATGAACCGAACTTTGCAAATGTCAAAGACGTCGTTCGTCTTGTCACCGAAGATCATGTCCTGCACGCAGGTGAGGAAAGCAGCAGCCCTGAGCCGCGTATCAAACGGCTTTCTTTTATTAAACGGAAACCAGAATGGGACCGGGACGAGTTCTTTCGATACTGGAAAGACATACACGGCCCGATGGCGCTCGCGATGCCCGGCCTCCAACGTTAGGTGCATTGCCACGCCCTGCCCTCTGCGTATGAAAAGGGCGAGCCGCAGTACGACGGTGTGGCTGAGCTGTGGTTTGATACGCTTGGCGATCTCAACTTTACCCTGGCACGAGAAGAGTACAAAGAAGGCGCTCGGCCCGCTGGTCTCAAGTTCGTCGATCCAGACAGTATGCTGACTCTCATCACTGAGGAATATCGGATCGTGTACTAAATCAACAAAGCCTTTTGCCTCAATTAAGTCTTTCCTCCAAACTCCCGAAAATAGTCAATGAAGAGGGACTCCACTCCTGCCTGCCTGTTGTTCCGTCTCCTCCGGGGCTGTTCCTCACAGCAGAACTCACTCGATAAGGAAGGACGGCCATTTTATGCGCATCATCGCTGCGGATACAGGCATACCGTACGAGCTGAATATAGGAGATAGGGTCGAGTTAATTGGTTCGATTCGTCTCTACAATGGTGGCAAGATTATCCACGGCCCAGATACAGGTCGCATCATGGACATCCGCGACAAAATCGAGCGTTTAGCTATTAAATGCCAGCAGGCACGATTTGGCGGCTGGTATGCCGCCAAAGATCTCGCCCGAGTCGCAACGTTGCAAACACCCGGCACCGCCTCAAAAAAGCAAATGCGGCCCAACACACACCGCTCAGCCCAAACCGAACCTTTCAGGTCGGAGATCGCATCCAGGCCGGCCAGGCCATCTACAGCCCAAGCTGCGGCGTGACAGTCGGCAAAGGGACTGCAGGCAGTGTTGTGTGGGCCGGACGGCAATCCGTCTCTGTTCGCTGGGATAACGGGCCAGAATTCGTCTACGTCAATCCGGCACTCTTAACACCAAGTTCGGGCCAAGCAGTGCAAAGCGCTGCTTCAGCCCAAAATCCATCTCAGCAAAGGACCTCTGCACAGCCACCTCCTCTCGCTGGCCAGGAACGCCGGCGACTCAGTCAGGGCGAGATCCTGACGTTTCAATCCATCCAAGAATTGCTCATGGCGCTTGGATTTTCTGATGATCAGAAAACCGGGGAAATGCGTAATCCACAAACCACCCATGCTATTTCCTTTTCAGCCATTGCGGGTCGTTCGGTAGGCGAGTTTGTCCGCCAAGGTGTAAAGGCTGGCTGGTTGAAAGACTATTTCAAGCCTGACGCAGAACGTGACCTTGCAGCGTAAGTCGCAACGTAAGTTGCCGCATAAGTTGATTGAGGAATCTCGAAAGAGTCGGTACTTCACCCCGCCACAATCCCTAGCCCTGACACAAGGGCTGAAATCAGGGCACACAGCGGAGAGTAGATGAGCGTATCCCGACGGGCAAACTCTGAGTCCCGAACCCGCTTAAAGAAACCAAACAGGCGAAAATCTCCAATTGCTCGTGCAAAGAAAACGACGGCGAGTACCCAGACTTCGCTAGAAGGAATCCAAACCGGCAAGCCCACGTTTATAACGCCTACCCTCCACAAGCATACGATGCCCGCGATAAGCAGAGCACAGGCCACGACTATAGTCGGCAAACGTCCAGGGCTAAATGTCGGTTTTCCATCCACACTTGGGATAACGCCGTCTAAGCCCCACTTCTCGCCAAAAGCCCAATACCAGTGCAGGGCTGACAGAGCTTAAAATATAAATGTAAGCAGGCTCGCTATGAAGACGGCTTGGGAGACCATGGGTGTGTTCCCCCGCGGCCCAACAGGTAGTTCATGCGCATTACGACCGCGCTGGCAGACGGACGACACCAGTACTCAGCACTGACAGTTCCCCATCTTGATTCTTTGCGTTCTGTTCAACTTCGACGTGATGCTGGCCGTCTTCCACAAAGATCCGGGAGACCTCGCCATTGATGAAGAGCGTATCTCCGACTGGATTATGGCGGCGGATCTTCACAGAAATATTTCGCAGGAAACCATCGTCTCCGATCCAGTCAGTGAGATGATGGGACATCCATGACGTACGCTCAGGCCCGTAGTCATAGGCTTCAGGCGTACCCACACGCTGGGCCAGATCCGTATCCCAGTGGACGCGCTCAGGCACGTCGGGAATGCCGAAACGATCAGGAATGCCAAGCCCAGGATGTTTCCGAAGCTGTTTCCAGGCCAGACGATTGGCCCGAATATACAGCCCGCCCCAGCCCTGGGCATAGGCGATAAAACCCGTGACCGTCATCGGTCCTTTCACCATAGTAGACAGCTTGTCCCCGACTTTGACATCTTCGATATAACGCGGCGTTGCCCCGCGCACCTCTTCTTGCGCGTACTGGTCGAAGATCTCAGCGATTTGTTCACGCGAGTAGGAAACCTGCCCTCGCTGTTTGACTTCGGTATACTTTGTCCCGCGTTCACGTGCGGCATCGCGCTCGGTGCGGAAACACCAGCTGTCGCCCTCCACAACTAGTTCGCCATGCTGGTTGTAATAATCAACGTGATAAATCTGCTGGATGGCCCGACCCGCAAAGCGTGTCTCGTGTTCGACGAGGTCCTTGAGATAGGCCTTGGTCGTAAAGACATCGTTGCGAAACATCAGCTTATGCCACGTCAGGTCCGCGCCTGCCCACATGGCATGAATGCCGGGCAGGCCGCCAACGTAACCACTCAAAATGCGGTTGAGCGGAAAGACAAACGACGGCGGGGCAATGATCCGGCCGTAGCGTCCCTGAGCCGCATACTCCGGGTCGCACCACAGCGGGTTATCATCCCCAATCCCGTGCGCGTAGTGGCGGATATTGTCGCGCGTGGCCTTATAACACCACGGCTCCAAGGTGTCCTCAATAGGCACATTAATGAGCTTGCGTAGTGTATCCAGGGCGTGATCAGTGATAAGGGCAAAGCGTTGTTCTGCTTCTGACATGTCTTGTTTTTCTCCTCAGCGCGATATGTGTATCAATTGTTCTCATTTTACGGAATCCACCCGGCCTCGTCTGGCCGGGATCACATCAGGACCGCATTCCAGGCCGAATTCGCTGGTCCATACTCCGCAGGTCTCGTGCCTGGTCAAAAAGGCTGAAAAAGCGTTCGTGTACCCGTTCCTGTTCGGCGGCATTTGGCGCGGCTAGCAGGGTCACACCAATGCAGCCACACGCATTCATTGCAACGCCGACCAGGCCGGCTTCAAAAATCCAGATATGTTGCGAGCCGGATAGCAGCATGCTCACAACGCCCAGCGTTCCAACGATGATGCCCACGAATGCCGCTTTACACGAGAAACGCGGCCAGTACAGTCCTAAGATCAACGGCAAATAGAGCTGCATCAGAAATTCGAACTTAATGATCGTCAGCTGCCACAGGGTCGTAATAGGCCTGAGCGACAGACCCATTACGGCAAGCAAAATAAGAACAGTAAAAATCCGCCCGGCTTTGGCAATTTCATCCTCACTCGCGTGGGGACGAAAGAAATGACGATACACGTCGTGTGTCAGCATGGAGGACAGCGTGAGCAGAACGCTTGCGGCGGTTGACATGATTGCGGCAGCGGCACCGACAAAAACCAAGACGACCACCCAGTACAGGTGGGTAATGTGTTGGCCCAGCAAATGGCCCAAGATCTGATCGGCCTGCAGTGTTTCCAATCCCTGCAGTCGGACGACGCCGACCAGGCCGATGAACACCACACACAGCATAATCAGAAAATAATTGGGCACCATCATCGCCACACTCCGGCGCAGGGCGCGTTCGGTTCTAGCGGCATAGACACTCTGGATAATTTGGGGATACATCGATCCGCCCAAACCAAAAACCAACGCGTACAGGAAATACGACCGCGTCAGGGCAGCATAGGAATCTGTGACTGCGACTTTCTCAGGTGCGATCTGAACCGCCTGGCGGATAACGTTTGCGATTCCGCCTTGTGCTGATACCAGCACCACGGCCGCCACAATGATCGAGCCTAACAGCAGGCTGCCCTGGAGCACCTCAGCCCAGACCACGCCACGCCAACCGCTGAGTAATACATAGCCCAGCATGACCGTTGAGATATACACCACACCGGTTGTGAAAGAGTACTGGCCATTCGTAAACCCGACAAAGGCATGGCCCATGCCTGTCGTCTGGATCATCAGATAGGGAATCACCGTCAGAATCAGAAAACAGGCCACCACCAGCCGTAGCCTGCGGCTTTGGAAACGGTCAGCGAAAAAGTCGGCAGGAGTGAGATAGTCGTATTTTTTGGACAAGACATACAGGCGGGGAGCCTAGGACAGGAGACCCAGGGTAATCGCAAGGATGAAGGGGATAAGCATGACCGCCATCAAGCCGATCCGATAGGCTTGGCCGGGCAGGCCGAAGAAAGTATTGCCACTAAACTTGGTCGCCAACATGACGAAAAAGAGCACGACTGCGCCCGTCGTCTTGCCGCCCAGAAAATAGTCTCGGGCCGTCCACGTCTCGCCTGATCGATAGGCAAAGAAGCTGATCAAGAGATTGCTCAGCAGATACACAGACAGCAGAACGAGAGCACCAAAACCCAGACCTACGGGCTCAGCCGTGCTGCTCATAACACCTTAGTCCGCGTCTTTGAGCACGTTTTCGTCCAGGACGCCGTCTTCATCAAGGATGAAGGGTGCTAAGCGCCAGTGGCGCAGCACGACATATATGGTGAAGCCGTTCAGCACCAACGAAGCGCTGAGAGTCAGCAAAAACCAGAGCGGAATGCCGAAGATCAGCGGCTGATACGTTCCGACAAAGCCATACGGCACGCACAGGAAGAGTAAGACAGCAAAGATTGTCCAGATCCAGACGCGGGCGGGTTCTTTCACTCCAGCCCCGTATAATCAAATGTCATGGGCTCAATAGCACCAGCGTCGATAGCTTTGATCCGTGCATCCGAAAGCGGATAGCTGAACTGCTCATTGCGCATGTACAGCCGCTGCAAGAGTATCGCATGCGTCATGGCTGCGACTTCGTCCCACTCAGTCGAGGACAGGTCCTGGTGTGAAAGCCCGACAAAGCCGGAACGCATATGCCCGATCTCGTCGGTGTACACGTGCTCGCACGCCTGAGCGATCCGGTCGTTGATCTCGCCCGAGCCGACCAGGCGCATGCCGGCAGAATACATGCTGCAGTAGCCGCCCTCGGTAAACCGGACGGCAAAATAGCCCAGCTGGCCACGCTTCTCACGGTATTCATATCGGCTGCGCGCCAGCTCATGATCAGCCTCCCAGCCGGTGAGTTGCTGGGGGTCGATCTTTGTTACACTCAGCGCGTCGTAGATATCGGCAAACAAACAATAGTGAAAGAATTCGGTCCTCAGGTCATCGATCACATTCAAAACCGCATGGCGGTCAATTTCGCGGTCGATCTTGTCGAAGACGTCACTCAGGTATGCCACGGGTCCCTGAAACAGGCCCTTTTTTTTATCGCCAACCCCGGAGCCCCAGATTTCTTTGAAACACTGACGTTTCAGCCACAGCAGATCGGTCTCAGTCGTGCGCTGCGGACTTTGGAAATACGTCCAGACGACCTCTTCTTCTCCAGCCCAATGAGGGGCCGCAAGATCAACCAAGCGTCTGAGGTTTTCGTTGACAGGCATGCATGCTTCCTTATTGTAGACGCGTGTCCTGCTCAGGGCATGCGCCTACGTGCGAGCGCCGTTCGCGTCTATCTTGTCACCCAGCTCACAGATGCCTTGATAGAATAGCTTTACCGCCGTCAGTGCGAGTTCCATGCCTTCCAGCACTTCAGTGCGCGTAGCGTCCGTCGTAACATGCCGGGAGATCGGCTCCCAGACTTTGCGGCCGGCGTGATCGTCATCTGCCTTGGTGTGGTAGGTAAAGAAAAAGACTTGTTCGTCATTCAGGTTGTACGTCTCCCGCCACGCCGCAGCCAAGAAATTATGTTTGCCCGGCATGGCCGTGAGCATAAACTCATCAACCGAAGTCGCCAGCCAGCCGGCAACCCAATGTTTGGTCCGCGCAATATTTTCCCACACATTGAGTGCCACATCGACCAACGGAACGGCCCTAGTGGCATCCATATGTTCATTCGTCAGCCCCACGTTGCGGCCCATTTCCCATAACAGGGTGGTATGCGGCTGCGAAATTTCGTCGTCAAAGACGAGTTCCTCACGCATTTGCCCTATCGTCTTGCGCACGATCGCCAGGTCGGGACAGCGGCTCATCCATGCCGGCCGAATCACCGAGCTGAATAAGCGGTTGCGCAGGATATGCTGCAAGATAAAAGCCTGGCCGCGTCCGTGGGTCAAGGGTCCAACAAACCAGGGCACCTCGGGGGCGATCCGGAGTGCACGATCACATATCTCATCTACCAGCGTGTTCGACATACGATGTCCTCATTCCAGCTCTTCTGCCTGCCTCAGCGTTCTTCACGGCTGTCCGAGAATGGCCACACACGACACCGCTCCAGGACCGCCGACATTGTGCACTAAGCCCAGCTTTGGATCTTTGACCTGACGCGGCCCAGCCTGACCCCGCAGTTGGGTGACAATTTCATACACCATGCGCACCCCGCTGGCTCCAATCGGGTGGCCGAACGACTTGAGGCCGCCACTCGGATTCACCGGAATATCTCCGTCCAACGCGGTCCGGCCTTCCTCAATCAGCTTAGCGCCCTCGCCTTTCTGAATGAAACCCAGGTCTTCGTAGTTGGTTATTTCGGTCCAGGTAAAGCAGTCGTGTACCTCAGCCACATCTATTTCCTTGAGCGGATCGGTGATCCCAGCCATGGCATACGCCTGGGCTGCCGCGTGTTGGGTTGCCCGAAATCCAAGATAATCATAATTCGGGTCCATAAACGGCCGGCCACTCGTCACCGCCAGCCCGACGCCTTTGACCGGAATATGATCAGGCCGGTATTTCCGCGCTAAATCGGCTCGACACACCACAGCGGCCGCTGCTCCATCTGTGGTTGGGCAGCAGTCGTATAAGCCGAAGGGATACGCCACAATAGGCGCGCTGAGTACGGTTTCCGCAGTCACCTTTTTCTGCAAGTGGGCCTTCGGATTCAGCGAGCCGTTATAATGATTCTTAACCGCTACTTTGGCTAAGGTTTCGCGGCTCAATCCGAACGTGTGCATATACCGCGTGGCAGCCAGAGCAAACAGCCCGGGTGCGGTTGAGCCGTCATGGTAGTAGGGATGAACGCCCTCACGGGCCAAACCACGGCCAGGACGATCCTTATATTTGTCGACGCCTAAGACGAGAGCGGTATCATACATGCCGGACGCCACCGCGAGGACGGCGTGCCGAAACGCATCTGTGCCTGTCGCGCAAAAGTTTTCTACCCGAGAGATCGGCTTATTATACAAACGCAGCGCGTCACCCAACGACACCGCCGCTTTGCCATGGCCTTGCGCAGGCGAATACGTGCCCAACCAGGCAGCGTCAATTTCTTCAGGCGCAATACGGGCATCATGGAACGCGGCAAACGCGGCATCAACCGCCATGTCCTCATAGCCCTGATCAGAATTGTCGCCAAACTTAATGCAGCCTACCCCTATCACCGAGACTTGATTTTTCAGCGACGCAGCCATAGCTTTTCCTCTTACCGGTACACCGGTGATACCGTTTGCTCCGGTACGCTGGTTGCCTGCCATCACAGCAGGTCCGAGATTATTACTGTTTGATGCCTATCATTTAGTATCCACACTGCTCGCCCTTCGACAAGCTCAGGGTGACCGGGAATAGGCTTGTCTGTGGGCTGCCCCGTTCGTGCTGAGCCCGTCGAGGCATGAATGCGAATGGACCACGATCAAATAGAGCTCGTACGGCGCACTCAACCTTGCCCGCTGAGACACAGCCTGCTTTCCGTTTATATGCCGTTGCTCACCACTGGATCAAGCCCGCAACTGCTCGCAACCACCCTTCGCCATCCACACAAACGTAGGCACAGACAGCAGAACGAGGCAAAATAATCCAACACCTTCTCAGCTTCTCAGTGTCGCAGTATTGAACGCCTACGGTTTTCCCTTGACATACGCCCAGCCTGCCCGCTATAGCGCTTGCAGAGGGCAGGAGGCGTCTTTGTCATGACGGATTCACACCGGGCCAGGAAAATGCAGCAGCTTATCATCGGGTGGAGTCTCATCGGCCTATTCACAAGTGTCTGGTTGGCCCTGGCTTAGGGCGGGGAATCGTTGCACGTACTCACCGCCGGCCTAGCCCCTCATTATTTCACAATCTCTACAATCCCATACCGCTACGCGGCTTCGTTCCAGGCGGATCAGCTCTAGCGAGTCTAGACTGCAAGAGGCTGCAGCCAAAGAGGGCAAGTTTTTCGATAAGGCCCCACCCAGGTGGGTGATGCCCGAGCGAACTCGTTGAACACGGCAAAGCCACTCGGGCGCTCAACACCTAATAAAAGCGCCTGCTCCGTGTCCCGTGCCCTCCTGCCACTACCGTATGGGGCGGCACTTCCAATAGTAGTTGTGCATCGTAGGTCCCTCTTTGCGCCGCCTGAGGGTTAAGACGACCGAATCGCCAATGCGCACGTCCTCAGGATCAACGTCCGTCATCTGCAGATACAGCCGCCCACCCTGATCGAGATCGACTACACTCATAATCGTGGGGTTGTCGGGAGCCACGTACAGATGGTCTCGGGTGAAGGTGAAAACCTGGCCGGTATGCCCAAGCAGAACTTCCTGGAGCGAATCGTGATTCTGACACGCGCTACACACCCGCGTGATCGGATATTGGCGGGTGTTGCAACGCATACATAAGGTTCCGTGGAGGCGGACATTTTGACTTTCTTCTTTTTCCAGTAGGACGTTGGACAGCTCGGCGGCCTCCTGGTGCTCGCCATAATACGTACGCATTTTCCGAAAGATCTGGTACGAGGGATACAGACGCTTTTCACTCACGTGGTCCGACACCGAAGACGGGAGCGGGCTGGTGCGAATCTCGTCGGTCACGCGCAGCAGTACCCCGTCCGCACCATCGCCGTAGTTGAGCAGAAGCAGCACGTCACCTGGACTCGCAACTTCCAGAGCTGCGGCAAGCAGCAGAAAAGCGGCCGCACTGCCTGGCGCGCCCATATCGTGAAACAAGGGGTCAAGCAGTTGTGTATCCTGAAAACCCAACTTCTTGGCAACGGCCGCATGCGCCCGGCCATCCGGAGAGGCGAGGATAACCTTGGCCACATTTTGGGCTTGTAAGCTGTGTTGTTCGAGCAGTGTTTTGCCGACGCTCACCAGGCTCTTGTGATAGCCACGCTCAGTAGCAAACCGCGACGTCTGGGTCTGAATGAAATCATCCGTGTCCCGTCGCCATTCATCCCAAAAATCACTCGAGCACGTGGCCAGGCCCAAGATCTCAGCCAGCACCTTCTCCTGGCCGAGAGTCACCGCGCTACCGGCGTCTCCCAGCCACTCTTCTTCACTCTCGCCGGGTTGGCCGTCACGTACGTCACCTGCCGCAATCAAAATATTAGACAACCGGCCGCTCTTGAGTGCGTCCAGCCCGGCCCGCAGAGCAGCCGTGGCCGAGCGCAGGCTCGCGCCAAAGTCCGCGGTTTCACACGTCGAGGGAAGATCACACGCTGCGGCAAGAAAGCTGGCCGACGAGCGCTGCCAAAAAGGGGCGGACGTTGACGCAAAGAACAGCGCGTCAATTGCGTTATTGCCTGGCTGGGTATTGCCTCGCCCGGTATTCTTCAGGTGCTCAAGACAGCGCTGGGCGGCTTCAAATCCGAGCGTGAACGCATCTTCATCAAAGTATACGGCGGCCCGCTCGCCTTTGCCGCCCCGACGATCCCACGCCTGGCCGAATTTACTGCGCTCCAGGCGACAAAAAGGAATATGATAGCCGCAACTTGTAATGCCGATCATAGCCTCTTCCTACGCGAGCCCAGCTTGCTTGGCTCGCTCAAGAATAGTGCGCACCCGGGTGAGATGGGGCACATCGACCATCTGGCCTTTAAAGCTAAACGCCATCTTGCCCCCCTTTTCATTTTCTTCAAACGCAGCCAGGAGTTCTTGGCTTTCGGCAATCTCTTCAGCCGACGGGCTAAACACGGTGTTGACCGTGTCTATCTGATTCGGGTGGATGGTGATTTTACCCGTAAAGCCCATCCACGCCCCCTCGACACAGTCTCGTTGGAAGCCTGCAACATCACGGATATCGACGAACACCGTGTCCAGCGGCTGTACCCCGGCCGCCGTTGCGGCCAACAACGTCATGATGCGCGCATAACGAAAAACCTCAAGAAACCGGCCGGCCTCATCCCGATTACGTCGAGCGCCAATGGCGGCCGATAAATCCTCAGCGCCCCACGACAAGGCATCCACTCGCGGACAGGCACCAAAGTCCTTGATGTTCAGCAGCCCCTCGGGTGTCTCGGTTGCCAGCACGACTAATTTGACTTCTCCGGGTGCGTAGTCGAGTTGTTTTTCCATACGGGTCAGAATCGCATCAATTTTGAATAGGTCATCTTTAGTCCGTACTTTCGGTACGAGGTAGGAGTCCGGTCGACCCTGCATCGTCATTTCAAGGTCGTGTACTCCCCACGGCGTATCCAGGGGGTTCATCCGCACCATGCGTTCCTGGCGGCCGAAGTCTATATTTTTGAGCCAGTCAGTCACAGTCTCGCGGGCCGTGTCCTTATTGTCCGGCGTGACCGCATCTTCAAGGTCCAGCACCAGCGAGTCTGCCGCCAAAGCCAGCGACTTATTCAGCATCTTTTCATCTGCCCCCGGCACAAAGTGCACGGCGCGGCGTAAGCGTGTCATGAGCTGTCTCCGTTATCCGGCGCGGGGCCTACGAGATTTGAGCCTCTTTTTTTCGCATCATGGCCCCGCGCCGGCAGTGCATAACGATTGCACCGCGCTGATTCTTAGCCTTATGCTCAAAGGTGATAATGCCCCACTGCGGACGCGAGCGGGATTCACGCTTGGCCACAACCTCAGTTTCTATATACAGGGTGTCACCAATGAAAACGGGCTTAGGGAACTTCACCTCTTCAAAACCAAGATTGCCGACCGTCGTGCCCAGCGTGGTATCGCCAACCGACAGGCCCACGGCCAAACCCAGCGTAAAAATACTGTTGACCAAACGTTGTCCAAATTCGGCTTTTTTTGCGAACTCTTCGTCCAAGTGCAGAGGCTGGGGGTTCATGGTCATGGTGGTGAATAAGAGATTGTCCGTCTCAGTGATGGTGCGTCCGGGTTGATGCTGGAATACGTCGCCGACGTTTAATTCTTCAAAGTATTTTCCGGCCATATCGTCCTCCCCTATCGTTCTATATCGTCTTTGGTCTCGCACCTCTTCAGCCGAAGAGGCCTGTGGACGTTTGCTTACCATGTCCGCCGGACTCGTGCCAGCGAGGTGGACCGGAGGCCGGCTAATCAGTTTGCCCTAGTCGGTTTGGTACCGCACTCGATCTGCCTGATACCAAATTCGCCCGTCTTTAATGGTGAGATGGGCGACGAGCTTGTACTCGCCGGTCATATGATTCTGATCCGTATCCACAAAATCAAACTCTCCCTGCTCAAGGCTTAATACTGCGACATCGGCAATCGCCCCCGGTTTGAGCGTGCCGATTTGCTCATGCTCTCCAATGACACGGGCGGGATTGGTGGTGACACATCGGACAACGTCTTCCAGCGTCATGCCCAAATTCAGCAGCTTGGACATGGTTGTAGGCAGATCAAAAACCGGCCCCTTGGTCGCACTCGGGATAGTGAGGTCGGTCGCAATTGTATCGGGCAAGAAACCGGCGTCCAACGCCTGCCGAACAAACTCAAAGGGGAAATGCATCCGCCCGTGCGCGCAGTCAAAAATGATACCCTCTTTTTGAGCGGCCCAGACTTCTCTGAGAATGGCTTTCTTCTCCGGCCCCATGATGCCGTATGCGAAGCCGTGGAAGCAGTGAGTGATCACATCGCCGGGTTTCAGGAATTCTAGAATATGCGGCACGGGCAGCAGGGCATCGGTGATGTGCACCATGAGCGGTACATTCGCCATGTCAGCCGCTTGGCGCGCAAGCCGCAGCGGTTCCGTTCCCGCAGAGTCAGGCACGACCTTATTGCTAAACCGCAGCTTGACTCCAATGGCGAGGTCTCGATTATTTATGATCGTTCGGGCACATCCCTCCGGGTCGGCATAATCCATATGCATGAGTTCACCGACCTGGAGATGAATGAGGCCCAAAGCAGACAGGTGGATGAAGCAGCGTAAGCGGACTTCGCTTTGCTTGGCCACATACTGGCGCAATCCGGGAAAGGTGGCCGAGCCGGAACTGCCCGCATCAACAATCGTAGTCACGCCACTGGCCGCGCAGCGTTGATCGGTCTCAGGGCCCATGTCGTGCGCGTTCACAAACGTATGGGCATGGATATCAATCAGTCCGGGACACACAATCTTGCCGGACACATTACGGACGCGGACTGATTGTGTGGCAGGAATCTCGGGTTCGATTGCAGCAATCTTACCGTTGCGTATGGCAACGTCTGCTTTTTGCCGCTTTTGATATAACGGCCAACCGGCGTCAAGCACATCGCCGCCTTGTAAGAGGAGATCGTACTTGACCTCGTGTTCCGCTTGGTGGGATTGTGCCATTGCTTCCTCCTTCTCCCAGAATGGCTGCCGTGAGTCGTTACAGGTCCTTGAGCGGCTTAGTTCACCGAATGCTGAGGTCGCAAGAAAAAGTCTGGCGAGAGTAGCGGAGCAAATGTAGGGGCGCGGTTCCCGCGCCCGTCCGGAGCGATCATACACCCTACCACGTATTCTCGTGGACCAATTTCTCAAGCGGAATTTTCGGATTGGACGGCTTGCGCGGTTTCTCAGCCGGATAGCCTATCGTGATCAACCCAACCGGGCGAATATGCTTTGGAAGCTGAAAAATCTTTGCCACTTCCGCTGAATCATACGAGCCAACAAAACACGCACCTAAACCTTGCTCAGTCGCACCAAGCAGAATAAGCAACGACGCAAAGGACGTATCCACCAAGCTATAAAAAGATCCACGTGTACCGTATTTCTCGCCCATGCGCTGAGTGTCAGCACAGGTGGCAATGATAATCGGCGCGGTCGCCACCGAGTTTTGGCTCATCGCAGCTTTGGCCAGTTTGACACGAACCTCTGGGTCACGCACAATAACAAATTCCCACGGCTGGAGAACACCTGCTGGGCGCGCGCACGGCATACTGCAGCAGCTTCTTGACCGCTTCGTCTGGAACCGGCTTGTCCTCATACTTCCGGATCATGCCTCGGCGTTTTACCACCGACGCGAAACTGGGAGTTTCTCCTTGCTCTATAGCGTGGGCAAGGTCATACGCCTGACTGAGGAGTACAGCAGTGCCGATGCCCTGGAGCACGCGGCGGCGGGTTAGCGTTTTCTTGGGCATAGAGAGCTTAAGGTCGACGAACCCTTTGGGATTCCCCTCACCTTAATCCTCTCCCCTGCGGGGCGAGGAAACCTAAAGGGAAATACGAGATAAAGCCTTACCGATCTACAAAGCGCAACACACTCACCCCTCCGGTTTGTGTATGGCCAAGAGGGATCTTTGTGATCAGATCGAGCGAGTCAGCATCAAACACTGCCACATCATGCCAGTTGCTGCCGCAGTAAACCTTTTTGCCTTCAGGGTGAATCAGGGCAGCAAAATAGGTATTGGAGAGAGCTACCTTTTTCTCTATGTAACGTGTTTTGGGATCAACCTTCCACAAATTGTTGTACGCAAAATACGCCTTGTTCGTATGCGGTGAAAGAGAGCCAGTGATCACATATTCACTCTCATCAAAGGGCTGCAGTTCAACAATCTCAAGCTCTGGTGCTTCCAGGGTGAGGTCAAGCGTGCCAATACCGAGGGTCGTCTGATTGGTAATGGAATCTAGGGTGAACGTACCAAACGAGACAAGGTGACCGCTTTCTTGATAATTGCCGCCCAGAGGCAGGCCGTCGGTCCTCGCAATGCCGCTGATGTTGCGGTTAGCAAGGGGAATGGTGTCAAGTAGCGTTCCATCTTCGGTGTCATGCACAAAAATGTCTTGACCAACACTGAACAGGTACAGGCGTTTTCCATCCTTTGATGAGGCAAGACCCATCACCTGCCGGGGTGCGGGAAACGTTGTGACCGTCTCATTGGTCTCCAGGTTGATCACCCGGATGCGATTTTCTAGTGCAGTATACCTGCCCAGGTCTTTCTTGATTGGCATCTCATGCACGAACAGGCGTGTGCCCTGCGTATTCACGTCAATCGCCATGGTCCGCACGAGTTCATCATCGTTCGATAAGTCAAAGCTCCTGACTTGCTTGCCTTCGTCAAGATCGACCATGGCCACGCTTTGGGCCAGATTATTCACCACATAGGCAAACTGCGGGCGGGCGGGATTGGGTGCAATATTGAGGGCCGGACCTCTGCCCTCAAGGGCGATCTCTTTGACCACCTTGTCGGTTTCCGTGTCGACAATGACGAGATTATTGGGATGGACGCTCGCCAGCAGATACCACTTGGCCCATCCCGTCTGGGGGACGGCGAGCAGGACACACAGGAAGACGAGGCACCACGCAGACTGCAGATCTTTTGCTTGCACCGCCAGCTCCTTCCGCAACACGCATGTACTCCCAGTCTTATTTACCAGCTTTGGGAAAGACGACGTCCAGATTACGCCAGTCTTCTTGGTTCATGCCGGAGCAGCCTTTGGCCCATTCGGGGGAATTCTGTAAACTGTCCGGCACTTGGGCCGGCCACCAACACAGATTGGAGCAGCTCAGCAGGTCGGCTTCCATGGGTGCGCACATACTGCTCACCCCGCCCCACGGGTTGGCCTCCCAGCCGGGATTAAAGATAGTCGTACAGCCAATGGGCTGGGCCATAGCCACGACATCTTCTACTACTTCCGGCACTACTCCTTGCACGACACCTTTTTGGGCAGCGGCTTTTTCCACAGTCGCTTTGACGGCCTCGGCTTTTCGATTCGCGGCTTTGAGGTGTTTCATACTATGCTCCCCATACACACCCTACGTTAATTCCTTCGGGGCATCCCCTCGACCACGTACCACATACTGCTCAATAAACCCAGGATTTTTCTCTTCCAGCTGCATATACACCCGAATGCCATACTCGGTCCATTCTCGCAGGAAATCGCAGTAGTGCAGATTGGGCAATGTGGCATCCCCAAACTCAGTCATGGCTTCATGATAACAACCGCCGCCACACAGACCCCGGATCCAACACGTTTGACACACCGGCTTATTACCAAGATGGGCGCCATTGATGAAGGTATTCAGACGATCATAGTCCACGCCGTCTTTCACATTGCCGTATTTCTGCTCTTCGTTGCCGGGGAAGCGGTGGCAGAGATATACGTCGCCATTGCCATCAACATCCAAAAGCCCAAGGCCCGCTCCACACGGGAAGAACTTATTCGTCCCGAGGTGGATATCCGTAAGCATCGTGCTCAGATTTGAAAATCCAGTGTATTGATTGTTGAGCGCCCGCTCGACATACAGCTGGCCAAGTTCGCGGAATTGGCTCAGCAGCTCACGCAAATCGGTGGGCTCAAGACCATACTCCGTTCCAGCCTCAGCCGTGACAGGTGAAAACCCGACTTCAAAAAAGCCCAGTTCGGCCAGATGTTCGTAGGTGCGAACGACATCAATAGCGTCTTTTGTCACCGTCACACGCGCGACAACGGGTCGTGCGGTGTAGCGCTCAAGCAACCGCTCTAAGCGCGGCCGTAAGAGGTCATACGAGCCTTTTTGTTCCCCACGCTTATTCAGGAAGACGCGGCGTTTATCGTGCAAGTCCTTGGGCCCATCGATGCTGATGGTCAGGCCGAATCGGTGTGCTTGGAAAAAATCGATAATCTCGTCGGTCAGCAAGGTTCCATTGGTGGTCAGCGAATAGTCTATTATTTTCTCTTCCGCCTCGGCCTTTTCCCCTGCGTAGGCCACAATCTGGCGCATGAGTTTGAAATTCAGCAGGGCTTCGCCACCGAAGAAGATAAGATTGATCTCTTTGCTCTGACCGGATTTCTTAAACAAGAAATCCACACTCTCGCGGGCCGTGTCCCAGTCCATTTGGACCGGAGACGGTCCGTATTTCGCGCCTTCGGGCTCGTAGCAATAGGTGCAATGGAGATTACATTTGTTGGCAACATTCACCACCAACGAGCTGACAGGGAAATGCTCGACATCCAGCGTCGGCACCGCGGCCCGAGATGGGGAGCGATCGTGGGCGTGCAGAATCTCTAAGGCAATGAACTCTTGGACCGTCTCGGCCACTTCATCCACAGAAAACTGATCGACCAACGCCTCAGTCAGTTGCTCATGGGTACAGTGCGGATGTGACTCCGCATAGCGCAAGACGGCCTGCGAGGCGGGGTCCATGACAAACATAGACATACTCTTGGACGCGACCAGGATGTCCATATTGTCCTGGCCATCGCGAGCAATAGCATGTGCATTTTCAGGTCGAAAGTGAAGATCCATTGTTCTCGGCCCTCCAATTATTCTCGGCTTTTAAAAAATCCATATCACTCTATTCGATCGGAGGAAAGACAAATTTTGCCGGCATTACCAACAAGTGGGCACGCGCGCCCATGGGTCGTTTAGCGCCTTTCGTCATATACCAGGCTTCGACCCACACATCGCCAACATTACCTTCCATCCTGTGTCGTTTTTGATTCGGCCCATCCTCCTGAGGCAGAAACAATCCAGTTTGATCGATAGCTCCAACATACTGGACATCGTCGTCATTCGGACGTTTCACATATTCTTCAAGATTCCATTTAACCGGACCGATCCGTCCCAGCCTGACATCATCACCCGTGCCTTTGGTTTTATCCGGGCCGTTCGTGTATCCAACCACTTCAAACTGCTGAAAAATTTTCGGCGTTCGAATGCCGCCGGGGCGGGCGAACCCACGTTCCGGAGTGATACGGATATAATCAACAGCCCCGTACACCGTGACCTGTCCTTCTCCCGCAACGCCTTTGATCGAGACCTGACGCCGGCCTGCCTTGACCCCAGCTTTTGCAAACACTTCCGCCACAACGGTATTGTCTCCGTCTAGTCTCAGAGACAAGACGCCAACGCCCTCACCAAAGGAGAAATTGTCAGAGGACAGCAGGTCACCAGAAAAGCCATTACCGAATATTTTTACTGTTTGAGGCGATCCGGTTTGGATCATGGCCGGACTCACCGTCAACAGGCGCGCGGCATCCTGGCTACGGTACCAAGTTTCATCCATGCCGAGGTCACCGAAATTCGTCACTAAGCGCCGGCCAGATACAGTATTGCCATCTTCAGAAGCAAAGAAGATCTCCCGTTGCTGCGTTTCCTTCTCAGCCTGCCCTGCCTGTCTGACTTGGGCAACGCCGCGCCATTGGAAGCCGGAGTAGATCATCCCAGTCGTAGAGCCTTCCATCTGAGAGCCGTCCGCAAAAGTATAGGAAAATTCTCCAGAGTACTGATCATCTTCTAGTGCAGTGAGTATGAGCTGTCCGGTGTAATCTCCCCCCCGCCCAGGGTCATGTCCAACCACGAGCCACGTTCCAGCGTAGCTCGCCTTTTTTACGGCTTGCCACTCCTGCCATTCTTTAGTCTCAAACGGCTGATGTTTGATGAGATGAGGAACGGCGGTGTTCTTTGCATTCTCATACCAAAAGTCCGTTAGCAGTCCGGCGGAGGCAGTCTCACTGCCGATATTCGGCATGAGGGCAACTTTGGCATCCGCCAGGCGCGCCCACGATTCCGGGCTGCGTCGCTGCAGGGCAATGCGCGCATACGAATGACACTGCACACAGCCGGCTTGAAGCGGCTCAGGCACCTCCTGTGTCGTCCTCGTGTTGCGCTGTTCAAGAATGAAGCGATAGGGCTCGACTTCGGCTGGGGCGAGACCATAGTGGTCGCTGAGATATTTCACCAGCGTACGCGCCTCCCCGGCCTGCAATTCCACCCCGTGCGTGCGGGCCATACGACTGAGCGTCATACTCCAGCCTTCGGGCGTTTTGCGCTGGGATTCAATCCCATCAAATTTGCCGCCCTGCTCTTGCGGAGCGTGGCAGCCCGAACACCTCGTGTCTAAAATCGTTCGTGCAGCAAGTTCTGCCTGGCTGTCCTCCGCTCTGGCTTGCTGAGCTGCGACCAGCGGAGCTGTGACCAGAAAACCACACACTAAGAACAACAGCCAACACTGCGAGCCTCTGGATTGCAATATTTCTCCGCTGCCCATACCGGTCCTCTCCTCATAGGATGGAACAACCGCGTGTGCACCTGATATAGTATCGGAATTCTATACTTCTCTCAGCCCGAGTCAAACGGAATCCAACCGAATCCACCTGAATCTCGAGACGCATAATCGCACGAATACCGGAGCATTCGTCTTCGCATCAGCCCCCGCCTTTGCTATTCTTACACAGAGACAGGGGCGAGAGAGGACGCTGGAGAGACCAGTGGATCAAGCTCAAGACCGAACTCAAGATACCGTTGCAGCACCGACCGGAACAGGGGTCAAAGTTGCGCTCATTGATAGTGGAGTAAACGCACAGCATTCGCACGTCGGACACGTAGCCGGGGGAATACAGTTTTTCCTGTCTGACGAGGGGACCGTTCAAACAAGTCCTGAGTATCCTGATCACATGGGTCACGGCACAGCGCTCGCTGGCGTACTACGAGCCAAAGCCCCCCAAGTCGAATTGTACGCGGTCAAGATTTTTTCCGATCATCTGGCCACATCGTTTCCGGTCCTCGAAGCCGCACTGCATTGGGCCATTGAGCAGCGGATAAAAATTATCAATCTGAGTCTCGGACTCATTAATCCGGACCATCGTACCTCTCTTACGGAAATCGTCATACGGATACAAGAAGCGAACCTTGTCCTCGTTGCCGCTTCTCCTCCCGATCGCTCAGACGTTCTGCCAGCAACACTGCCCGGCGTGATAGGCGTAGCCGGTGACGAGACCTGTGCCTGGGACGAACATCGCTATATGGCGGAGAGCGCTGTTCCTGTTCGTACTCATCCACACCCGCGCCCGCTTCCTGGCCCGGCTCAAGGACAGAATTTTCATGGGCATAGCTTTGCGTCCGCCCATATTTCCGCACTGCTCGCCCTGCAGGCCGAACACCAGCCTGACCTCAGCGTAGGAGCAGCCCAGGAGCATCTCAAACGGACCAGCATGGCATAAGGGGTTTCCCTCCCCGGGGGCACTATGAAAACCGATGCAGGCAAGACAAAGGCGCAACTGATTGAGGAACTCGACCGACTCCGCCAACACGTGGCTCGGCTTGAAGCACCGCAAGGAGCACCGGAGCGCAGCGCTGTCTCACTGCACAAGAGTGAGGAACGCTATCGACTCTTATTTGAAACCAATGGCAGCTTTACCGTGTGTGTTGCTCCGGACTTTCGGATTCTCGAATTCAACCAGGAAGCCGAACGCCTCAGCGGCTGGCAGAGAGAAGAGGTCCTCGGTCAAGACTATCGCAGACTCTTTTTGCCCAAGGCAGATTGGAACGCAGCCGAAGCAGCCATGGATCAGCTTTTCGCGGGCACTCCCATTCGTAACTTTGAGCACTGCATCTGTACCAAGACAGGCGAAAAACGTACCCTGCTGTGGAATGTTACCCGCCTGCTCGACCCCGCCGGATACCCTATCCAGCTTATCGCTACTGGCCAAGATATCACCGAGCACAAGCGCATACAGGCAGCGCTGCAGACGAGCGAGGAGCGCTATCGCATCACCAGTCAGTCGATATCCGATTTTGCCTTCTCCTACCAATTCAGCCCGGCCGGCAGCTACGTCATGGAATGGCTGACTGACAGTTTTACCAAGCTAACCGGCTTTGCAGTCGAAGAGTTGGTAGGCAAGCCCAATATCCTGGGGTCCTATATCCATCCGGACGATTTAAAACGAGTCGTGGAGGTTATACAGACGTTGAAGCCGGGGGCAGTGAACCTCACTGAGCTTCGGTTACGGACGAAGAGCGGGGGGTATCGGTGGGTTGGGTCATACTCACAGACGGTGGTAGGGAAGGAAGAAGGTTCTGTACAGATCTATGGCGCCTGCCAAGACATTACCGAGCGCAAACGAGCCGAGATCGCACGCCAACACGCCCACGACAAATTAGAACGACGCGTCATTGAACGAACGGTCGCCCTGGCCCGGGCAAACGACCAGCTCCGGGCGGAAATCACCGAACGCGAGCAGGCGGAGAAGGCACTGCGAAAGAGTGAAGAACATTACCGTGCGGTGGTAGAAGACCAAACCGAACTCATCTGCCGTTTTACCCCAGACACCCAGCTCACCTTCGTCAATGATGCCTGCTGTCGGTATTTCGACACGTCGCGCGAAGACTTGCTGGGCCGAAGTTTTTTGCCCCTCTTGCCCGAAGAGGAACGGCCGGCTGCCAGAGCCCACGCTGCCTCTCTCAGCACCCACCCGCGTCTCACATCCTATGAACATACCGTGCTTGCGGCGAATGGGGAGGTCCGCTGGATCCAATGGACGGGTCATGCTCTGCTGGATGAACGCGGGAACGTTGTTGAGTGCCAGTGGGTCGGACGCGACATCACGCAACAGAAACGATTAGAAGAGAAATTGCGAGCGGGCGAAAACCTGATTGCCACCGGCCGGATGGCGGCCGGGGTGGCGCATGAGATCAACAATCCGCAAGGAAATTGATCGC
>CAXXHG010000021.1:0-228868 GCA_963666315.2 Binatia bacterium
GCCTATGGAGCAGGTGTATGCGGCTGTCTCTCGCTGGGGTAAGGAGAAGAAGGTCAAAAGAGGCAAAGATGGATACCAGAAGGCCTCTGCCGGGAGCGCTGCCAAGAAATAATAATATGCTTCAAAAAATTCCCCGATGGACTTGTTCTGCTCTTTCGACTCCCTCTTGCCAGTGTAGCCCATTCCGCTAAGCTTCTCTCTTCTGCACGCTTGGCGTCGCTGTGTAGACCGTCCTGTGTGTTGTACCCCGTCGTAGTCTTTCTCTCACCCAGAAAGGCTGCAAGGGGAACCCGCGGCGCTCTCTCTCGTGTTAGACACGGAAAGACCTTTCTGTGTTAGGCATGCAAAGACGTTGACAAGCCGAGTTACAAGCAGGATATAAGGGATCCGAAACGCCTGAGCGAAGACGGGCATCTGATACTCTCGGGAGGGACTACCTATATGGAAGAAACGCATGGGGATGCCGAAGTTAAGAATTCCGAGGAGCCGCGTCACGGGTTATGGTTCGTACGGGTTGGACTGATTGCCGTTGGAGTGGCTCTGGTAATTTTCCTTGGACGCCAGGCTGGTGCGTATGTCCCACAGTTTGCGGCATGGGTAGCGACGCTTGGGGTATGGGGGCCCATCGTCTTTATTGCAGGCTATGCGATAGCCACCGTTGCCTTCATTCCGGGATCTGTTCTTACGTTGGCCGCCGGGGCGATTTTTGGTCTGCTGAAGGGGATCGTCATTGCCTTTACTGCCGCAGTGGCCGGATCCTCGCTCGCGTTTCTTGTCACGCGCCATGTGGCGCGTGACGCCATAGAGCGTCGACTGGCCGATAATCCACGCTTTTCTGCCATTGACCGTGCAGTGAGTGCCCAAGGTCTGAAAATTGTCTTTTTACTACGCCTCTCGCCCGTCTTCCCGTTTAATCTCTTGAACTATGGGTTGGGGCTCACCAAGGTACGCTTTGTGGATTACATGCTTGCGTCGTTTGGGATGCTGCCTGGAACGCTGCTATATGTCTACTATGGAAAGCTCGCCGGTGATGTTGCCGCCCTTGCTGGAGGAGTAGCATCAGAGAAAGGGGTGGCTGACTACGCGGTCTTAATTCTGGGTTTGGTCGCTACCATTATTGTGACGACTATTGTGACACGAATCGCCCGTCGTGCACTCAAGGAAGCAACAGGAGAAGAGTGAGGATTGCGGGTAGTCGCTGCGTATTGCTCGCTGTTGCACCCCGGATCTCCCGCCCGGAGCGCAGGAATAAAGGCGGCGTCTTGGTTCCTGGCGTGCTTCTCCGGATTTTCACGTTTTGATATGAGAGAATAGAGGTCTAGGCGAGCAGTCTGGGCTATGGGTCTGTCGCATAGACACAAGAGGGTAGAGATGGCAAAAGGTGTCGCCTTTATTGGCGGGCAGTATGTCAATGCTGATGAAGCCAAGATTTCGGTCTTCGACCTGGGCTTTAGTCGGAGTGACGTTGTGTATGATGTAGTCTCAACCTGGAAAGGCTATTTCTTTCGACTCGACGACCATATTGACCGTTTTCTCAACTCCTGTTCCGGCATGCGTATCGCCTGTCCATATGCCAAAGCCGAAATCAAAGAGATCCTGGCTGAGTGTACGGACCGAGCCGGACTGGAAGACGCCTATGCAGAGGTGCTGACGACGCGCGGGCGTTTTACCGTTCCCGGCGGCCGCGACCTGCGGCAGACCAGGCCAACCTTTATTGCCTATGCGGTTCCCTATATTTGGATTGCCTCCCCAAACAAACAGGCGGAAGGGCTCCATGTTTTTGTCGCTTCAACCGCGCGCATTCCCGATGCCTGTGTTGACGCGCGTTATAAGAATTTTCATTGGGGCGATTTAACCCAGGGCCAACTCCAAGCTCTTGATGCCGGAGCCGATGTTGCGGTCTTGTGCGGTATGTCAGGTTTCCTAAGCGAAGGGCCGGGGTTCAATCTTTTTTGGGCCAAGGACCGAAAACTCTTTAGCCCAGGAACAAATGTGCTCGAAGGTATTACGCGCAAGACCGTCTTGGATCTTGCCCAAGAAATCGGGGTGGCAGTAGAAACCGGCGACTATGCCGTACAGGCGCTGTCCAGCGCCGATGAAGCGTTTATCTGCTCAACTGCAGGCGGTATTATGCCGGTGACACAAGTCGGTGAGACTGTGCTGGGAGATGGCAGGCCGGGCTCGTTGAGTGCGCAATTGCGTGCGTTATACTGGAACAAGCGTGAGGCGGGCTGGCTGGGGACGCGGGTTTCGGACCTGCTTGCGGTACGGAGGAGTGCGTAGGAAATCACATCGTGCCGGTTTTATTTTGGAGGGGGAAGTTGTGCGGATGAGGCGGGTAATGAAAATTCAGTGTGTATTCATTGCGGGAACGGCCTTGGCCTTCTTCGTCGCTCAGGGGTTCGCTCAGTTGCCTTTTCCGCTTGAACCCTTGGATCCTGTTTTTTCAGATCGAGATGGATTGGCCATTCGGGGCGCTGACCCGGTAGCCTACTTCACGGAGAAGCAAATGCTCAAGGGCACCGCGTCCTTCAGCCATGAATGGCACGGTGCCAAGTGGCTGTTTTCGAGTGCTCAGAACCGAGATACGTTTGCCGCACAGCCTGAAAAATTCGCACCGCAATACGGTGGTTACTGCGCGGCGGCCGTCGCCGCAGGAACAGTCGCCCCAACAAACCCTGCAGTCTGGATGCTGGTTGAGGGTAAACTCTACCTCAACTTTGATAAACCGACGCGAGAGCAATGGAAAAGAGATATTCCCGGCCATATTAAGAAGGCGGATGCGAACTGGCCCGGGGTGCTGTCGGAGTAAGAGAATGGCAATCAGAGTGAGGAAGGGAGCGGGGATCCCATGCGTCTCTCTTATTAACCTTCAGATTATTCGAACCCCGCCGTCACCAGCTCCGTATCCAAATATTCCGTGATCTGCTGGATCTTACTGTCTTGGAGCTGCATGACCATACAGTAGGTATTGTTATACGGGTTGCCCGTCTTCGTCTGCGCTTTGCCCTGGGCTTGCAGAACGACGTAGTCGCCTTCGGCGATCGTGTTCAGGGCGGTGTCGGTAATAAACCCGTCGAGCTGTTCCGCAAGCAGAGTAAAGAGCCGATCAGCGATGTCCGCCTTGCCCGTATAGGTGTGAGAGTATTTCGTTGTGCCGATTATGGTCCAGTGAATGTTATCCGCCTAATTCCCAAAAAATTTGTCAGAAGCAGCAGCGCTTAACGCGACAAACGTGTCGTACCCCAATTGTTTATTCTCAGCAGCACCCATAACAATACCTCCTGTATTGTCACTATGACCTGACGACCTGTGGTTTGTCAGCGTAAATGATCAAGTGACATAGTGCACGTTTAGGACGAGATTACCACTACAACTTCAGTCTGTTCTCTCATCATTTCGTGCAGATCTACTCGTCTGGGGAAGGGGGCGATCCGAACGATCGCCCCACACGCGGGAGGTACTGACAGCGATGGCTTAGCAGGTGACGGGCAGGGCTTTCAGTCCACGCAGGGTCAGCATGTCACGCCACTCTAGCTTCGGTGTTGCCAGGCGCATATTCGGCATGCGACGCAGCAGAGTGTTAATTGCTAGCTGGGCTTCGACGCGTGCGAGCGGCGCACCTAAGCAATGGTGGATGCCGTGGCTAAAGGTAAGCTGGGTATTATGTTGACGCGTAATATCGAGCCGGTCCGGATCTGGGAAATGCGCCGGATCGTGGTTGGCTGCACCTAGGAGGAGCAGGGATTGCTGGTTTTTGCGTATGGTTTTGCCGCCGAGTTCAATGTCTTCCAGCGCAACCCGAGCAGTGACTTGGACTGATCCGTCGTAACGCAAAAATTCTTCTACCGCAGTTTCGATCAGTGCCGGATCGGCCTGCAGTTTGGCTAGTTGGTCTGGATTGCGCAGGAGAGCCAGCATACCGTTCCCGATCAGGTTCATTGTGGTTTCATGGCCTGCGGCAAATAAGAGAATTGCCGTTGCCAGAAGCTCGTCTTCGTCCAGTTTGTCGCCTTTTTCCTCGGCAGCGATCAAGCCACTCAAAAGATCCTGTTGGGGATGAGCCCGCCGTTCGGCGACCAGGCGAGTAAAATAATCGATAAACGCTTCAGTCGCTCTGTCGGCTGCTGCGGAGATATCCGGTGTGATAACCGGATCAAGCGAACGGGCCAGCGCTCCGGTCCATTCTTTGAACTGGTCGCGATCCTTGGTGGGAACGCCAATCAGTTCGGCGATAACGATCACCGGCAGGGGGAAGGCCAGGTCGGCAATAATATCGAAATTGCTCTTTGCTTGTATCGGGTCCAGCAGATCATCCACGATCGTTTGAATATGTGGCCGCATGTTTTCGACCACGCGGGGTGTAAAGGCTTTTGTCACCAGCTTGCGCAGTCGGGTGTGGTCGGGCGGATTCTTTAAGAGCATCCAGCGGGCTTGCATATCCCCGGCAGGGCCAGTCCCACCGAGCGATTCCACATAGTCATCAAACCGCTCCCAATCGCGTGGATTTGCACTGGCCTTGGAATGACGTAGCATGGTCACGATATCATCGTAGCGGGTGATTACCCAGAAGCCGAAGAATTCACCCCAATGTACGGGGTCGGCGTCCCGAAACCGGTGGTAGGTGGGGTAGGGGTTCTGACGGAATTCCGGCAGCAGAGGGTTGAATTCAAGTGGGGAATCGGGCTGCATGGGCGTTTGTGGGTCAGACGTGTTTGGGGGCGCTTCTGTCAGCATGATAGCGGCCTCCTTGCGCTGAGGACTCGGGTTCCTGTGCCTCTTTGATTTTCCTACAAGAAATTCTGAAGTCCATATGTTACCTTCTCATATAAGCTCGATATTCTAAGAAATACATACAGACTGTATGAATGTCAAGGTGAAAAAAGCAGAACAGTCAAGACTAACCCGCGCGGCTCTGCTCAAGGCTGCACGCACACTGTTTACTGAGCGTGGTTATGCTGACACGCCGACTGAGGAGATTGTGAAGCGGGCCGGGGTGACGCGTGGCGCGCTCTATTACCAATTCCGCGATAAGTCTGACCTTTTCCTGGCCATCCTTGAGGAACTGAATCAGGAATTAATCCAAAGCATCGCTCAGGCCATGCAGTCCGGTAGCGGTGATCTCTGGGATCAGCGAGTCCGGACCGGCTGTGCCGCTTTTCTCGACGGCTGTCTTGATCCCTCTGTACAGCGCATCTTGCTGATTGATGGGCCGTCTGTCCTCGGCTGGGAGGTACTCCGCCGTTTGGAGGAGGAGTACGGCTTAGGCATTATTCGACGGACCTTACAAGAAGTGCTGGATGCTGGGCTGATTGAACCCCAGCCTGTTGAGCCGCTGGCCCAGTTGCTGCTTGGAGCGTTGGATGGAGCCGCCATATATATTGCCCAATCCGAGGATGTGCAGACCGCGCGTCGGGAGATAGGCGCGAGCTTAGATCGTTTACTTGACGGGCTGCGAGTCGGGAGGTGAAGACGCACGATTACAAATGGCTGAGTGCCCCACCTTCAATCCACACCGTCTGTCCGGTGATAAATCCAGATTTGTCTGAAGCGAGGTAGACGGCGGCTTCGCCTATCTCGTGCGGCTGGGCCAAACGTTTATGCGGCAGATAGCGCACGAGCTGCTCTTGCATGTGAGCGTCTTTGAGCAATCCCATGCCTTCTGTCCAGCCCGCCCCGATTGCGTTTACGGTGATTCCACTCCGCGCCCACTCCAAGGCCAAGGCCCGAGTCAGATTGAGTACACCGGCCTGCGCGGCACAATACACGCTGCCGTTAATCATGCCGCGTTCC
This sequence comes from Binatia bacterium, assembly GCA_963666315.2. Lineage (GTDB taxonomy): Bacteria > Desulfobacterota > Binatia > Bin18 > Bin18 > Bin18. The sequence continues at coordinate 5,794 of CAXXHG010000021.1, forward strand.
CCCAGCAGCGAGACGATATTAATGATCCGACCAGAGTCGCCATGAGACAGCAGGGGTTCGGCTGCCGCCCGACAGGCCAGATAGACACCGGTCAAATTGACTTCCAACACTCGTTGCCATTCCCTGGGTGTGATGTCGGCGAAGGGTTTCGCAAACGGTAGATCGTGCGCGTTGACGAGAATGTTGAGCGTACCAAGTTCTGAGACGGTCCGTGTGATGAGCGTTTGCACATCAGCTTCGCGGGCTGCATCTATTGTTTGGGCAAGGCTCTTCTTGCCCAGGGCGCGGATTTTTTCCTGGCAGTCTTTTAGTGCGAGTTCTTCTCGCTGAGTGGCGAGGGTGGTGCTGACGGCGACATCTGCACCGGCTTCCGCCAAGGCCAGTGCCGCAGCCCTTCCGATGGCAGAACTTGCGCCGAGAACCAGCGCGGTTTTGTTTTGAAGAGAGAAGCCGGCCAGACTCATACCCCGTCCTCTTCAAGCGGGACAATAGGGGCAAAGCCACACGGCGCTTGTCCCCCTGCCAAGCCGCCGCCTTCAAGCGCAATCATGTCGCCATTCATATAATTGGATAACGCAGAAGCTAAGAAGACACAGGCCGGCCCAATCTCATCGTCTTTGCCGACGCGTCCCACCGGGATGAATTTCCCGCCGCGCCAGAATTTGATCAGCTCCGGATCATCATGCGGAAAGATGCCGGGCATGATCAAATTGGCCTGTACGTTGTGCTCTGTGTAATTGATGGCCAGCGCGCGGGTGAAATTAATCAAACCCGCCTTGGCCGCCGTATACATATAATTATTCTTAGCCGCCCGGACGCCAAAACCAGAAGTGATATTAATAATCTTTCCGCCGCCCTGCTCCACCATATGAGGCAGAACCGCCCGGCAGCAATACACCGCACCGGACAGGTTGGTATCTACGCCCAGCTGCCAATGCGCGTCGGGAATCGTATCCAAAGGACGAAACATTCCTTTGGTCGCGCCACCGGCATTATTGACCAAAATGTCGACCTGGTCGAATTCCGTACGCGCTGCCTCGATCATGGCGTTGACGGAAGTTGAGTCCGTAATATCAACGGTTACGGCCAGACTCCGACGACCTTGAGCTCTGATCAAGTCAGCTGTTTCATCGATCTGGGCTTGCGTCCGTGACGCCACAACGACATCGGCTCCAGCTTCCGCGAGTTCGAGTGCCATAGCCCGGCCTAGCCCTCGGCCCGCACCTGTCACCAATGCGATTTTTCCATCCAGCCGTAATTTATCGAGTACGCTCACGAAACATCCTCCTCCGTGTTTACGTACCCCAGGAAATGGACGAATTCCTATGCTATTGCAAGGGCTGGGGGAGAGAGAATGGAATCGCGCACGGATAACCCATCCCGCCGCTAGGCGGCACCCCTCCAAGGAAGCTCCAAGGAGGGGATTTTCTTTTTCGCTCCCCTCTCGGGAGGAGTGGCTGTCCGACCGAAGGTCGGCGGACGGGGTGGGTTTCTTGTGCGCAAACACCGCCCGACCGTAAACGGTCAGGCTCAATATACAAAGCCCTAAAGGGCTGGAGGGTGCCTCAGCGCCCTTTGTAACGTAGGGTGATGGATCACCGTCACGCGGAGGCAGGTATGGCTGACACGCCCAGCATAGAACCCTGGCACGACTTCATCGACGGCGTTGTCTGTGCCGACAATGAAGTCCCCTGGCGAGACGACTCGGCCTACGCTGCCATTTGGGAACATCCCGGCCTGCGTGACAGCATCGGCGGTCATGTTGCACCTGCTTTGCAGCAAGCCATTGGACTGGTCCAAGTCCTGGCTCAAGTGGACCTTGTAGCCGTTATCCGGAAAGCGCGAGCTCGGGACACGACGGATGCGGGAAATTGTCATCCTGAGTCGGAGAGAATCGAAGGCGAAGAATCTAGCGTTCAGGGTCTGAGCCTCGGCTTTGGCACCAACACCCAAGAGCCCTACGACCTGCTCAAAACCTTCGAGCTAGATTGTGTCCACGCCTACGAATGGATAGGCGAGCACGTTATTGAAGCAGCAAAAGCCTTCGAGACTCTGCGCACAAGCGGACGGCGGCTGTCTACACAAATCCGTCTCCATCACGGGACCGTTCGTGACCTCAGCGCACTTGGTGACGACTCTATCCATATCATCTACACGGCCAATATGTTTACCCGTGAAATTCCCATGACCGAGCAGACGTTTGAGCAGTCGATGCAAGAGATGCTACGAGTGCTCGCTCCGAGCGGATTCGTTATCAGCCGCGGCTCGGCGGGCATTCTGGAGCAATATCTTGCCCAGCATCTCAAAGTCCTGCTACACAATCCTTTGGTGTCGGTGTTGCAGAAAGAAACCCCAGAGGCCATCAGTTTGTGAGCCAACAATGACCTCCCTTGACCACGTCTATATCTTTTCCCCGTGCCTTCCCTTCCGGTTGATATAACAAAGACTGTCTGTCACCTTAAACAAGGGACTATAGTTCCTTGTTCTTATGGAAACTCCGACACCTAGCTTTGCCAAAACAACCCGACCCCGGCTATCGCGGATCCTGCCGCGCAAGCGTCTGTTTCGACGCCTTGAGCAGCATGCGTCACGGCCTATTGTGTGGATTAGCGGACCGCCGGGATCCGGTAAGACCACGGCGGTGGCGAGTTATCTGGAAGAGCGCGAGCTGCAAACCGTGTGGTATCAGGTCGACGCAGGTGATGCGGACGTTGCAACATTTTTTCACTATATGGGCCGGGCTCCACCGCGCAAACGCAAGCCGCTGCCCGTCTTAAAGCCCGAACGCTCGCTCCAGCTTGGACTATTCACCAAACAATATTTTCGTGAACTCTATAGCCGGCTCAAACCGCCCTTTGTGATCGTGCTTGATAACTATCAAGACGCCTCGGATTACTCGCGCTTTCATGAGGTCGTATGTGATGGCCTGAGTGGAATGCCTGAAGGCGGACGGGCGATGATAGTGAGTCGCGGCGAACCTCCTGCGCAGTTTGCCCGACTGCGGGCGAGTCAATATATCGATGTTGTCGAACGGGACGTGCTTGCGCTCACGGAGACAGAGGTCAGAGGACTGATTCGGCTCAATGGACGTAAGAACCTGCCGCGTGAAACAGCCCAGCAGCTGTATGATCATACCTCGGGCTGGGCGGCAGGCGTAGTGTTGTTAATGGAAGGGCTGCACGGCAATAGTGCCGTAAATCAAGCGCTCGACCAATCTTCCGAAATTGTAGCGCCTGAAACTGTTTTTGATTATTTTGCCGGTGAGATTTTTGAGCGCGAGGATCAGACTGTCCAAAATTTTCTGCTCAAGACGGCATTTCTGCCAACGATAGTGCCGCGCATGGCGACGGACCTGACGGACATAGCGCATGCAGACCGCATTCTCGCGAGCCTGAGTCGCCGTCATTATTTTACGGACAGGCGTGTGCAGCCAAAACGAGCCGGACAAGCCGGGCAATCGGGACAAGTTGAACAAGCTCGGCTTGCCTATCAATATCACCCGCTGTTTCGTTCTTTTCTCTTGGCTCGGGCAAAAGAGTCATTGCCTGAGACACAGCTGCAACACGTCCAGCGCAGGGCGGCCGACCTGCTCACGGAGGCGGGATCTCTTGAAGATACTGTTCCGCTGCTGTGTACGCTTGAAGATTGGGATCAATTTGCCGACGTCATTCGGGCTCAGGGTGCTACGCTCGTGGCCCAAGGCCGTACTCTGACCTTACAAGACTGGCTGAGCCGTCTGCCTTCAGACATGACTGAACAAGACGGCTGGCTTCAGTTTTGGCAGGGCATGTGTGTGCTGCCGTTCGGCGCCGTCCAGATTCGTGTTCATTTTGAGCAGGCGCTAGGCCTGTTTAAAAGCCGCCACGATGCGAACGGGGTTTTTCAAGCTTGGTGCAGCCTTGTCGCGACCTTTTTGTACGGCTGGGGGAACTTTGCCCCGCTCGAAGAATGGATTGCTGAAGCCGTGCTTGATCATAACCGCTTGACTGATGTCCCTCAGTATAACTTTGTTTCTTCGTGGGCGGCGCTTCTGCAGGGCGATCTGCCCCTTGCCGCCCAGCATGCGGAAACAGCCGTCAATATAGAAACCGGCATGCCTATTCCTCGGGCGGAGAACTATTTTGCGCTGGCGCATGTCCGACACGAGCAGCAGGACGAAGAGCAGGCAAACACCTGTCTGGCCAGAACGCGCGAGATCGGTCGGCAAACCAACGGCGCCCGGCTGATGTATATGAGTGGCTTGACAGAAGCCTATTTCGCTTTCGAAAGAGAGCAGGAGACCCTGGGACTACCGCTGGTTGGTCAGGATGCAGCAATTTACCGGTTGGTCAGGACGCAGCAATTTACCGAAGGTGGCGGTGGCGGTGTCGGTTGTAGTGGCGGTGGCGGTGGCGTTGGTAGTGGCGGAAGTGGTGGCGGAGGTGGTGGCCTTGGCGGTGTCGGCGGCGGGGGAATGGTCGTGGTCGCCAACTCCACCGGCAGCCCATTATAGATCAGGTCTGGCGGATTCTCTGTCAGGTTAAAACCGGGACTGAACTGCACAATGACCCGGGCTGTTTCGACATCCTGGCAGGAAAAGGCCTCTCCGGTCAGGGCATCCAGCAGCACGACCGCTCCCCCTGGTGCAAAGGAAAGATCTGATCCACACAGATAAAAGAGTTCGCCGGGTCCTTCCTGGGCCCATACTCCTTCCGGCAATCGTAAAGCGGCGGGGAGAGGAAACACAACCAGCTCGCCGGTATTTGAGCCGACGGCCTCTTCGGGCGCCTCTTCCCCAGTCACGGTATCGCACTGGTTTTCTAGGGTGAGAGCGGCCATATTTCCATCACGGTCTACAAACTCGCCCGCCCTCGTTCCACAGTTGGCTGCCTCCACCCCCTCCGGGATGATCTTGGCAATCTGAAAGTTCTGCACGGCCTCCACCCATTCCAGGACTACGTCCGCTCCGCCGGGTAACAGGTCCTCTAATGTGACCTCTTTCTCCAGCCCGCGCGGAAACTCCCCTAACCCCAACGTGGTCACGACAACTGTCACTCGGGCAAACTCCACTCCGTCCGCCCTCGCCACTATCTCGTGCACCCCGGCGCCTACGAGATTCCAGTTCAACAACAAGCCAAACCCGTTATCGGTATCGCCGCACGCGTCTAGGCTGTCATTCCGGCTCGTGCCATACGCTGCCTCTAACGGCGCCAAGTCATCGATATGGATCGTCACCGTCTGCGCATCACACACTATGCCCGAGATCACCCCAAGCCCACTCTGAAAGGACCCCGCCGGGGGGATTTCTAGAATTCGCGGCAAAACCCCCCCCATCCCCCCCATTCGCCGTTAGGTCACCCCGAATCAAAAAGTTCTGCGCGGCCTGCTGCCAGATGACCTGCACACTCTGTCCCGCCCCCGGAAAGTCACTCACCTCATATTGGACACTCAGATCCGTGCGGAACTCCTCCCCGAGGGGCACCACCGTTACCCGATGCTGCGAGATCAATGCGCTATCGGCAAAGGCCCGGACAATGTGCGACCCACTCGCCAAGAGGTTCCAGTTAAACAACAAGCCAAACCCGTTATCGGTATCTCCACACGCGTCTAGGGTGTCATTCCGGCCCGTGCCATACGCCGCCTCTAACGGCGCCAAGTTATCGATCTGGATCGTCACCGTCTGCGCATCACACTCCACGCCCGAGATCACCCCGATCTCGCTCACCGTCGTGTTCGGCGCCGGATTCTCCAACGCTCCCCATGCGCCTGTCACGCCGGCGAAACTCAACAGCACGCTCAGTAACAGGAGACGTACCAAGCAGACGAATGGGCCACAGATAGACACACGGCAAGTCCGAATAAAAAACCGGTGCATTATTCCTCCTGAAAAATTGTACCCACTCGGCCACATCCACCCCAGGTCGATCCTCGCGGAGCCCGCTCCACGCCTCGATGAGTAGATCTCGTTATTTTACCTAACAGGCAACTTTTAAGTTGATGATCCATTGGTCCCTCCAGCTGACATGGGCTAGATGATACAGCCCTGTCGTGCTGGGAGCCACGCTATGCCGTGCGAGGTTACAGATGAGGTACAGATTCCAAAATATATTCTGGTTGAAATGAGCTTCCTAGTCCTAGGGCTTAGCACATGAGTCCGAGGAAGTCGTTCAATTTTGGTAAAATTGGAACAAAATACAGACTTTCCGCCGATTTGTGGCCCAGGGCAAGCAAAAACAGTCTTGGGTCTAAGCCGGTGTCGTAGCACGCAATGGCCTGCTGCCATTTTTTTCTTCCCAATATTGACCGAGTGTGGTGATGGCACGCTGGAATTTCTTGCGCAAGCGCTCGCGCGGAAGCAGAGCCCATGCGACCTTGGCCGGCAGCTTGGACTCCAGCCTGTTCCAGTAAATGCTCAAACACCCAGGTGTCAATCCAGCAATACCGAGGATCCACACTGACCTGTCCACCTTGCAGCAGAACGGCTTGCTCATGGCCCAGCAGTTGGCGTAAGCGGTGCAATGTGGTGGCGAAAGACTGATGGCCGACACTGCCTTCTGCATCAGGCCAGAGCACGTCCGTAAGCTGTTCCTCATACACCCCTCTCCCTCCAAAAGCGATGAGCGCCTTCAGCAGAGTCAAGGGGCGTTGTCGAACCTTACCGCTAAAGCGTAGCGGCTGCCCATCCTTCTCAAGCCGAAAATCTCCCAGCATGGAAATTTTCAGCGGCCACGGCCAATGCGCTAGGTGCCAGGGCGGCTGGTCGGGTATGAGCGCGCGCTGTCTGATCAGTCTCTGGACATAGGGGACTTCGATCTCGGTTTGGAGCGCCTGCATGCACAAACGCGTCATCATCTTTGGCAGCCAAAACGGCATAGTCACAAGTCCGTACTGCCTGCCAAGACTCAACGCCTCACCATTCCCCCACCGCCACCACCGCAAAAACAATGTTGACTAGGAGGCTGCTTCACCACGTTTCACCCCCGTCTCGTCTTGTTTTGAGAGGCTGCTTCGCGAAAGAGAAAGTCAAGGCAAATCTGCCCGGCCTTTTCAAAGAATTTGCCCACGCTACCGTGACTCTCACGGGCATCGAGTAGAGCCCACCAAATCAAGAGAATTACCTGTGCTGGGCCGGATCCTGCGCGTCGGGGAATGGCTGGCACGTCCCACCGAATCAGCTGTTCACTCGGGCTGATTTTCCCCTGTACTCTTCAAAAGTTTTACCCAAATTTTACCAAAGCTGAACGACTTCCTCAGTGTTGTTGGCTAAGCGCTACAAGCCTGAAGTCCGCCCCGCCAGAAAATTCTTTGGAATCTGTACCCTATCTGTAACCCGGCTCGGCGTAGTGTAGCTACCAGTACGACAGGGCTGCGTTGTCTGGCCGTGTTGGCTAGAGGGACAAATGGACAGTTACATCGTCCGGATCTATCGCCGCCAGGCCAAAGCCCCCACGAGTTGGTGGGTGTGGTCGAGGATGTCGAGCGGGAGGAAACGATGACGTTTAAGAGCGTTGATGAACTGTGGGAGATTTTGGCCGAGCAGAAGCGACTTTCATCGCTGCGAAGTCGGGTTGGACCGACACGCAGGAATAAGGAGGAGAAGTCATAGCCGAGAGTCTCAGGAGCCAAGATCTTTCTACGAACCACGGACAAATACAGATTCAAACCACTTTTCTCAAAGGAGGGAGAGTCATGGAAACCACACCCCGAGAAAGTAGGGCGCCGCCACTATGGGTCGTGTGGACTACTGATAAGGAGGAAGACATGCGATTTGCGCGTAGTTCATTAGCTAACATTGACATTCTTATTGGACAAGGAGGAACCATGAAACGCACTAAGAGAGACTGGATCTCAACATTACGTTCTAAGCGCCCGGTAGGCCTGCTGGCATTTGCCGTTTGTTTCCTTGTCGTAGTCCTAGTGGGGACTGTGGCGGCGGTCTTCATCTACACAGGTCCCACCATACCGCCCCCTTTTGCCCCTATTTCCTCGACGGATTCATGGGACATTAACCAAGGGATTTTTGTCACGGCTAGTAGTGGTATATTGGCTGGCACCAGTGGACGTAACATGTTCGGCGATGCTTTGGGGGGCAGCGGCGAAGGCAATGTGGGCAACGTCTTTTTCCAAGACTTCAGGCCAACAGGTTTCGTCCACACTATCGATTGGCAGACCCCTATGCCAGTTACGATCAGGAGTTTCAATCTGTCTGCCCAACATGACGGTTTTCCTCCTAGAGATGCAAGAGCTCGTGACAACTCTGACACCACACCAGATGCATGTCGTATTGACTGTACGCTACCAGCGTGTGGAGATGACATAGTCGATCCTACCTTTGGAGAAGAGTGCGAAGGAAATATCGGATGCGTAATGTGTCTCTTAGACGATGATGAAGATGCGATACCCAATAGCGATGATACGTGTCCGCTAGATCCAGACAACGATGCTGACGAGGATGGCGACGGCGTTTGCGGCGATGTAGACATATGCCTCGGGGATGATGCCACGGGACACGCTGACAACGATGGGGTTTGTGACGACATAGACCCATGCCCCGTGGACGTGAACGAACTGTGTCTGTTCCCGAATCAGGGTCAATGCATTTCGAACCGTATAGCTCAGGAATGTGGAGGCTTAACGGGCCAGGCACGCGCCGCCTGTAATCACGAACAGCAACAGCTCTGCAAGGACGTCTTCTAGGCTGGGCGGATGATGCAGATGCCCTTCACTCGCTCCTGCGGGGGGCGAGCAGGGCCGCAACGGCCTTGTCAGGTTGCGGTAAGTAAATGGATAATCACAAGAACAGGGGTGTCCTCATTGAGGGGAGGACACCCCGCGACAGTGCAGTAACACGTTTCCCGCATCACAACACCAGGGGCAGCGGCCGGTCAGAGTGACTAGCGTTGCCCCTGTGTTTTATAATGATGGTTGATTTGTATAGGGTTTCGCAGGTAGACAGAAGACCATGGAAGCCTGAGCAATCACGATTCAAGTCAACCGGCACAGCGCTCTCAAGAAGTTGCTCTATTGCTGTCTCAGTGCGGAACTCTTTATCGTGCTGGCCGATATCTTTTTGAATTATTTCGAGTGGATTCCGTTCCGGCCGCTGCGCCGGACATTTAATATTACCCGCGAGGATGCAATAGGGAATTGGTTCTCCAGCACGCAGACGTTGTGCGTTGGCATTGTGCTGTGGACCCTGTTTGCTCTGGATCGGAATGACAAGCAAAAATGGGGTTGGGCGGTGCTGGCTTCTTTCTTTACTTTTATGGCGTTTGATGATGCCTCCAAGTTTCATGAACGCGCCGGTTCCTCCTTCAAAGCCTTGGCACCGTCCCTGGCATGGGTTGAAGCACTTGTGGAGCAGTACCCCAGCTATACCTGGCAGATTCTCGTTGGTCCGTTTTTCGCGGTTATGGGTCTCTATATCGTGTGGTTTATTTGGAAAGAGCTGGACACCCCCCGCTACCGGCTCTGGTTAGGAGCGGCTTTAGCGTGCCTGGTGGTCGCCGTCGGTTTAGATGCAATCGAGGGCATGGATCTGCCGTCCTTGAGTTCGTATCCCGTTCGGCATTTTCTCAAGCTGGTGGAAGAGCTACTCGAAATGCTAGGCAATACGCTCTTTTTGCTGACCTTCAGTAGTGTGTTACTCCACCACACACAGGAGGTTGCCATAGACTTGATCTGAACCGCGCTCGGGAAGTACTCAATCTCGTTATTCCCTGACCTTTCTCTTTCTTCAAGCAAAACCTTGCTTTTCGCCCTGAGGATCTTACATTTTCTAAAAAGACGAATTTCTTGTGTGAGTGTGTCCTGCCTGTCTGTATAGGGCAGCATGCGAGGGCCGATATTGTAGGCGGAAGAGAGCTGAAGGAGAGAGATGGTATCCCCATGGCAATGCGATTTCAGGATTATCACAAAACACTGGGTATTTCGCGGACTGCCTCGCCGGAAGACATCCAGAAAGTATACCGCAAGCTCGCCCGGAAATATCATCCGGACGTGAATAAGAGTCAAGAAGCGGAAGAAAAGTTTAAAGAAATTAATGAAGCCCATGAAGTCCTCAAAGACTCGGATAAACGGCAAAAATACGACACCTTAGGCCCCAATTGGCAAGCCGGGCAAGACTTCAGACCTCCGCCAGGCTGGGAGAATTTTGCAAGTCGAGCAAGTGGACCAGGACGGCCAGGCGGCGGCCGGTCTGAATTTCACTTCCGAAGCGGATCAAGTGGACTAGGGGCTTTTGACATGGGTGGTCTTGGTGGCGGGGGATTTAGCGATTTTTTTGAGTCTCTTTTTGGACAAAGCCTTGGTGGGAATACCGCGCGGCGGTCGCAGAGTGGGCGACGGCGTCAGCCCCAGAGTAGAGAGAATAAATCCGGGTGGTTGTCGTCGCGTGGCCAAGACTATGAAGTAGATATTACGATCTCTCTTGAGGAGGCGTATCGAGCGGCGGCCAAAACCATCACGCTGCGCACAACACAAGAAGACGGTTTGGGCGGCCAGCCCACAATAACGTCTAAGCGTTTTGATGCGAAAATTCCTCCAGGTGTTACTGAAGGTGCTCGTATTCGTCTGGCGGGACAGGGGGGAGCCGGAAGAGGGACTGGCGAAAGCGGTGATATCCTGCTGCGGGTGCATATTACGCCGCACGCATTCTTTACGCTGGATGGCCATGATTTATCTGTCGAAGTGCCTATCACGCCATGGGAAGCCGCACTCGGCGCAAAGGTCGAGGTGCCGACTCTGAACGGACGCATTAAGTTGACCGTTCCGCCAGGTACGCAAGGCGGTCAGCGGTTTCGTACTCGCGGGAAAGGCTTGCCCCAAAAAAAGGGAGCGCCCGGCCACCTCTACACAACCATACGTATCACCGTCCCCAAAACGTTGACAGTCAAAGAAAAAGGCCTGTTTGAAGAACTCCAGAAGAGTTCGTCTTTTAATCCGCGCCAGGCGGGCGAAGAGAAATAGTCAACAGCTACTCCTTTTTTTTCTTGTCTGGGACAGATGCTGTTTCCCTACCGACTGCAGGAACTCAGGACACGTTTTTCCATGCTTTCCTGCTTTGCGCTCCCTCTCCAAACGGGATACAACCGCAGGCACGTGAATGAGGGAGAGACATTACATGCCCAGCCTACCACTCGAAGGTCTGAAAGTTATTGATATAGCCGTCCTGTTTGCCGCTCCAACCATTTCCCAAAACATGGGTGATTTTGGGGCGGAGGTGATTAAGGTCGAGCACCCCAAACTGGGTGATAGCTTGCGTACGCTCGGGGCAACCAAAGATGGGGTGCCGTTGTGGTGGAAGATCACCAACCGGAACAAGAAGTGTGTCACCCTCGATTTGCACCAGCCTGAAGGGCAGGAGATACTCAAGCAGCTCATTGCCGATGCGGATGTCCTGACTGAGAATTTTCGACCAGGCACGTTGGAGCGCTGGGGGTTGGGCTGGGAGACCCTGCATGCCATCAATCCGCGCCTGATTATGGTCCGGGTATCTGGGTTTGGTCAAACCGGGCCGTATAAGGATCGGCCTGGGTTTGGGACGCTGGCTGAAGCGATGAGCGGTTTCGCCCATATGACGGGACAGCCTGATGGCCCGCCGACTCTGCCTGGCTTTGGATTGGCAGATTCTATGGCCGGGCAGTTTGGAACCTGGGCGGTGATGTTTGCTCTCTATGAGCGGGATCATAAGAGTAATACAGGCCAAATGCTCGACCTGAGTGTCTTGGAACCGCTGTTCACCACAACCGGCGATCAAGTGCTGGCCTATGACCAGCTTGGTGTGGTCCAGCAACGGACCGGGAACCGAGTGCCGTCCATTGGCGCGCCGCGCAATACCTATCAAAGCAAAGACGGTAAATGGCTTGCACTTTCGGCCAATGCGCCGGCTTTGGCGAAACGCGTCTTTGCCGCCATTGGTCAGCCTGAGCTGATTGATGATCCACGCTTTCAGGACAACCGAGCCCGGATCAAAAATATTGACGAAGTGGATGCCATTGTCGGTGGCTGGATTGGCGAACATAGTGCTGAAGAAGTCTTGAAGCAATTTGACGAATTCGACTGCGCCTGTGCGCCTGTGTACGATATCGCCGGCATTCTTGCTGATCCGCACTTCCAGGCCCGTGAAACTATCACGACCGTCTTCGATCCTGAGCTTGGGCCGCTCAAGATGCAGAATGTTGTTCCCAAGTTCTCCCGCACTCCTGGAGAGATTCGTTGGCCTGGTTCGACCCATATGGGACAGCACAATGAAGAAATTTATGGGAACAAACTGGGCCTGTCTCCACAGAAGCTCGCAGAACTCAAAGAAAAGGGCGTGATCTGATGTCACGGCTGCGGCGGAGTTTATTATTCGTACCGGCCAGCAGCGAGCGCTTTTTTGCCAAAGCGAAGGAGTCGGCGGCGGATACGCTGATTTTTGACTTGGAAGACGCGGTCGCGCCGGAGCGGAAGGCGCACGCGCGGGAGACCATGAAATTGGTGCTTCAAGACTCAGACTTTCAGCGTTTTGAACGGACGGTCCGTATCAACGGACTCGACACGCCGTATTTCCTGGATGATGTATTGGCCATGGTTGAGGCAGGTGTGGATGGCCTGGTCGTGCCGAAAACGAACAGCGCTGAAAATATCCAGTTTGTTGATCAGTTGGTGTCGCTGGCAGAGCAACGCGCAGGTCGAAATCCTGGCGCAGTCGTTCTCATACCGCTGTTTGAACAGCCTAAGGCCATCGGCAATGCCTTTGCCATCGCCACGGCCACACCCCGGATCGCGGCCATCGCCTTTGGGCACGGCGACTTCTCACTATCCATGGGAATTAAAGCCGCCCCTTCCACCGCGGGCGTCGTGCTGCAAGCGCGCTGTCAGGTGGTCATGGCAGCTAAGGCTGCCGGAGTGATGCCGATTGATAACGTCTATCTCGACATTAAGGATATCGATGGCTTGAACATAGAAACGCAGCAGGGCAAAGGGCTGGGTTATGAAGGCAAGGCGTGTATTCACCCCGGCCAGGTCGAACCCGTCAACGCGGTCTACACACCGACCTCGGAAGAAGTCGAACACGCCCGAGAACTCGTGGCTGCCTTTGAACAAGCCGTTGCCGAGGGTAAAGGCGCCGTGGCGTTTCGGGGCCGGATGATCGACGGCCCGATCGCCGATATTGAAAAGATTGTATTGGACCGGGCACGCAAGGCCGGGATGGGCGAGTAATATCGTAGGGGCGAAGCATTCGCCATTCGAGTCGTAGGTGTGTACTGATTGCCGCTTTCGAATGCTTCGCCCCTACCTATGTTTTCAACGAAACGAGACAGTGCATATGAATACTGAAACGCTCCAACACGGCTCAGCCTATGTGAACGGGGTGCGTTTACATTACGTCACCCAGGGCGAAGGGAAGCTCGTGATTTTGCTGCATGGCTTTCCCGAGTTTTGGTATTCATGGCGGCATCAAATCCCCGTTCTGGCCCAGCATTTTAAAGTTGTTGCGCCTGATATGCGTGGTTACAATGAGAGTGAAAAACCGGCTGGAGTGGCGAATTATCATATTGATCGTTTGACTGCGGATGTGATGGGTCTTATCCGCGCTTTTGGAGAGGAGCGGGCGATCATTATCGGTCATGACTGGGGTGGTGGCGTCGCGTGGGCGTTTGGCGCCAACTATCCACAGGCGACTGAGCGGCTTGTGGTCTTAAATTGCCCCCATCCAGCCGCGTTTCAGAAACAGCTCAAGAGCAATCGTAAGCAGCTACGGCGCAGCTGGTATATCTTCTATTTTCAGATTCCATGGCTGCCTGAGCTGGGCCTGCGTCTCTTTCGTGGCCGCTTTGTCGAAAAAGCCTTACGTGGTATGGCGATACGTAAAGAAGCCTTTCCTGATGCAGAACTCCGCAAATATGCTGACGCGCTCGCAAAACCCGGAGCCGCAAGAGCGGCAATTAACTACTACAGAGCCGCGTTTCGTCACCGGCTGAAGAAAGGCGAGAAGGAGTTTGCTCAGATCGCGCGTCCGACGCTTTTGATTTGGGGCGAGGATGACAGCGCCTTGGGCAAAGAACTTACCTATGACATGGAGGTATACTTCACGGATAGTTTTGAGATCAAATACATTCCCGAGTGCAGCCATTGGGTCCAACAGGAACAGCCCGAGCTCGTCAATCAGTATTTATTGGAGTTTCTTGTCGGACAAGGAGGAGAGGCAGCGGAGCAAGAAGGGGGAATTGAGGCCGAGTCTAGTACCGACCCCTCACCCTGACCTACCAAACGGTCGGGACAAACTGTTCCTCTTGAAGAAATCCATCGTGTGTAATGAGGGATAGCCCAACGTGTGAGCCGTTGCGACAATCACGCGGTCAAATGGATCGCGGATAGCCGGGAAATTTTCTATTGCGAGAAGAATATCGACAGTATAGTCCTGAAGAGAGAAGGGGCCGCCGTATTGTTGATACCGCGAGACCAACTCTCGAAAGGAGAGTTTCAGGCGAATCCTGCCAATTTCGCTCAGGCGCAGAATCTCCTCTAAAACGGTCATCGGAATAACCACATGCCCCAGTCCGCGCTCTGCCTCTTGAAAAGCCCGGCGGGCTTGCTTACCGAGCTTGCGCGTCTTTCCCGTTGAAAAATACACTAAAGGATGCGTGTCAGTCACGTAGAGCATCGTTGAATTGATCCCCACTGCGCTGAAGTGCGGTCTCGTAGGCTTCAGCGAGTTGATGGGAACCTGTCTCCAAATCTCCAACGACTTCCATCACATCTGAAAAAGAGGCTACGGTGTGGGAGCGTCGTTGACGACGGTATTGTTCTATCTCCGCCATATCCGTCTCATACTGGGTAGCGCCGACTAATACGGCGGAAAGTTTCGACCTTTGGGTGATAGCAATCGCCTCTCCACTCTGCGCGACTTCTCGTGCCAGGCGGCTGAGGGCGGCCCGTGCTTCGACCAGGCTGATAAGCTTCTTTGCTCGCATCACTTCTCCTGTACGGTACACTGTACATTTAGGGATCTGTCTTTTCAAGGTCGAAAGACTGGGCTGGTACGCCGTGCCGAGTCAGGCTGAGAGATGTCTCGGTGGAGAAGCGACCCGATGTGGTCGCCCAGAGGGCGGACGGACAGCCACGCAGGGCGACCCCTACATCGTATGTCCTATAATCTCTGCTGTTTTTCTTAGAACTCCCTTTACTCAACCGCCCGAAACGCAAAGCGTGGGTCCGCCGCTCGGATCTCGACTTCAGGCAGACCGAGTTCCCTCCGAACCATATTTGTACCTTGGACCAGGGCGATACATTTGTAAAAGGCGATCCTGCGCGATAAGCCTTCACGCCCAAAGCCACAGTCTGCGGTAATGATCAGCCGTTCTGGTGGGATATATTCGAGCGCCTTACGAATAAGGTCGGCAATCATCTGTGGCGGCTCGACCGTGGTGACGGTGTGGTTGATCACGCCAATGGCGATTTTCTTGTCGGTCTTATAGTTCTTGAGCAGTGGCAGATCGCGGCCCTGGTTGCTGGCCCCTTCCAGCATGAGTACATCCGCATTGAGCTGTAGCAAATGGGGCAGCGAGCGTTCATAGCTGGGCCGTTCCCAGTAGAAGCTCTGTTGATTGGGATTGCCCCAACACGTATGCGCCCAAATCTCGGTATTGACACCCTCGACTTCACGGTTGAAGGCTTTGGTGTAGAATTCGAGATCTTTGTCGGTCGCCGGCGGTGTAGCGCAGCATGCAAAATGAAGCGGTGGCTCTTCGACCTGGATGACCGGACAGCCGGCATCGGCCAACTCACGGAGCTCTTCGTTGAGTGCGGCAGCCAGGTCCATAACCAGTTCCTGGTCGGTTTTGTAGTATTCGTTCCATAGCATCATGGGTAAACAGGTGGCGCTGATGGAGCCAAATTTGACGGACTTGTTCGTCATCTTTTGCGCGGTTTTCCAGATCGCAGCAAAATGCAACGGGCCGCGCGTGATTTTGTCTGTTACCGCGGGTGAATGATAGGCTTCCTGGACCTCGTACAGGATGTGCCCCGGTTTAATATCCGCATAGTCCAGAAAGTGTGACGAGTCACGGAAGCCACCTATGCCTTTGAGGCGCTCAATGGTGTAGAAAAACCAAGAGCGGCCGCCTACTTCGAGATCGAAGCGTGTATCTCCATCAGTGAGAATGTCGAGTCCGGCTTGCTCTTGCTCGTTTACATAACAAGCCACCGCGTCAATATATTGTTCTCGATACACAGAATCCCCCATGGCGACTTTAAACGGTCGTCCGCGCAGGCTTTCGGTAAACCAGGTTGGCTTCGGAAATGACCCGACCATCGCCGTGGCCAGCTGTGTATCTTTTGTGGCATTAAACATCGTCACCCCTCCTGTTGTGTCTATGTGGCTGGCAAATCATACACCTTGCAGCAGGGCGGCTGTCAACCCGAACCGGCGTCATCAGACAGCGATTATTCGAGCTGGGCGCTTGGTTTGAAGTGTGCTACAGGCTGCTAGAGGTGCGAAACCTTAGAACTAGGACTGATTCAGACGAAGAAGAAAGAGGAGCACGCCATGCTACGCGGTATCTATTCTGCGCTCGTTACGCCTTTTGATGAAAAGGAAAACATTGATGAGAAGGGGTTAGAGAAACTGCTGGAATGGACAATCGGCAAGGGCATTAGCGGCGTCTTTATTGTCAGTAGTACGGGCGAAGCCTGGGCTCTGAGCTTTGAGGAGAAGACGCGGCTTTTTAAGCAGACGGTTCAAATTGTTAATAAACGGGTCTCGGTCATTGCCGGTGTAGGTGTGCCATCAACCCGAGAGGCGATTCGTCTTACGGAAGCGGCCCAAGCGGCAGGCGCGGATTATGTGTGTGCGGTGCCGCCCAGCTTTGTCCGGCCCACGCAGGACGAAATGGTCCAGCACTACAGTGCTATTGCTGAGGCGACGACCGTGCCCGTGCTGCTATACAATATTCCCATGCTGGCCGGTAATGTATTGGAGCCGCCGGCTGTGCGGACCTTGGCTGAGCGCTATGCCCATATCGCTGGGATGAAAGACAGTAGTGGTGATCTGACCTTGCTCAATAACTTGATGCTCCAGCGTCGAGTTGATTTTAGCGTGCTGACCGGGATTGACACCTTAGTGCTGCCAGGGCTCCTAGCCGGCAGCCAGGGCGCTATCTTAGGCAGTGCGAATGTATGCCCTGAGCTCTCGCTGGAAATCGTCCGTTTGTTTGATGCCGGTCGGCACGACAAGGCCTGGGAAGTCCAAAACCGCTTAACCCGCTTTTGGTTAGCCATGGGCTTGGGATCCTTTCCGGCACCTATCAAGGCGGCTATGGAACTCCGGGGTCTTCCTGCAGGTCCGGCTCGTAGTCCGATCGCTGCGCTGACAGACGAAGCCCGTGGGACTTTGCAACAAGAATTACAAACTATGCGCGTAGTGGAGTGAGATGATTGGAGAACCTTTTTGCTTGCAAGGGTTAGCGATTTTTGCTAGCGTTCTTATATGGGCGGCAGCAGACCAGATCCGTATGTCAATCTTGGTGTGTTCATCAAGCGTCAGCGGGAATTGGCACAGCTCTCAGTTCGGCAGTTAGCAGATATGTGTGGCATATCAAATCCGTATCTCAGCCAAATTGAGCGCGGTCTGCGAACGCCGAGCAGCATGATCCTGCAGTCTCTAGCCAAAGGGTTGCGTATGTCAGCTGAGACCCTATACGTACAAGCCGGAATGATCGACCCGCAGGAGGCCGAGGCAAGTGATGTAGTCAAGGCCGTTTTGCATGATCCGGATCTCTCGGCACGGCAACGCGAGATGATGATCGATATGTATCGCTCCTTCCGGAAAGTCAACGAGGTAGGCGGGGGAGTCTGAAAATCGTATTTTTTGTTATCAGTGCTTGCAAAAGTTAGCGCTTTGAGTTAGCATTTATTTATCAACGAGGTCTGCGCCTATACACGCAAAAATCAAAACGCAACAGGGAGGTTTTTCTTGGCAGATACTATGTGGGGATGTAGCTCTTTTAGCAAGATGTTTGACGGGGCAAACAATCCGGTCGTCAATTTGACGGGGCAAACAATCCGGTCGTCAAGATGATGAGTGAGATGAACGCCCCGCTCAGCGAGTCAATGAAGCAGATGGCCGCTCAGTCGATTGAGTCTGGAGAAAAATGGGCGAATCAGGCCTTCGAATTGAACGCAAAGGCGACCGGATGGGCCAAGGATACTCCGTTTGCCTCGATTTTCGATACGCAGCGGACGTTCGCCCGCAAGGCTTTTGAATCGTCGACGGCAATGGCCCGCCAGATATGGCAGCTTGAGGTCAAGGCTGAAGAGACAGCTGAGACGGCTGTCTAATTCGTTCGATCTGTATTGCGACGACAAGGGTAACGAGCCTGGCGTCGCTGCCCTTGTCTTTTTCTCTACTTCTCTTCTGAGGCGAGGCCTGCGGCTTCTCTCATGCCTGCAGGCCTGACAATCAGCTTGCGGCCATCTCTGAGCAGGAACTGCTGCCGTTCTAACTCTTTCATATGCTCAGTGACTTTCTGCCGCGACGCACCTACGAGATCGGCTAAGTCTTCATGCGTGAGTTGTAAGGTCAACATCATTCCACGCGCATCCTGAACGCCGAATTTTTGGGCGAGTTCGAGGAGCGCCAGCGCGAGCTTTTGGTGTAGGTTCGAACTCTGGAAGCGGGTATAGCGGTAGAGCAAGGCGAACCAACGTCCGACTGTCCCCTCCATCATTGAGCTAAACTCGGCAAAGGGGATGTCTAAGAGCGTTGTCACAAAAACGTCCGGTCGAACGGAACTGATCCAACAATCGCTAAAGGCTTCAGAGCGAAAGGCCCGGCACATACCCGGCATCAATGAGGTAATGCCAAAGAGTTCGCCAGGAGCGATTAAACTGACTAAGACGTGCTCTTCGTCTGGAGTAGGTAGGGACAGTTTGACAACGCCGGAGATCAAGAGATACACCGAATCCGAGGGGACTCCCTCGTTAAAGACAATTGTCCGTTTTTCGATATGGTGGAGGGTCATCTGATCGAGCAGCTGTTCGATTTGGCGATCAGACGCCCAGGGAAATGCCTTGAGTCGGCGGATGGTTTTGACATTTAAGACTGGTGTGCGGGCCATGTTTTCCCCATACAAGAATAGTAGCTGTCAGGCTGAACGTAGTGATTCAGCACTGCAGCATCCTTTCTTTTGTCCCTTCCTTTGTTCTTATTTTTGTCACCTAGGTGACAAAAATACAAGATGCCTCGTGCACCCTGCTGTTTCTCTCACACTGAGATATGCATAGACGCGACCTGCTTTTCATGTAATATACTTGGCTTATAAAAAGACTGTGCATAGGGCACAAATTCTGCGTTTGACGATGAAGGAGGGCGGATGCGAAACACTCAGATGGATCACAGACTACTTTCTTATGTGGTGATGGCCAGCTGCTTGTTTGTCTGGGCTTGTGGCGAACGGCCTATGGGACCGAAAGAAGAGCAGGCGATTCAAAATGTGAAGAGTTACCAACCCGAAGAGGGCTTCAGTGTTGTCTCGAATATTGAGGTGCGCGGGCAGGATGCTGGTCGCGCGGGCAATGCATGGACAATGAAGTCGTGGGAGGCCGGGGTATTGTCCCAGCAAGACCGTATTTACGATGAACTGAGTCAGTATTTCAATATCTTTGAAGCCCCGGGCGGCCGTTGGGTCCGGTTCTCGTATACGGATAAAGATGGGGTGCATGAAGCACTCTGGGAGACCGATCTCTACAAAAAGAAGGTCGAGGCGACAAATGACGTTGCCAAAGAACTCATGACGTCACCAACCCCGTAACGCTCACGTACTGATCTGCCCGTGTGGTGAAAACAAAGCGAGGGGGAACAGCCGTCATTCTGCTCCCCCCCAACCCTACCAGCTCGGTTGTTTTTTTCTCAGCATCCCCTTGGCGTCTGCTTATGCTGAAAAAGACGCAACAGTCAGGTTTGTTTCGCGTTCTTTCTGGTGCAGACGAGAAAGAATGTCTGCCAGAACGCGGTAGACTTGAGGGTTGACTATTAAGCCGATATGGCGTCCTGTCACTTCCCGGTTCTCCCGGTGTGGATCAATACTGGCGTTCCACTCGACGACTTCATCTTGTTTCGAGAAAATGGATGTAAACCCAACCTCCTGCGGCAGCGGGGAAATCACACTGCGATTGAAGTGGCAGTTACAGTGCAGGGTACCGCACTCCGCAGGAAGCTCTCCGCGCCAGCGCCGAAAGGGTTGGAGGACGCGCGAAGCAAAAAGAACCAAAGGGCTGACATTTTCTGTGCGCTGTATGGGTGAGCCCATGGTCACCACGTAGCGTACTTGATCAGGAAAATTTGCGCCTAAGAACCGGGCCAACATACCGCCCAGACTATGGCCAAAAACGATGAGCGGACGGCCGGTCTCACGAGTAATCTGATTCAGCCGCCAACGCAGCAGATGTCCGGTCCGATTTGGGCAATCTATATTCCAGTCCAATCCGGAGAAATACGGGTTATAGCCCATCCGGCTCAGCCAGCCGGCTAACAACTGCAGGGTCCAGTCCCCGGCTAAGAAGCCGGGTATAAGCAAAACCGGCTGACCCGATACCTTGGGGCCGGGTGGATTGCGATAGACTGGATCGCGGAGTAAGGCACGCAGTTGTCGGTATGCGTCCGGGTATGTAGCGGTCAGTTGCCAGAACAGCGCGCCGAAGCTTGCAGTTTCAGCTGGTGCTGTAAAGGAGTCGGAAAACGAAGAGTGCGGTGCCATCCTGCTGCTGTGTCCGGGGTCGCCACTATGTTTTTGCTAGCAATGGGTGTTAACTTTTGCAAGCATAGCAAAAACAATGACGGAACGGAAGCGAATGCAGACGAGTGGTAGCTGCCGGTCACAGACAAAGGCGGCTCAATTGAAAAGCAGCAGGTGACAGCTTTGGGGTAAACGGCGAGTGAGACCGTTGACCACATGGCCTCGCAGCATGTGATAAACCGCGCTGCGGCGGCTCACCCCCATCATGACTGTATCAACGGCAAGGATGTCGGCTGCCCGAGCAAGAGCCTCTGCGGCATTATAGGAGACTGTCCACACCGGGATGAGCTCAAACTCCTGGCGTTGGGCAGCCTCCGCCGCGAATCTAAGCGTCTCGAGGTCCTCTAGCCCGTCGATTATGATGAGCGCGGTAAAGGGGGCCTCAAAAACTAACTCATCCAGTAGGTGATCAAGATTACGGTATTTGCGTTGCGTCACATAGTTCTGACATTTGTGCAAATCTTCCGGCCGCTCTTGAAGCGCCTCGAACAGGATCTTCCGCACCATTCGCTTGTCCGACTCGAAAGAGAGTGAGAACTGCAAAATCTGTACGGCTACGTGGCGCAGTGGGTCATGTGACGCAAGTTCGTTTTCGAAAACATAGAGACGCGGTTGTTTGCCCAGTAGGTCTATCAAGTAGCCATCCGGGATGTTCCGCTGTCCGCCCTTCAGCCCGATTTTTCTCTTAATATCGAGATAAATCCTCTGGGTACTGTCAAGTTATCGAGGCCCTTGTACAGCAGTGACTCTGCATGCCGTAATTGAGGCATGCCCTTACCTACCACAGACTCATATAAGAATCATCGGTTTCCGCCCGAAATCATTGCCCATGCGGTCTAGCTGTATCACCGTTTTAGCCTCAGTTTCCGCGAAGTCGAGGAACTCTTGGCCGAGCGGGGCGTGATCGTCAGCTACGAGGCCGTGCGCCTCTGGTGTCTCAAGTTCGGGCAGACCTTCGCCAAGAAGCTCCGACAGCGGCGTGGACGACCAGGCGACACCTGGCATCTGGATGAGCTATTCATCCGGATTAGGGGCGAGCGCTATTACTTGTGGCGGGCCGACGATCAGGACGGGCAGGTGCTGGATATTCTCGTGCAGAAACGCCGCAATACTGGGGCGGCTAAGCGCTTCTTTCGCAAGTTGTTGAAGGGTTTACACTACGCCCCCAACCGCCTGGTTACCGATAAACTCCGTAGCTACGGGGCAGCCTATCGAGTCAGTATGCCGTCCGTCCATCACTGTACAATACAGTACGCCAATAATCGCGCCGAAGTCTCCCACCAACCCACGCGCCAGCGCGAGCGCCACATGCGTCGCTTCAAATCTTTGCGCCACGTCCAACGCTTTCTCTCCGTCCACAGCCCGATCAACAATCTCTTTCGGGTAGGTCGCCACCTCATGAAGGCGGCGCATTATCGGCTGTTTCGAGATCAAGCATTTGTGACCTGGCGAGCGGTGACGACGGGACTGGCAGCAGCCTAAGGGGAAATCTCATTCGCCCTCACAACACGTGAGGTTTGTGCTATCTCCCGATAACTTGACAGTACCCCAACAAGGCCACTGGCTCCGGCGATACAAATCGTCTTGGATTCAGTCACCCTCTCTCCGTTTGTTGAGTCATCCTTCGATAAAATCTGGAGCAACCACCTCGTCTATGACCCGGAAGTCTCTTTGACACAGGGCCTCCTCCCGGATGCGACGCATTTTCGCTTTATTTTCCTCTGACATGGTTCTCTGCCAAACAGCACTCATGAAAGAGCACCGCTAGCTATCGAATGTCCCACCAATAGCAGCCGTGTCGTTGTATTCGCGCAAATACGTGAGCTTCCCATCCGGCGCGAATCGGAATTCCCAGATGAACGCCATGTCGCAGGCGCGACCCGTTGCGACCGACTTGCCGTTTTTTTCTACTCCGGTCGCTGCCAGAATACGTGTCTCCGGGTCGAAAATAAAATCATGGAATACGAGTTCGCCGATCACCCACGTCTCTGACAGTTGGGCTAAATACTTTTGCAATCCCGACACGCCCTCGTAGCGGCCGCCAAACGGAATATGGGACGGTAGAAAATTCTCCCAGGCGAAATCATCCGTCATCATTTTCACGCACTCGGGGAAGTCCGTCAGGAGGAATCCCATATACTTGTTCACTGTGTCGATAGCCTGTTGTTTTGTCATTTTCTCACCTCGCTCGTGTGGGTTTCTACCGGAGACGCATACTGTACGATGCGGCACGCGCTCCGGGATACGGATTCTGCTTCACTTATAATAAATTGTCCATTTTAGGTTAGGGACATTAATGGCCGGTCTACTCGCTGACACCTCAGGCTGAGCCCTGCTACAGGTACTGCCAACTTAACGAGGGGCTTACGGCCAGGAACATTGTCCGTATAGATTCAGATCTGCCTACTCCGAATGCCCTTGTGGCTGCGGATAGCGCCCCGTCACATCTTTATACCCGTGCATATGCGTCGGAGAGATGCGTACGATGATCTGATCTTCCTCACTATTAAGTTTTCCATAGGTCTCAGCCAAGTCCTGGCCCATATAACGCCCCCCAATCCGCGTCGCCCAAGGGTGCCGTTGGTCGGCATCGTCAGACAGGACGGCCGTGCCTTCGAGTTCGACGTAGGCGAACGGCGTCACCTCATCATCGACACACAAACTGACCCGGGGATCACGGCGCAGGTTCTTTCCCTTGCGCGAGTCCCGCCCCGTCATGAAGACGATCGTCTCCCCCTCAAGATCGTACCAGATGGGCACGATATGGGGCCGTCCGTCTTTGCGGAGCGTGGCCAGCTTGCCGGTCCGCACCGGACGGCGTAAGAAATCCCAACATTCTTCACGTGTCATGCGTTCCATTACTACTCTCCCCTCCAGCTGATCACGACTTCTGCTCTGCCCAGCCTTCGTTTAGCGGCCTCCAGTAGAGGATATGAAACTTCCGCGACGAATTTCCACGTATCGCCGACTTTTTTATACACATCATCGTAGTACGGGTCTATTCCAAGTGGGTAGGGGCAGAGCGCACTGTCAAGTTATCGGGGCAGGGTACGAAAATCACGTAGTGTGAGGTAAGATGAGGGGCATCCTTACGCCACTTCCAGCCCCATTGTCACGTCTCGCCAGGTCGTAAAGGCCCGCTCTCGAAACAGTCGATAGTGGCCCGCCTGCATCAAGTGCCGTCCAATCCGAAAGAGATTGTTGATCGGTCCATGGACAGAGAGGAACCGTTGAACCTGTCGCAGAGACTTGAAGCGGCGCATGTGGCGTTCGCGTTGGCGGGTGGGTTGGTGAGAGACCTCAGCCCGGTTGTTAGCGTACTGCCTGGTGTAGTGAGTCACGGATGGCATGGTAATCCGATGAGCAGCCCCATAGCTGCGCAGTTTATCAGTGACCAGCCGATTGGGAACGTAGCGCAGCCCCTTCAACAACTTGCGAAAGAACCGTGTGGCCGCACCTGTATTCCGGCGTTTCTGCACCAGAGTATCAAGCGTGTCTCCATCCTGATCTACTGCCCGCCACAAGTAATAGCGCTTGCCCCTGATGCGGATGAACAATTCATCCAGATGCCAGGTGTCGCCTGGCTGTCCCCGTCGTCGGCGTAGTTTCTTGGCGAAGGCTCGCCCAAACTTGAAACACCACTGCCGCACCGCTTCATGGCTGACGATGACACCGCGTTCGGCCAATAGCTCTTCCACCTCCCGGAAGCTCAGGCTGAAACGGTGATGGAGCCACACCGCGTGGGCGATTATTTCAGCGGGAAACCAGTGATTCCTATAGAGACTTGTGGTACGAGAGGGCATCCCATGATTACTGCACTTCACTGCGACGCTTCACAAGGGACCAACAACTTGACAATACCCTGCAGATCGTTCGATCCGTAGCAAACCTGATTGCGGAAGAAAACCCGCTCGATACTGGATCGAAATTGGGAAACTCTGCGCATTGCTGACGTCTGACCTCGATCTCACGTTCCTACCTGTCGTTTCGTGGTCGCCTGTTTCCTACTGCGATCCCCTAGGACCAGCATCTTTCGACTAAATCCGCTAAAAGGATAGCATGGAGAGCGCGTCATCAGGCAGCAACGCACCGAGTATACCTCCTGGCATCACACGTGAAGACGTTGAAAAGGCGATCCGGGAGTTCGAGGCAGGAGTCGAACATGGCTTTGGGCCTTCCACGTTTTACGACCTTGCGGTCAAGCCGACAGGGAAGATTGGCCTGGATCAGCCCATGGGCATGCCCTAACTGGGAGACGGTGCCGTCAAGACAGCAGACCTGCACGCCACCCTAGGCCAACTACATTCCTGCGCTTGGCTAATTGCAGATCGTAGCTTCGTCGGACTTCATTGCGACTATTCGGCCCCATCACTGATGTACCCCTCCTCGTTGCGTGCGAACATCGTTGCTTCACTTCATTGCGACCAGCGGCACTCGGCAACCCGGCCCACCCACGGCCCGATACAGATCCTCCGGATAAGCGCCTTCCAAGTGGCGGCTCCTTCGTTCAGGTGCGGGAAAGGTTCATCGGGCACCGCACAGCCGAGGAACTCACAGAAAGGTTCGTTATGGACGAATATAGTATCCCGTCAGCTACTCTGGCTCGCTACTCCGCTATTCTCCTCGTTTTGGGGCCGCCATCAGCACTCCCGCGCGACGCCATCGCCAGCTTGTTTGGTGCGGAGACGTTCCGCGAGGTGTGGGGGGTGTAGGTGAATGGGGATTCGACTTGGGAAGGTGGAAAGAGGCTCGGTGATTGTGTATAGCGATATGCGGATTTAGCGCCTCTGCGGTGCAACTCTCAAGAGCGGAGAGTAGCAACTCCCCCGTACGACTTTAACTCTTGACAGCCGCGCGAGGTTGGGAGTAGATCACGAAGAGATGGAGGCAGCACGACGCTGCTACAACGGTTGATTGAGTTGCTCTGCGTCTGCCGGTAAAAAGCACGCAAGTGTCGTGCACAACCTGTGTAAAAAGGGAGGACCATGACATGGGAACTCAAACAGACGGGACGAACGGAAAAAGCTGGGCGCAAACATATCCAGAGCTAGGTACCGGGCCAGTACCGATCGAGCCGTGTATTTCACCCGAGTATCATGCGCTGGAACGCGAGCGGATTTTTAAGAAAGTCTGGCTGAACGTCGGTCGGGTGGAGGAAATCTCCAAGGCCGGGGACTATTTGGTCAAAAACATTGCCGCAGGTGAAGCCTCACTGCTGATCGTGCGGGGCAAAGATGGCACCATCCGCGCGTTTCACAATATGTGCTCGCATCGGGGCAATAAGGTCGTCCGGGATGGCCCCGGCACGTGCCGGGGCTTGTTTGCCTGTAAGTTTCACGGCTGGAGCTATAATACTGAGGGGCAGCTTACTTTTGTGCCGGATGAAGATCAGTTCTTTGATTTCGATAAAACTGCCCATGGCCTCACGCCTATTGCCGCAGACACGTGGGAGGGGTTTATTTTCATTAACCTCGCGCCCCAGCCCAATGAGACGCTGACAGAATACTTAGGCGAACTCGGAGAACGGCTGCACGGCTTTCCATTTGACCAATGCACCACGCGCTATACCTATCAGACCGAGGCCAAGGTGAGCTGGAAGGTAGCTGCAGACGCTTTTCAAGAAGGCTACCATGTGGCGTTTATTCACGCCCGCTCCCTGCCAAGCTATGGCCCCAAGGAGAACCCGCTGGTGCACCTGCCCTGGGTGAAGCTGTATCGCGAGCCCCCGCAGTTTTTCGGTGGACGGCAATCCCGAGCCGACGCCGACGCCCTTCCAAGCCTTGGTGCATAAGCTGGGGCGCTCGTTTGATACCATGCTGTCGGCCTCGACTGATGACCAGCCACCGTAACTGAACCCGGGTAAAAATTCCGAATTGGGGTTTCGACATCAACGTCATTTTCCCCAATTTCTTTATAGATGTGCTCGACGGCATGTATTTTACCTATCACTTCTGGCCACTAGCCGTGGACCGCACCTTGTGGGAGTTTCGCCAATACTTTCCACCAGCTACCAGCGTAGAACAACGCTTCGGCCAGGAATATAGTAAGTGCCTGTTTCGGGATGCTTTGCTGGAAGATCTAAGTACCCTCGAGCAAACACAAACGGCCCTGGCCACCCGCGGCAAAACACACTTTCTCTTACAGGACAATGAAGTGTGTGTCCGCCACGGGCATAAGGTGGTCGAAGATTATGTCGGCTTCTATTCCAACGAAGCCTAGGGACCGCGCAGCGGGGCCGTGCGAAAAGTGCCCGACACACTCCGCACTCAACACACGAGGTAGAACATGAGATTGTTGCCGGAAGAGTTTGCAGACCTGGAGCCGTTGGCTGGGCATTGGGCCTTGGCCACGGAGACTGAGCGCAATCGCCAACGCCTTGCTAGTCCCATGTCCGAGGTACAGGCGCTGTACGACACCTTACTACCGCGCATGGAGGCTGTGCTGGGCTACTTGGGCCAGTTTCCGCTGGATGCCCTGCCCGAAGACGCCGAGCGGTTATTTCGATTAACGTTGTCGCTGGCCGAGGTGGCGACCGCCGTAGAGAATTTTAAGCAGACGAGTGTGGTGGATGGCTACGACTGTGCGCGGCTAGAGTTTTGCCACGACCGAATGAATTGAGCTGGACGTGACTCCAGGTGCTAGCCTGCGAGGATGTCAACGTATCGCATTCGGTCAGGGTGGTCCCATTCGGGTACGCCCGACAGTCACATCGAATCGTGAAGCCATAATAATGGCGCAGTATTCGGGGGAGCCAGGCGACAAGCCCGCAGCGCAGGGGTGGCCAAGAGTACCGGCTGGGCAAAAAGAGGGGGATGAATATGCAATCGAAGTTACACAGGCATACCCTGGGAAGGTCAGTCATGCGGTTCACCGCGCTGCGGTATGTAATGGGGTGTCTTGGGTTGGGGCTGATGGTACTAGGCGGCGCGGAGGCAAGTTGGGCGGCATCTTCTGTAGTCTCTGGCACAGTGACCGATACGCACGGGGTGCCCGTATCGGGTGCCATGATTACCGTACTTGGTCAGGGCCCGGGGCCGCGTTCCATTAGCGTGTTTTCCGACAAGACGGGTGTGTACCATACCCCGAGCCTCGGCTGGCAGGTGTCGACAGACACGCTGAGGCTGAAGTGCCAGAAGATCGGCTATCGGCAGGCCGCGCTCACCAACACATTCGCCGGCGAGGGCAGGGTCGGCGTCGATTGTACCCTGTCCGGAGTGGAGAATGTTGCTGATCAGGTGGCGCCCGCGGACTGGTTAGCGCGCGGCCAGATAAGCGATGAGGCTGGCCGGCGTGATGCCCTGCTGTTGTGTGGCGACTGTCATGCCCTGCCGAGTAAGGAAGTCCAGACCATTGCCGAGTCGTTTGAGTGGTTGACGGAAGACGAGCGCAAGCAGGCCTGGCGCGACATGGTGCACCAGATGCGAGAAGTGTTTATGCGCTTCTTTGAGGAGGAAGGAGGTCGCGGCTCAGTTGGGACAGGAGGCGGCCAAAAAGGCAGGAGAGACTTTTATTAATAACGCTGACGAGGAGCTGATTACCCCGTTTTTGACCGCACATTATTCCGGTTAATTATGACGATTTTAGCCTGCGTGATTGGAAAGAATGCTGCCAGGGACCGCCCGTGGGAGTAAAGGGAACGGTCATCCGCGAGTACCAGTTGCCGGTGGACTATAAGAAGTGGACGCGTGAAGTCGTCGTGCCCAAAGGGTCACGCTACATCTGGGCCACGGACAAAACCGGTGATCGGTTGGTGCGCTTGGACCCCGACACAGGAGCGCTCAAGTGGGTACCCGTCAAGACCGAAAATCTAGGGGGGCCACACACCTTGCTTCCCGACGCTGAGGGCAATATCTGGATCTCGCTTGAAGATGAGGGCACGTTTAGCGCGGTTCAACCCGCTGACCGAAGAAATGGAAAATCTGGCCGCCGTTTGTGGATGACAACGGCATTGTCATGCTGACCCATGACCCCGCCCAAACCGCATGGCGCGAAGTGGGCTTCGACCCCCAGGGACGGGTGTGGATAACATTGATTAGTCACAACATGATCGGAAGCGTGCACCCCGAGACCGGCGAGGTGAAAGCCTATCCTTTGCCCGCACCCAAGGGCCGAGCAGGTGCGACCGCATTTGTGTATGGCTCAGCCATGTCCTCGGACGGCAAGACGGTGTGGTGGTCGCAAATCCAGGGCAATCTGGGCTGGTTCAATACGCAGACGTTGGAGTCGGGCATTGCGTTAGAGTTTCCGCGCGGCACGGGTCCCCGGCGTATGGCTATCGACGACCAGGATGTATTGTGGGTGCCGCTGTATGGCGCGGGGCAGCTACTGGCCTATGACACCCAGGCGCGCAAGGAAGTCGGGCGGTACGATCTGCCTAACCGCAACGCCGCACCGTATGCTGTCACCTGGGACCCGCAACGGAAAGTCGTGTGGTGCGGCACCATGAACGCCAACACCATTTACCCAGTTCAACCCGCGCACCAAAGGGTGGATACAATATCCCATGCCACGCGACGGGGCTCGTTTTCGTATGTTGACCCTTGACGGTGACGGCAACGTGTGGGGGACTTATGGCACGTTTCCCGGTCGGCTCGCCCGTCCGACCATGATAATGAAACTGGAGCCCGCGCCCACGATACGTAACGTCAGGGTCGCAAGCTTCAAGGAAGAACGGTTGCGGAGCGACCACCTTCGAGTCCAAAATCCCTTGGAGTGGGAGCGTCTTGAGTCTCATTTTCTTAATTTGACAATACCGCTGAAGACCTTGTTTGAGCCACCGTTGCAAGTCCTGAAACTATACCCGCCACCGCCCGACGTGGATGACGCCACAACGCCACAAACCGGGATCACGGTATGGCAATTCCCCGAGTGGTTCATCACCCAGGATGTTTATGCTGAGGCAAGCCACGCCAGCGTGCGTTCACGAATGCTGGTTCATCGTCGAATCCTGACCAAGGGGAAATTTATTGACGACAGCAGGACAAAGCGAGCCGTGGTTCCGATCCGTTTCGTGCGGGCCTGCCGCAGCGGACACACGGGAGACATTGGCTGGTATGACTTCGTACACGGAGACGAAACCGACTGTCATCGGCAGCTCTGGATCGAAGAGCGCGGTACAACGGGTGATCTATCGGAAGTATGGGTCCGATGCGAATGCGGCAAGGGCGAGCGTGACATGCTTCAGGCATCCATGAAGACACTGGGTCCTTGCGATGGCAGTCGCCCCTGGCTGGGTCCGTACACCAAGGAGAAGTGCGGAGAGCCGAATCGATTGCTGATCCGTACAGCCAGCAACGCTTACTTCTCACAACTCATGAGTGTAATCTCGTTGCCGGACCGGAACGAATCTGTCCGTGAAGCGTGGAGAGGGTTTGGGATTTCATCGGCGAGGTCGAAGACCTCGACATGCTCCGGTACGAACGGAAGAAGGCAAAGGTCCGGACCGGGCTCTATGGCTTTTCGGACGAGGAAGTCTTTGAGGAGGTGAAAGTACGTCGCGGCCAATCTCCCCAACAGACTAAGACGATCAAGCAGGCGGAGATGGAAACGCTGGGTGCCGCCAAGACGGAACTTGGCGACGACCGGTCGGATGGGAACTTTCACGCTCGGACGCTGCCTGAATCGGCGTGGCATTCTTCTGAATGGATGAAGCCCATCGAACGAGTTGTGCTAGTTCATCGCCTCCGCGAAGTAATCGCTCAAGTGGGCTTCACGCGGTTTGAGGCAATCTCGCCGGATATTGACGGTGAGTTGGAGGTGGGCGTGCGGCGTGCATCACTCGCCCGCGAAATCTCATGGTTGCCAGCTATCGAGAATCGCGGCGAAGGAATTTTTCTCCAGTTTAGCAAAGAGGCTGTTCAGAGGTGGCGTAGTCAGCCCATTTTACAATGCGCTGCGCCTGATGAGACCTGTTTGCTGTGGATTCTTCACATAATGGCACTCGTCGGTGACGGTCAGATCGACTTGGCAAGAGGTGACCGGCCGTGATCCGATACTGCTAGCACCACGGTGAGGCGTTGCCAGCTAGGGATTGAAGGCGTTACTATCGGGGCCAATACCGTCTGCTTTACTGGAGAAGACGAAAAAGGCAAGAACCTGAGTACAACGGTCTTCGGGCCAAAGCAGAACCTCGCCTTTTGGGAGAAGGTCTTCCAGACAGGCAAGGCGCCGACGGGCATTCAAATCCTGGCGCAGCCATTAGATCTGAACCAGATGATCCAAGCACGGGGAGAAGGAGATTAATCGTGAAGCGTCTCCCTCACGGACGTGAAGTTGACCCAGGCTCTCCGGTCTGTTCAGGCCGCGGTCAAAGAGGCCTTGATAGGACTGAATGAGGCCGCCGCTCAAGTGATGGCCCAGGGAGACTACGTAGTGGCGACGACCTTGGCAGCCAAGGGACAGGAGATCCAGCAGTTCCGCGCCGAGGTGGACGCCCTTCGTGACCGATGGCGAGCAGTGCGTGGTGCGGGTGCAGATGAGGCGAAGGCGTCGGCGACGCCCTGTGGGCCTACTACCAGCCCATCCTGAAGGCTCTATCCGAGGCTGATGGTGAGGCGAGCCGAGCCGATCTGGAGACGAAGGTCGAGCGGTTGCTGGGCGACACCGGGAAGCCTGGAGATCGGGAGCGAATGGCGCGGGGCCAGGAGCGATGGCAGGTCATGATCCGGCGCGCCCGTAAACATTTCGTCACCGAAGGCTGGATCGAGGCGGACACGGGCAAGGTATGGAAAATTACGGACGCGGGCCGCCGGGCCGCGGAGAAGCCACTCGAGCCATGAAGGACTGTCACCTCTCCCCGCTGATCCCACGAAACAAAGTCGGTGATATCGGCGTAGGCGATCCGCTCGCATTCGCGCAGCACTTCAGTCGCCTCGACGCGGAGACGAGCCTCGATAGGGGCAATTTCCTGCTTCATTGCCGCCTGTACCTTAGCCAGGGTTAACAGCCGCGATGCAGGACCGTCGCTGTCTTGGCGCTGTAGCCGGCTTTGATTGCCGCTTGAGTCCCGTTCGGGTTCTTAACGTTTTCCAGCACAAAGCGGCGTTGCCGTAGGGTGAGAGGATCGGATGCCCGAATGGTATCTGGGGTGTCTCTGTCAGCCATGCTGGTCAGTATAGTCCAGCGAAAGTTACAAAAAAACGGGATTTTGGAGGTATCGGCCATGTAGCCGTAGGCAGCGTATACTCCGAGCGAGAGCACCGTACTTATCTGTGTTTGCTTCGGTGAGTCCGATCCCATTGCGAAGGCCGGAGAACCGGGTTCACGCAACTTTGCGTGTGTCTCCGTAAATTGTGACAGCGCTTGGTCTCCTTTGCACTTTGTGGACAGTTTGCAGTCATGGTTTCCGAACCATTGAACCTCGATACCAACTGTTGTAGTGCCTTTATATGATGACGTGTAAATGATGACTTGAGTATTTCCGCCGTGGGCGGATTCGCCATGTCGTGTCGACTCAGAGATCGAATGAGTGGAAGCGGCGATGTCTCATGACACCGTTGATAGCCATCGCTGTCGAAGTATGTCGGTTCGTCTCGATTGATCAATATAGGACGAACTGTTCGTGCTGAAGGAGCTTAGAAACCCCTCATTCTGTTAGACTTTGGACGCTTGCCATAGGCCAGCATCAATCTTCTCATCGGTAAACAGCTAGAGCCGAAAACCGGCGTCGTCCGGAAACCCGCCTATTTCTATGGCAAGGCGCCAATCCAATCTGTGAACCTGCGGGCACCCCCTACGTAGGCAACTTGGTATCGCACGTGCCATGTTCTGCGTCTCGGCTTCCAAACCGAGGCCCTGCTGCCTGATTTTGTCATTGATCGCTCCGGTTAGACCCGAGACTTGATCGTGATGGCGTACGATATGGCCGGTTTGTCGGAGCATGGAGCGTCCGCTTAGACGCTGGTGCTAGACTGAGTGCTGGGAAGAGCCTCATGAGGCCGCGTTGTCATGCGAAGTTGGGCTTGCGGAACGCTGAGAGAATTGTTTTGCTGCTGACGGAGCTCGCTGAACGATGCTCGTAGGCACTCGATATAGGTCCACACGTCCGGCATGAGTTGGGGATCAACGGTGACGCCTATGGTGAGCTTTTGATTATAGCTCGCAATAGCATGGAACAATCCTATATTTGCGGCTAATGGACCCATGGAAAAAAGGCGGTGCCTCTTATGCCCGGCGAGGTAGAGCGGAATCTGGGGGCCGGGGATATTCATCACCACGGTATTGGCAAGAGTCATTGGGGATGGCATGTGTCCGACCAGAGCCTGCCAGGCCGGTGGGACCCAATTATACACAGACTTGATGGCATGAAAGGTACCGGCCTGATCTTGCTCTTGTAGTTCTTCGCTTGCCGCCTTCTGGCAGCGAGACGTAGGATGGGGTCTGTAATCCCAATATAGAGCGGATCAGCATAGTTGAGGTGCGGTCCGCAGGCTGCGCGTTACGGTGATTCCGCGGCTCATGGCGTTTGAGGTTCATTGGACACGCGGTGCGCAGCTCAACGCCGTCGATTTTCTGTCCCTTGGCTTGTAGATAGGGTCCTAGCCCGCCGGCAATAATGGCCAGGACTACATCATTGACCGTGCCTCTCAGGACAGAGCGAATAAAACGGACCTCTGCGTACGACAGCTCAAGCCAGGCAAGTTGGCGTTGGCCTGACAGCGATGTATTAAATGGGGTCGATGGCACCTGCTGCAAGAGCGTTGGAATGACGTTGATGACGGCGTTGGCCATGCGCTTGGAATAGATGCCCTGCGCGGCAGGACGCAGCAGACGAAAGCTCATGTCGGCCCAGCGCTGAGCCACTTCTGTAACACGGTCTCGAAATGCCTCTTGGAGTAATGAGAGTGTGTCCGCTAGAGGTTCTGCCTGCCATGTTCCCGTCCGCTGCTGTGCGGGTTCTCCATCCGGCTTGATGTCGTGCAGGACCAGCATAAGGTCAATTCCCGAGACACCCTCAAGCATGGCTTGGTGGACGAGTGCCATGACCATGGTATTCCCGTCAGGGCGTCCGTGCATAAGAATCAGCTTCCAAAGCGGGCGCCTTCTGTCGAGCGGGGAGGCAAAGAGCTGCCCGCACACCTGAGACAGCACGCTGTCATCGGCTGGGTCGGGCAGGCTGACTTCTTCGATATGGTGGGCGAGATCGAAGGTGGGGTCATCTTCCCAGGTAGGATGGGCAATACCGAGCGGAGAGAAGACGACCTTCCGGCGGTACTGCGGCAAGCGGTGCAAGCGACTTTCGATCAGGTGCAACAGCGTATCTCGGGACAGATGGCCTTCGTATAAGCTACAGCCGCCGATGTGCATGGCAGCATCCGGCTTCTCGCTATACAGGAAAGCGGCTTCGGTCTGGGTCAGCCGTCGTCTTATAAATGTTTGTGCCATGTCTGATTAGTGAGAAGATTTGGGTGTGAAAAAAAAGAGGGGCGCAGGCCCCTGGGGGGCTATATTCCTACTTGTTATGATTAGGCGGCGATGCGTTTGATGCTAGACGTTGATTTTTTTGGCTCCGGAGAGCTGTCTTGTACGACCGGAGTTGCCCTGAGCGCAGTGGTTTTCCTCTCGGAGTGCCCGGATCTCTGCCTGTAGGGCCTTAGTGTCTGCACGAGACGGGAGGAGTCCGGCCGCCTGGGCGAGCCCGGTCAGCACGGTTTTTGTAAACGCGTTCCCCACCTGTTGCCAGCGCAGGAAACCCTCAAGCGAACGTGCGGTCGTCTGTGCAAACAGTGGCATACGATACCAGCCATCAACCGTGCGTGAGGCGAGTCTGACCATAGCATCGTAGCCAGTCCAGGCTGTCGCCGTAGTTTCTTTTTCATTTCCGAAGCCCAAACCCCAACGCGTGCCTGCCATGGGCAGATCGAAGAGGAGAGCCTTATAGGCGATCATGGCATAGGACATATTATTTACAGTATCTTTTTCTAACATTACCGTTTTCCTTTCAGCGTCTCGTCAGCGTCTTGTATTGACGCTCTCTAGTCTAGAATGATTGCCTTTTGTGGCCAAGAAAATAATCGTCACCTAAGTGACTCAAATGTACTTTCAGTCCTGACTGTGTGTATTTTTTGTCTCCTTTGTGACAGTTGTGTGAACATGTTGTGAAAAGGGTAGGTTGAGAATTTCTGCAGCGGCAATTCGAATACCGTTTCTTATCCGCCACTGGACAGACGTTGCCACCGCGCGGCGGACCCTCTATATAAGAATGACAAGAACGACAAGAACGAAAGGAGTAGGGAAAAAGGGAGACTCCAAACGACGCAGGAGTAAATGGTTCAAGAACTTTGGGATCGAGAACACATCATTTTCCAAGGGCTGGGTAAAATCTGACGGACTGGGAAAATGAGAGACTAGAGAAAAATAGGTTCCAGTGTAGCAAAGAGACCAAAGCGCAATCCGTGTGTTCATAACAAGGCAGAGGGACTTTGCGCTGTAGAAGAATGGTTAAGAAAAACGAGCTTGAGAAAGCTGAGAAAGTCTAGAATGTCTATAATGTCACGGCAGAAAGGAGAAAACAGATGAAGCGTTGGACAACAGTTCTGGCAGGTGCCATGATCGTAGGACTCGCGGGTGCTCCGATGGGAGTATACGCAGACCACCATGAGGGAGGTCATGGCGATAGTGACGGCGCAGTGCAGGCCGATGCGAATGCCGGTGAGGCAGCCGAGAAGATGGCAGATGAGGCCAAAGAAGAAGCTGCTTCAATGGAAGAAAAGGCCGAAGCAAGTGCCACTGATGCAGTGGGGGAAATGGAAGGCGAGGCCAAAGAAGCCATGCCTGAGGGCGGCCACAGCGAAGGATCGCATTAAGCCGCGTACACGTGGGGTTCCCCAGAAGCGGGAGCCCCGCTTCTCACCTTAGTACCACTACATTGTTAGATTCGTTGCCATAAATCGGCCCACAAAGGCGAAAAATACCTTTCCCCTGCCTTGTTCTGCTGCTAGGCTAGAATACACATGCAAGCAGGGAGAAGGGCAGTGGAGCATACTCCGTTTAGCGACGCGTTCTTTTCGGATGTCACCTCCGCGGACATCCAGCGTGAGAAGAACCGTGCTCGCGAACTGCGTCGATCTGCCTGGTGGAAGCGCAAACGTGCCAGTGGGGTGTGCTACTACTGTCAGCAGCAATTCTCGCCCACTAAACTCACGATGGATCATTTGATTCCGCTTGCACGCGGTGGGAAGTCGACCAAGGGCAATCTTGTGGCCGCGTGTAAGACCTGTAACAGTAAAAAAAAATACGCCCTGCCGTGGGAGTGGGAGATGGAGAAAACGTCTCCCTCATCTTCCTAAGAGGTATTTTTGACTTCCCAAGCCGTCTAATTTTCTTTCAATAACCCTTTCTTGTGGGCATAATCTCTGAGCGCTTGGTGTAGTAAGCGGCGCGCGCGGGACAGCTGAGAGCTTTGGCCGCTTCTTGGTAGGTGCACTCCTCAATATCAACCAGGAGCAGAGTTGATCGATATTCTTCTGGGAGAGCTCGGAGGGCATCTGCGATTTCCCCATCCAAGAGGCGAGCGAGGATAATCTCGGCCAGATCGTCCTGATCTGCCTCGCCGACAGATATCAGTTTGCGTTTATAATGGTATTGCGCAGTGTCAAAATCGATCATGTGGCCCGCCCGGACGCGCTGGGCATAGCGGTTCCGAAAGGCATTATACATGATGGTCAGCAGCCAGGCCCGACAGTTTGTGCCTGGCGTGAACTGGTGGAAAAAGCGAAACGCGCGCAGGAATGTTTCTTGGAACAGGTCGGCCGCGTCGTCTGGATTCCGCGTCAGGGACAGGCAGGCCGTATACAGATGATCCTTATGCGGAAGCGCCCACTGCTCGAAGAGAGCGTGTTTCTCCTTCTCCTCTTTGCTGTGGGCCATGCACGACACCGGTACCACAAACCTCGGGGGAGAGCATCCCCGGTAGGACCGCCTCAGGTAAGAATAAATTCTAAAATGAAGACATTCTTACCACCCAGCTACGTCTTTCCTGCCAAACAAATTGGTTGGTGTGATACGAATAAGAATCTCGCCCGGCACGCCATTGCGCTTGCCGTAGGTTTCCGCTTGATCCTCGCCCATATACCGGCTGTCGATGCGGGTGGCCCAATAGAGGAGCTGGTCTGGGTCTGTACTCACACTGACTGTGCCTTCGAGTTGGATAACAGAAAATGGTGGGAGCTGATCGTCAACGCTCAGACAGACGCGCGGATCTCGCCGGAGGTTGGCTGCTTTGACAGCCTTATGCCAAGTAGCGAACACAAGAGTCTCGTCGTCAATATCAAACCAAATCGGCACCACATGCGGCCGCCCGTCAGCGCGAACGGTTGCGCACTGCGCGGTGCGGACAAGGGCTGCGCAGAAAATCCCAACATTCGTGTGTGGCCATGTTTTTCATACATCCTCCGCTACAGACGGACTCATTATGGTCCGTCCGATTACTTTCTCAATAGTCAGTCCCTGGACTGCTATAGAAAAAATAACGATGACGTAGGTGATGGCAACGATCACATGGCGCTCCGGACCCGGAGGTAATGACAGCGCAAGCGCGACTGATATCCCACCCCGCAGGCCACCCCAGGTAAGGATGCGGATCGTCCCAGGACTAAACTCTCGCACCAAACGCAGCAGAGTAACAGGGATACCGATCGCGATAAACCGGGCAAAGAGAACACACGGAATGAGCAAAAGGCTGGCAAAGAGATACTGCTGAGAAAAGGTCAGGACGAGCATTTCCAAGCCAATAAGCACAAATAAGATGGCATTGAGGACTTCGTCTAAGAGCTCCCAAAAGAGATCGAGATGAAGACGGGTTTCCTCTGACATGCCAAACAGCCGGCCATGATTGCCTATCAGCAACCCTGCGACCACAATCGCGATAGGGCCGGAGAGATGGAGTGCCGCGGCGAGAGTATAGCCGCCGAAAACCAGAGCGAGGGTCAGCAGGATTTCAACCTGGTAGTTGTCTACACTCTTGAGCATGCGATAGGCCAGATAGCCGCAACCAAGACCGAACGCCGCACCGCCAATGACTTCTTGGGTAAACAATACGACGATGGAGCCTGGACTGACCGCATGAGTTCCGGTCGCAATATCAAAGATGACCAAGAAGACAACGATGCCTATGCCGTCATTAAATAAGGACTCTCCGGTAATTTTAATCTCAAGACTTTTAGGTGCCTTGGCTGTCTTTAAGATGCCTAGGACGGCAATCGGGTCAGTGGGAGAGATCAAAGCGCCGAAGAGCAGGCAGTAGACATAGGGTAATGCAACGCCGATCCAGCCTACTATCCACCAGGTCAGTGTTCCGACCAGAAAGGTTGAGATCAGCGTCCCGATTGTCGCCAGGGCAGCGATACTCCACTTCCATTCGGCCAAGTCGTTGATGTTAACGTGCAGTGCCCCGGCAAATAAGAGAAAACTCAACATGCCGTGCAGGACGGTTATATTAAAATCAATCGAGCTGAGCCACCTTTCCGCCTGTTGCGCCGCGTTGAAGCCGAAGAAATCCAAGAGGTGTAGACCCAGGGACATGGCAAGGGCAATCAGCATTACCCCGATAGTGACCGGGAGCCCGATGTAGCGATGATTGAGATAGCTAAAGATCGCAGTCAGCGAGATCAGAATGGCGACAATTTGTAAAAAATCCATGAGGATAGGGGAAGACCTTACTCGATTTCGACTTCTATTGTCTCACCGCTGTAATACACTGGATAAGTCCGAACCGGCTTGCGTGCGGGACCGCGCAACACCTGCCCGGTTTTGAGATCAAAGCGCGCCCCGTGGGCACGGCAGACGAGGATCCGATCACTGACGATACCGCTGGAGAGGGGACTGAGATTGTGCGGACAGGCGTTGTGCAAGGCAAAGAGTTCTTCTCCGAGACGAAACACGGCCAGTCTTCTACCCGCTGCAACAACCGGCGTGCCTTGTCCTTCCGGAAAATCGGAGGCCTTGCCAATGGGAACACGGACAGCCTTTTTAGGGGCTGTGGGGTGGGGGTTGGGAGCTAGGGAAGGGAAGAAGAAGTAAAGAATTTTTCGATACAGGCTCAAAATTTATATTCCCAAGCCCTCTCCAAGGACTCCCCAGCAAAAGGCTCCCAGCCAACCCCCAATCCCTAGCCCCTAAGTGCTATTGTGCTGGAAAGCCGTCCAGTTTGACGCAGTTGTCATGAACGATCTTGCGCGTGTCTTCTTCTGGAATAGCAGCGAAATTATCCGCCACCTGCTTGCGCGAGAAAGGCCACACTCCTTCGGTGTGCGGATAGTCCGATCCCCACAGTAAGTTTTCTACACCCATGAGTTCCCGGGTCAGTACCCCAGCTCGGTCGTCTTCAAAGGTGGCGTAAAACTGGCGGTGAAAATACGTGCTGGGCGG
Source organism: Binatia bacterium (assembly GCA_963666315.2). Lineage (GTDB taxonomy): Bacteria > Desulfobacterota > Binatia > Bin18 > Bin18 > Bin18. Next base: position 44,919 of record CAXXHG010000021.1, read on the forward strand.
ATCAGGCAGACGGGGCTCCATCCAGCCCTTATGATCTTGCCACCAGTGGTCCATAAAGCCCAGGGATGCACCTATCCAGCCTATGCCACTTTCGACCAAGGCCCATTTGAGCTTGGGGAAACGGACGGGCGCACCGCCCCAAATAATGTGTTGCAAGGTCTCGTTCATCTCGAACTTGACAATGCCGATGATGATCCCGCCCGCACCTGGCCCATGCGCGCGGCCGAACGGATCGCGGCCTCCGATTATGGATGCTGACGACGAGGTGCATATCCTGCAGCGCGGCCCAGAGTGGATCCCAGTCGGGCAGGTTGTAAGGACGATCATCCACCCATGCCGGTAGCACGACGCTGACCAGACCCAGCTTGGCGCAACGTTCAGTTTCCTCAATGGCCCACTCAATAGGGCCTCGACACGGAATCATGCCCACGCCTTTAAGACGATCCGGATAGGCTGAGCAATATTCCGCCAGCCAATCGTTATATGCCCGGCAACAGGCGTACAGGTATTCGGTGTCAGGCGCGCGCATGAGGGTAAGGCCCACCCCAGGGTAGATGACCTCTCCGGACACCCCATCCATATCCTGGTCTTTCAGTCGTTCGTGGGGGTCCCAACTCCCCGGACGATTATCCGCATACTTAAAGCCCTTAGGAGCAGGAATATCCATGCCTTGGGCTTTGAGATCTGCCATGGGGCCTTCAAACGCCAAAGGCCGCGGCCGGAGGCCGTCAATGACAATGTAATCGCCGCTTTCGTCTAGTGCCTCGATACGCGGCGCCTTATCTCGCCATTTTTTATCCATACGCGTCAGCCACAGATCTGCCGGCTCCACGATATGGGAGTCGGCCGAGAGGAGGCGTTTGGTATACGGCTCGGTCATTTCTTCCCTCCGTCTCTGCTACTTCTTTGCAAACGCTGACTTTTTCGCCGTTGTCTTCTGTGTTGCGGCAGCCCGCTTTTTCACCGGAGCCCGTTTTGCCGCTGTTGTTCGTTTCTTCCCGGGTTTGAGTGCCATTTTATTACACGTACACGTACCAACCTGATGCAGCTCGATGACATTATCAAAAGGGTCACGGACAAACACCTGGTCCGAGTTTTTGCCGACTAGGCCCTGAATGCCCCAATACCAAATACCGCGCTTATCGAGTTCCTTGCGCGCAGCTTTGATATCTTTGACGGCAAGGGCGACGTGGGGCAGCGTGGGGTCTTCTCTCTTGGACCGGGCGAGCGGCGACTTGCCTTTGGCTCCCATCAGATGAATCTGAGTTGTATTTTTGCCCTTACCCACATACATCCAAAAACCTGGAATAGATGCGATATCGGGCCGTGCCGGATCTGTCCCTAACCCCAGGACACCAGAATAAAACTCGCGCGCCTTCTCCGCATCCTTTTGTGTGTTCCCGATCCGAATACCATGATGGTGCAGCTCAACCACTTCAATCGACATACTCAACCCTCCTTACAAATGGGCAATATTGCAAATGGGCAATATTGTTGCCTCTGCTATAGCATAAGAGCTGAAGGAAGGGAAAAGCGTGTTTCTTGGTGGACCAGATTGAGGGGCCTTGAGGACCAGTGACAACAGGCAACAGAATAGTGTAGGCTACGGCTGAAGAAAAATAGCAAACCGTGCAGAATAGATAAGGATACTCAATACGCCGCGTTTCCCGGCCAGAGGTATGACCGCAGAACCGGGAAGCGCAACGAGGTAAAAGAGCTTCCTTGCTGTTGCGCGGAAAGGAATATTAATCCGTCTATGTCTTCACAAAAATGTGCAACACCCTCCACTCACCTGGAGATTGTCAAAAGCCCCTGGACGCCTGCCGCAAAACAGCAAGCGCTCGAGAGAGAAGTGCTGGGGCATTACAGCGAATATTTCAGTCGGGCCATGACCACGCGCAACTGGTCACCGTGGCAGGATTTCTCACTTGAAGAGATGAGCCAATTCGGGGGCCGGCTGGGCGAAGAAACCGCCAACTTGATAGAAGGCTTCCTGGGAGTGGAAGAATATGTTGCCGACTACGTGCGGGCGGGGATTGAGCTATTTCGCCACAACCGCACCCGGCGGAATATGCAGTTGCAGTGGGGGGCAGAAGAAGCACGCCACGGCATCGCGTGGGAACTCGTTTTACAACATTCCGGGATGCGCACGGAGGCTCAACTTCAGACGTATCTCGGCAAGGTGCAAGAATCCCGTTGGGATGTGGAACAACATCCAGGTCTCGACACCCCGCTCGGAAGCTCTGCCTACGCAATGGTCCAGGAGCGAGCGACCTATTATAACTATCAAGAAATGCGTGCGCGTATTCGTGAAGAATATGGCCTGACGCCCACACCGACGTCTCAAGAGCGAGAACGTGGACATGAGATCGGTGCTTCGGAAGCCTTTCGCATTGTCAGCCAAGATGAGATCACACATCATGCTCTCTTCCTGAAGATTGTTCAAAGCTATATCAAATACTTCCCGTCGCTCGCGTTTGAGACTTTAAACAAAGTATTTCTCGGATTCGAGATGCCGGCCCTGCGCGTTATTCCCAATGCACGTCTCTATCTCCGCGCCGTTTTGCGCACCAAGATATACAACGAGGAGATCCACCGTGAAAAGGTCCACAACCCAGTGCTGAAAGCCTTGGGGCTGGAGGACAATGATGCTTTTGAAAAGGCTGTTCAATCCGCCCGCCAGCTCCCTGATGATCTCGGCCCGGATGGTATCACCCTCAGCCGGACAGGTGAGTGGATTGTCGGCTATAGCCAACCCGCAGCAGCTGCTGGATCTTGAGGTTTAGTTTTTTGACCTTCTCCCCAGGGTCAAAATCAACCCACCCGCGATGTTTGCGGCGATGCTAAGAACGCCTAACAAAACGCTCCGAGGCACATGGGTAATGCCCCAGCCCCCTCCCCCTGGATTCCCGTTTCCACGGGAATGACCGGCTTTCTTGTGTCATACCTGCGCAAGCAGGTATCCAGGCTTCCGGTACAAGACTGAGTTTTGTTAGGGGCACTAAGCGCAATAATCGTCGCATAAGCAGTCCGGACCGGATTATCGTAATACGGAGCGATTTCTACTGCCTGGCCTGCCATTTCCGCATTGTATTCGCGGACGATACGCTGGACACGCTCGAAATCGTTTTTCGGTTCGTAGCGTGGTGTGTCTTTCGACAGTTCGAGATAGCCGTGGATGATAATATTCTGTCCTCTATCCGCTTCAACGAATGGAAAGACGAGGAACGGGGTTACGATCCCGATGAAAACGAGCGCGAATACTACCCATTTCATAGTATCCTCCGGCTCTTATAATAATCCTGCTCTCGATACGCTGATCTTCGTCATAAGCGTCATAAGCGTCATAAGCGTCATAAGCGTCATAAGCGTCATAAGCGTCATAAGCGTCATAAGAATGATGTATTTTTATTTTCTTGCAATGATTTCTCTCTTCGGCAAATTTGAAAACACCAGGTATCTACGTCATTAGCGTAGCGCCGCTACCGCAACCCCGACAATAACAATCAAACCGCCGACAAGGTGAGGCAGGGTCAGGGTCTCGTCGAGAAAAACGTAGGCTATGCCAATAGCCATCACCGGCACCAGGTTAATAAACACGCCGGCCCGACTTGGGCCAAGAATTTCAACGGCTTGATAATACCAAAAATGGGCAAAGGTCCCGAGCGTGCTTTGATAGACAATCGCCAGCCACGAATCCCAGCGCGTTTCCGCAAACTGCCAGCTGTCCCATTCTGTCAACCAACAGGCGATGATCACATACGAGGCGCCGGCAATATAGGCATACGTTGTCGCGGCGAGGGGGGAGACCTGCTGCATGAGGTGGCGGCCATAGGTGGTATAGGCCCCCCAGGCAAACAAGGTCGCGATGATGATGAGATCGCCTGGGTTGTACTCGTTTTGGATAATGACGTGCCATGAGCCGCGCGCAATAATGACCACTACGCCCACAATGGAGATGCTAATGCCGAGGAGCATGGTGGACGACAGTTTCTCTTTCAGAAACAAGACCGCCAAAAGGGCAATCGCAATAGGTGAGGCGGCATTGAGCAGTGCGGCGTTGGTCGCCGTCGTTAAGCGCAGCCCCTGGTAACTCCCTGCTACAGAAAGCAAATAGCCGGTAAATCCTAAGAAGAGAAAACTGCCGACCAGCCGTGGAGTCCAGGCGATGTTCGAAGCCTCAGGGCCGCGCTTCCGCTGGAGATAGATGAATAAGAGGACCGCGCCAATGCTCAAACGAATGGCGGCAAGCGTAAAGGGCGGAATACTGCGCAGGGCTATTTTCCCAGTTGGAAACAAACCCGCCCAGACCATGGTGGTCAGAACCATGAGAAGAAGGCCGCGACGTTGGGCTGATAGTGCCATTCAGAACGACAAGGACCGAAATATAAACGGATCGATACAGACCTAACGAAACGCTGGCATGACCTCTTTGGCGAAAACGCGTACGGCTTCTCGATCGTACAAACCGGGACGGCGCAGGTTGATAATGAAGTGTGTTACGCCAATATCGATATAGGCTTGAAGTTGCCGGCGAATGTCGTCGGCGCTGCCGGCCAATACGGTCTGACGTGCCTCGTCCTCGGTCATCCCCCGCATTTTCATAGCGCGTTGCAGCACCTTTTGCAGAGCTTCAGGAGTAGGATTCAGATACATAGGTGCCAGATAGGACCGTTCAATTTCACTACAGTCTCGTTTTATCTCTTGACAGTATTTCTCAAGTACTTGATTCTTTTTGGCAAACTGGCCGGGCGAGAGAATCGGAACATTCCACATCTGCGCGTAGCGTGCCACAAGGGGCAAGGTGAGTTTTTCGCCGATCCCGCCTATCATAATCGGCGGCATGGGTTGCTGGACTGGCTTGGGAACAAACGGTGCATCAACCAGGGAATAATACTTACCTTCAAACGAAGCGGTGGGATCGGCCTGCCAGAGTTTTGTAATCACTTGCAGTGCTTCGTCGAGTCGTTTGGCGCGGCCTCTCATAGTTGAAAATTCGACCCCGTACGCTTCATGCTCACGTTTGAACCAGCCTGCACCAAGGCCGAGAATCAGACGTCCATTGCTGAGATGGTCAACCGTGGTCGCCATCTTGGCCAGGATGGACGGATGGCGGAAGGTATTACTCGTCACCATACAGCCAATCTGGATCTTGGAAGTAGAGACCGCCATCGCCCCGAGCAACGTCCACGATTCAAAGTTCGGTCCATCTGACGGACCTACGCTCGGCAGCAGATGATCGTTCACCCACAAGGTATCGAAACCCAGGGCTTCGGCTTCTTGCCACACGTCTTTGAGTTCTTCAATTGTCGTTTGCTGTTGTGCGACTTGCAGGCCAAAGCGAATTTTCGGTTTCTTCTCTTCGGCCTGAACTGGAACGCTGAGAAAGACAAGACAGATAGTGACGAGCCAATATAAAGACTTGCGCATACAGTACTCCCCTCCCTTGGCACGCCTACCAGCTATGCGGAGACGGCTCAAGTTCATGGAAGTAAGATGTGGAAGAAGGGACGGGTTACTCGACGTGCTATCCCGTCCTTGGAGGGGTGGCCGTCCGACCAATGGTCGGCGACCGGGGTGGGTTGCCCGAGGTCGGAAACACACCCCGCCGCTGCGCGGCACCCCTCTCAAGAGGGGATGGAGTTGCTTGCGCCTTCTCCCTATGTCGTCACCGCACTCTGTGCCGCTTCGCTCGCGGTCTCCTCTTGCTCAACCTCAAATCCTGCTGCTTCGACGAGCTGATGCGCGTCTTGGGCCTGTTGGCCTGGCGTGGTGAGATAGCCTTCGACAAAAATGGAGTTTGCCGGATAAAAGGCCAGCCCGGACCATTTGCCGAGATAGAGTTCGCGGCCCGCGGCCATGCGGATTTCGCTGTGCGGATTGAGGAAACGCATCAGACAGAGGGTCTTGAGCCCACGCACGGGATTGAAGTCCTTGCGTGGGCCGAGCGGAGTGCCGTCGATGGGGTATAGGAAATTCACCGGCACGGAGTCAATGTCTAACGCCCGCACGGCGTAGGCCAACTCCACAACGTCTTCGTCCTTTTCGCCCATGCCGATAATGCCGCCACTGCATGTGGAAAGCCCCGCCTGCTTGACGTTCTTGATCGTCTCAACCCGGTCATCATAGGTATGCGTCGAGCAAATTTCCGAGTAAAATTTACGGCTGGTGTTGAGGTTGTGGTTGACCCAGCCGACGCCGGATTCTTTGAGTTCTCGGGCCTGGGGTTCGCTCATCAAGCCCAGAGACACACAAATCTCCAACCCTGGAAATTCGGCTTTGATCTGTCGTGTCGCATCGGTCAGATGGGCAATATCGCGTTCGCTTGGTCCACGTCCGCTGGCGACCATGCAGTAGCGCCGGGCGCCGGCCTGGGCTGCCTTGCGCGCACCGGCAAGTAGCTCGTCTTTTGAAAGGAGACGATATCTATTAATCGGAGCCTTTGAGATGGACGACTGTGAGCAGTAGTTGCAATCTTCTGGGCAGAGGCCGCTACGGGCGTTTTGTAACACACAGATTTTTACTTTGCGGCCGAAGAATTTTTCTCGCACCGTGAATGCGGCATCCAGCAGTTCAGATAAGTTCTCGTCGGCTGTTTGTAAAACAGAAAATGCTTCTTCACGAGATAGCAATTCGCCAGCTAATGATTTGGTCGCTAAGTGCGAGAAATTATTCATACTTTTCCTTTCAGTCGAATATGTCAGCAGATCTCTGCTCTATCCGAGCAGTTCGGGAAGATCAACCGCTGTGGAGAATAGGTCGCTCAGCGTAGCGCGATCCTGATCTATATTTCCGCTCAACGAAAGATGCGGAATAATCCCCCGACACGGTACATCTGTCAGGCCAGCCAAGGTTGCGGCGTTGGTCTTAATCGCATCATCAGATGTTTCAGTTGGGTGGTTGAGGACATAGCCCGCCAGGGGCAAGCCTCGGGTTTGAATACAATGCAAGGTCAGCAGGGTGTGATTCAAAGCGCCTAGCTTTGAGCCTACGACAACAAGAACCGGAATGCCGAGGTCTTGCGCCAGGTCCGCGAATGAATAGCGACCCACGAGCGGGACGAGCAAGCCGCCTGCGCCTTCTACGATCGTTACGTCGTGTTGTACTGCGATGGTATGAAAAATCTCGACAATCCGGTCCGGCCGAATGGACACGCCAGCCTGCTCAGCCGCGACACTCGGAGCGACCGGCGGGGAAAAACGGTAGGGGCACAGGGTTTCAACCGGCAAAGCGCTCTGAGCACATCCAGCCAAGCGCATGGCATCGTCTGGATATAATGCGCCGTTTCGCATATCACAGCCCGTCTCTGCCGGCTTGAGTACGCCGACGCGTTTGCCTTGTGCGGTCCATGCCGCAGCAAGTCCACAACCCACCAGGGTCTTGCCGATGCCGGTGTCTGTTCCGGTTATGAAGAGGCCGCGCATGTGACCGTCTGAATCGCGTCGTGAGTCACATCGAGCAAATGAGTCAACTCGTCTTGGGTGATGCTGAGCGGCGGCATGAGAATGATAATACCGCCTAGTGGGCGAATCAGCACGCCGTGTTTGCGTGCTGCTTGGATGACCTGAATGCCGATTTTTTCCGTGGGATCATACGCAATTTTCTTGTCAGGATCGCGCATGAGTTCGATCCCCACCATCATGCCCCACTGTCGAACGTCGGCGACGTGGGGCAGGGCGGAAATATCTGTCCGCAGTCGTTCCGTTAGCAGCGCGACCTTGGGTTGCAGATTGGCGATGACGTGTTCCGTCTCAAAAATCTCCAGACTGGCAAGGGCGGCAGCGCAGGCAACTGGATTGCCCGTATAGGTATGGCCGTGAAAAAAGGTCTTGAAATCCTCATACGGAGCCAGAAAAGCGGAGAAGATGTCTTCTGTTGCCAGTGTGGCCGCAAGCGGCAGATAGCCGCCAGTAATCCCCTTCGCCACACAGAACAAGTCCGGACTAATCTCGGCGTATTCACAGGCGAACATTTTGCCGGTTCGACCGAAGCCGGTGGCGACCTCGTCACAGATCAACAAAATATTGTATTGCTTCGTAAGCTGTCGCAGCGTCCGAACGTATTCAACCGGATGGTCCCACATGCCGGCTGCGCCTTGCATGAGCGGTTCGATAATCACGGCAGCAAGCTCGGCATGATGCTGCGCGAGTTTCTGCTCGGCTTCTTCTTGAGCCGCGGACAAGGCCTGCTCCGCTGACAGTCCCTGCACGAACCGAAACACATGCGGTGGAGTGAGTCGGACGGTATCGGCCAAGAGCGGACGATAAAAATGATGAAACAGTTCCGAGTAGCCCACACTCACTGCTCCCAGCGTATCGCCATGATACGCTTCCACTAACGAAGCGAATTTTGTCCGTTGGGTTTCACCGCGGAGTTGGCAGTACTGGAAGGCCAGCTTGAGAGCGATTTCTGTGGCGGTTGCACCCGCGTCGGAATAGAACACGCGGGTGAGCCCATGCGGAGCAAGCTCAACCAACTTTTTCGCCAATAGTATGGATGGAATATTCGCCAGCCCGAGCAGGGTGGAATGGGCGATATCGTTGACTTGGTCTGTAATGGCTTTATTGATTGCGGGATGGGTGTGGCCGTGGACATTACACCACAGCGAAGAGACGCCATCCAGATAGCGCTTGCCGTGCACGTCTATCAGGTAATTGCCTTCTCCCTTGGCAATGACGATCGGCTCTTCGCTCAGCCAGTCCTGCATCTGAGTAAACGGATGCCACACGTGCGCATGATCCCAGGTTGTCAGGTCAGCATACGACGGCGTACTCATCGAATTCCCACCTCCTTGCCAGCTGCGGCAAACGCATCCAGCGTGCGGGAGAGCTGGGCCTGAGTATGCGTGGCCATAGGCGTGGCTCGAATGCGCGATGTCCCTTCTGGAACTGTTGGCGGACGGATGCCGTGGGCAAAGACGCCGTGTTGCAGCATGGCCTGTGCCAACGCCATGGTCTGGCCTGCCTCGCCAATAATGACCGGCAGAATTTGCGAGCGTGTGTCTCCCAGCGTATAGCCCAGGGATAGCAATCCGTCAGATAAGAACTTTGTGTTATCCCACAATTGCTCTCTCCGCTCAGGTTCAGACTTGACAATGTCGAGGGCGGCAAGCGCCGAGGCCGCAACTGCAGGAGGAATACCCGTGGTATAAATAAAACTCCGGGCGCGATTAATTAGCCAATCAATCAGCTCATGGCTACCGGCAATATACGCGCCAACGCAGCCTAACGCTTTGCCTAAGGTTCCCATCTGAATATCGATCTGTTGGGCGAGTCCGAGTTCTTCGACAATGCCAGCTCCGTGCGGACCAAACACGCCGGTCGCATGCGCTTCATCAACCATGACCCAGGCATCATACTGTTGAGCCAAGGCAACGATATCGGCCAAGGGTGCAATATCGCCGTCCATGCTGAACACGGTGTCTGTGACAATCAGACGTTGGCCCGACTGCGGGCAGGCTGTGAGGAGTTCCGCTAAGTGGGCAGTATCGCAATGATGGTAGACATTAGTGTTGGCACGGGACAGCCGACAGCCGTCAATAATGCTGGCATGGTTCAGTGCATCACTCAAGATGGTGTCCTCCGGACCCATCAACGCGGACAGCACGCCAATATTGGCATGATAGCCAGTCGGGAACACCAATGCGGCCTCTGTTTGTTTGAGGCTTGCAAGGCGTTGTTCGAGCCTATGGTGGACATCCATTGAACCGGAAATCAACCGAGATGCACCGCTCCCACAGCCGTAGCGTTCGATAGCCTCTTGGGCCGCTCGCTTGAGTGCCGGATGGTTGGCTAAACCCAGATAATTGTTAGAAGAAAAGAGGAGAACTTCTTGGCCATCGAGGACAACAGTCGTGTCTTGCGCACTTTCCACCGCACGCAAACGGCGATAGAGACCGCTTTCTTTGACCTGGGCCAGACGTGCAGTAAGGATATTTTTCAGCATGCGACCGCTTTATTCAGGCTGCTCATACTGCCGGAAATCGCTCAGGCCGGCTACCCTTTTGAGAATAGCGCTGAAAAATGGTACGAGGAGCTATGCTTTCGCCTGTAGAAAAACTAAATGCGGCCTTACGCGAAAATCGACCCGAAGAGTATGTGCGGGATGCCCACCGAGAGATTGGCCTCAAGCCGGTGCAGTTTGGTCCTGGGACATCTGAATGGGAATGGGATGCTACAAATGAGCGAGTATTAAATTCGTTTGGTTATGTGGCCGGAGGGTATCTGAGCGTCTTTGCCGATGAGCTGCTGAGCAGCGCGATTGGGTCGGTGATGGACGAAGGAGAGTTTGCCACCACGGCCGAACTCAAAATCAGCTTCCTCAAGCCGGTCAAAAAGGGTCGAGTGACAGGGCAGGCCAAAGTCCTGCGCAAAGGCCAACGGGTCGCATTCGTAGAAGCCACGATAAAAAATGAGAAAGACGCAGTGGTGGCAACGGTTAGCAGTACGTGGACGGTAGTTGGAACATAAAGTCTTTAAGCAACAGGAGGAAGAACTATGGGTATCGTCGAACGATTTGGAGCCTATGCTGAAGCTTTTGAGCAAGCCTATGCCAGCGATGACTGGTCCGTGCTTGAGCAATATTTTACCGAGGATGCGGTGTATAACTTTATTGCTGCACCGCCGCTTGGCGGACGTCACGAAGGGCGGGCTACGATCTTACGTGACTTTCGGAGTGCGGTGAATGGCTTTGACCGTCGCTTTGCCTCGCGCCGCATCGAGCTGATCGAAGGGCCACTGGAAAAAGATGGCGACGTGTGGATGAAATGGGCTGCGATCTACACGCTGGACGGCGCGCCTGAATGTCGAATGGAGGGAGAGGAGCGGGCGGTCTTTGAAGGCGACCGGATCAGTCTGTTGGAAGACAGCGTCACGGACGCCGAAGGCCAACGTCTCGGCGCGTACATGGAAGCGCACGGAGACAAGCTGAAACCGGTATAAGACTGAATTCATGCCCACGGTATTAAGACGCGCGGCGAACTGGAGCAACTCGCCAACAACTATGCCGACATCATACTGCATGGACTGCTCCAAGATATCCAGAATATCCAGGACACGGAGGCTACGCCATGAGCCGCATTGAGAGCCGGATGGACACGCACTCGGAATCTTTTGCTGCGAATCGCGAGCACTACGATGGATTGCTGAAAACGCTGCGCGAACGCATTGGCCATTCCATCTTGGGCGGACACGAAAGACTACGGACTCGCCATCATCAACGCGGAAAGATCCTGGTACGCGACAGGGTGGATCTTCTGGTCGACCCGGGCACCCCCTTTCTTGAATTGTCCCCGCTGGCAGCATGGAGCCAATATGGCAACGAGGTTCCCGGTGCGGGCATCGTGACCGGGATCGGCATCGTCTCAGGTACGCCCTGTGTCGTTATCGCCAATGATGCCACGGTGAAGGGCGGCTCTTTCTTTCACGAAACGGTGAAGAAACATATACGGGCACAGGAGATCGCCGAACAGAATCGCCTGGCCTGCATTTACCTTGTTGACTGTGGCGGGGCCTATCTGCCTGAACAGGACCGTGTCTTTCCCGATCGTGATCACTTTGGCAACACCTTCTACCGGCAGTGCAATATGTCGGCGGCGGGGATACCCCAGATATCAGCCGTTTTCGGTGGCTGCACTGCGGGAGGCGCGTACATCCCAGCATTGTCGGATCAGGTTGTGATGGTCGACGGGAACGCGCGCATTCATCTCGGTGGCCCGTCCATAGTCAAAATCGCCATCAATGAGGACGCTGATGCGGAAACGCTCGGCGGCGCGAAGATGCACACGCGTGTTTCGGGGGTGTCGGATCATCTGGCACGTGACGAACCGCATGCCATTGCGCTGGTGCGTGACATTGTCGCCGAGCTGAATATGGGCAGGCGCTTGCAATGCGAAGCGTCTCCGTTGCCGCCCGCTTACAATGCGGAAGAGATTAGTGGCATCGTCAGCCACGATCGAAAAATATCCTACGATGTGCGCGAGATCATTGCGCGCATCGTTGACGGGAGCGCTTTCCAGGAATTTAAACCCGAATGGGGTGAGACGCTGGTGTGCGGAACGGCGCAGATACACGGCCACCCGGTCGGCGTGCTTGGCAACAATGGTGCGCTGTTCTCGGAGTCGGCCTTGAAGGGCGCGCATTTCATAACCCTGTGTGATCAACGCACCATTCCGCTGCTGTTCTTGCACAATATCACCGGCTTCATGGTCGGGACGGAGGCCGAGCGACGCGGTATCGCCAAGGACAGTGCAAAAATGGTCTATGCGATGTCCATCGCTCGCGTGCCGAAGTTGTCCTTGATTGTTGGTGGTTCGTATGGTGCTGGTAACTATGGCATGTGCGGACGCGGTTTTCGGCCGCATTTTCTCTTCACCTGGCCGAGTGCGCAAATCGCCACTATGTCGGCTGACATCGCGTCCAACGTGATGCTCGAATTGAGACGTAGCAACCTCAAGGCCCCAGCGCCCGAGCCCGAAGAGTTGCGGGCAATCGAGCAGCAGGTGCGCGATCAATACGGCGAACAGAGCGATCCGTACTACGCAACCTCACGGCTCTGGGACGACGGCATCATAGAACCCGCCCAAACCCGCGACGTGCTCGGACTGTGCCTGGCGATTATTGCGTCGGTCCCAGATCGGGGGCCGTGGACGCCGGTCTATCGTATGTAGTTCTCACGCGTATGTAGTTCTTATGTTTGAACGAATTCTGATTGCCAACCGGGGTGAAATTGCCGTGCGTATCGTGCGTGCCTGTCGGCGCCTGGGTTTGCACTCCATTGCTGTCTTTTCGGATGCGGACCGCAGCGCGCCGCATGTGGCATGCGCCGACGAAGCCATCAACATCGGCAGCCCGGAGGCCAGCGCAAGCTATCTCAACGCGTCGAAGCTTATCGCGGTAGCACAAGAAACCGGGGCTGAGGCGGTACACCCTGGGTATGGGTTCCTGGCGGAAAACGCAGATTTCGCGCGGCTGTGCGGGGATGCCGGGCTCGTATTCGTGGGACCGTCTGCCACCAATATTGCGCGTATGGGATCTAAGATTGAAGCCAAACGTCTTGCGGCAGCGTCGGGGCTTGCGTGCGTACCGGGCTATCACGGTGACGATCAGAGCGACAAGCGGCTCATGCACGAGGCGGAACGCATTGGCGCGCCACTGCTCATCAAGGCCAGCGCGGGTGGCGGCGGCCGCGGCATGCGCCGTGTCGATGACCTCGCAGGCCTGTACGACGCCTTGAAACTGGCGCGACTGGAAGCGGCCTCAGCGTTCGGCGATCCAACCGTTCTGCTGGAGAAATTCATTCCCGCGTCCCGGCACGTGGAAGTGCAGATCTTGGCCGACAAGCACGGTAAGGTGGTACACCTCTTCGAGCGGGACTGCTCGATTCAGCGCAACTACCAGAAGCTCATTGAGGAGGCTCCGGCCTCGAACCTGAGCGCCGCGGTCCGTGAGCGCTTGCTGAATGGCGCGGTGAAGCTTGCCGAGGCGATTGCATACGACAATGTGGGCACGGTGGAGTTCATGGTTGATGCCGCAACCGAGGAACCCTTTTTCCTCGAGATGAACACTCGGCTTCAGGTCGAACATCCCGTTACCGAGATGGTCACGGGGATCGATCTGGTTGAGTGGCAACTCCGCGTAGCCGCGGGCGAACGTCTGCCTTTTGCCCAGGAAGATATTCGGTGTAAGGGCTACGCCATCGAGGCGCGGGTCGTGGCCGAAGATCCTGCTCAAGACTATCGCCCGCAAACCGGCCGGATCTCCCATTACGCGGAACCGCGTACGTCCGGTCTGCGCATCGACAGCGGCATCGGGCCGGGCAGCGAAGTCAGCCATTATTACGATTCGATGTTGGCCAAAGTCATTGCGCTAGGACCGGAACGAGAGAGCGCGATTCGCAACCTCAAGCGCGGCCTGGCTGATTTTCAGATCGGCGGCGTCGGCGTTAACACGACATTCCTGTGCGACGTTCTGGAGACCGAACAATTCCAATCAGCCACCCATCAGACGAACACCCTGGACGTCCTTTTCCCGGACGGATGGAGGCCGCCCGAGATAACGTCTATGCAGATTGCACAGGCGGCGCTTGCGAAACACCTATACGGAGAACGGAGTACACGGATCGCGGCGAAAAGCCCCTGGTACGGTTTGGGCGCGTGGCGCATTTCAGAGCCTGCGGGCCGTTACGGGTCTGCATCGTACTACCTCCGGCATAGCGGTGAAGAGATAGGCGTTGTGCGTGTATACGGGCGAACGGGGCGTTACCGTGTAGAATACGGCAAGGAATCGATACTCTCAGTCGAACACGCGTACCTGGGTGATGGGGAGATGGTGTATGAGCAGGAGGGGCGCCGTCGTCGTACTGGCGTTTTCTTCCCTGGCCTCCAGGTCGTACTTCGGGCCGGGAGTGGCCTCACGACGGTAGACGTACTGACGGCGGAAGAAGTGCTGCTGGGCGAAAGCTGCGATGATGCGCAAAGGGGCAACCTCGTCTGTTCCCCGATGCCGGGACTCATCACGGAAGTGCTGGTCACAATCGGGCAGGCGGTGTCGGTGGGTGATCCGGTCGTGACCATGGAAGCGATGAAACTGATGCACCAACTGTCTGCGCCCATGGCGGGAACGGTGCAGGCCATACACTACCAAGCGGGCGATACCGTAGGTGGTGCAGTGTGCATCGTTACGATCGAACCACCCGAGGAACGGAATACGTAAGAGGTACGAAATGAGCGACAGATCCATCTATTTCACCGAAGAGCACGAGTTGCTGCGTCTACAGATCCGCCGATTTATCGCCAACGAGGTGGCGCCCAATGGCGTGGGCTGGGAGCAGGAGGGCATGGTCCCTCGAAGTGTCCTGCGGCAGATGGGTGATTTGGGCCTGCTGGGAATTCGCTATCCGCAGAAATACGGCGGCTCTGAGCTAGACACCCTGGCAACGATCGTGCTGGCAGAGGAACTCGGGCGTTCCACATTCGGCGGTTTCGCAATCACCGTCCTGGTGCATACCGATATGGCGTCGCCCCATCTCGCTCATGCCGGGAACGAAGAGCAGATGCAAAGATATATGCCGAAAATCGTATCAGGCGACCTGATTACTGCGGTCGCCGTGACTGAAGCCGATGCGGGCTCGGATGTGGCGGGTATAAAAACCCACGCCAAGCGGGATGGCGATTTCTGGGTGCTCAATGGAACGAAAATGTATATCACCAATGGCGTCCATGCTGATCTCTATTTCGTCGCGGCCAAGACCGATCAGGAAGCGGTCGGTTCGCGCGAGATGACCATTTTCGCTGTTGAATCAGAGGCAATGGGTTTCAGTATCGGGCGTACGCTCGACAAGATGGGATGGAGAAGCTCTGACACGGCTGAACTCATATTTGAAGATTGCCGCGTCCCTGTCGGGAACGTCATCGGCGAGGTCAACAAGGGCTTCTACGCCCTTATGAAGAATTTTCAGAACGAGCGGCTGGTGCTCGGCGCACAGGCTATGGGGGAAGCGCAGAAAGCACTCGACCTCACGCTCGACTACGTGCGCGAGCGCAAGGCCTTCGGTGCGCCTCTGTGGGAGAAACAGACCATTCGACAACGCCTTGCGCAACGGCAGGCCGAGGTTGCTGCGGCGCGGCAACTGCTCTACCACGCGGCTTGGCTCGACACGCAAGGAGTTGAGTGCGTGAAGGAGGTGTCGATGGTCAAAGCCCACTGCGGTGAGCTGGTCAACCGGGTGCTATACGACTGCCAGCAGTTTCACGGCGGTTTCGGCTATATGCGCGAAAGCGCGATCGAACGCATGGCGCGCGACGCCCGCGTTCAGTCGATCGGCGGCGGCGCGACGGAAGTCATGCTTGAAGAAGTGGCCAAGCGTCTTTAGACATCCCTTATTGAATGATCAGAACTAGTCGTGTTTTCCCTGGCTCATTACCGCGCTGCGGATGTAAGTTCGCGAGCCGAATTTTCCTTCGCTTAGGCATCTGGATCGTGTTCAATAGCTTCGAACTCTACGTTCACACGTATACTCTCTTGGCGAACCTTCTTGGAGGCATGAGGTAATACCAAACGGTGTAGAAATAGCACCCGGTGGCATATTCTTGTGGGGTGAAGAATCAGTGTCCCTGGAGTGAAGGAGGAGCTGCCATAACACGGCCACTCACATCGTTACAGTCACCGTGCCGACCATCCTGGGACCACCTGGAAGAGTATGTCCGTGAGCATATTCAGCAGTTCATCCAAACTCTACTGGAAGAAGAAGTGACGGAGCTATTGGGGCGGCCCAAGTCGGCCCGGCGGAAGCATACCCCGGCGTCCGCCGCCGGCGCGCTGCCATCTCGAGCGCGGGTCCCCCAAGATATTGAGGAGCCGATGATTCCACCACCGACCGCCAGGTCCCCGGCCACTGGGAAGCCGCTCTGATGGTATTCGCCCACTACGGACCGGCCATCCTGACCATGCATGAACGCCACTCCCCGGTCCTCCTCGCGGCCCGACCGCCCAGCAAGGCGGCTCAGCCCATGGCCCGGCTGATGGTCCAGCTCCTCAAACCCTTGCCCCAAGCTTGCGCCAAACCCTGACCTTCGATAATGGCACCGAGTTCGTCCAGCACTACCAATTGCATCCCCTGGCCATTCAGACCTTCTTTTGCGACCCCCATAAGCCGTGGCAGAAGGGCGGCATTGAAAATGCCCTCGGTCGCATGCGGCGAACCATCCCGCGCAACACCGCCCTCGCCAGCCTGCGCACAAACCGCTTTAATGCCCTCATCCGTGCCTACAACAACACACCCCGAAAATGTCTTGCCTACCACACTCCTGCAGAGGTTCTTTTACAGCAACTGTTGCACTTCAAATGTGAATCCACGGTCCCGTTTCCACGGGCATGACAGTCTTTCTTGTGTCATACCTGCGCAAGCAGGCATCCAGGCATATGGGACAAGACGGAGTTTTGTGAGTGGCTTTAAGCAGGCGGAGCGGGTGCCCTAGCAGCGGCGTCGTCGTCCCTCGGCTGCAAAGGTGGTAGGCTGCGAGCATGCGAAGGGAGAGCTGAGTTTATGGACCCTGAACAGATTCTCCAATTCTGGTTTGCCGCCTCGGCCGCTGATGCGGCCCAGGCGAAGAAGCGCTACGCGTTCTGGTTTAAAGCTACGCCTGAGATCGATGCCGCCATCCGTACGCGATTTGTGGATCTCGTTGCCCAAGCACAGGCTGGTGGACTGGAGTCCTGGGAGACGGCACCGCGCTCATGGCTGGCGCTGATCATTCTGCTCGATCAGTTTCCACGTAATCTCTATCGCGGAACAGCGGCAGCCTTTGCCGGCGACCCGTTGGCGCAACACGTTGCCCAGCGGGGATTCGGCCAGTACTTGCCATCAACCTGCCCATCAAATCTGAGTGTGATTGAGCAGGCGTTCTGCCTTATGCCCCTGCAACACGCGGAACAGCTCTCCTTGCAAGAGGAGGCGCTGCGTCGGGGCGAGGAACTGCTTGCCCTGGCGGCAACCGAGTGGCAAGAGCAGTTGGAGGAATTTCAAGGCTCCGCCCGGAAACATTTTGCTCTCATCCAACGCTTCGGCCGGTTCCCGCATCGGAATGTGATTCTCGGACGAGAGTCCACACTAGAGGAGCAAGAGTTTCTGGATTCTGGGAGTGGGTCGTTCGGGCAGGCACTAAAAAAATGAGGCAGCCCTTTTGACCTGACAACCTGTCTCTTTTTATTGAAATAGATTGCTACGTGAGCCTGTGTGTTCAAGCCGAAGATTGTTCGTATCCGTTGAATAGATCAAAACCCAATCGGGCTCTATGTGGTAGTCGCGGCAACTCTTCCAAGCACCCGTCAGTGCATGATCGCGGTGTTTTGCATCAAGAGCCTCGCTCTTTGCCAACCGGCTGACGGTGGCCTTGAGCTTCTCAAGATCTTTGCCGCGCCGGCGCATTCGTTTGACATCCTGCACGAATTGCTTCGTCTGGGAGAGCTTTTTCATTGCTCCCAGCTCTCAAACATGTCCTCTAGCGTGTCGAATGTCTTTACGTCTTCTCCCTGCTGGCTTTTCTTCAGGGTCTTGGCCGTCAACTCGTTGGGGATGAGGACAGGAAACGGGAGGCCGCCGCGTAGACAAATCTGACGATAGAAGAGCCGGATCGCTTCTGTGGGGCTGAGCCCCAGCTTGCGCAGAACGCCCTCGGCCTGCTTCTTTAGTCTGGGGCTCGATACGTGCGTGTACAACAGCCGATTTATTCATGTCCTAACTGTGTCACATATGCAACACAGAATTAAATATTTTCTTTCCATACGCGAAACAGTACAAAACGACTTCTGCCGAGCTTGATCCGGCGTCCACTCCAGTGCTATGGGTTCCTCTGCTTCATAAACCATTCATCTTTTTCATGTTGCCCAAAGAGGCCTATCATGTCGGCATATTTTATTCTCGCCCAAACGATTACCGATCCCGAGAAATACCAGAAGGACTATATTCCGGGCGTGCTGCCTTTTCTGGCGAAATACAAGGGTGAAATCGTTGTGGCCGACTTTGAGGCCACGCCGATTCAGGGCGATCCGGCTAAAGGTGTGGTCGTTTTGAAATTTCCGTCCGAGCAAGCGATTAAGGATTTTATGGATGATCCGGACTACAAGCCGGTCAAGGACCTGCGTCTAGCGATCACGACAAACGCTGACGCTGTCATGGTACCCGAATTCAAGCCGCCGCAAAGCTGATTATGGCTTGGCTGGTCCTGCTCAGAACCACCACTGCGGCGAAGCTCCTATAATGCGTGCCAGTTCGGCGTAGCCCGCACTCCGGGGATGGGCTCCGTCGTTTTCCTTGACTTCCTGCTTGTACTCTTCGTTTGCAATGAGTGCAGGCAGGACGGGGATATAGGGAACGTTTAATTCGTTTGCAAGGTGAGAGAACGTCTCCGAGAGCACGTGGATGCGTTCGTTATGATCAGCGTCAACCACAGGTGGAGGACCGACCCACAGGGCTGTGTACTGTGTCTGGGCTTTATGGAGCATGAGACGAGCGTTGTCCAATGATTCCTGCTGGGAGACTCGTTGGGCATTATCCTCAATCACGGTGTCGTTCACGCCGAATGAAAAAACAATACGGCAGTCAACTGATGCTAGCGACTCGGGCAGTCTCTGAGCGCACTCTTCTTCCCAGCGCTGCAGGATGTTGCGGCTCGTATTGCGTCTGATCCCCAAATTATAATACGTAATCGAGAAGCTCTTCGCCTGCGCTGCGGCGCACCGCCGACCGGCCCAGCCGAGGGCGGCCTCGTCGCCAGTGCCATTTACGAATGAGTCGCCGACAAAGCAGATGCGGATGTCTTGACTCCCCCCAGACCCTTTATAAGCTCAGAATTTCCCGGTTTATAGCTGCTCGCACATGACATGGGCTGCCGGCCATTTCTGAGATACGCAGGTCAGCGGCAACGCTGGCGAGCATAGCGGCTTCTGTTTGGTTGACCCCAGCTCGCTCAACTAAGAGACGGGAAAGATCTTCTAATGCTCTCCGAGCGGCGATTTCGACTGTTTCTCCATCTCCCATAGTGAGGAGTTCATCTTTCGTAATAACGAGTGGACGCTGAAGCTGCAATTTTGGTGCGATGCGACATCGCAGCGTTACCTCTGCTGCAATTTCAACAGCCGAAGCCGTTGCTTCTCCGTCGCCCATTCTGGCGTGGACATCTTCTATGGTGAGCATTCCACCCTCGACACTCACCGGCAGAAACACGGTTGAACCGGGGCCAAGCTGACTATTGCTGAGCTGGCCACCAAAGGCGCCGACGGCGTTACTGGGCAGTGCTTCGCCCGCAGGAGCGAGGCCGATTTTACTGACATTGGGAATAAACGGCAGGCTGATCGTGTCACTATAGCGAATGCGATTGCCCTCAATAGGAACAACCTTCTTGCAGAACTCGATTTGATCTTTGAGTAATCCATAGCCCGGAATCGCAACCACATAACCAAAGCCCTGAGTGGGACGGATGTCCAAGACTTCGACCGCCAGCGTCTGACCAGGCTGAGCACCTTCGATACAAACCGGCCCTGTCATGACGCTGAGTTGCTCAACCGGCCACTTTGCCCCGTCGTTCCAATCTTTGAAACGATCATTGGTTTCCATCACAAATACTTCTCCCGGCTGCACTCGTGCAGCCGGCGGATGGGTGGCATCAAACGTTCGAACGATGTGGTCTTTACTGATCGTTTGCATGGGGTCTTTACTCCTTCGAGTGTTTGGCAGCTTGTAACGCCTCATCCTCTCGTTTTAAGCTACCGTCGATAACAAAAGGTCCGAACGGTAAGAGCGCGGCCACAAGGGTACGGCCGGCTTTTTTGAGATCCCAGCCGGCAGCGTCTTTTGCGTTGAGCAATACGCCGCAAAACCATATAAACAGGACGCCATGAATCAGACCGACGACTCGCACGGCCAGGGGCTGTCCCCAGACATATTTAATGGGCATGGCGATGCCGAGGAGAACGAGAAACGATATGCCTTCTAAACGGCCAACTAAGCGAAGTCGTCCGATGGGTGTGTGTGTCATAGTTGTTGTGTCGATTTCATGAGGTTCCCGAATCAAAGCGTAGGTCAGATTAGCGTAGCGTAATCCGACACTCTATGCTCGGTGCGCAGGACGCACCCTACTGTTCTTCCTGCTCTGTCTGCTCTTTTTGAACGAGCGCCTGATACATCTCCGGGCGCCGGTCAGGCATGAAATCCCACTTTGCTTTGAGTTCTGTAATAGTGCTTAGCTCGATTGTTGCGACAACCAGTTCATCGCCGTCGGTCCGGGCCTTGGCTAACACCTCGCCTTCAGGCGAGATGATTTCACTGCCACCAATATATTCTGCGCCGTCCTCAATCCCGGCCTTTCCTGCAGCCACAATAAAGAGTTGGTTTTCAATGGCCGCAGCCCGCAGCAGTACTTCCGCTGTTTCATGACCTTCCTCCCGAGGCCGGCCAAACGTGGGCGTATTGTACGGAATACAGATGAGTTCTGCGCCACCGAGGGCAAGGGCGCGATAGACTTCTGAAAAGCGTCGGTCGTAACAAATCAGCGTACCCAGCTGGACCTTATCCTGGGGCAGGGTTGTGACTGGAAAACCCAGATTCCCCTCGGTAAAATAGCGCTTCTCAAAAATATCGAGCCCTTCCCACCGCGGCTCAACCACGCCGGGAATATGGGCCTTGCGATATTTCTGTACAATCGTCCCCTCCGGATTAATCAGCGCCGCCGTGTTGTACACGTTCCCATTCTCGCGTTCGGCATAGGGGAGAATCCAGTGCAGCCGGGCCTGACGTCCTGCTTCAAAAAGGGGTTGGGTGACAGGCGAAGGCAGACTGTCTTCCGGCAGATGCTGCCACGACTCGTGCACCCGCGTGGCGAAATACGGGGTAAGCGACAGCTCGGAAAATGTCAGCAGCTCGACGTTGCGCTGCCCGGCTTCTTCGAGCAGCGTAACCATGCGTGTAACGGTTTCCTCTTTTGTGTTGGAACTCGGACCGAGCTGGGCCGCCGCAACTGTGAGAGAACGCGTCATAAGATTCCTCCGTTTGCTTTACTCGACATAGCCCATGGGTGATTTTGAAAAGTCCCAAGCTTTGATCTTTTTGGGGATAAGCTTTATCATCATCCGGTCCTCATTATCCTTGAAGAGCTGGCTGGCTTGCCCTTCAGGCTGGGAGAAAATCTCACCAAACGACTCCTCGGTGAAGCCGAGTGCACCGTCGCGCTGCGAGAGGCCATAGCGGCTGCCCAGCCAGCCCAGCATTTGCTCTGTCGTGTGTTCACCTTGCCAGGGGCCGGCTTCAATACGCATGGTTTTCCCTGGGCCGACCTCCGTCATTTCTGCATCGCCCTTAATGATTACGGCCTTGGCCAAATTGCAGCGCATGCCCATCAGCGGACGGTCGTCCATGTCTATGACAGCTGAGCAGCGCGGATCTCGGTTGAGGTGTTTGAAAGCCAGCCGGTTTCGGGTCAGGGCGAGATACAGGCACTTTCCGTCCCAGTAATACCACAGCGGGGTGACGTGCGGATATCCATCTCGGGCAAGCGTGGCCAGCCGGACAATCCAGCGGCCGGACAGAAAATCGTCGATCTCTTCGGTGTTCATCGCGACTTCAGGATGCCAGGCCAGCGCCCCGCTTACTTTTTTCATGCATGCCTCCAGATTAGTAAAAAATAGAGTCTCTTTGCGCAAATCCCGTAGGGTCGGGTGAGCGGAGCGTAACCCGACCCTACGGACTGTCTACACAACCGGCCGCGATATCACATCACCCGACATATGCCGCTTGAGCCAGCGGCCATCCGTCGAACTCCCAACCAGTTTCTCATCCTCAACAATCACCTTGCCGCGCAGCATAGTCATGACTGGATAGCCCTTGCAGGCAAAGCCTTCCCAGATGCTGTAGTCAGAGTCCGCATGCAGATCATTAAGAGTGAGCGTCTTGTGCATATTGGGATCCATCAAGACGATATCGGCATCGCTGCCGGGCTGAATCGCGCCTTTCTGTGGATAGAGTCCGAGCAGTCTGGCTGCATTGGCCGAGGTGATATCGACAAATCTCTGCAGGGGCATATCGCGCTCTGCCACAAACTTGGTAAACGCGACCGGCATGCGGGTCTCAATACCATTGTGTCCGCCGCACACGGTCTCGATGACGTCACCCCACAGCTTGGGTCCTTTATGGGTGGTGTATTCATCCGTCGCCGTGGTTGCCAAGCGGCCGTCCATTAGGCCGGCGATAAGGGCGTCTCGGTCATCGGCGAATTTAATGGCCGGGTAGGTGTGGATCGCCGTCCCACCCGGTTTTTTATAATCCTCGCACGTGAATTCGAGATAATTATGCAGCGCCTCGCCGTACACCGGCTGTCCGTCGCTGCGCGCCTCGGCAATGGCGGCCACACCTTCTTTGGCCGTGGTATGAACGAAGTAAATGCCCGTACCCGTTTGCTTGGCCAGGCGGATAATATTGCGGAAGGCCAGATCCTCGGAGATATTATTGTGAACGAGGTGCAGATTATAACCTTGGTCCCGGTTTTCACGCTTGAGCTTTTCGGTCATATAGCGCACGATCTCATCTTCCTCAGCATGCACAGCCATGATCCCGCCGTGTTTGGCAACCTCGGCAAAAATCGCCCACAGGTGCCCATACGGGACGCGGATGGGATGAAATGTAGTGAAGATTTTAAAGCTGGCGATCCCTTCCTGTATGGCTTCACCGATCTCACTGATCGTCTCAGGGACGACCTCACCGGCCAGAATATAGTGAAACGTATAATCGGTGTACGAATGGGTACGAAAGACCTCGCGCCGCTCCTCTATCACCGACATAATCGTTTTGGGCGCGGCCCCTTCCACAACCTCAAAACTCAGGTCCCCGGCGAAATCAACGATAGTCGTGACGCCACCAAAGGCTGCCGCTCGGCTGGCGTCTTGGGGTGGCTGGGTCATGATATCCGGCTGGCCTGTCCACTCGCTTGGCACCGGAATTCCAATATGCGCATGCGGTTCAATGCCTCCGGGTATGACGATTTTACCGCTCGCGTCGATAACTCGGCCAGCTTCTGCGGCCAACGTTCCGGACCAGCCCATCGCGACAATTTTTTCCCCCTGAATACCAACATCCATCTCCCCAACTGCTTGCGGGGTGACGACCTGACCGCCCTTAATGACGAGATCGAGCATGGTGTCCCTCCTTCTGAATGGATACGGTGTTATCGCAAAGTCTACGGCATGCGGTCAAGGCTAGCTCGGTGCCCTTGCCGTAACGGAATAATCCCTGGACCTAGAAAGATCCTGCAAAGGATCGTTGCCGCGGCCCTACGTGAGTCTGCACGGGCTGCAACCGTTTGGGCTGGAGTGTATCAGGTTTTAGGGTAATGGAACCGGCAAGAGGCAATGATTAAGAGATCGTCCTTGACTGTATAAACAAGCCGGTGTTCCTGACTTCATGTTCGCCCCGTTCGATCCCTTCCACCGCCTCCAGCAACCGTGTGGCATTCTCGGGCGAGGACTAGAGATAATCTGTCTCATCCGAAACGCCTGAAAGGGTTTCAGCTTCCAGCTGATGCAATGCCTTGTCGATAAGCGCATCCACCTTTTCCCCCGTGCGCTGGGAAAGGTTTTGTAAAAGCGTCTTTTGCTCTGGCGTTAAGTCAAACGGTGAGGATTGCATGATGATCTATCCTACTATGGGGCGCTGTCGCTGTCATGGGCTCAGTATACCAGCACTCACAAAAATCGGTCAGCGTTTTTTGGGGTGCTAAAAATAAGGTAAGAATAATGCAGATCTTTCTTCGTGAGTCAAGGCAGTCTGGAGCCGCACGAATTGGGTTTGGAGAGAGGGGTCATGAGGGAGGGCCTCGCGCAGTGCCTTCCGTTGCCGACTCACCCAGCTATAATCCGCCCCGCCCAGCCGCTGACCGATCTCGCGTTGACTCGCCCCGGTAGACCGATACAGACACTTCATCACGAGGGCCTGCTCCAGTCCCCCGCCCCGCTGACACAGCTCGGCCTCCTCGCAGCCTAACTCGTGTGCCAGAACCGCCAGGGCCGCATCGAGCTCCCACGGTTGCTGTAAAGCCCGCCGGGCCGGTTGCTCGCGGGCGGCATCCGGCGCCGCGTGGACCTGGGGCCGGATGCGGGCGACAAACTCTTCCGTCCCCAGCACGACCTGGCCGCGCAGCTGAGCCCACGGACTCGGGAGCTGACTCCGCACCCCGTCCTCCATAAACCGGGCGTAGGCGCGCCGCCCCTGCGGCGTGTCGTCTCCAAAGCTGGCTAAGACGAGGGCATGGGTGACCAGCGGGGGAGCGGCGCGCCGGTCGAGGTGCCCCACAAATGTACGAGGTCGAGACCGGCACGATCGAGAACAATTGCCAGGTCGTCGACCCAGCGGTCTAGTGGATAGCCGCCAGGCTAGGCGCGGTCGGACTGTCCGGCGCCGCGATAGTGCCAGTCTATGACTTGGAGCTGAGGCGTGAGTAACGAGCGAATCTTGGCGAATTGATCGTGCAAGAGACCGAATCCACCCGTCACCACGAGTGGTTCACCTGTCCCGTTGACGTCGTACCATAGCTCAACGCCGTTATCGTTTGCATACGGCATGCCCCGGGCCTCCTTTCAGCCAAGGGTTTCAATTTGACTCTTACAAGTATTTAGTGGGCAATGCTAATGATTATTTTCGGAGGAGGAAAAAGCTATGGTCAAATTTGTCGGGTGTGTGCGCCGTAAAGCCGGCATGTCAACGGCTGAGTTTCAGGACTATTGGAAAAACAATCATGGCCCGCTGGTCAGGAGCGTGCCTGAGTTTTGGGGCTATGTCCGCAGATATGTGCAAGGCCACACTATCAGCGATCCTGTACCGGGCTTTCCGCCTTCAGATGAGGCTCCATTCGATGGCATAGCCGAGCTGTGGTTTGACAGCGTGGAGGACATAGGCAAAGCGTTTAGCCATCCACGCTATCTTGAAATCATTCGACCGGATGAGGCAAAATTCGTCGATTTCGCAAACTCCAGAATCTTTCTCGTCGAAGATGTTGAGATATCTTGACTAAGAAAGGGCCGACCATGAACTTTGGCGTCAGTTTGCAGTCGCATATCCAGAACAGTTAGGAGCATACTGTATTGGCTGAACAAATGGGTTTCAGCAATGCGTGGTCCGTGGATACCCAGATGCTCGCCTCGGATGTGTATGCGTGTATGACTCTGGCTGCCGAGCATACGACTAAGATCCAGCTTGGCACAGCCGTAGCTGTCGCACTTACCCGTATTGCACCGGTCATTGCCCACTTGATTGCCACAGTGAATAAACTCGCCCCAGGCCGGGTCATCCTGGGGTTGGGCACCGGTCACACCGCCTGGCGGGCCATGGGCATGCCGCCCGTACGTCTGGATACGTTCCGGCATACTATTGAAGTGTGTCGAAAATTGCTGCGTGGCGAAGCGGTCGAATATCTTGAACGCGGACGCCAGAGTCAGATTCGCTTTCTCGACCGTGAGCATGGCTATATTAACGTCCACGACCCGGTCCCGATCTATCTGGCCGCCTCGTATCCCACAGCACTCGCCTTGGCTGGAGAACTTGGTGATGGCTTGATTACGGTGAGTACACTTTCCCCTGATGCGCTCACGACGACGCTGGCGCAAGCGGCCAAAGGTAGACAGCCGGGGTCGGTTCAGAATCCAGACTGGCCGGTTGTGACCGTGGGTGTATCGTGCGTGCTGCGCCCGGGTGAAGGGCTGGATAGTCCCCGGGTGCTGAGCCGGGTAGGACCGCGGATCGCCGTGGGCTTGCACTATGCGTATGAGGTGGTCCGGCAGGGCAAAAATGCGCCTGCGTATTTTGAGCCGTTCTTAACCCCGCAATATCAAGCCTATCTAGACGAACGCTGGGATGAAATTCATGTTACCCACTCACGGTTTCTGCACCCAGGTGAAGAGCAGTTCATTACCCCCGATGCTATTCGGGCTATGAGCCTCACCGGAACGCGGGAGGACGTTGTCGAGCGGCTCAAGCAGTTAGAGGCGCAGGGCCTGACCCAAATGGTGATCTCACCCCCGTGGGGCTATGTTGAGGAAAGTATTGTTGACTTTGCGCAGGAGATCATTCCCCAGTATTTAAGTGGGTTTCTGTGTTGCTACGAGGAGGAGAAGTGGATGGTGTTGACGCGCTAGCCGTGGGCGTGTACCGGCTTACAGGGCGTCTAGCGCTTACCGCGCCTACCAAAAGGAGAGAAAGCATATGACAACTGCCGTCGCTGCTGAAACAACGTCGTACAACTTCGATGATCGCAATATCCGGTGGCACGAATTGGGGGATTTCGATCATTTCGTTTTTGCCATGCTCGACGTCGATGTGCCAAAGAAGCTGGTCGATCTGATTCTCAAATTCGAGCCTAACGAGAAGATCTTTTTGCACCGTCACCTGGCACTCACGAACACACTGGTCGTCCAAGGCGAGCATCGTATGTATGAGCCGAATGGGGAACTCAAGGAGATTCGTCCCGTGGGCAGTTATACCTCCAGCCCTCCAGGTGACCCGCATCAAGAGGGTGGCGGCGATGAAGGCGCCATCGTCTTTTACAGCATTCGCGGGGAAGATGGCGTTTTATTCGAAGTGCTGGACGATGATCTGAAAGTCACCGCTACGCTTAGCATGCAGGACTTCATCGGCGCATTCGAAGAACACAAGAAGGCCTAAGCCTGCTTGCAACTTTTATAACGCATTATCGATGCGCTTCGTCTAAAAGCGGCTTGAAAAAATCGGGCTGGGCGATCCAGTCGTCCTCGCTCGCCATCTCGTGAAAAAAGCTGGTATCGATCACGACTTCGTCGATACCGGCGTCCTTACACTCGTTGAGCTGCGGCAGCATCTCATCCGGGCTGCCGACCCAGTTTGGTTGCATCAGTTGGTCGCCTATTTTCTCAATGCTGGGCAGCGCCGGAGCGGCAAACACACGCTGGACGAGCGGCAGCGGGCCGCGATCAAATTTCTCTTTTGCCATCTGGTTAATCTGCTGCATCCGTGTCACGGCAAGTTCTACTGTGTGACCGGCAGGATGCCAGGCGTCACACAACTCGGCCACCCGCGGTAGCCCGGCATCACTCAGGAACCCGCCCAGAATCGGCACGGCCGGGTTCCCGTGTGCATCGCGCTGGACTGGTTTCGGGGAGGTTGAGCCGCGCGGAATGGTATAGAAAGGGCCGTCGTACTGGGTTGGATTTTGTTTCCAGGCTGCGCGCAGGGCTCGGATGAAGTCACTACACCGTGCGCCTAGTGCATCAAACGGCGTGTCCATGTGCGCATACTCTTCGCGCGCCCAGCCTATGCCGATGCCGAGATCGAACCGCCCGCCGGACAGGACGTCGATGGTTGCGATTTGTTTAGCAAGCGCGACGGGCCGATGGTAGCCAAAGACCAGGATGGAAGTCCCCAGGCGGATGTTGTGTGTTATGCCCGCAACATAGGCAAGTGACTCCAGTGGAGACAGCAGACTTTCATACGCCTCAGGCCACTGCACGAGTTTGTCCGGCCCAAGCACGGCTTGGTGGATAGGATGGCTCTGAATAGGTTGTTCTGGATACAGTAAGTGATCTTGGACCCACAGCGAGTCGTAGCCTAATTGGTCGGCGCGGACGGCAAACTCATGCACCGCGCGCTGGCTGGCAAAAGCCGTGAGCTGCGGCATATTGAATCCGATTTTCATGCCTGTCTCCTTTATTGGGCAGTATAGCCGCCATCAATAACCAACTCGCTGCCAGTCACAAACGAGGCTTCGTCGCTGGCCAGATACAGGACTGCATAGGCAATATCCTGTGCTGTGGCTAAGCGTCCCAGCGGATGGGCCAGGGTGGCGGCTTGGCGCGCTTCGGGGTTGAGGACGTCCAGCATCTCGGTATCGACCCCGCCCGGATGGACAGAATTAATCCGAATCCGGTCTTTGGCGTATTCAATTGCCGCCGTTTTGGTCAGCAGCCGCACGGCACCTTTTGTCCCGTGGTACGCAGTCGCCATACCGGCGCCTACGAGACCGGCGACCGAAGAGATATTAATGATCGATCCACCCCCGGCCTGACGCATGGCAGGCACGGCGTGTTTCATGCCCAGGAATACGCCCGTTTGGTTGATGGCAATGACACGGTTCCACAGATCGAGATTGGTGTCTTCCAAGCCTTCAGTCGGAAAGATGCCGGCATTATTGACCAGAATATCCAGTCTGCCGTAGGTCTGGACGGTCGTCTCAACTGCCTGCTGCCAGTCCGTCTCTTGGGTCACATCGAGTTTGACCCCGGTCGCCCGCCCAGCCTGGCTGTTCAGAGAGTCGACCACAGCCTGTTGCTGCTCAACCAGGATATCGCCTAAGACAACCTTTGCGCCTTCGGACATAAAAAGCCGGGCTTCGGTTGCTCCTTGTCCACGCGCCGCCCCGGAAATCAGAGCAACTTTTCTGTCAAGTCGTCCCGCCATGATCACATCTCCTTTTCCTAGCTTGTTATTTTGGACGCGACCCGCTTCGTTCCGTAGCGTATTCGTTGCTCGCTTTTTCAATCGCATGGGCGGTGGCTGCGGCGAACTTTCCGCCTGCGTCGAGGATACGGTCATAGGACGCTTGCGGTGCAGCTAGCTGACCTTTGAAATGTGGCATGACGTATTGGGCAATCAATTCGTACGAACGCAGCGTTCCCGCCGAATCCGCGAAATCGGCACCGATCGTTAGATAGGTCCCGAATCCGCCCGATTGCTCCTGGAGTCGTTCTATCTGGGCAATGGCCATCTCCGGGGTACCGATCACGCCCGTACCGGCCGCATTCATTTCTTTGACAATCTCCTCGTAGGATGTCGGGCCTCCCTGGGCTATCGGCAGGACATGCGACAGATAGGTCATGATAGACAGAAAACCGTAGCGACAATCTTCCAGCGCCTGCTCTTCAGTTTCGGCCACATACATCGGGCCGACCATGCGCCAGTTTTGGCGGTGGACGGATTGACCGTGTTTTGCGGCTTGTTCTTCGGCAACTTCCCAGTGATCCGCCAGCATCTCAAAACCAAAAGGATTCGTCGCAGCAACCGACAGCAGACCCACACCAAAGCGGCCAGCCAGTTTGGCGCCGGCTGGAGAGACTGATGCTGCGACAACGATATCGAAACATGGTTGGCTATACGGTCGTAACTGCAACACCCCTTCCTCAATGGTGAACCAATCGGTTTTACGTGTGACTGTTTCGCCTTGGAACAGGGCCAGCATGACTTCGAAGCTCTCTTCCATCATGCGGCGCTGCTCGTCGGGATGAATGCCGAGCATAAAGGCGTCCGAGGTGAGCTGACCTGGACCGGCACCGAACATCATCCGACCACGCGTGATGTGGTCGAGCATGACAATGCGATCGGCCAGGATAAGCGGATGATGATACGGCAAAGAGTTTACGCCGGTGCCGAACTGAATGTGATCTGTCCGTTGCGATGCGACACCAATGAAGACTTCTGGCGAGGCGATGGTTTCGTAACCGGAAGAATGGTGTTCTCCAATCCAGGCTTCGTCAAAGCCCAAGCGGTCAAGATGCTCCATCAATGCGAGGTCGCGTTGCAGCGACAGGGTTGGGTTCTGCCCAACAGGATGCAGGGGGGGAAGAAAGATACCAAAGCGTAATGGCTGGTGTTTATTCATGCGGCTTTCGTATCGAGGCGAAGATCAGCGGTCAAGAGACACTGGGGTTGATCGCGCAGCAAAAGAGACACAAAAGAGGGAACAAATAACGGCCTCGCTCCAGCCGATCTCAGCATGTGTTTTATACCGGCCTGCTTGTGGACCTCTTGCCCATCACCCTGCGCCTTCCACGACGATCATCTTGGCGTGTGAGGCGCTGTGGCGAATGCCTTTTGGCTCGCGGTATTCTTCGGAGTGATACCAGGCCTTTGCTTGTTCGACGCTCTCGAATTCGAGCACGACCACTCGGTTGGGTATCCAGTCGCCTTCCAAATTTTCCGCTTTCCCTCCACGTACGACAAACTTTCCGCCATAGGCTTCGACGGTCGCGGGCACAAGCTTGGTGTAGCCCTGGTAGGCCTGGGGATCGGTCACTTCAACATCCACGATGATATAGGCAGACACGGTTTCCTCCGTATTAATACACTCGTATCAACCGCGCGCATGCCGGCCTCGAATGTGCCGTTTGATTCCTTCTTTCAGCTCCCCAAGCGTCTTCCGCTTGGGAGGCCCTTTGGGGAACAGGGCTCGGTGCACGTCATCAGACGTAAACTTTCCCGCTTTTCGGACAAAGATCCTGTCGCCGTCTTGATCCCATTCGAGCACGGCACCGGGTCCTATCCCGAGCCTGCGACGGATCTCGGCAGGGACAGAGATTTGTCCTCGTGCGGTGAGCCGCGATTGAGCTAAGGCCATACCTGCTATAGTGCCCGGACAAGGTATCTACGGCAAGGCAGCCTTGTAGGAGGGCAGTTGAACACTAGTTGACCTACCTTTTTCTATTGCTCTGAATCAGACCTCATGAGATTCGTACACACTTACCGGCGATAAAGTCGCCAGGCTACAAAATAGCGCCCCATCAATGGGGCTAGCCGGCTTGAGCCGGCGTCGTTGAGGTGGGGGTGGGTTCATCTCAGAAAGTGTGACCCAGTAGCAATCTGTTGCGTTTCGATTTAGCCCTAACAGGCCGAAGTTCTCGTCTCAACATTCGAGCCGCTTGTCGGCTAGGTGCGAAACCGTATCGGGCAAAGTCCACAAGCGTAGTCAGCCTGACCGAACAGGAGCAACGTTATGGGCGAATCGAGTCTTCGTATTGATAAAGAT
Source organism: Binatia bacterium (assembly GCA_963666315.2). Taxonomy (GTDB): domain Bacteria; phylum Desulfobacterota; class Binatia; order Bin18; family Bin18; genus Bin18. Next base: position 76,225 of record CAXXHG010000021.1, read on the forward strand.
GTCCTAGTCCCAATGCGGGATGGGACGGCGTTGCGGGCGGATGTCTATCGCCCGGCTGCATCCGGCAAATACCCGGTCATCTTGCAGCGTACGCCGTATAATAAAAACCTGCTGGCGGGAGTGGTCTTGATGCTTGACGTAGTACGCACGGCGAGTGAGGGCTACGCCGTTGTTATTCAAGACACACGCGGACGGTTTGCGTCCGACGGAGAGTTTTATACCTTTCGAGATGACATCTTGGATGGTTATGACACGGTGGAGTGGTGCGCGGTTCAGGCCTGGTCTGACGGCAACGTGGGCATGTATGGTGCCTCCTATGTTGGGGCGACCCAGTGGCTCGCGGCGATCAGTACCCCGCCGCATCTCAAAGCGATTTTTCCCCTCATCACTGCCTCGCACTATCACGAAGGCTGGACCTATCAGGGTGGGGCCTTTGCCCTGGGGTTTAACGCGAGTTGGACCATGGCCCGCCTCGCACCCGATACGTATATGCGCTTGATGCAGACACAGCCTGAGGTGGGCGATCGTTTCAAGACGATGCTAGGCGAAATCGACGCACTGTCTCAGTGGTTTCAGCATTTGCCGCTTACGGATTTTCCATTCTTGGACGAGGCTGCTGCCTACTTCTCCGACTGGCTTGCCCATCCTGATGATGATGTTTACTGGGCACGCTGGAATATCGAAGCCCAGCACAATGCCGTCATCGTGCCGGCCTGCAATGTGGGTGGCTGGCACGATATTTTTCTGGGCGGGACGCTGCGGAATTATCTCGGCATGCGTGAAAATGGGGCGACCCAGGAAGCACGCCAAGGACAAAAGCTGCTGATCGGTCCCTGGTATCATACCCTGCCCCTCGGCAATGTGGTCGGAGAAGTAGACTATGGCTTTGTCAGTCATGCCATGGTGGCGGATCTGGATGGCCTGCACATCAAATGGTTTGATTACTGGCTCAAGGGTAAACAGAACGGTCTGTTAGAAGAGCCGCCGGTGCGCATTTTTGTTATGGGTGAGAACACCTGGCGGACGGAGAATGAATGGCCGCTCGCCCGGACTGCGTACACCACATATTATTTCCACAGCAACGGCAATGCGAACAGCCTACGCGGCGATGGCGGATTGAGCCCTGAACCGCCGCGCAGTGAATCGGTGGATGTGTATGTCTCGGACCCACGCAATCCCGTGCCGACCAGAGGCGGCGGGGTAACCGGCTGGCCGGCAGCTATGCCGGGCGGGGCGTTTGATCAACGCTCAGTTGAGGAACGGACTGACGTGCTCGTCTATACTACCCCGGTCTTAGAGCAGGATTTAGAAGTCACCGGCCCAGTCAGCGTGACCCTGTACGCGGCTACCAGTGCCGTAGATACGGACTTCACGGCCAAATTGGTGGACGTACAGCCGGAAGGATATGCACGTAATCTCACGGATAGTATTCTGCGCGGTCGCTACCGGAAATCGCGGGCAGAGGCGAAACTGCTGACACCGGGAGACGTGTATGAATACGTCATAGATTTGTGGGCAACCAGTAATGTGTTCAAAGCGGGCCACCGGATCCGGATCGAGATTGCCAGCTCGAACTTCCCGCGCTTTGATCGTAACCCGCAGACGGGGGAGGGCGCCGCCGAGGCCAGCCGGCTTGAGCCAGCCTTACAGCACGTATTTCACGATGAGGCCCGGCCGTCACACATCGTGCTGCCTATTATTCCACGTTCGTAGGGGGCCAGTGTAGATTTGATGCATGTCATTCTGAGCAGCTTTGCGACGAAGAATTGCTTCCGCTAAATTTACTCTGAGTCAGCCGGCGCATATTGCGTTCAGCGAAGGGGAAAGACCAGCGCTTCCGGTAGGGTGCGCCCTGCGCACCGAGCTCGGGGTGTCAGATTACGCTACGCTAATCCGACTTACGGGATGGAAGTTTATGTCTTTGGCGCCTCGGTCGTTATGACAGGCTGTTGTAGATGCCAGTCGGTAGCCTGTTGGTAAGCATGCGCCGCACGCAAGACGCGGGCTTCTGCCCACTCCGGGGCTATGAGCTGCATGCCAACTGGTAGCCGATCATCGGTAAATCCACATGGTACGCTCAGCACGGGCACTTGGGCCAAGCTTAAGGGATAGGTGAAACGGGCAAGGAGTCGGGTCGTTTCTACTCCTTCGCTTTCTTCAATGATGGGAGCTGGAATCCCGCAGGTTGGAGCTAAGAGAATATCGTAGCGCTCAAAGGTCTGCTTGATTTGTCGTTGCCATCGGCGCTGTACTTGCCGATTTCGCCCATATTGGCTGCCGCTTACCTGTGCTCCAATCCGCAGCCGAGTCAGGACGTCCGGCCCGAAATCTTCGGATCTTTCCGCAAGCCGTGCTTGATGAAAGGCGGCAGCATCAGCCAGGAGCATCTCACTTGTCCGTTCAACCGTGGCTGCCGCGTCGGGCAACTCCACTTCCTCGACGTGGGCGCCTAAATCTTCATACACTTGGGCGGCTTGATTGATGAGAGTGACGACAGCAGGCTGTGGTTCCTGCTGGAAGTGTCCGCCGAGCAGTCCTACGCGTAGGCCGCTTACGCCTGCGTGGAGCTGGGCCAGGTAATTGCCCACCGGCTTATCTACGCAGGAGAGATCCTCGGGGTCATAGCCCGCGAGCGCCTGTAGCATATGCGCAATATCTTCTGCCCGTCTGGCTAGCGGACCAACCGTGTCAAAGCTCCAACTGACCGGGATAACGCCCCGGTTGCTGACTCGACCCATCGTAGGCCGAAGACCGCATACGCCATTCAGCGCAGCTGGAATACGCACAGAGCCGCCGGTGTCTGTGCCTACAGTGGCCAGCGCCATATCGGCAGCGACTGCAGCGCCCGAGCCGCCGCTGGAGCCGCCTGGAATGCGGGCCGGATCCCAGGGATTTCTACACGGACCGTAGTGCGGATTGCGCGTAGTGCCGCCAATGGCCCATTCATGCATATTGAGCTTGCCCAGAATAATGGCGCCTGCCTGGCGTAGTCGAGACACAACCTCGGCGTCGGCCGCGGCAACGTGGTCCCTCAAGAACTTGTTTCCGCCTGTCATCCGAACGCCGGCGACTTCGCAGTTATCCTTTAGGGCAATGGGAATACCATGCAGCGGCCCAAGCGCGTCTCCTGTAGTCACGGCTCGTTCCGCAGCTTTGGCAGCAGCAAGAGCCTCGTCCGCCATGACTGTGAGGTAGACGTTCAAAGGAGGATTGATCGACTCGATGCGGTCGAGGTAGGACTCAACGAGTTCTACAGGCGAGAGCTGGTGTGCGCGGACCAGATTGACTACATCAGTAATCCCCAGCTGCATAAAATTAGATGACGTCACAATAAAATACTTTGGGGCTCATCGGGAGCGACCGTATTCATGTTCTTTACTGGATCTGCTCCTAGCAGACCTGCGCATGTACGAACGCGATGATTTTCTCTAGCGCTTGTTCGGAGTTTGGCGAAGACGGATTTCTGATAATGAATCCCTCGGCTTCGCCCTCGAATAGCTCCAGCTCGACTTGGCCACCCGCCTTGCGGTACTGCTCGACAAAGCGGTCGAGGTCAGGACGCGGATGCGCTCGGTCGTTGGTGCCTTGCACGTAGAGCACGGGCGGCAGTTCGACCTGCTCGCCACGTTCCAGCGCGAGCACGGGGTTGCCTTCGGCCATGGCCTCTTCGGTTTTCCAGTACTTATCGTGTAGGGGCAGTACCAGGTCTATTAAATCGGGGTAGGGTTTGCCACCCGCTTTCACCTTCTTGGCGTAATGGTAACGTGCCAATGGATCGATAACCGGCCAGCATAGGACCGCGCAGCGCAGACTGGCATCAACGTCCGGCGCTCCAGCAGGCAGTGGTAGCGCCGCATATCTAGGATCGGACGGTCGCATCCCAGCCAGCATGGCCTGATGCGCACCGCTCGAGCTGCCTAAAATGCCCACGAGGTCAGGACGACTACCAAACTCTGTTGCCTGGGTCTTGAACCATCGGATCGCGTAATTAATGTCAGCCAGTGAGCCAGGATATGATGCCTCGGGCGGCACGCGGAAATCCAGCGCTGCGACTATCACACCACTTTCTGCCAGGGGTTCGTTGATGGCGACATCCATTAGGCGGTCGCCTAAACACCAGGCCCCGCCGTGCAGTTCGATGACGGCTGGAAACGGCCCTGGGCCGCGCGGCTTGAACAAACGTGCCAGTAAGGGCTTGTTGCCGTGACGGATATATTCGACGTCTTCTACGTCGATGTCATACGTCTGAGATGCGTTGCGAGGTGCGTTGGCTGTCATGCTGCTGCTCCCTTTCTCGTACACGAGAGTGCGTACGGGGTAGTCTGTTCTTCGGCGAACAAAGTTTCTTCACTTGTCCTAACCGATTTGCCCTTTTGTTGAAAGGGAAACGTTAGCTACCATTCCTGCCTGAGTATGTGGTAAGTGATGAAGGAAAAGGAGGCGCATGCATTCTATTTTGAGTCTGTTGCAGTTGCTGCGCGGAAGCCAAAAGAAAATGGTCCTGGCGGTCGCCTGTGGCCTGCTCTTTGCCGGCACCGGTCTGATTCCGCCGCTGCTCATCCGCCGGATTATTCAGTGGATCACCGAAGGAGGCGGAACGCTGCAAGCCTTGATCGGTATTTCCGGCTTCCTGCTGCTTGTCTATCTCGGGCGAGGGTTATTTCGGTATGGCTACGGCCGTTTTTCCCACGAGGTATCTTTTGATGTTCTGCACAGCCTCATGGTCCGGGTGTATACCCATCTGCAGAGTCTGCCCCACAGTTTTTTCCATACACAACGGACCGGAGGGTTGATTGCTCGTTCGATCAATGACATTGAAGCCATCGAAGACTTTATCGCGCATGGGATTCCGGAAGCGGTTAACGCGTTTGTCCTGCCGACGGCCATGATCGCCGTCCTCTTCTATCTGAACTGGCAACTTGCCCTGGTCGCTCTGCTGCCTCTACCGCTGGCCAGTTGGATTGTCTTTCGCTCGATTTCAAAAGTGCGAACCGAGTGGCGGCCAGTGCGGGAGCAACTCGCAAACCTGACTGCGCAGGTGCAGGATAACCTGTCCGGTGTCACCGTTATCAAGTCGTTTGTTCAGGAGCGGTCCCAAGCCGATGAGATCGAGACCCGCAGCCGGCGGCTGCGGGATACTATGCTGCGCGCCAGTACGCTGTCGTTCGTTCCCGTCGGCGTGATAGAAGTCACCAGCGGAATAGGCGTTGTGCTGATTGCGCTGGTGGGTGGCGCTATGGCTCTGGGTGGCAGTGTGAGCGCGGCTGATTTGTTTGTGTTCATTGTGTATCTGACCCAGATTTATCAACCCTTTTTACAGCTCGCCAATATTAACGACACGCTCCAGAAAGCGACCGTGAGTGCCGAGCGTGTTTTCGAACTGCTCGACCTCCAGCCTGATATTGTGAGCCCACCCGACGGCTTGCGGCCGACTCACATGACCTGGGACATTACGCTCCAAGATGTGACGTTTGCCTACCAGCCGGATCGGTCTGTCCTCTCCAACGTCAACATCAATATTGCAGCGGGTGATATGGTGGCGTTGGTTGGTGCGACCGGGGCAGGTAAAACCACTGTAACCAACCTCATCCCACGGTTTTACGATCCACAGCACGGAGCCATCCGGATTGGTGGGCATGATGTGCGTTCTTTAGATCTTGACTTTCTGCGCAGCAATATTGCTGTGGTCCTGCAAGACGTCTTTCTTTTCCATGGGAGCGTGCGCCAGAATCTCCTCTTCGGCCGTCCGGACGCCTCGGAAGCAGAGATGCAAGCGGCGGCGCGCGCGGCCAACGCAGAAGAGTTTATCCTCGATCTGTCCGACGGCTATGACACCCTCGTTGGCGAACGCGGGGTTCGGCTGTCAGCGGGTCAAAAGCAACGCGTGTCCATTGCTCGGGCGCTACTCAAAGACGCCCCTATCTTGGTTCTCGATGAGGCGACTTCCTCAGTCGACACCGAAACCGAACATCTGATCCAAGAAGCGATATCGCGACTTACGGCTGAGCGCACGACTGTGGCAATAGCCCATCGCCTCAGCACCATTCGTGACGCCGATCTGATCGTGGTCCTGGATACCGGGTCTATTGTGGAGCAGGGCACGCACGAGAGTCTGCTGGCTCACGACGGCCAGTATGCGCGGATGGTGCGTGCCCAGGACCTCTCTCGTGCGTGGCAGATCGGTCAGCTCGAAAATAGACCTGAGCCGGCTCTCGCCACTGGAAGTGATTATTGAGGCTACGACATTCGCAAGGAGGGAAGCAGCAATGCCTTACGATATACTGATCAAAAACGGCATGGTCGTCGATGGGAGTGGGGCAGCCGCTTTTCGTGCGGACTTGGCGCTGAGCGCGGGACGCATTGTCGAGATAGGCGCAGTCTCGGGCGGGGCCGCGCGCGTGATCGACGCCTCGGATCTCATCGTTGCACCGGGCTTTATCGATCCGCATACGCATTACGATGCGCAGATTTGCTGGGACCCGCTTGTCACCTGCTCGTCGTGGCACGGCGTGACGAGTGTGATCATGGGCAATTGCGGCGTCGGACTAGCGCCGTGCAAGCCGACAGAGCGTGACGTCGCGATGTCTAACGTCGTTCACGTTGAGGCGATTCCGTACGACGTCCTGGCGCAGGGCCTGCCGTGGGACTGGGAAAGCTTCCCGCAGTATATGGATGCGGCCGCCACGCGCGGGGTTGGTATCAACGTCGGATTTCTGGCCGCGCTGTCCCCGTTCCGCCAATTTGTGATGGGCAATGAGTCCATGGAGCGTGAGGCGACGGCAATAGAAACTGAGCAGATCCGCTCTCTTTTGAGTGAGGCACTCGACGCGGGTGCGCTAGGCCTCTCCCTTACGGTATTGCCGCAGCATCTCGGCTACAAGGCGCAACCACTTGCGTGTCGCTTGGCGAGTCACGATGAGCTACGCGCATACGCTAGGCTACTGAAAGAACGTGGCCAGGGCACGATTGAAGTAGCATTGACCAAAAGGCCGAGCACGGTCTCTGAAAAAGAATATGAGCTGCTTGAGCTGCTGGTCTCAGAGAGCCAACGGCCAGTGACGTGGCTCAACCTGCGCGATCGCGACGATGCACCCGAGGCGTGGACTGATACGTTGGAACAGGTGGCTCCGTTGCTGGCACGAGGCAGCCGGCCGCAAGTGGCAGTCCGTCCGCTTGTCGTCGAGTTTAATTTGCGCAATCCGTTTCTGTTTGCCAGTATGCGTTCCACAAAACCGGTGTTCGGGGAAGCTGCGCCTGAGGAGCAGAAACGCACCTATGCCGATGCGAAGTTCCGCCGCGCATTTGCCGCCGACCTGGAGCGCAGTACAGTCTTTCGCGACATCTGGGAGAATACTAAGGTGAAGGAGGCGACCAACCCTGCGCTTAAGGAAGTCGAATGGCAGACTATCGCTGAAATTGCTGCGGAACGTGGCGTAGCGCCGCTCGACGCCTTCTTCGACCTGGCGCTCGAAGACGATCTGGCGCTCGACTACATGCTGCCGCTACTCGACATTAACGAGGAGCGCGTAGCGAAGAAGTTCAGTGACCCGCGTACGCTGATCGGCATCTCCGACGGTGGCGCACACGTCGACATGCTGTGCAACGCAGGCTACCCGAGCTATCTGCTGGGCAGGTTCGTGCGCGAGAAGCAGGCGCTCACGCTTGAGTACGCGGTGCAACGGATCACTTCGGAACCGGCGCAATTTTTCGGCCTCGCTGATCGCGGTACGCTGTGGCCCGGACTGGCGGCGGACATCACCATTTTTGACATGAGTACCGTCGGTTCGCCAGGGCGCCCGGAGATCCGCCACGATCTGCCGGGCGGTGGACGCCGATTGGTGACGCAGGCAGAGGGGATTCAGTACACAATCGTGAACGGACAGATACTGTACGAAGGCCAGCGCCATACGGGAGTGCTGCCGGGGCAGGTGATTCGGGGTGGACAGCACGCGTAGGGGAGAACCAACAATGTCAATACAACAGGTGATTTCGGCCGACTCGCACATGGTGGAGCCGGGCGACCTGTGGGTCGAGCGGCTGGACCGCAAATATCGCGACGATGCGCCGCACGTCATTAAGAACGAGCAGGCCAGGGGCGCTCCCTACCTCTTTGTCGGCCCCGGCTTGCATCCACTTACCGTCGCCGGCGTGTTTGCCGCAGGGCGTAGCGGGGATGAACTGCGCGAGCACATGAAGCACGGCTATGAGGCAGCGCGGCCAAGCGGCTGGGATCCTGCAGAGCGCCTCAAGGATCAGGACCTGGATGGCGTTGTGGCCGAAGTGTTGTATTCCAGCCTGGGCATTGTCCTGCTCGGTATGCCGGACGTAGAACTGCAAAAAGCATGTCTGCGAGTCTACAACGACTGGCTGGCCGAGTTCTGCGCCCACGACCCCAGGCGCTTGGTGGGCATCGGCCTGTATACGCTCAACGCGCTGCCCGACGTCTCGGAGATTGAGCGCTGCGCCAAACTGGGGCTGAAGGGGGTGATGGTACTCGCGTCTGACACTATTGATCTACCGTACAGTGACGAGCGCTTTGATCCCCTGTGGCAGGTGTGTGCCGAGGCGGGACTGCCGATCTCGCTGCACAAGCCGTTGGTGTCTGGGATGCCGCGCACGGCGGCGATGCCCACCCCTGCGGATCTGCAGATTCATGTGATCCACGTCGTTGAGCAATGCATAACCCGGATGGTGTACGGCGGCGTGTTCGAGCGATTTCCCGACCTGAAAGTTGTATCGGCGGAGAATGACGTGGGGTGGATGCCGAACTGGATATACCGTCTCGACCACGTCCATGCCAAGATCCCCGATTCCGGACAGCTGTCCCTCAAGCCGAGCGAATACGTACGACGTAACGTATGGGGCACGTTCCAGGACGATCCGATCGGCCCGGCGACCTGGCAGTTCTTCGGTGAGCATAACTACATGTGGGCCTCAGACTTTCCGCATGCGGACTCAACATTTCCTAATTCGCTCAAGGTCATCGACGAACATTTCGCTGGTATCCCCGCCCAGGTTACCCGGAACATCGTCTTTGAGAACGCCAACCGGCTGTATAATGTCGGTTTCGATTAAAATCAACATGAAAAGGAGGATGTTTTATGGACATGGCTGAACTCGAAAAACGGATGACTCGGATTGAAGATATTGAAGCCATCAAACAATTGAAGGCAACCTACTGCGATATTTGTGACGAGGACCATAACCCGGACAGAATCACGACGATTTTTGTTGAAGACGGTATCTGGGAGGGCGCTGGCTTCGGGAAAGCCCAAGGCCATGCGGCCATTCGCGAGCTATTCCAAGGCTTCCAGAAACTGATCAGCTTCTCCCAGCACCAAGTGCTGAATCCGATCATCAAAATCGATGGCGATCGAGCCACGGGCATCTGGTACTTCTTTGGTCCGTTTACTTTCTACAAGAACAACCAGGCCAAGTGGCTGGCCGCCCGCTACGAAGACGACTACGTCAAAGTGAACGGCGAATGGAAGATCCAACATCTACGCGCACGGGGGCGTATGACCACGGACTACGAAAAAAGCTGGGCTGACAAAGATTGAGGCGGGGAGCTGTCATTCTGAGCCGGCGCGCTTCGACTGTGCTCAGGACAGGCTCCGCAGAGGCGAAGAATCCGTATCAAGCCAGCGCACGCAGAAATTTAAGTAGCGCGCTCTGACACTCCTCCGGCTTATCTACGTAGATCTCATGTCCGGGTCCTTCCACAATGGTAATTCGCGCGTTGGGAATCTCCTTGCGCATCATGAGCTGGTCGGTCAACGGGGTAATAGGGCTGCGCGCAGGTGCGAGGATGAGGGTCGGTACACTAATTTGCGACAGGAGAGGCGCGGTGTCCGCACCATCTAACGTGCGAGTAATGCCTCGCAAGACATGGGTTGGGGTCTTAGCCCATTCATTCAGCACCCACTCGATGTGGGCGGGATTCTTGCCGCTAATGACTTTTTGCTCGATTAGCACTTGTCCCCATCCCTTGGATCCGCCTGTGGCCAGGGCATTCTGCACGTCTCCATGCTGACCGGACAGAGCTTTTTCGGCTGGTGCGCGAATGGCAGTCGGGGAATTGCAAATCGTCAGGCTCTTGAGCCGTTCCGGCCAGCGCGTCGCAAACACGACACCCAGGATGCCGCCGATCGATTCTCCCAGGTAATGCACCTGCTGAAGGCCAACGGCGTCCATAAAGTCGTGCATATCCGTAACCAGCTCGTCTATTGACCAGGTGTGGTTCGGGCCGGGGTCGGCAGACTGACCATGCCCGCGCATATCGCGGCGTATGACCTGGTAGTATGGCGCCAGGGCGGGCACCCAGTGATACCAGAACTTGGTACTTCGCCCGACGCCATGTTGGAGCCACACGGTCTCTTTTTCGGTCAGCCAGGGATCAGTGAAGTCGTCGACTTCGTAGTACATCTCACAATTATTGGCAGTGACTGTTGGCATGCTATGCTCCTTCGACTAGGCTGTTTCCCGCTAGCTAACACAGTCTCGCCGTGTCAGTCTATCTAGACACTTGAGTTCTTCGCTGCAGTGTGGTCGGCTGGTGCGTCACCGAAAGGAAGCAAGCATGTTCAAGATAGGCAAGTTGTTTCATCTCACGCACGTGGTGGACGATCTCGAAGCCGTCGACAAATGGTACGACGACGTGTTTTCAGTCACGCGCTTCTATAACGGGTATGAGGAACTGGCCGGGCGCAATGCCTCGCTCATCGCGATCGGGGATGTCATCATGGAACCGATGATGCCTGCCCGCGTAGAGCCCCTCAAGAATCAGTCGGTGAAGAAATTCCACGACCGCTTTGGGCAGCATTTCCACTCCATCGCCTGGTACGTGGATGATGTTGAGGCCATCTCCGCCCGGCTCGACGAAGAGGGCCTCCGGCTGTATAACATTCTCGGCAAAGCAGTGACGCCGCCATACAAGACGGCTGCCATTTGGACGCATCCGAAACAGACCCACGGCCAGCTGGAGTTCGCCTTGTCCGGCGACTATATAGCCGACCCGCGCCTGGAATCGGATTGGTCCAACGAGCCTTGGCGCCAACACCCGCTCGGCATTGAGCGTGCTTCGCATATCGGCGTAGTCGTCAGGGACCTGTCAGCGGCGAAGCGGCTGTATTGCGAGACCCTTGGCGCTAGGCTGATCCACGAGGAGCAAACCGAGGGCCGCAAGCAGAGTGCCTTTGTCGCCGTTGGTGAAGATACGGTCGTGGAACTGATCCAGCCTGTGTCTCCGACTAGCTCCGAAGGCCGTGAGCTGGAGCAAAACGGCGAGGGCATCTATTCCCTCATATTCAAGACCACAGACCTTGGCCAGGCACAGGATTTTCTGACATCCAAGCAGCATCAGCCGGAACCGGATGGCGCGGATACGATCATCCTGGGAAAGGACCAGGCGTTTGGGATGGTGGTGGGATTTACCCAGCGTAGACTCCCCAACGATGTGCGCTGAATCTGAATGATGGAGGACGGTTTGGTCGTCAATCGTCCCACATATTTTCGTAGCGTTGACGTCGTTCATGCCACGTGGGCTGCAGCTCTAACCGACGCTGGTTGGTCTGCCGCTGCCTCTCGTTATTGCGCTGTTCCATCTGCATGGGCCGCTGCTGGCGTTCGATAACATGCTGCTGGCGTTCCTGCTGCCTCCGGGGTGAGGAATCGTCTCGGTAGTCAGGTGTATCTCCCGCAAACACGGGTGCGGTCAGGAGCCCCGCCATCAGAAAACACAGCCCTCTGCGTAACATTCGTATCAACCAGATCAACCTGCGTATCGGCCCGAGACTCCTAGGCATAACGCCCCAGCCGCTCTTATCCTGCTTGTGTGTTGTTGGTCCTTTTTCACACGCTGAGAGAGCTGCGAGGGCAGTTTCGGCATGCTTCCGCTCCGTACGATCAGTAGTAACGTAGCGAGTTAGACAACCAAAATGTCTGCGCGGTCTGGACCTGGACCTTCGCGGCGCGGTTCTGCCAGTGTTGGGCGCACTGATAATCGCCGCGTCGGGCACAGGCGGCACTGGCCTGGAGGGCGCGGTTCTGGGCCGTGGCGGTGCAGCCTCCGAGGCTGAACATAAGAAGCAGAAGAAGGGTGCTGAAAATAGTGTGCATTGTTGTTCATCGGCCTTTAAGCGGGACAAGCTAGTCGACGTGGTTATCTTCGCCATGCGAAATCTACTGCGATATGGATTTTTTGAATAGCCTATAGCGCTGCCGGAGGGGCGTGAGCAAGCCAGGAGGCGATGCGATAGTACCGTCTCCTGCCGATCATTTTCTAGCCGCTACTGCCTTGATCTAGCGGTTGACTCTCATAACCCTGGACCAACATCTTGTCCGAGCAAAGTGGCTCTCGATACGTTCTGCTTAAAGGTCGATTTCACATCACTAAGTCCTGTAGCCTTTCATGAGTCGCAGGTTGGGTTAGCGTGGCGTAACCCAACAATAAACTCCGGAGTCACTCACCTATCGCAGCCACGCCATCACGGACAAGCGTTTTGATTTCCTCTGCATCGTAACCGAGATCCTGGAGTACTTCATGAGTATGTGCGCCGAGCTGAGGCGCAGCCACCGGAGTCTGCTTTTCGCCCTCTGATGAAAAAATAGGGCTGCTGATGGTTGTGAGCTTGCCGTGACCGGAGTCATTATCTGGATAGTCTACAAAAGCGCCTGCCGCGCGCATCTGCGGATCCTGTACGACCTCTTCTAGCTTCGGCATGGGCGCCCATTTGATGTCAGACTGCTTGAACAGCGCTCGCCAGTCGTCCAGATCTCGCGATTCGAACTGACCTTGTAGAATCGCGAATAATGCCTCGGCATTTTCCGTCCTGGCCTCGTTGGTCGCGAAAAGCGGACTGGTTGCCAACTCCGGCTGGCTGAGCGTTCGACACAGATTGGGGAATTCTACATCGGGGTCAAGCAGGATGACCAGGAAGGCTTTGCCGTCGCGGCTCAAATAGCCTGCCGCAAGCGGGTTGGCCGGAGTTCCTCCCTCCCCACGCTGCGGAAACTCGGCCTTACAGAATTGAGCTTGCAGGTCACACGCGTTCGCCCACGCACCGCTGGCTATGAGCGACGTCCCGACCTTGGAGCCGCGTCCGATGCGTTCACGCCGATACAGCCCAAGCATAATCGCGCCGAAGAGCGACACTGACGTAGGATGATCGCCCATGCCCGGCCGTGGTCCTCCGGGGCTGCCGTCAGTCCCTACGACGCCCATCATCAATCCCGATCGCGCCCAGTATGCGAGCGCATCAAATGTCGGCGCGTTGGCGTCCTCGCCTGTGTCTCCGTATCCGGTCAGATGGGCATAGATGAGGCGCTCGTTCTCCGGGCGCAGATCATCCCACGTTAACTGGAATTTTTCGAGCAACGAGTGCTGATAGTTAGTGACAAAAACGTCGGCTGTCTTGACCAGACGAATCAGCACCTCCCGGCCTTGGGGCGAACTCAGGTCGAGCGCCACACTCTTTTTATTTCGACTGGTCAGGATCCAGCCCCAGTTGACGTCTGCCTTGGCAAACCCCGGCAGATCCGACAAGGTCCGGTAGAGATCTCCGCCTTGCGGGCGCTCGATCTTGAACACGTCCGCACCAAAATCCGACAGAATAGTCGCCGACGCGGGCCCGGCGACATAGGTTCCACAGTCAATGACGCGCAGCCCAGAGAGAATTCCATTTGGCACAACAGTCCTCCAGTTGTGTTTCGTTTTTAGCCTGATACGACTCCGGCAGCCTGCAGTTCGGCCAGTTGTTCCGCGGAGACGCCGAACTCTTTCAAGACCGCCTCGGTATGCTCACCCAGCGCAGGCGCGGGCAGGCGCAGCTCGGCGGGTGTTCCTTCAAATCGGACCGGCGGGCGGGGCATGCGGGTGCGTCCGACATGCGGGTGCTCAGATTCAACAATCAGTTTATTGGCCATGACTTGCTCGTTGTGCATGACCTCTTCTCGACGCAGTGTCGGCGCGCAGGGGACTTGTTCGGCATCTAAGCGCGCAATCCAGTCAGCTGAGGTGCGCGTTTTGAGGACTTCGGCCATCATTTCGAGTCGCAGCCCGGCATGTTTCATACGGCTTGCCGGCGTTTGAAAGCGTACGTCCTCCAGCCACTCAGGCCGTTCCAGGGCGCGGACTAGGCCTTCCCATTCTTTGTTCGACATGGCGCCCGTGGTGATATAGCCATCCGTGGTCTCAAAGATGAGATCCCGCACGTGAGTCGGACGTATGTTAGACGCCGACGGGTCTTGCTGCCCTTCGCGGACCATGGTGAGGGCGGACATTCCTTCCGGCCAGACAAAAGACACTACCGCATCCAACATGGCCAGTCGTACGTGCTGACCCTTGCCGGTGCGCTCGCGTGCGAGTAATGCAGCGGTAATAGCCTGGGCCGCAGTAAGCGACGTGACCTTATCCGGAATGACTAAGCGCATCATATGCGGCCGCCCGGACTCTTGATCGCGTTGAATATCAGTCAAGCCCGACAGGGCTTGAATCACCGGGTCATACACGCGTTTGTGAGCATACGGACCCGACTCCCCAAATCCGCTAATCGAGACATAGATGAGATTCGGTCGAATGCTGCGTAGGTCCTTTTCTGCTATCCCCATCCGCTCTACGGTTCCAGGCCGAAAATTCTGTGCGAACACATCAGCCTCGGCAACCAGCCGTTTGAGGAGTGCGACACCTCGCGGCTCTTTGAGGTTGATGGCCACAGAGCGTTTGTTGCGGTTAATCATGAGAAAGGTCGGCGGGAGGCCGTTACTGCCAAAGGAACGGGTAAGATCTCCTGTCGGGGGTTCGACTTTGATGACGTCTGCGCCTTGATCTCCTAAGATCATGGTCGCCATGGGGCCAGACAGCATTTGGGTCACATCGATCACGCGGTAGCCGGCAAGCGGTCCAGACATGAGGGTCTCCTTTCGCGCCTATCCTATGTGAAGATATTCGCCTATACGAGGTCGTCTGGCAAATCGTTTCACAATAAGGGTTTCTCAATTGCCGTGCGATCAGTTTAGTGGCACCATGCGGCGAGACGCTCCACCACCTCTCGTGGGTCGTGATGAATAGTGCTGAACATGGGTGAACTTGAGTGAACTAGAAGCCCAAAAGGAGCAGGCATGAAATTCGGACTCATATTGGTCCCCCAAGTACGCGACGGACAACCTGAGCCCTTTGATAAGCTTATCGAACAGATCGAGTACGCTGAGGAGCTTGGCTATCATGCTGTGTGGCTGACTGAACATCACTTCAGCCAATATGGGCGTGCATCGGTGCCGGTGCTCGCTGCCCAGGCTATTGCGCGTACTTCCCGCATCCGTGTTAGCACGGCGGTGGTCGTATTGCCTTTCAATAATCCGATCCGGGTGGCCGAAGACTGGGCGACGCTCGACCATATTTCTAAAGGCCGCGTTGACGTTGGCATCGGGCGAGGGAATCAACCCGCGGAGTTTTTAGGTTTCGACGTACCGATGAATGAAGCCGAACAACGTTTCACGGAGGCGCTTGAAATCCTGCGCTTGGCCTGGACTCAAGAGCGGTTTTCGTATGACGGCGAATTTTGGCATATTCCTGAGATTTCGGTTGTGCCGAAACCCTATACGCAACCGCATCCCCCCCTGTGGCAAGCGGCGCTCAGCGACTACACCGTGAAAAAGGTGATTGATCGAGGCATCAATGGTCTCATTGGTCCATACTTATGTCCGTACGACGTGCTGAAAGAACAGTATTTTGATGTCTGGCATCGCGCAGTGGCGGAAGCGGGTCGAACGGATTTACAGATATGTCATAACGAGTTCGTCTACGTAGGTGAGAGCGATGCACAGGTCAAGGCCGATATCGAAGAATCCGTCATGTGGTATATCCGCACGGCGGCCAAGATCTGGGGCGAGCGCAATCGGGACAAGGTGGCGGAACAATATGCCAACTACACCGATATCTTGGAGTATCTTGATGTCGTGCCCTTTAGTGAGGTGTACGATCAGCTCGGCATGTTTGGTACCCCGGATAGCGTGGCCGAGAAGATACGCTGGATGCGGGATGAAGGCGGTGTTGACTACATTATGAACTTTATGTGGTTTGGCGGGTTCGATCAGGACAAGGCGCTGCGCAATATGGAATTATTTGCCAAAGAAGTGATGCCCCGATTCAAAGAACCACAGGGTGCGGAAAGTGTTGCGTAGCGAAGATCGCATAAGTGACCGCTCGCCATGAGCAAACGCCCGCTCTTCGAAGAAAGCATCCTCCCGTATCGGGTCAGCCCGCAGCTGGTGGTACGGCTGATTGAGCTGCGGCACGTACAGCCCGATCTTTCCCGCTGCTCGTACTGTGGGGCCAACGACTATTGGCATCTCGCTTGGCCAGCCAGCTTGGCGTTGTCGCAACACCTGGCCTCAACCCAGTCTGCCGAATGGTGGCAGGGGAAGCGGGCATTGGTCATTGGCTGTGGGGTGGGGCTCGAAAGCGTTGTGCTCGCCTCACTCGGTGCCAACGTGACTGCCCTCGACCACGTCCCGGAGTCCCTGCGACTCGTGCAGCGCAATTGTGAACTCAATGAAGTCCCCCGCGTCCAGGAACGGTGTTGGTGCTGGTTGGATGCGAACAGCAGGCAACAGGTTGACCAGTATGATGTGCTTGTGGGGGCTGATGTGTTGTACGAATCAGCCGACGGTGTCTGGATCCATGAGTTGCTGACTACATTGTTGAAGCCTGGCGGGCTCGCCTTCTTTGGCGATCCGCAGCGAGAAGGCGTCGAAACGTTTTTAGAACAGCTTGCAGCCTCTCACTTTCACGTCCAGGTCCATCACCGCGAGATGGAATGGATGGCTGGACGTGAAGAGGTCGATATTTATCAGATTAAGTTGGGATAGGGTAAATCCCGTAGGGCGGATGAGCGTAGCGTAAGCCGACACCACAGGGCTGACAGACGCCTACGCGAAAATCTCGTCGAAGAAGGCGCGCATGGCTTTCCACGAGCGCTCGTCCGATTGCTTGTTATAGCGAATGCCCTGTATAGAACCGTCGGCCTCTGGATTGGTAAAGCTATGCACGGTGTTGCCGTAGCTAATGACCTGCCAGTTAGCGCCAGCTTTAGTCATCTCTGCCTCAAAGGCATTGACCTGCTCGACGGGCACAAAGGGATCGTCCGCGCCGTGGCAGACTAGGATCTTTGCTTGCACCTTCCCTGACTCTGCGGGACGCTCCGTTTCCAGGGCCCCGTGAAATGAGACCACGCCTTTGAGCGGTGCGCCGTCTCGTGCCATTTCGAGAGAACAGGTCCCACCCATACAATAGCCTATGACGGCGAGGCGGTCCGTATCAACCTGCGGCAGTGCAGCCAGCGTATCGAGCCCCGCGCGTATGCGTTGGCGGAATTTGGTCGTATCCGCGCGTATGGCTCCGGCGTGTTTGATGGCTTCCTCGAGGTCGCTGACCTCAAGGCCGTTACCGTACGGATCGCCAGCCAGTGCAGCATAGCCGAGCGAGGCTAGTCTCAGAGCACGATCCTTGGCCTGCTTGCCCAATCCAAATGCCTCGGGCATCACCAAAATGCCCGGTCGCTTATGGTCGCTCTGATCGTCTAACGCCACAAACCCCTTTAGGGTCACATCACCATCTTTGTATTCAAGACTTTCTGCCTTCATGTTACTGCTCCTTTCGCTAGAGGCTTGCGAGCCACACTGCCATTTTTTGTATCGATTGTAAAATTGCGCGCAATTTGCAAGTTCTGTAGGGTAGGTGGAAGCGGCGCATCACCCGCCGAATTAATCCTGTCAGACCTCGACGTCTCTTTCTCATTGAAAAACAAGCAGGACTGTAACATCTTTGGTTGAAAGGACTCAAGATTCGTAGCAGTGGTAATAGCGGAGTCCCCGGATTCCACTCCGTTTCATCCAGGCTACAGGGAGACTTTGATCAAATCGTAGAATCGACAAACGGCTGGTACTGCCGCATGAAGGCTAGGCGCTGATCCATAAGCAAAAGATCCTGACGGAGGCGAAATGGATAAAAGAGTAATCCCCACGAGCGCCCAGGAATACGTTGCTACTCTTCTCCAAAACAAAGTGGCCGAACCGTTGAGCGAGGATGCACTCAAAGAACTTGCCAGGCTGTATTCACTATTGACTGAAGGGCTAAATGCGCTCGACGCGTTTGACCTCAGTCGCGTTGAGCCCGCTGTGGGCTTTGTCATGGCGGAGGCAGACCGGAATGAAGGCTGAAGAACTGGCCTTTACGAGCATTGCCGAGCTAGCTCCTCTCATTCAGCGTAAAGAGGTCTCACCCGTAGATGTCACACGCGTCCACCTGGACCGTATTGAACGCTTGAACGGCCAATTTCTTGCCTACCTTACCGTCCTGAAAGATGAAGCACTGGCAGCGGCGCGCAACGCGGAACACGCAATTATGCGTGGGCAGTATCGTGGTCCGCTGCACGGTATTCCCATAGCGCTCAAAGACCTTTTTGCAGTGAAGGGCGTGCGTTTGACGTGCGGCTCGAAGATTCTAGCCGATCATGTCGCAGACAAAGACGCCACCGTCGTTACCCGACTCAAACAAGCCGGGGCGATGCTGCTGGGAAAACTCAATATGCACGAGTTCGCCTGGGGCGGCACGTCACTCAATCCCCACTACGGTACCCCAAAGAACCCGTGGGACCTGACTCGTCTTCCGGGCGGATCAAGCGGTGGGTCTGCCGTGGCCACGGCTGCGGGACTGGCCATGGGGACGCTGGGGACAGATACGGGAGGCTCAGTCCGTATTCCTGCTTCGCTCAGCGGCATCGTTGGTCTAAAGCCTACCTATGGACGCGTCAGTCGGTTCGGTGTCTATCCGCTGAGCTCTTCTTGCGATCACGTTGGGCCGCTGGCTCGTACTGTCGCTGATGCGGCCGTGCTCCTGCAAGCCATAGCCGGTCCTGACCCCAAAGACTCGTCAGCCAGTCATGTAACAGTGCCAGATTATACGTCGGCTTTGAAAGAGGACGTTCGTGGACTGCGCCTTGGGGTCCCACAAGAGTATTTTTTTGAAGATGTCGAACCCGCAGTGCGGGATGGGGTGTATGCCGCTATACAACATTTGTCTTCCCTTGGCGCTGTAGTTGAAGAGGTCTCGATCCCAAGCATACAGCACGTTATCGCCAGCTCCACGGCTATCATTGCTGCGGAAGCGTACGAGGTCCATGCTCAGACCCTGAAAACCCGTAGCCAAGACTACGGCTCTGATGTGCGGACGCGTCTTCTGCTCGGAGCCTGCATCCAGGCGTCGCAGTATCTCAAGGCCCAACGCTTTCGGACGCTCCTGCGTCAGGAGATGCTCGACATTCTCGGTCGGGTCGATGCGCTCGTTACGCCAACGACCTTGATCGCGGCAAGTAAGATAGACGAACCCATAATCCATATTGGCGACAAGGAATTTGTGGTTGCCGCCCATATCGCTCGGGCAACACGGCCTTTCAATATGACTGGTCTACCGACCATTTCGGTGCCGTGTGGATTTACGCCTGATGGTCTACCGATCGGCCTTCAAATTATCGGTCGGCCGTTTGAGGAAACAACGGTCTTGCATGTCGCGTACGCCTACGAGCAGAGCACGCCGTGGCATGAACGACATCCAACTAGTCACAAAGAGTTCTTATAGATCACCCCGTCTTTCATGACCAGGCACGGCCCGCCCGCCTCGGGCTGCAGGACGTTGACATCTTCAAGCGGATTTCCGTCAAAAACAACCAGGTCCGCGTCTGCCCCTGGAGCGACCGTGCCCAATTTTCCTTGCTGGTTCAGGATCTCGGCATTCACTGCAGTCGCTGAGTGGAGGATGTCAAAGGGACTGAGCACCTCACGTCGGATCAGGAACTCGCGGCATTGCTGGGCGTGTAAGACGCCCAGCAGATCGGTTCCGAAACCTAGCTTAATCCCGGCGGCTTTGCACAGCTCAATAGAGGTGAGCCCAGCGGTCTGGATTTCTTTGAGCTTAGCAATATTGCTCGCAGGTAGGCCCAACTCCTGCCCCATTTCACCCAGGGTTTCATACGTGACAAGGGTTGGGACGACAT
This sequence comes from Binatia bacterium, assembly GCA_963666315.2. Taxonomy (GTDB): domain Bacteria; phylum Desulfobacterota; class Binatia; order Bin18; family Bin18; genus Bin18. The sequence goes on from CAXXHG010000021.1 coordinate 96,273, forward strand.
ACGCTCCCCGCTGGGCGACTAATTCTGCCGTTGGTTGGTCAATCAGATTGGCATGCTCGATGGATCGCACCCCAAGCTTCACTACGCGGGCAATGGCCTCCGCAGTATACGCGTGCGCCATGACATAGGTGCGCCGCGAGGCAGCTTCTTCGACCGCCGCGCGGATCTCCTCGTCCGAATATTGCAGCATCCACACCGGATCGGTTGGTGACGAGAGACCGCCTGTTGCCATGATTTTGATCGGATGCGCCCCTTTACGCAGCTCTTCTCGGGCTGCTTTGCGAACGGCGTCCACCCCGTCGACTACCTGCGATAGGCTGCCCTGAAATCCACACCCGCAGGGCTCAAAATGCTTGACCGGACGTGTGTCCCCATGGCCGCCGGTTTGGCTCAAGGCGCGGCCTGAGAAAAATATGCGCGCCCCCTTGATCAGGCCCTGCTCAACCGCGGCGGCCAGTCCGAAATCCGCGCCAGCCGCGTCACGTACGGTGGTAAAGCCGCGTTGCAGCGCACTTTCTAAAAGCGTCCGGGCGTGTTGACTCAGAAGGGACATCGGCCAATCGTCTAGGCTGGCGAGATTGACCTGGGCGGCATAGGCATGGAAATGGGCGTCGATCAGACCGGGCATAAGAAAACGGCCGCCCAGGTTTATTTCTTGGGCATTTGCGGTCTTGAGCGGACGATCGGAGATCTCCTTGATCTCCGGATCTTCGATATATACATCCGCCCCTTCTAGAAGCTCGGGACTGTGGCCATCGAAGATGACACAATCGTGTAGGACTATCGTGCTCATGTCCGCCTCCTTCGCTTTTCCTCACCCTCCTACAATGTTTTATTATGCATTGGAATGGTTATGGGTTGCGCTTGATACGTATTCCACACGACGGCTATCCAAAAACGCTGTCTGGCACTCTTCGGAGAAAAACCCAAATGAAAATGGAACCGTTCAAAGATCCGAGCCATCTATTGGAGGTCGAACGCTTGGTCTACCATGCCCAGCGACCAGGATTTCGTATCGCCGAGCTGCAGCTTTCATCGCCGTACCACTCGTCCTATTCCACCTGTGAAAGAACAGGGGAGTCGAGCGCCTGGCTTTCGTTTGCTGCGGATAAGCGGGTCCTTCCCTTCGTTCGGCCCAAAGGGAGACGCACTGAGTTTCACACAAGACTTTCGCACGATTGCCCGCATGCGGATTGATGGCTCAGACCGTCTGGAGGTCTTCTCGCCTGCGTTCGCTCCGGCCTGGTATCCGCAAGGCAATACCATCGCCTTTACGAGAGGCCGAGTCTTTGCTGCCAGCAACACAGATAACGAAATCTATCTCACCGCCCCTGATGGTTCATATGTCCGCAATGTCACCCAGCATCCAGCAAACGATGCCCTGCCAAGCTGGTCCCCCGATAGCCAGCGGCTCGGTTTTCGCTCAACCCGCGACGGGAACAAAGAGCTGTACATCATAGGGAAGGATGGGACAGGCTTGACTCGCCTGACCTCCTCACCAGGCACCGATACGTTTCCCCACTGGTCTCCTGGAGGCAACCGGATCGTCTTTACCAGCAACCGCAGCAGCGACTTTGAGATCTATACGATCCGGCCTGATGGCAGCGACCTCAGACAACTCACCCACTCACCAGGTCTGGACATGCATCCGCTCTGGTCACCTGATGGCCAGTAGATTTGTTTTGCCAGCGCCTGAGGCGGTTTTAAAGATGAACAGCCGCTCACTGGCAATCCACAGCCATACGGAGATCTCTACCTCATGCGGTCTGACGGCTCGGCGGTCCAGCCGCTCACCGACGATCAATTTGAAGACGGTACCCCCGGCTGGGCGCCCCTGCCGTAGGGGGATGCCGGCAACGATAAGGGGGAAAGTAGGCCACTTGAAAGTGAAAGGGAAGTGATTCTCAAAACTTACCACTCCTGAAGTAACAGTAAGTGAGAGATGAAGGGAAGGCGGTTGCGGCCGGCTCGCTGTCTGGTCCGCGATCTCGCTCGGCAGTTGGAACAATCCCGTATTTCTTGCCACTTATGGGCAACAACCATAGCGAGGTGTATCTGTTTTAGTGGGTATCGTGTACCGTCCCGTCTCGCGATGCGGCCCAATTCCTGGCGAATCGTTGCCGTCGCCCAGAGGCGCGTGCCTGAGCACTACTTGTCCACCTGCGCAGCTGGGCATACCGTAAAGCTGGAATCCGACAAAGGAGGCTGGATCCATGCTCACGCAGGACCGATATCAGACGATTCTCATCGAGAAGGGTACGAGTGGCGTCGCGGTCGCGACCCTCAACCGCCCCGAGAAGCTGAACGCCATCAATGCAAGGATGCATACCGAGCTGACCACGCTGACCCTCGACGCCGACGCCGACCCGGACGTGAAGGTTCTGCTCGTCACGGGGGCAGGGCGCGCATTTTGCGCCGGGGGTGACTTCAGCGGTCAGCAGGGGTCTCCCGTCACTGGCGGCGGACAGACGATGCGCGAAGCGCGACAGATCGTCGACAATCTTCTGGATTGCTCGAAGCCCGTCATTAGCGCGGTCAACGGCTATGCCATGGGACTCGGGGCGAACTTTGCGCTTCTGGCCGATATCGTGGTGGCGGCCCGTGGCGCGACGTTTGCCGATACCCACGTCCGCATGGGTATTGGTGCCGGTGACGGCGGGCAGGTGATCTGGCCGCTGCTCATGGGTGTGAATCGCGCCAAGTATTTCCTGATGACGGGCGATCGCCTTCCTGCAGAAGAGGCGGAACGCTTGGGGCTGGTCAATTTCGTCGTCGACGATGAGGAGCTCATGCCGAAGGCCATGGAAATTGCGGAGCGACTCGCCAGCGGACCGGCCCGCGCGATCTCGGCATCCAAGGTGCCCATCAACAAATACATCAAGATGGTCTCGAATCTGGTGCTCCCACTGTCTCTCAGCCTCGAAGGGGCAACTATGGGGACCGGAGACGCCCGCGAGGCGGCACAGGCTTTCAGAGAGAAGCGCGAGTCGAAGTTCACAGGAAGTTAGTGAACCGCCCTTCCTTGAAATTGTGGAAGAAAGGCGGCGTACGTATCGAGCAGCGGCATAACGGTGTCTGCCGACTCAGGCGGCAGGAAAAAAATAGCTCGTTCGACTCCCATGTCCTGATACTGCTGCAAAACGGTTGCATCATCCGGGGCCATAAAGATCGAAACAGACAGGTCGTCTACCCGCCGACCAGCTTGCTCGGCCTGACTGCGGAGCTTGTGTATCGCTCCCGGCAAGTCTTGCACTGTCGCGCCAACCGGCAGCCAGCCGTCGCAATAATTAATTACGCGGTGCAGTCCGGCGGAGAAGAGAGTGCCCAGAAGAATAGGCGGGTAGGGCTGCTGGATGGGCTTCGGGTAGGCCCAGATCGGGTCAAAGTCCACGAACTCACCATGATACTCAGCTTCATCCTGAGTCCAAATCACTTTCATGGCTTCAATTTTTTCACGCAGAATCTTCCAGCGCTGATGAAACGGAACACCATGATTTTCCATCTCCTCGGCATTCCAGCCACCTCCAATACCAAATAAAAAACGGCCATTGCACAGTTGATCGAAAGACGCGACCTCTTTGGCCAACATGATAGGGTCACGTTGTACAGCGAGACAAACACCACTGCCGAGTTTAATCGTCTTTGTGGCTGCCGCTGCGAGAGTGAGGGCAATAAAAAGATCGTGCGTATGCGCATACTCCTGAGGCAGTTCACCGCCCGTGGGCACAGGCGAACGTCGACTCGTAGGAATATGGCTATGTTCGGGAAACCAGAGTGACTCAAAACCGCGCTCTTCACACGCCAGGGCTAAGTCATTAGGCCGCATAGAGTAATCGGTCGGAGACATGGTGACACCGAGTTTCATACCTACATCCTTAGTGGGCCAGATTATCCTGCTAAAGGGTAGAGATTGTCAAATGCTGTAGCATTTGCAACAACCGTGAGAACCTAATTGACACGGCTCTCTGAATGGCTGACTCTTTTTTCAGAGGTTGGATTTTACTCCGGGAAAAGAGGGCTTCGCATGACAGCGCGTCACACACTCGTCGTCACAGTTTGCGGACTAGGCCTGCTCATTGGTGCCGGTGCACTGGGCCAGCATTTTGCTTCTGAAACACCAGGTGAGCCTGGGAATGAGCAGGCTAGTCAGATGCTGCTCTCTCCCTCTCCTACAGCTTCTGCCTTGTCTCAACCGCTACCAGGAAAGCCCGTCGAGTCGGCTGCCGCTGCGCCATCTTCTGAGCAGACCTCCTTGCAAACACGCCGTCTAGAGGAACGCTTAGCCGCTCTCACCGATTAAGTGGCTATTTTGACACAAACCGTCTCTCGTCTGGACCGAGCAGCGACACAACGGGCACAACGTCCTTCCCGCCAGGTCGATGCTGCGAGGTTGACTGCCGCCGGGTTCGACCCCGCAACTGCTGCGACTCTCGTCAAACAGCTGAATCAGTCTGCCTTGGATAAAATGTATTTGCGCGACCAAGCGATGCGAGAAGGGTGGCTGGGTACGGAAAATTATCAGGATGGCGCGCTGAACTACAGCAGGAGGCTGAGGCTCTGTGGGCTGAGCTTGATGAGCGTGACCATGACCGCCTCCTGTATGCCACGGGTAAATCCAACCGTGTCACTGTGGAATCCGTGATCGGTGAGTCCGCGGCTGCGTGGGGGGCGGCTTCAGGCCGGAGACCGTATTCTGCGCTATGCAGGCGGGCGGGTGTACGGATGGTCAGACCTGTGCCAGGCCAGCTCAGCGGGTGAGGCCGGTGCTCTGGTACCCATCCAAATTGAACGTGATGGCCGCATCCTCGACTTGTCGATTGAGCGTGGTCCTTTAGGTATACGGCTGGGTGTCGAGTCGGTTCATCCTGAGGCGGGTTTTGAGTCGCCCCAGTGCGTGCATTTCAAGAGGAAGCGGAAGGCCAAACTTAGCCTGACGTGATAAGCGGCTCGGCTGACACAATGATGCCGTTATTATCGGCATACACAAACTCGCCCGGACGAAAGGTGACTCCTCCGAAAGTGACGGAGACATCCCGGTCGCCAACGCCGCGTTTCTTTGTTCGTACGGGGATGACGCCGAGCGCTTGTACTCCAAGATCCAATGCTCGGATGGCATCCACATCACGGATGCAGCCAAAGATAATACACCCCTCCCAGCCGTTCCGGAGTGCAGTGGCCGCAATCATATCGCCGAGTAAAGCACAGCGCATGGAGCCGCCCCCGTTCACAACCAATACTTTCCCTAGACCCGGCTTCCCGGCGGTTTCTTTCACCAGGGAATTATCTTCATGACACTTGACGGTCACAATCTCGCCGCCGAAGCAGACCTTGCCGCCGTAATTCGTAAACAGCGGTTCAACAATACGGACGAGATCCGGGTGCGCGTCACACAGATCTGTGGTCAGGAATTGCATAGGGATCGGCTTCTCGCAATCCTCCGCCGCTTAGAGCACAAGCAGTTGTATGTGTATAGGGTGCTGACTCGGAGAAACCGCTCACCCGTGCCGTTCACGCGGCACGGGTGAGCGTGAAGAGACTTGGTAAAGCCCCATACAAACTGTTTCAGGCGGCTTTTCTGCGACTCCCACGGGTTTTGGCTGTGGCTCTCTTTTTCGCGGCCCGCTTCGCCTTGGCCTTGGCCCGCTTCTTCTTCGCCTCATCTACCATCAACTGAATGGCCCGCCAGTCCAGCACATGGGCAATATTGCCATTCTCGTCGTGGAAGCCGACCGGGCCGTAGACGTTGGCCAGATAGACCGTATCAACCGGATGTGAGGTCGCTTCATGCACGGCGCCTGCTGGTTCGTAGACCCAATCTCCAGCTCGGGCGGACCCGCCCCGATAGTCAAAGCCGCCAGAGATGACGTAAAAATCGGCCGGGCCTAAATGCGTATGGGGCGGGTTCACTTGCCCCTTTTTGGCTCTGATGAGGGCACTCCAAGCGCCCGTCTCTTTACTGATCCGCAGCACTTTAAATTCATTCCCATCCCCACTTTGGATCCATGGCTTTTTGTCCGTACGGATCAAAGCCGAATCCAGTGGATCAAATACCTGCTTGGCTGTAGCCATTGTGTGTTCCTCCCTTAGCGTTCAATTAGCCCGGCATTCTAGAGGGGTAGGGTGAGAGCGCGCAAGGGGTACGAGGCCGACACGACTCCTGATTTGTCTGCCGGAGTGCCAGAGTGCTGGAGTGGCCGAGTGAATGTATCAATGTGTCTTGGCTGCTGCCCTCACTCCGTGTCATCTCAGACGCTGTCGCATATCGTCTGTATGCGCGCTTGAACATCTTTGCCCACCAGCTGTGCGCTGCCCGCTGCGGTCACATACACCTGCGAAGGCCCGTGCGATGCTCGCCCCGGCATAAAAATGGAAATGAGGTAGAGCTGCTTGCCTGACTCTGGCAATGCTTCCTTTGATTTGCCTCCCTGCGTAGCATGGAGCATGCGTAAATGCTGAAGATGCTCGCCGAGGCTACGCTGAGCGCTGCGGGCCTCAGCCTCTAAGAGCGCGCAAGCGGCTCTATTATTGGGCCGATTCCTTCCCAGCGAGACGACAAGGGGGGGCGACGTCCGGCTCGCTTTAGAGCTGGCATAGCGTGCTGCGTAGACAACCACCCTATCCGCACTGGCTGGGTCGCCACTCTTTTTGAGGTCGTTAATCAGACCCGCTATTTCATCCGCCATATCTGACAGCTCATTGCGAGTGTGGGTCAGTTGGATCAGGACAGGGACAGCCTCGTTGATCAAAAATGTGATGTGACCCCGTCCGAGATAGCCAAGCACGGCGCCGCCCAGCATAAGCATGGCCGACCAAAGAAAACGACTTCGCTTTTTCGGTTGGGCCAGGGGAAAGACTTGCTGTTCACTCATGCGGTCTTGCTGCGGTCTGCGCCATGCGTGTCACAAGAGTCACTCGGCGGCGAGCCGGATGACCCTTACTCTCTCTTTAGCTTGCACGTTTATACAAATTCTTTCAACAATGCATTGGCTTTGCCCGGGCAGCCGTGTCTTCAATGTGTGACAAGAGCGGAGCGACGCAAGGCAGAATCATCTCCGGAGCGTCTTTACTCAGTGAGCCAATCCAGCATAAGTTTACAGGGATCAGTTTGTCTGCTGACGAGGGGGGCGAGATAATGCAGAACCGTTTTGTCATCATCGGGGCAGGGATGGCTGGTGCATCGGTCGGCTACTGGTTGTCTCAGCATGCGGACGTCCTGGTACTGGAGCGTGAGAGCCAGCCGGGCTATCACACGACCGGCCGCTCAGCGGCGATGTTCATTGAAACCTACGGCCCACCGTTGGTCCGGGCGCTTACCGTGGGTAGCCGACCATTCTACGAAGCTCCACCTCCGGGTTTCACTGAACAGCCTATCCTCACCCGGCGTGGTGTACTCCAAATCGGCGACCAAGCGCACCAAGCTCTGCTCGATAAATGCTATGCTATTGCTCGCGACGTGGGTTCCGAGGTGTATCGCCTGTCGCCATCCGAAGCCCTGGCTCACGTGCCGGTGTTACGCGCCGAGCGCTTAGCCGGGGCAATTTACGAACCGGATCCAACTGACATCGACGTGCATGCGTTACACCAGGGGTTTCTGAAAGGCATCAAGCAGCATGGCGGCGAGATCATGACATCGGCAGAAGTCACGGAGCTCGCCCACAAGAACGGAGTCTGGCAGATTGCAACAACTGCGGGCGTCTTCACGGCCGCGACGCTCATCAATGCCGCCGGTGCTTGGTGTGACGAGACTGCCAAGCTGGCCGGTATCCCGCCGGTCGGACTCGTGCCCAAACGCCGCAGCGCGTTCATATTCGCCCCACCCGAGAACGTGGACGAGATAGCCCAGTGGCCGGTGGTTGTGGCAGTCGACGAGTTGTTCTATTTCAAGCCAGAGGCAGGCATGCTGCTGGGCTCGCCGGCTAACGCCGACCCGATGGTGCCGCATGACGTCCGGCCCGAGGAAATCGATATTGCAACCGGGATATTTCGGATTGAAGAAGCCACCAGCATGACGATCCGCCGACCGACTCGAACCTGGGCGGGCTTACGCTCCTTTGTTCCTGACGGGGAGTTGGTTGGCGGGTTTGATACAGCGGCACCGAGGTTCTTTTGGCTGGCCGGCCAGGGTGGCTATGGCATCCAGACCGCAGGGGCTATGGGCCAGGCGTGCGGTGCCATACTCCTCGGCCAGCCCATGCCCGAGCCTCTTGCCGCGCTGGGGATCTCGGCCGAACGGCTGTCCCCGCAACGATTGCGTGGCTGACATTTGTCAGCGGACACCCGAAAAGATTGACATGTGAGTTGTTGCCACCGTATAGCATACCTCATCTATCGCTTCCCACGGATCGATTTGAGCATTTGATCAAGAAATTCAAACCGAAATGGAAAAGGACATGAGCTACTACGACCTCGGCGCATTGAAACGAAGCATCACCACCCATTCTCCGGAGGCCCAGTTATGGTTCGATCGGGGGCTTAACTGGTTAACCACCAGGAGGCGATTGAATGCTTTGCAAAGGCGATTGAAAACGATCCAACGTGCGCCATGGCGTATTGGGGTGTCGCCTATGCCCCTGGTCCTAATTATAACCTACCATGGGATCTCTACGATCTCTACGATCCGGCTGGCAAGGCGCAGGCGTTTGGCGCGGTTTACGACGCGACGCAGTTGGCGCTGTCACATGCTCATAGCGCAACGGCGCTTGAGCAGGATTTAATCCGTGCATTGCCTGTGCGCTATCCACAGCGCAACCCGATCGAAGACCAATCAGGCTGGAATGACGATTTCGCCGACACCATGCGCAGTGTGTACGAGGCGTATCCGGACGACCCCGACGTGTGCACGATCTTTGTCGAAGCGATCATGAACCGAACCCCGTGGCGGATGTGGGACCTAAAAAGCGGCGGCATTGCACCAGGCGCCGGTACGGCCGAGGCTGTAGAGGTGTTGGAGAAGGCGTGTGCTAACATTCCGGCATCTTGGGACCATCCAGGCCTGCTACATCTTTACGTCCATCTGATGGAGATGTCCCCGTTCCCACAGAAAGCGTTGCGTGCGGCGGACCAATTACGCGAATTGGTTCCGGATGCCGGGCATCTCATTCACATGGCGACGCATATCGACGTGCTCTGCGGTCAGTATCATGATGTGGCGGTGTATAACGAGAAGGCAACCATCGCCGACCGGAAATACCTTGAGCGCGCAGGCGCCCGGAACAGCAGGGCTGGCTCGCTTCGCTCGTTCACGTCAACTCCCGGCCCGGTAATCCTGGACGTTAGATGGCTTTGATTCATACCAAGGACTGTAAGCCACGTTGACTTATCAAAATTGGCTCAATCACCACTAGACAACGTCCAGCTAGACTGGAGTGTGACATGCAGCCGCCTCAGCCTGGCAGTACGCATTCCTGATACACCCCCCGGGCGCCCATCTCGCACTCAACCCCCACCACCGGCGGACGGGCGTAGTGCCAGCGTAGTCCGTAATGACTCCCGCTCGCCACAGCTGGTAACAACACTGTTTCAAGCAAGGGATGAATATTGTGAACGGTATACAGCTCGACGGCCGTGACATCCGTCCAGGCGACTGTCAGCTGCTGTAAGCGGGCTTCCAGAGTTTGGAGGATATACTGTATTTTTTGGCTGAGACCCTGGACAGACACATCCCCGTGGCTCACGATTTCAGACCCTTTTTCAGACCGCCGGATTTCGGCAGCCCCAGACAGGAGAAACGTGGGGCGGTCGTGGTCCGTAGGAACAGTGTAGGAAAACCCGTACACTGACGGTTCAGCCACGGGCTGCACAGCAAGGGCGACATTGGTCCGCGCTGTAGGGTTGAGACCGTCCACGAGGATGTTCCAGTCTACAAGTCGCTTGGTATACGGCGCATTAAACTCAGTAAACCCCTGGGCGGAGAGCGGCTGCGGGATGCGCAACTCCAGCCCACACAGTGCCTGAATAGGCCGCGCGAAATGTTGGAGGTGACGCGCAATCAAATCATAGCCTTTTTCTAGGGCAGGCAGCGGATGAAAGGTGGCATGCACAATCTCGTAGCCGGGCAGGGCGCGACATCCCGCAGAAAAAGGGCCAGCACTTTTGATGAATGTGTAATTGCCGCTGGGCTGCTCGATGATCATGGGGGCTCCTTCACACAGCCCCGAAGACCTGCTCGACCGCATCCCGGATGGGCTGAAAAACATCACCTGGGGTGTTGGTCATCCGGTTGTGACAAATGGCGACCGCCAGGCGGGCATCCGGGTCGGCCCAGGCAATCGCTCCCCCTGCGCCCGGATGGAAGATCGTGCGGGGATTGTGACCAGCCAGACGGAACGGATAGCGAGGATCTTTCACTCCACCGAGCCACAGTCCTGCGGTCCCCATGCGGATCGGCAAACCGAGGACAGTGTCCGGCTTATCAGTATCCGGGCGCGGAGTGCTGAAAGTGTTGACCCGCTCTTCGGACAATAAGCGTACGCCGTTTAGCTCACCGCCGTTGGCCAGCATTGCGAATAGCCGGGCTGAGCTGCGCGCGTTCATGATACCGTGCGCGCCTGGGATACACCCGCCCCGCATATCAGAACGTCCAAAGACCTCCTCGGTCGCGCCGACCTGAGGCGGCATAGCTAGGAGTATCGGCGCGTCTGCCGGCAGTGGGAGTGGAGCGGCGTTCTTGAGCCGGGCGACGCGTGGTTCTACTTCTTCAGGAATACCAATCCAGAGATCGGTGATCCCCAGCGGGGCACAGATTTCTTCCTGTACAAAGGTGCCATACGGCCGCTGTTTGGGATCGGTCAGGCGCACACACTCGGCAATCACCCAGCCGAAGGTGTAACACATGTATCCATTCTCGGTTCCGGGCTCAAAAGCGGGCTTCATGCGTGCTAATTGATCGACCATCCAGCCGTAGTCACTCATGAGCTCCGGCGTGACGCCCTCGGGCATGAAGGGAATACCCAAACGGTGGCTCAATGCGTCCCGGATGGTGGCTTTGTCCTTGCCGTGCGAGGCGAACTCGGGCCAGTAGTGAGCGATAGGCGCATCATACTCGATCAGGCCACGCTCGGCTTGGAGATGCAGCGCGGTTGCCGTGGTCGCCTTGATCACGGAGAAGGAGGGGAAGAGAGTGTCAGCATCAACCTCTCGCCCGGTGGTTTCATCGGCAATGCCGCTCCAGACGTCTACGACTTGTTCGCCATCAAGATAGACGGCGACCTGTATGCCCAGCTCGCCGTTCTCACGGATCGTGGTTTCAATGGCTTTTTGAAAAATGTTATTCGCTTCTGGTTTGTTTTCTGCTGTCGCTGCCATAGATTATTCCCCCCTTTTCTCTGACTTACGCGCCTTGCTGCCGTTTTGACTGCCTCTGGCTGTTATCCTCTTTTCTGGAAGAGGGAGTCAATAGTGCCGGAGCGCCTTTTTGGCAAGGAGAAACGTGCATCGCTATCCGTTTGCGCGCTCTTTGCTATTGGCATCAGATCCGATACATGAATACAACCTGTGAGATTCCAATAACTTAGCGGGGTGTGGTGTGCAGAATGCCGCAAAGCGGCGCACAATCCGCAACCTATCCGTAACTAACTCTCTGTGATGTTCTTCCGTTCATAGCCGTTTTCGATGTAGATAAACCGCCACCACCGAGCGCTGCTTCATCGCGGACGTTTCAATCCTCACTGGCCCGGTAAGGCCGGTGCTATAGCCCATGTTCCAAACCATTAATCCGGCTAGGGTTTTTATCTCGTTTGCGCGGACGTAAGAAAAATGGGCTAAAATCCAAACGTCCATCCTGTCTCTTGCGGCCTTGGTGGGCATCTCACCGGGACGCACCCCCTGGTATGTATTAACGCAGCGAGTGAGCATCTGAGGGATATTTGCTCATCGAGAAACCGCCTAACTTCTGCTAGGAAGGACCCGTGAAATACATCCCGACCATCATCACGGTAGTGTTGCTGTTGTGGCCGTTGCCGGTATCTCCCAGTGAGGTAGGCATTGAATGGGACATCCTGAATGAGGAAGCGCAGCAGCTGTATGATAAGGGCCAATATGGCCGTGCCGTCATAGTTGCCAAAAAGGCCCTTGAAGTAGCAGAGAAAAACGTCGGCCCACACCATCCCGCTGTGGCGACGAGCCTGAACAACCTGGCTGAGCTCTACCGAACCCAAGGCCACTACGCGCTGGCCGAGCCGCTCTATAAGCGTGCGCTGGCGATATACGAGCAGGCGCTGGGGCCAGACCATCCCCATGTGGCTGCGAGCCTGAACAACCTGGCTGAGGTCTACCGAACCCAAGGCCACTACGCGCTGGCCGAGCCGCTCTATAAGCGGGCGCTGGCGATAGTCGAGAAGGCGCTGGGGCCAGACCATCCTAATGTGGCTGCGGGCCTGAACAACCTGGCCTTGCTCTACTCCACCCAAGGCCACTACGCGCAGGGCGAGCCGCTCTATAAGCGGGCGCTGGCGATAGGGGAGAAGGCGCTGGGGCCGGCCCATCCCGCTGTGGCGACGAGCCTGAAAAACCTGGCCTTCCTTTATCCAGCCATGAAACGGGATCGGGAAGCCGCAATACTGGAGCAGCGGGCGGCTCGTATACAAGCGATTCAACGATGACCTCTGTCACTGCTGGATGCACCAGGGAATAGTTGGTGAGCATCGACACTCTCGAAATTACGGGAACTCGAAGATCAGTACGTCCGCGTAGAATATATTGAAGGGCTCCAAGAAGTTCAGAGTGGTTATGTTACCCCCAATGTCAACAGTCGTCTGTTTTGTCAGGCCAGACAAAACCGTATCGCACACACCGTCTAGCGTGTTGCGGTCGAACCAGTCAAACGAGGACGAACTGAATTGAACGCCTCCTTGGACGAAATCGAGACGTCCACTACAGGCGAAGAACCCGTCAGACGTGAGGGGTGTAATATCGATAACGAGTGTCTCGCCGTCACAGGGATTGGTGACAACCCACGTTGCTTGTTCAGCAACGGAACCCAATACGCCAGAGTCGTCGTCAACTGTCGCTGTTTTCGTGACACACAGGCCACTCGGAGCAGGCGGATTTGCTTGCGTATACCCTGTCGCTATAAATCCCTGCGCCCCCTGAGACCACTGGACTGTGACGTCCTGTCCGTTGCTGAGCGTCACCACCCCAGTCCCAGACACGCCAGTCAGGAATTCCACACCCGAAGTCACAACCTGAAACGTCACCGTGGCAATCTTGACGCCATCCCGAAAAAACTCTGCGGTATGTGACCCTTGCCCGAGTAGGTTGTAGTTGAAAATGGAGACGATACCATTGTTTGGATCGGTGCAGGGCGTATCGAGTCGTTCCGATCCATAGGACAGTTCTATGATGCTTCCACCATCAAACTGCACGGTGTACACGCCCGGTATGCAGTCCCAAGCGGATATGACAAAGATCCCGCTCATCACCCTGTCCTGCTCCTGGAATACCGACGGTGAGGGTGTGCACGGGAGCAGCAATTAGGCACAGTAGAATCAATAGTACCGCGCGCACAGTGATCCCCTTCTGGTTTTGTATCTCTGTTAGTCTCGTTCAGCGGCCGGTGGCCATGAGCACCGTTGCGAACAGACTAAGACTCGGCCCTCCCGAGTGTCAACGGGTGTCTCCGGCGGTCCGTTTGCCCGTTGTGAAAATTCGCGGGACTTTCACGGGGATTCGGAGAGAACTGGGCGTACTATCCGGGACCGTAGAGGCGCTTTTCATGCCGAAAAGTCTAAAAAAGCCACATTTTCCAGCTGCCTAAAGGGCTCTACATAGCGCGAGCACTCTAGTTGAAGATATCCTCTCGTGGTGTGGTGACCATATGGTCACCACACCACGAGACGTGAAAACATGTCCGCTCTGCGCAGAGACGATCAAAGCGGCCGCTCTGAAGTGTCGCTACTGTGGCTCTGACTTGGCGAAAGCTTCGGAGTTAACGCCAAGTCAGATTGCTGGAGAGGATTGGGGAACGCAGCGCACGTTGCTTCGGTGGGAGTGAGAAGGTCAGCAATTCCCTATGACCCAGTGCTACATGCTTACCTTTCTGTGTGCAGGGGGAGAAGACGCACAACCGCCCGGTGCCGGTAACTCGTTACTCACTCCGTGACGCATCTACCATCGCGTCCAGTACATCCCGGACCGGGTCAGGGCCCGGCTCGTCCAGGGAAACTGCACTTATGCCGCCTCCACGGATCCGGAGTACCCGATAAAACAAGGAAGAGACAATCCGGCGCAGGATCCACTGACCCGATCCGCCAGTATGAGAAAGACCAGGGATCCGTCCAGAAAATTACCAGCAAAACCAGCTATCAACGCGTACGTACACGATTCCGCCGTGCTCACAGAAGCCTCGCCGACGAGAACAAAGTCTCCATTCATTTCGAGATCGCCGGTGAAGGTGGACGAGCCGCTCAGGACGGTAAGTGCACTGCCGTTCTGGGACACGGAAAGTGTTCCACCGAGCTGGGTGGGCAGATCGGGGGGTACCTCAATAAAGTTACAGTCTTCGGTCAGGAACGAGAGCGACATTGCCCAGGTGCCAGCGACATTTGGAAACCCCGGGTCCGGGGTTGGAATCACCGGGCCCGGGGTTGCCTCTGTCACGACAAATGCTTGGAGTGATTGCCTCCACGTCAGCGCTGCTGTCGATCCATCCGACAGGGTGGATGTCCCTGACCCGGTCATGCCGGTTTTGAATTCCCCGAGCCAAAGTGGACAACCTGAAAGGTGACGGATGCAAAACTCGCGGCTCCATCAAAGGCTTGGAAGGTATGAGTACCTTGCGAGAGCCGATTAAAATTGTACTGGGCAATCCAGCCGTTGTTGGTGTCATTGCAGACACTCTCCGTATCCGGACGATCAATGAGACCGGCGAGAGGGAAAGCTGCCCCTCCGTCGATCCGCCCACTCAATGCCCCTTGGGCACATTTCCACCCGGCGAAAAAATAAATCCCGCTCATCTCTTCGTTGGCGCCCGGCACTTCAATGACACTCGCTGTCGCTGTGCCCATCCACATCAGCGCACCGATGATTCCACATAGTACTCGCGTTTGCATCATGCCCCCCTTAAACGCCGTACGAGAATCTCTTACGTGGGTAAATGATTTCACAGGAACGTTCCGCTTCTGGCCCAGGTCAGTATACACACAGACTTTGGCAGAAACCAACGGAAAGAGCGGAATAAGCCCCCCTATATTCGCTTATTTCGCTGTGGAAGGCGCAATATCACCGAGTGATGCCACTCGTCGTACTGCGGAACCCCATTCTTCTTGGCCGGGTTAGAGGCGGGGCTACGAGGTGGACGAGCGCCTCTTCTCCTCGCGGTATCGTTTCACGCGGTTTTTCCGGCGCTTGACGGCATGCCGTTGGTAATCCGCTCGGGCGCTGCAGGCAGGGCGACAATAGCGCTTCTGCCGGACCCCCTCGAACGTTTCGCCGCAGACCGGGCAAACCTTTTTCACGATGACGATTTTTTTCGTATAACTCCGGGGCTGAATCACCCGCTCAATCACTCTAATTTGTTCCTCTGCCATTTCGCCGCGTCCTCCGCAGTGAAGATAGATTCTGTTCGCCCTAATGTCAACGTATTTATTAAAATATCCTCGACATTATCGTTCAGGTAATTTATAATGATCTTGTACTATACAGACGAGAACACACCCGTGCAGAAACCACACCGAGATAGGACACGCGGAAGGTGAGATGCCGCCCAGCGAATAGATTTTTATACGTAGCCCGTGGCTGAAGCGGCTAATGTGACGAAAGTCAGGAGGTAAACTTTGGCAGTAAAAGTTCGCAAACGGAAAGAGCTGTGGTGGGTTTACATTGACCACAACAACAAACGCAAGGCCAAGTGCATCGGCCCCAGTAAACGGGCGGCTGACCAAGTGGCGGAGAAGATTCGGGCGAAGCTGGCACTGGGGCAGTTCTCGCTTGCTGAAGAAGACGCGAAACAGGCAGTCAGCTTCGCTAACTATTACGACCGCTGGCTCAATACCTACGTCGCAGGTTCTGCCAAGCCCAGCACGATGGTGGCGTATGAATGTGTCGGGCGGTTGTATTTACTTCCGGCGTTTGGCGATCGGCTGTTGCGCGATATTGCGCCGAAGGATGTCCGTGCCTTTGCGTACGGTTTGGTGGCCACGCAACTGAAGCGCAATACGATCATGAGTATCCTGATCCCGCTCAGCAGCATATTTCGGTTCGCCGTGAAAGACGAGCTGTTGCTCCGTAATCCGGCCGGCGGCATTGCAGGTGAGATTGGCAGTGCAAAGCAATCCGACCAGCGCCCGGCTGACTTTCTCACCAAGGAGGAACTCGGAGCCCTGCTGCGCTGCTGCCAAGAGTATTTACCGGTTCGGTATCCCTTCATCTCCCTCTTGGCCAAGAGTGGCTTGCGTATTGGGGAAGCCCTGGCGCTGGAATGGGTCGATATCGACTTCGACGGGCGTTTTATCCACGTCAGCAAGACCGCAGACAGGGGTCGGATCGGTAGCCCGAAAAATGGCAAATCACGGCGCGTCGATATGAGCCAGGGCCTCGCTGACACATTGAAGCGGCTTCGTGTGACGCAAGGCAAACGTGCGCTAGAAAGTGGGGTACCGGCACCCCGGTTGCTCTTCCCAACGAGATCGGGCCGACTAATGGATCGGACAAACGTCTACCGCTGTATCTGGGGCCCACTCTTGAGGAAGGCGGGATTTCGGCAGATCCATGTCCATGATCTCAGGCATACGTTCGCAAGCCTGTTGATCCAGAACGGTGAATCCCTAGCCTACGTGAAAGAGCAGATGGGCCATAGCTCGATCAAGATGACGGTGGACACCTACGGGCACCTCGTACCGGGTGGCAACAAAGCGGCTGTGGACAAGCTGGATGGGCTGGAAGAGGCAACCATCCGCAACCCAGCCGCAACCGGCGGCTGTGAGCGAAAATACGAAGCTGGCTAAGTTACTGAAAGAATTCGGATATTCGAGAATGATCGACACATTACATCAGATCCGATACATGAAGGGCAATCGACACGAAAACTGGCGGACACATGACACAACAGGTACCCACACCATCGCTGACGGAAAAGGATCAACCGCTCTGGACCCCGACGCCGGAATTAGCCCGGCAGACGCAGCTGGCCGAGTTCATGCGCCGCGTTGGCCAGCAGGACTTTCCCGACTATCACTCTCTGTGGGAATGGTCGGTTAAAAATCCGGGCGCATTCTGGTCTGCCGTCTGGGATTTTTGTGGTGTTATTGGGGAGAAGGGTGGCGTTTTGCTGCACGACGGCAGCAAAATGCCGGGAGCGCAATTTTTCCCGCAGGCCCGTCTGAACTACGCCGAAAACCTGCTCCGACGCCGTGATAGCCAGACTGCTTTGATTTTCCACCCTGAGACCGGGGCGGAGCGGAGTGTGAGTTTTGCCGAACTGTATGACCGTGTCAGCCGCTGGGCACACGCGCTGAAAGGCGCCGGGGTGCAAGAAGGCGACCGCGTTGCGGGTTATATGCCAAACATGCCGGAGACGATCATCGCCATGCTCGCAGCGTCCAGCATCGGGGCGGTCTGGTCCTCGGCCTCGCCGGATTTTGGGGTACAGGGAGTGCTAGATCGATTCGGACAGATCGAGCCGACCGTTCTTATTGGGGTTGATGCGTATTTCTACAACGGCAAAAAGGTCGACTGCCTGTCCAAAGTCCGCGGCGTTCAGCGCCAACTGACAGGCCTGAAAAAAACGGTCATTGTCCCCTTTGTGTCGGACAGTCCCGATCTGAGAGGTCTGACAGATACTGTGAGCCAGGACGATTTCATTGCGCCGTGTGCGGCTGAGGAGATCGCCTTCACCCGCCTGCCTTTCAATCATCCGTTGTTCATCATGTTTTCCTCCGGCACCACGGGTGCCCCAAAATGTATTGTCCACGGCCAGGGTGGGACGCTGATCCAGCATCTCAAGGAACACCGCCTGCACTGCGATATTCGTCCTGCTGACCGGGTGTTCTATTTCACGACGTGTGGCTGGATGATGTGGAACTGGCTGGTTTCGGCCCTGGCGAGTGAAGCCACGCTGCTACTATACGACGGCTCGCCCTTCTACCCCGACGGACATGTGTTGTGGGAGTTTACCGGTGCGCACCACTGCACCCTCTTTGGCACGAGTGCGAAATATATTGACGCGCTCAAGATAAACGGCCTGCGTCCCGGCGACACACATGATGTGAGTGCACTGAGAACTATCACTTCCACCGGCTCACCGTTGGTGCATGAGAGTTTCGATTTTGTGTACGATGCGATCAAGCGCGATGTGCATTTGGCCTCGATCGCCGGCGGGACGGATCTCATATCCTGCTTTATGTTGGGCAACCCGGTCTCTCCGGTCTGGCGCGGGGAAATCCAAGAGGCTGGACTGGGCATGGCGTTGGCTGTGTTTGGCGAGGACGGGCTACCCATCCCGGCCGGCGCAGGGGCGGGTGAGCTTGTCTGTACCCAGCCGTTCCCGAGTATGCCGGTGGGTTTCTGGAATGATCCCGACGGAAGCAAATACCACAATGCCTATTTCGATCGCTTTGAGTCTGTGTGGTGCCATGGTGACTGGATTGAGCGTACGGTCCATAACGGGATCATCATCCACGGTCGCTCTGATGCGACACTCAACCCGGGCGGCGTACGCATCGGCACGTCCGAAATCTACCGTCAGGTGGAGCAGGTCGAAGGCGTGGTCGAGAGCCTGGCGGTTGGACAGGACTGGAAGGCCGACGTGCGGGTGATCCTGTTCGTTACGCTGAAGGACGGCCTGGAGTTGACGCAGGCGCTGGAGAAAGACATCAAAACGCGCATCCGCTCTGGCGCTTCCCCCCGCCATGTCCCGGCCAAGATCATGCAGGTCGCGGACATCCCGCGTACCAAGAGCGGTAAAATCTCCGAACTCGCCGTCCGCGACGTGCTCCTCGGCCGACCGGTCAAGAACCTGACCTCGCTCGCCAACCCGGCGGCGCTGGAGCTGTTCAAGGATATTCAGCTCCTACAGGAAGATTGATCCGAGTAGTCGTATGAGGGCAGTATGGACACCCCTACGATTGTCACCGATGGGCTGTCGGAGTCGGATATGTACAAGCACGTGGTTGGGAATGCTGCGCAGCTGTATGAACTCAACTAACCTAGACTTTCTAACCGCCCTGCTTCGTTGCAGGGCGGGCCTTTTCTGCTGAGTAGGAAGTGAGAGAGCGGCGGTGTAATGCGCGCTTTACTTCAGACCTTCCCCACTGGGGTCGTCGATGATGAGGAGCCATGTCCCGTCGGGTTGCTTGCGGACGACCTCGACGCTATGGAGCGGCGTCGTGACCGGCTTCCCATCCGGGCCTGGACTGGTACTGCTGCCTTTCACCCGCGTGACCGCAACAGACCCATCAGCACTTGGGATCGCCGTGACCGCCTCGACGTTAAACGTTGCCTTGGCGGCGATATAGCCCTGCATCACCTCGCGGATCGCAGCCTGGCCGGTGACCACCTGGTCGGCCGACACCACAAACGTGGCATTCGGCTCGTATAGGGCTACCGCCGCGTCGAGGTCTTCCTTTCCCAGCGCTTCGAGCAAAAGCAGATCACACTCTTCGGGTTTCTGTGCTGGCATATCTGTCCCCTCCTTGGTTTCGAGTCAATATCGCATCCTGTTCACACAACGCAGTTCCTGCGTCTCCTCACCTCATCGCCATCCGTACTCCGCAACCCTGCGGTAGTCAAGTGAAAGAACGGGGCGAGACTAGCACGACCAGGAGAGCACTTGGCGAGCACTCCCTGGAACTTGATACGTTCACTTCACTAGTGGTAGGACGTTGAGCAAAAGGAGGTCGTGAACCTATGATGGACTACAGCGAGTACGAGTATCTGAAGATCGAGGTCGCCGAACGGGTGGCCACAGTGACCATCAACCGGCCCGACCAGCTGAATGCCGTTCACGCAGCGCTGCACCACGAGTTCGAGCAAATCTGGCTGGACCTGGCGCAGGATCGCGACGTCAACGCAATCTTGCTGACAGGTGCAGGCAAAGCGTTTTCTGTGGGCGGCGACCTGACCAGCCGCGAAAAGCCGACCAAGAGCAAGGGCCGCGGCGGGCGACGGATCGTGATGGCCGATGGCCGCCGGGTGATCGAGAACCTGCTCGATGTCGAACAACCGATCGTCGCAGCGATGAATGGTGACGCGCTCGGGTTCGCGGCCAACGTCGCCTTGCTGTGTGATGTGACCGTGGTGGCTGAAACCGCGAAGCTGGCCGATACCCATGTCTCCATAGGTGCTGTTGCTGGGGACGGCGGGGCCGTGATCTGGCCGCTGCTGATCGGTCCTAACCGGGCAAAAGAATTACTGATGCTGGGCGATTCCCTCACGGGCGCGGAGGCGGCCCAAATCGGCCTCGTCAACCATGCTGTGCCCCAGGAGGAGGTGCTGCCGAAGGCGCGCGAACTCGTGCAGCGGTTGGCGGATGGGCCGACGTGGGCGATCCGGTGGAGCAAGCTGGCGGTGAACAAGTGGCTGAAACAGCAGGCCAACTTGATCATGGATGCCGGCCTGGCCTACGAAGCGCTGACGCTCACGACGCAGGATCATAAAGAGGCGCTGAAGGCGCTGCGTGAGGAGCGCGAGCCGAACTTCATCCGCGGTCGTTCTGCCCCATCTTAGAACGCGTCTCATTCGACGGTGTCCCACTACTGTCCACCGCCTTCACCCGAAACTCATCCGTATTCGTCGCGCTCCCATCATGTGTGTACTTAAGCGTCGACGTCGTCGAATTGACCGGCGTGATGAGGGTCGTCCCATTGCTCGGTGGCGCCACCACCACAAACCCAATCGGGTCCGTGCCTGGCGGCGTATTGTCCTCATCACTGGCCACCAGCGTGACCGTCACCATATCCCCCCGGGCCACGTTGACACTTTGATCGGACGGCGCGACCGGACTCGCCGTCGGCGGCGCCGGCGTCCCATGCGGCGGTAGCGGAATGGTGAACACCAGGTTCTCCGCAGTCATATCCCCTGTATTATTGATCGTCACCGTGTAACGGAGCGTATCCCCCTCACTCACTACCCCATCGCCATCCGCGTCGATGAACAGCGTCACCACCGGGTTCGGCGCCGCCCACACGCCCACACTGAACAGCAGCAGGGGCAACAGTAGCAGACGGGGAAACGTGCTTAGGGACATGTCTCACTCACAAACGCGTTACACCCCAGCAGGTAGCCCAAAAAGTACTCCCGAAAATGCTGGTTTCCCTGGCTCACCTGGTGCACGTGGCTCCACACGATCCCCGCCGCCGGCAGCGTGAACCGCACCCCCCCCCCCCCCCCCCCCCCCCCCCCCCCCGATATTGCCCCCTGGGTGCACTGCCTGATCCCTCCCCAACGGCGCCGGATTGAGCACGTTCACCTCGTCCGGAAGCAAGAGTGGGGTCGAAATCTGGAGCTCGTACTCACACTGTAAAAACCCTGCCACGCGCTCCGTCCGCACCAGCGTCCCCTGGACATCGCGCGCATTGCTCGCCAGCCACACAAACAGCTCGGTCCCTAAGCCAAACGCCGGGTTCACATCGTAGCGCACCACCACCGCATTGCCCGCCGGCATCAGCCCCACCGCCCCCAGCCCGCCACTGGCCACCCCCGTCCCACTGTCTATCAGCGCCGTCACGACCGGCAGTTCTGTACAAAAAAAGCCCGTGCTCACATCTTGCAGAATCGCCCAGCCCGCCAACGGCCCCGCGGCCCCCGGCCCATACGGCGTCAGTACACTCGCCCCTTGCCTGCAACTCCCATCGCGCGACGTAAACGCCTGGATCGCTTTGAACGTCACATACCCCTCGCCTGGAATATGATCCCCCGCCACCGTAACGACCGCCACTTTCTGCCCCTGCTGCCCTCACTCCGCTAGCTGCCCCGCACTCGGCACGCTCTCTTGGAACACCACAAACCCAAAGACAAACGGCGACAGACATAACGAGAAGTCCAGCTCATGCACACTACGCACGTCGAACACCGCCACATGCACCAGTACGTCTACCCCCGTGCCCGCCCCCAATGCGCCCTCCTGACCCGGCAGCTCCCCCGGCGGCATCCCGATACTCTCCAGCCCCAGGATCGTGGCCACACCCTCTTGTGCCCGGTAATACGGCAGCAGCTTACTCGAGCTCGCATCCCCCAGCACGATCCGCGCCAGACCGCCCGTCCCGACGGCTATCGTCGCCTCCGTCTCGACGATTTGTACACAATCATGACAATCGGTGTTTTCACCCAGGGACGTTCCTCTGCTCACTTGCGCCCGGCGATAAAGTTGCCGGGCTACAAGATAGCGCCCCATCAATGGGGCTAGCCGGCTTGAGCCGGCGTCGTTATGTAGCCCGGACACTTCATGTCCGGGCGGAGATGGGTTCATTTTAGAAAGTAGGTTCCTGTACCAATCTCTTGCATTTCGATTTAGTCGCGCTTGATCTTCGGGCTGTTCTTTCCGCTATTGCCCTACGCAAATAATCCATCCCCAATCGCAGCGGCCACTTCCGTTTCGGACATGCCTAACAGCTCGGCATAGACCTCAAAATTGTGCTCACCAAAAAAAGGAGCGGGACGGTACGGCTCCAGCGGCGTATGGCTGAAGAGCGCGGGAAAACGATCAATCTGGTGGCGGTTGAGCAGAGGGTGTTCTAATTCGGTGAGCCACTGACGTGCCGCGAGTTGCTCGTCGCTCTCGGCCAAGTCTTGGGCGGTCTGGACTTTCCCCGCCGAGACGCCGGCTGTTTGGAGCTGTTGCATGGCGTGCTGCGCATTCTGACCGGCCGCCCAGACTCGCAGTTTTTCATCAACAACTGTTCGGTGTTGCCGTCGGCCTGCGACCGTCGTCAGGCGGCCGTTGGTCGCAAGCTGGGGGGTGCCTATGGCATTGCACAGGCGACGCCACTCTTCATCGTTGTGGACAGTAATGGCGAGCCATTCGTTATTGAGACAGGCATAGACATCATTGGGAACGAGGTCGACAAAGGCGTCCTGATTCCCCTGCGGCTGCGCCTCACGACCGTTACTCAGAAAATCCATAAAAGCAGCACCCAGGGCATACGCACCGACCTCCAGTTGGGACAGATCAATGCGCTGACCTGTTCCGATTCGTTGGCGTGCTTCCAACGCTTCCAGAACTGCCAGCGCGCCGGCGAGCCCGCTGAGGTGGTCCGTCAGGGCCAGGCCGGTGCCGATGTCTTTACGCCCGGGTGGATTGGTCAGATACGTGAGGCCACACAGGGCGTGGATGGTCGGGGCAAAGGTGACGAAGTCGCGCCACGGTCCGTCCTGTCCAGCTCCGGCCATGCTGAGATAGATGATCTGATCATTCCAGGTGTTGGCCGCTTCATATCCGATTCCCCAACGGTCGAGAACACCGGCGCTAAAGTTTTCAATAACAACATCCGCCCGTTCGACCAGACGGCGAAAGATATCGAGTGCTTGTGGATGTTTCATATCCAGGTTGATGCTGCGCTTGCCGCGATTCCACATTACGAAATACGGGTTGCCGTTGCTGTTTGCGCCCTGTGAGCGCTGCTCGGTCTGGACCTTAATGACGTCTGCACCTAGATCAGCCAGAACACGTGTGGCATACGGGCCGGCCAAGACCCAACTAAAGTCGAGCACGCGTATGCCTGCGAGAGGTTTTTGATAAGTTGGAGAAGTTTTGGCAGCTCTAGCAGTTTGGGATTGACTCGCTCCGGCGTCCTTACGCGCCCAGCGCTGAAGGATCGTACTGACGGAGTCTGCGGCTGCCGGCGGCTGTGGCGCTGGGGCTGGAGTCTTGGACGGACGAAACAATGGTCCCGGAACCTGTACGTGCGAGCCGCTCCAGTCAACACTGCGAAAGAATCCGCGGGCTTGGAGCTGTGGACTGAGTGAGGCTTCGGTAATCGTCTGGACCTCGCCAAAAGGGAGATGGCGTTCTTGGGCAGTCAGAAAAAATTCGTGGGCGTCTTTTGTCGCTGCCCAGGCGCGTAACAGCTTCATGATGTGTGGGATCTTGGGCAGGAATTTGACCAGGTCGGAGAAGTCTATCTCTCTGAGGTCTCCGACCATCCCGTCGGCTTCCATCCAGTCGAGCAGGGCCATGGTGTTGATCGCTGGAGTGATCATGGCGTGGCCAGAGGCACAGGCTGCGACCTCAAACGCCCCGCTCCAGTGTACGGACCCTTGTCGTCCCCCGAACGGAATAGGCAGGAGGTTTTGAAAAAACCAGAACATCAGTACGTGTTCGGTACAGCTGATGACCGACTGATGCAAAGACAGATCGATGTGTTGACCTTGTCCCGTCTGCCGCGCCGCGTACACCCCGGCCAAGCCACAGAGAGCGGCATAAAATCCGCCGATATTAAAAGACTGCCGCCCCCACGTGTTGAGCGGCGCATCAGGAGTACCATTGACCGACAGCATGCCTCCCAGGGCTGAGGCAACCAGATCGCTGGTCTGCCAGTTCGCGCGCGGGCCTTGCCGACCAAAAGGGGTGAGCGATACCTGAACGAGACGTGGATTAAGGGCGTGCAGATCTGGAAAATCGAGACCGAGTTGCGCCAACCGTCCGGGTGGCTCAGTTTCAATAAAGAGGTCTGCGTGCGCGGCGAGGTGTCGCAATTGGCTTTGGCCGGCCGTTGTACCAAGGTCGATTTCGAGGCGCTGTTTCCCGCCGTCATACCACCAGTCGAGCAGCCCGCCACGCTCCGCGGCGGCTCCTTTCATTGTTGCCCCCGGTGATCCACGACCTACCTGGACCACATCAGCGCCGGCCTCAACCGGAAGCTTAGAGGCAAAACGTCCAGTGTCATCTGTCAGGTCGATCACCCGTAGATCTTGTAACGCCGCGCCGTTAGCCATGGTGGGTCTCCTCCCAGTTCCGACGTTGGGATGCAATCAGAACAACCACAAGGTAAAAGGGGCAGCGGGGCAGCGTCAAGACACAGCCAGACAGCACCCCAAAGGCATCGGCCAAGCTTTCGGGATAGAGTTACGGGTGAAAGTTCCCGAGGAGGTCCTGACGATTACGGAGTGCCCTCAGCTACGTAACAGAAAACAGGGCGGGGGTGGACGCCTAATGCCGCAGCGATTTCTGGAGCACTGAGTCCGTGTTTGCCTATCGGCATTGTCTTTTACCTATCACTCTGAGACTCCTTGGCGGAGTGGCCCTCCGACCAGAGGTCAGCGGCTGGGACGGTTTCCTGATAAGTGCGAGACATGCCATACCTTCACTCTGTAGCCAAAGCCTCGATGGTATATCGGATGCCGTCTCGTGCAGCGGCATCCGGTAAATAATTTGTGAAAGTCGGATGAATCGGGTAGACAATGGGCAACGTCACTCCGGCGGCTCGGTACTGGGCGATCTTGTGGTGACATTGCTCAGCTGAGCCATAGACGGCAAACGCGTCGACCATCTCATCATCAACGAGTGCGGCTGCGCCATCCATATCGCCGCGCGCAGCGCGCGTGCGCATTTGAGCGACTGTCTCCTCATACCCTCGTCTCTCGAAGTAGCGGGCATACAGGACATAGGCGGTGACGTGAATGGCCGTAACATATTGCATGGCGCGTTTTGCCATCTTTTGATCCGTGCTCACGCAACACGGGAGATAAAACCCAATATCAATGGAAGCAGGATCACGGCCCGCGCGTTTTGCGCCACGTCGGACAGCGGCGAGGACATCTGGAACCATATCGAGTGGGACAAAGATGGGGAGCACGCCGTCTGCAATCTCACCTGCCAGGTCCAGCGTCTTTTCTGACAGCGCTCCGAAATAAAAGGGAATGGTATCGCGATATGGATGGAGCAACGGCTCGTAGTTAGTGATTTGGAAAATCTTGCCTGCGTAATTTACGAGCTTTCCTTCTGCGGCACCGTGCAGAATGGCACGAACGACCTCAGTTGTTTCACGCAGCCGGCGTAGCGGTCGGTCAAAGGGGAAGGGACGACCTGGTTCCGGATTATCCCGAGCCTGATGAATCTCGGGATGTCCAATCCCTAAGCCTAATCGGAATCGGCCTTCTGAGATGGTATCAACAGTAGCTGCCGCTGTAGCAATAGTTGTGGGGTTGCGGGTAAAGACAGTAGCCACGCCTGTGGCCAGAATAATGTTGGTAGTCTCACGCGCACAGGCAGACAGTACGCTAAAGGCATCGGCGAAGCTTTCGATTAAGTAGGCAGACTCATAGCCTTTTTCGTCTGCAAGGCTGACGCAGTCAATCAACTCATTGACCGACATCCCGCCCCAAAAGCCAGCGCCAATGCGCTCCATGTGTGTCTTTCTCGTTATGCTGCTATTAGCGCCCTACGGCGACTGTGGAGTAAGTAAGCGAACGGCGTATTTATCCTAAACGTGCTGTCTCAGCGGCGACGTGTCCTGCAAGGGTTGTCACAAATGTTTTGAGGTCGGTCATCGCCGAGAGCCCTATAAAGTTGCCCGTTTCTACTGAACTTCGGGAGGACGTAATGACTGAGGCTGCCGTATAAAGTTGCTCTTTGACTAGCTTCTGGCACAGCACGTCGTACCGCTTCTGATATGACGCGTCTTTGAACTCATCGAATACCGGGAAGTGAGGTGCCTTATCTTTGCCCGGTGCCCGGGACTTGGGGACATCCTCAACGAGAATCAGCTAGCCAACGAAGGGGCGCGGTTGCGCGCCGAAAGCGCCTTCCTGATACGCTGTCCAGAAATCATGACCGGTGCCCACAGCTTCGAAACGGATCAATCACACCTGATATTAAACAAATAGTTTATTATTGGTCAAGTAGACACTCTTGCTTGACAAACTTTCCCGTCCGGCAGGATAATTCAGGACCAGCCAAAAGGGAGGGAATAGCATGACCAACGATCTTGCAAAAATGGACGCAACGGCTCAGGCGGAACTGGTTCGCACAGGAGAGGCAAGTCCGCGTGAATTAGTCGATGCCGCAATCGAGCGGGTGGAAAAGCTTAATCCCCAACTCAACGCCGTCATTCGTCCGCGGTATGAAAAAGCGCGTGCCGAAGCGGACTCTCCGCATTTACCAGACGGTCCGTTGAAAGGCGTTCCCTTTCTGCTCAAAGATCTTTTCTGTGTGTATGCAGGGGATGAAACCCATAGCGGGTGCAAGGCGCTTAAAGAAGCGCATTACACAGCCAAGGTTGATACCTATCTGGCTGTGAAGTTTCGTGAGGCCGGGCTGATTACTATTGGCCAAACCAACACGCCGGAATTTGGCCTGGCGACAACGACCGAACCCGAAGCCTATGGTCCGACGTGTAATCCCTGGCATACCAATCATTCGACGGGTGGATCGAGTGGTGGCAGTGCCGCAGCGGTTGCGGCGCGTATGGTGCCGGTGGCACATGCCAATGACGGGGGCGGTTCCATTCGGATTCCAGCCAGTGAGTGTGGCTTGGTCGGACTGAAACCTAGCCGCGGTCGTTTGTCGCTGGGACCGAACTATGGTGAAGGCTGGGCCGGATGTATTGCCGAGGGCGTGGTGTCTCTGTCTGTTCGAGATTCGGCAACGATACTCGATGCGACCGCAGGCAGTATGCCCGGCGATCCCTATACCGCGCCTGCCTGTGAAGGCTCGTTTTCCG
This sequence comes from Binatia bacterium, assembly GCA_963666315.2. Taxonomy (GTDB): domain Bacteria; phylum Desulfobacterota; class Binatia; order Bin18; family Bin18; genus Bin18. Next base: position 123,863 of record CAXXHG010000021.1, read on the forward strand.
ATGCCGCTCGCCGTGATCCAGGCAAGCTGAGAATCGGGCTGATGACCAAGCGTCCGGGCAATCAAGATCCGCTCCATCCGGAATGTGTGACCGCCGCGGAAAACACGGGGAAGTTGCTCGCATCCTTAGGCCACCATGTGGACATAGCCTATCCAGAAGCGCTGGACGAAAAGTGGGGTGCCGCCTTCAGCACTGTCGTGCTGGCGCACTCTGCGCGCACGGCAGAGGACGTTGCCGACGCTGTAGGTCGCGAAGTCGGACCAGACGATTTCGAACGCTACACCTGGCATCTCATGAATCGCGGTCGTGCGATCAAAGTAACCGAGTACATTGCGTGTTTGGAATGGCTTGAACGCTGGGAACGGCGTATGGCCGCGTGGTGGGCGAACGGATTTGACCTGCTCCTCACTTCGACTCTTGGTGCGCCTCCTCCGCTCTTAGGTCAGTTGTGCAGCGCGGCCGCTGATCCGGACGAGGTCTATCGACGGGTGCTTGATTTGGTGCCTTACACTCCAGCGGGGAATGTGACCGGCCAGCCGGGTATCTCGCTGCCTCTACACTGGAGCGACGAAGGCCTGCCAGTTGGCGTGCACCTCATGTCCGCGTATGGACGCGAAGACGTGTTGCTGGGTGTGGCGGCCGAGCTTGAACAGGCACAGCCTTGGATCGGTAAGGTCCCGGCGGTGTGTGCCTAGTGCCGCGTCTACCTTAAAACTGTGCGTTGTCTTGTCGCCGTTCTCCCCTTCGACAAGCTCAGTGCGACCGGGAAGAGGCAATGTAGAACGGAACCGTTCGTGCTGAGCCTGTCGAAGCATGAACGTGCGGGGACGCACTATTTTAGGCTAGATGCGCTACCAGCCTCTTCACGAAGATTGACTCTCGGTGGTTCTAGAGGATTTCAACCTGCTCGGAATGCGGCGCAGCTGGCGCAGGAGCCGGCGGGAGGGGCGGGGGGAGCCGTAGCCTCAGGCAGGAGGCGCTCTAGCGTTTTAAAGAAGATTTCAGCCTTGAGGGGTTTTGAGATGTAGTCGTCCATCCCGGCAGTAAGACAGCGTTCTTTGTCGCCCGTCATTGCGTGCGCCGTCATAGCGATGATTGGAATATGTGTCTGCGTCGTCCGTTCCTTGAGACGAATGGCAGCCGTGGCCGCAAGACCATCCATCTCCGGCATCTGTACATCCATTAACACCAAATCAAAGGGGTGTTGCTCCCAGGCCGCCAGCGCTTCCCGACCAGTCATAGCCACCCTGACCGTATGGCCCCACTTTTCCAACAATCGTACGGCCAATTTCTGGTTGACGGCGTTGTCCTCTGCCAACAAGGTGCGCAGGGCGCGTTGATTCTTCCGGCGGCGCGGTTTGCCGTCCGCCTGTTCTCGTCTGCCGGTGTCAGTACGGAGTGCGTGCAAGATGGCTTGGAGTAGTTCGGCAGGATTGATCGGCTTGATCACCTGAATCGTAATTCCTAGTTCCTGGCAACGGGTCCGCTCACCTCGCTGGTCGACTGAGGTCAGCATCGTGATGGTCGTCCCCACCGGTGCTTGTGTCTGCCGAAGCTGCTGCACTACTGCAAATCCATCCCTCCCGGGCATCTGGGCATCGGTGAGAATCAACGGGAACGGCTGCCCCGCTTCCTGGGCCTGGCGTATCAGCACGAGGGCTTCTTGGGCGCTGTCAGCGACCACAGGCTGCATCTGCCGGGTCTGGAGCAGATCGATGAGCATACGTCGGCTGGTCGCATTGTCATCGACGACGAGCATCTTCATTCCTCGTAGTGTTTGGGGTGGCACCGGTGGGCCTTTGGTTGAGACCGGCCCTTTTGTCAGCCGCACCCTAAAATGAAATGTTGACCCTTTGCCCACTGTACTTTCTAGTCCGAGTTGGCCGCCCATCAATTCTACCAATTGCCGCGATATGGTCAGACCGAGACCGGTGCCCCCATATTTTCGAGTGGTCGAAGTGTCGGCCTGAGAGAAAGGGGCAAAAATAGTGTCTTGTTTGTCAGGCGCAATGCCGACACCGGTATCTTGCACTGTAATCTGTAACAGAGACACGTTCGGGTTCTCGACGCTCGTCCCGGTACTCCTGGCCTCGACGACTATTTCCCCCTGTTTGGTAAACTTGATGGCATTGCCCACCAAGTTTACGAGGACCTGCCGCAGCCGGATAGGATCTCCTCTCAGCCTGTCTGGGACCTCGGGCCGCACGTCAACGAGCAGTTCGAGCCCTTTCTCGTGGGTCCGTAGCGCCAGAGTTTTCATGGTTTCGTGGATAGTCTCGCGCAGACTGAAATCGACCTGTTCCAAGTCGAGCTTATGCGCTTCTATCTTGGAGAAATCTAAGATATCGTTGATTACCGACAAGAGCACCTCGGCCGAACTCCCGCTTGTCTGCGCATAGTCGCGCTGCTCGGCGGCCAGCTCCGTTTCCAACAACAGCTGGACCATGCCCATCACCCCATTCATCGGGGTTCTGAGTTCGTGACTCATATTGGCCAAAAATGACGATTTGGCACGGTTTGCCGCTTCGGCCACTTCTTTGGCTTGCCGCAACGCCTCTTCCGCCCGGGCACGCTCAATCGCCAGTGCCGCTTCGTTGCCCAGCAGTTGAAGAAATTGAATTTCTCTTTCGGTGCTGTCTCTCTTGATGCTATAGCTCACCGCAAACATGCCTACGGCTTCATCCCCACTTATCAGAGGAACGACCCAGATAGTCTTTATGAATGCATATTCTTTCTGCAGACGTGGGCTGACCAGAGGACTGTGGGCCAGGTCCGTTATCACGACGGGTTGCTTGGTCTGAAAGGCCTGGACAGCCGGAGCGGCCTCCTCCTGAGAAAAGCCTGCGCTATTTGCTCCGTAAGCGGCGACCCCTCTCAGCGCACTCTTCTCAGCGTCGACGAGCATGACGAATCCATGGTCGGCACCCAACAGATCCTGGGCACACCCAAAAAGATGATCGATAATGGTGCGAACATCGGAGGCACGAGCCAGGTTATGAGAGAGTTGGTGGAGGGCTTGGTGTTCCTGCTGCTGCCGGCGTTCCTGAGTGACATCGCGGGCAATGTTCATCACCCCGATTGGAGTCGGCCCCTCAAAGAATGCAAACGCATTGAGCGAGATCACCTTCTTCCCCTGCGGCGTAACAATTTCCAGCTCGTAGGGACCGTAGCTGCCGTCTCGGATAACCTGCTCCACCCGCTCCAGCGACTGGGTAAACTTACCAGGCAGAAGGATCTCAGTTGTCTGACCGATGATTTCTTCCTTATGAGAGAGACAGTATTTCGGCGAGCTTGTGGTTGACGGCGATAAAGCGGGCTTGGCGATTCATGAGAAAGATCCCGTCGTTCGCATTCTCAAAGAGTTGCTCATAGCGGATCCGCTGGTCCTCTAAAGCCTCTTCAATGACGGTGGTGAGCAGCGTGTACGTTTCCTATTTATAGCCGCGTACGCTTAAGGATAACTTCCTACCGTCGCCGTGGCGCTGGTAGTCGGGAAGCGTCGCTGTAAAGGGAGTCTCTTCCTGTTGTAAGCGGTCATACAAGGCATGCAGTCCATGATTTTCCAAGGCCGTATAGAATGTGGTGCGATAGTGCTTGCCGATGAGGTCTTCGGAGTTCAGGTGAGAATTTTTGCACTGACTCGGGTTGACAGAGACAATGATTCCTTCTGCATCGATGACAAAGACTCCGAACGGAGCCGCCTCAAACATGGCGGAGAGGGTGTGTGGCAATTGTTGCACTGGTGATGCTTCGGGCAGTCCCTACTGAAGCAGGACGATGTCTTTTCTCATCGATTGTCATCACTCCTTATCGGTTGTTAGTCCTGGGTGTTTAAGAAGAGTCCAGGTGAAGCAGAGAATTGGGAACTCATACTAGGCGTTTCGGTGATTGGATTTGGATATCCGCTCGCCGCTCGCCATACCAGAATTCCAACCCCTCCCGCCGTCGGAGGGCTTTTGGCCCTGTTCGAGCCAGATGGCCGATCAATCGAAAGGTCTCTCGTAGCGAGTATACGCGTAGCTTGCGGCCCGAGGTAATGACCGATTCGCGCAGGATGACGAACTGCCCGCGTTTTCGTAGGGCCAGACTCAGAAAGACTTCTTCGGCAGCATAGCGAGACTCATCAAAGCCCCCGACGGCTTCGAATGCAGCGCGGGTACAAAACAGAAAACTCCCGCTGGCCAGCCTGGCACGACTGTACAGCGGAGAGATCGTGCGCTCTGCGATTTTGCCATACCACGGCAGCGGCCGATCAAAGCGAAATCGACAGCCGCCGCCCACGGCTCCGTTTTGCATGGCCAGCACGGCCGCGTGAACAACAGCTTTATGAACGAGCGTGTCCGCGTCAACAAAGATGAACCAGCGGCCTTGCGCCGCCTGGGCCCCAACATTGCGTGTGGCTGCGATGTGTCTTTTATTGACTGAAAGAATCCGAACGCCATGCGCTGCAGCAATAGCAGTCGTCTGGTCAGTCGAAGCATCATCGACAACGAGAATTTCCGAGGACTCATCCACGGATTGAGCGGCTTCTTGTAACGCCCGCAGTATCGGGCCTATGTTGTCTTGTTCGTTGTAGGCGGGGATGATGAACGAGATCACGCGGATTGACCTGCGGATTGATCTGACGGAAGAGAAACCGGTACGACCGCCGATTCACGAACACCGACCAGTTCGTTGACGGCTGCCGCGCTCGACTCTTCTGCCCGTGTTGCTTGAGCCAATATGGGTGAGATGATCAATATGGGCCAAGTTGGGTAGAGCAGGCTTTACGGTTTGACCGCAATGGCCTCGACCTCGATGAGCAAGCCAGGAAAAGCCAGCCCTGCGACGACGACGGCCGTGCTGGCGGGCGGGGTATTCCCAAAAACATCGCCGCGCGCTTCGAGCATATCCATGAATTTGCTGCCGTCCGTAATATACGTATTGATCTTAATGATGTGCTCCATCTTGGCCCCGGCGGCGGCAAGGACGGCTTTGATGTTGCGAAACACCTGGCGCGTCTGGGCTTTCATATTGCCCTTACCGACCAGTTTTCCTTGCGGATTGAAGGCGATCTGGCCGGACACATAGATGGTATTGCCGATTTGTTTAGCCTGGGCTAACGGCAGGCCGTCGTCCCAGCTCCAGCCTGGGTCGATGATTATGGGGACTGCTGCATCCTGTGCGGAGGCGGGCGTCTTCCGTGCGGCTTTCTTAGTTGCTGGGCGGGTGGCTTTCGTTGCTGTTCGCGTGCGACGGGCCGTTTGCGCTGCCATATTTCTCCCTCCTTTTGAGCTGTATCTTCAACGTCTGAGAACGTATTTGTCAAGTCTCAGGTTAGGCCTCAACAGGTCCTGGGGTGAAGCGACACGGCATATGCTTAATGCCATGAATGAAATTATGCATCAGACGTTCAGGCGCCGCCGTGATTTCAATGTCCGGCATACGCCGAAACAATTCACGAAACATGACTGCCATTTCGCGCCGCGCCAGGTTCGCACCCAAACAGAAGTGCGTGCCTGCCCCAAATCCAACCTGTTCGTTAGGGGTGCGGGTGATATCAAAGCGATACGGGTCCTCAAACGCGTCCTCGTCGCGATTGGCGGAAGAATACAGCAGCCACACTTTTTCCCCTTCACGCAGGGCCTGTCCGCCGATCTCGGTGTCACACATCGTTGTCCGGCGCATATAGATTACCGGGCTGGCCCAGCGCACGATCTCTTCGATCGCGGTCTTATAATGCGTGTCAAAATCAGACTGCCACAGTTGGCGTTGGTCTGGGTGGTCACACAAGAGTTTGATGCCATGACTGATCGCGTTGCGTGTGGTTTCGTTCCCGGCTGCAGTCAGCAGCACGAAGAAAGAGCCGATCTCATCGACGCTGAGCCGGTCGCCGTCTACTTCAGCGTGCACGAGCGCCGACGTCAGATCGTCCGTCGGCTGCTGTAGACGCTGCTGGCGCATGTCCTTCATCAGCTCACTCAGCTCCCGTGCGGCTTGGATGCCGGCCATAAAGCGTTCGGCAAGATCCTCGGTCCCGTATTCAGGGTCTGCTCTGCCGAGGAGAATATTGGTTTTCTGAAAGACAAAGGGGTGTTGGCTTTCCGGGATGCCCATCATTTCGCAGATGATTTGGATAGGAAACGGGCGGCAATACTATCAACAAAATCACACTCGCCTGTTTCGATCACGCTATTCAAGACTCGCTGGGCAGTGGTCTGCACGTTGGCTTCAACGGTGCGCAGTCGGCGTGGAGTGAAAGCCTGGGAGATCAAACCGCGCAGTCGTTTGTGCCGGGGATCGTCCGCCACAATCATGGACTCAAACACATCGATCGTACCCGGGGGTGTATCTATCGTCGTAATACCCTGGGCGGACGAGAAGATGTGCGGATTCAGGCTGGCGTGCAGCACCTCGGCATGTTTGCTCAGCACCCAGTAGCCGGCGCCGGGTATGCCAAAGCTGGTGTCGCCCTCTTCAAAAAAGGCTATCGGCCGTTCACGTCGGAGCAGCGCAAAGGCGCCCTCTCGCTCCTCAAGGGGTTTCAGCCAAAAGTCCCAGCTCGAAAGATCAATGTCGTCTATGGAATCCGGATGGTGCAGCTGCATTTTTCTCCTTACTTCAGTGTGCGCAGGACAAGAACGCCAAGCCAATGCACGGCACTATAGCGCATCGGTACGTCGGAACAAGATGTGAAGCGCACGTATGCCTAGTGTGCGTATACAGACCCCTTTGCTTTCCCGTACTGGGAATGCCGTTGGGGCACTTGGGAAGAGGTCTTACTCAGCGTGCTGACACGCTCGTTTCGTAGGGTGCATCCCATGCACCAGATATCCGGTGCGCAGGGCGCACCCTACTGTCGTGTTCGAGTTGAAACCGTGCGTTATGTTATCGTCGTTCCCCTTCGACAAGCTCAGGGCGAGCGGAAAAAGAGGTGGCAGACAAGGCCCGTTCGTGCTGAGCCCCATCGAAGTATGAACGGGCCATCATGCACAACTTCAACGTAGACGCTGCACTACATTTTATCTCTCAGGCACAAACCGGTGGCCGTTTGTCTATCCACGGTTGGGCTTGCTCAATTTGTGACGCTATCCTCAGTAGGACGTCTTCTTGGCCATACGCGGGCACAAAATGCACGCCGACCGGTAGACCGTCTGGCGTCCAGTGCAGCGGCAGCGAAAGCGCAGGCTGGCCGGTTATATTATTCGCTGGCGTAAAGGGAATCACGTCGAGGTTGCGGTTCCATTTAGCGAGAGTGTCATGAGCTGGACCGCCCATATCGCCTAAGCGTGGTGGCGGCTCACCCAAGGTAGGGGTGACGAGCAGGTCAAAACCCTCCGTCCACCAACTGGCCATGCGCCGGGTCCAGGCGTGCAGCCAGTTCATGCATGAGAGGTAGCTGGTGGCCGAAATCTTGCGGCCTTCTTCCACAAAGCGCCAGGCGTAGGGCTCAATGTCGCCTTCTCCTATTCTCTGTCCGGTTGCAGCTTCGACGTCGTCTGCGGTGAGTGCTGAGTGCTGAGTGCGCGTTTACCACCTGGCAGAAGTGCTCGATCCATTCTGCTTCGTCGTAGGCTGCGGGGTGCGCAATCTCGACCGTGTGACCCAGAGAGTCGAGCAGCTTGCCCGCATTCTCAACCGCGATTTTGCACTCCGAATGCAGGGGGGCGTCGTTGCGTGGTTTCTGGAGCATCAGCCCGATGCGCAACGTGCCGGGATCACGTCCGACTTCTTCTTTGTACGGGCGCTCAGGAGTTGGCGCACTATACGGGTCTCCGGGCATCAGGCCCCGCATAATGTCTAAGACGCCGGCAATATCTCGGACTGACAATGTCATAACGCCTTCATTGGCCAAGCCATGCCAGCACTCCCCCATCCCTGGACCAAACGATGTACGGCCACGACTGGGCTTCAAGCCAATAATACCGCACATGCTGGCCGGGATGCGCAGCGAACCCCCGCCGTCTCCGCCATGACCGACGGCGACAATGCGGGCGGCAACGGAGGCCGAGCTGCCGCCGCTTGAGCCGCCCGGAGAGTGATCCAGGTTCCACGGGTTATGCGTTGGGCCATAGGCAGCCGGTTCCGTTGTGCCCATCAGGCCCCACTCTGGGGTGTTTGTTCGTCCTACACTAATGAATCCCGCCTCACGAAACTTGACCGATAGATACGTGTCCTGGGGCGAGGTGAAGTTCAGCCGCTTGAGGAACTGCATGCCGTTGTGCAACGGCTCTCCCGCCGGGCCGCCGAGCAGATCTTTCATCACAAAGGGGACGCCGCGAAAGGGACCGTCTGGTAGGTCTGTGGCCTGGGCTTGTCTGCGAGCTTTGTCAAACAGGGGGTGAATGATGGCATTCAATTGAGGGTTGAGCTTTTCGATCCGACCGATGGCGGCGTCTACCAGCTCCAGTGCACTCGCGTCTCCTTTGCGAATGAGTTCGGCCTGTCCGGTTGCATCCAGATACACGAATTGATCAGCCATGGTATGACTCCTTGCGAAAAGCTACAGAGAGAAACCTTTGTCACTGCGCTCAAGGCGCATTGTTCCGTCCAAAATGGCAATCCCGCTGATTCAATCATCTGTTCAGGCAGAAAGAGGCCTTTAATCTCAACCCACGTACTAGTGGGCGAGTGCTCCCCAAAAGCATTGCGAAAGACGTCGGCCGTGTTCGTGGTATAGACGGTCTGGGAGACCCAGTTTTAAAAGTAGCTCCCTCAGCGGCCAGGCAGCGTTTCACGATCTCTAGGGTCTGCGCGACCTGGGCGCGCATGTCCCCCGCGCCGACAACTTCAACATTTTCTAGATCGCCCTTGAGCGGGGTAACGCCAGACAGGTAGAGGGTGTTACCAGCTCTGATATTTTGGGTGAACGCATAGGTTTGAAATGTCTCATCCGCAATATAGCCAACATCGGGGTTGCTGCGGGTAATCATACGACGTCTCCTTTTTTAATTATAATCGGTTCTGACTGTATGAAAAACGCTCTGGCCACGTCAAGGGAGAGACCCCCAGGAGACCCATAGTCGATTACGGAATCAACCCGGCCACGCGCCAGAATGGTCTCGCCTGCTGTAAGAGTTCCGCGTTCATATCGAGGGTAACTACGGTAGCTCGTCCGATAGATGTTCTACCGATCAGTCTTTTCCAATCCTGGCTCCAACGGAGATGCTCTTCCCATATGGCGCGCCGGAACTCGGGCAGTCACCTGTGGACGGATCCTTGTCTGAGTTGAGGCTGGGCGGGCGACGATGCCCTCAGTGCCTGCTGGAAACGAGCCTGCGGGCCGGCCGCGCTCATCAAAAAGTTCTGGTCGTAGGGCGAGGGCGAGGGCCTGAGAGTTCGCGAATAGCATCTGATCTACTTCGGCTCCGAGTTGCTTTAGTTCTCGCTGCTCTGATCGACTGAGCGGACCTTCAGCTCGCTCTTCTATCAATTTTGTGAGACGCAGCTGCTTTTTTCGAGGAGAGCCGTTGGAGGGACACGACCGTCGTTTCCTGATCAGGGGCGGCAGTCGCCAGCAGCTGCTGGGCGAGTCGCCTCTGAAGCGCGAGAGGAAGCTGCTTCGCGGCTGCCAATGCTACTTTTAGTGCTTGCTCATTCTGGGCCATAACTAGGACGTCTTCTCGATAAGAGACTGTGAGGACAAATGTAGCAGAGGCGGAATACCTTGCAACAGGGATTGCCTGAGGAAGCAACTACCTCAACGTCACAACTATCACGAAGGGGTAAGTATCTGCTGCATTTCTTCTTCGGTCGGCGCTTTCGGACATGTGGGGAGGGCTGAATTCAGAACATCCCATGGATGGCCACTCGGGGTCCAGACGTTGATCGCGGGCTGAAACTGACTCGGATCATCTGTGCTCGCAGCCCACAGTCCTATAAGGTCGGGAACGAGATCGGCCAGGATAAAGACGGGCGAGCCACATTTTTGACAGGAGCCCCGACTGACGGCATCGCCGCTCTCGGCCTTGACCTCGTAGTACGTTGCCTCCCGCGTGTTAGTGAGGGCGGCTTTCGGGACATACGAGATAGGGCAAAATGCACTCCCACTCGCGCACTGACAGTCTCGGCAGTGACAATTCCAGGAGAAGACCGGCTCAGCCGTATATTCGTAGCGAATCGCGCCACACGCACAGCCGCCAGAGAACGGGGTAGACATCTGACGGTCCTCCTTTCCGTTCTCTGGCTGTATCACTAAGTTTACGCTGACAAAACCTCCAGGAGGCTGGCACTGTATGGATGCTGGGATGAAACATCTCCCAGATATCCCCAAAATATTCTTCACCTTTGACCAGCTCCCCACGACTATACAGACTGCACTCGCCACGTATTTCCGTACAGCCGGCATACAGGCGACGAGCGTACCCTCCACGCTACCCGGTCAGCGGACGCAGGGCGAACACGGCGAGGGCGCGCAGTACGCTTTGGGGTGTACGATTGAGGAGTTTTCGCTCTTGAGCCTGCGACGCTATCAAGAATATCGTCCGCAAAACCCGTTCAGTTCACATCTGAGGACCTTCGCCGTCCGGGGGCCGACTCGTGCGACAGTCTCTCTTACCCTCACGCGTTACCACCTGCCCTCACACCAGGTGGTATGGCGAGAAAATGTCTGGGACATCATACACGATCCCCCAACGAGGTGAGTCACGTCACCGCTACGGGACCGTCGAGGAGACGCTCAGCGTTGCCCCGAGTCGCACGGTGGAGAGTATTCTGGCCACCCCCAGCCTCCAAGCGGTGTTGCTGAAATTCATCCCTACGACTTGACCTTCCAGCAGACACACGTAGCAGGAGAGGAGGGCTGGGGGCAGGAGAGGAGGGCTATGACACAGAGCAGCATTGAAGGCGGGTGTCTGTGTGGGGCTGTGCGGTATCGTGTCAATGGCGCGGCGTCATATCCTGTGGTGTGTCACTGTGAGTCTTGCCGGCGCGCGTGTGGGGCACAGGCGGTTGCCTGGGTGACTTTTCCTACGGAGCAGTTCCGTTACCGGACGTCCGGTGGAGTTTCAGTCCTCAACGCCTGTTAAGCGGACATTCTGCGGTCGGTGTGGCACGTCACTCATGTATCAACACACGAATACGCCGGAGGAGATCGATATTACCACCGCCAGTTTAGATAGGCCGGACGAGTTCTTTCCTGTACGGCATGTATGGGTCAGTGAGAAAGTGGGCTGAGTAGATCTGAACGATGCCTTACCCCAGTTTGAGCGCACGAGCACAAACAGACACGAAGGATGAACGTTTCGCTACGGAGCGTCCGATCCCAGTGCCCCATACAACGTGGGGTCACTGGACGGGATCCTTGCCGGCTACGCTGTAGTTGCGCCTGCGGCTAGGACAAAGAGCCAAATGCAACAGCCAAACGCGACCACAAAACTCAGAGTACGCATTGGCGCTATATTCGTGATGTAAAAAATAGGATGCAGAACGCGGGCGACAATAAACACCATGGCCAATGTTGCCGAGCTGGCGGCGTCCGCGCCTGCGAGATGTGCGACAATCACTGCTGAGCCAAAAACAGCGACGGCTTCCCACGCGTTCTGCTGCGCGGCGTTGGCGCGAGCCCCGCCGTCCTTCAAGTCTAGGGCTTGGGTCCGGGGATTCTGCAAGTCCGGTTTCCCGAATTGTTTAACCCGAAAGTATACGGTCGTCCCCGCCAGTACGTACGGGATAAATACCGCAATCAAAAGACACCAAAATGGCGTAGTCATGACGTTTCCTCCTCGTTTCCCCGTGGTGTTATGTGAATCTACGCATAACATGTCAGAGAGGAGGTACAAAAGCGAGAGAGTTTTACATCGTTTTACAAACCGGCTGCTTAGTGCGTCGGGGACAACCGCAAGACAGCTTTCCCTATCCCCGGCCAAACGCGCAACACACCGAACGTAGAGCGGATGACGATCCAGACCGTCATCACCAGCCAGACTTGAGCAAAGGCGCTGGTGTGGCTGGGATCAATCCGGGTGAGTAGAAGAACTCCCGTGCCCGTGGCCAGGATCATGACGTTGCGTAGGTAGGCGTAATCGCCGGTTCCCCAATGGATGCCGTCAGTGACAAAGGAGAGGGAGTTGAGGGGCTGGGTCAGGGCGCAGATGAGAAGTCCCGTCAGGAAGAGTGAGTGCGCACTCGGAGGAACGAGGAGTGCGGCCAGCGTGTGATCAAAGAGGAGGAGCATCAACAGCAGACAACCGCCTGTTCCCAGCGCCCAGCGACACGCAACCCGAGCCGCCAGTCGGGCGATAGACCGGCGGTCTGCACCAAGAAAATAGCCGATCAGACTTTGGGCTGTAACGGCAAAGGCGTCCAGCAAAAAGGCCAGAAATATCCACAACTGGCGCAGCGCCTGATGGGCTGCGCCGGCCTCAATGCTGATCTGCAGAGCGGTCCAGGTCGCCGCCGACATAAACACCTGGGCTAAGCCAGTACGCACAGCCAAGTCACGGCCAATCATAAAAAAACGTCGTGCGTGCTGCCAATCAAAATCAAAAGCAAGCTGTGTTTGCTTAGCCACAACCCAGAGTGCCCATACCATCCCAACAACCTGACTGACGATTGTTGCCCAGGCTGCGCCTGCAATGCCCATGGCAGGAATCGATCTCCAACCAAAAATCAGAATAGGATCGAGAATAATATTGGTAAGACTCATGCCTCCTGCTATCCACAGCGGCGTTTTCATGTCGTGCAGTCCGCGCATAACGCCAAAGGCGGCAATGATGATGAGGCTGGGTATTACACCCAGGAGACGAATTTTCATATAGATCTGTGTATCTGTCTGGACAGTGGCATCGGTACTCATCCAAACCGAAAAATTTTCTACTCCAGGCAAGGTGATGAGGGTCAGCCCCAGGCCCAGCATTGCTGCAAGCACCAGACCAAGACTAGCGATACTCCCGACTCGCTGCGTCTTTCCCGCGCCCATGCCACCCATGGTGTGAGCAACTTCGGTCTGCATGCCTATGCCAAGAAAATTAAAGATCCACAATACGCCAGACAGGAGGGGGTGGCTGCGCCGAGTCCGGCTGCCGATGTCGCACCCAGACGTTCAACAAAGGCAGTATCGACCAGGCTGGCAAAGGGCTCGACAACGAGAGAAGCCATGACCGGCAGGGCAAAAGTGACAAAAGTGCGGTGCGGATATCGGACGAATGGATGGGCGTCCGGCGCCTCAACAGGGAGGGTCATACGAGCTGTTACTGTACTGGATTTTTGGAGTTTCCTCGCCCCTGAGGGAAGAGGCTGAAAGGGATACCAAACGGATCTCGCCTTAGGCTAGAGTCGCTCTGGGCTATGGGAGAAGAACCGACAGATCGTCGAAAGTCGGGCTGGTTGCGTTGAACTAAAACCAATAGTCATCCCAGACAAGCAATCCCACGACTGCGCGGCGGCGCTGCCACTTCGTATATTCCTCCGCCGCCTCGACTGCCTTGCTTTCCTGCAAATGATACGAGAGGACGTCTCCCTGCGCACCGGGGGACTGCGAGGGTTCGGCCAAGACAATGAACGATTCGCCGAGCCCTGTGACCGGAGTCCGGTTACCTTGATCTCGTGGATTTACCGGAGGATGCTGGAGCTTCGCTCGCGTGTGGGAATTCGCCGGGCGGGTACTGTATCGTTTCTCCAACAACCAGACGTGGGCAAATCCTGGTGGAATCTGTTTGCGGGCCTCGGGATAGATCTGCTCTACACGATCCTTGGCGAGTAACAGACTCCAGCGTCGTCGGCGATTCGAGACGTAGATGAACAGCTGCCCGTCATCGCCACGTCCGATGCGGGTGAAGGGTGTCCGAGCCGGCAGGATGCTCGAGGGGAAGTCTCGGTAATAGTAATCTGGTTGCGTCGTATCCATAACGAATCCAAGCAGCGCATGACAGAGTATGCACTAAAAGTTTACCTCGATAACGGTGATTTCAGACATGCTGCCCCTCTGAATCCATGCGTTATCAGCTGCGGTCAAGCCCCCGCCTGCGTCTCCGGTATTCACCGTTCCGGCTGGTTCAACCAGCATGACGTGACATTCTTGTGCGGCCAATGGTCAGAGAACCTAGTAAGTTTTTGCGCAAGGTTGATGGCTGTATGATTCATCGTACGATCTCTCTTCACCTTTCTATGGCTTTTGCGGTTCCGGCCATTTTAACATTCGCTCTCAAATTTGGTGCTGCTTCACATGCGTGCACTGTAAAAGAATTGTGCGAAAAGAAAGACTCGTCGTTATGGAGGCTTATGTCATGACAAACAGGGACAACTGTTGAGCGACCATACACGGACGTTCAGAGTTCTCGACCTCGACTGAATATGTGGCTTTGACCAAATACGCATCGTCTCCTCGCTTCCGAACCTCATCGAGGACGATATGGGCTCGCGCGCGTTGTCCTATGCGGAGTGGCGCCGTAAAACGAACCCGATCAAAGCCATAGTTCAATGTGTACATATGGTCGGACGTGACTAGCGGCAATCCACACTCCTTCCAAAACTGCGGGATCAAACACAGGACATTCAGCCCGTGTGCTATCGTTCCTCCCCACGGGCTGTGCTTTGCCCACTCCGGATCATTGTGCATAGCGTCCGGATTCCCGGTAAGGACACCAAAAACGTCGGTCATCTTTTGTTCAATCGTGAACCAGTCGGTCACACCGACCTCGGTCCCGACGCGGGTCTTGAGATCTTCGAACTGCTGAACGACCTCCTGCATGGCTGCCTTCCTCCTTATATTATGATGGACATTGTGAGCGGCATGGGGCCTCTCCCCTTCTTTTCAATTACCGTTCTTCTAAAGCGAGGCGGATTCCAAAACCAATAAGAATCGTTCCATACACTCCCCCGAGTACTATTCGGCCGCTACGCGCACCATCCACCGGTCCGGGTTGGGCAAGGTTTGAAAAGCACCGTAGCGACGGTATAACTTATGGGCATCATGAGTGGTCAGCACAAAGCGCCGAATATTTTCTAATTCCGGATGCGCGGTCACGCATTCAAGCGACCATTTGCTTAATCCCTTCCCGCGGTGGGCCTCGACGATAAACACGTCGCACAACCAGGCAAATGTTGCGTAATCGGTTACAAGGCGGTCAAAGCCGACTTGCTCGGCATCTGCGTACACCCCAAAGCACAGGGAATGTTTCATTGATTTTTCGACGATTGCGACTGAACGACCCTGCGCCCAATAGGACAACCGGCTTAGGAAAGAATGAATCAGTGCTATATTGAGTTTCGCATTGTCAGTGCTGATGACGTAATTGTTGCGATAATACGCTACGACTTCCATTATTTCCTCCGTGAACCTTAGGTCGTCCACGCATTTAACTATTCCTTTCCAGCGTGCATCTCGCCTAGCCTACCATTACCTTGGTCAGAGTGACAAAATTTCTCGATATCGCGTAAAATATCGTTAAAAGAAAAACCATGTTGTTCTTCCTTGCTGTTCCGTATAGAGGGGGAATGTATGAGGAGGAGAGCAGTGGACTCGACGAGCAACTTGTGTGAGGAGGATAGACATGCGTGCCGTTAAGAAACCGGAAACATCGGACGACTGGGTCTGGCAGGCGATTCGAGAAGAGGCAGCCCGTGAGGCTGACAGTGAACCTGTTCTGGCTAGTTTCTTACACTCGATTATTCTGAATCATGCCTCGCTGGAGGAAGCGCTGAGCTATCATCTGGCAGGCAAGCTGACCAACCTGAATCTGCCGTCCATAACTCTGCGTGACATCATCATGGAAGCTATGGCGGCTGATGCAAAGATCGGTCAAGCAGTCCGGGCGGATATTTGTGCCGTGCGGGATCGTGACCCTGCGTGTACTCTTTATTCAGCGCCCTTGCTGTATTACAAAGGCCTGCATGCGCTGGAAGCCTACCGCGTTTCTCACTGGCTGTGGACCCAAAACCGACACACTCTGGCGTTCTGTTTCCAGAATCGAATTTCAGAAGTCTTTTGCGTTGATATTCATCCGGCAGCACGTATCGGTTCAGGCATCTTTATCGACCATGGCAGCAGTCTGGTGATTGGTGAGACTGCGGTGGTTGAAGACAATGTATCCATGCTGCAAGGGGTGACTCTTGGTGGAACTGGTAAAGAGTCGGGCGACCGCCATCCTAAAGTTCGCACCGGCGTGCTTATTAGTGCCGGAGCAATGATTCTCGGCAATGTTGAAATCGGTGCAAATGCCAAAGTTGGCGCGAACAGTGTGGTGCTCATTGATGTCCCGTCTGGATGCACGGTTGCTGGCGTGCCCGCCAAGCTGGTTGGCCGTTGCGCCAAGCTCCAACAGCCTGCTCTTGAGATGGATCATAATCTTCCGACCGACGGCGAGACTGAGAATTCTCGAAGAGGTATCTGAAGACCTACACCAGCATCCGTTCCTGTCCACCACAGAATCGTTTAATCAGAGCGATGAGCTCTTCCGCAGCAGTTTGTAGGGAGGCGTCGCCAGTCGTTGCATTCCCCTGCACGATATAAAAGCAAGCGGTAGTATTCAGGCTGATTTTGGTTTTATCGCCCTGGCGCACTTCAAGGCGACACAATACATCTCCACTGTCGTCGATGTATGCGTATTCACCGGAGCTCACGACCTGCGGCTTATCTGAGCCCCACCAAAAAAAAATCTGAAATTGATGGGCACACCCTCTTTGAGATGTTGTTCGCGGATCGCCGCCCCGCGCTCAGCGCCAAAATGATACGAGGCTACACGCACGGCTTTTTCTCCGGACGCGTCGAACGCCTCGATCAACTCGCGGGTGACATACATTTGCAGCGCGGCAAAAACACCGATCGTACGCCGGGTGAGCCGAATAGCTTGGGTTGGTTGCGTGAAAACATCTTCGAGCGGAGTTGTATGAATGTCCTCAGACGCCCCACGATAGGTCCAGGTGAGCTGCCACGGGGTCTACGGGTCGAGCGAAATGTCCGCATACTCCACCCCGGTTGCTTCAGCATAGCCCGCCGCGATTCCAGCCAGAACGTTGCGCTAAAACAGCGCAAGGACCTCGCCGCCATCACGGGTGTGAAAATAATCCGTCCCTGGCACGCAGGGGAAGGTGACCGTTACGCGGGCCGGCGTGGCATGTATCTCAAAAGCCTCATTCAGTGCGGCAAGAACATAATCCCCGGTGTCCCAGTTGCGAACGAGGGAGAGCGCGCTTCGTCCCGCAGCGAACGTTTCCGGACGATCGCGCAGGTATTGGCCGCGGTAATAGCCATAGCGCCGAAACCCTTGCTCCAAGACCAGCAGACCGTTCGCGCCAAAACGTTCGGAAACCGAGCGAAACAGGCTGCGCAGAAAAATCCACTGGTAGCCGTAAAAAGCGGCCATTGAGTCAATCAAGCCCGTACGGTGGGCGTCGTCTGTATCACACTGGCTTGACATGAGGTCTTCCCTTTCGTTTCTGCTTTTCGCGGGACACTGGACCCTAGTCCGTGAACACCAAATGCCCGGCCTCATTCTGGGCACGGATCTTAGCCTTGATATCTTCCGAGAGTTCGATTTTTCTGTGTGCAGGGAATTTCTCTTGGTCTATGGTCGGACGCAGAAAATATTGCTCCGGCGTGAGGACTTCCGACTGGCTTTTGCGTTGAGCAAAATACCACATGCGCGGTAGCACGCCGGGACTAAAAAAAACTTCTTGGTCTTCGGCTGACCACTCTTTGAGATGGTGGGTGTCGTGCACGCTATAGCGCATATAGTCGAGGGTCACATCCCAGTAATGGTTAAACAGTATGCTGTAGCCTTTATCGCCCATGTTTGGGTTACGGTGCGTGGCTATGCGGGTTTCAATAAAAATGAGATTCCCGTCTCGTCCGTACTGTTCCATCCGTAAAGGATAAAAATAGTGTTTATCCAACCAATAAATGATTTTCGGTGCATAATAGTTGGGCAGCCAGTCTTCTTTGACTGTGGTTTCAAGCACCCAACAATCAATGCCACCCTCTTTGGTATAAAAGAGGTAGTCATCCCCCATCATTTTGATCTGATCAGTCGCGACATCGTGCAGCGTGCCATCAGATTTGCCCAGGGTAACGACGGGCCGCGTATTGGGGAAGCGGACGGTTTGATACAAGGTGTCCGCGCCGATCAGCTTCCAGGAAAATTCCCACGGGTCACGACCGAAGATATCGTCAAAACTCTCGGCTCCCTCGGCAAGCTTGTCGCCGCGGCGCGGCTGAGGCTGACGCCGGACTCGGCGTAGGCTGGGCGAGTAGGCGAACATATCCCAGCGCGTGGCCGAGTCGCCACCGGCGCGATATTGGGTGATGAACATCTGATTGCCGAGGTCTTCAGGTGGATAAAAATTTTGTCCAGTGATCTTCCGCGTCGGCTCGCCCGGCTCCGTCCCGTATAATTCTCCCTCAAAGCCTTGCCCGCCGGTTGCATTCGGCACGTAGAAGATGGGGCTGTGCATTTTATTAGTAATCAAATACCCGTGTGCGGTCAGGGCGCCGCTGACATCAACAAAATTGCACGACCAACGCGGGGAGTGGCTGAACTCCATGGCCCGATAGCCCATTTCTTCGGCTGTGTACGGTGGCTCAAACGGGTATCGTTCGGCCGGCATATAGGGACGTTCCGGATCGCGCGGGGTTGCGGTACGTGTATCGAAAAGTTTACGCTCTTCTGGTGTGAACTCAGCAACGGTCCGCCACGTCTTTGTTGCCGCAGGAGCATCAGCCGTTAGTGCGCATGAACACAGAATACTGAAAATATAGAGTAAGAGAGCAAAGCTGCTCTTCATGAGCCCTCCTTAGAATCCCCGAATCATTGGGAATTTGTTGCTTCGTGATCCTACGTGGTGCCAGATAGACCCGCAACCTACTCTTAGGTACCAATCTGACGCAGGGATTTCAGACCTGCCCGCTGTTTGCAGAGCTAGCTGCTTGCAGAACTGTCTTCGCGTGATAGAGCTACGGCACGATAGCCTGTTGGATTAGGAGACGGCAATGAGGCAGAGACGCATCGGAGTCGTACTGATCGTATTATTTCTGCTGGGTGTAGAAGCGCGCGCGCAGACGTCGGAGCAACAACAGGAAACCCTGCGCGGTTTGTCCGGCATCGCGGTGATGGTTGAACCTCTCAATGCTGAGGCTGAGCAGGATGGACTGAGCACACAGCAATTGCAGGCGGCTGTTGAAAGACAACTGCACGAGGCCGGTATGCGCGTGCTCTCCAAAGACGAATGGTCAACCACCCTCGGTGGTCCGTATCTATACATCAACGTCGCTGCGCTCAAGGAAGGATGATGGGCTGTATGCCTATGCCATTGAAGTGTGTGTCAATCAACTGGTGGCCCTCCTGCGCGATCAGGAAATCAAACAATTCGCCGAGACCTGGGAGAGACGCGAGGTCGGTACGGTCGGAGTCGAGAAGCTGGCCTCTCTAGAACAGAGTGTGGCCGCCCACGTTGAGGCTTTTGTGACTGCCTATCGGGCGGTTAATCCGGGGCAAGACGACGGAAAGGCTCTGCGGAGAAATTCGGAAAAGCAATGATCTTTTCTCGTGTTTTGGCGTGTTTTGTCCTGGCTGGAAGCGTGGTGGGGTGGATTGCTGTTGGCTGGTCCCAAACGTCCGGTCCAGTTGGTCCCATTACGCTGCCTGAGATCGAGGTACGCGGAACGACACCTTTGATGAGCCTGGCGGTGCCGCGTGAACAGGTTCCCGTCAATGTGCAGGTCCTTAGCGGCGAACGGATACGCAAACGTGGCGCGGTGAATTTGACCGACACACTTGCACGCGATCTGGCCGGTGTAAATCTGACCCACGTGCAAAGTAATCCGTTTCAGCCCGATGTCACCTATCGAGGATTTACGAGTTCATTCCTGCTTGGCACCCCACCCGGACTCAGCGTCTTTGTGGATGGCGTCCGCATCAACGAACCATTAGCCGATCAAGTCAATTGGGATCTCATTCCCACTGATGCGATTGATCGTCTGGAACTGATACCCGGCTCAAATCCGGTCTATGGCCGGAATACGCTGGGCGGCGCGATTGTGATGCGCACCAAACGCGGCTTTACCCATCCTGGCACGACGGCTGAGGTATGGGGCGGCAGTTTTGCCCGCTATCGGACCTTGCTCCAAACCGGCGGTAGTATGGGCAACTTCGACTATTTTGTGTCCGGCAATCTCTTTCTCGAAGATGGCTACCGGGATTTTTCAAAGAGCCATGTCGGCCAGCTGTTCGGCAAGGTCGGCTATCTTGGCAGCCAGGATGATATCAGCCTTTCCCTGACACATGTGAATAATAAACTGACCGGCAACGGCCCCTTGCCGGAAAGCCGTCTCAAGCGTGATCGGTCCGCGATCTTTACCCATCCGGATATATATGAGCCTGACCTGTGGTTTGTAAATGGACAATACCAGCGTGACCTGGGACGCACGTTCTCTTTGGCAGCGAATGTGTACGGCCGTCTCCTGGATGTAGATCAGTTTAATCGTGACGTTGGGGAAGATTTGGACGCCCGAACCAATCAGAAAGGCTGGGGCGGCGTACTGCAGCTTGTGTATCAAGAGACGGTACGCGGAATTCTGATCACGGCAACGGTCGGTGGCGATTATACCGGCGCGAGGTTGGATCATCTGATCGCGGAGCGAAAGTTGGGCGAAGATGATGACGCTGAGGTCAACGCGTTTGCTTCAAACACGTTTGCTTCAAACGCGCTCGCACCGCTTGAGATCGCAACCAATGTCAAAATACAAACACATGCCGGCGGGCCGTTTTTCACCATCAGTGCCGAGCCCATAGCGCGCCTCACGGTCACGGTCTCTGGCCGCTATGATGTCACACATTTGAAAATTAAAGATCGCTTGGCGGGGCATGATGACAATGCTGCCGGGACGGATGCGGGCGGCCGTCATACGTTTGACCGCTTCAACCCTGCCCTGGGCGCAACCTATAAACTGGGCGAGAATCTGAGTGTGTATGCGAACTATAGTGAGAGCTACCGGGCGCCCACGGCTATCGAGCTGACCTGCGCGAATCCGGAAGAGCCGTGTCCCATTCCGACAGCCCTGGTGGATGATCCGCCGCTGGATGCGGTCAAAGGCAAGACCTGGGAGACGGGTCTTCGCTGGGCTTTCCCGCCCTACCTTGACGCCACACTGGCATTCTTTCGAACAGACCTGAACGATGACATTCTGTTCCAGAACGAGCCGGAGAGCCGGGTGCTGGGATTCTTTCAGAACGTTGAGACAACGCGGCGCCAAGGTATCGAGCTGTTACTGCATGGCGTCTGGAACTGGGGCAACTGGTTTCTCAATTACACCCTCACTGACGCCACATTTGAGGATGATATCCAACTCTTCACCTTTGGCAATGAAGACCGCTTGGCCCACGTCCGGGCGGGTGACCGGCTGCCGCTTGTCCCGCCGCATCGACTCAACGCAGGTTTTGAATTGCAGCTCGCTCCACGCTGGCAACTCCAGCTTGATGCTGTATATGTTGACGAGCAATATCTGCGCGGGGATGAGTCGAATGAGCACGGCCGCCTGGACCCATACTTTGTTGCCAACGCGCAGATAACGTATCAATACGAGAACTTCGATATTTTCCTACGTATAGAAAATCTATTCGACACAGACTACGAAACCTATGGCGCGTTCTTTGAGAACGTGGTTGATGACACTGGCACCGAACGTTTCTTTGGACCTGGAGCGCCGTTTGGGGCATTCGGTGGTATGCGTGTACACTTTTAACGCCGTCCCTCAGTCAGTCTGTTCACGTCGTATATGCTCAGCACTTCCTCGCTGTCTATAGGTGGATAGCTTATATCAAGAGCCGGAAATAACGATGCTTGCCCGGTTCTCACGTCAACAACGGCGACACCCAGATAGCAGCTGATCTGCGTGCCTGCATTCATTTTCCGATGATCGGAGGCATCCTCAGACCAGGCATGCTGCATCGCCCACACCTTCCAGAGCTTGCCTGCGCGGTCAAAAGCAAAAGCCGAAACGGCCCGATAGGTTTGGGCGTCGAGAAATAAAATCTTACTGCTATACGGGTGATTGGCTCGTTTGGGGACCTGTTCGACAACGAGGGCTTTGCGCAACTCCCAGCGACCAAGCGCGGCTCTGCCATGAGGGCCATAATAGCGTGCATACGCGTACTGGGTGTTCATGATGTGCAAGACGTCCTTCCAGCCGTGGAAGGTCCACTCATAGTCCAGGACACGGCCTGAGAAACCAAAGAAGTCGTCAAGCGTCGTATCTGAGCCTTGGAAGGAGTCGGCCTTTTCTTCAGCGGACACCCGACGGACTTTGCGTAGGGAAGGAATATAGGTCCAAGCCTGGTCAGCCTGGTGGGGATCGCTGGAGCGCTGAATGAGGATACGCAAGCCGCGCATTTCATACGGGTCGGTGAATTCAGTGATGTCTTTCCACTCAAATTGTTCAGCCCCAGGAACCGGAAGTGTGTAGTTCTGCTCTGGGAGCATGGCGATGTGGCTGTGATACACGCGCTGGTAGCGTTGCAGCAGAACGCGCTCGACCGTGCCACCGGATTGAAGGAGATCCTCCGGTAAGCCGGGCAAGGCACCATGCGTACCACCTGGTTTGAGCATGATAGTGGCGAAGGTGCCGACCTTTGGGCCGTAATGCTGCCAACGGAAGTTGAAATTCCAGCCGATTTTGAGACCAGAGGTGGGATCTGAGGGGTCGAGCTGGTCGGTAGGGAAAGGCTGGCCAGCAACATAGCCTTCGAGGCTACCGTCTTGTGCCAAACGCGTTTGGCTAGCATATTTTTCCGTGGCTTCGAGATAATCCTTACGCGGTGCGTAGTCACCCGTCGGTGTAATTTCAAACGTCACTTCTGGGAACTGAAATTCTTCAAAATAGCCGGGTGGGATAAATGGGCGGAGTTTCTCAATATCGTCGAATGTGAGTGTATCGCTGGGCTGAAAATTCGGCTGGGCCTGTTTGTGTTGTGCAACCCACTGCAGCAGAGTGTCGCGAGTCATGGCGCGGCGTTCATCTTGCGCCCAACTCGGTCCGGTCCATACCAATAAGCCCATTATTAATAGAAGAATAAGCTGCATTCGCCCTCCCCCACGTTCTCTGTGCTTTGTCCATCTATATTGCGCGGATCAGCCTAACGATTCTCTCTCGGGATGCAAGCCCATTATCCCACACAGCCGCTTTTATCCAACAAAAGTCTTTGCAAAAGACAAATGCTTGGCTATGTTGACGGCGGATACGATCCCGTCAGGTCTATCTCAAGCAGAGATGCAGAAACAAAGGAGGCCGTCATGAAAACGATTACGGTGAGCCCAGAGGAAATGGAATCTTGTATTGCCCGCTTTCACGATCTCAAGCCCATCCTAGCGATGCAAAACGACAAAATACCGTTAGCAGCGCGGGATTATATTTACGCGCGCAAACTATTGCCGGTGATTTCCTCTAAAGGTGGGGAAGGGCCATTTGGACCGGCGCCGATTGCTGAAGCTGATGGCTATTCTATGACGATGGCGGTCTGTCCGCCCAACCAAGGGCCGGGGCTACATGCGCATCATAAGACGTATGAAACTTTTACCTGTCTCAAAGGGACATTTAAAATTCAGTGGGGCGACGACGGCGAACACGAGCTTGTCTTGAACCTCTTTGATACGATCTCAGTCCCGCCAGGCGTGTGCCGCTGCTTCACCAATATTGGTGAGGATGAGGGTATTCTCCAAGTGCTGGTTACTGGTGGGGTGCACGATATGCAAGATATTGCGTTTCCGCCGAGTGTGGCTGAACAGATAGACCAGACCGGCCCCGGAGTGTTAGAGGAGATTAAGAAAACGGGCCTCGCGTTTAACGCGGGTGTGGAATAGACAAAATTCTTAAGGAGGATGACATGAGTAATATTGAAGATCTCGCCAAACGGCTCCAGGTTTTGGAAGACATCGAAGCCATCAAAAAAATGAAGGCGCAATACTGTGCGCATTGTGATGATGGTTACAACCCCGACGGCATTGCCGGATTGTTTGTTGAAGACGGGGTGTGGGACGGCGGGGTCGATGTGTTTGGCAAGTATGACGGTCGGGAAGCCATACGCAAGTTTTTTACTGGGGCGTCGAAAATGATCCCGTTTGCCATCCATAATGTGATGAACCCTATCATTGAAGTAGATGGCGATAGCGCGACCGGACAGTGGTATCTCTTTCAGCCGTGCACCATGACTGAGAAAGATGGAGATAAAGCCGTGTGGGGTGCGGCCAAGTATTCCGACGACTATAAGCGGATCAATGGTGAATGGAAGATCCAGACCCTACGCGTCAAGTTTGAGTTCTGGACGCCATTTGAAAAGGGCTGGGTTGAAAAGAGAATGATTCAAGATTAGAGTACGTTTAGAAGGTGGAGAGGATGTGTCATTGCGAGGAGCCTAGGCGACGAAGCAATCTCTTTTCCTGCCTCAGATTGCGTCGCTTCGCTCGCAATGACGTGTACGGTGGAGTTTCCAAACACCCTCTAGCTGTTTCACACTTTAAGGAGCAGAGATATGCAATTCTATAATTTCCATCTCATGCCCTGGCCACATTTACCCGAGGACTTTGACGACAAAGCCAAATATCCTTCTGCCTGGGTGACCCTTTCCAATAAGTATTATGACCCCGAAAAAGGCCACACACTCTACAACCAGTACCTAGACCAGATCGAATATGCAGAAAAGCTCGGGTTTGAGGGCGTGTGCGTCAACGAGCATCATCAAAACGCCTATGGCACGATGCCGTCGCCCAATATCGTGGCTGCCATGCTCGCGCGTCGGACCACGCGGATCAAGATTGCGATTATCGGCAACGGGCTGCCGCTGCGCGATCATCCGCTACGGGTGGCTGAAGAAGTCGCCATGCTGGACGTCGTTACGGGCGGCCGCATTATCTCCGGCTTCGTGCGTGGGATCGGTGAGGAATACTATTCTATGGGGGTCAACCCCACGCATTCGCTGGCGCGCTTTCGTGAAGCGCATGATCTCATTGTTCGTGCCTGGACCGAGACTGGGCCGTTTCACTTTGACGGTGAACACTATCAAGTTCGCTACGTGAATATATGGCCACGACCGCTACAGAAACCTCACCCGCCGATCTGGATTCCCGGCTTTGGCAGTAAAGAAACCGTGGAATGGTGTGCCGAGCCGTCACGCAAATATCCCTATCTGGCTGTCTTTATGCCGGAGGATCTGGTGAAGTGGTTTTTTGATGCCTACCGGGAGGCGGCGGACCAGTATGGCTACGAAGCCTCGCCGTATCAAATGGGGCACTTATTACCCATCTATGTAGCAGAGACCGACAATCGGGCAGAAGAAGAAGCCAAAGCTCATATGTTGTGGCTCTACCATTATGGATTGCGCCATAAATGGGAGATGTTGTTCCCGCCAGGCTATACATCGGCGGCGTCAATGAAGCGCATTATGGCCCGTGCGGATGATTTTGATTATGGAAGTATGAGCTTCAAACAGCTCAACGAGCGAGGCTATTGCGTTGTTGGCAGCGCCAAAACTGTTCGAGACCGGCTTGCGCACTATGTGAAGGAACTCGGCTTCGGACTCCTGCTGCCGCTGCTGCACGTCGGGGATATGCCCCATCATCGAACGATCAAGAACATGGAATTGTTTGCCACCGAGGTGATGCCGGCGCTCCGAGAAGAGTTTAGCGATATGTCGCAACGCTGGCTGAAGGCAGCATAAACGTATGGGGGTGACCCCGTGTTGTTGTTCTTTATTCGTAGGGCGCGCCCTGCGCACCGAGGGCGGGGGGTCAGGTTACGCTACGCTAACCTGACCTACGGTCTGTACATACAAGGGGGAAGACCATGCCCAAACGCATCTACTTCAACGCTTTTCATATGAACTGCGTGGTGCATCAATCTCCAGGCCTATGGGTCCGGCCGGAAGACCAGATGGAAAACTACACCGATCTTAACACCTGGATTGAACTCGCCAAAGTGTTGGAGCGGGGAAAGTTTGATGCCCTCTTTTTGGCTGATGTTGTTGGTGTGTACGATGTTTTTCGTGGCGGTCGGGAGGCGGCGCTTACGCAAGCCGCCCAGGTACCGGTGAATGATCCCATGCTGCTTGTGCCCGCTATGGCTGCTGCAACCGAACATCTGGGTTTCGCCTTCACCAGTTCTATCTTCCAGTATCATCCGTTCACGTTTGCTCGACTGATCTCAACCTTAGACCATCTGACAAAAGGCCGTATTGCCTGGAACATTGTGACCTCGTACTTAGAAAGTATGGGGCGCAGCTATGGTCAGTCTGGTTTGGTCGAGCATGACGAGCGCTATGATATGGCGGATGATTATTGTGATGTATGCTACAAGCTGTGGGAATCGAGTTGGGAGGACGATGCGGTCGTTAAGGATAAGCGGCGTGGAATTTATGCGGACCCGACCAAGGTGCGAAACGTCGTCCACGAGGGCAAGTATTATAAAGTAGACGGTTGTCACCTTTCCGAGCCCTCACCGCAACGTACCCCTGTTTTATACCAGGCTGGCTCATCGCCACGTGGGCAAGCGTTTGCCGCCCGACACGCCGAGTGCGTGTTTCTCGCTACTCCTACGCCTGACATTGCGGGGCAGTACATCCAATCGACCCGGAAACAGGCAGAGCAGAACGGGCGCAACCCGGAAGACATTCTTTTCTTTGCCTATCTTAAAGTGATTACCGGTGGTACTGAGGCGGAAGCCAAGAAGAAGTACGACGACTACTTCGAACAGGTCAGCTACGACGGTGCGATGGCATTACTGAGCGGCTGGGCTGGGTACGACTTTGGAAGGTTAGATCCGGACGAACCGCTGGAATACATCGAAACAAATGCGATTCGGACACTCTGGAATTCGTTCACCCGGGCAGACCCGGACCGCAAATGGACCGTACGTGATCTCGCCAAGTATATCGGTATCGGCGGAGGTGGCCCCGTGGCGGTCGGGACGCCGGAACAGATCGTAGAGGAATTCCAGCGATGGACCCAGGTTGGAGTCGATGGGTTTAACCTCGCCTACGCTGTGACTCCTGGGACATTTGAAGACTTTGTTGATGGTATCGTGCCCGTTCTCCAGCAACGGGGGATGATGCAAACACAGTATCAAGAGGGAACGCTCCGTGAGAAACTCTACGGAGCCGGACACGCACGCCTCAGCGAGCCGCATCCGGCTGCAGGCTATCGCGCGCGGACTGTCTCTGAGACCGTAGGCCGTCCTGACAGACACGAAGAACCGGCCGGCGTTTCCGTGGCGAGATAACTCATATTTCCAGTGTTGAGAGGAGGTAGCCAGATGAGCACCACAACGGTGAAGCCGCTGAGTCCGATTCAGCAAAAGTTATTGAAAACGATATTGAAACCGGCCTCTCTCATGAACACGTGGGTATACCGGATGTCCGGAGGCAAAATAGGAGGGACTGCCGGCGGTGCCCCAGTGGTGCTGCTCACAACGACGGGCCGAAAATCCGGACAGCCCCGGACTGCTCCCTTGCTCTATCTTGAAGACAACGGGAATATAATCGTTGTGGCCTCACAAGGCGGAATGTCAACAAATCCCTTATGGTTCAGAAATCTTGAAGCCAACCCGGAAGTAGAGATTGAGATTGGCAAAGAGAAGCGCAAGGCGCGAGCTCGTCGGGCAAATGAAGAAGAAAAGGCTGCCTTGTGGCCAAAACTGACAGCCATGTACGGGAGTTTTGATCTCTATCAAGCTCGCACCGAGCGTAATATTCCGGTCGTGATTCTTTCTCCGCTCGAATGAAGGTATGCTACGCATGCTATGCTACGCATCCACCTTGTCAAAATATTGAATATTCGGTTGGGCCGTTACGAGTGCTCCGAGCCGGTCTAACGTCCCGGTTTCCGAACGCCAATTTAAATAGCGCTCCTGATGGCCGCGCGAGTCCCATAATTCATACAACACCATGCTGCCCTTGGTCTCGGTATTGTCATAGAAATCGACACTCTGGCAGCCGTCGTAGGCTCGCGTATCGGGCAGCAACTCCTTCATGAGTGCCTTCATATCGTCCACAGATTCACAGATATGGAATAGCGTACTTGACCAGGTTGTCGATCTTTTACGTCAACGTGGGCGAGTGACCTATCGCGCACTCAAAAAACAGTTTGAGCTGGATGATGACTTCTTGGAGGATCTGAAAGAAGAACGTCTCTACGCTCATCCTGAAGCCCAAGACGACGGAGGCCGTGGGCTCATCTGGCAAGGTGCGCGTGATGAAACAGGATCTTCACCCCAACCCCTGACTCCTAACTCCCAATGCCCAGCAAGCTACACCCCACCACACTTAGCCGAGCGCATCCGGGCGGAGCAAGCGGCGATGGAATCCCGTGGCGCAGCCAATGGTGAACGCAAAACCATCACGGCCCTATTTGCCGACCTCAAAGGTTCGACGGCACTGATTGAAGGCCTAGATCCAGAAGACGCCCGCGCCATTATCGACCCCGCGCTGCAACTGATGATGGATGCCGTGCACCGCTACGATGGCTATGTGGCGCAATCGTTAGGCGACGGTATCTTTGCGTTGTTTGGTGCACCCATTGCCCATGAAGACCACCCGCAGCGGGCGTTGTATGCAGCACTGCGGATTCAGGAAGAGATGCGAGGGTTTGCGGATACCCTCCGAGAGCAGGGGTATTCACCACTCATGATGCGGGTCGGAATAAATACGGGAGAAGTTGTGGTGCGGTCTATTCGCAAGGATGATCTTCATACCGACTATGTGCCCGTGGGCCATTCGACCAACCTGGCAGCACGGATGGAGCAATCAGCGTCTCCGGGTTCTATTCTTGTGAGTGATTACGCCCACAAACACAACGACGGCTATTTTGAATTCAAAGATCTAAGTAAAACCCAGATTAAAGGGGTCGAAGAGCCACTCAATGTGTACGAAGTCTTGGGCGCTGGACCGCTCAGAACTCGTCTCCAGATTTCAGTACGACGGGGCATGGCCAGATCGTCGGAGTGATGGGCGAGCCAGGACTGGGGAAGTTGTGCCTGTTCTATGAATTCAAGCTGGCCTCGCAGAGCGAATATTTGGTCTTAGAAGCGTTCGCGGTTTCGCACGGGAAAGCGTCTCCGTATCTCCCTTTGATCGAATTGCTGAAGAACTATTTTCAGATTGATCCGACGGATGATGAACGCCAACGGCAATCGAAAGTGGTAGGCTGGGTCTTGACGCTGGACCGCAGTCTCGAAGAGACGTTACCGTATCTCTTTTCACTCCTCAGTATCGAAGACGCCCAATCCAGCCTGCAACAGATGGATACCCAGATTCGCCGTCAACGGACGTTTGAGGCACTCAAGAAGCTCTTCTTGCGCGAGAGCTTGAACCAACCGCTCATCCTCATCGTTGAAGATCTGTACTGGATTGACACGGAAACGCAGGGCTTTCTGGATGTCTTGAGCGGGAGTATAGCCTCCGCTCAGGTCGTACTGCTGGTGAACTACCGGACCGAGTATCAGCGTCAGTGGGGTACGAAGACCTATCACACCCAACTGCACCTTGCTCCGCTCGGCCAAGCCGAAGCAGAAGAATTACTGGCGTTTCTTCTCGGTAACGACGACAGCCTCAAAACATTGAAGCCCCTCATTCTGGAAAGAACGGAGGGGACACCGTTCTGTCTTTATGGAAGAGGTGGTGCAGACGTTGGTGGAAGAGGACGCCCTGATCGGTGATCGGGGCCACTATCGGTTGGAGACGGCGCCAGCCGCGCTTCATATTCCCCAGACGGTGCAAGGGATTCTGGCCGCACGGATCGATAGACTGAGTGTAGAAGAGAAAACATTCCTACAACAACTGGCCGTGATCGGGCGACAATTCCCCGCGAGCCTTATCAAACACGTCGTTCCCCAACCAGAGGACGATCTGTACCGTATCCTCACGTCCCTGCAGGCCAAAGAATTTCTGTACGAGCAGCCCGCCTTCCCCGAGGTCGAGTATATTTTCAAGCACGCGCTGACCCAGGACGTAGCGTACGGCACGGTACTTCAAGAACAGCGCAAATCCCTACATGAACGCACGGCGCAGGCGCTGGAATCCTTGTATTCGGATAGCCTCGAAGACCACTACAGTGAGCTGGCCCATCACTACAGTCACAGCGAAAATACCCGGAAGGCGGTCGAGTATTTGGGATTGGCGGGACAGAAAGCTGTGCAACATTTAGCCCATGAGGAAGGGTCGCGTTGCTTTATAACCGCCTCAGAACTCCTCTCTGAGAGTGGTGAGACACCCAACCGCGCGCGCCTAGAACTCCCATTGCAGACGGCTCCAGGGGAGACTTTGTACGTACACGTGATTCTGCTTTGCAAGGACTCCGTCACTACGACCCCGTGCGGCATCGCGCGCACGGGGTTCTGTATGGCATATACTCTGGGGTCCAGAATTTGGCCTGTTCCAGTTGGAGCCTGTGGTATCTGGGGTATCCGGACCAAGCCGTGCAACCAGCGGACCAAGCGTAGACCTTAGCCCGAGACGTGGGCCATCCCTTTAGTCTAGGCTACGGGGTGCTGAGTCCGGGTATCATTAAAGCGCTGCGGCCAGAGGCGCGCGACTCAAGAGCAGGCCGAAGCGCTTATTGCAGTAAGCGAGGAGCACGGGGTGCCAATCTCCCTGGCGTACGGCGTTCTTATCCGGGGGTATGCATTGGCCATGCAGGGGCAGAGAGCGGAGGGAAACAGCCAACTTCAAGAGAGGTTAAGAATATTTCGTGCCTTGAAATTGACCTACTCGCTTCCCTTTTTTCTCTCTTTAGTTGCAGAAGTGTGTGTGCTGGATGGAAGGACATCAGAGGGACTCGTGGCCATCGAGGAGGCATCAGCGCTCGCCCGGAGGGGGCAACGCTGGCATGAGCCTGAACTCCACCGGCTCAAGGGGGAGCTGACGCTGCAGAAGTCGACAGTTGAAGAAGAGGCGGAACCTCACTTTCTGAAAGCACTCGAAGTTGCTCGTCACCAAGAAGCCAAATCTCTTGAACTCCGCGCCGCCACCAGCTTGGCCCGGCTATGGCAGCAACAAGGCAAGACGGCTGAAGCCCGCGACCTCCTTGCTCCTGTCTACGATTGGTTCACCGAAGGGTTTGATACGGCGGACTTGAAGGATGCGAAGACTCTGCTTGAAGAGTTGAAGTGAAACATCACCCACCGAAAAATGGTGGGTCTAAGAGGACCCACCCTACCGGTTGCGTTCTGCCAGTTTCCTCGTAATGCGCCTTAAAATCCTCAGGTAGTTTTACGATGGGCTTCAGGGTTTTCATCTGGGCGAGAAGTGGTATAGGGGCAAGTATCATCTGCCCACATGCAAAGAAGGAGGAGGAGTATGGACGACGCAGCGCGAGAAAAGTATCTCCGCATAGCCCTCGTTGTCGTAGGGCTCACGTTTATTTTTGGCTTGTATCCCCTCATGAACATTCTCTGGCCCTCTGGGTGGAGCTGGGAGCCGCGCCAATACGAGTATGAGCAGATGATTATGGGCGTGTATGCGACGCTGGGCGTCTTCTTGTTACTTGCCTCGCGTAATCCTGTGGAGCACCGCAGCCTGATCTGGTTTACGGTTTGGTCGAGTGTCGTGCATGCGGCCATTATGGCAGTCCAAGCCGTGGTCGATCCGACCGAACGGGCTAATCTGCTTGGCGATGTACCCGCGTTGTTTATCATAGCGCTTGTGTTGGCTGTGTTAATGTCACGACGGGCTTCAACTCCAACCTGACAAGAAAAAAGGTGGATCTTGGAGATCCACTCTGCATTAAGGAGGGTCTCATGAAATTTGGTTTTATGCTTCCTCAGTTTGGTGCAATGGCAACGCACGAAACCATGCTCTCAATGGCCCAACTTGGCGAAGAACAAGGCTTTGAGTCGGTATGGGCGGCCGATCATGTGATCATGCCGACGCGGATCTCTACGCCGTATCCGTACAGCAAGTCAGGTGAATATATCGCCGACCCGAAAGGTGCCCATCTTGAGCCTTTTACCATCCTCTCGTTTGTCGCAGGTTGTACGCATAGGATTCGTTTGGGTTTTACCGTGATCGTGGCCCCGTACCGAAATCCCATTGTGACAGGAAAGATGATGGCTTCTCTCGATGTTCTGTCAAACGGTCGCCTCATTGCTGGCGTAGGCGCGGGCTGGTTAGAAGAGGAGTTCCAGGCCCTCGAGGTCCCGTTTACCAAACGATGGGCACGCACCGAGGAGCACATTCGTATTTGGAAAGAGCTGTGGACGGCTGAAGAGCCGCAGTTTGACGGACAGTTTTATCATTTTTCTGAAGTCCAATGCCGGCCCCAGCCGTTACAAAAGCCTCATCCGCCAATCACCATCGGTGGCCGAGGCAAAGCCAGTCTCAAACGAGTGGTGAGCCTCGGTGATGGCTGGCAAGTCGTCGCTGAGCATCCGGACGATGTGTATAGTACGGAAGGAGATCTGGCTAAAGACCTTGCTACTCTCAAGCAGATGTCAGAAGAGGCCGGCCGGGATTTCCAAACCATTGAAATCACGGCAGTGATTATTGCTGGGACAGCAGAAGGCGTCCTCCGGGATATCGCCCAGTATGAACGGCTTGGCGTCAGCCGCCTCATCTTGGATTTCCCGTCCTTTGTTTCCGATCCTCAAGAAATGGCGACCATTTTGGAGAAGGTGGCGCCTGAGGCTGCGATGTGAAGAAGCGGTGGAGGCGGTAACGTTCTTTATGCTTGCAGGGCGCTATGGGGGACCGGGTGCAGCGGAGTGCTGAGTACGATGTCGTCATTGTCGGTGGAGCTATCATCGGCAGCGCTGTTGCGTACTTTCTCTCAGCCACTGATCATTTTCGTGGCCGCGTGCTCGTCATTGAGAAAGATCCGTCCTACCAAAAGTGTTCTACCACGCTCTCGCTCGCCTCTATTCGTCAGCAATTCTCTACGCCAGTTAATATTCAGCTGTCTCAGTTTGGAGTTGAATTCTTACGCGCTGCGAAGCAGCGACTCGGCCAGGACGTCGAGGTCAGCTTCCGGGAAGAAGGATATTTGTTGCTGGCAAGTGAGCAGGGGAAAGACATTCTTGAGCGCAACTCTGTTATCCAAAAGCAACAGGGCGCAGACGTTGGTCTCTTCAATGCGACTGAGCTGAAAAAACGTTTCCCATGGCTTAATACCTCTGATATTGCTGCAGGCTGTCTTGGACTGTCGGGAGAAGGGTGGTTTGATGCTCACAGTGTGATGCATGCGATGCGGAGAGTGGCTGTCGCCCACGGCGCTGAGTTTATTCAGGGAGAGGTTACGAGTCTTGAAGTCTCACAGCAACGCGTTGTGTCTGCGCAGCTCAGTGATGGACGCATCTTCTCTTGTGACGAGCTCGTGAATGCGGCTGGTCCGGCAGCAAGTAAAATCGCTCGTATGGCCGGTATAGAACTGCCAGTCGAAAGTCGAAAACGGTGTGTGTTTGTTTTTGATTGCCGACAGGCTGATGTGCTGCAACAGTGTCCGTTGATCGTCGATGTCTCAGGCGTTTACTGCCGGCCTGAAGGACAATATTTCGTGTGTGGGGTGTCTCCACCCGAAGATCAGGATCCGCCAACACAAGACTTCAGTATTGATTATCACCTATTTGATGATGTCGTCTGGCCAGCGTTGGCCCACCGGGTGCCGGTTTTTGAAGCGATTAAGCAGGTCAATGCGTGGAGTGGGCATTATGCGTACAACACATTAGATCAGAACGCCATTGTCGGCCGGCATCCGGTCGTCAAGAATTTTCTTTTTGCGAATGGATTTTCTGGCCATGGTGTACAACAAGCACCGGCTGTTGGCCGTGGAATTACCGAACTGATTTCCCGTGGTGCCTATCAGACGATCGATATAACACCACTGGGTTTTGAGCGGGTAATGGAAGGACGGCCCCTACAAGAACTGAATGTGATTTAAAGGGTGTTTGGAAAGTCGCCGTACACGTCATTGCGAGCGAAGCGAAGCAATCTGTGCTCCTCGGGGGGGGGTGTCGCGAAGCGACGGGTTGGGTTCACATCATGGGAAGTTGATCTTCTCAAGACAACCCACCCCAGCCTTCTGCTACCCCTCCCAAGAGGGGATTTTGAGCCTGTACTATTCCCCGTATGAGTAAAAAGAAAGTCTCGGAGCGTGCCTAATAAGTGTCTCTGTGGCGACGCCCAGAATGTACTTTTTGGACACGCTCTTACTGACCGGCAGACTTATGGCCCCAAATACTGCCTGCTGTATGGTACTGAACCTGCCAGGTGCTGTCGTCCACCACGCGCGCACCCCAGCCGTACTCGACTTCAAAACCTGATGGTGAATTCATATAAAATGAGAGCATGTGGTCGTTGGTGTGACGGCCCAGAGATCTGACAATGGGAACGCCCTTGTCCTGACACAGATCATAGGTTGAGCCGACATCGTCCATCGACTGGACCTGCAGCATGAAATGATTGAGTCGTTTGTGCGGATTTGGTCGCGCGAAAAAAGCGATGGTGTGATGGCGTGGATTGCAGTGGAAGAAGGCGAGTTGAACTTCTTCCCCGCTAGGTCGGGTCAACTGGATATAGTCACTAATCCGCATGCCCAATACATCCCGGTAGAAATCTACGCTTTGATCGAAGTCATCCATGGTGATGACCATATGGCCCAGCCCCTGCTCTGCAGCCACAAATCCGGACAGCGACCGCGGCGACTGGAACGGTTTGTTGAACGTCATGAGCGGGCCGTAGAAGATCTCAGACGGAATTCCGCTTGGATCTTTGTACGTGATGAGCTCAACAACACGCCGCGCAACGGCTTCCTCGCGTGTGCCGTGTTGCACTTCAATTCCGGCAGCGCGAAGCCGTTCTTCCAGGGCCCGCAGTTCATGCGTGCCGGTGACTTCCCAGCCGAGATAGGCCACATCGTCCTCTCCGGTTGGATGGATGAGAAAAC
This sequence comes from Binatia bacterium, assembly GCA_963666315.2. Lineage (GTDB taxonomy): Bacteria > Desulfobacterota > Binatia > Bin18 > Bin18 > Bin18. The sequence continues at coordinate 158,693 of CAXXHG010000021.1, forward strand.
GATGGTGATAGTCGTCCAGACGGAGCAAGAGAGTCCCGTCGTCTTCTTTATTGCTAACCTGGAGGCCTAAGGTCTGCGTCGCAAACTCCTCCCAGGCGTTAATATCGCTCACGCCGATGCCCAAGTAACCTAATTGAGTAATGCTGGCCATGCTGCCCTCCTCATAGTGGCAAGCTGAGCGGGAAACCTATCACACCCGCCAAGTTGAAGCGAGAAGAATCGTAGTAGCGTGTCCAGTCTAAAAGTGTACGTGTCTACGCGTTCATACTTCGACGGGGCTCAGCACGAACAGGCCTTGTCTGTCGCCTCTTTTTCCGTTCGCCCTGAGCTTGTCGAAGGGGAGCGGCAGTAACATAACGCCCAGTTTTAAGGTAGACACCCTAGTAGTATTGGATTTACGCACTCTCGTCCGGAACCATTCCTAATAAGTCAATAACGACCTTGCAGCCCGGGACAGGGAGGGGCCCAGGGATACGCACTGTGGTACTCGCCGGTGGATCGGTTGGAAAGGATTCTGCCCACGTTACAAATGAGGTAAAAAATTCGCCAAAGTCGGTATAAAATCCTCGCCTGCGCAGGAGATAAGCACGCGTTGTTCCCGCTGCTTCGCAAATGGCATCGATATTCTTCACGATGTAGTTGACTTCTTTTTCCGCAGGGGAAGAGTAGTACGGAAAATTGGGATCAACCCGCGCTTCCGCGGGGACTCCGGTCCGGTAATCGCTGGCCATCTGGCCTGAGAAAAAGAGGAAGGGACCAGCTTGGATAGCTTGCGGCTCATGTGCCAAGGGAGTAGGGGCAGCATCAGTCTGGATAGTACGCTTTGCCGGTCCGTCTTGCGGAACATAAGCGATAAGATTGACGGCAATACGCAAACCAGGAACGCCAAGATCACTCACCGGGACCGTCGTCCTGGCAGGCGGGTTTGTTGGAAAGTATTTTTTCCAGACCTGCTCCAGGCGGTAAAAGTCTTGCACGTCTGTCATGTAGACTTCTGCCTTCACAACGTCCGCAAGAGAGGCCCCAGCAGCCTGAAGAACTGCTTGCTGCGCTTCGAGAATATATTCGGTTTGTAACCGTGCGCTCTCGGCATAGTAGATGAAGTTGGGGTCGACCTGGGCTTGAGGTGCGACGCCTGCTGAGAAGTCCGTGGCCGTAATACCCGTAGTAAAGATGAATTCTCCAGCTTTGACTCCGTACTGGTACAGAGCTTGGCCATTGAGCCCCTGAATTGCAGGTTGCGGCAGTGAAGCGGCTCGAACAACCTCCGGACGCTGGCCGGTATCAGACACAAAGCCGACCATATCGACTTCGAGCGTACAGCCCGGCACAGGCAATTCATCTAAAATAACTGAAGTATGTGGCGGCACACCTGTTGAACCAAAAATTTGCTGCAAGACCTGTGCAGCGCCGTGCAGCTCATCCACGTCCGTGTGGTAGAGCGTAAAGGAAACGCACTGTTCCAAAGAGGAGCCCGAAGCTTCAAGCGAGGTGCGGAGATTGTTGGCAATATAGTTGGCCTGTCGTTCGATATTGAGTCCATGATTGGGGAAGTTCGGGTTGATAGTAGCGTCCGGCGGGATGCCGGTTTTGAAATCGGAGGCCACTTGTCCGGATATAAAGACAAATGGCCCGGCCTTAATTGCCGGGGAGTATGCGACTCGTGGTAGGGGAAGGGACTCAGGAAAGATGGCTTCCTTTTTCATACGCCTCTCCTTTATTCATGCTGGATCCTTGCGCGTCGCGCCAAACGAAGTCAAGACGTACCAGGATTTTCGGTTGCGGACGTATCCAGCTGGTGCCATAATCCGTTTCATCTGAAAGAAAGGCAGGGGAGGGCATGGCAAACCTACTGGTGAAGGGCGGTATGGGCTGAATCGGATATCGTGAGCAAAATGGTGGAGGGGCGTAAAGTACAAACTGAATCGGCGGTTCCACCTGGTGGTAAGGTCATCGTTATTGGCGCTGGCTTCAGCGGGATTGCAGCGGCGCGCACCCTGAAAGAAGCGGGCTATGACGTGACCGTCCTCGAAGCACGAGATCGCATAGGAGGCCGCGTCTGCACGGATCGACGTTTTGGAACTCCGATAGACCTGGGGGCGTCTTGGCTGCATGGAGGGCCCGGGAATCCGCTCAAGTCAGTCGCCAAGACGCTTGGAGTAAAAACCAGGGTCAGTGACTACGGGAACCTTGCCGCCTATCGTTTAGATACCCTGGGACGGTTACCCCTCCGGCAGGAAGATCTTGAACACGAGCGCGTGCGACTGGACTCCGCGCTGTACCGCAAGAACGTGTGGCCGTATTTCTCGACCATGCTGCGCGATTGGCTCGGACTCGCTGGGACGCGGGTGTCTGTTGCCGATGTCTTGGAAAAACTGCCTTTCCGTCCAACCCCAGCGGGACGCTTTGCTGCATGCAGAATAGAGAAAGGGATAGAGGCGATCTATGCTGCGCCCGCGCAAGAACTTGGTTTTGCCAATCTCCTATACGAATCGGCAACGGACCTAGGAGGGCCGAGTCTGCCGCAGGGAGAGCAGTTTGTCCTTGGTGGGATGGATGCTCTGATAGACCACTTTGCCGAAGCGGTGTCGGTCCAATTCGGCCAAACGGTGAAGCGGATTTCGTATGGAGCGAAGGGCGTTCAAGTGGGGACCGGACGAGAAGTTTTTTCGGTGGATGGGACTATTGTGACCGTCTCTATTGGTCTGTTGCGGTCTGGCCGTCTCACCTTTGATCCGGAGCTGCCCCAATTTCACCGGACTGCCCTGTCGCGTATGGGTATGGGGCTGCTCAATAAAGTGATCCTGCATTTTCCTCGCGTGTTTTGGCCTGAAGAGGCGGACTTTCTATTCGTGTGTGGCGATACGTTGTGTCCTTTGTACGTCAACTTTGCTGCGTATGCGGGCATCCCGATTCTGGTTGGTCTCAGTGGTGGAACAGCCGCCCATGAAATTGAGGATTTGTCAGATCAGGCCATCGTTGCACGGCTTTGCAAAGAGTTGTCCGGAATCATGGGGAATGCCGTCCCCGAGCCGACTGATGTCATTGTCCAGCGTTGGCGTTCTGATCCGTTTGCCTTGGGGTCGTATGCGTATTTGCGTGTCGGGGCGAACGGGGGAGAACCCAAAGTCCTCTCTACGCCAGTGGCAGGTCGAGTCTTCTTTGCCGGGGAAGCCTTGCACCCGCACGACCCTGGAACGGTGCATGGCGCGTACTGGTCAGGCCAGCACGCGGCTCGGCAGGTGCAGGAGGAGCCTTGAGAACCTGAGGCGTTGGATCTCGAGCGCACGAGTTGACCTCAACCCCTACCAGGTGGATGCGGTGCTTCTTGCCCTGCGTTCCCCTCTCTCAGATGAGCTAGAAGTGAAAGAGCGAAATATGCGCTTTTTCGATGAGGAAGTGCGAAAGCTAGACCATCGTCAGATGACTGAAAGCAAGGACTGAAGCAGAAAATTAAGGAACTGGACAAACAGATTCGGGAAGCTCGCAAAGCCGTCGGGTTGACGGGTTCTTTGCAGGAGAAACTTGGAGCCCAAAAGACCATTAAGTTACTCCAATCGACTCGGAAGGAACGACGCAAGCGGCTGTTCGATGCACAAGACGAAATTGATATAAAGCGCGATGAACTCATTACCAAGGTTGAGAGTCAACTAAAACAGCGGCAGACGGTAACACCGTTATTCATAGTTCGTGGGGTGCTGGATTGAAGAGGGACAGGGGGAACGATGGCAAAGACTAAACTCGAACTGACATGGATCGGTAAAGGGAACCGGCCTCGTCTGGAACCGCGTATTTTACTGGAAGATGCGGGGAAATCCTACCACGCTCCATATCAAGTCAGTGGGGAAGATGTCTTTGATAATCGGCTAATACACGGCGACAATTTGCTTGCACTAAAGGCTTTGGAGCAGGAGTTCGCAGGAAAGATCAAGTGCATATTCATTGATCCACCATACAACACTGGATCAGCATTCGAGCACTATGACGATGGAATCGAGCATTCGCTGTGGCTCTCGCTGATACGAGAGCGTCTTGAAATCCTCAAGAAACTTTTGAGTAAAGACGGTTCGATCTGGATCACTATTGATGACAATGAGGCCCATTACCTCAAAGTGCTTTGTGATGAAGTGTTCGGACGGCGCCAATTTGTTGCCAACATCGTATGGCAAAAAAGAACGTCGCGGGAAAATCGATCTGCAATAGGTTCGGCTCATGACGACATTCTTGTTTACGCTCTTTGCGGTCCGAAAGAATGGAAGAACGTCCGTAATCGCTTACCATCAAACGACGCAGGCTACTCAAATCCAGACAATGATCCACGTGGTCTCTGGCGCTCAATACCATTCACGGCGCAGGGCTACCGCAAGAATCAAATGTACAAAATCGAGACGCCCACTGGTGAAAGGCTTGATCCATCCAGAGGTCGGTGTTGGGGGGCAACTGAGCCAGTCTTTCTAGAATTTCTGGCCGGCAATAGAGTTTATTTTCCGAGGAACGGTGCTGGCCGGCCGCGAATTAAGCAGTTTCAAGGGGAAGAGCAGGGACTGGTTCCTATGACATGGTGGGAAGCTTCATGGGCAGGAGACAATGAACGAGCAAAGAAAGAAATTCTTGCTTTGTTCCATAACCAGAACCCTTTCCCGACCCCGAAACCGGGAATGTTGCCCCAACAGATAATTCACCTCGCGACAAATTCGGGGGAATGGGTTCTTGATTCTTTTGAAGGATCGGGGACGACCGGTGCTGTTGCTCATAAGATGGGCCGGAGCTGGATAATGGCTGAATTGGGAGATCATTGCCACACGCACATCTGTCCACGCCACAGTTTTCCTTATTTGCTGATGGGGATAAGCAATGAATCATCACGTCAACGCTATTGCCAACCGTTTGAGCCTGCGCCAGCCACAGCGGGATTCGCTCGAAATCCTGGCCCACGTCTGCGACATTATAAAGCTGGAGAAAGATGCTGATGCTGTTCAACAACTCGACATTATAAAGTCGGAATTCTCGACAGTCACCGATTTTGAGAGAGACTTTCCATCTCTGTGCTTCGCCTTAGCGACCGGAGTTGGCAAAACACGCTTGATGGGAGCGTTCATCGCGTATTTATATCGGGCGGAGGGCGTCGGTCATTTCTTCGTATTGGCTCCTAACCTGCCGATCTACAACAAAGTCCTCACCGACTTTACCCCCAACATGCCGAAGTACGTCTTCCAAGGTATTTCTGAGTTCGCAAATAACCCACCTGAGATCATCACAGGTGACAACTACCAGACTGGTCGCGGTATTCGGAGTAAATACCGTGCTGAACCCCTGCTGCTCGATGACGATCCTATCCAAGTCAACATCTTTAATATCTCAAAAATCAACACCGAAGTGAGAGGAGGCAAGGCTCAACGGATTAAACGACTCAGCGAGTATATTGGGGACAACTATTTCGACTATCTAGCGAAACTCGATGACTTGGTTCTGTTGATGGATGAATCTCATCGTTATCGAGCTTCGGCAGGGGGACGAGCGATCAACGAACTCAAGCCTATTCTCGGACTCGAACTAACAGCTACTCCGCAGATCGAAAGAGGGAGACAGTCCGAGCCGCTCAAGAACGTCATCTTCAGTTATCCGCTGTCCGCTGCCCTGACCGATGGCTTCGTTAAACAACCAGCCGTTGCAACACGACAGAACTTCAATGTTGACAACTATGACGAGGATTTCCTCGAAAAGATCAAGCTCGAAGACGGGGTACGAGTCCACGAGGAATGCAAGGTGCAATTAGAGGTGTATTCACGAGAGAACCACTTGAAAAGGGTCAAGCCGTTTGTGCTGGTCGTGGCTCGTGATGCAGACCATGCGAACGCTCTGGTGAAGACGATTGAGGCCGCTGACTTCTTCAACGGTCAGCACAAAGGGAAGGTCATTACTGTCCACTCAAAGATTAAGGGCGAAGAGGGAGATGAGATTGTTCAGCAACTCCCAACCGTTGAAGACCCACACAATCCGGTCGAGATTGTCGTTCACGTCAATATGCTCAACGAAGGTTGGGATGTCACCAATCTGTACTCTATCGTGCCTCTCCGCAAAGCAGATTCACGCACTCCTGTCGAACAATCAATTGGTCGTGGCCTACGCCTCCCGTACGGGAGGCGGACTGGAAATGATGCCGTGGATCGTCTGACGATCGTGGCCCACGATAAGATTCAAGAAATCGTGGATGCGGCGAATCGTGGCGATTCGATTCTTGTCACTGGCATTGTCATTGGTAAGGACATTCCTGAAAAGAAGTCAACGATCATTCAAGTTGAACCAACGGTTGTCGGACGCATCATTGGGCAAACCGGATCAGCGGCAGGCGGCCAAGAACAAAAGCCGTTGTTCGAAACAGAACAGGAGAAAGATATCGCTCTTACAACTCTGGAAGTCTTCAAAGAGTTTGAGCGTCTCTCCCGCTCCTCTGATCTTACATCACCAGAAGTACAGCGGAAAATTGTCGAGAAAGTACACGCCGTAATTACGCCCGCTCAGAGAAAATTGGTAGGTATAGCGCAACCGCCGCCTGACGTTCCAGCGGTTGTGGAGAAAACAACAAATACATACGTAAAACTATCCATTGATGTGCCCCGCGTTGTTGTTGTCCCGACCGGTGAAGTTACGTGTGGTGTCCAGGACTTCGCCCTCGACACCAGTGGCATCCATCTACAGCCAGTGCCGCACGATATCCTTATACAGATGCTTCGTGACAATCAGCGCTAGCGGTTAAGTCCCGTGAACGTCGCAGCAGAGGAGAGACTTGAGAACTATCTCGTTCGAGGGCTGATTGATTTCGATGACATCAGCTACGACGAGCATGCGAAATTGCTCTACAAGTTAACCGGCCAAATGGTTGCCCATTTACAATCACATCTCTCTAATGGAGACGACGTACTCAATGTCCTACAAGCCGACAGTCAGCATTTGGTACGTATCGTCTACACGCAAATGCAAGAGCATTCCCAACAAGCTCTTTGCGGGCCACAAACCCAGCAGCGACGTCTTGAATAGCTGTGCCGACTGATTTGAAGAGGGTGATCTCGTCCAGGCCTGACCGGTCTTGGGCGCGACCAACAACGTGAATAATCAGTAGTATTTGCACCCGCTCACTTCTGTCGTTACGCAGCCTTTCTTCTCGTAATGCTTGAGAGAGGTCCCATGTTGCTTGGAGATTCATCCAGAGCTTAGCCGACGGACACTGCACTTCGGTGATACCCCATCGCAAACTATGCAGCCGCAGGTACAGATTGAGTTAGTGTCGCCCTCTCAGGCATATTCCCACATTGAGAGACCGGAGGCGAAAAAGAGGCAGCTGAGGCCGGTTTCGGAGAGAACGCCCGTAGGCAAGCAAGAGCCTCAAGTCTATAGCCAGGCTGAGGTGGAGCTGTACACCACCAGTTGCTGCCATTACTGTAAAAAGGCGCGCGCGTTTTTTAACGGGCGTGGCGTTCTTTTTCTGAATATAACATTGAAATCGACGCAGAGGCGGCCGTTCGTAAACAAGAGATCGATGGCCGTCCCGGGGTTCCGCTTGCCCTGGTGAATGGTCAAGCGATTCATGGGTTCTTGCCCCAGTTGTATGAGCAAGCCTTGCAGGCCGGATTGCCATGAATTACCAAAGCCGATCCACTCTGCCTGGATTTCCTCTCATCTAAATTGCCACCGGATGAACGCCGCAGTCGGTTGATTCGTAAGTGTCGTAAGCGACTGTCTCTGCTGCGCTGTGTCTACGACACGCCTTCTGCCTTAACAATCCGCTCCCCCTGGGTCCCTGCCCATGCTAGGCTGATTGCATCTTTCTAGGCATTGCCAGGCATTACGAGGAACCGCAACGTGAAATTTCAGGCTGTTATTTTCGATTGTGATGGTGTGCTTGTTGACAGTGAAACCCTGGCCAGCCGGGTGCTTGTCGAGTACGTTGACGAGCTGGGCCTGACACTTTCGCTTGAAGAGGTCCTGGCCCTGTTCAAAGGCCGCAAGATGGCCGAGTGTGTAGCCGACGTTGAACAACGGCTCGGACGGGCTGTGCCGGCCAGCTTTGTCCCAAATTTTCGTGTGCGCTGTGCCAAAGCGTTTCAAACTCATCTCAAGCCGATACCTGGAGTCGAAACCGTGCTGCGTATGTTGTCCGTGCCGTTCTGTGTGGCTTCCAGTGGGCCGCGGGAGAAGATGGAGCTGACGCTCAGTATCACTGGGCTGCGAGCCTATTTTGAAAACCGAATTTTCAGTGCCTACGAAGTCGGAAGTTGGAAACCCGATCCTGGTTTATTTCTGCATGCCGCACAAGCGCTGAAGGCACCGCCACGAGCGTGTGCCGTAGTTGAAGATAGCCTACCCGGGGTGCAGGCCGGCGTTGCCGCAGGGATGACGGTATTCGGTTATGCAGCAGGCGCTGACGCCGCGCCCCTTATTGCAGCCGGCGCGTCTGTCTTTCATGAGATGGACCAACTCTTGGAGCTGCTCACCACAGACGCGCAGTAGTCAGGAGGAGTGATGACCATCCTGGCATCATTCCTCCTGGCATCAGACCAGCTGATCTTCCGCCGATGGCAGTGCCGGGTTAATTGACTCCTTGGAGCAAGGCATCTCTTGCTGAGTCTTCCTTCTCGGTGCGAACACTTCTATGGTAAAATAAGTGGGCGGACTCTTGAAAACTGTGAAAAACTTACCCGCAGCAGAGCCGTCTGAAAGCCGAGCAACAGCGGAGGCAGATCATGGGGCAAGCCAATCTTGGACATTGGGTGATCGGTATTGAAGGTCTTGCTTTGCTTCGCCACTGGCTCACCGGAGCAGGAGAAAACGTTGCAGACCGCCTCCGAGAGATTACGCGATTTATCAACGTGCCTGGTGCCGCACCTCTCTCTATCCTCTTCGACGTGCCGGAAAAGGACTGCCGGGATGGGTACGCGGCCTGGTCTGCGACCTACGATTATATCCCCAACCCGCTGATTCAGATTGAAGAGCCGCTGCTGCGCTCTCTCATTGACCAACTCCCTATCGGGAAAGCCCTAGATGCCGGCTGTGGGACGGGGCGGCACGCGGCCTATCTCGCCTCACGTGGCTATGAAGTCATAGGCGTGGATGCGAGCCCCGAGATGTTGGCTCATGCTCGGACAAAACTACCGGGAGCAAATTTTCGGATAGGCGATGTTGCCTCTTTTCCTCTGACGGATGGCAGTATTGACCTGGCCGTGTGTGCCTTAACCCTGGTGCATTTCGCCGATCTTGAGCCACCTATACGAGAACTGGCCCGCGTTGTCCGGTCCGGTGGTCGGATTCTTTTGTCGGACCAGCATCCTTTTATGGCGGCCCTGGGCGGTGCGGCATTTTATGTGAGCGGGGATGGCAGTTTTGGTTATATCACAGGCTATTTTCATCTCCACACTGACTACTTTGCCGCATTCAAAAAAGCGGGTCTGGTCGTCCAACAATGTCTCGAACCGTCTTACGGACCGGCAGAAATTGATATCTTAGCAGACAGTGTCAAAGAGATTGCGGGTGCAGCATTTCAGACCGCACTCAATGGGATTCCCAGCGCGTTGATCTGGGAGCTCTCGAAAGAGTAACCAACGTGAACGCTGAACGCAGTGGACTGATCAAAGCCCGTGAACGTATTGAACGTCTGCCGACCTCGAAGATCCGAGAGATTGCCAATACCAGTCTGGGCCTCGAAGGGCTGATCCCGCTGTGGTTTGGGGAGTCGGATCTGCCCACGCCGGATTTCATTAAAAAGGCCGGAGCAGACGCTCTGATGCAGGGCTGTACCTTTTACACCCACAACCGAGGGATTCCTGAACTTCGCTTAGTCTTGGCCGAGTATCTGACTCGTTTACACGCTCGCCCGGTGGACGTTGACCGGATCACGGTAACAGCGTCAGGCTGTGCTGCGATTAATCTCATCCAACAAGTCCTGACTGATCCTGGATCGAATACCGTCGTGGTCGGTCCCCTGTGGCCGAACCTTATTGAGACGGTACACATCATGGGCGGCGAGACCCGGATTGTGCCCCTGACCTTTGGCGCGCATGCGTGGACGCTCGACCTGGATCGGCTCTTCGACCAAGTCGACGCTAAGACCAGTGCGATTCTTATCAACTCACCCAGTAACCCCACAGGCTGGGTGATGGACCGAGACCGTCAGTACGCCGTGCTCGACTTTTGTCGTAAGCGTGGGGTGTGGCTGATTTCCGATGAGGTCTATCACCGCCTGGTGTATGCTCAGCCGCTGGCACCGTCTTTGCTGGATCTTGCTGAACCTGAGGACAAGGTGATTGTGATCAACAGCTTCTCCAAGACCTGGGCCATGTCGGGCTGGCGCTTGGGTTGGATTACGGCCCCGCCGCCACTGGGAGATATTTTTGAGAAGGTCATTGAGTTTCACTATTCGTGTCCCGCCCATTTTAGTCAGCTGGCCGGGATTTCTGCAGTGACGGAGGGCGAGGACTTCGTGCGTGCTTCCGTCCGGCGCTACCGGGCTGCACGTGATCTGAGCGTCGAGCGGCTGGGTTCTCTGCCGCGTGTCCAGCTCCACAGTCCGCCGGGTACGTTTTATCTATTCTTCGCAGTGAACGGCATGAAGGATAGTGTTGCAACCTGCCAGCGTTTAGTTGCCGAGACACGCGTCGGCCTCGCCCCAGGCGCGGCGTTCGGCGCAGCCGGTGAGGGGTTTCTTCGCTTGTGTTTCGCTAACAGTCTGGAAACGCTGAATACGGCGTTAGACCGGCTATTGCCGCTGCTGGATTGATTCTTTCGCACCGGGCCAGCCTTTTGCGCCCCTCTTTACTTGCCGTTTGCGGGCCACATAGAGTGGCCGCATCTTATTTCGTGGGAGGCTGGTATGAAGATCTATGACGCCGAGACCGCGCCGAATCCGCGTCGCGTGCGGATCTTTATTGCGGAAAAGGGTATCGAAGTAGCGTACGAACAAGTGGACATCATGAACGCCGTGAATCGCGGGGAAGAATTCCGGAAAAAGAATCCCATGGGCACCCTGCCGGTGCTCGAACTCGATGACGGAACCTGTATTGCGGAAAGCGGTGCTATCTGCCGCTATTTTGAAGAGCTGCATCCGGACCCGCCACTGATGGGTGTGGATGCCCAGGATAAAGCGGTTGTAGAGATGTGGCACCGTCGCATTGAATTTGAGCTATTCCAACCGACCACGTTTGCTTTTCAGCAACAGCACGCATTCTTTAAGGGCCGGGTCACTCAGGTCCCGGAGTTTGCCGCAGTGTCGAAACAGAAAGCCGAAAAGAGCTTGGCTTGGTTGGATGGGGTTCTGGCTGATCAGCCTTTTATTGCCGGCGAGCGCTATACGGTGGCCGATATTGTTGCGCTGTGCGCGGTTGATTTTGGGCGGGTATCGAAGATTAAAATACAGCCGGATCAGAAAAACCTGGCGCGCTGGCACGAAGAAGTTTCGGCTCGACCCAGCGCCAAGGCGTAAAGGAGCGCAAGAGTCAGCCCCATCCCACGATCCTATCGTACTTTTAACGATAGCAATGCCTACGCCTGCCGCACTCGCGGCCCGGTCTCTTTGAGAAATAGAAAGAGAACGGCCGACAGCATATAACAGCCGCCCCAGAAGAAAAAACCCGCGGCTGGAGTGATATCAATCAGCCACATGCCGATGATGGGCGCGAGCACGCCACCCAGATAACCCGCAGTGATAGCAATGCCGACGGCAGAGCCGGCCAGGCGGGGGCCAATGCCGTCCATTTCCAGCGGCACAACAAAGGCCAGCGGCGCGGCTCCGGCGGCAAAGCCCCACACCAGAGCGGTAATCCACAGCGGTGTCCCCAGGGCATAGGCAGCCACCAGCATGCATGCGCCGGCTATGAACATGCCGGGGAAGTAGAAGGTCTTTCGTAGTCCCACTCGGTCTGAGAGTGAGGGAAGGACCAGCGCGCCGACCACGAACGCCCACAGAATGAGCGAAAGAATAAAACCAGCCTCTGCCTGGGTCATACCCTGGACGTCAGCAAAATAGGTCGGCGCATAGCCGATGATACCAATATAGCCACCCAGGAACAGCATGTGGCACACGGAGAGCATCCAGATATCACGGATTTGGAGAACCTGACGAATAGCCGCCAGCGTGCCCAATTGTTCAGTTTGACCTACAGTTGACTCTTCGGCTGCGGACTTCAGTGGCTCAGGCGTCCTATCTCGCACTGTCAGAAACCACAGCACGCCAATCGCGATAGTGGCAAAGCCTAAGAGATAGGTGAGGTTGCGCCAACCGCCGACCGGTTCTAGCACCAAAGGGGTGAGCACAGCGGACAGGGCCCCGCCAACGCCGTAGCCGGCCTGGACTGCGCCATTGGCCAAGCCGAATTCTTCAGGGGCAAACCACATGCCCAGTGCTTTAGGAACGTTTGGAAAGGTCAGGGCCAGGGCCATGCCGAAGAGAAACATCCAGGCATACATTGAGCCAAAACTCGTTGCTGTGGCTCGCATCAGCAGGGTGGCGCCCATCAGCACGACGCCCAGACCGACGATCTTTTGGACACCGTAACGATCGCCCAGGGCCCCGCCGACCATGGCAAAGACCAGCGTGCCAAGGGAGATGGCCGACCAGAGGGTGGCCCAGCTGGACAGATCTAATTCCAGGTCGGCAAGCACCTGGGCAACGACCATGACCATATACGTCCAGCCAAAGCCAAAGGCGACGGTGAAGACCAGGACGCCATTCGCAAGAACGAGCCAACGATAGCTGCTTTTTGCCGCGCGTATGTCTGACATACGCGCAGCCTGCCATACGCGGCTACCGTGGTCTATGGTCCGGTTGCCGCGTCCGTGCCCGTAATGGCAAAGTTCTGGAGACTCTGGACCCAGACGATAGTGGTATTCACACCCGGTTCGGGGAAGTCGGCAATCACGAACTCGCCGCTCAATCCCTCGGCAAACTCTACGCCCAAAGTGGTGACCGTAAACGTGGTACTGGCGAATTCTACGCCGTCTGCCAGCACGCTAATGGTGTGCTCACCGTCGGTTAAGAGGTTCCAGTTGAGCAACGGGGAAAAGCCGTTGTTTTGATCCCCGCAGGTGCCTTCCGTATCTGCCCGCCCGGCACCGTAGGCGGCTTGGAGCGTGATTGTGTCGTCAATGACGATTTCGATGCTGACGGCATCACACACCCAGCCGCTGATGACGCCGACCCCACTGTGGGCTGTGCCTAGACCGGGATTTTCGAGCCGCTGGGGGCCGCTGCCACTTGTCCCCCCAGTACCTGTACCCGCCGGCCCGATGATGAACGCCTGCAGGCCTTGCTCCCAGTGGATGAGGGTCGTCACGTCCGGCTCGGGGAAGTCGGCCAAAGGGCATTCTCCGCTTAAGCCGGTCACAAACTCTTCGTCGCTAATGGCGGCCACGGTAAAGGTCACCCGGGCGAATTCCATGCCATTCACGCGGGCGCTCAGGGTATGCGTTCCTTCGCCCAGCAGGGTCCAGTTGATGAGCAGACCAAAGCCCGTGTCGCTGTGGCCACAGGCGGACTGCGTATCGGTCCGGCTCGTGCCGTGGATGGCCTCCAAAACGAAGAGGTCGTCAATGACAATATCAATGCGCCCGGCTTGACACGTCCAGCCGCCAATAATGCCGATGCCGGCCTGGATGGAACCCGGCTGCGGGTTCTCGAGGTTTGCGGCCCCGATAGCCGAGGTCGCGCTCAAGACAGCAACGAAAATCTCTGAGTTGCCGCCTGCATTGTTTCCGGTCAGGTTGGTGCCATCCGCCGCAACGGCGAAGAGTTCTTGCGCGGTGTCCGCCCGCCCGCCCAGCGGCGCGGTCGACGTAAAAACGATGACGCTGCCGTCTCCATTGATCGTTAAGCCCTGTAGGTTTAGGAGGGCACCGCTAGCGGCGACAAAGGGGCCGTTAGTTCCGGTGCTGGTGAAGGTCAGCTGACGCAAATTCGTTCCGTCAAAATTGACGCTAAAGAGTTCCACATTGCCGTCGGCATTCGTGCCGAGCAGATCGGCATTCGAGGTAAAGACAATGGTACTGCCGTCATCACTCAAGACCGGGAAAGCACTGCCCGTGGTTGCGTCTGCAGAGTCCGTGAGCTGGCTGATGGTTGGGGGAGCTGTCGACAGATCGGCCGCAAAGATCTCAAACGAACCATCCGGATTCGAGCCGACTGGGTCAGCGCTAGAGACAAAGGCCAGCCGCTTGCCGTCGCCGCTCAGGGACGGGGTGAAATTTTCATCGGTCCACGCCGTCACCAGGTTATCGCTGGTATCCGAAACCTGGTTTATGATTAAAGGCGCTGCCACTGCCGGTATTGTCAGACTCCAGCTCGTAATACAGGCCCGGCATAATGCACATATCGTCACTCGATTTAAAGCCGAACACGAGGTTTGCAGGCACGCACTTGCCGGTGCCAAAACCCGCGCAGTCCACATCTTCGCTGCACGCCAGGGTGGGCTGGAGCGGCGTGCCAGGTGCTACGCCTGCTTCTACTTCGCAGCCTAACTTGACGTCACGATTGACCCCGTTGTCGTGGTGGCAGGTGTAGACTAAGCGTTATCCCGGCTCCAGGATGAGGGCGGGGTCAAAACTGAGCTGCCCCGGATCGGCATAGTCGGTATTCACATACAGGTGCCGATTGCCTTCCGGGTCAACGGGCTCGTCGGCCGGATTTTTATCACTACCGTCATCGCCAACATAATCAATCGTGAACAGGGTGCCCCGCCTATGCATATGTGAGGTCAGCCCAATCAGGGCCACTCGCGTGCTCGGAGACCAGTTCCAGCCGACGGTTTTAGTGGAGAACGGCGGCACATCGATCAAGGAGTTTGCCACAACGTCAAACAGATTCTTGGCTTCGTGTTCGACTTGGTCTGCGGGTACGATGTAGAAGTTCACTAAGACTTCGCCTTCCGTGTCTCCGTAGTAGTTGATGTAATGCACGTTCAGCAGCAGACCCTGGCGCGGCTGCAGTTTGAGCGCAATCCCGTCCTGGTACGCCACCTGGACGGTGGGCACTGCCGCGCCGGCAATTAACGCTTTCCGGAAGCTATCGTCCGGCCCTTCATCGGTACAGCCAACATCTTCGACGAACTCCGGCGGAAACGCCTCGCCCGAATCTTGATCCACACAATTCGGCGTCCCGTCTCCGTCATCATCCCGCTCACACGCATCGCCGTTGTACGGATAGACTATGAAATGGTGACTGCCCGGGCGCATCGAGATGTCATAACCAGAAACGTAAATTTGGTCCGTGTTGGGCAGACGCACAAACTGGCAGCCTTCGAGTTCCGCCGCATCTCCTATCGAGAAGGCCGGGATAGACACTTGAGTTCCCCCGCCGGCCGGTGGTGGAGCGAGAGGTTGAATCAGGGTTGTTCCCCAGCGAAATCTCCACCGCCCCCGTCAGCGCATTCCACTACCCCCTCTTCCGGGGCACCGGCGAGGATCCAATCCCCGATTAAATCGACTAAATCTGGACGCAGGGCAACAGCCCCTGCGTCCCCAGCGGCATGGCCGCCCCTTCTCCCGCCTCCAGTAAGGCATTGATTTTGTGCCACAGAAAACTATTGTCCAGATCGCCCGGCGCAACGAGCAGCTTGCCTGCGGCACTGGTGGTGGGGTTGGCCGGGGTAATGCCCACCAAGTTGTGGTAGGCATCGTCCTCAAGAGACAGGCCCCCGGCTTGGAACGAGCCATGGCAGGACTGACTTTCCGAGCAGTGCAAGCTGCGGGCATCTGCAGGCATCTACAGGCATGCGGTGGTGTTTCTCTCTGGCATGATTATCTCGGGTTTGGTATGGTCCACACTTCGGTGAGGAGAGGCTCGCATCAAGAAGGGGGACGTATGCATACGCCTAGACTGGGTTGGTATTTTTTGATTGGGTGCTGTGCGGTTGGAATCACGATGCTGGGCTGCACCTCTAGCGAACAGCAGCAGACCTCATCCAAACAGGTCGAGCAGCAGGCTGAGCAGGAGAAGCCCGCGGCTGGGGTGGAAGCTGAATCTGCTGAAGCTGTGCCTGTTGCGACTGCTATACCTCCGCTTGAGCCAACGGACTACTACGATGTCATAGACCCGGACCTGAATTGTGAGGATGCGAATCGCTTCTCGGTCCGCACTGTCGAGCGTTTAGGCTATGAGGTAACTTCCTTCACGCCGGCTGTAGAGGACACCGAGGGCCGGATAGAGGCCAAGCAAATCGGCCGGTGGGGAGGGGAAGAGCAGGTGTCCGTCGTTATCGCATGCGGTCCGAAAGGCACCCGTATGAGGCCGCGCTCGAATGTTCTCCCGTGTGACCAAGCCAACATAGTCATGCGTCAAGCGCTACGGAGTAGTGGTTTTACGATCACCTCGGATACTCCGGCAACGTTAGCTAGTGCCGGGATGATTACAGGTGAAAAGGAAGGCGCGAAACCCACCTCTGTTTCGATTACCTGCCATATCGACCGGAACCGTGTTGTGATGGAGATCAGTCAGGATAGTCCGCTTGTTGACAATGTCGACTTCTATAAGGCGCTGTCCGATTTCCAACTCGGATTTTATACTGCATTTAACACGGCGGAGGGGCGGATAGCCCGCAACCCGGCGGATGAGGGTCGGTTGTATGTCAGTGTACGTCTGATGAATCTGGTTGATACCCAAATCGTGTTTGGGGCGAAGGATCTTAGGGTCCTGCCGCTCAAGGTCAATATCGCAAATCCGACCGACCTCACGTATGTGCTGGAAACAGAAAAAATTGTCTTGCTAGAGGAATCCTCAGGAAAACGCATCAAACCCCTCAGTGCTGAGGAAGCGTCCCTGCCTACCCCCCCGCTGACCGATCGGCCGGTTGGTCCGGGGGCGAGTATTCAAGGCTATTTATACTATCCGCCCGGAACGTATACGGGCGCCCGCGGGTCCATGGCGGAACGGCAGAGTCAGGAACGGGAAGGGTTTAGCGTCGAGTTCAAACCCTGGTAAGCTGGAGAGTCACACAGAGAATGGAGGGCGCTTCATGGCAGATAAAACGTATAAGGCTCAGATTGATAGAAAGAAGGTCCGGGAAACCGTCGAACATGCCTTCGGTTTCCTCAGCGGTGCAGTGGTGTCGGGCATGATTTATCTGGGGGATCGTCTAGGCCTGTACCAGGCTCTGGCGGGTGCTGGGCCGATGACAAGTGAAGAGTTGGCGCAGAAAACCGGCCTACATGAGCGGTGGCTCCGGGAGTGGCTCCAAGGCCAGGCAACGGCAAAGCTTCTTGACTACCCGGGCGATGGCCGTTTTGAACTCTCGGCTGAAGCCGCTTTGGTGCTGGCCGATGAAAATAGTCCAGCATTCGCGGCTGGTGGATTCTGTTCACTACCGCAACAGATGGCTGTCTTGGAACGCTTGCCTGAATCGTTCAAGACAGGACTAGGATTATCCTACGACGCGTTTGGATCCGAGGGGGCTCGCCAGGTTGAGCGGATGGCTGCTCCGTGGCTGCGAGCACATCTTGTCCCTCGTATTCTGCCTCTGCTTGACGGGGTAGTGTCAAAACTTGAGGCTGGGGGAAAAGTGGTCGACGTCGGCTGTGGTACAGGGGCTGCCCTGATTGAGATGGCCAAAGTCTACCCGCGATCAGATTTTCGTGGATATGATATTTCACAACATGCGTTAGAGCGGGCGGAAGAAAACCGGGTTCAAGCTGGTGTACGAAATGTGACATTCCATGATGCTGGCCGGGACCCTCTTCCTGAGGACAACAGTATCGACTTTGTGACGACTTTTGATTGCCTGCACGACATGGCGCATCCGAGTCAGGTGATCCACAACATTACGCAGGCCATTAAGCCTGACGGGAATTGGTTAATCGCAGACATCAATACGTTACCGTCGTTTGAGGAGAACATGGCCCAGAATCCTCTTGCCTCCATGTGGTATGGATTCTCCGTTCTGTGCTGCATGTCGTCTGCTATGTCAGAGCCAAATAGCGAAGGTTTAGGAACCTTGGGGTTTACTGAACCAGTTGCCCGGGAGATGGTACAAAAGGCGGGCTTTACACGTTTTAAGCGTCTCGAAGTGAAGAATCTTGCGAATGCCTATTATGAGGTACGACCGTAGTGTCTATTCTCTAAGAGTAAATATCCCCCCTTCGACAATCTCAGGGCGAACGGAAAAAGAGACTCTGTAGCTGGTCCGTTCGTGCTGAGCCCGCCGAAGTATGAACGCATGTGTAGACGCGCTTTGCGCCTGAACATATCCCCACGGCCTGACTTTGTCAGCGCCTTCTCTTTCATCAGAGATTGGGATACACCGACTCCAATCTGTGTATGGAGGGTAATGTGAAACCACTCGAAGGTCTCGTCGTCTTGGATTTAACCCGTTTTTTGGCGGGTCCGTACTGTACGCTGCTGCTGGGCGGGCTTGGTGCGGAGGTCATTAAGATTGAGTCTCCGCATGGCGGAGAGGCGCATCGGAATCGGGCGCCCTTTGCTGGACCCCAAGGGGCCAGCATGTCTCGACAGACCGATGACGACATAGGCCTGATGGTCCTACATCGGGCACGCAATAAGAAGAGTGTGACGCTGAATCTTCGTAAGCCTGAAGGTACCGAGCTGTTTAAACAGCTGGTGAAAAAAGCGGACATTGTGGTAGAGAATTTCTCGCCTGGAACCATAGCTCAGATGGGGCTGAGTTATGCGACGCTCCAGGAGTGGAACCCGCGTATCATTCTGTGCTCTATTTCCGGCTTTGGCCAAGAAGGACCACGTCGTGATTGGCGCGCGTATGATCCGATTATCCAGGCTGCCAGCGGCATCAATAGTGTGACCGGCTTTCCGGATCATCCCCCCGCGCGCTGTGGGGCGGCAATCAGCGATACCACGGCTCCGTTGTTTGCCGTCATCGGCATTCTGTCTGCGCTACAGCTGCGTGAGAAAACGGGTCAAGGCGAATGGGTGGATACCTCTATGCAGGATGGTACGTTTTTCTTGCTGCCGGATCTGATTGAGTATATGGCTGCGGGCGTGATGCCCAAACAGCGCGGGAATACCCATCCGGGCGGCGTCCCGTTCAACGTGTATCAGGCCCAAGACGGTTATGTCTCAATCTGTGCGGTGTCGGCACGAAACTGGAAGAGTTTGCTCGCAGCGCTCAAGCGGGAAGATTTGCTTGACGATCCAAGATTTGCGAACTTACAGAAACGTATGGAATTCCGCGATGACGTTGACGCTATCGTCCAGGCCTGGATTGAACAGCGTACGGTTGACGAGGCGGTTGTGTACCTCCAGCAGCATGAGGTCCCGGCCGGTCCGGTCTTGAGCCCGGCAGAACTGATCAAGGATGAGCATTTGATCCAGCGCAATATGGTCGTCGATGTCGTTCATCCCAAACATGGAGCCCTGCCCGGAGTCAAAGGTATTGGCATGCCCATTAAGTTTGTGGGTAAGTCGTTCGGATTCGATCAGCCCTGCCCGGAAGTGGGACAACACAATGAAGAAGTATACGCTGGCCTGCTTGAGCTCGATGAGGCCAGGCTTGGAGAGTTAAAAGAAAACGGGGTGATTTAGTACTGTCTTCTTGAATGGCCGAGAAGGAGAATCGCTATGGGCATGATCATTGACGGTGTATGGCAGGCGGATGGTAATGCGCAGCAAATTACAAATGGACGGTATATTCGGCGGGATAGTCAGTTTCGGGATTGGGTGACTGCCGACGGTTCGTCTGGGTTTAGGGCCGAGTCTGGTCGGTATCACTTATATATCGCCGTGAATTGTCCCTGGGCGCATCGCACGCGCATCTTTCGGACACTCAAACGGTTAGAGGATGTAATTTCTATGTCGATTGCCCTGCCGCGTCGGACGGACCAAGGCTGGGTGTTTGACCATGACGACCCACACTACCGCGATAATTGCCTTGGAATGCAGGCGCTGCACGAAGTTTATAGCCTTGCCCAAGCGGACTACTCCGGCTCGGTAACCGTGCCAACGCTGTGGGACACTGAACGGCGCACTATCGTGACCAACGAGTCATCGGAAATCATTCGTATGTTGAACAGCGAATTTCAGGCGTTCACGGATGATCCGGCAGATTATTATCCGGAGTCGTTACGCACAGAGATCGACGCATTAAACGATGTCATCTACCCCACGGTGAATAACGGTGTGTACCGGGCCGGTTTTGCATCAACCCAAGGCGCGCAAGAAGAAGCATGTGCGGGCGTGTTTGTCACACTCGATCAGCTCGAAGAACGTCTCGCGGCGCAGCCCTATCTGCTTGGCGATCAACTGACCGAGGCCGACTGGCGGTTGTTTCCGACCTTGGTACGCTTCGACGCTGCCTACTACGGAGCGTTTAAGTGCAACGTCCGGCGTATCGTCGATTATCCTAGCCTGTGGGACTATACGCGTGAGCTGTATCAGATGCCCGGCATCGCCGAGACCGTCGATATAGAGATCTTTAAGCGTGGCTATTATTCGCCCAGCCCAATGCGCAATCCGTTTGGCATCGTGCCCAAGGGGGCGATGATCGACTTTTCTGTGCCGCACGGACGAGGACGTCTACAGGCGTCCGCTTAGTGAAGCTGCATTGTAGGGAGTACCGAGAGTGCCTGAGACACAACGCGACAGCTTGCAGCTCGGTATCTTTATGCCCAACTGCAGCTACGCCTATTCGATTAGTACCTATAAACCTGAACCTGAGGATTGGACGTACGAATCCAATAAGAATATTGCGCAGGCGGCTGAGGTGGCTGGGTTTGATTTTCTGTTTCCGGTCAGCCGTTGGCGGGGGTTCGGGGGAGAGACAAATTATCTTGGCACGTCGCTCGAAACAATGACCTGGGCGTCCGCCATCCTGGCGGCTACCCGGAAAATTCGAGTGTACTCAACCGTGCATGTTCCAGTTTTTCATCCCTTAGTCGCGGCCAAGATGGGTGCCACGCTTGATCATATAGGTCAAGGCCGCTGGGGGATTAACATCGTCAGTGGTTGGAGTGCAAACGAGTTCGGGATGATGGGAATCGAACTCCTGCCCCACGAGGAACGCTATCAGCGCACAACGGCGTTTATTGAGATCCTCAAAGGACTGTGGACTGAAGAGCCCGGCACTTTCGATCATGAGTCCCCCTGGTACCAAATCAAGGGCGGATATGTGATGCCGCAGCCCATGCACGAACCGCATCCGCCGATTGTGAACGCCGGTACGTCTGATGCTGCACGTGATCTTGTTGCCCGCTTGTGTGACTGGGCCTTTATTGCTCCCCCGTCTGCCGAAGCCACTCCCGAAATGTCACAAGATTTCAAGCAGCGTGCAGAACGCTACGGAAGACGGGTCCAGTGTGCGGGCATGCCTTTTGTGCTGTGGCGGGAAACCGAGCAAGAGGCCCAGGCTGAAGTGCAACGCATTATGGATAACACCGATATGGTCGCGGCCCAGAACTGGGCGAGTGGGCTGAGCATAGGCAGTGAGTCTATGACTGACTTTACGCTCAAGATGTTCGCGCTTGGAGCAGGCGCCTTACCGGTTATAGGCACGGCGGAACAGGTCGCAGAACAATTGGCACGTTTGTATGAACTGGGTATGGATGGTCTGCTTATCGAATTTCTCCATTACCATGACGACACCGTTCGGTTTGGTAAGGAGATCGTACCTCTGCTACGGCAGCTGGGGGTGGTGAAGTAGGGGGATCAGCGGAGAGACCCAGTCGGGTGACTGCGTGTTCTGTCCCCTCCATGCCGCCTCGATAGCTACACTGTAGCCTGGAACGCGGTGGAATCCTGGTCTGTTCTACGCAGCTTTTCCAGCTGCTTGCTCAGGCGTTCCTAACGCGACTCCGGTCTCTGACGCCTTTTGCGTGCCGGCATCAAGCTGGAGACCGAACCCGTCGGCCAGCCGCGTCAAATGGTTGAAGATGCCCACAATGTGAGCGACCTCAAGACACGCCTTGTCGTTAAAGCCCAGCACGCGCAACGGCTTCCAGTCGTCCTCGGTCATGCGGGTAGGCGTCTCACTCAGTTTATCGGCCACAGCGCATAACGCCCGTTCACGCTCGGAGAGACCGCCGACGTCGTTCCAGCGCCGTGTTTTAATCGCTTCGACCAGCTTCGGATTCCCGTCTTCAACACGCAGAAACTCTGCGTGAGACTGAGTTCAATAGTGGCAGTCTTGGGCTGAGGCTGCCACTCCGGCAACCATCTCCCTTTCTTTGCGACTGAGATGGCCTGGCGCAAACATGATCTGCAAATACAGATTAAAAAACGCTGGAGCTATTTGGTCGTGCGCGGCGAGCAGCCGGCCCATAGCCGGGACGAAGCCAAATTGGTATGCGCCCGTTTGCCCAGGGGGCGTGTTCGCCCGCATTTCTTCTT
Organism: Binatia bacterium; assembly: GCA_963666315.2. Taxonomy (GTDB): domain Bacteria; phylum Desulfobacterota; class Binatia; order Bin18; family Bin18; genus Bin18. Next base: position 181,023 of record CAXXHG010000021.1, read on the forward strand.
CAGTCGGAATCCGCACCCACGCCTCGGGCACCGTTTGCGCAGTCATGTTGTCGCCTCCTTTTTTTCTCAGCGATGTCTAGTCCAAAGAGTGAGAGGGCAGCCTACCACCCTCCTGAGGGTGGGCCTACTCCCTTTCGCTAACCTTAACTGAAGTGCCGAATCAGCTCGGCTCCCTTTTCCAAAATAGGCCACTGGACCTCCGGGGCAGCGGGCTCGATCAGAAAAACAATGCGGGTGAAGCCCAGGTCAGCGAGTTCGCGCAGCCGTTTGAGCGCGTCGGGGGCCGCCTGTGTATAGGCAGTTAAAACCCAAGTGATGACTGTCAAGTGGAACTCTTCCATCGCCCGCCCCATCCGGTCGGCTTCGGTTCGGATGGCTTTAAGTCCGTTCGACAGCTCCCCGAGTCCCTCGACTAATCCATCAACCGGAAACCAGCCGTCACAATACTCGACCACGCGCTTGGGCGTCCACTTGGAACTCGCGCCCATCAGTATAGGCGGTCCACCGGCTTGCATGGGCTTGGGCCAAGACTATAAGGGGTCGAAGCTGACAAATTGACCGTGGAATTCGGCCACCTCCTTGGTCCAGATTTCCCGCATGGCCAGGATACTCTCACGGGTGATTTTCAAACGATCTTTGTAGGCAACTCCGTGATCGGCCATCTCTTCTGCATTCCAGCCCGCGCCGATACCGAACAAGAAGCGTCCGTTGGCGACTCGATCCAGACAGGCGATTTCCTTCGCTAGGGTGATGGGATGATGTTCAGGCACTAGGCGACCGAGGTGCCGACCTTGAGCTTTTGGGTCACTGCGGCCGCGGCGGTCAGGCCAATAAAAGGATCAAAGAATTCTTTATAATAATCCGGCAGATCCCCACCGCCGGGAAACGGGCTCTGACGGCTGGTCGGAATATGCGTGTGTTCCCCAAAGAAGAGAGATTCGAATCCGTTGTCTTCTAGCCAGCGTGCGAAATCGACAGGTTGAATGGTGTATGCGTGGGTATTGTTACAATCCCGAAATCCGGTATACCGGCCATGTATTCCTCCTGTTGTGTTGACATGTGCAGCCTAGCTGAAATGATAAAAAATGTATTGTGCGCGAGAAGGACAACGCTTGTCTCGGGAAGCGAACAGGAGAGTGCAGACACATACAGGAGGTTTTCTGATGGCAGAGCTTTTAGATGGAAAAATTGCGTTGATCACCGGTGCGGGTTCAGGCATAGGCCGTGCATCTGCACTGACGTTTGCCCGTGAAGGTGCGAAAGTCATGGTGGCAGATATCGTTGTTGAGGGTGGAGAAGAGACCGTTCGGTTAGTCAAGAACGCCGGTGGCGAAGCCAGCTTTATCAAAGTCGATATCTCGAAGGCGGCTGAGGTTGAGGCGATGATCAATAAAGTTGTTCAGACCTATGGCCGGATCGACTGTGCGCACAACAACGCCGGTATCGAAGGCCAGCTGGCTCCCACTGACGAGTACTCTGAAGAGATGTTTAACCGAGTGCTGGCCATTAACCTGACTGGCGTATGGCTGTGTATGAAATACGAAATACCACACATGCTCAAGCAAGGCAGTGGTACCATTGTGAATACGGCGTCGGGTGCCGGCTTGGTCGGTGTGGCGGGTATGTCGGCCTATGTGGCGAGTAAACATGGCGTCGTGGGGCTGACCAAAACGGCAGCGTTGGAGTATGCCAAGTCAGGCATTCGGGTGAATGCGGTCTGTCCTCGGCTGATTCAAACGCCGATGGTAGAGCGCCTGACTCATGCCCAGCCGCAGCTAGCGGAAGCGCTTGTTGCGGCCGAGCCTATCGGCCGAACAGGCAGGCCAGAGGAAATAGCAGAATCCGTGGTCTGGCTGTGTTCCGATGCGGCGTCTTTTGTGACCGGACATGCTATGTCGGTTGACGGCGGTTATGTTGCGCAATAGGCGCATCGTACCGGCTAGATGGTAGGGCAGGTTAGCGTAGCGTAACCCGCCGATAAATGGGTGGGCCAAAGGTCCACCCGACCAAACGAAAATGGAAGGAGAGGTCATGAGTTCATTACTCCCCAGTCCGGAGGCAACCCAACAATTTATGAACAACCCGGAGTGAATAACATGCCAATTCTGCGCCTGTTGGGAAAGAACCGCAGAAAGGCGTTAATTTGAGCATCAAAGGGCCATCGATCACTAACCCCTGTGATGTTTTCTCCTGGACGCTGTAGGTCGCGAACCAGACCTATCCCTATAGGGTCGGACACGCCAGAAAAGACAATTGGAACAGTCTTTGTTGCTTTGGCGACTGCAAGGGCCGAGGGGGTTGATATGGGCACTATGACTGCTGGGAGCTGCCGTACGAATTCTTGTGCAATGGGGAGGGTAAGTGAAGGATCGCCGTTTGCATTCTTGAAGACAATTCTGATAGTTTTCCCATTTTCATATCCGCGTTTTCTTAATCCTTCGATCAAGCCTTGTCTAACCTCGTCAAGCGCAGGGTGTGTGGCTATTTGCGTAATTGCCACTATTGGTAGATTAGACGATGAAAGGAGGTAGGAGAGGAATCGAGAGTAAACCACTACCAAGAGAAGAACCCCGCCTCCAATCCAAAGACTCTAGCGATTCATAACCCCCTCGTAATGAGTTCTACAGCGTCTTTCAGTCTCATGTCAGGAGACTTCCTAGTCATTTTTGAATTTGGCTATCGTATCAGTAACTGGGGTAAACTCCAACGATACGTCAATGCGAGAAATGAAAAGGGTATGACGGATCCTCTTGATTAAACATATTTTTTTGTTAGTGAACGTTCGCTGACTTATGGACATACTCCAACAAAAACCCAACACCAAGCGACCAGCCATGGTCCAAGCCGCACTGTCCCTTTTTGCTGAGCGGGGACTCGACGGCACGAGTATGCGAGACATTGCCCGAGCGGCTGGGGTACAGGAAGCCGCCATCTACCGTCATTTTGCCGGTAAGGAAGCGCTGGCCCGAGAACTTTTTCTGAGCGTCTATCTCTGGCACTGCACGCAGGTACAGGACATTGTGACCGGAGGCGAACCGCTCAAAGATAAACTCCGCGACATCGTCCGTCAGGAGTTCGGTATGGCTGAGCGCTACCCCGAGGCGTTTGTGTACGTATGTGAGAATGAACAAAGGTTTTTCGCCGACTTGCCTGCTGGCGTTCCCAATGTGCGAAGCATTTTGATCGAGTTCATCACACACGGGCAGGAGCGGGGAGAGCTAGATACGGGAGACTCGGACCTGATCGCCGACATGCTCAGCGGAGCGCTGTGCGAAGTGGCGTTATCGTTGGTGCGCCGACAGCAACAAGACCAGTTGCGGCGTCACATCGACCTGGTGACTGAGAAGTGCTGGAGCATGATGTGCAAAATGTGAGAGACGGTCACGTGGGCGCGAAGATACAGTTCGACAACTGTTAGGACCGGTGAGAGAGATAAGGCCACGGAGAGATGTCAAACAATCAGCGGCCTGAAAATAGGCCCCGTATACGAGGAAGCGGAGGAACACTCATGGAAGCACCGCTGTGGTTACTGCTCAGCTGGGGCGGAATCGGCGCCATTGATTTCGTCTACAACCACATCTATCGCTACCGCCTCCATGCGCATGCCTCCAGTTTTCGTGAGCATGGGGTCCACACCCTGCTCGCATTGGTTCTCACCGTCACGGTGGTGATGCTAGTCTTTGTCGAAATGGGGACGCTGGGATTTACTATCTTTCTCGGCGTTCAGGCATGTGCGGTGATCTTCACCCTGTGGGATGTGTCAATCGAGCCCGCGTCGCGGGAGCCGCTGGGAGGATTGCCTCCACACGAATATCTGGTGCATACGATCGTCTTTCTGATACACGGCGCCTTTGTGTGGGCGGTGATCGCCGACGCCGATAAATTGGTACACGGCGCGGGATTCGGACTATGGCGCTGGCCTCAACTTCCCGCGTTTTTGCTTTTTTATGCCGTGCTCTTTACGTTTGTTGGCGCCGGTGTCTTGGTCTTACACGTTTACCTGCTGGCCGTGGGTTATCGGAAGTTCAAAACGGTGCCTGGAGTGCCTATTGAAGGAACCAGCCGTGTGTAAGGTTGGCAAGGTTGGCTGGTTGTGTGGAGGAGCAATGCTGTTCCAAAGTGTCTGTTGTGTGGTTCTGTTCCTGTGGAGTGTTGCGGCGGTACACGCCGAGCCCGCGCGTATGTGGCACACTATTGCTGAGCTTTCCGAGACAGAGCGTGCCGAGCTCGACCTGCGGACCGACACTCCCCGCGACCCTCAGGTGCCGTATCTGCCGGCTGAAAAATACCCGTTCGCTGCGCCGTATACTGCTGAGGAGATGGGCTACCGCGCCATGGAGTTTACCCATATCTCGCGGTGGTCACATGCTATGGCCGACGCCTTTGGGGCGCTGACCAGCAGCGGTTATCTCAACCAGGGGGTCATGGTTGGCTTGAATTTCTACCTGCCTGGAGATGCGGGGATGATGGGCCAAGTTCACACCGCGCCTGGTGAGGACTATTATCGCATGGCCTTCTACTACACCTATCCGCCTGAGAGTAACGGGGCCCAGGATTTATGGGTGCTCAAACGCACGGATCAGCGGTTCACCACCAAGCTTGATTATTTTACCTATTCTCCCACTCTGCGCCGTGTACGTCGCCAGCCACAGCCGCGCCGTGATACCCGCTTTCCTAATAATGCTCAGTCCTTTGACGATGTCATTGGGCGGGATGCGTGGGAGTTTTCCTGGCGACTGCTGGGCACGGATGTCCTGGATAAGACGGTCCGGTTTCCCAACACGCGGACCTTGGTGACGTTAGCTCATCCGGATGGGACGTTCCGTGAAGTACCGACGGCGCAGCTCAAGATGATGGGGGACAGCTATCCCTTTTATACCGCTGAGGGCGGGGTAGCGTGCTATGTGGTGGAAGCCGAGGCAAGGGCAGAGTGGCTGCCCGATTATGCCATTAGCAAGCTCATTTACTGGCTGGACCGGCATTATTTCTATCCACTGCGCATCGAGCAATACAACCGACAAGGCAAGCTCAATATGATCGAGGAGCGACTGGCCAAGCAGGAGAACCCTGCCCGCGAAGACAGAGGCTACGCCGCCTTACTCGCCCTGTACTATGATCTTTCCTTGGATCTCATGAGTTACAGCCTGCACGACGCCCACTTGGTTAAAGAGTGGACGCCGAAGGACCGCGAAGTCCTGTTCGGTCCGGACTTTATGCGCCGCGGGTGGCTGATGTACCCGCTCAAAACCCAGGCCCTGGTCAACTCACCCGCCGAGTTTTACCTGCGCCCGCTCTTATACCTGGACAAGTTTCCTCAGGAGCGGAAGATCGAACTCTCGCCAGAGGTCGAGCGGCGCGTGGGGGCTCAAGAAGCCGCCGGTCATGTAGTGTTCGACTCCCAAGTCGAGGCGAGTGCACCGTGAAGCAAGTATAGTAGCGATCGTCGATACGTTTCACGGTCTGCACGAGCGCGGGCCGCTTCCTCTTTTGTCCAACTCCGATTACAATTTCTTCCACCTATGGACAAGGTCGCTCTTCCAGTCGTAATCGCTGATGCAGAAGCCCTCATCTTCGACCTCTTTCACACCCTCACGCGCGTCGACCCGGCGTGGGGGACATATAAGCTGCTGGGTATTTCTAAAGAAGTGTAGAACACGCACCTGCTTGAAAAGTCGCCTGACCGGCTCACTGGGAAAGAAACTGATCCGCTGACTATTATCCAAAGTCTGGCCCAGGCGATTGACCCGTCCATTCCACACCATGTCATCCAGCACGGGACGGAAAATCGGATCCAAAAGTTTGCGCAGGCGCTGATCGAGATACCCACGGAAACGGTCCGGTTTTTCGAGCGACTGAAGAGCACGGGTAAGAAAATCGGTTTGCTCAGCAATGCCGACATCATGGAGTGTGCGGCCTGGGAACAATCTCCCATTGCTCCGTTTTTCGATAGCGTGCTCTTTTCCTGCCGCGCGGGCTACGCCAAGCCCGCGCGGCAGATTTATGAAATGAGTCTGCATGAATTACAAGTCCGGCCGCAAGACAGTGTCTTTATTGGTGATGGTGGGTCTGGAGAGCTGGAAGGCGCGCAAGCAGTTGGCATGACAACGGTCATGATGACCGGCATTATCAAAGATCTCTGGCCGGACAGGATAGAGCCCAGAAAACCGTATGCTGATTTTGTGATTGAAAGTCTGACTGAGTTAATCGAAGATCCGCCATAGCTGTGCCGCCCATTTTCCGAATCGCCAGCGAACGAGACGCTGAGCAAATCCTGGCGATCTACGCGCCGATCGTGCGGGATACCATCATTTCGTTCGAGCTCGAACCCCCAAGCGTGGCAGAGATGCGGCAGTTTATCCTCAGCAGCCTGGCAACGCATGCCTGGATGGTGTGTGACAATATTGGAGAGATCTTAGGCTATGTGTACGCAACCCAACATCGTAGCCGGGCTGCGTACCAGTGGGCAGCGGATGTATCTGTCTACATCAAAGAACAGACGCGGCGTTCAGGATTGGGGCGGGCACTGTATACTTCACTGTTCGAACTGCTCAAATTGCAAGGTTTCTATCAGGCCTATGCTGGCGTTGCATTGCCGAATCCAGCCAGCGTTGGTCTGCATGAAGCCCTGAGCTTTCAGGCTATCGGTGTGTATCGTTCAGTTGGGTTTAAGTTTGGCCTGTGGCGGGATGTGGGCTGGTGGTGCTTGCCGCTCCAAGCCGCAGACGCACCTCCCCCGAGGCGGCCCATTGATTTGAAAGATGTAAAACAAGACTCCGCAGAATGGAAAGTTGCTCTCAAGTCCGGCTTGTCACGGTTTTGACGAACAACATATCGACGGTAGAACAGTCGGGAAATATGAGTCCACCAGATCGCCCGTTCTTTCTCTCTCCTTTCATTGCCTTCCTGGTCGCAGCGAGTAGAATGTTGCTATGCCTGAGCTAGGTCGTTTCTTCGGGATTATTATCCATATGTATGCTGAATTCGGTGCACCACCTCATGAGCCCCACTTCCACGCGTACTACCAGGACGATGTAGCAATCTATGGAATAGAGTCGATTGAGCTCATTGCTGGGGCGTTTCCACGACGCCAACAGCGTCTGGTTGAAGCATGGGCCGAATTGCACCAAGAAGAGTTGCTGGCCGACTGGCAGCAGTTACAGGCAGGCCGGAAGCCTAACCCTATCAAGCCACTCAAGTAGATGGGAGAATACATGCAGCATCCAATACACAAGGTCAAATCCTTCGATAGCTTAGGACCTTACACACTCCGTATCTGTTTTGATGATACTACCGAACAGGCTATCGATTTTCAGCCTGTTCTTGCAGGCGAACTGTACGGCCCACTACAGGATCAGGCATTATTCAATCAGGTCAGAATTGACCCAGAGGTCCATACTCTTGTCTGGCCTAATGGTGGCGATTTTGACCCCGCTCTTTTGCATGACTGGCCCCAGCATTGTGTAGCGTTTATGGCTCGCGCCCAGCAATGGGAAGAAGTGTCAAGGGGAGGGCATGCCTCGGAGTAACCAGGGGAAGCGTCTTTTGGGAGACTTGGGAGAACGGAGTACCTCAATGCACGGGTCTCCTGCTGCGTAAGACACTATGGCTACTCCTCCACAATCGGAACATGCAGAACATGCAGAACATACGGAGCTGAAACTGGCGCGGCTGAGCGATGCCTACCGCATCGCGCTTATGTCGCGTGACCTTGTTGAACAGGGGCTGCCCTGGTCCTGGCCCGCACGCCGGGTGGCCGTACATATTCGCGGTGGTGAGAGTAATGTGCTCACCGCTTGGGTGAAGGGCCGACTCGTTGGTTTCGCGATTATGCAGTTCTATGACGACCGGGCGCATTTGAATTTACTAGCAGTCGATCCTGCTACGCGGCGTTTTGGGGTTGGTCGCCGTTTAGTCGAGTGGCAAGAAGAGGTGGCCCTCAGCGGAGGGATGCATATTGTCAATTTAGAAGTCCGAGCCAAAAACGCTGGTGCGAGAGCATTTTACCGCATGTTGGGATATCGAGAAAGCAAACGTATCCCCGACTATTACAGCGGTCGGGAGGCAGCGATCCGCATGACGCATGATTTGCGACACGGCTAACACAGGCTGTTACTGGATATCAGGCCATTGGCCCTGTTTGCCGGCGCATGTGCACGTCGTGCGTCCATACTGACGTTTCCTACTCAGCCAACAATTGCAGGAACTCGGCTTCGCTGAGAACCAGCACCCCCAGCTTCTCGGCCTTGTCACGCTTAGAGCCTGGATCGGCAGCAGCGATAACATAACTCGTTTTCTTAGATACGCTCGCAGTGACTTTCCCGCCGAGCGCCTCAAGACGTTTCTTTGCCTCGGGGCGAGTCATGGCGTCCAGGCTACCGGTCAGGACGAATATTTGTCCGCTCAATTTGTCTTCGCGTCTTGCCTCAACCTTCGGAAACTGCACCCCGGCTTTGAGGAGTTTGGCGACAACTTCGCGATTCTGTTCTTGAGCAAAAAACGCGGCCACACTACGGGCGACTTCCGGTCCGATATCGTGCACCTCCTGCAACGCTTCTTCATCCGCCTGCATGATGTGATCAAGATCGCCAAAGTGTTCGGCCAGCTGACGGGCGGTGGCTACACCCACATGCCGAATGCCGAGAGAAGAAATGAAACGGGGCAGGGTCGTAGTTTTACTCTTCTCCAGCGCCTCAATCAAATTTTGAGCCGACTTGTCCGCCATGCGCTCGAGCGAGGCCAGGTGCTCTTTTGTTAAGAGGTAGAGATCGCCTGGATCACGCACCAGCTCCTGTTCAACCAGCTGACCGATTATTTTTTTACCCAGGCCTTCAATATCCATCGAACCCCGGGCGGCAAAGAATTTGAGGCTCTCTTTGAGCTGAGCCGGGCAAGTCAAGCCGGTACAACGGTAGGCGGCGACACCCTCCTCACGCTCGACCGTCGCTTTACACACGGGGCAGAGCGTCGGTATATGAAATATACGCTCTTTGCCCGTGCGCTCTTCGGGGATGGCTTTCACGACGTACGGAATAACATCCCCAGCCCGCTCGACAATGACGGTGTCGCCAATGCGGATGTCCTTGCGTTCGATCTCGTCCATATTGTGCAGCGACGCGCTTTTGACGGTTACTCCGCCGATATGGACGGGATCAAGTTCGGCAACCGGTGTGAGGGTGCCCGTACGGCCGACTTGAGGAACGATGTTCAACACCCGGGTAGTGGCCTGGATGGCGGGGAATTTATATGCCGTTGCCCAGCGGGGAGAGCGGGAGACTTGACCGAGGCGGCGTTGCAGCGCAAAGCTATTCACCTTAATGACTACGCCATCAATCTCGTATGGGAGCGAGTCGCGCCGGTGTTCAAGTTCGTCAAATACGAGGAACACCTCGTCCAAAGTAGAGCAGACACGACCGTACGGAACCGGCTTGAGTCCCCAGCCGCTAAGTGCCTGAAGGAGTTGGGCATGAGAAGCAAATGAGACGCCTTCGACCTGGCCGACGCCATGGCAAAAGAAATCGAGTGGCCGTTTTGCGGTCACTGAAGAATCGAGCTGCTTGAGTGAGCCGGCAGTGGCGTTGCGCGGATTGGCGAAGAGCGGTTCGCCTGCCTCCGCGCGGTCAGTGTTGAGTTGGCGAAAAGAGGCTTTTGGGAAAAAGACTTCTCCCCGGACTTCAAGACGACTCGGGAGAGAGTAGGGTGTTTGAGCGAGCAAGGAGAGCGGAATCGAACGGACGGTTTTTAGATTGGTGGTAACGTCTTCTCCTAGTATCCCGTCCCCACGAGTCGCACCTACGACGAGGGCGCCATTCTCATACACGAGCTCGACCGCAACCCCATCGATCTTGGGTTCTGTAATGTATTCAATGGGATCATCCGTTTGGAGAAAACGCCGCGACCGTTCATGAAATTCCTGCATTTGTTCGCGGGAGACGATGTTCGCGAGTGACAGCATGGGGAGTGAGTGTTGAACCTGTGAGAATTCGGTCAGCGGCAGGGCCCCGACTTTTTGGGTTGGAGAGGATGGGTCGTGTAGCTCTGGGTAGTGTGTCTCTAGGGTAAGCAAACGGCGAAAGAGTTGATCATATTCGGTATCGGTAACCAGCGGATCGTCCAAGACATAGTAGCGATGATTATGCCGAGTCAACTCCGCGCGCAACCGTTTCACCTCCGCCCTCATTTTTGAATCAATGCGTACAGAATGAGCAGAATGAGCAGCCATAGCTTTCTCTTAAAAGAAAGCCCCTGAAGAAAACTCCAGGGGCTACGAGGGACCGACGAAACACGATGCTTAGATTTTCTAAACGACGAAATTGCATTATATCGACTCTGCCCGACGGTGCAATAACCTCCCTGCCGGAATGGACTTTTTGCCTGCTCTCTTAGCCTTGATCCAGTGGCATTCGCACATGGTATTGCTGCCGACCGCGTCCAATAGAGAGTAGGACGTTTTGTTTCAGACGGACGTCTATAATTTTCCGGCGGAAGTCATCCCGCGTATGTATCTGGATTCCGGCCAGACCGATGATCTGGTCTCCCCGTTCTAACCCAATCCGCACGGCTGGACTGCTGCGTCGGAGCTGTCCAATCTGAAGACCGTACGGCGTTTCTTTGACGTGAAAACCAAGCAGCCGCCACATCAGGTCGTCGGCTTTTTCAAACGGAAAGCGGGCCGCCGTAACGGTGAGGGTATCTTCTTTTTCCTGGCGGATAATACGGAAGCGCAGGCTGTCTCCACTTTGGTAGCCCCGCTCGCGCTGTCGATATTCCTCGCTGGAACGTATCGTTTTGTCGTTGAGGCTGATGATCACATCTCCCCGCTGAAATCCGGCGCGCGAGGCCGGGCTGGCGGCTTCAACAGTCCGCACCAGGACGCCTTTATTATTGTTCAAAGAGAAATGAAATGCCAAATCGGGAGTCAAGGTCTGTACGACTAACCCGACCCACGGTGACTCAACCGTCCCGTGGCTGATCAACTCTTCTACAATGCGTTTTGCCCGAGAGATGGGAATGGCGAACCCAATGCCTTGGGCCTTGCCGTAGATGGCGGTGTTGATGCCGATCAAGGCGCCGTTGATATTGAGCAGCGGCCCGCCCGAATTGCCGGGATTAATGGACGCATCGGTTTGAATGAAATCATAATACGTGCGACCATCGGTGTTCAGCGAGCGGTTCTGAGCGCTGATGACGCCGGTTGTGATGGTATGCGAGAGGCCGAAGGGATTGCCGATGGCGATAACCGTCTCGCCGATCATCAGATCGTCGGCACTGCCCAGCGGCAGGTGGGGCAGGGATGTCGTACCGTCGATTTTCAGGACCGCGAGGTCAGAATCAGAATCCGCGCCAACCAGGCGGGCCTCGAATGTGCGTTCGTCAGCAAGTTGCACCTGGATTTTTCCCGCTTGCAGAATGACGTGTTCATTGGTCAAGATGTAACCGTCGGGACGAATGATGACCCCAGACCCCAGACTCCGCCCTGGCCGCTGGCGCGGTAAGGGTTCGAAAAAGTCACGAAAGAATTCATCAAAAAAAGGAGAGCCGCCAAACGGGCTGCGCGCACGGCGCCTCCCCGCCCCGGACAGAATACTGACAACCGCCGGACTGGCCTTTTCCACCACAACCACAACCGGACTGCGGCGTCCTGACTGCGCCCATACGGGAGGGGATGGGGAGGCGTACCGCCCAATGCCTCCAACTACAAGGAGGAAGATAACAATCTGAGATGAAGGTCTATTCATAATGTCATAACGTCATACTGGTTCGTCTGCGCAGTCTGCTCCCGATACTATTCCGTCAGACCGGGTTGCTGCATGGTCAGACAATGAATGGCACCAAAGCCGAGTACCAGGTCGGCGCACGGAATCCCAACAGCCCGTCTGGTCGGAAAAAGTTCTTGAAGCACCGCAAGCGCCTGCTGGTCGTTCGGATGGTCATAGGTCGGGACAAGGACAACGGCATTGGCAATATAGAAATTAGCATAACTAGCCGGCAGTCGCCCGCCCGCCTGCTCGACGGGACCGGGCATGGGCAAAGGAAGGACGTGGAGCGGCTGCCCGGCCTGATCCGTCATATGCTGCAGCCGTTCGAGATTATCTTGGAGTGGTTTATAATTCACATCAGTCGGATCGTCTTCTACAGCGCAGACGACGGTCGTGGGATTTACGAACCGGGCGATGTCGTCTATATGCCCATCCGTATCGTCGCCCGTGATACCGTCTCCCAGCCATCCGATATGGGTAACGCCGAGATAGGCCCGGAGTGTAGCCGCAATATCTGAGCGGCTCAGTGTCGGGTTGCGATTCGGGTTGAGCAAACACGATTCGGTCGTGAGCAGCATGCCACACCCATTCACGTCAATGGAGCCACCTTCGAGCACCAGGTCTGGGGTAAAAGGTGTGATGCCGAGGTATTGGGCAATCTGTTGCGGGACTGCATTATCCAAGTCCCAGGGCGGATATTTCGATCCCCACGCGTTGAACGTCCAGTCTGTCAGTGCGAGTTCGGCTGTGTCAGAGTGCCGCCGAGTGAGAAAGATCGGGCCGTGGTCGCGGGCCCAGGCGTCGTTGGTTGGGATCTGGTGCAAGGCAATCTGAGAGAGTGGGATCCCTGCAGCGTGCAGCTGTCGCCGCACGCTAGCGGCAGTGGATGCGTCATTGACGCAGATGTTGACCTGCTCGGTCCGGTGTAGAACGTTGACCAGCTGGATAGAGATCTCCGGGATGGTTGCAAACTTCCCCGGCCAGGTTTCTCGATTATGTGGCCAGGCCAGCCAGGTGGCGGCGTGACGCTCCCACTCTGCGGGCATGCGGAAGCCCAGACTCGCGGGGGAGGGTAGTGCATCTCGGGAGGGAAGACTCATCGAAGGAAGGCGACCTCTGAAAACCAGCACTGCTCAATCAATATAGCGCAGGTTCATATCTCCGTAAGCGTCAATACGGCGATCACGCAGAAACGGCCAATGCTGCCGGGTTGTTTGAATGGCCGTCAGGTCACACGGAACAATCAGGGTTTCTTCACCGTCAGCGCCGGCCTGTTTGAGCACACGGCCAAACGGGTCACTCACAAACGACGTCCCCCAAAAATTGAGTTTACCTTCTTGGCCGACGCGGTTGATGGCAGCAATATACACCCCATTTGCGATCGCATGGCCACGTTGGACAGTCTGCCAGGCGTCCTGCTGGACCTGGTATTCTTGGGCATCGTCTGCCGGATGCCCGCCTATGGCCGTAGGATAAAAGAGGATCTGGGCTCCACTCAGGGCGGTTAAACGGGCTGCCTCTGGGAACCATTGGTCCCAGCATATGAGTACGCCGATCCGCGCATAGCGGGTGTGAAACGTCTGAAATCCGAGGTCTCCTGGTGTAAAGTAAAATTTTTCGTAATACAGCGGATCGTCGGGAATATGCATTTTGCGGTATTTCCCGATCAGGCTGCCGTCGGCATCAATGACGACGGCAGTATTATGAAAGACCCCCTCCGCCCGCTTTTCAAACACGGGTACGATCAGCACGACTTGATGGCTGGCTGCAAGCTGACTCAGCCGCTGCGTCGTCGGGCCCGGAATGGTCTCGGCAAGTTGAAACCGCTCCACATCTTCACTTTGGCAGAAATACTGGGAACGAAAGAGTTCTTGGAGGCAAATGATCTGTGCGCCCTGCCGGGCTGCACTCTGGATGTGGTGCACTGCTTTAGCTAGATTGTCCTGGAGCTGATCAGTGCAAGACATCTGGACTAGGCCCAGCGTGACCTGCTGTAGAGGGGAGCGACGAGTCTGTGTATCTACCACATACAGAATTGTAGGCGATGGGGTTCCCCGGCTCAATGCCGTCGGACACACGGCCTTGCAGATAATGAGGATGCATAAGCAATGATACGCCACGAATCTGCCCTTCGCTGCGCGAGGCAGCAACGCGAGTTCGATACCATGGTAGGGCCGACGATTCGGGGTTGACTTTTTTGCAACCAGGGGGTGTAAAAGCAATTTATGCTACGGTCACGAGAGCGCTGCGCTTCGGCGTAGGGATACAAACATTTACGTGCGCGACGCAGCGCCTACAGCGAGCAAAGGATACACGCTATGGAATACGTCGATATCAGCCAGGTCATTAAAGCCGACGGGTTGCGCATCACACTCGTGCAAGGGTTTCCCAGCCCGTGGGCCCAGGCTGCCAAGGCAATGATGGAGTATAAGAGTCTCGACTATATTGCCGGTCCGCACCAGCCCGGTGGCGAAAATGCCGAGCTGGCGGCGTGGTCGGGTGTGAACAGCGGGCCGGTCGTTGCCTGGAACGATGAGCAACCTATCAATCGCTGGGATGACATCCTGTTTCTCCTGGAGCGCCTGGCTCCGGAAAAACTGCTGATCCCTGAAGCGGCGGCAGAACGCGTGCAGTTTTTCGGCCTGGCGCATGAAATGTGCGGCGAACTCGGCTTCGGCTGGAACCGGCGTCTTGACATGTTTAGACCAGCCATGGAGTCGGGCGAACCGCCGGCAGGCATCGTCAGCATGGGCAACAAATACGGCTACAACCAATCCGATGTTGCGCTGGCCAATCCGCGCACTATCGCCCTGCTCGAGCTGTTGGCGGCGAGACTCGAGGCGCAGCGCGACAAGGGCAGCAATTACCTCATCGGTGATCAGGTGACTGCGGTCGATTTTTACTGGGCTGCGTTCAGCAATATGGTGGTCATTCAACCGCCCGAAGAGTGTCCGCTCGATGCCGCTATCCGGCCGATGTTCGAAAACACCCCGCCGGATGTAGCTGCAGCAGTCGCTCCGATTCTGATTGAACACCGTGATCAGATTATGCGCGCGTATTTCAGAATCCCGATGGAATTCTGATCATCGGGACGGTGACTCCGGGGGTCTATATGCCGAACGTCGTTGAAGAAATCCCTACCGAGTTGAAACCAGCCGCAGAGGCGGCGCTGGCCTGGATCAACCAGGAACACGGTGCCCAATTTAAGCTCACCGGGCTGGTGGACGCCGACAAGGCCATGGGCCGAAAAACGGGTCAGCCGATCGAGCTGGAGCTGGTCCTGTGCGAGGGCGACCTGTGTCTTCGCGAGCATGTGCGCGTGGAGGCCACGAGCCAAGGCTTCGAGGTCAGCGCGATCGAAGCCGAGACGTTGGTGATTCCGCCGCATCTGGACCCGCCGCTCGGGGTGCGACAGAGCTGGCTCGATGATCAACTCGGGAAGCACGCCTTCATCGTGCTCCTGTTCTACCGCGGGCTGTGGTGACCGCCCTGCCGCTCCGAGTTGCGGAGCTACGCAAAGTCCGGGGTTGTCGACGCGATCCGCGCAGCTGGTGGTGAAGTTTTCGCCTTAACTAGTGAGCCGCAGAGCCTGGCGACAGAGGCCGGGCAGGCGTGGGAGATCGGTTTCCCTGCCGTCGGCGATCCCCATCACGAGATACGGAGCGCCTGTCGCCAGGGCGGTTTCTTAAACCTATTCGCGAATGAAGACTTCGGACATTTGAGGTTGAGGTCTTGGGCCGCCCATCCCAAGGGCTACTTCCAACCTGGCGTGTTGGCGCTCACGAGTGCAGGCGGCGTGCTCTATCGGTGGCGATGTCGCCCGACGCACAAGAACATGAGCGGCGCCGGCCGGCGCCCAACCCCTGCATACGTGTGGGCGCAGATGCAGTCGCGGCTCGCGGACGGCACGGATGACGCGGAGTTGGACGAGGCTCCCGAGTTTGCCAGGCAGGACCTGTCGTGGCCGTTCTTCGTCACGATACTCCTGGCACACGGCTGGTTCTTGCGTCCAAAAGCGTTCCCGCTCGGTCGTGCCGATGACATGCCGTCTGCGAAACCTCAGAATATGAAGCGGCGGATCGCCATTTTCGTCGGCGCCTGGATCGCCGCGTTCGCGGTCCTGCCGACTGGTTGGGCGGCGCTGGGTCTGGCCGCCTGGGGAGCACTCGTATGGCCCGGCTTGGCTGAGCTTCACCGCCAGTTCCAGAACGTACCGAACGGTGAACCCGACCCGGTTTGAGACTCAACCGCCCGGATGCCTCGGCGCCTTATCAGGGGAGGATGGCCGGGCATTCAGAAGCGGTTGCGAAGAGTGCGCCAGAATCGGGAAGTGGTCCAAGGTGCCGCATCTTGGAGGGAATCGGCACATTATCCAGGCCCTGGCAAACTTCTGAGACGCGTGTGGGGCGGCCTCGGGTCAGCCGGAAAGTTGGGAGCCAACCGGCTGCAGGAGCCGGTTAGTACAGTTCCTCAAGCAACGCTTTCGCATTCTTCAGGTCTGCCGTGTCAAAGCCTTCGGAGAACCAATTGTAGACGGGAGCGAGCAGCTCCCGGCCTTCAGCCTGCTTGCCCTGTTGCTACCACAGCCGGGCAAGACTTGTGGCGGCGCGCAGCTCCCAGGATTTGGCCTGTTGGTGTTGAGCAAGGCGGATGGCCTTGTGAAAGCATGCTTCCACCTCTTCCCCGCCGTTGAACTCTGAACCTTGAACCCTTCGACTGGGCTCAGGACAGGCTTTGAACTTCTCCAGCGTCAGCTCCCCCTGGAGCCGATACAATTCGGCCTCATAGTAACGCTCCTCGGTTCTCTCGACAAATGCCAACGCCTCGACCACTACCCTCACCTGCCTCGGCTTGTCCTCCCTTCCCGTATGCCTCGGCCAATAAGGCAAGAAGATGCGACCGTCCCAGCTCTGACCCCGTGGGCTGCCAGGCAGCCAGTCCCTGGCGTATCTGGCTGATGCCTTCCTCTCCTTGCCCCTGCTGGGCCAGTGCCCAACCCCGCAGCATAGGCCCCTGCGCCAAGTACACCGGAAATCCCTGCTCGGTCGCCAGCGCAATGAGTGCCTCGGCCCGGTCTTGGACTGCTCGCCCCTCCCGGCGCAACTGATGGCGTGTGGCAGTTTAGTCCAGGGCAAAAGCCAGACTAAGGAGGTAAGAGAGTTCTTGGGCCAGGCTCAGTGACTAACGACTCCTTTTTAGGGCCTGCTCCGGATAGCCAAGATGCCACAGGACCTTGGCCGCATAGCTGAGAGAGGCTACCCCAGGGTCAAAAGACCCATAGCTGAAAGTCAAAGAGTGGTGGTGCTGGGAGTCGTAGAGAGCACTCTCTTGCTCCAGCTGTATTCGGGCGGGGGCTCGCTCTCCGAGGTGGAACAAGACGCCCCCCAACGCAAAATGGGCTACCACCAGCAGAGCGGGGTCTTGCCTGCTTTGGGCAAAGTGCAGCAGTTGCTCGCATAACTCGTGCGCCCTCTTGTGCTCCGCCCGTAGTATATAAACCGCCTGCAGTCCAAACAGCATCGGGAAGAGTTCAGGGATTTCCCCCATCTGCTTACACAGCTCCTGTGCCCGCGTATAAGTGTGTTCCGCTTCTGGGGCAGCCCAGCCTTTAGTGACCTGCAGCGCCAGTTCTTGCTGGCTACGCGCAGGGCTGTCTTCAGGGGTCTGGAGCACCTCTATGGCAGTGGTGAAGTGCCCAATCGCCTCGACAGTCGCCGACCGCTGCACCGCCTGGTGGCCGGGGCAAGTTTGAATTCGTAGAACAACCGCGATTTGCCTAAGGCTGGCTCACCCAGTACCCCCACGATTTGGCCGTGGCCTTCTTTCGCTTGCGCCCGCGTGCCCTGCATCTGGTCCAGTTCACTCTGTCGCCCCACAAAACGGGTCAGCCCTCGACGGGCGGATACTTGCAGACGAGTTCTAAGCAGACCAGCGCCTACGACCTCATAGATATCGAGCGGTTCTCCCACGCCCTTGATGTCAGCAGGACCGAGCGCCTTCAGCTCGAAATACCCCTCGGTCAACTTCCGCGTATACTCGCTAATCACGATCGAGCCCGGGTTCGCCATTTGCTCCATCCGCGCTGCTAAGTTCGTGGAATGCCCGACTGGGACGTAGTCGGTGTGGAGATCGTCTTTGCGAATGGACCGCACCACGACTTCGCCGGTATTGATCCCGACGCGCATCTGGAGCGGAATGCCATGTTTCAGGCGGACTTGGTCATTATACCCCCGCATCTCCTCTTGCATCCGCAGCGCTGCATATAGTGCCCGTTGCGGATGGTCTTCATGCGCAATTGGGGCACCGAAGAGGGCAAAGATGCCGTCGCCCAACGCCTGGGCCACATAGCCGTCATAGCGATGCACGGCGTCCATCATCAGCTGCAGCGCAGGGTCAATAATGGCGCGGGCGTCTTCGGGGTCGAGGCCTTCAATGAGTGCTGTCGAGCCTTTGAGGTCAGCAAACAGGGCGGTGATGGTTTTGCGCTCCCCATCCGCTGCGCCACGGGATTCCATGGCGGCTTGTTCAGCGCGGATACGCTCGGCGAGATGTGGCGGGGTGTACGTTGAGAGAGGTTGGGATTGCGCAGACGAGGGAGTGGGTGCGGAAGCTTGGCCACCCTTACCCATCCAGACGAGGATTTTTCCCTCTTCATCTGCGGCTACTCCTTGGGCCTCAATAAGTTCAAACCGGAGGTCGTCGAGTGCGTCCTCATCGAGGGAGAATTGGCGCTTCAGTATCCGATACGAGACTCGGCCCTGCTTCTGGAGCAATTCACGCGTTTTCTCCAACACTTCAAGGATATCCATGGGCACCTTTGTCACATGGGGGATTGTAGTAAAGCGGGCCGATTATACAAGAAGTCCGTGCGACAACAGCGCGGGCGCAACAGGTCTGAGCTTTTCGCACGCAGCAACAAGACGAGATTGCCAGCTCCATAACTCCCCCCTATGATACGACGTAGTTCTGGCGAGGAGGAGATTATGCCAACATTCAGGACCGAAGACGGGGCCGAGCTGTATTACTCAACCGTCTGGAGCGTCCTCGAATGATATTGGATGCATTGATCATCGTTTCGTACTTTATCATCATCATGGTCGTCGGCATCGCGGCGGCCCAACGTCAGACTGAAACCACTGCCGAGGAGTACTTTCTCTCCTCGCGATCATTGAGATGGCCGTCCATTGCCATCTCCACCATCGCAACGAACATCCATGCCGGGCACTTCCTCGGTATGGCGGGGTCAGCCTACCTGTTCGGTCTAGCGCAGGCCAATCTCGAGATCAACGCAATCGTCGGCATTCTGATGGCGACATTCATCTTCGTGCCTTTCTACTTACGCGCCCGGGTGACGACGATCAGCCAATTCTTTGCATCAAGATTCGGTCCCAAGGTGGGGCTCACCTACTCCGTATTGATGATGGTGTTATACGCGTTCATGTACCTGGGCTCTGCTCTGTTCTGGGGCGCGTGGGCGATCGACGGCGTCTTCGGCGACTTTGTCACTTTTCTGGGTGATAGCGCACCCGTACGCCTGGGTTGCATGGTGGTGATCCTCGGCCTTTTCTCTGCCACGTATACCTACTTGGGTGGACTCACTGCGGTCGTGCGCACTGACATGGTGCAGTTCGTGCTGCTGGTTGTGGGTGGTCTGCTCATGATGGATTTGGCAATCCGCGAACTCGGTGGCTGGACTGAACTTTACATCCAGACGCCCGACAAGATGCACCTGCACTTACCTGCCGATCACGAAACACTCCCGTGGATAGCGCTCATCGGCATGAATTTTCTCAACCTCAACTATTGGGGCGCCAACCAGATCATTCTGCAACGCGCCCTCGCGGCCAAGAGTTTGGCCCATGCTCAGATTGGGCTCCTGGTGGGGGGGGTCTTCAAATATCTCATGGTCCTCATCATCATCGTGCCGGCCATTGCCTTGGTCGGCATCACCGCGGCCCATCCGCTCACGGATCCGGATCAAGCCTACGCAACCATGGTGAAAACACTGCTACCCAGCGGGCTGCGAGGCATCATTCTATGCGGCCTGTTCGCCTCTTTGATGAGCACGGTGGATTCGATCTTCAACTCCGTATCCACCCTGTGGTCGGTGGATATCTATAAGCGCTACATCAAAACCGACGCCAGGGATGCGGAGATGGTACGCGCCGCGAAGTGGGCCATCGTCGGTACACTCCTAACCGGATTGAGTTTTGCTCTCATTCAGATCTACATCAAGTTCGATAATCCCGAGTTCCCGCTGACGCATTGGTTCAACGAGCTCAGCTACTATGTGAAGAATGGTTTCGTTCTGCTCGTAGTCGCCGCCATCTTTTTGCTGCGACCATCGCCTCGGCTTGTGCTGACGATGCTGGCGATCAGCATTCCCCTCACGGTGGCATTCAAGCTCGGCTTTCCCGAGATGAATTACTTCGTCCGCTCCATGTGGATCATCTTGGGGCTGGTGCTCGGCACGGCAATTCCCACCTGGTTCAAGCATGGCTGGCGTCTTGACATGAAACTGGTAGAGTCCGCGAGTCCTGCTGTGGCACGATTTGGTATTGCGTTGGCAGCCTCCCTGATCGCTTGCCACATCGTCTTCCACTGAGATTTGTCAGCCATCGCGCCTCTCACCCGTTGCGCCATAATCATCTGCAGCCGACACTGTATTCACGGTCTTTCGTCCCGGCGTCATGACGATTGGCGCTTGAGCTGACTTGAGACAGCGCGGGGTCAGAGCGAACTCATGGGCCGGTCTGTCTACTGCGCGTCTCGTCCCTCTTGTGAGGAATACGCTCAGTTCGACGGCTGCGATTCGATTACGAGCAGGACGTTTTCGTCGTCCCACACTACGGCGTCGGAGCCGTTGCTCTGACTCTGGATATTGCGCTCAAACGTTTGCAGCGCCTCGGCGAACTCCTGAGGCCCGTACAGAGACAGCGTCGAGTAGTGTCGAGCATGTGCCTGCTGAAGGAGTCGCGCGACTGTGGCGCGCCGCGTGAACTGGAAAGTCTCCACGTCGCTCAGCACGCAACCACTCTCCTCAACCCAGGTTCGCATCTGGTCCTGGCTATACAGGCGCTGCTCCTTGTCCAAAAATCCTGGAAAATACTGCCCCCATACCGATTTGGCATTTTGTTCGGGCGTTCGTGTATACACGAATATTTGGCCCCGCGTCCGCAGAGCGCGGCTCGCATTCCGAATAAAGGTCCGGAAGTCGAAATGATGAATGGCGTTGAACGTGAACACCGCGTGCAGGGAGTTGTCTTTCAATCGGAGTTCATCGACGCCGGTGTGGACGGGTTCGAAGCGGTCGATGCCGGCTTCACGCAGGTGCTCGGTCAAGTGGCGAAGCATTTCGGCACTACGATCGATGCACAAGAGATGCAGCTCGGGCATCTTCTGTAGTAACAGCAAGTCGTATCGTCCGGCGCCACAACCGACATCAGCTGCCCTTGTGCACCCACGTTCCGCAAGCCTCTGGCAGATGGAGTGGATCGGTGCCTCGTCTGTGGTGCGGACGTTCCGGTAGTGTTCGGCCACCTTCGCAAAATGGTCTTGCATGTGCATCGCTTTGGACATAGCTCAACCTCCGGCTTAAATAGATGAATAAAAAGATTGTAGCGGAAGATGTCAACGGGGTTGAGACCCGCATGTGTAGGGGTGGCTGCTGTAGGTTATTGAGATGCGCGCACTCCTCGGTAGATCTCGGGACCTATTCGAGAGGGACGAGACGCGCTGTACGTAGCCCTCGTGTTGCTTCTCTAGTGTTTTCATTTGCATGACCGCGCTCAGCCGGAGGCGGCGCGTGAGCGATCCCCGTTTTCCGTTCCCGGGGTACTCCGAGGGGACTCAGAAATGCTCTTGATGTTCCCCGGCCAGTAGTCTACGCTCCTGTTCGATCAGTTCTGGCGGGCGGATGAGAACGTCCGCCGCCACGCAGTGAGGACTAGGCAACCTGCCGCCGAGACAGTGTTCGGCTCGCCGGGGCGCCCGTCTTTCCATGAAGAGTAAGGAGCACGCAATGAGCGGAATCAAGATCGCGATTGTCGGAGTGGGGAACTGCGTCAGTTCCCTCCTGCAGGGCATCGAGTACTACCGGGAGCAACCCCAGGACGTCGTCGGCCTGATGCACTGGGACATCGGGGGCTATCAGCCCGGCGATATCAGCGTCGTCGCGGCCTTTGATATCGACCGGCGCAAAGTGGGGCAAGACGTCCATGCGGCGATCTTTGCCCCGCCGAACTGTACGACCGTCTTCTGTGCCGATCTGCCGCCGGCGGGGGTCACGGTCCAGATGGGGAAGATTCTGGATGGAGTGTCTCCCCATATGCACGAGTATGACGATAAATACACCTTCGTCGTGGCCGACCAGGCGGAACCCAGCGCCGCGGCCGTGGTCAAGATCATCAAAGACTCCGGCGCGGACATGCTGCTGAATTATTTACCCGTGGGCTCGGAAGAGGCGACGCGGTTCTATGCCGAATGCGCGCTCCAGGCCGGCGTCGCGTTTATCAATAATATGCCGGTCTTCATCGCCAGCGACCCGCTCTGGGCGCAGCGGTTTGCGGAGCGCAAGCTGCCTCTGATCGGGGACGACATCAAGGCGCAGTTGGGGGCGACGATCACCCACCGGGTCCTGACCGATCTGTTCAAGAAGCGCGGGGTGAAACTGGAGCGCACCTACCAACTCAATACGGGCGGCAACACGGATTTTCTGAACATGCTCAATCACCGCCGGCTGGCCTCGAAGAAAGTGTCCAAGACCGAGGCGGTGCAATCCGTGTCGGCTACCCGGTTGGCGGATGAAAACATTCATATCGGGCCGAGCGATTTCGTGCCGTGGCAGAAAGACAACAAAGTGTGTTTTCTGCGCATGGAAGGCAAGCTCTTCGGCGGGGTCGATATGAACATAGAACTGCGCCTCTCCGTGGAGGATTCCCCCAACTCCGCCGGGGTCGCCATAGACGCGATCCGGTGTGTCAAACTGGCCTTGAACCGCCGGCAGGGGGGCATCCTAGAGGCCCCCTCCGCCTATTTTTGCAAACATCCCCCCCAGCAGTTCACCGATGACGAGGCCTTTCAGATGCTCGAAGCCTTCATCCAGCGCTCCTGACCCGATGCAGTGTCTGATCATTGCGGCCGGCCAGGGCCGCCGACTCCGACACCAGGGCGACAGCAAACCCCTCGTGCCCCTCTTAGGCGTCCCCCTGATCGAACGCGTCATCCGCGCCGCCCGAGAGGCGGGCGCGGATGACTTCTATGTGGTCATCGGCTACCAGGGGGATCGGCTAATGACTCTCACCGCCCGTTGATACGGGTACGGAACGATTGTTTGAACCATAGCAAGAGAGTCGTTTTAAACTGAAAGAGGTAGAACATTGGCCTCAATCTATCCACCCTTGCTAGGCGACCAGTTGTAGAGCTTGGCGAGGGTCCCGCCCATGAGTGCGCAACGCTCTGAATCCGACAGCTGGTCAGTGACCCGGAACGCCTCAACGCCCTGCTCGTAGGTCAACAATTCTGCTGCCCGGGTCCAGTCGGTGCCCCACATGCATCGTGCGAAGCCGAATGCGTCGAATATCTTGCCCAGAGGCTGCCAGATATCCTGGTATGGGAAGGGCTGATGGGACAGGGTACAGGCTCCCGAAATCTTGATGGCCACGTTGTCGCATTCCGCAAGCGCAACCACGTGGGCCAAATCGGCGAACGGTTCTGACGGCGCTGGTGGTCCGAAGGGTTGGATCAGACCCACATGATCGACCACCACCTGAGTGTCCGGATTGCGGCGGGCCAGTTCACGCAACAGAGACAGCTTGCCCCAGCCCAAAACATTCACCGGAATACCCGCTTTGGCTCCGGCGGCGAGTATGCGATTGAGACCCGGATCGT
Source organism: Binatia bacterium (assembly GCA_963666315.2). Classification (GTDB taxonomy): domain Bacteria; phylum Desulfobacterota; class Binatia; order Bin18; family Bin18; genus Bin18. The sequence goes on from CAXXHG010000021.1 coordinate 204,668, forward strand.
CCGCCTCGGGTGATCGGGCCGTGAGCATGAGGCGGGCGCCGACCACCCCCGGTGTCCCTGCCCACTCTGCGATCTCGTCAGCGACCGCTTCGGACCGAGGATCGAAGGGTTTGATCAAGCCGAACTTGTCTGGATGTTTGGCGTAGACCTCGAGGACATAGCCGGCGTCGTAGCGATACATCGTGTAGGGCGACACTAGTAACGCCCCATCGACGCCGACCGCGTCCATGGCTGCCACCATGTCGTCGCCGGTGACCTCATCCGGCCCCGGCAGGACTCCGCTCCAAGGACGCTCAGGACGATCCCGCTCGTAGGCATGGACTTGTGAGTCTATCGTGGGAGTCTGAGCTGCCATCGTGCTTGCCCCTTTTCTAGACTGTCTGAGTAGAGGAAATCCCGTGAGGTCGAGGAACTGTGGGCCGTGGCGTGAGGAGGAGCAGGAGTAAGGCGACCCCACCCGTCAGCGCGCTATACAGAAAGGCGGGCTGGTAGCTGCCGCTGACATCCCGTAGATAGCCCGCAATCATCGGCCCCCATGCCCCCAGAATGCCCGCGCCGGCAAAAAGAAACCCGGTAATGGACCCGGCGTGCAACCGACCAAAGAAGTCGCCGACCAGAGCCGGGAGCAGCATCGTCAGCCCACCGTAGAAAAAACCAAACGCCACGGCTCCCGCGTATACTCCGTCTCGACTCTGTGCCGAAAAAAAGAGGAGATACGCCGCGATCTGCACACTCAAAGCAATCGCCAGCCCCGTCCTGCGACCGATACGATCCGACAGCGGGCCCAGTGAGAGGTTGCCCAGGACAGCGCTTATCCCCATGGCACTCACCGCCAGGGCTCCTTGTGCGTGCGAGAGTCCAAGGTCTTGGGCAAAGACAACAATGTGAACAAACGGCACGGGCACAGTGAGGAAGGTAACCACCAGCGTGATCGCTAACAGCCAGAATGAACGCGTGGTTCGGGCTTCCTGTAGGGTCCAGTTTTTCAGAGAGACAGTTTCCCTGTCTGTCAGAGGGGCGGCGGGACTCTGGGGTAGACGTTCACCGTCGGGCGTCAGTCCCAACTGTTCTGGGCTGCGCACCATAAATCGGGCCAGCCCATTCAGGAGTAGCACGATAATAATGCCACACACGAGATAGACAGGACGCCACCCCCAACGCGCAATACACACGGCAGCCAGCCAGGGACAGACCAGGATCCCGCAGCTACTTCCGCTCGCAGCCAGCCCTAAGGCGAGGCCCCGTTTGCGTTGGAACCATTTTACGACGGTCGTATTGCAGGGAATGTACGCGCTACTCATGCCCAGCGCCGCAATCAGCCCATAACACAGGTACAGCTGCCATTGGGCCGTCATTTGACTCGTAGCGATAATCCCGCCGCCCAGTAAAACCCCGCCAGCGGCAATGACCCAACGCGGGCCGGCGGTGTCAGTCAGCCGGCCGCTGATCCAGCTGCAGCCACTATACACCATGGTATAGAGCGAAAAGGCGCCGCCCAAACTCGCCCGCTGCCAGCCCAATTCGTCCAACATCGCGGGCAAAAATACCCCAAAAGAGTATTGCACCCCGTAGGTCGTGAAAAGCACCAGGAAGGCACAGCCCGTGACAATCCAGCCATAAAAAAGGGAAGGGAAAAGGCGCATAACAACGTATTTTCAAAGCCTCCCTATCAAGCGTTCTACCCCTAGGCCAAAATCCTCAGGATTCGGTAGGAAACCGGCCTTGACTCGCCGCAGCTCCCGGCTGTGTTCCAGTACCTCAAGAAATGTCATATGGATTCCTCTCCTGCCTCTGCCTTCTCCGGCACGTCTGAGGTGCTCTTCAGACTGCTGCCAGAAAATCTTCGACGAGCTGCATATAGTCCGCCCGGTTACGAAAGAAAATATCGTTGTGGCCACCCTGGTAGAAGATGCGGAGCTGCTTGGGCTCACGCGCTGCGCTATACAGCCGCTCCGCATGGTGGGCACCGATTAACTCGTCAAAGCGCGCATGCAGTATCAAGGTCTGTCCCTGAAAACCCGCCAGCTTCGGGGCAAAGTCAAAATATTTTCTCAACTCATCTGCGACCTCCGGCTCGGACATCCCCAGCTCTTCGGGTAAGACCCGTTGGAAAAACCGTTCGGTGATATCGGCAACACAGCTTTCAATAATCAGGCCGCCAATCTGTGGGTATCGAGAGACGCCGTGCAAAGCGTACAGCGACCCAATCGACCGACCGAAAAGCACCATCTTTTGATCCGGAGTGTGCAAGCTTTGGATGATGGGAACCACATCCTCCAGCATGCCGACCAAAGCGGGCTGACGGTCTGACATCCCGTATCCACGATATTCGGCGAGCAAAAGATTATGTCCGGCCCGGGATATCCAGGTGGCAAAGTCGGGCAGATAGTCAGCCACGACTTCGCCATTCCCGTGAAAATACACTACGGTTTTGGCGTCCGGATGAACAGCGTGGTAATAGCACTCCAGCCTGCTCCCATCGTCAGCCTCGACCCAATACGTATCAGAAAGCGGGGTCCTGCGTGGAAAAAAATAGCGGCTTGAAACAAGGGGATGATCGAGCATTGAGGAGGAGGCGGACATAACAAATCACTCTATTCCATCAGGGCCGTCACGGTCTTTGGGGCGTCTTCTTGCAAGAACTGACCGCCGGCTAGTCGCGGCCGGAAGACAACACCCCCTTCGCGGCAACCGCCAACAACACCACAACTAAAATCACGCTCGGTACGCCGGGCAAGAATCCGATGAGGCCGATGGTGTCCGCCTCACCCAAGGGGCTGTCACCCATGCTCAGCGCCCGATTACTGGACGCATTACCCAACCAGTAAAACACGGTGAATGACCAGGCGATATAGATAAATCCATAGGCTGTGAATCGCTGCATGAATGCGCTTAAACGCAATTTCGGCAACACCAGCGCCATGACAATGACTAACATCCCATTTAAGGTGCCACCGGTATGCGCCCGTACCCAACCCTCGCTGCTGCCATAGAGTGGCAGTGGAATGATCTTCCCCGGCCAGACCTCAATGCCGCCAAGCAGGGTAAACATCAACATAAAGCCGGCCAGCATGGCAATGAGCACCACGACCAGTCCGTTGGCGATCATGATCCGCTCAAGTCTTTCCATGGTGCCCCCCTCATCGCTGTATCCGCGATGTTTATTGTTTAATATGAACGGCCGCAAACGGAACCGGCATCTCGGGGCTGTTGGTATCAATCAACGGCAGCAATGCGCCACCGGGCAGGGTGGCGTGACCCGCCACCCAGTCTTTCATCCATTGCGGATCCCCTTCACAGCGGGGATTGTGCCAGGGCAGGAGGCCCCGCAGGAGATAGGGGCCGACATGAAATGTCATCGACAATATCTCTCGAAGCGCGCTCATCAGGTGCCGTGGGCGGCTGAGCAATTTATCCTTTTTCAAGGCCGTAAACATGCCTACCAGAGCGAACCAAACTACGTGGAATGATCCGTGGAACATGCCGAAATCGCGTGGAAGATATTTTCCCGAATAGGCCATGTAAGCGTCAAACGCGACTGTTTTATGTTCGGTTTCCTCCACCATATGCATGGGCCAAAACGAGGATACGTGCGGGGACGCACCACGAAAAAGGCGCGTCCCTTTGTTTATCAACCAATGGGTGAAACCATTCGTCATAGTCTCGAATCCGGCGTTATAGGCCAGCTGCGTACGCAGACTCTTTTGAGACAATCGATCATAAGATGCGGACAGCCGTTGTTCGACAGCGACAAGCTCCGGATATCCATTCGCTTTCAATAGTTCGTTTAAACGTCGATGACATTGATAGTGGAGGCCCTCTTGTCCGTTGAACCCGCGTATGTCTTTCAATAACTCAGGCTCGCTGATGTGGGCCATCGCTTTCTTCATGGATTTCATCAAATAGGGCTCAAGATACGGCATAGTCAGAGATAGACCATTGAAGAGATGCGATCGGAACGGGTTGTCGGGGACCCAAACCGGGTCGAGATCGTCGGGGAACTCAAACGCAAACGGCCGAATAATGATCTCATCAACGCATTTGGGTTCGTATGTATAAGTTCGCTCGCCATGTTCCCTCCTCTCTCGTCGCTCCACGCTGAGACTGCCGATTACCGATCATCGATCATCCGAGCGCATCATAATGGGGCGATTTTACTCAGTCTCGGTTGCTATGTCGAGAACTGCAGGTTGTTGATCATCGGTGCTGCGGACGCCCCAGCGGGACGTAATCCGGGTGCAAATCGTCAGTGCGGATGGACTGTGCTGCGCTTCGGTTGACGCGAAGGATCGGAGAGGCATACACGCAAAGGACGAACTGATCGCGAAGGAAGTACAAAGGAGGAACTCATGTCGACCTGCAGACGCGTTGTGACTGGCCACCGAGCAGACGGTAAATCGATCATTGTGAGTGATGGAGAAGTTGCGGGTATCGAGGTCCCTGGTCTGCCTGGGGCTACATTGACCACTCTGTGGGGCGCGGACGAAACGCTCACTTATCCTGACGATGGTGGGGAACCACGCCATCACGACTGGTTTCCGCCAGCCGGCGGTTTTCGCTTCGCCTCATTTGTTTTATCTCCGGACAGCACGCCACCTGCGGACACCGACCCAGAAGCAGCAGCTGCCGAAACCGAACGCCTCTTTCCAGGGTTGCTGGCGACCATGCAGCCGGATGATCCAGGGATGCATCGCTCGGCGACAGTCGATACGTTGTATATCGTGTCTGGACGCTGCGTTCTCGAACTCGACGACGGCTCAAAAACCGAACTTGGCGCGGGCGACGTGATCGTCCAGAGTGGGACCATGCACCGCTGGCACAACCCCTGGGATGAGCCTTGCCACGTCATCGCCTTTCTAGCGGGCGCGCAAATGAAGTAGAGTAGGCACGTCCCATTGTCCCATCGATTTTGAATCGGGACCGCTGCACCAAGCGCAACTACGCTCTAGAGGGAATAGCGGACGGATGGTTGGCGAATAAGGCCGCCTGTAAACCCTCAAGCGCCCCTATGCTATTGTCCTCTTCGTCAGTTCAGTTCCTCTAGCAGGGCCTTCGCATCCTCGGTGAACCAATTGTAGACGGGAGCGAGTAGGTCATGGGTTTCCGTCGTCATCCGCGGCTGCTGCCACAGCCGGGCCAGGCTCGTAGCGGTGCGCAGTTCCCAGGATTTGGCTTGCTGCTTTTGAGCAATCGCAATGGCCTTGTGAAAGCACGCTTCCGCCTCTTCTTCGACCTGTGACCTTTGACTTTCGACTCTTGAAGCGTCAGCTCCCCTTGAGCCGATACAGCTCGGCTTCATAGAACCGCTCCTCGGTGCTCTCGACAAAAGCCAACGCCTCGGCCACCGTCCTGAGCCCTTCCTCCACCTGCTCGTCTTTCCCGTAGGCCTCAGCCAAGAAGGCAAGAAACAGTGACTGATAGGCCTCCGACCCCGTGGCCCGCCAGGCAGCCAGTCCCTCACGTACGCGCAAGCACCACGCTGCTTGCGCAGTGTTCGGTCTTCCTTAATGATACCGGTCCATGGCACCCAAAGACTCTTTGTCCGGCCCAGTCAAAATTGCCTACGGCTTTGGACTCTCCGCCGAAGGTATTAAGACCAACGCGTTCAATCTCTTCCTCCTCTTTTATTATCAGCAAATTGTTGGCCTGGACCCCGGTCTGTGCGGCCTGGCCCTCTTTATTGCGCTGCTCATCGACGCCGTGACGGATCCCGCAGTTGGGGTGTGGTCAGATGGATTGCAGTCTCGGTTCGGGCGGCGGCATCCCTTTATGTATGCGTCTAGCCTACCGCTCGCGGCGTGTTTTATCGGTGTCTTTATGCCCCCTGTAGGCCTGAGCCAGACAGCGCTGTTTCTGTGGCTGCTTGGATTCGCATCTGGGACGCGCTTTGCCATGACGCTGTTTGCCATTCCGCACCAAGCGTTAGTACCGGAGCTGACCAAGGACTATGACGAACGGACGTCGCTGCAAACGCTCCGGCTGGTCTTTGCGTGGCTCTTTGGACTGGTATACGCCTTCCTAGCGTATGCGGTGTTTCTGCCTGCGACAGAGCAGTATCCACAGGGGCTGCTGAACCCCGACGGCTACGTCAGCTTTGCCATCTGGGGCGCGATTATTATGGTCGTGACGACCCTTTTATCCTCACTTGGGACACAGCGCGCTGCGCTCCGGACACAGGTCGATGAGAGCCGCGTGCAGCAGGTCCGTCTCAGTAAACTCCCACAGGATATCAAAGCGGCACTGCAAAGTCCTTCGTATCGGGCGGCTGTGTTGGGCGGCTTGTGTTTGTGGGTCTCCTTTGGGGTGACCCAAACCCTGAATAATTACTTGTTTACGTTCCTGTGGGGCTTTACGTCAGAGCAGCTCACGATTTTTATCTTTGTCATCATGGCTAGCTCTATGCTTGCCCTGGCCATTACCCGGCCGCTGGCGCAACGTCTTGGGAAAAAGCACCTCACCATCATAACAGCCGTGGTTGCCCCGCTCATCTTGTCCACGCTCATTTTTGTCCGGCTCGCCAGCCTATTGCCGGGTACTGGTGCGCCTATTCTGATGTGGGTCGTCGGGGCTGCGTCATTTGTGAGCTACACCGCTATGATCATCTCTATGATCATGGTCGGGTCGATGATAGCCGACGTTACCGACGAACATGAGCTACGGACGGGAGCCCGCCAGGAGGGACTGTTGTTCTCGGCTAATGCCCTCATTGCTAAAGCGTCGTCCGGGCTCGGGGTGCTGGTCTCGGGGTTCGTGATTAAACTGGCCGCGTTTCCAGCCAATGCGACGACTGGCAGCGTTGAGCCCCAGGTGGTCCATAACCTGGGACTGTTTACCGCACTGATTACGCTGCTCTTCGGAGTGGGTATGGTGCTGGGATTTCTCCCCCACCGGCTCACTCGTGAACGCCATGACGCGATTATCGAGGAGCTGCAGCGGGTCCGGGAATCCGCGTGAGTGGGCAGCGGCGTCGACGGAGAACGGATTCAAGGCGGTCGGTCTGACTGGAAAGACTCGGCACAGCGCAATTTGCTGTGGGATACTGCACAGGAGCTGGACCAAGTTGAGGCACCCACTGTTAAGCACGACGCGAGACGGTCGCCTCCCGAGCGCGGGAGATTGGACAGCAGAGGTGTGGACCCTGCATGCGGCTACGCATTCTTAGCCTGGAGATCCGCCTGAAGCGTTCGAGCGGCCAGGGCGAAGTGAACGGCCGCCCAGACCGTCATGAGAATGGACAGGACCAGGGAATAGCGGATCGCCTCGTCCCCGAGCGAGGACGCAAGCAGATCATTCACGATCCCGACCGCCTGCGGGCCAAATCCGAGGCCGATCAGGTTAATGATGGAGAACAGGATGGCGGACGCGACGGCTCGCATGCGGAGCTTTACCAGGGCCTGGGTTGTCGCGAGGATAGCGGCGAGCCACATGGCACTGAGCACCGCGGCGGGGATATAGGCTATCAGGGCGAGCCCCAGCGAGTCGAACAGCAGGAACGGCAGGACAAACGGGACCAAGCTGATCGACGTCAGCGCCGAGAGCCAGAGATACCAGCGCTTGTCCCGCAGGCTGAGGCGATCGGCCAGAAGGCCGCCGAGCACCGCACCCACCGCGCCGCCCAGGCCGATAATGAGCCCGAGATAGGTTCCCGCCTCAGCTGCGCTGAGAGCGTGGACTCGACGCAGGAAGGTCGGTGCCCAAGTGGCTAAGCCATAGCCTGAGAAGGCGTGCAACCCTGAGGCCAGCGCCAGGTGCCGGAAGGAGCGCAGCGACCACAGGAAGCGGAACACCTCCCTGGTGGGTTCGGGCGGCTCGTCGACCGTCACGCCCTCGGAGATACCGCGCTGCGGCTCGCGGATCGTCCAGCGCACGAGCACGGCCAGCGCCAGTCCGGGCAGGCCGACCACGATGAATGCCCAGCGCCAGCCGAAGTATTCGTTGAGCCAGCCACCGGCTACCAAGCCAAACAGGATCCCGATATTGATCCCCATGTTGTAGACCGACAGCGCGGTGGCGCGCCGCTGTGGGGGGAAGTAGTCGGCAATTAGCGAGTGGGCCGGCGGGCTGCAAGCAGCCTCCCCCACCCCCACGCCTACGCGGGCGATCGCCAGTTGGATAAAGTTTTGCACGAGTCCTGAGACAGCGGTCATCGCGCTCCAGACAACGAGACCGAGCGCAATCACTGAGCGACGCACGCCCAGATCAGCCCAGCGGGCGATCGGGATTCCGGCGACGGTGTAGAAGAGGGCGAAGGCCATCCCGGTGAGAAAGCCCATCGCAGTGTCTGAGACGCCGAGCTCCGCCTTGATATCTTCCAGGAGGATGGCGAGGATCTGGCGATCGACGAAGTTGAAGACGTAGACGAGGAAGAGCACCCCGAGGACGTAGTTCGCATAACCGCAGCTGGCAGGCTGGGCGGCCACCTTGGTCTCGCTCAGTTCGGAGGTGCCGGCCTCGCGGCTCATCCCTTTGCCCCGATGACAATCCTCATCCTAGAATCTTGAATCCCCTATCTAACTGCCTATGCCTTGTGGGCGTTAAGCCGTCCAGAACGTGTGTTATTTCTGGGGGCAGATCAAGTATTTTTCGCCAGTCGCCTTTCTGCCGAAAGCGGCAATCGAATCAAGACCCAAGACCTCACTGAGAGAGACCTCGTTCGAATACACGCTGGCGAACGTCGTGGTGATCTCGGCAGCAACTTTTTCACGAAGTTTTTGCCCGGCTTCAAGACCAATCTTCGCCATGAACGCGGGCATCAGCCATCCGCCGATCCCCCAGGCCAGGCCAAAAGCCCGATCGATTTGTGTGGGCGCGCGATCCAGGCCACCATAGATGTAGACCTGCTTGTGGGTCGTCGATCCATACGGTCCGACCGCACTGCCGGAACGAGCCTGTGCGGTCTCCATCGCAGCTATGATCTGACCCGCAAGGGTGCCGCCACCAATCGCGTCGAATGCGAGCGTCGCGTTCGTTGCCATGAGTGCCTCAATCAGCTCATCCATGAAAGAAGCTCGGCGCGAATCGCACACATACCCGGCGCCGAGAGATTTCAGCAAATCGACGTGTTGGTGACGCCGTACGATATTGACCAGGTCGACGCCCTCATTGATGCATAGTTTGCTGAGCATCTGTCCGAGGTTGGATGCGGCAGCGGTGTGCACGAGCGCCGTATGCCCTTCCATGCGCATGGTTTCCACCATACCCAGTACGGTCAGCGGGTTAACGAAACAGGACGCCGCCTCGACCGGCGTCGTGCCGTCCGGCATGACCAGGCATTGCTTGGCCTTCGCGATCCGGTACTCGGCATACATCGCACCACCCATGAGCGCGACGGTCTTGCCTGTCAAAGCCAGGGCCGCTGCCGTTGTGCCAGCCTTTTCTACGATTCCGGCTCCCTCAATGCCAAGCGTCACAGGCTTACCCACTCTGGCTGCCGCCGCCTGCCTCAGGTTCGCCGGCACCGTGGCGATCACTATCGGATTGTCCGGGCTACCGGCCGCCTGTGCCGTCGCCATATCGGCAGGGCCGAACATAGCACCCAGATCAGACGGGTTGATGGGAGATGCCTCCACCCGAATGAGTACCTCGTCGTCTGTCGGTTCCGGCCTGTCCACGGTCGCAATCGATAGTTCGAGTTGACCCTCATTGGTGAGCGTCGATACCAGTTGCCGCATTGTCCCACTCATAATCGTCTCCTAAATTTCGCCTGGTCGGGCGGTTCTCCCAATAGCTGACATTGAAATCTATGACCGGTGTTCAGTTATTTGATTGATCCTTACCCTTTATCTCAGAGGATGCATTACGGGACATCGGCTACTCCAATGCGTATCCCGGCGCCTAGGCGTCGACCTCCGCCAACCACCGCTGTAGTTTTGCTACGGCAGCCACCGCCACGCGTTGCGCAAGTTCCTCGTCCACTTCACCTCCCGCATCCGGCGCGTTGAGAAAATCTAAGCGCGAATGCCTCAGCCAGGCTTGCAGCTCCGCATCTTGCGCCCAGCGCCCTGCATTCAAGAGATTCCCAAGGACCGTCCGCAGGTAGTCGAGAGGGGTATCGGGATGCGGCACCGGCGTGCACAGCTCATTCTTCAACGCTTCCCCGTCGTACGCCGATTCGATGTGACCAATGAATGCCGCACTAAAGACCTGTTGGCACATCCGAAGCGATTGGAGGGTAATGTCACGCCCAGCAAATACGGGTGTCGCGGGTCGTTTCTCCAATCCATCGGCCGTGCAATCGATATGGAGTGTGGTAGGGCTGGTCGGAGCCGTCCCTTGATCCAGCACAATGCTATGCGCTTCGATACGTTGGACATGCCCGCTGCGGATTATGGTGTTGATCTTGCGCAGCTGCACAAGTTCGGCTTGGGTCACCGTCGCACAGCGCCACATCGTGGGTCGCACGGTCTCGTCCAAGCGCAATAACAATCCGCGTGCGCTCAGATTCGCGAAGAACTCGTCGACGGACTCTGACTCGGCGATCGCGTCAAACGTCTCGCCCCCCCAGCGGCCTAGGGTCCGCGCAAACATCTGCCCGCCCTGAATGTCCGCACGATCGAACAGCCATGCATGGCGCGGCATGACCCAAGCGATCTGGGCTGGAACAACGCTGTTTCTCAACAAAAACAGACACGCATCCATACCCGTTTTGCCGGCCCCGACGACGACATAGCGGTCCCATTGACCAGCCAGCCGAGGTAACGCATTCAGCGGAACGCACGTCGCCCCCTCGGCGACCTCGTACGGAGGCGGCCGCATAGACGGCACGGTCACATGCATATAGGTGGCATCAACGATCTTTGTCGCCACTACGTCATACTCCGCATCCGACACCAGCGAGACAAAGTGTTGGTCGCCCCGGTACTCGCACATCGGGAAATATTGCACGCGTCCCGAAGGCAGAAACTGTTGCTGCATTACTTGATCGAAGTAGGCGCACACTTCCCCATTGGTCGCCAGTTCATACAACCCCTTATTCCATCCCGTCGCATCAATGGTGTCGCTGCCGAGCGTCTTTGAATTGACGCCATAGAAGGAAGACGGTTGATGCAGGCGCACGAACGGATAGGCGTCGTTCCAATGCCCGCCGGGTTGATGGTGGCGATCCAGCAGGATCACGGTCGCATCGGTCTCGGTCATGAGCACATCGGTGAACGCCATCCCCATAGCGCCGCCCCCGATGACCAAATAATCCGCTTCCAGTTTTTTGTCGCTCATTCTCGAACTCCTCCATCACGGACGATTTTTAAGACCGGTCATCCCTCCATACGGACGTCCGATGCCGCAATCTACAGCGAACAGGCGAAGCCGGTGATGTCGCGAATCGTAGCCGCATACACTTCCGGGAGAGCCTTGCGGAACATGACATCGCCCGCATGGCTCGTGCCGTTAACGGTCCGGCTGTACACGCTCACACCGGCTGCCATGAGCATGTGAAAGTACTTGAGCCCCTCGTCTCGTAAGGGATCCAACTCGTTGACGGAGATCACATGTGGGGGCAGACCTTGCAAGTCATCGTTGCTGGCCCAGTAGGGCCAACACAGCGGGTTGGTGTCGTTCTTGTGCTCCGGGTCATAGACCGAGGCGATCACGGCGGACGCGCCGCAGTTGAGCAGGTAGTTATCGTTTTCGTACAGGGAGGGCAGCTCTGTGAGCTTCTTCTCCCAGGCATTCGAGATGAAGGGACACAGGGCATACACCCCGTCAATCTGCTTCAGTTTGTCGTCTTGCTTGGCCTTTAATGCGGTCGCCAGGGTGAGGTTGCCGCCCCCGGACTCACCAGAGACGATAATGCTGGACACCCCGAGCGTTGCCTTCTGGTCGTATGTCCTCTGGAGCCCGGTCATGCAATCATTGAGGCCGGCCGGGAACGGGTGGTTGCCAAGCTTGCCCCCGCCGTTGCGGAACTCTACCCCCACCACCACCATACCCTGGGCACACAGCTCGTCGCGCCAGCGTCTATACGCGGTACCTGCCGCCTCCAGTAAGACCATGCCGCCCCCGTGAATATGATACACACACGGGACCGCAGCCGTAGCGTTCGTGGGCGTGTGGATGTACAAGTTGATGGGATTCTCATCCACGCCGAGGATGACCTCGGTCCGCCGCTCCACATTTTCAATCGGTGGAAGGTCTGTGAACAACGCGTCGAACAGACCTTCAAAGCCGCGCTCGGCGGCTGCGATGTGGACGAGCCGTTCCTCCAAGGGCGAGTCGGCCTGCACCGATATGGGAGCGGGGGCCTCATCTAAGCGAAACGGAGCCAGGGCCGTGAGAATACGCGGGTCGGTCCGCGGGTCGGTCCGCAAGACCTTCTGGGGGTCGGCAAGGCGGCCCGGCAGCAGGGGTTGCTCGTGGTCGGAGTTGCTTGGTCTGGACGCTGTCATGGTGTCTCCTTTCGTCTGGTTCCTAATGAGGGTGACATGCCTGCATACCTCGTGTCATGGAATACGGGGACGTGTCACCACCAGTTGTGTCGTGAAATTAGTGTCAAGTCATCGGGACGCTTGTGCAGCAGCCGCTCCATATGTCGTAAAGAAGGCATGCTCTCGCGTACCATAAGTCGATATAGAAATCAGCGTTTCCCGCACGAAATCACTGCCCATGCTGTGTGGCCCTACCATCGCTTCGAAACTATACATGCCGGAGCTAGGTCGATACTAGCGGTGAAATTTCGACCCGGTTTGGGGCAGGCCTCCGCAGACTACCCCAACGATGACAAGATCATTACTGCCCTGTCCAAGGAGACCTTCGAGTTCCAACGTGAGCAGGGATCGGCTTGGGTCGGCACGCCGGATGTCATAGTCCGGCAGATCACAGACTATCATCAGCGTGTCGGCGGGTTTGAGATTGCCTCGATGCAGGTGAATTTCAATGTGCTGAAGCGGGAAGACGCCGAAGCATCTCTGCGTTTGTTTGGTGCGCAGGCGCTGCCCCAATTCAGCAGCCAGTAGACTACCCAAACACGACTTACAATGATGATTTGTCCGATGAACTTTTCGTGACTTGTCGTTGGCTTTTCATCTCACCGCTCTCTTGCGACTGATTCCACCTGCCCCATTACGCGAAGCAGGTTTTCGCCTAGGACCTTACGGACCGTTTCCTCCGAATGACGCCGGGCCAGGAGCCCGGCCGTCAGGCGCGGCAGCTGTGCCACGTCGTCCATGTCTCGGGGCATGCTGGGTACGCCGCCCCAGTCCGCACCGATCCCAACGTGATCGACGCCGGCCACACGAATGGCGTGGTCAAAGTGTTCGAGCAGTACCTCCAAGCTCGTCTGGGGTACCGGGTGTGCGGCGAAGTGCACGCGCCGCGATTGAGCCATTGCGCTGGCGTCCTCCCCGTGCTCCGCTTTCATCGCCTCAAAGGTCGACTTCCACTTGTCGAAATAGGCCTTCGTCGCGCGGCTGGCTTCTTCGTCGATGTAGGCAGGATAGAAGTTGATCATGATAACGCCGCCGTTCTGGGCAAGTGCGCGCAACAGGTCGTCATTCACGTTGCGTATGTGGTCGGCGATCGCTCGACATGCAGAGTGAGACGCGATCACCGGGGCGCGGCTCACCCTCAAGACATCGAAGAAGGTCTCATCCGACACATGGGAGACGTCGACCATCATGCCGAGCCGGTTCATCTCCAGCACGACTTGCTCGCCGAACTTCGTCAGCCCGCCATGGACTGGCTCCGGCAGCGTAGAGGTTCCCGAGGAGTTGGCCCAGCTCGTGTGGAACGAGTGGGTGAGGGTCATGTAGCGTACCCCCAGGCGATAAAAGGTGCGCAGGACGGCCAAATTGTCCTCCATCATGTGACCGCCTTCGACGCCCATCAGGCTGACGAACTTCCCCGCCGCGACTAGGGCGCGAATCTCGGTCACGGTCGTCGCGAGTCCGATCTCTGCCGGGTAGCGCCCCACCAGCCTGTGGACCGCGTCGATGCGCTCAAGTGCAATGCGCATCGCCTCGCCCGGCACCTCGGATTTACCGGTATAGATCGACCAAAACTGGACGTCCAGACCGCCCTCGCGGATCCGAGGCAGATCCATATGCGAGTCGCTCTGCAGATGCCGCTCGCTAAAGTCCCAGTCGTCCCTCTGGAAGCGAGGCGTGGTATCCGAGTGGGTGTCGATCACGATGGCCTCGCGATGGATGCGCGCTGCGTGCTCTTGCGGGGATTCGGCGTGACTGGAGGTCTGGCAGCCACAGACGAGCCAGAAGAAAGGGAAGAGCACGAAGAGGAGGAGACCCCGTGAAGTATTCATTTCTTGCTGCGCGTCTTTCACGTCCGCTGTGTCAAACCCTACGGAGAACAAGTTGTAGATCGGGGCGAGCAGGTCGCACGTTTCTGTAGCCTTCCCCAACTACATCGACTCGGTCGTCGTCACAATGAGGTGGGAATCTTCAAGCGCCTCATTGCGGTAGTGGACAATGGTCTTATACTCTGCGCTCTGGACGAGGGAGAGAAACGCGGCGCGATTCGGATACTCCGCCAACACTACCAAATCCCACTGCTCTGGCCCGATGACGCTCACCTGCCCGGCTCCCGCGTACATGAACCGGATCCCCACTTTCTCCCCCAACGGGCGGCCATGCTCCATATACTTCGCAAACGACGCCCGACCGACCTCCCCTTTGAAGCGTAGGAGATTCAACATCACGACGGGTCCTTCGTGTGGCAGGTTCGCGACCGCCTCCAGCTTCTCCTCCAATAATTCGATATGGGCCATAGGCGTCTCCTTTCCTCTGTCTCTCCATACCAAACCGTGGCGGCAGGGAAAAGGAGTTGGCCGGTGGCATCGCCCCAGTGGCTCGCAATGACACGGACGGCGAGCACGCCACATGCTGCTACGATAAGTGGTCGAGGAGTGCTTTGGCGTCCTTCAAATCCGCCGTGTCAAACCCTTCGGTGAACCAGTCGTAGATGGGAGCGAGCAGCTCCCGCGCTTCGGCCATCTTCCCCTGCTGTTGCCACAGACGGGCCAGGCTCGTGGCCGCGCGCAGTTCCCAGGATTTGGCCTGTTGTTTTTGAGCAATCGCAATGGCCTTGTGAAAGTACGCTTCCGCCTCTTCTTGGGCCTGTGACCTGTGACCTGTGACTTTTGACTCTTGAAGCGTCAGCTCCCCTTTCAGCCGATACAATTCGGCCTCATAGAACCTTTCCTCCGTTCTCTCGACAAAAGCCAACGCCTCGACCAATGCCCAACCCCGCAGCATAGTTTCCATCCCCAACCAGGCTGGAAAGCCCTGCTCGGTCGACAGCGCAATGACGGCCTAGGCCCGCTCCTGGACCGCTTGCCCCTCCCGGCGCAAGTGGTGGAGCCGGGCAGCGTAGTTCAGGGCAAGAGCCAGACTAAAGGGGTGAGACAGTTCATGGACCAGCGTCAACGCTTCGCGACTGCGCTCCCGTGCTCCAGGTGGGTGCGGGCAGCCCTTTGCCCGCCACCCGCTCAACCATCGCGGCGATATCCTGCTGCGGTATACGGTTGAGGCACATCTGCAAGGTATGCGCTTGCGCCGGCCACGGCGGCGTGAACTCGGGGCGGAACGTGAGTAGCAGGAGCATCCGCGACGCAGGCGCTTGGTCGATGAGCAGGCCCAACAGTTCCAACATGGACGGGTCAGCCCAGTGTAGGTCTTCGATTTCCAGGCGTACCGGTCGTTGCTCTGCTGTCTTGTGGAGCCAGGTGACCAACGCGTGGAGCGTCTTCTCTTTCTGTTTTTGCGGGCTGTATTGGAGGGGCGGATGATTGTCGGGTAGCGGAATCGACAGGAGCGTAGCTAACAGTGCCGCGGTCTCCTCGTCATGCATGTCCACGGGTTCGAGGGATTGGGTGAGCTTAGCGAGCTTGATCTCTACCGTATCGTCCTTGTCGAATTGCAACACCTGCTGCATGCGGTCGATGATCGGGTAGAGGGCACAGTTCTGATAAAACGGCGAGCAACGACACAAGATACTCAGATGGGGCTCGTTGTGACTATGATCGCGCAGCACCTGCACCAGGCGGGATTTACCAATGCCGGCCTCGCTACTCAGCAACACCACTTGGCCGTTGCCCGCCTTGGCCCGCTCCCACCGCCGCAACAGTAGCTCTACTTCTTCTTCTCGCCCAACGAGCGGCGTGAGGCCCTGTTGCACGGACACATCAAAACGATTTTGCGCCGCCCCTGCTCCAGTCACCCGATAGAGGGTGAGGGGAGACGAGAGTCCTTTCAGCTCCTGCGGTCCCAAGTCGTTACACACAAAGAAGCCTTGCACCAGGTGGAAGGTATCGGTGCTAATGACCACCGTATTGGGGTCTGCTTGCCCTTGCACGCGGGCGGCAATGTTCGGCGTTTCGCCCAGGGCCAGCTGTTCGGTGTGGTCCCCACCTCCTACCGCGCCGATGACGACCGGGCCGGTGTGCAGACGAATGCGGCCTTGAATGGGCTGGGCGAGTTGCAGCCTCGGTAAGGCGGCTAGGATGTCCGGCCCCGCTCTCACACCCCGAATGGCATCGTCTTCATGCGCCGCCGGATAGCCGAAGTACACCAGGATGCTGTAGCCGAGATATTGCGCGATATGCCCTTCCTAGCGTTCACTGACCTGACGACACGCATCTTGATAAGTGCGAACAAGGGCGTGAAGGTCTTCAGGGTCGAGTTGTTCGGATAAGGCGGTGGAGCCGACCAGGTCACCAAACATGACGGTGAGCTGACGGCGTTCGCCGGCGGAGGCTTCCTGCTCCGGGTGGGGTGCCGGGGCTGGAGATAAGGTGTCGGACGGACGCGAGAGAGACAGCTGAGAGGCGGTCTTCTCCCGGATATCGCTCCCTGTCCAGACCAAGACTTTTCCGTTCTAATTTACCGCCACGCGCTTGTTCAATAACCTCAACAAAATCCATTGCAGTCCCCTGCGTGCCACACAGGAGTGTATAAGAGCCCACCGGGCAGGGATAGCAGCCGCACGACCATGGGTAGGAAAGATTGCGGAGTTATTTACAGGCAAAAGGGGAGGGCAGTTCCTCCGTACAAGATAAAAGGTGTTAGCTGTGGGGGTCGGCCAACACTATCGTGGAGCAAGCGGCAGTTGCTTCAAAACTTCTGGCGTTGCTTACGTGAGCTTTCTGTTCCTCTCTACCCCAACACCTGACTTAAGCCGCTTTATCCCAGGAGCAGTGCATGGTGGTCACCACCGTCTGACGTCCACTCGTTCGGCCTTCAGATGTGAGCCCGTAGGCTCCATCTCTATTTAGGGCAGCCGTACATCATCCTTCCAGACATACCCGGATGGCTTGGGCGGATTTGAGCGGGATACAACTTTGAGCCAGTTTCCAGTGAGGGCAACAACCTGAATTCTCGTCCCGGGCTTTAGCCGCTCGATCTCTTTGCCACGCCAGCTGGGTGCAACGCGGACTGCGGTGGAGGTGGTTAGCTGGTGGTAGCGACGGGGGGGAGACACGGACTGTTCAGCCGGCTGTGAGCCGATGACCTTTTGACACGAAATGTGAAAGCCACTATATACAGATGAAGCTCTGACATTGACCTGAGGTGGGACCTACGGCGTTGACTAGACAATCGATCGACAAGCGAGTTTGTGTAGATCTCCAAGGAAAAGTTTTCTGTTGGGCTATTCTCGTGAGCCCCCGTTTTCCACTATCGTAAAGCTTTTGATTTGAACTGAACCGCTGATCGCGAGCGGGTGCGAGACGTAGGGTATGAGCGCCTGTTCTGAGCCCTCGCTGACTTACGGCTGAGCTGAGCCGCCAGACGACCGACCCCACCACACGGAGGGTGTGTACCGAATGAGCATGCTGACGAAGAGTGAAACAGGGGAGGCGAGAACGCCTCTCGGACCAGGCTTAGGCGCTGACACTGGAGTAGGCGTCGAGAATCGTACCTCGTTTGTCTCAAGTGGTCCAAGTGGCCCAAGTGGTCAAACTGGCCAAACCGTAGTGGAGGAGACCAGAGACCTATACGGCATTCAGAACTGGGGTCGTGAGTATTTTGATGTGAATGCGAGCGGTGAAGTCGTCTGTACGTTTGCCACGTCCCAGTGCCCGTCAAGCACGCTCAAGGGTATTATTACCGAGCTTGAGCAGCGGGGTATCTCAACCCCCATCATCCTGCGTTTCCCGCAAATTATCGACTATCAGCTGCAGAAGCTGACTGGAGCCTTCCACGCCGCAATCAAGGAGTTTGCATACAAGCGAGAATATATCCCGGCTTACCCGCTCAAGGTCAATCAGAAGAAGGAGGTCGTGCAGGACGTCTTGCGCTTCGGTGATCAATATAGCGTTGGTCTGGAAGTGGGCAGTAAAGCTGAGCTCATGGTCGCGCTGGCGCTGACCCACCATCCGGAATCTCCGATTATTTGCAATGGCGTGAAGGACGAAAGCTATCTCAAACTGGCGTTTATAGGCAAACATATTGGCAAGCGGGTGTTTCTCGTACTAGAGAGCTTGTTTGAGCTGCGCGTCCTGCTTGAACTGAGTCAACGCCTGGCGATGCGGCCTTTGATCGGTCTGCGGCTGAAGCTGTCTGCTCGGGGGAGTGGGAAATGGGAGAAGTCGAGTGGTGATCTTTCCAAGTTCGGGTTCACGACGACGGACCTCTTGAAATGTGTCCATCTTCTGCAGGAAGC
The DNA here is from genome assembly GCA_963666315.2 of Binatia bacterium. GTDB lineage: Bacteria > Desulfobacterota > Binatia > Bin18 > Bin18 > Bin18. The sequence continues at coordinate 223,277 of CAXXHG010000021.1, forward strand.
TCAAATGACCGACTGTCTGAGTCTGTTGCATTTCCATATCGGTTCGCAGGTGACGGACATAAGGCGGGTCAAATATGCGGTCAAAGAGGCAGCCCGGACATATGCCAAGCTGCGTCAGATGTGCCCGCAGCTCGACTATCTCGATGTCGGAGGAGGTCTAGGCGTTGATTACGATGGTTCGCGGACGGCGTCTGAGTCGAGTCTGAATTATTCTGTCGAGGAATATGCCAACGACATTATTTATTCGATCAAGGAGGTGTGCGAGAGCGAAGAGATCGAAGAGCCCACGGTGATTACCGAAACCGGGCGGATGATAGCCGCTCCACACGCCATGCTTGTTTTCAATGCGGTTGATGAAATCGCGCTGGCGAACGGCCCGACAGACGTGCAGGACCCGGAGAGCAAGCCCGAGGTCATTCAAGAGATGTACGACATCTATACAGGGACGAATGCCAAGAACTACCGCGAGTATTATCACGATATCCTTGAACAGCGCGAAGAGATGTTTTCCTTATTCAACCTGGGTTATCTGTCGCTTGAAGATCGAGGGCTGGGGCAGGAATTGTTTTGGGGCACGTGTGAACGCGCGCTGAAATTTGCCAAGGCGGTGAAGCATATGCCTGAGGAATTTGAAGATCTGGAACAACGCCTGGCGCACAAGTTTATTTGTAATTTCTCGGTTTTTCAGTCCATTCCGGATGCGTGGGCGTTGGAGCAACTTTTCCCCATCATGCCGATTCATCGACTCAACGAGATCCCTGACCGCAAAGGCTATTTGGCAGATCTGACCTGCGACTCGGACGGTAAAATCGATAATTTTGTCGACCAACGAGACATCAAGGAATATTTGGAATTACACGCTCTGAACGGAGAACCGTATTATCTCGGCGTGTTCTTGACCGGTGCGTATCAAGACGTCATGGGCGACTACCACAATCTCTTTGGCCACGTGCATGATGTTTCGGTCGTTGTGGATGAAAACGGTATCATGCAGATTGCCGGCATTACTCCGGGCCATACGGTGGAAGACGTACTGAGCGTGTTCCGGTACGGGCGCGAAGAGCTGTTGGCGGAGTTCCGTTGCCGAGTGAGCGAAGGCGCTGCACGGCATGAGGAGAATGGACGGAATGGGCAGGGTGAAATTGTTGCCAAACGGCAGGAGCAACTGCTGCGTGAATACGAGGCGGTCTTGGGTAGCTATACCTATCTTACGTCTGAAAAGTGAAGAGGGATTAGGGGATAGTTTTTAGGGGCTGGTTTAATTTTTCCAGCCCAACCCCCAACCTCGACCCCTACTCCTATGGCCCAGATTCTTGACGGTAACGATCCGCGTTCAATCAGCCGAGCCGGAGCACGGCTCAAAGCCGGAGATATCGTTGCCTTCCCAACTGAGACCGTCTATGGCCTTGGGGCAAATGCCCTGGATGAAAGGGCCGTTGCGCATATTTTTGCGGTGAAAAATCGTCCCTCTTTTGATCCGCTCATTGTTCATGTTGCAGACAGAGCCGTTGTCTCTTCTTATGTCAAAGAAATTGACGAACGCGCCACAAGACTCATGGATCGCTTCTGGCCTGGTCCGCTGACGCTCGTCCTGCCAAAACAGCCCAGCATTCCCGATATTGTGACAGCCGGACTTGGGACAGTTGCCGTCCGTATGCCCGCTCACCCAGTTGCCCTGGCCTTATTACGTGCAGTCGATTTTCCTATTGCCGCCCCCAGCGCCAACCCATTTGGTTATGTCAGTCCGACGACGGCCGCCCATGTACAAGGCACGCTCGGAGATGCGATTGAAATCATTATCGATGGTGGGCCGTGTACTATTGGGTTGGAATCAACCGTGTGTGCGCTGACTGAAGATCAGGCGGTTTTGCTCCGACCTGGGGGTGTGACGGTTGAGCAAATCGAAGCGGTGATTGGCGCGGTTCAGGTTGGGGACCCGGCCAGAGCCGACACACGTTCGCCGGGGATGCTGCTTTCGCATTACGCTCCGAGAGTTCCTGTGACCCTGCTTGCTCTCGGGGAACCGTTGCCTCAGCCGGATCAGAGTGAACACGTTGGATTGCTGAGCCTAGCCCCGCGATCTGAGGCCGCAGGCTACGCAAAGGTTGAATCCTTATCGAAAGATGGCGACCTGCCTGAAGTCGCAGCAAATTTATTTGCTGCACTGCGTCGCCTAGATGGATACAGTCTGGATCGAGTGATAATAGAATCAGTTCCAGAAATCGGCATTGGACGAGCCATTATGGATCGACTGCGCCGAGCGGCGACCCGGCACTGAACGACTTTTCGATTCTTGAGCGTCTAGGGTTTAGTTTATGTAGTGATGTTACTACCTATACGAAAATCGTTCATTTTATCACCGGAGATAAGAGAGAGTTCCTAGCGACTCAGACCCTCGGTTTAGAAACTCTTTGGCTGGGGGAGTAAAGGACCAGGGCCGCCCTCGCCTGCGGCTCGGTTCTGTAATGACCCCCTTGTAGGGGCGGTTCATGAACCGCCCGGGACGCAGGCATGCTGCGCCCTTGTCTAGCGCAGGTGGGGCAGAACGTCGGCTGCAAAGCGCTGCATAGAACCCCGCGACATAGCGCGATCCATGCCGGGGAAGTGGAAGAACAGGACGAGCTCATCCATGCCCGCCTCAGCTTCAAAAGCCTTGATCTGGTCAAGCACCTTTTGGGCTGGTCCAGTAAAGAAATTACTCAGGTCACGGAATCCATCTGACGTATTGCTACGGTCTTCTGGTTTGTCATTCGCGTCATGCATCCACTTGGCGTAATGCTCGACCTGGTAGTTCACGTGCGGCCATACTGTGTCCAACTCGCTGTCATGCTTGTCGGTCACATAGCACGAACGCAGGATCCGGACCTGGCCCGGTTCGCGGCCGAGTTCCGTACAGGCAGTGCGGTAGATATCGATATCCTCGGTGTTCCCGATGGGCAGGAAATGACAGCCCATGCGGGCGACTCGTTGGATCCCTTTTATACTCCGTGCGCCGGCCATCAGCGGCGGTCCTCCAGGCTGGGCTGGTGATGGTGTGACGGTAATATCGGTGTAGTGCCAGTACTTGCCCGCATGAGAAAACGTTTCCCCAGACCACGACTTGCGCAGGATGTCGATGCCTTCGGTCAGGGCCTGGCCTCGACGTTTGTGATCTTTTTCAAAGCCGCTAAACTCTCCCACTCGATAGCCCTGTCCCAAGCCAAGAATGAGCCGTCCGCGAGAAATCAGATCGACGACGGCTGCATCTTCGGCGACTCGAACGGGGTCGTGCAGAGGTAAGAGTAAGACAAACGTGCCGAGACTAATACGCTGCGTTCTGGCAGCCACAGCCGACAGGACGGCTAACTGGGACGGGAGATAGCCATCCTCAAGAAAGTGGTGCTCCGTGGTCCATGCCGTATCGAAACCGAGTTCCTCAACGGACACCATGTCGTCGATCGTATCGTTATACAGATCGGCGTAGGGTTGGGCCCATTGGGGCGGATTCCGAAAGTCAAACAAACACCCTATCTTCATCGCATTGCTCCTTTATGAAAATCCGGCAGCACTTTCCAGAGTTATGGAACATTCTTCGGGCGAAATCAATATGGTGGCCCACGCTATTCTCAGCGCGAAGGCAAGACGCCGACATTTGTCTGGCCCAAGCAAGCGCGTGAACTGCTAGAGTTCATCAATACCGGCCACGTGATGGGCTTGCGTGTTGAAAAGCAGGGGAAGAATTCAAAATCAGAAGGCCGACTGATGGTACTGCAACCGCACCAAACACAGCTGTCACAGCTCGGTGCGCTTTTGTGAAGACTGTCCCCGGCACGGGGAGGACGATAGGGCCATCACGCGAGAGGCGGAAGAAGCCCCAGAAATCCTACACAGGTTGTATCAAAGCTTCACGGCGCCGTCTCAAAAAAGCTCGACGAGAGCGTCTGGTTGCCGCTTGTCTCTCTGGCTAACACCTCGAAATTGTGCTCCGTGCCTGGGATGCGGAATTCCGACGGAACCTTCACGTTCGTGACTGTAGGCGGGAGAGTCATGCTCAAGACACGTAGCGGATCCTCCCGCTCGACAATGAATTCGTACCTGACAATTTTACTGTCGGGTGGATCAGGAACGGGATTCCAACTAATGATAACGTCGTTCAGGTCCACCACTGCACCCTCTGCAGGCGAGACAAACACGGGACCGTCCGGAATAGCGTGAGTGAACGTCGCCGTGCTCGCTAGCGTTTCGCCCTCAATGGTCTAGCCATAGAATTGATATTCTCCCGCTGGAAACCGGGCCAGAAACACGTCGAGTGGGCCGTCAGCGAGCGATGGCTCTCCACTCTAGAAGAACAGCTCGGTGAGGCCTCGCGTCCGCACACTCCCCCTGCCAGCGATCTCCGAGATCCTACTTCCGTTCGGGCCGATGATTGTAAGATTCTCCCAGCGTTCTGCATCGAGAGAGACTTGAATGCCTACATCTTCGTCCGTGGAGTTGAACTCGATGAAAAACTCCGCACTGCTGAAGGGGATATCTCCGTCTCCAGGGTCAGCAGAGAAACTTTGAATGACAAAGTTCTGTAAGTTCTCCTGCCAAACAAGATTGACATTACTCCCCACCTCAGGAAACCCAAAGGCCATAGCTTGGCCACTGACCCCGGTCACAAACTCTTGGTCCTCAAATGTCACCACCGTAAACGTCGCTCGGTCTATCTCGACGCCATCTGCTAACAAACGTGCTGTATGCTCGCCAGCTCCGTAGAGGTTAGTATTAGCCAGGAGACTAAACCCGTTGTTGCCATCGTCTCCGTATGCCTCAATAGTATCGTTCGGACTTGTCGGATAGCCAGCCTGGAGAATCGATCCATCGACGTCGATCTCCACGCGTGTGGTTGTACACACCCATCCCGAGAACGTCGTGAGGCCGCCTATAGAGGAGCCATCTGCTGGGTTTTCTAGGATGCCCTGGGCCGACAGGAGGGCGGGAAAGGTGAAGTTGAGTAGCACAACAGCAGACACCATTCGAATACCTTTCATAACATTTCCCCCTTCTTCTTCGTATTACTCTGTCACTCAGAGAAGAGCATTTTTCGTACCAGTGCTGCCATACAAAAAGCGCTGCTTATTCAGGAAGAGCGCGGCGTGTGAAGGGGAATGTCTACGCTCTTTGCAGATTATTTTTGCGGGGGTGACGCTTTTTGCAGACGAAGTCTGCGCAGGCTCTGCGGGATTTTCGGCCAGAGCGAGGCCAAAGCGAGGCAGAGGGAAAACTCCTGCGGCATGCAGGGCTGCGCGGCACGTCCAGACAATGTCGAGTTGACTCGGCGCCCCTTCTGGCGGTACCAGGGACGATAGCATCGCAAGGCGAAGCGCCAGAAAGACGCCAACGACACACAAAGCAAAACCGTACTTTATAGTATTGAGCAATAACGTAAGCCCGCCCATCTCCGGGGTATTCGCTTTTACGTCAACCCAAGGCGCTGCAAGCCGAAAGAACCACCAGAGCGCCACCCCAACCACCAGAAAAGCACCCATCGAAATGAAAATTTTATGCTTCGGCATGACGAAGGACAGTGGACGACAGGTCTAAAATGTAAAGACAAACGTGACGCCCCCG
>CAXXHG010000022.1:0-104342 GCA_963666315.2 Binatia bacterium
GACGTCGACTTGGCCTGGAAGGCGATCGAGGCGCACATCGCGAAACCGATCGGTCTCGGTGTTCGCGAGGCGGCCGCGGGCATTCTCACCATCGTCAACTCGAACATGGCTTCGGCCATTCGAGCGGTGTCGATCGAACGCGGCATAGATCCCCGCGCCTACGTGATGGTGGCAGGGGGCGGTGCCGGCGGGCTGCACGCCGCCGAACTCGCGCGCATGCTCGGCATCGGGCAGGTCCTGATCCCGCGCTCCGCCGGAGGCATGTGCGCTTTCGGCATGGCCGTGACGCCGGTGCGTCACGACTACGTGCGCCTGCTCCACTGTCACACCAACCAACCCGGCGTAGCTCAAAAGATCCGGGACTTGTTGGAGGATCTCATCACCGAAGGCCGGACGCATCTCGAGTCTGATGGCTTCAAGCCCGAAGAGATTCGCTTCGCACGCCACCTCGAGGGCCGCTATCCGGGACAGGTCCACAACCTCACGGTTCCGCTGCCCGAGGGCGAGGTCGACGACGACCTCTTGCGCCGTCTCGAAGTGGTGTTTCACCAGGAGCACGAGAGGCGCTTTACCTATTCGATGCGCGATCAACCCATCGAGGGCTTGCACTGGCGCATCGCAGCCACGGGCAGCCGGCCCGCCCCCAAAGGCCGGTTGAAAAAGACATCGGCCGGAGCGCCGAAACCCACCGGCAAGCGGATGGCCTACATGGCCGGGGGCAATGCTGAAATCGAGACTCAGATCTATCGGGGAGACACCCTCGCTGCGGGTGACCGACTCACCGGGCCGGCGATCATCGAATTTGCGACTACGACGGTGGTCGTCAACCCGGACGACAGGCTAACAGTGCAAGCTGACGGCAGCTCTTTGCTAACGATCGCAATCTAAGTTGAGCAAGTTGAGCATGTTGAGCTAGACGTTAAAAAACCGTCACGAGCACCGGGAGACCAAGACGCGAGGAGATGAGGATGACGAGTCGCCGAACAACGCCGGTATCCCAAGCCCAGTAGGTTTTTAGGAGAGAAACCATGTCGGGTGTCATAATCGTTACAGGAGGAAGTCGCGGAATTGGGGCCGCCATCTCGAGGCGGGCGGCGAAGCGCGGATTCGACGTATGTGTCAATTATGCGCGCGCCAAAGATCGTGCCGAAGAGGTGGTTCAAGACGTGATACAGGCCGGGCAGAGGGCGATTGCTGTGCAAGCTGACGTGAGTACGGAAACTGGCGTCGTCGAGCTGTTTCGCCAGACCGATGCTGAACTCGGCTCGGTGACCGCACTCGTGAATAACGCGGCCATCGATTATGAGACCGCGATTGTCGATGCGGATCTTGAGCGTATACGCGGTGTTTTCAATCTCAATATATTTGCTGTCTTCGTCAGTGCCCGAGAGGCAATAAAGCGCATGTCAACCAAACGCGGTGGATCTGGAGGCGTCATCGTAAACGTCGGATCCATTGCGTCGCGCTACGGGGGGCTGCCCGGCGACGTCGTTTACACCGCGAGTAAGGGCGCGCTTGATTCCTTTACCCTCGGCCTTGCCAGAGAGGTCGGGCGCGAGGGCATTAGGGTCAGCTGCGTTCGGCCTGGGATTACGCGCACCGAAATATTTGAAGCCAGTATCGGGATTGAGCGCGCGGAAGAGATCGCGAGAAAGAACACCGTGATGGGACGTATCTGCGAACCAGAAGAGGTCGCCAACCTCGTAGTATGGATATGCACTGACGAGGCTTCCTATGTAACGTCGACTATCTACGACATCTCAGGCGGACGGTAAACGGGTCTTACGTGCTTCCTCCTCGCAAGAACGTCGCGGTCGGACAATGTCATTCTGAGTGTAGCGAAGAATCTAGCCCCTGCCTCAGGATGACACTAGCCTATCTCGTAGGTCGGGTTAGCATAGCGTAATCTGACAACCGCCCTCGGTGCGTAGACCGCACCCTACGGGAAGAAACGGTTTGATATAAGGAGCACCATCCATGGCTAGCGCAATACATGAAAACACTCCTCAGGATTCCATCCCTCACCCCTTACACCCTGTTACCCAAAGCGAGATTGAACAGGGTGTCAAAATCCTCAAGGAGTCCGACCAGCTAACCGGCCGTGTCGCCTTTTCGAGTGTCAATTTAGTTGAACCGGCCAAGGACGTGGTCCAGACATTCACTCCGGGTGACCCTATTTCACGCGTCTTGCGCTTTCTTGGTGTGGATGAACATTCCGATGAACATGCCAATGGCAGCCAGACAGCTAGTTTTGATGCGTGCGTCAATGTCAGCTCGGGAGAACTGCTCGAAATCCGACGTAACGCAGGTGCACAAGCCCCATATGGGGGAAGAGATTTTATCCAGGCTATCAAAATTACTAAGGCAGATGCGGCTTGGCAGCAGGCAGTCAGGAAACGTGGGATTAAGAATTTCGACCAAGTGCAGATCGACATGTGGCCGGGCAGCGGACCCGTAGCCGACGGAGTGGACGCAACTCACCGAATAATACGAACGATTGCCTTTTTGCGAGAGGACAAAACCGATAATGGCTACGCTCGGCCGCTCCACGGGATCATCGCCCACGTGGATCTTACCCAGGGACGGATGGCGCATCTGGAAGACCACGGCGTCACCACGATACCGCCCGAGAGCGGGCGGTATGAGGCTGCGAAGCAAACGTCGCTTCGGACTGACCTACAGCCTATCGCTATTACTCAACCCGAAGGTCCAAGTTTCACTGTCGATGGGTATGGGGTGAAATGGCAGAAGTGGTCATTCCGGGTGAGCATACATCCCCAGCACGGCCTCGTATTGCACAACCTGTGTTATAACGATGCAGGCGAAAAACGATCTATCCTATATCGCGCCTCACTGGCTGACATGGTCGTTCCGTACGGCGACAGCGATCCCATGCATAGCTGGAAACACGTCCTTGATGCCAGCGAAGCGTCAATCGGCAATTTGGCGAACTCTCTCAAACTCGGCTGCGATTGCCTGGGGGAAATTCGGTACTTCGACATCAGCACGGTCGCGTATGACGGCTCCGTCTATACGGTGGAGAACGCCATCTGCTTGCACGAAGAAGATTATGGCGTCCTGTGGAAGCACACGGACATCCATTCCTTGACCACGGAGGTGCGGCGCTCGCGCCGTTTAGTCATCAGCTCTTTCTTCACGGTTGGCAACTACGAGTATGGCATCTTCTGGTATTTGTACATGGACGGCAATATCCAGATGGAGATCAAGCTCACCGGCATTGTTGGCGTCAGCGCTGTTGAAACGGGGGCCGAACGCCCTGAGTTCGCACCGCTCATTGCCCCCAATCTCGCCTCACCGATCCATCAACATCTGTTTTGCTTTCGGCTGGATTTCGACCTGGATGGCGAGAACAACGCGGTGTATGAAGTCGATGTTGAACCCGTTCCGCACGGGCCGGACAATCCGTATGGGACACAGTTTCGTGCCAAGAGTACGCTTCTTCGGTCTGAGACAGAAGCGCGCCGCAATATTGCCCCACAGTCGAGCCGGAGCTGGAAGGTCGTCAATCCACACCGCTTAAACCGGCTCGGCGTCCCCGTTGGCTATAAGCTGGTCGCGAGCGCAACACCCACGCTCTTCGCACACGCAAACTCCTACGTCGCTCAGCGAGCTGGGTTTGCCCAGCATAATTTATGGGTCACGGCGTTTAATCCGGACGAACTCGGCGCTGCCGGCGATATGACTCCGCAAAGCACAGGCGGCGGGGGCCTTCTCGCCTACTCACGCGGACGCAACATCGAGAACACGGACGTCGTTGTCTGGCATACGTTTGGTGTGACACATATCCCCCGCCCCGAGGACTGGCCGGTCATGCCGGTTGAGTACGCCGGATTCACCTTGATGCCGGTTGGCTTTTTTGAGCGGAATCCAGCGTTGGATGTCTCGCCCAGTAAACACGAGTGTAAGTAAACCGACCATTATTAATGGGAACCTATTGTAAGACGTGAGTCCTAATCTTGTTTATTTCTCTGATATTGTCAGTTTAGCTTCAACAATGTCCTCATCCATTTCAACATTATCACCCTCTTCTTGAACATCTCCTATATAGGCGGCCTTTCCGGTCGCGTGTTCGATAAGTGCTAGCAATCGTTTTTACCGGTCCTCCATGAAATCATCAAACTGATCGGAGCGTAAAAGCGATGGAACAATCAGATGAGAACTGAGATACGCATTAAGCCTCTCTCGCTCAATCGGTGGAGTTGTCGCGTCGCCTCTTTCCAGTTTGGCGAGATATTCCGATGGAGCCACCCCACCGATGATCCTGTTTGTACGGTAGGAAAGCGGAGTCCTATTAATAATAGAGTCAAAAACACCCGGCTTGATATTCTGTTTTTTGCACCAGTCTTGTGGAAAAACATGATGAATATCAACCTTCTCGCCAAAGAAGACTGTATGATAAAAATTCTGGCCAGAGCGAAAATCCTGCGCTCCTTCTTTCATCAAGAGAGCATTGACCCCTTTGTAGGCAGCAGACAAACGCATGCGCATAGTCTTCAATCTATCGGCGCGGAATATGGTCTCACTCACCGTTGCTGGCTCAGGTCCACCTTTCAACCAAGAAGGGACCTCCATAAAATCTCGTGCGATGCGCGAGTCGACTGCTGAACCATCAAGTTCACCAAATACGCCGTTCCAGTACCACCGTATGAGCTTAGCGCGATTCGCTTCGTGCTCCCAAGCATCGCCGATATCAGCGAGTATAGCTGCTAGGGGAATTATTTGCGATTGATAGGGGAGATCAAAGATACGATAAATATGCAGAGTGTGTAGGAATTTTGCTGCCTGTATAAAGCCGCGCTCCACTCCTGCCTCATACTGCTTGTACGCTTCAAGAGGCAAATTCAGCAATCCTTTCCGGTTACCAGTAACCGCTGGTAATTCCTTGCCCTTTTTCCCCGCTTCCTCTGCCACTCGTCTCTTGTCTCTCGTATAGAAAAGGGAAATGGCCTGAAGAAAATCGGTACCGGCTACGTTAGCGATGATCCCAACATCTTGTCCAGAAGGTCGAAGGCTTTCTGCAAAACGCCTACGTCGTCCGTTTCCTCCCCGGAATTCGTGGGGGCCAGGTCTTTACCTTGCTACTTGAGGACTTTCCCAGTCCGCGCATTAGGATCGCATGAACTATCATCATTCCATGGCTGGAAGATTTGTAGACTTTCAATACCGGGCCAATCAGAACAGTGAATAAAGCAGGGTGCCTAAGTAAGGAGAAAAGATGATTTCACCTACGGTGAATGGAACATAGCTTTGGCGTCAACCGTCGATGAACAAATAGCCTACACAAGCTACAACAAGGCAGTAGGATGTACCCACCTAGTCAGATGGCCCGGAACGCAGGGCAGATATTTATCGAATTAGCCGACCTTGTGTCCGCCAGAGTCTCATGCCATCTTGCATGACTTAGTCGGTATTCTATTCGCACTGACACTGTCAGGGTCTGACACCGTACACGAGAAAGGAAGCTCATGATCGTCAAAATTTGGCAACTCATACAATATAGTCTCATGGCCGTGCTCCTTGCCGGCCTCATGGCACCACGTGCGCATGCCGAGGATTCCGCGCTTGAAGATGGGATATACGCGGAATTCCAGACCTCGAAAGGTATCATTACGCTCCGCTTGGAATTTGAAAAGGCGCCGCTCACGGTAATGAACTTCGTTGGCCTGGCTGAAGGTGCCAAAGAATCGAACAAGCCTGAAGGCACTCCCTTTTACGATGGCACCAAATTTCATCGCGTTATTAAGGATTTCATGATCCAGGGTGGTGATCCGGAGGGAACCGGCCGCGGTGGCCCAGGGTATCGCTTTCCAGATGAGATTGATCCGACGCTCACCCACGACAGTCCTGGAGTGCTCTCCTCGGCGAATGCGGGTCCGAATACGAATGGCAGTCAGTTTTTTATTACCCACAAGGCTACACCATGGCTGAACGGCAAACACGCAGTCTTTGGACGCGTTATCAAGGGGCAGCATGTCGTCGATGCCATTGCCAAGGGCGATGTGCTGGAGAAAGTCAAAATTATCAGGATTGGTGATCAGGCAAAAAAATTTAAAGCCGATCAGTCTACCTTTAACCGACGGCTCACTGCTATGACAGCAGGAAAGAATGCTGCGGATACAAAGGCGCTTGATGACGTTATGGCCGACTTAGAGCAGCGGTATCCCGGCAAACTACACACCACATCTTCAGGGCTCACCTATGTCGTGGTCACCGCAGGCAGCGGTCCCAAGCCACAGCGTGGGACGAAGATCCAAGCCCATTACACGGGGAAATTGCTCGATGGTACGGTCTTTGACAGTTCAGTGACCCGCGGCAAGCCGTTTGCATTCAACGTTGGTAGAGGACGGGTCATCAAAGGCTGGGATGAGGCATTAATCGATATGCAAAAGGGGGAGAAACGTATTTTAGTGCTCCCGAGTCACCTCTCCTATGGTGATCGAGGAAGTCCACCAACCATCCCGCCGAAAGCGACCCTCATATTTGAAGTCGAGCTTGTTGATTTCTAGGGTCAGGTCTGCTCACGCCGCCTTGTCACACTGACAGCTGACATAATGGCACTTCTGGCACAGCGGCAGAGGTCGCAGACCGGGGTGGGAGATGCTCTGTCTGGGGTCCACAAAATTTGTCGCAGCCTCCAGGTCTAGTGCCATCAGCGGTCTCTTAGCGCAGAGTACGCAGCCCTTGGTTCTGATGTTATTTTCAATGCACAAACGCAAAAGCATTGTAGATCGACAGCCTATGGTCCGAGAAGACTCCATCCCAAAAAAATGAAAGCCCGTCCCATGCCGATTGGTGACATAATCCAACCGCGTCCCGTGTAGATGCTGGGCGCTGGTGGGATCCAGGAATGCGGTCATCCCATTCTGCACGATCACCTCGTCATCCGTGCGGGCGGCCTGTTCAAGATTCAGACTGTACTGGAATCCTTTGCAGCCTCCGCCCTCTACAGTCATACGAATACCGCCGCCTTGCATTCCTTTCTGCTGCATGGCCTGCTGAATCATCTCTACGGCTTTGTCGCTAAAGGAGAGTGGCGCCGCCAGTGGCGCTGCCGGTGTCTGGCCTTGCTTCTCGGACTGTAGATCTTGACCCATATTCCTCCCCCGTTTTGGTCAGCGCCGGTGTTAAGCCGCACACGAGGCAGCGAGGCTAGACAGCGCGACTCGGCGACGACCTTCGCGTATATCATTCCGATCAAAACCATTAGTGAGATAGCCGAACGAAATACCGGTGGCCGGGTCGGCCCAGCCACTCTGACCACCAAAACCAGGATGTCCAAAGGCTTCGGCCGAATTGGTGCGTCCAAAGCCGCGCATATTGGCCTTTCCGTCCCCACCGGCCACGGCAATGCCTAAAGCACGATGAGCGCGGTGGCCGAGAAACGGGTCTCTGAGATCTCCAGTTCGGACGCGGCGTGCCTCACGCAGCATTTCGGGCTGCCAAATCGCGGCTCCGTCATGGGCACGTCCATCGTTCAGCAAGGCCTGATAAAACAGCGCGATATCACCAGCAGTGGTGATGCAACCAGCTGAGGGTGATCCGGCTTGCCGGGTCACAGTTTCGTTGAGCTCCAGCACCCCGTCCTCGTTGATCGCGCTCGTGGTGGCACCGAAACCTTTCATCCCCATCTTTTCGTAATCCTCGGCGGTCAGGGCTACTCCGACCCAGACCAGATCTGCAACCTGGTCGTTGCCGGACGGGGGAAGTCCGAGCCTTAGATCCGGTAATCCCAGGGGTTCTGCGATACGCGTACGCACGAATTCACTCAGGTCCTGTCCACTGATTTTCTCGATGATAGCAGCCACCGGCCAGAAGTTGGCGGAAATATGGTACACAAATTTCTCACCTGGCGTATGGTCTAACCGCCACTGGCCAAAACGGTCCAACCGTTTCTTGTGGTCGGCCCATTCCTTTTGCCAATGCGGGGCATACGGGATGGCCGAGGTGTGAGTCAGCAATTGCTCGACGGTTACGACGTCTTTACCGTTGGCGCCAAATTCAGGAATAAAGTCCACAACGCGGTCTTCAGGACGCAGTTTCCCCTCCTGCAGCAGAAGCCAGGCTGAGGCTGAGGTAAACGCTTTGGTCGAAGACATGATGACAAAGCGGGTCTCATTGGTGGCAGGCTTCTCCGTCCCCCCTTGGACCGCACGCCCGAAGGTTTGCATTGCACCAATCTTACCGTTACGCGCAATGGCCACCTGCGTTGCCGGCAGTAAACCTTCTTTGACTTCTCGCTCGGCGCGCGTAAAGAGTGCCTGGACTTTCTCCGGATCGAGACCGACCTCTTCGAGATTATCTGCAAAAAAATGGGCTGCTAGCATCTGCGTGTCCCTCCTTATATACTCACGCGCAGGCGGTGCGGATCGTATGTGTCTGGCTAGGTGTACCATATTCGCTGGGAGCACCCCAGACCCGAACTAGATCTGGACCTGACTTCGACCAGACTTCGATTTACGTAGACACGCCGATTATCGCTGCCAAGGCCGGAGACTGATCTCAGCTCGCACTACCCAGCGTTTAGCATTGAGCACAGGAGGAAATAGCATGGCACTCACGTATAATAATATTATTGACGCAGACGGACATATCCTCGAACCCGCAGAGGCATGGGAGCGCTATATTGATCCCGCCTTCCGTGACCGGGCGTTGCGTATTTGCAAGCACGACGGTCGGGAAGTCCTAGAGATGAATGGCAAGCCGTCGCGTTTCTTCGATGTTCGCACGCTGTCTGGCCTGGGCGGTATGGGCAAAGACACCAAAGGGCTCGAGCAGATGATGGAACAGCCTTATCCGGGCAGTGCCCCGTTTGGCTCTATGGACCCCAAAGAACGCGTTGCCCTCTTGGACCAAGAAGGCATTGCCAAAGCCGTCCTGTACCCCAGCCTGGGTTTAACCTGGGAAGCTGAGGTTGACGACGCACAACTCTCACTTGCCTATGCCCAGGCCTACAACCGTTGGATTTGCGACTTCTGTTCAGACTCAGACGGCCGGTTGATTGCCATCGCGCATATTTCACTAGCTGATCCGGTCGCGGCCGCCGCTGAGCTTGAGCGCGCAGTACGGGCCGGTGCCAAAGGTGCGTTTGTCGCCCCGTATACGCTTACGCGCATCCCACACGCGCATCCCGATCACGACGCCTTCTGGACGAAGGCCCAGGAACTCGATGTGCCGGTCGCCATCCACCCCATGGCCGAGCATCCGAAGATTCGGACCTATCAGCGCTTCGACGGTATGGGCAAGGCGCGCTGGATGCAGAACGCTCTGGGTATGCAGGGACCGCAGCAGGCGTTGTACGGCATGTTTCAGTGGGGTCTGTTCGACCGCTTCCCACAGATTAAAGTCATCCTGCTTGAGTCAGGCGCGGGTTGGATAGGGGCAGCCTTGGATCGCATGGACACGACGTATGAAACCAGCTTGGGCGATGGGGTGCCGCTCAAGGAGAAACCCAGCTTCTATTTTAAGCGCCAGTGCTGGATTTCGGGTGACCCGGATGAACGCGCGCTGGCCCATATTATCGATTACGTTGGCAATGATCGCTTTTTCTGGGCGACCGATTATCCGCACTTTGATCATCCCGGCAATTATATGGAAGAACTCGAAAGCCTAGTGGAACTCCTCTCTGAGACAGCGCGAAACAATCTGCTCGGCGATAGTGTGGCACAGGTATACGGGATTTAGTTGTCGGGTTACGCTGCGCTAACCCGACCTACAGTTGCTGAACATCACCTACCGGCACGGCCTGTTTCCAGCTTCCTCGCCCCTTTGGGACGAGGGGGAAGAAGAGGCAGACATGACATCCAAACTTATCCTTCACCACTACGACTTCTCAAATTACTCCGAAAAGGTCCGCCTCGTCCTAGGTCTCAAAGGGTTAACGTGGCGCTCGGTTGAGATTCCCCCTACCCTGCCCAAGCCTGACTACACTCCGCTCACTGGAGGCTATCGACGCGCCCCTGCGCTGCAAATCGGGGCTGATGTTTTTTGTGACACAGCGCGGATTGTTGAAGAACTTGAACGCCGTTTTCCAGAACCCACGATTTATCCAGGACCAGATACCGCCGCGCAGCGGGCGTTCATTGCCGGCCTGGAGCGCTGGACTGACTCCATCCTGACGCGCAATACGATCAATTACATTTCCTGCCAGCATGCCGACGCCGACCGTTTCACTCCGGAGTTCTTAGCCGACCGTGCGGCTTTGTTAGGGAAACCCGAACCAGGTCTCGTCCACCGCAAGGCGGCGGCACATAAGAACTTAACCCAGCTTCGTCCCCAGCTCCGTTGGATCGGCGATATGCTCAGTGATAGACGACCCTATGTGTGTGGCGCTGCCATGTCCCTGGCAGACTGCGTGATCTATCACCCATTGTGGGTCATGGATCAACTCTCTGGCCAACGTACAGCCGTCATCCCAAATCAAATCCGGCACTGGATGGATCGAATTGCCGGGCGCGGACACGGTACCTGCACGCCTCTGACGGCGCTTGAAGCTCTCGCCGTGGCTGCTGCTGCGAACCCGGAACCGCCACTGCCAAGCGAAACGCTGCAGGGCGACCCCAGCCTTGGGGAGACCGTCTCAATTACACCGATTGACTATGGCCGTGCCAATCCTAGCATCGGTACGCTGGTCTCCATCGACGCCCAGCGCATGGCCCTCCAGCATAGCAGCGAACGCACAGAGCTAGTCAGCGTGCACTTTCCGCGTTTTGGCTATCAGGTGCGTACAGTTTCGGCGTAATCGCTCAGAGAGCCACGCGGGGCTACACTTGGTCGGGAGCCTATTCTCCCGGCTCAGGCTGGGCGACCTTCAGTGCGACCTCCTGTCCAAAGGCTATTTCGAGCGTATGTCCGTCCGGATCAGCCAAGAACGCCCAGTAGCCGATGGGATAGCCTGAATCGGTCGGACCCATGTGAAGACAGTCGTCGTCCCGTGCTTGTTCGCACAGACGATCTACTTCCTTACGGGTTTCACAGCCCACGCCTAAATGGGCAAAGGGCAGCAGGGGAGCGTCGACGACGGGCACTTTAATGAGGACAATCACAAACGGACGCGTCCGATCGCTAAGCCAGACGACCTCAGTCCCGTCCGGGTCAGTCCGACGATGGACTATCTGCATGCGGGCGTAGGTCGCATAGAAGGTAGTACTCACTTCCATATTCGTAACCGGCAGTGCGATATGGGTCAGTCCGATATCAGACATAGGAGGGCTCCTTCCTTCCCATGAGAAAATATAGACGTTGTCTCAAGAGCATCGAAAAACATTACGCCAGGTTGGAGGAAATGTCGCGACCTGCTAATAATTCCCGGTGCCATAAAAAATAGAGAGGAGTGTGTTATGAGAGAAGCAGTCATCGTATCCACCGCCCGGACGCCCATTGGGAAAGCCTATCGCGGCGCATTCAATGATACCACTACGCCGACAATGGCCGCGCCAGTCCTGAAGGAAGCCATTAATCGTGCAAAGGTAGAGCCCGGAGAGATCGACGACCTTATTATGGGCGCAGCGCTCCAAGAAGGCAGCCAAGGTTATAATGTGGCCCGCCAATGTGGCATTGCTGCAGGACTCCCAGTCACGGTTTCTGGTCAAACGATTGATCGTCAATGTTCCTCAGGGCTGATGAGCATTTCGATGGCAGCCAAGCAGATTATCGCCGATGGCATGCAGACGGTTGTTGCTGGTGGGCTAGAATCCATCAGCCTTGTTCAAAACGACCATCAGAACGACTACCGAAATGAAGATGCCAGCGCACTAGAGCAGGCGCCGGATCTATATATGGCCATGATCGATACCGCCGAGGTTGTCGCAAAACGTTACAATGTCTCGCGCGAGGCACAGGACGAATATTCACTTCAAAGTCAGCAGCGGACGGCCGAGGCCCAGCAGGCAGGACGCTTCGACGACGAGATTATTCCATGCAGCACGACCAAGCTATTCACGGACAAGGAAACAGGCGAAATCACACGCCAGGAGATCACGATTGAGCGGGACGAGTGTAATCGGCCCAACACAAACGCTTCAGGCTTAGCCGCTCTGCGACCGGTCATGGGCGAAGGCGGACTCATCACCGCCGGAAATGCCAGTCAGCTGTCGGACGGTGTTTCCGTCTGCGTGCTCATGGAACGTAAGCAGGCCGAGCAAAGCGGCCTCCAGCCCTTGGGCATTTACCGGGGTATGGCGGTCGCCGGCTGCAAGCCGGACGAGATGGGCATAGGACCGGTTTTTGCCGTGCCTAAGCTGCTCGAACGCAATGGCCTCAGCATGGATGATATCGACCTCTGGGAACTCAACGAAGCCTTCGCCTGCCAGGTCATCTACTGCCGTGACCAGCTTGGGATTCCGAATGAACGGCTGAACGTGAACGGTGGGGCAATCTCGATCGGCCATCCTTACGGCATGAGCGGCTCGCGCATGGTCGGGCATGCGCTGATCGAGGGCAAACGACGCGGCGTGCGCAACGTTGTCATCACTATGTGTGTGGGCGGCGGAATGGGCGCAGCAGGCTTGTTTGAAGTGGCTTTGTGATTTTCAGCTTCAGATATCTTTTTTCGTACGGGGGCTCGGCTGGTCCGGCCGGGCGCCTCTATCTCACCTGCTCACCTGCTCACCTTGGACGCGGCCACACATCGGGAACCGCGCTGGCCAGCCACTGTACTAAAGCGGCATTCACCTCAACAGGTTTTTCCTGAGCCATCCAGTGGCCTGAGCGTATTGTCTGCTGTGTCAGGTTACGACAGTAGGTGCGCATGGGTTCGGCCAGCCGCGAATGGATGCACTCGCATACATAATCGTACTGCGCGGCAAGAAATAAAACGGGCATATCGAGATAGCCCTCATTCTGCGCAGTCTCCGCGTACGCCGCGTTGGCCGTGTGATTCATATACCACGAGGAGGGGCCGAAAAATCCATTGCGCTCCAGCGCGGAGGTATACACACTGAGGTCTTCCTCGGTGACAACATCAGCGTCACGCGGAAAGTCGGGAATCTCGCTTCCGCCAAGCATACCGTGATTCCGGCGGGCCGTTGATGTGAATGCTCGCTGCCCCTCGCCCTCTGGGTCGCCCTTGCGAAAAAACAGTTTGATGGCCTTATATACACGCGCGTCCATAGGCGCGATGGACTCATCAAAACTCTCTTCGTAGTAACGCATATAATCCCACTGGGCCGCTGGGAACTCACTTTCGGGATACAGGTCCCGGTCAGCCAGGGTCAGTGCATGCTCAAGGCCGCGTTCAAGCGTGTAGTACGGAACACACAAGTTCGCGACGGCACGGCAGCGGTCAGGGTGGTGGCTGGCGATATTCCAGGCAACCGGGCTCCCCCAATCGTGTCCCACCCATACGGCTTTGTCTTGTCCCAGCGAGTCCAATAGCTCCATCATGTCGTGCACGATGAGTTCCTGCGCATAATCACTATGCTGATCGTATATGGACGAACGTCCATAACCGCGCATATCCGGCGCGATAGCACGAAACCCCAGCGCGGCAAGAGCGGGCAGTTGATGTCTCCAACTGATAGACAGCTCAGGCCAGCCATGGGTAAAGATCACAAGGGGTCCGTCTTCAGCTCCGGCCGCAAGATAAAAGGTCGTATGCGAGTCTGTTTTCGTTGTGTGCTCCGTAATGGGCAGAGTGGGCATACAGGTCTCCTTGTCTTTATATCGCTCAGAAGCTGAGCGTGGTCTGGATCAGTAGCTGGCCAACCAGGCCGGCTTCCCGGTGGACACTGATCTCTTGCACCTCGGGCAACGTGACGATCCGCACGAACTCCTCCCGCGAGGGGTATTCCATGAGCCCAACAATGTCCCACAGCTCGTCCACCTCTCCGATCACTAACCCTTGCACCTCGCCGCCGAATACAAACCGCCCGCCTTCGCGTTCGACGATGCCTTTCATTTTCTCGGCATAGCGTTTATAGGCCTCCGCACCCGAGACCTCGTCTGGCCGACCGTCCGTATAAACGGCCTTATCACGAAACTTGAGCAGATTGACCATAACAAACGACCCCTGCCCTGTCTGATCCGCGATTGCCTGCATTTGTCCTGAGGTCGGATACACTGCGTTTTTTACCTTCATTTTATCCTCCGTTTGTCCTCCGTACATATTGAACGGACAGCCTCAATCCACGATACGAAGCTCACGTCCACGGGCAGCAAGCAGCGGCTTGACCAGTTCACCAAACCCGTCGGGCTCAAAGCCCTGCAAGTCGTCAAAGCGCGCGTCTGTACTGTCAAACGTCAGCTGAGCGATGCCGTCATAGACCATGTCGCGCTTAGGGTTCACCAGGTCTACGCTGTAACGCACCGCGCTGGGCGTTCTATTGACGGCAGCCGCAACGTTGGCGATATGCACATCGAGCCAGTATTTATCCAATTCGGACCGGTCGATTTCCGGCCGCCGTTTGACAAAATAGACCAGCTTCGTCATGTCGCGATCCGTGGGACCATCCAGGTTGACGTGCTCGGTCACAGACAACCACGTGCCCTTCCCCATATCGGCATACTCGTTGAAGCCGTCGGCAAGGATTTCCGACGCTGCCTCACGTCCAACCATAGTATCGAAATGATTTTTATCCCGAAACCATAATTCGGCCATGCCATCCAGCCCCGGATCATAAGGCGTGTCTTGTGGGTCGAAGAACGTAATCCGATAACGCTCCGGCTTGGCGATCTTCACCACATGCGGGGCATCGACGTGCTCCCACACACGTACGAGTTCATCATGCGAAACGTGCTCTTGCCGTATAACCGTCGCCGTCCATTTCAGCATACTTTCTCCTATGTTCACGTGATGCATTTTTTTAACAGTATCTTGGCCTCTTGCAAATCCTGGGTATCAAATTCCTCTTTGCTGCGCGCTTGACAGACTGCGCGACGTGGACAAGGGTAACGTGAGTCTTTCTCCTTGACGGAGCGTTGCCGTCCACGAAAAACTATCACAGTGAGGGAGAGTCCAGATTGGAGCATCTATGCAGTACACAAAGCTTGGCAATACTGGCATGACCGTCTCGCGCATCTGTCTTGGCTGTATGAGCTACGGCGATGGGAAATGGCGCGACTGGACCGTTGGTGAGGACGAGGCACGCGAACACTTCGCGGTTGCGCTCGAAGCGGGCATCACCTTTTTTGATACCGCCGATGTTTATTCAATCGGTACCAGCGAAGAGATCACCGGGCGCTGGCTGGGTGAAATGGCCGCGCGCGACGATGTTGTGGTGGCCACCAAGGTCAACGGCCCCATGGGACCGGGCCCCAACCGGCGTGGGCTGAGTCGCAAGCATATTATCGAAGCGTGTGAGAATTCCCTGCGTCGACTCAAGATGGATTATATTGACCTGTACCAGATCCACCGCTGGGACTTTTCCACACCAATTGAAGAAACACTGGAAGCCCTCGATTCCCTCGTACGCGCGGGCAAGGTGCGCTATCTCGGCGCCAGCAGCATGGCAGCGTGGCAGTTCTCCAAAGCCCTGTACCTGGCCAAAGAGCACGGCTGGCACCGCTTTGTCGCCATGCAGAACCATTACAACCTCATCTACCGTGAGGAAGAACGCGAGATGAACCCGGTGTGCATCGACCAAGACGTTGCCTTGATTCCGTGGAGCCCGTTAGCGCGTGGATTTTTCGCAGGGAATCGCACCAAGGAGGCAGGCCAGGGACCGACCAAGCGGGCGCAGACGGACAAGATGACGCGGGCAATGTATTTCAATGACAGCGACGAAGAGGTCGCGGCCGCAGTCCAAAAAGTCGCTCAGGAGCACGGGCTGGCACCAACGCAGATCGCGTGCGCCTGGGTGTTACAGGCTCCAGGTGTGGTTGCGCCGATTGTCGGTGCGACGAAAACCCACCATCTCAAGGAGATCTTTGAGACAATTGATATCACGCTCAGCGCTGAGGAAGTGGTGGCAATGGAGGCACCCTATCAGCCGCATCCCATATTGGGGCATCAACAGCCTGACCCAAAGCGAATGGTGAAGTAACCCGCCACCCATCTATCCCACCGGAGAGACACAGAAACATCAAAAAAGGAGAGAACACTATGGCAGGTCTTGTGACAGGAAAAGTCGCGCTCGTTACCGGGAGCGGCTCAGGGATAGGTAGAGCCTCAGCGCTTGCATTCGCACGGGAAGGCGCACAGGTTGTTGTTTCTGACGTGAGCGTTGCAGGCGGAGAAGAGACAGTCCACCTGATTCAGCAAGCTGGTGGAGAGGCGGTTTTTGTCAAAGCGGATGTTTCGCAGCCGGCTGAAGTCGAGGCGCTCATTGCCAAAACAGTTGCAGCCTATGGCCGACTGGATTGCGCCCACAACAACGCCGGCATTGCCGGGCGAACGGCGCGAGTCGCTGATGACACTGAGGAGAATTGGGACCAGATCTTGGCCATCAACTTAAAGGGCGTCTGGCTGTGTATGAAGTATGAAATCCCAGCCATGTTGCGGGACGGGGGCGGGGCGATTGTGAACACGGCCTCTGACGCCGGGCTCATTGGCGTGCGGCGTACGGGAGCCTATGTGGCCAGCAAGCATGGGGTTGTTGGTCTGACAAAGACGGCGGCGCTTGAGTATGCCAAGTCCGGCATCCGGGTAAACGCTGTCTGTCCGGGGCCAATTGATACCCCGATGCTCCAGCAGGTAGCCGGCCAAGTCCTTGAAAAGATGGCGGCTGCCCAGCCCAACGGACGCTTGGGAAAACCTGAGGAAATCGCCGAGGTAGCCGTGTGGCTCTGCTCTGATGCCGCCTCTTTTGTGACGGGGCACCCCATGCCTGTGGATGGCGGGTATATGGCGCAGTAGATACTGTAGAGGCAGACACGCAGAGCGCGCGTGTCTGCCCGGGAAGAGTTTTTAACGTTGCGCCAACGGCCCACGCAGCAGCTGCCCAGGCAGGGCGCCGGTGTGTTCGTTGTTACGCAGAACGACCTCACCATTAACGACAGTGGCAAGAAAGCCATTCGCCTTCTGCTTCAGCCGCCGGGCGCCGGAGGGCAGATCATAGCTGAGCTCCGGCACTTGTGGCTCAACCGTATCCGGATTAAAGATCGCCACGTCCGCATTCCAGCCCTCGCGCAACAGTCCTCGGCCGGTTAAACCCCAATGAGACGCCGGCACGAAGCTGAGCTGTCGTACTGCGTCTTCCAAGGTCATGACCTCTTTTTCGCGCACCCAATGGCTGAGCAGATGGGTCTGCAAAGACGAATCCATAATCTGCGACACATGTGCACCAGAGTCGGAGAAGGTAATCACCGAGCGCGGATGCTGCATCATCTCTAACGTGCTGGGCTCATGCGTGTTCGTCAGCGGCTGCATGAAGAAGCGTTTCAGTTCCTTCTCCAGGGCGAGATCGATATATGTCTCGACGGGACCTTGATTACGTTCAGCCGCAATCTCTGCAATCGATTGGTACGGTGGCACGGCCTTGTCCATGATCGGGAACAGCCATTTAAAATTGGCCGCTCGAGCTTCGGCCCCAACAGCACGGCTGCCGGCCGGCGCAGGGTTATTAGCTGACTCAATCAGCTTCTGGCGCATCTCAGGATTGCGCAGGGCGTCGGCCTGTTCTGTTAGTGACAGTTTACGGATTTCACGCCAGACCGGCAGTTTGTCGAACGAGGTCACAGTCTCAAACGACTGGAGTACGCTGATAGCGCGGCTGTGGACCTGGATGAACATGCGGCCGCCGGCTGCGGCAGTTTCATCCGCCAGGGTAAAGAACGGCCGCCAGTAGTCGGGAGCCTTGGGGGCACTAAACATACCAAACGTAACAGGCACCCCGGTGTCCACCGCCAGGGCTTTCAGCCGATCACAGTAATCTTTGATCCGTTCGGGATTGAGCCCGGTATCTTCGCCCGCGATTTCAAATACGCCCGCGTTCAGCTCACCTAGCACACCGACTAGTTGGCGCACCTCTTCCCACGTCGCCAGACGACTCGCAACCGGTCGGCCGTCTGGTGTCTGATGGTTACGCGTGCGCGAGGTCGTAAAGCCCGCCGCACCGGCTTGAATAGCGCCGCGCACTTCGCGCTTCATCGCATCCAGGTCGTCAGACGTTGCTTCTTCAGTAAACGCCCGCTCGCCCATCACATAGGTGCGCAGTGCCGAATGACCGATATAGGCAGCGTAGTTGATGCCTTTGGGCAGCCGCTCAACGGCATCCAAATATTCAGGATACGTTGTCCAGCTCCACTTGATGCCGGCCTGCATGGCTTCGGGCGAAATGTCTTCCGCCCGCTCCAGATTACGTATCACCATGAGTTTGTTTTCTTCGCTGCACGGGGCAAGGGTGAATCCGCAGTTGCCCATCACCACGCTGGTAATGCCGTGCCAGCAGGAGCAAGTGCCCAGCGGATCCCAAAACACCTGGGCGTCCATATGGGTATGGCCATCAATAAACCCTGGGCTGACAACGTGGCCCTCGGCATCGATGATCTCTTTCGCGCCAGCACGGATTCTACCAATGGCAGCGATTTTGCCCTGGACAATGCCCACATCCGCCTGAAAACGAGGCATCCCCGAGCCATCAACAACAGTCCCGTTTTTAATGAGCATGTCGTATTGCATACTTCTTCATATAGACCATGCAGGAGATGTAAGGCAAGGCCTCTCGGTGAATCGTCCGCTCCAAAACCTTTGCTCCACTTACTCGACTCGACTTGACCAACCCTGGGCTGCCTCTGCTTATGTAGTTGTCCAGTTGTCAAGCGGAACACTCCTAGCTAGATTGCACCCGTTTGGTGAGGCATCGCTTACACACCGATGCAGGAGGAAAGAACCATGAGATATGTCATCGTTTTCCACGTATTGCTCGTATCGCTGTTTGCAGCGTGGCCGGCCTGGGCCACGGTCGAGATCTCGGGTCGCGTTCTGGGGCCGGACGGAGAACCGGCCGCCGGCGTCATGGTGGTGGCACGCCACGATGCGGCCGGACGAAGCCTGGCCCGCTTTACCGACACTCAGGGCGCGTTTTCCTTTCCTCAGCTGCCTGCCGGAGAGGTCAGCCTGATCGCGCGTTGGAAAGGCTTGGGGGAAAGCGCGGAGGTCAAAAAAGCAGCCGCTGACGGGGAAAGCCTGCAGGTTGAGCTGAAGATGCAGACGGTCGAGCCTCAGGAACAGATGACTGACAGCGACTGGATTGCACTCCTGCCTGACAGTGAGGAGAAACTCCTCATGCGCAAAGGCCAGTGCACGGCCTGCCATACCATCGAGCGCCTCCTGCAGCCTGAGCGAAGCGAGGAGCGTTGGCGGACCATCGTCAAGCGCATGAACGACCTCTTCGTATATGCCTGGGTGCCGGGCGACCGGATGGACCGCTTTGTCCACTATATGAAGGCCAACTCCGGCGACAATGCGCCTGCACCGCGCTTGGTAAATATCCCGCAGCCTCTTAATGGCGCAGCGCGGGGCGTAGCGCTGATTGAATACGACGCTCCGTCGTTATCTTCGCAGCTGCACGATCTGTGTATGGGACCGGACGGCAACCTGTGGTACGCGGACTACAGCGCGGGCAACAAGATCGGCCGCTTTAATCCGGACACGGCTGAATTCACAGAGTGGGACATGCCGACCGAGAACTCGTACCCCCACTCTGTCATCACCGATGAGGCCGGCAACTTGTGGATCACCGAGGCACTGGGCAACAAGATCGCCGTGTTCAACATCAAAACCGAGACTTTCAAGGAATACCCCTTGCCGATAGGGATGGCATTTCCCCACACGCATGAACTCGATTCACACGGGAATCTGTGGTTTACCAACTCGGGCAACCCCCAGGACAAGAACCTGGTGATGAGACTCGATCCCCGGACCGGTACGTTTACCCAGTACGAAGTCCTGCCGCAGCCGTGGAAGTTTCTGTACGGCTTATTCATTGATTCTCAAGACCGGGTGTATTTCAGCGCCATGAAGGGCGACGTGCTCGGCCGCATCGATGCCAAGACCGACAAGATCGAGATCTTTAGCCCGCCGACCCTGCCCGCCGGCCTACGCCGTTTCAGCATTGATGCCAAGGACAACGTCTGGGTAGCCAACTGGGTCAACGGCAAGTTGCTGAGGTTCGATCCGCTGACCGAAAAGTTCACCGAATTTAGCGTCCCGGCACCCAAGGGGGCCCAACTCTATACAGCTTATGCGGATGGCCGGCGGGGGATTTGGTATAGCGACGTCGGTGCGAACGCGGTTGGCCTATTCCAGCCGGAAACGCACACCTTCACCGAATGGCCTTTTATCACCAAGGACGCCGAGGTCCGTAAATTCGTATGGGATGAGAAACGTCACACCTTATGGTACGGCGTGTGGTGGGGAAAGATCGGTGGGTTGGTGCTGGCAGACTAAGAGCGCCTAATGAAACTCCCTCTTGTATCGTAAGCCTGGATACCTGCTTGCGCAGGGAGGACACAACAAGGACTGTCATTTCCGTGGAAACGGGAATCCAGGGGGTGGGGCTAGGGTACGGAGTACGAGGTACTGACAACTTGCTTTGGGCAGTTTTGTTCGTGGTTCTCAGTGGACCTTTCGTCTCTCTCCTTTCGTGCAGCCGAGCGAAGAAACAGTTGACACTAGGAAAAAAGATGATGTAATTCTGGCGACTCTTCGATCTTTTCACATGAGAGCCAAACGCGCGTATAACTCACGTTATACGCGAGCGCGTCAGACTCGCGTTAGACACGTGTCGTTGGAGGGCAATATGAGCACAACGGACGCCGACACCACACCTCAGCCCAGGCCCGTACATGAGCAAAACAACACAGACCAGCCTGCAGTCGAGGCGTTCCTCGACGATCCGGCCAATAATCAACACGTCAAACACGCCTGGCAGCCATACCTAGAGGCCGGACTCGGATTCCGTAACCATTGGTATCCGGCGCTCTTCAACCATGAGCTAAGTGGCGACGAACCCCAGGTCGTAAAGCTGCTCGGGGAACGAATCATTGTCCGCCGCGTTGAGGGTCAAGTCTGTGCCCTTGAAGACCGCTGTGCGCATCGACGCGTCCCCCTCTCGGCCAAGATTGAGTGCTACACCAAGGATACCATCACGTGTTGGTATCACGGCTTCACATATAGTTTTCGCACCGGGAAATTAGTGCACGTGCTGACCGAGCCTGGCTGCGCCCTGGTCGGCAAAATGGGTATCAAGACCTACCCGGTCCGCGAGGCCCAGGGGATGGTCTTTGTGTTTATTGGGGACAGCGAACCGCCCGCCCTGGAGGAGGACGTGCCGCCTGGATTTCTTGATCAAGATCTGGCCACGAAAGGTATCCGCCGAGCGGTCAAAAGTAACTGGCGGTTAGGAGCAGAAAACGGGTTTGATACGACGCATATTTACATTCACCGCAACTCGAAGTTTATTCGCAGCAGCGACGCCATCCTCCCGTTGGGTCTAGTGCCCACTAATAAACATAGTATGCAGATCGTGACCGGGGCCGGACCCAAAGGCGTCATTGATAAGCTGGCCAGTAATTACGTGCCGGTTTTCGAATCGACGATTGATAATGTGACGGTCTCTGCCCTGATGAAACCACACGGAAAGCCCGTAGCTTCGAGCGTGTCTATCTGGCTGCCATGCGCGCTCAGAGTTGAGGCCTTCCCCGCGCCCGAGATCACCCAGTTTGAGTGGTACGTCCCGGTTGATCAAAAGAACCATATATATTGGCAGGTCCTGGGCAAAACGGTCGGCTCGGCGGAGGAAGCAGGCGCCTTTCAGTCAGAGGTTGACTCGCACTGGGAGGACATAGCGTTGCGGGGGTTCAACGACGATGATGTCTGGGCACGCGAGGCACTTGAAGATGCCTATACCGACGGGGACGGCTGGGCGAAAGAGCGGCTCTTCAAGCCGGATATGTGCATTATCGAATGGCGAAAACTCGCCAGCCTCTACAATCGGGGCATACAGCAGCTGCCCAACTAAGTTTGGGAAAAAAGGAGGGCTTCTATGGCCACATTTGACGCGCAGTTGGCCAGCTACGAGAGCAGGTTTGTCGATGCCAACGGCATCAAGACGCATTATATCGAATCCGGCACGGGAGAGCCGCTGATCTTAATCCACGGCGGCGGACCCGGCGCCGACGGCTACGGCAACTGGCAGGGCTGCCTGCCCGCTTTCGCCCAGGAGTATCGCGCCCTCGCGGTGGATATGTTGGGCTTCGGCCGCACGGACAAACCGGACCCCAGCACGTTTACCTATTCGCAGGATGCGCGCACCAGTCATATGATCGCTTTCATTGAGGCACTCGACGCGCGCCCGGTCAACTTGATCGGCAACTCGATGGGTGGCATCACCTCTTTGGGCATCGCCATGCAACGGCCGGACCTGGTGAAGAAGCTGGTCCTGATGGGGCCAGCTGGTATCAAGACCTCCGAGGTGCCTGCAGCGCTGGGGCCGCTGATGAGCTACGACGGCAGCGTTGAGGGCATGCGCAAGGTGATCGATGTACTGACCCATGCCGAGTTCAAGATGGACGACGGCATGCTGCAGTACCGCGTCGACCTGTCCAATGAGCCTGCCACCAAGAAGGCCCTCGGGGCCACCATGCAGTGGGTGAAAAGCCGGCACGGCCTGTACTTCGAGGACGACCTGATTCGGCGGGTCAAGACAGCAACCCTGGTCGTCGGCGGCAAGGACGACCCCATTGTCACCCCCGACCAAATATACAAACTCTTGGCGCTGCTCGAGAACTCCCGGGGCTATGTTATCCCCCACTGCGGGCACTGGGTGATGATCGAATATCCCGAAGAGTTCACCCGGATCACCATCGGTTTCCTGAAGCAATGAGGGAAAAGGAGACAGGATGGATCAACGCTACGAAGACAAGACCCGGTCCTTAACGGAGGCTGTCCTCAACTCGCCTGGAGAGACCGACCCGGCCGTACGACGGGCCGTGGAGGTTCGGGCCGCTGCCCTAGCGGGCAGGCCAACCGAAGGCACGCCTGAGGTTCCCCAGGCGCTTCACAGCTATATCGATAAGGTGGCGCTGTACGCCTATAAAACGACCGACGACGATATTCAGACGCTTCGTGCCGAGGGGTATTCCGAAGACGCAATTTTCGAGCTTACCTTAAGCGCGGCTCTGGGTCCCGGCCTGGCGCGGCTTGAGCGCGGCCTGGCAGCTCTCAGAGGGGACAAATAATGCGACTCAAAAATGTAGAACATGGACACCGCCTACCCCAGAAGCTGTTCCTCGTCTTTATCCGGATCATGTTGCGGGACCGTACGCCGGATGTTCTCAGAACGCTCAAATACCGGCCGGAGCTGTTCGGAAAACACTTTGGGGAGTACGTGCACGCAGTGTTGCGCGGCCCGTCGGAGTGGAGTGTCGGTGAGCGCGAGTTGTTTGCGGCCTTCGTGTCAAAACAGAATCAGTGCTCCTTTTGAACCGGAGCCCATGGCGCGGTCGCGTCACAGGCTCTCCGCGGCGACGTGGTGAAGGACGTGCTGGACAATTGGCGTACGGCAGCTATCGATGACAAGTTACGCGCGACACTCGGGTTCTTGGAGAAGTTGACGCTGACACCCGACCAGGTCGAAGCCGGTGATATGACGCCGCTGCGCGATGCGGGTGTGAGCGATCAAGCGATTGAGGACGCCATACAGGTTTGCGCCGTCTTTAATATCATCGACCGGGTTGCGGATGCCTTGGGATTCGCAGTCCCCTCAGCCGAAAGTTTTGCCCGCAGCGCGCAGATGCTCTTAAAGCGCGGCTATCTATAGTGGCGTGTCGCTGACCTGAGGGACGGCTCCCCCTACGGCCTGCGAGGCGGACGTGCCTGGCACTGGCGCATGCGCAAACCAGCCCTCAGTTCTCAGACAGAACCGGACCAACATCAGCATCACCGCCACTTCAATTAAGACCCCGACAACGGTTGCCAGGGCGGCCCCGGAAGATAGGCCGAAGAGCATCGTTGAAGTAGCTATCGCTACCTCAAAATGGTTGGATGCACCGATCATGGCGGCAGGCGCTGCATCTTCATAGGTCAAACGGAGCACACGCGCGAGGCCATACGTCAGGCCAAACACGGGGATGGTTTGAATAGAGAGCGGAATGGCTATCCACACTATGGTCAGCGGGTTCGAGAGTATGACTTCACCTCTAAACGAGAACAACAGGACCAGGGTGACGAGTAAGGCAATAATCGTCACCGGGGTGAGCACGTGCAGAAACTGTTCTTTGAACCAGGTTTCCCCTTTGGCGTAGATAATCCACCTGCGAGAGAAATGTCATGCCGAGATCTAGCAAATATTGCACATTTCGCGTAGAATAGGGGAGCTATCGACAGGACTTAAAGGAGGGCAACGGCATGGCAGAGTACAATCTGATTTCAGCAGATTCACATTTTGTCGAACCGCCTACGATGTGGGCAGAACGGCTGGACAAGAAATTTCGTGACCGCGCACCCCACACGGTCAAAGGCTACAAAGGCCGGGCTGGAGAGTGGTTCGTATGCGAGAACATCACCCCCATGTCGGTCGCCGGCTTTTTCGGCGCTGGGGTGCCTTCGGCCGAACTGCCTGAGCACAACAAAAAAGGCTTTGACCAGGCCCCCAAAAGCGTTTGGGATGCCGCCTATCGCATTGCCGACCAGGATCGTGACGGCGTGGATGCCGAGGTGATATACACCTCTATGGGCATGCCGCTGTTCGGGCTCGATGACGCGGAACTACGTTTTGCCTGCTTTCACGCGTTCAACGACTGGGCCACAGAGTACTGCAGTTACGACCTGAAACGTCTCATCCCCCTGGGCCTCATCACGCTTGAGGATATCCCGTCAGCAGTAGACGAGCTGCAGCGCATCGCCAAGAAGGGTATGCGCGGCGCCATGATCTGGGCTGAGCCGCCTGGGGATCGCCCGTACAGCCATCCTGACTACGAGCCGTTTTGGGCCGCGGCGCAGGATCTCAATATGCCGCTGTCGTTGCATATCCTGACCGCGCGTAGCGGAACTGGTGCGAATCCGGCGGGCGGTAAAGATTTCCTGCTCTCGCTGGCTAATCTGCATCATCAGATCGAGCGTTCGATTTCCGTGCTCGTATACGGTGGCGTACTCGAAAAATTCCCAGGTCTCAAAATCGTCTCAGCGGAAAACGATGTCGGCTGGATGGCCTATTTCATGTATCGGCTCGACACGGTCCAGCATCGCCTGGGCGCGCTTGGCAATTTGAAACTGCCCCTGCGCGCGAGCGAATACATCAAACGCCAGGTCTATGCGACCTTCATCGCCGATCCCGTGTTCATAGACTCGCTCGATCGCTACGGGCCGGACAATATCATGTGGTCGTCCGACTATCCGCATACGGCCGCGACTTACCCGCGCTCTCAGCAGATCGTCGCAAAGCGTTTCGGAAACCTGCCTGACGAACAACGCCGGAAGATCGTGCGTGACACAGCGACGCGGCTCTATGGTTTAGACTGAGACGCTCTAACTGATACGGACTGCACGGACGGCTATCGTGGTCCTCTGCACGGCATCCCGCTTGCGCATAAAGATATTGTTGCGACAAAAGGCATGCGCACGACGTGCGGCTCAAAGATCTTCAAAGATGCCGTGCCCGACTATGATGCAACGGTGATCGAGCGCTTTCAAACGGCGGGAGCTGTGCTACTCGGTAAGCTCAATATGAACGAGTTTGCCACGACTATTCCGAGTGTCTTTTTCGGTCGGGTGAACAACCCGTGGAATCTCGGCCACAGCCCTGGCGGGTCGAGCAGCGGCTCAGCGGCTGCAGTCGCCGCCGGCCTGTGTGCCGGTTCTCTGGGTACGGACACGGGCGGCTCGATCCGCGTTCCAGCCGCCTTTTGTGGCACGGTAGGTCTCAAGGCTACCCACGGCCGCATTAGTCTCTACGGTGTGATCCCGTTGGCCTGGTCACTTGATCACATCGGTCCGTTGACACGCACGGTGCAAGACGCCGCCCTCATGCTCCAGGTATTGGCCGGGTTTGATGCGCGAGATTCTGTGTCACGCGAAGCGTCTGTTGGAGATTACACGACAAAGCTCAGCGGCGAAGTGCAAGGCCTACGGCTCGGGGTACCGGTACGCTTCTTTCCCGAGTACACCGACCCGGAAGCCAAGAGTGCCTTTGAGGCAGCCGTTCGGATGCTTGAAGGTCTGGGGGCCCACACTGAAGAGGTCGACCTGCCTGATCTTGAGCAGACCTGGCCGATTGCCAATGCGATCATCAATGGCGAGGCGAACGTCTGGCATGCGCCTTACCTCCAGACGCAGGCGGAAGACTACGGCCCACAAGTGCGCAAGTTCTTAGAACGCGGAAAGTCAATGCTGGCCACGGATTACGTTAAAGCACGCCAGGCGCAAACCCGCCTGGCCCAGGAGATGCAGGCACGCTGTGCGCACATCGACGCCTTGCTCACTCCAGGTGAGTTGATCCCCGCCCCAGCGCATGATGCGTTTTCTGTCATCATTGACGGGCGCGAAACAAAATTGCTGTCTGCGATCATCTCTGCCACATGTCCGTTTAATCTGACCGGCCAGCCAGCGCTGACCGTTCCGTGCGGGTTTACCACTTCCGGACTGCCCTTGGCGATCCAGATCGTCGGCAAACCCTTTGATGAGTCAACCATCCTCCAGATTGGTCATGCGTATGAAGTGCATACCGAGTGGCATCAACAACGGCCATCTCTGGATGCTTAGAACCCAAGATGGCGGCTGTATCACATGCACGATACCAGTCGTTCGTCGCCAATGAAAAAGACGCGTGATTTGAGATCAAATAACAAGATTAGGCTCAAAAAAGCATAGAAAATAGCATAAACCGGCGAGAAACAGCACCAACCCCACAGAAACCGGCACTAGACGGTCTTTTTTCTTCCGCTCGACATACAGCGCGATTAAGCAAAATTAATAGGTTAGCACTCACATGAGACCTTCATTTTCCAATGAACCAATAAGTAATGCAACCAATTAGGGATATTTTTATACAGGACCAACCTACATAAAATTGATGCAATAGCAGGATGTTGAGTACCCGGACACAAGCGCTCCTCGTTCGAGAAATATTGCGAGAAACATTGCTGCTTGCAGATCTTGAGAGGTATGTATGGACTATATTTTAGAGATTTACAAAGACGACCAAGCAGAAATATTCAAGCGCTTTCCTGACGCAGGTTCCTCCAATGCCCCTTTTGCCGCAATTAGCACTGATGATGTATTGTCTACTGCCGCTTGGGAGGAGAGTGCTGGCGCTGCCGACCCTGACCTTAAAGTAATCCGAGTCGAACACCATGTGGGACACAACCGCCATAAGGTCGTGCTGTTCACTAAATCTCACCCAAGGAAGCCATGATTCCCGAATCACAGAGAAAACGTAGCTCCTATCGCGAGTTTGGGTCTTCTGCGGCTCATACCAAGCCCACGGCGGGTGCTACGCACTGCCGGCCCACGGTTACCTGGCAAAGGAACGGCTCCGTACAAGGAAGCGCCAGGCGGGTGCTGAGAGTAGCGCTAGGACTGGTGACAGCGTGTACTCTGGCGACGACGGCCGTCTACGCCCAAACGCCGAAGTTTGAGCGACTGACAGTCCGGATTGCCGCGTGGAACCTGAATGGCTTTCATGCTATCCGAAAAAATCAAGCAGAAGAGCAAGCCAAGGCGCTGGCGATCCTCGATGCGGAAATTGTTGCCTTGGTCGAAACCAATCCAGACGCACTCGTTGACACGCTCATCAACGAGCTGGCCGACACCGGAGTCTGCTACGAAGAGAAGACGGTCAACCAGGCCGTCCAGCAAGATATAGCCGTTATTCACAAATGCGATGTGTCGGTCGAAAACCCCCGGCTCGTGCCTGATTCGAATGATGGCAACAACCATCTCGCGCAAGCGCTGGCCGTTGATGTCCAGGTCGGCGCATTTGATTTTCTGCTCATTGTCGTACACTTACAGGCCGGCCGGGGAGCAACCCAACGCTCAACGCGGCACCGTCAAGCGCAGGCCATTGCGCGGTTTATCAGCAGTGAGACTGACGGGCAGGCGGAACAGGATGTCCTCCTCGTTGGGGATTACAATATGATCCCGGGCCAAGACATCGGCAACTTTCACAATCTGAGTCCAAACGGCTTTTTGGACTTCATCTCATCGCATGATCTGCGCGCGCCCTCCTCGCACATATCGTCTTCCGGGGCGGGATATCTGCTCGACGGCTATGCAATCACCACAGGCCGAACACAGGAGTATGTGCCAGGGAGCTTGGCAGTGGTGCGAGTGGATCGCGCCATGGGCAAGAGTCTGCAGCGATTCCGGACCGACGTATCTGATCACCTGCCTCTGGCCGCCACGTTCCGTATAGACACAGACGATGACTGAGTGTTCCTTAGTTCGAGCCGCAGGCAAAAAGGCCTGCTCTTCACGAAACTCCTTTCCCCCCTTTAAAGCGGCCACGAATACGCCTGCATGATGTGCCGGATGCGTAACCCGGCAGTGTTGCGGCGCGTCGAGCACCCCGTACCGTACGTCCAGCGATGGTGGGTGGTATACGCTGCGGCACGAGCTTTGCGCCTACAATAGGGCAGTAGGATACTTTTGCCTGCGTTATGAGAGCGTAGCCATCAGCCTCGTCCAATTCAAACGTAAAGACGGCACTGTTGTCGTAGAAAAACTCTTGCGCAGGGAGCAGCCGTGCAAGGACTAATCCGTAGGACATGCGTCTATTTCATTCCCTTTTTTGTTCTCCTCCTCTCCACTGAAACCGCCCGGGCTAGACATGAGTTTCCGGCGCAGGACCAAATCATGAGTGGCAACAATGTTGTCTCAGGCTGGTTCTGCTCCGCACAGAGGGTCACGATCCAGTTCGATAACTTTTCCCTGGTCGATGTACCGTATGGCGGGCAACGGAACGACACGATTGCGGCCTGTGGGGATGCGGATAGAAATCCATAAGCGATTGGATGTCAATCCGAAAACGGTGAGTGACTGGGTGAACGGCCATATCGAAATGAGCCAAGTCGTGAAGCTCACTCTGGAGTACATTTATGGCATAAACTCCGAATGGTGGATCCAAAAAGGCGCGCCCGTCGCGAAAGCCATCGGCAAGCGAAAAAAAGAACCCGCCGTCAAAGAAAGCGAAGTGATCTATCTCTCCAAAGAAGCCCGCGGCCTCATCAATCAAATCGGCACCCTCCCCCCTGAAGGCCAAGCCGTCTTGAAAGACCTCGCCGACAGCCTCACCAAACGTTATGGGGCAGCTCCCAAGGATAAGAAGAAAGCAGTGAAACTGTTGGCCGAGTTTGCGCGGGAACGGCGGGGGCGGGGGTAGGCCGTTCGGTCCCTACCATCACTTTTGGTTCGGAAATTGATCTACCAAGGACAAACTCATGGCCAAACATGACACTTGTTTAACGGCACATGATGCGAAGTTGTTGGTCCGATTTCTTGATGCTGTTGATGACTTGGTAACGGAGCGTTTCGGTATGGGCTTTAGGCCTCGCGAAGAGCATTTGACCTCCCTCTTATGCGAGATGCTGGACGATAGGATGGCGAAGCGCCACAATTTATCTTTTTCTCATAGCCAGCTTCAGTGTGAGTTAGAAAAAGATCCCAAGAAGCTTCGGGTAAATATCTCCATCGAAACATGCGAATACCCCGCATCGACGGAGAATCTTCTCACATCGTCGGATATAGGCGTCATTGTGAAATACGATGACCACCATGTAACTGAAGCCTCGTTCGAGCGAGGCATTCTATTCCAGGCAAAAAAGCTTTTCCCTTCGGACTTCGACCCAGCCACCAAATATAAGCTCTCTAATAGATTCCAAAGCCTCGACTGGTAACAGTGCCTGAGCCTCTGTGAGCTCAGAGACCTGTATGAGGAAGATATCTGTCGGTACCTCTTCTACTGCCCTCGTCCTGAACACTACGATGCAGTGTCTCTAGAGGAGATCTATAGGCACCTTATTAGCATGAACATTTTCGACTTTGCGAAGGGGTGGCATTACAACGATTTTTTCTCTGATCCTCAACGACATGTACCAGGTTTGCTTACGAGTTCCGTTCCCTCACTCTTTCAGAAACGCTTTAAAAGAACCCGAGGAGGAAAAATCCTCCGCATTAAAGGCGCGAAATTACCATCGGCCCACGAAGTTATTAGTGCCATGTGGGAGGACACAGAGCCTCTTTCCTGGTTCCTTGTGTATGAAATGCTTATAGGGAGACATGGCGCTTCGTCCCCACAAGCTTTATCACTAGTCCGTGGGGAGGTAACTGATGCGAATCTGAGTTCGCCGATCCTCCCCCGATACGTACTGACTCTTCACGTTGAAGTTGGAACCCCGCCAGTTCAAGGTCCGGCTAGTCAAGACCTAGATCCGGACAGGAGAGCGGGAGGGGACGAGGAGCGGGTTCCTAGGTAATGAGTAGTCATAGGCTTTCCGCGGACCCACCATCCGTAAGCCCCCCCCCACCCACCCCGAATTGGTTGCATCACCTTTCTATACAAAAAACCACTTGACGTGCCGGCGGGTGGTTGCCTAGGGTAGGCGGTGGTGACCGTCGGCAAACGCAAAAAAGAATCCGCCGTCAAAGAAGGCGAAGCGATCTATCTCTCCAAAGAAGCCCGCGGCCTCATCAATCAAACAGATAGGCAAATCGGCACCCTCCCCCCCGAAGGCCACGAACACCTGTACTGGCGCAAGGGAGTAGTGTTGGCGGATCAAGAGGGCACCGTGAAAGCCCGGGTGCAGGCGGACCTGGAAGATGCCTGCATTGACATTCGCATCCGGGGGAAGGCCGCCAGTCGCCGCCGGTTCCTGCAATCAATTCGCGATCAGCTGGACGCGATCCATGCCAACATCCCACGCGTACAAGTAACCGAGCAAGTCCCGCTGCCCGAGCACCCCGGTGAATATGTGTCGTACAAAGGCTACTCCTTCTCGAAAAAAAGGGACGGGAAACAGACGATGTAGAGGTTGGTGATGACCTGATCGAAATCAACGTCACCGATCTGCTCGAAGGCATCCGTCATCCAGCCGGCTTCGATGTCTTTATCGGTTACGCGCATGAAGATGCCGCGTGGCGAGACCATTTCAAGAAAATGCTGAGCCCGTTGGTGCGCGACGGACGCATCACCACCTGGTCAGACGAGGACATTAGCGTAAATCAGGGCCGGCGAGACGAGATAGACAAAGCACTGAAAATGGCCCGCTCCGGCTTGCTCCTCGTCACCCCCGCTTTTCTGGACTCTGATTTCATTATGGAGCGCGAGCTGCCCTACCTGCTGCGTGCCCGTGAAGACGGCCGGGCGCGTATCGTATTCGCCGTGGTCAGCGATTGCGGCTGGGAGGAAACACCACTCAAGGACATCCAAGCCGCTTACAAGACCAGCATACCGCTGGACACACTCACAAAGGCGAAACGCAATACCGCCATCAAGTCGATCTATAAACAGTTGATGCAGAGTGGGTAAGTCCCGTAGGGAGAAGTCCAGAGACCTACCACCAAAACGCTGATCATCGCGCCAACACAATCATTCACGCTTAAGTGACGTGTCCAGCCCTGCAAAATACTCCAACAGCATCCGATGGATGAACACATAGCCGCCGCCAACTTTCCGCAGGAAAAGACGTTCAGCAGCCGAGTCGAGGAAAGCCAGATAGTTCCACGGCGCAAAGCCATTCCGGACAAGCAAAAAACGGAGCGTGAAATGTTGGAGACAGGCTTCTTTATCCCCACCGTTCGTAAGCGCACCTGCCCCCGCTAGAATACCCTCGCCAGGATCGTTCTGGCAAATAGTAACGTATTGGTGAGCGTTACTACGAGCGAGACAAATACATAATAGCCGACTACCCACTCCACCCTCATCACGGCCCGTACCAGCGGTTCATCGTTGACCTTCGTCGTTTCCAGCTCAATTTTGTACAGTAGGAGAAAACTACGGATGCTCTGCGGGCTGGCTTGGGTGGCTCGGGTACGCGGTCGGCGCATCGATATTGATGCGTCCAGATCCACCACACGGATGCGCCGACCCTCTGATGTTGTGGCGCATACTCAACGGCCTCGGGCCTGCCCTAATCGCGCTCTTCGCCCACACTGTGAAGCAGAATCTCAGACGCTAGTCTCAGCCGACGGTACGGCGCTAAACAAACTTACTGAGACTGTCGAAACTGCTGCAGGAATCTAGTGCTCGGCCGCCCCCATAGTGTAGCAAAAGTGTAGCGTTTAAGGGGAACACCGTTTATTGAAAAGAAAGCGCGCCCTGGAAGATTCGAACTTCCGACCTACAGATTCGTAAGTCGTTGCCCACCAAAACCCAAAAAGGTAGCCCCCACAAGGAGTTAGGCACAACTCCCCAGTTTGCCTTGTAAAAGTCGCTCTTTGCTCATCGCTCAGACAGCCCCTCGTCTTTCTCATGCACTCCTATTTCTCACTTTTTATTGGCAAACTGTTGGCAAACGAGACAGCGGACAGTTGACATCTTTCGTACCTCGTCGCTAATCCCTGAGGCCGGTTACGACCTGGTGTTGGGATTAGAATCACCCGTGTTCTCTGCGACGGTATCGACGCATACGTCGCACTTTTCACTGCTCATTCTGATGCGCCCAACGCCATAGCCTCAATCGCCACTCTGGTCGCAACTTGAGCGAGCAACCCAACTCTGGTCATCCCCCTCCTTATTTCCTATAATCCCCGACAACACGTGGGGGGCACATGGACTTTCTTGGTTTTTGCTGCCAGTACACGACGTAGACCTTAATCATACTTAATGGCACTCAGTGATAGAAGAGGGCACGTAACGTCGTGGTCCATCTATGGTTCCTTCTCCCCTCACTATCACACTCAGTCACGTGTGACCTTGGGGTCTCAAGAATGGCATTCAAGAGGTCGTGAGTTCAATTCTCATCGGCTCCACTCCTTTTCTCCTTATCTTTCAGTAGCTTCGCAGATTCTCTCTTCACCCCATTTCCGTCCTGAATCGGCTGGTGGCTGTAGTGATGGCTGTTGGTTCGGGAAATACCGCGTAATTGGTCGTACGCAATCATGCTTTTCCCTCTGTGTTGAGTTGTCCTTCCCTTCATTTGCTGCTCTTATCGCATCATCCGATCACGTCAGGCACATTGTTACTTAGAGAACGATCCATATCGGGAGGCAACCCAGGTCTGAGAAGCGTAAGTAGAGAGGAGACGACATGAAAGTGGGAATCTTTTGCGTTCAACCAGATACGACTGCAGATCCGGCGGTCGTTGCGAGTCACGCCGAAGGGCTCGGCTTTGCATCTTACTGGGTGCCGGATCATATAATCCTGCCGGTCAAATATGAGACCAATTATCCGGGCAATCCTGATGATGGTCCGGATCCCGATTATTTATGGAAAATGCCGGACCCGATGATCGCGTTGATGCGCGCGGCGACTGCGACAACTACGATGGAAGTCGGGACCGCGGTTTTACTTGCGGCGGAGCGTAATCCGTTGCATCTGGCTAAGGAGATCGCCTCGCTTGATAGCTTTAGCAACGGGCGCTTTCATTTCGGTATTGGCGCTGGCTGGAACAGAGAAGAATGCGATATTCTTGGCGTCGATTTTGACCATCGCTGGGGCCAGGTACGCGAGGCGATTGAGGTCATGCAGACCTGCTGGGTCGATGTCGAATCAGAACATCACGGTAAATATTATGACTTCCCGGCGGTGAAGTGTTTCCCGAAACCGGCGCAGCACCCCCATCCACCGATCTATTTGCCGAGCATCATGTTTGATGACCATTGGTCGAAGCGTGTGTTCAAACGTATTGTCGATTGGGGCGACGGCTGGCTACCAGTGGTACAGGACGTGGCGCAGGTCGTCGGCGGGATGAACCAGATCAAAGAGCTTGCTGCCGCCGCCTGTCGCGAGGACAAACAGGTGCGGGTGAACGTCCTTGGTGGGGAGGGCCAATGGCGCACCCGTGGAGAGGTCGAAGCCTTTCTCGATATTGGTGTCGAACAGGTGACGATATGGTTGACTGCAGGGACGACCGATGACATTAGGCACGAACTCGACACACTCGCGGCTGATATTTTTGGTTCTGCGTCGGTGTAACCAGTGTCCCCTTCGCGCTGAGTGATCCTTCTGCCTGTTTCCTGGTTTGATCGTTGCTGTCTAGCCGCAAGGAGGGGGAGGCATTTGTGACGATTTATGAGGTTGCGGATCAGGTCGTAGCATTGCTCAAGAGCCGTGGGCGCGTTTCCTACCGTTCGCTCACGCGCGAGTCCGACTTAGATGAGCCCACGCTCGACGATCTCAAAGAAGAACTGCTCTTTTCCCATCCCGAGATAGTTGAGGTCGATGGGCGCGGTCTGGGGTGGAATCGAGCAGGAGAGACGCAGTCTCCCCCTCAACCCGCTCCCTCACCGCCGCAAGCCCGGTCCCCGTCGACCTACCGCCCCCAGCACTTAGCCGAGCGTATCCGTGCCGAACAGCAAGCGATGGAATCGCGGGGTACAGCAGACGGTGAACGGAAAACGATCACCGCGCTCTTTACCGACCTCAAAGGTTCAACAGCCTTCATAAGAAGGCTTAGACCCCGAAGACGCTCGTGCGATCATCGACCCCGCCCTACAGATCATGATGGACGCCGTGCATCGGTATGACGGGTATGTGGCGCTAGCGTTAGGCGACGGCATCTTTGCGTTGTTCGGTGCGCCGATTGCGCACGAAGACCATCCGCAACGGGCATTGTACGCAGCGCTGCGGATGCAAGAGGCGATGCGGTCTTATTCAGATCAGTCACGTCTCAAAGGGGGTATTCCCTTACAGATGCGAGTGGGGATCAACACCGGGGAAGTCGTCGTCCGCTCGATTCGCAAGGATGACTTACACACCGATTATGTCCCGGTAGGCCACTCCACGAATCTGGCTGCTCGGATGGAGCAGATCGCCACACCTGGCTCGATTGTGATGAGCGAGTATACACGGAAGTCGACGGAGGGATACTTTAATCTGAAGGCGCTGGGGGCCGCCGATATTAAGGGCGTAGATGAACCGCTCAATGTCTATGAGGTGACTGGGGCTAGACC
Source organism: Binatia bacterium (assembly GCA_963666315.2). Taxonomy (GTDB): domain Bacteria; phylum Desulfobacterota; class Binatia; order Bin18; family Bin18; genus Bin18. The sequence continues at coordinate 35,003 of CAXXHG010000022.1, forward strand.
GCTCAGGACACGTTTGCAGGTCTCTGCTCGCCGCGGACTCACGCGCTTTGTGGATCGGCACTCGGAGATTGAGCAGCTGCAACAGCACTGTCAAGTTATCGGGGTAGAGTACGAAACTCACCTGCTGTGAGGTATGTTAGAGTCCTTTTTACGCAGGCATCCGACCGTTCCGCCAAGAGTTCTTCGACCTCCCGGAAGCTAAGCGAGAAGCGATAATACAGCCAGACCGCATGACTGATGATCTCCGAGGGAAACCGATGATTTCTATACAGACTTTTCGTACACTTCTCCTGGCAAAGCTGTGCCAAGGTAGAGGGTTTTCCGAACGGACGACATGACGATCTGATCGATGCGACATCAAAGGCGTTCGCGAAACTAACAGGCGGTAACCGGGTTGTTCAGCGGAAGTTACTCGGGCTATAACGCGCAGACATCCCTATAAGTGCGAATCTGCCCGCCACCGGCCCCTCCCCACGGCCTTGTCCAGCTTCATATGTCTTGATTCGGCCACTGATCAGTCTCCGCGTGTCGGCGAGCCCAACCCCAACTCTGGTCATCCCCCTCCTTATTTCCTATAATCCGGGCGACAAGCGGGGGTGCATGGACTTTCTTGAGGTGATCGAGCAAGCGAAAGCAGTGCTGCGGAGCAAGGGGCGGGTGACGTACCGGACGCTCAAGCGGCAGTTCGCGCTGGACGACGATGCGCTGGACGACCTCAAAGATGAACTCCTGTTCTCTGACCCACTGATAACAGAGGTGGATGGCCGTGGTTTGGTCTGGAATGGGGCCGACTCAGCGGTGGACTACCACTTCATTCGCGGAGCAGGCTCGTTTGACCTGGACACGGCTTCGCTGGTTCCCGGACATATGACTGTGCGTGGGATGCGCCAGTGGCTCAAGAACATCACCAGCCAAGAGACCAGCAAGGGCACGCGCTATACGGTGGACGAGAGCATTGAGAACGGCACCGTCATGCTGGGCAGTCCGGAGAGTGTTGTGGCCCAGATCAAACGTCAACGTGAAGAGGGCAAACGGGGCACGCTGCTGGCCATGTTTCAGTTTGGGAATCTCGACGGAGAGCTTGCCACCCAAAACCTAGGGCTGTTTGCCAGTGAAGTATTGCCCAAGATTCGAACGGTCTAAAGCAATAACTGCAGTTCAGCATTGAGAATGGATGAGACGCATGGATCAGGCACGAGTACAACAGGCTGCTCAGCTGCTGTGGAACGCCTGGCAGGATGGCCGAAAGATTGAAAGGTTGCCTGACGCGTATCGACCTCAGAGCATCGAGGATGGCTATGCCGTTCAGGCCATGCTGGCCACCTGTTCGGGTCAGTCCGTCTCGGGCTGGAAGATTGCCGCAACCAGCCAGGCCGGACAAGCGCATATTGGTGTGGATGGGCCGCTGGCAGGGCGACTGCTGGCAGAGAAGATCAGCCGCAGTCCGGCAACGCTCTCACTAAGCTCGATTGGGATGCGCGTAGTGGAGCTCGAGTTCGCCTTCCGTCTGGCTCGGGATCTACCGCCTCGTGGCCGCGAGTACTCGACAGACGAGGTCATGGCAAGCGTGGCCGGCCTCCATCCCGCTATTGAGATCCCTGACTCTCGATTCCTAGATTTTAGCAGTGTCGGCCCCGCACAGCTGATCGCGGACAGTGCATGTGCGGGATTATTCGTGTGGGGCAGCGAAGCGGAATCTGACTGGAGAGCTATCGACCTTGCCGCCCAGCCCGTATCGCTCATACTGAACGGGGTGCGGGCTGGCGAGGGCTACGGCGCCAACGTGCTCGGAGATCCCCAGATTGCCCTTACCTGGCTGGCCAATGAGGTGGCGGTGCGAGCAAACGGCCTTCAGGCCGGACAGATCGTCACCACGGGAACGTGTATCCAGCCCGTCGAGATCACTCCAGATACCCGAGTTCTCGGAGACTTTGGTCCACTGGGAACCGTCGAGGCGACGTTTACTGATTAATACGCAGAAAGACCTCATGCCTATCACGGATCCGAGTCATCTATTGGAAGTCGAACGCTTGGTCTATCACGCCCAGCCCCTGGCACTCCCACACCAATGTTCAAGATATCTCCTACGTTCTCCACGGTCGCCTGCAGATCTTCCTGCAGAACCCAAAAAGACGTCCGCCTGGCGCCCGGTGAGACGTACGCAGCGCCACCGCGCCGCCCCACCTCGTAACGAACGCTGGGGAGGAGTCAGTCGTGTTCTTGATTTTTTTTGGAGGCCAGCGCATACGATTTTATTCCGCTGTCCTGACGCTCATCCGCAGGTCTCGTCTACTGGCAGAGCCAGGATCGTTACGATCGGCACCATCCCGCTAGACTCTGCGGACGAGGCAGAGAACGGCGCGGCATTTCAGACTCAAGTGAGCCTGCGCGAACAAGCCACTGACCCCATGCGCCACACCCCCGTTCCCCCGTAGGCTAGCTTGCTCCCACGCTCTCGGCTACCTTCAAAATCCGATGGTAGACTCCTTTCCCCCATGACTTGAGGAAGTCCGGGTTCCTATAGTACTGGAACAGGAAGCAACGATCTTATAAGCACTGCCTCGGAAGGGGCTGAAAGTAGGAGAGTTTCTCCAGTAATGACATAGTGGGAGTCTGGTCTGATTTGGGAACGCTTTTCCCTCTCCAGCCAGTTGCCCCAATCTTCTAAGCGGCTGATTAAGAAACGAAAAGCGGGTACCCCACAATTTGTGATTCTGGGCTCAGACACAAGATCGTTGCTTCTTGCGCGTTTACTATTGGAAGCCCTATTATAACCTACACAGAACAGCCTTGGAGGAAGGAGGAAACACCATGCGACAGGCTGTGTTCGTAGCAGTAGTGGCTCTAGTCCTCACGTGGGGGCACACCGCGGCTGACGAAGACTGGACGCGGTCACAATGGGGGCCAGACGACGAGATCGGGAGCGCTAACTACCTCACCCCCGAACGCGTAAAGCTCTCTGCTAGCTTGGTCAAGACCGGCAAAACGTACGCCCTCGGGATGGTGACCGGCCCCGCCACGCCGGCCTATCCACCCCGCCATTACAAGGTGTATGTCTGGGAGCTAGAGTTGAGTGGGCCGAACAAGCTGACCGCCACCGACGACCTCGCTGTTACCTGGCTCGGGGTCGGTAGCCAGATCGATGGGTTTGGTCACGTTGGCATCGACCATGTCCATTACAACGGCTTGAAGGCTCAAGACATCGTCTCACTCACGGGCCTCAAGAAGTTCGGCGTCGAGCAGATCCCACCAATCGTGGCACGGGGTGTGTTGCTGGATATGCGCAAGTATTATGGGGTTGAGATGGTGGCGAATGGCACGGCCTTTAACCGCAAGGAAATCGACGCAGTCTCAAAGCAACAAGGCATACGAATCCAGGAAGGAGATGTTGTTTTGTTCCACACCGGGTGGCTCAAGCAATTCGAGCAAATGGGAGAAGGCAAGGCGGGACTGGGCTATCCCGAGCCAGGACTCGGCGTTGAGGGCGCCCGCTATCCCGTTGAAAAAGGAGTTGTCGCGATCGGGGCGGACACCTGGGCGCTGGAGGCCATCCCGTTTGAGAAAGAGGCAGAACGTTTTCCAGTCCATCAGGAGCTGTTCGCCAAAGCGGGCACGTATATTCTGGAAAATATGAATACGGCCGAGCTTGCTGCTGATGAGGCGTACGAGTTCATGTTTGTGCTCGGCGCCCCCGTATGGCCGGGGCGGTGCAGATGATTGTGAATCCCATCGTAAGCCGTTAAGGCCGATCTGAGACGAGTCGGAGGGCGGCAATGAATATGGTCAAAGATTTCACTATATGTGTAGGCACAATTGGCACGGGACTATGGCAGAGTCCGGATGGGGGAGACACCTGGCGGATGATCCACTCAGGCCTCTGGGCAGAGAGTCGCGTGTTTAGTTTGGCCGTTCATCCCCAAGATCCTCGCGTTGTGTATGCCGGAGCCGATGACGGCATCTACCGCAGCCACGACCGGGGAGCTCACTTCGAACGCTTAGACTCTCCGATGAACGCCTTGCCGGTCTGGAAAGTCGCTCTTGACCCGGTCGACCCGGATATTCTCTTCGCAGGGACGCGTCCCGCGGCGCTCTTTCGTTCCCACGACGGAGGGCAGCACTGGGAAAAGCTCGCCGTCGACATGGCAACTGAGTGTCCCAACGTACGTATTCCACGGGTGACGGCCCTCGTTGTCGATCCGTCTGACCATGCAATCATTTGGGCTGGCGTTGAGGTGGATGGGGTGCGCCGCAGTCGAGATGGCGGGAAGACCTGGAGCCGCATTAACGGAGGGCTGAATAACCCCGACATTCATGACATCAGGGTGAGCCCGACACCACCTACCACGGTGATGGTCTGTACCAACGACGAAATCCACGTCAGCACCGACACGGGTGAAAGCTGGCACGGCTTGGGAGTGGACAAGCCGTTTGCCCTGCCTTATTGCCGTAGCCTGACGATCAAGGCAGATGACCCTCGCGTGATCTTCGTTGCCACGGGCGATGGACCAATGGGCAGTACCGGCACGATTCAGCGCTCTCGCGATGGGGGTCAGAGCTGGACCACCTTGCCGCTGCCGGTTGAGCCGAACACCCCGATCTGGACTTTTGCCACTCATGCGGCAGACCCGGATCGGATTCTGAGCTGTAGCCATTATGGCCAAGTCTTTGTCACCCAAGACGGCGGAGACTCGTGGGAAAAGCTGCGCCAGGAGTTTGCCGAAGTCCGAGCAGTAGCCTGGATGCCGAACTAAATTGGCTACACCACAAGAAGATAGAACTTGGTTCAGGATCTCGGCATTCACCACAGTAGCCGAGTGGAGGATATCAAAGGGACTGAGCACCTCACGTCGGATCAGGAACTCGCGGCATTGCTGAGCGTGTAAGACGCCCAGCACAAAATGCTTGACCGGACGGTCATTCTCACCCTCCTACAATGTTTTATTATGTATTGAAATGGTTATAGGTTGCGCTTTATACATATTCCACACGACAACTCTCTAAAAGCGCTGTCTGGCACTCTTCGGAGGAAAACCCAAATGAAAATGGAACCGCTCAAGGATCCGAGCCATTTATTGGAGGTCGAACGCATGGTCTACCATGCTCAGCGACCAGGATTTCGTATCGCCGAGCTGCAGCTCAGCGCCAGCCAGAAAGTTCCCTGGCACTCCCACACCAATGTCCAAGATACTTTCTACGTTCTCCACGGCCGCCTGCGGATATTTATGCAGGAGCCGAAAGGAGACGTCCGTCTGGCACGAGGTGAGACCTACGCAGTGCCACCGCGCCGTCCCCACCTCGTGACGAACGCTGGAGAGGAGTCAGTCGTGTTCTTGGTTTTGCAGGCCGGCGAATACGATTTTATCCCACTGACCTGATGCTCTCACCTTGAGACCCCATTCCCGCACCGGCACTACCAAAAATGGGGTCAGAAACGATTTCTTCTGGAAACTGTGTTATGCACGGCTCGTACTGAGATTGTTGCAAAGGAGACGATCATGCTGAAGACCGGTCAGGAGCATTTGGAGTCCCTGCGTGACGGGCGGGTGGTCTATATTGGCAGCGAAAGAGTCGACGATGTCACGAGCCATCCCGCCTTTCGTAATGCGGCGCGCACGGTGGCGGCGATTTACGATATGAAGGCCGACCCGGCGAATCGCGATGCGTTGACCTACGAAGAGGACGGCAGCCAGCACTCGATTTACTATTTGCGGGCCAAGACGCGCGACGATCTGCAACGGCGTATGGTCGGGCATAGAAAAATCGCAGACCTGACGTAAGGGATGTTCGGGCGTTCGCCCGACCACGTGGCCAGCTTCGTGACCGGCATGGCCATGAAGACTGACGCGCTCAAGCCGCCGTGTGGCAATCCGGATAATCTACTCGCCTATTATCGCTACGTGCGCGACCACGATATTTACACTGTCTATGCGGTGCTTCCTCCCCAAGCCGCGCGTGACCCCGAGTTCTACCAGCGCCAAAACCTTCCAGTCCCAACGCTCCGCGTAGTGGGCGAGGCAGACGACAGTGTCATCATCTCTGGTATGAAGATGCTGGCGACGGGGGCGATCTTCGCGAATGATATCTGGATCGGTAATCTATTACCGCTCTCGCCGGACCGGAAGAAAGAAGCCATTACGTGCGCCGTGCCGTGTAATGCCTCAGGGCTGAGCCTGTGGTCGCGCAAATCTATGGAAGCGGCCTGCCGGTCGGAGTTTGATTCGCCACTGGCGTATCGGTACGACGAAACCGACAGCATGGTGGTGTGCGATCAGGTAAAGGTGCCCTGGGAGAAGGTCTTTGTGCACGACGACGCAGTGTTGTCACGCGAGGTCTATATTAAGACCCCGAGTCACTGCTTTGGTAATCACCAGTCCAACGTCCGCTATTGGTCGAAGATGCGCCTGCTACTCGGCCTGTGTAGCAAAGTTGCCCACGCGACCGGCGCAGACCAGATTCCGGCCGTGCGAGAGACGCTCGGAAAAATGGCGTCGGTCGAGAGCGCGCTCGCCGGGATGGTACATGGCCAGATCAACGCCTATGAGAGCTGGCCGGAAGGCTATGTGTGTTTTAACCGGCGGATGATGTACGCGGCGCTCGACTGGTGCACGCAGAACTACACGCAGTTTATCGATCAACTGCGTGATCTGTGTGGTGGGGGTGTGTTCCAGATGCCGGCGGACATTTCGGTGATAGAGGACGAACAACTGGCCCAGCGGTTTATGACCTACTTCCAGACGCCGCAGGCAGACCCGGTTTCGCGCATGAAGTTGTTTAAGCTGGCGTGGGATATGGTCGGCTCTGAGTTTGCGGGCCGGCATCAGCAGTATGAGAAGTTTTATGCTGGCGCCTCATTTATTGTGCGCGGCCATGCATATCGGGGGACTCCGTGGGGCGAGTTCCACACCATCATCGATGAGTCGATGGCAAGCTATAGCCCACCCAATACATGAAAGCTCTCCCTTTTTTCTGTGTTATAGCCGTTTGCTCTTGTGCGCCCCATCGGACTTGAGACAGGACCGCTGTAGGGGCGTATTGCTATACGCCCTTATCCCTATCGTTTCATTCTCTCACGGTCAGGAATAAAGCGGCGCGGATCAAAGCCATCGGGCACGCCTGGCTGCTGGTACAGTTCCACGGCCGTTGTCACCTCAGCCATGGCAAGGGATAGGTATAAGAGTCGCTGTGCCTCTTCGGGCAGCGCGTCTATCGGCTCCGGTGGATATTTGATCGAAAATTGACCCAGATAGGTTAGCACAGCCTCCATGCGTGGCAGCATGGTGTCGTAGAAGGCTTGGATCTGTGTCATCGTACTGGTCAGGCGCTGCTGGTTGCGCTCCGTCTCGGTCGCCAACGCCCAGACGTCGGCCAACGGTTCAAGGTCAGTGAACGACTCGGGCAATCTCGGATTGGACATGCCTGCTCCATCTGTACTCAGTCGGCTATGAGGTCTTCCGCCACTTTGTGCGCGTGCCGAATCAGCAGCTCTTGATCCTGTACAGGATACTGGGTCAGGATGCCCGTCTCGATTCCCCGCTGCGTGTTCTCTAGGGTGCTGCCATCCTCCAGCCAAACATCCCGGGCTAAGCACTTGTTATATTCGCGGGTCACCAACTCTGCGGCGGTGGCTGGCTGCGGGAAGTAGCCGCGCGCGTTCCAGATTGAGCGATTCACCGTCACCGGCCACATGGTATGGGCGACGTATAGAAAGGGACTCAGAATCACCATATGAAAGTTGGGAAAGATATAATAGATATCAAAGAACCACTGCTTGCTGCGCGTAGGATTCACCCCCAGCGGCCAGCGGTCCATATCTCTAAGACTGGGAAACGTTTTGAGGCTCGTCCCGAATTGGGCTACCAAGAGCTCCATGGGTGTCCGCTGTGTATTCCGGCGATCACCGTAGAACGACATCATACTGTGACGCCGGAAGAGCTTTGTGTCGAGGACATGACAGGACGGCTGCTGCTTATTGACCATCACGCTGCCGGCGAAACGCTGGTGCAGCGATTTGCCGTGGTAGAATTCGAGTTGGGAATCGCGCAGAATCCTCCAGTTGCACGTCTGCTCGGCGGTATAGGACCAGCTCACCGGCAAGCGGTCAAAAGAATAACCGCGCAGCAGGTCTACCACTTCGCCTAAATACTGATGCAGCGTTTCAGGCGGATTTGGGTCCAGATTGATAAATATAAATCCTTCCCAGACATCAGTGGCGACCGGACTGAGGCCGTAGTCACGTTTGTCGAAGTCAAAGAACATGTCTTCTTCCGGCACCCCGACCAGCCGTCCGTCTGGCGCATAGGTCCAGCCATGGAATTTGCACGTCAATCCCGAACGACATGAGCCGTATCCGTCCCACGCCAGCCGATTGCCGCGATGTTTGCACACATTGTGAAATCCCCGCACCATGCCGTCCTTGCCACGGACGAGAAGTACCGAGGTTTTGGCGACCTCAACATTCTGCACCAGATAATCCCCCGCCTGCGAAATCTCCTCCACTCTTTTTCCGGTGCACAGCCAGGTGCGGTTAAAAATTTTCTCGCGCTCCTGCGTAAAATACTCTGGAGAGAGGTAGGGCGTGACGGGTAGGGGAGCGGTTCCCAGCTCCGGATAGTCCAGCGTCCATCTTTTGCCGTTCGTGCGAGTTTGCAGGGTATCTTGTACGCTGTCTTGCACAGTGTCTTGCACAGTGTCTTGCATGCTGTCCCTGGCCTCGTTTTCTTCTCTCAGAAGTTGTTTAAAAACCTACTGCGCCATCTTGGTCTATCTTGGCAGGGGACGCAATGCGTTCCAGACTTCATACGTCCCTTCTTTGCTTGACAATCGCTCTTACTCGCAGTGCCGTTGGGTTGACAGACATCCTCCTGTGTGGAGATAAAGCCGTATGACGTAGGCTTCTTCATCGACTCTGAACATCCTTGCCTCGTATGTGAACATAGAGAGGACGGTCGCATGAACTTTCAGATCAGCGAAGAATATGCACACCTACAACACCGGTGTCGGCGGCTGGCAGCAGATTTCGCCACCCGAGCGGCCGCACATGACCGGGAAGCCAGCCATCCGCTGGAAAACTATGCGGCCCTGCGCCGTGAGGGATTCTATGCGCTCAATGTTCCCAAAGAGATGGGCGGGGGGGGAGTCGGACTCCTCGGCTATTCACTAGCTGCCGAGGAACTAGCCCAGGGTTGTCCTGCCACCGCACTCTCGTTCAATATGCATCTATCGATCGTTGGACCCTTGCTCGAGAGTCCAATAGTCCCTCCGGCGACCAAGCAGCGCATCGCCGATCTGGTCGTGAAGGAGCAAAAGCTGATTGCTGGGAATTTCTCCGAGCCGAGGACGTCCGGGCTGTTGGCCACGTATCAACCGAGCACGCGTGCCCAACGGGTTGCTGGAGGGTACCAGATCACGGGTAGAAAAGCCTTTGCCTCCATGCTGGAAGCAGCCGACTTCTGTGCTGTGCTAGCGCATCCAGACGAAGCCGACAGCCCTGGCGCCGCTATCCTACTGCTTGTTCCACGTGAGGCGTCAGGACGACGCGTCGACCAGGTGTGGGATACGCTCGGGATGCGGGCGACCCGCAGTGACTCCCTCATACTCGACAACTGTTTCGTGCCGCAGGAAGCTACACTCTATCAGGCGGACGACATCCTACCGTTCATCCGCGATGGGGCGAACTGGCTGTGGGCATCGTATACGGCCGTGTACCTGGGGGTGGCCGCCGCCGCCTACACAGCCGTATGCAAGATGGTGCAGGAAAGGGTACCTCGGGGCTACACCCAGTCTATGGCCCACCACCCTGATGTTCGCCATCGTGTAGCTGAAATGAGCGTGGACCTGGAGGCCGCCAGACTCGTGACGTATCACTCGGCCTGGCTCAGCGACACCCAAGGGCCGACCCGGGAGACCCTGGCGGCCCTGTTCCGAGCCAAGTATCTGGTCGGCGAGGCTGGCGCTCGAATCACGCGGACTGCCCTCACGCTGGGAGGAGCACATGCGATCTTCAAAACCGTACCGCTTGAGATGCTGTTTCGGGACGGCGCCGTCGGTCCTATTCAGTTTCCGCCCAGTGACTATTGTCTCTCCAGCGTGGGGACCTTGGAGCTGGGGTTAGATCCACGCGAGATACTGCCGCCGCTAAAATAAGGAGGAATAGGTTATGGCAACGGACAACGGTAAATCTTATGTCTTCGCCGGCCGGGCGGGTGATACCAGCCCAGGCATCGAATGGGTGGAAAAGCATATGGGTATGAAGCTGGTTGTCAAGAGCGGCTTGTACCGGAGTGTCTTCGGGCAAGGGAACTGGGAGCCGCTAACGAAGGGGCTGCCTGATGCGCCTGAGATCCGGGCTATAACGATACACCCCCACAAGCCCGGGGTGGTCTACGTCGCTACCCAAGACGGACCGTATCGCAGTGATGACCACGGCGACCATTGGGAGAAGGTGCCTGTCCCTGACCACGGTCTGCCTATGTGGTCGCTGTTATTCCATCCGGCCGATCCACAGATCATATTCGCTGGCTACGAGTCCGCAGAGATATACCGGAGCGACGACGCCGGAGAGACCTGGCGCCAGCTCCCGGTGAGTGTCCGGTTCCCCGACGTCACGATGCCTCCTCAGGGAATACCGTCCAAGCAAGTGCTGATGATGTCTGGCAGCATTGCCGACCGGGACGAGCTGTATGCATCCCTGGAGGTAGGGGGGCTGATCCGGTCTTTGGATGGTGGGGAACACTGGGAGAACCTCAGCCACGGCCAATACCTCACCGACGACACGGTGGACATGCACGGCGTTCTGGCCAGCCGCCTGACCCCAGGAACTGTCACTACCATTTGCCGCGTCGGCATGTTTCGCAGCACCGATCGAGGCGACCACTGGCAGCGCGTGCCCATCGAGCCCCTGAACGATCACGGCACAACCTATTGCCGTTGCCTGCGTGAAGTCCCGGGCGATCCCACCAACCTGTGGGTGTCTGGCGGGGGAGATTTTGAGAGTAACGTCGGCGGCCTGTTCCACAGCGAGGATGGCGGTCTGAGCTGGGACCGCGTGGATATTGGCCATGAGGTCAACAGCACTCTCTTCGCCCTGTCCATTGACCAGCGCCATTCTGACCGTATGGCATGCGCCAGCAAAAAGGGACAGGTTTTCACCAGTGCTAACGCCGGTGCAAGCTGGAATGCTCAGCCGCTACCGGCTGATGCCGACCAGGTCTACTGTGTAGCCACTGGCTAGGAGAAGGAGGATACGATGACGCTTCCCGAGTCGGCAATCGTACTCCAGCGTGGAGAGGGCAGCTACGTCAGTATCGGGACTGGCACCCATTGCACCTTCAAAGTCAGCGGCAAAGACACTGAGGGCCATTTTGGGCTGTTCGAATATACGATGGAGCCCGGGACTGAGGGGCCGCGGCACCATATTCACCGCCAGATGGCGGAGATCTTCTACGTCGTCGAGGGCGAGATCGAGCTCATCATCGGAGACCAGACGGTCACAGCTCGGGCCGGGGCAACCGCACTCGTCCCCAAGGAAGCCGTGCAGGCCTTTTCCAACCCAGGCTCGCTGCGCTCGGTGTTGCTCATTATGTTCTGTCCAGCCGACTCGCGCGAGAAATACTTCGAGGGTCTGGCTGAGCTGACCGAGGGCGGGCAGCGCCCAGATCCCCAGGCTCTGCTCGAGTTGATGCGCAAATATGATACCGAGCCCGTGGCCGAGCCGGTCTATGGCGGACCGGACACGCCATCCTCAGACCTGTAGGAGAATGGGGAACATCGCTCTTAGCGGAATGCGGGCATGATCTCTTGCGCGAACAGTTCGATTGAGCGGGTGCCCTTGACTGGATCGACCCCCGGGACCTGCATGCCCATGACTAAGTGGGTACAGGACGAGGTCTTAACAAACGCCTCGACTTTGCGCGCCACTTGGTCTGGGCTGCCCACCATCCATGCCTGCCCATAGGGCGAGTGGCGAATGTCTCGGGCCTCTTTGATGTCCCACAGCCGCTCGTCGCCTGCGACATCGCCGCTGGTCTTAAACCAGCCATCGTACACTTGCATCATCCAGTGGGCTTGGTCCTGGATGTCCTCCCACGCCTCGTCCTCGGTGGGCGCTACATACACGAAGTGCAGCTGGGTGGTCGAAAAATCAGCCGGCGTGCGTCCCTGCTGTTTCAGCAGCTCATAGTAGCGGGGAGCCCAGTCCGGGCCCAGCGTAAGGTGCAGGTGATAGCCCTCGCGGACAGCTCGCTGCATGGCCTTTTCGGTACGCGCGCCAATCCAGATGGGGGGATGGGGCTTTTGCACAGGTTCGGGCTGGATATGGACATCTTTGATCTGAGTAAATTTCCCTTCGAACGTGACTGTGTCGTCAGTCCACAGGCGTCGGATCAGGTTGAGCCCCTCAGCCAGGCGGGCCGAGCGCTCTTTGCGGGGCATACAAAAGCCGGAGAATTCATCGACGCGATAGCCCTGTCCGACCCCGAGATCAAACCGCCCCTTGGAGAGGTTATCAATGAAAGCCACGTCTTCGGCCACACGCACCGGATGATAGAATGGGAGCAGCAACACAAACGTGCCAATGCGGATGCGTTCGGTCCGCGCCGCAATGGCGGTCGCGGCGTGTAACGGCGTGGGGTTATAGTCCCCGCTGAAGTGGTGTTCGGTCAGCCAGATATTGTCATAGCCGAGCTCGTCGGCCCGCACACACTGGTCAAGCAAGAGCCGGTAGAGATCGGCATAGGGCCGGAACCAGGGAGCGGGATTACGAAAGTCATGCATCAGTCCGAATTTCATTGCTGCCTCCTTGTGGCTCCCCCTGTAGCGCTGAATTTGTAGGGCTGAACTGTAGCGGTTGTGTACCACACAGAAAAGGCTGCGGGGCAGAGCCGACATACGGCGCTTGCCCCATCATCAAGAGCCGCACAGAGCTTGAGAACACGATCCGGGTCGCTTATGGTCTCTTGGACCGGCAGGCAGCAAGCGGTGGGAAGCCATGATGAATGATATCGAGACACCGGTCGGAGAGCGTTTGTCAGTCGGGGACATTGAGCTCGAAGTGATACGCCAGGGTACGGGTCGGCCAGTCCTGCTCCTGCACGGCATGCACAACGTCAATCCGCGGGCGCGTTTTCTCGAACTGCTCGGCAGGCGGGCGGAGATCATAGTCCCCTCACACCCTGGCTTTGGCCACTCAGAGCGCCCGGCGGATTTCGACACCGTATACGACTTGGTACACCTGTATTTAGACGTCCTCGAAGCGCTGTCCTATGAGCGGATCACACTTATGGGATTGTCCTTTGGCGGCTGGCTCGCCGCGGAAATCGCAGTCAAGTGTAGCCATCGCGTCGACCGGCTCGTCCTCGTAGACGCCTTTGGCATCAAGATCAGCGATCGCGAGACACCAGATATCTTAGACGTCTTCAATACATCACCCCAGGCAGTGCAGCGACACAGCTGGCACGATCCTGAGAAGTGGGCGCCGGATTTCAACGCTCTATCGGACGACGAAATTGTAGTCCGCGCCCGGAACTGGGACGCGCTGTGCCTGTACGGCTGGCACCCCTATATGCACAACCCCCAGCTGAAACGTTGGCTGCGTCGGATCAAGCAGCCGACGCTGGTGCTGTGGGGGGCGAGCGACGGGATCGTGACGCCGTCGTACGGACGGGCCTACAGCGCGTTGATTCCTGGCTCGCGCTTCGAGCTCATTGTTAAGGCGGGACAGCATCCCGAGATCGAGCAGCCCGAGGCCCTTGTCGATTGCGTCGCTGCCTTCTTGGAACAATAGGGCTGAGCCAGAAAGAGGCTAAAGAATACGCTATGGAAGTCTGGTATCACAACGAGAACCCGTATCCCTTCGTCCCACCAGACGTACTCGACCGCGCGGATTCCGTCCGTGCCAGCCTGCCGAATAAGTATTGCGATCCACAGATCGCTGCTGACCTGTTCGAGGAAACCTTTGACGAGTTCATGCTGTGCGACGAGCAGGGAATCAATGTCGTCGCCATCGAGCATCATGCCGGAATCAATTCCCTGTTCGGGGCCAACCCGCTGGTCCTGGGTATCCTGGCCCGCCAGATACGCAAGGTCCGCATTCTCAGTATGGGGACGTTGATCTCACTGCGGCCAGACCCGGTCCGGGTCGCGGAGGAGTATGCCACGGCAGATGTTATTTCCCGCGGGCGTCTGGATATCGGCTTCGTGAAGTCGGGCGCCAGTGAGATGGCGTCTAACAATGCCAACCCGGTCACGAATATTGAGCGCTACTGGGAGGCGATCGATCTCGTCACTAAGGCGTTGACCTTTCAGGAGGGACCGTTCAGTTGGGAGGGGAAGCACTATACGCACCGGCATGTGAACATCTGGCCACGCCCCTGGCAGCAGCCGCATCCGCCGCTGTGGGCGGCGATGGGCGACCCGGAAACCGCGAGCGAGGTTGGCCGGCGGGGGATGGTCAATGTGCTGGTCCTGCGCGGCGAGGAGGGGACCAAGCGTGCCTGGGCCGCGTATCGACAGGCGCGAGCGAAGGCTGGACTACCCAAGGTCATGACCGACCACTTTGCGTATGCAGCGTTAGTCTATGTCGGTGACACCCACGACGAAGGTGTCAAAATTGGGAGCAAGCTGCTGTGGTTCCTCAACACGAGTCTGAAGATGGCGCCCCAGTACGCGCAATTTCTGCCTGGCGCAACACCGTCGCACTTTGCGCCGCAGGTCTACCGCACCGCACCCAAGCCGGATGCTCAGGACGAGGGGTCGGCTAGCAGCAGCCGTGCGCAGTCGGCGAAAGCAGACAAGCCCGTCGCTCCGGCTATCCTGAACGTCGGGGGGCTTACCAACATCGACACGGCGCAAGCCATGGCGCGGGGGATTCTGTTCGCCGGTAGCCCTGACACCGTCTACCGGCAGATCGTGGATTTCTACAGCAAGGTCGGCGGCTTTGGTCACTTGGTGATGATCGGGCGGTCAGGATACATGACGCATGCCGAGGCCGAGAAAGGCATCATCCTCTTTGCCAAGGAGGTACTGCCCCGGCTGAAGGAGATTGCGCCTGTCACCGCGGGCTGACGAGGCGGGTCTGCCCCACAGGTTTTGCTGCTCCCCAATCCTCACGCTAGCGCTCGCTGCGTTAGTATCCCAGCTGTTTGTTCACGACCCCGACGAGGGGCTCGCCCAGGTGGATGCGGCGCAAGTTTTCACAGAAGCGTTCGAGATTGCGAGTAGCGCGGAGTTGGCTGGCACCGGCGGTGTGCGGAGTCATGACGACGTTCTCAAATGTCCATAGGGGATGGTCAGCTGGCAATGGCTCGATCGGAGCGACATCGAGCGCAGCACCGCCACACCGACCGTCTTGCAGGGCTCGTACCAACGCCTCCCCGTCAATGATCTCACCTCGGGTGATGTTGACGAGGAGCGCTCCCGGTTTTAGGTGCGCGAACGTTGCATCGTTGAATAGCTGCCGCGTCTCGGCTGTGAGCGGACAACAGATCGCGACCACGTCAGAGGAAGCGAGCAATTCGGCCAACCGATCGTGTCCCCACACCGTGTCCACTCCATCCGACGCTGGCACGGGCCGCTCGTCGAGGGCTAACACGTGCATCCCAAACGCCACAGCCCGGCGGGCCATCGCCCGACCTGTCCCCCCGAAGCCGACGATGCCCATCGTCAGCCCCTCAAGCTCGATCTCTTTACGCCGCATAGCCTCGCGTTCCTGCCAACTGGCAGAGCCGAGGCGGATGGAGGTCGCGATCTGGCGGGTGAGCGCCAAGAGGAGGCCGAACCCGGTGTCTGCCAGGTGTCCGCCCACCAGGCCTTTTTCGCCAGTCAGCACAACATGGGAATCACGCATCGCCGGGTAGAGAAACATATCCACACCTGAGGCGATGGCGTGTACCCAGCGTAGGCGGGGGGCGGCGTGGAACAACGACTCGGGCAGGAAGCCGAGGATGACCTCGACATCATCGGCCATGGCGATAGCATCGCGCACATGAGGGGCGACCTTGATAGTCGAGCCGGGCGCTACCGCGGCCCGAATCTTCTCGAGGTCGCTACCGGACACTTCGGGCAAGGTAAGCCCGAGTAGAACGAGGATCGTTGCCGGTCCGTCCAGCTTTACATCGGTCATACGCCTCGTACTCCCTTCTCGCTGTCAGCAGTCGTATGATGTGGTGAGGGCGATGTCAACGTGTTTGTCCTGATATCTTCATCACTTGCCCCCTTCGGCGTTGCTCAGGACAGGTTTCGACAAGCTGCTCATGAACAAACTGATGAATCGGCATGCAGAACAGTAGGTCAGGTTAGTGGAGCGTAACCTGACATCTTGCGCTCGGTGGACAGGGCGCACCCTACGGGAAGCTAAACGCGTAGCACTCAAATGGAAACCGTATTCCACCTCGAATTTTATTGCATACGGACGCCATCAGGGGTATGTTCGCGGACGGACAGATCTGGAGGTAAAACCTCGATGGAAAAAACGGCACAATCTGAGTCGGCTAAACTTGCTAAACCAGCTAAATCTGCCAGCCGTCGTCCCCTTGAGGGGGTACGGGTCATAGATCTGACGAAGATTGTGGCAGGCCCGAACGCGACACGGATGCTGGCGACGATGGGCGCAGAAGTAATCCGGGTCGAATGGCACGATCAGCGCGCGCTCGACCTGCTGCGTGGAGTACAACCGAAAGCGCCTGGTGAAAAAGCCGACAGTCTCAATCGGAGCGGTCTGTTCAACAATATTAACCCCGGCAAGTATGGCATCACGCTCAATATGAGCCTTCCGCAAGGACGCGAGTTGTTCAAACGCTTGATCGCCAAAGCATCTGTCCTATGCGAAAACTACAGTCCTGGACAGATGGACCGTTGGGAACTCGGCTACGACACTCTGCGCAAGATCAATCCCGGGCTCATTTATCTCCAGATCAGTGGGATGGGAAAGTCGGGGACGTATAACGAATACCTCAGCGTCGGACCGACGGCGCAGGCGCTTTCGGGTTTGACCCATATGTCAGGCTTGCCTGAGCCCATGCCGCCGGCCGGGTGGGGCTACTCGTATCTCAACCATTCAACCGGCTACTACGGTGCCATGCACGTAATGATGGCGCTCTTAAGCCGGCGGCGGACTGGCCGCGGCTGTTACATCGATCTGTCGCAGACGGAAGTTGGACTCATGGTGTCCGGGACTGCCACGCTTGAAGCGCAGCTGACTGGCAAGCCGACTGAGCGCTATGGCAACCGGATGCATTCAGCGGATTGGGCACCGCATGGCGCGTACCCCTGTCGCGGTAGTGACGAATGGATCACTATAGCCGTGCAGACTGATGAGCAGTGGCAGGCGTTTGTGGCTGAGATCGGTTCGCCGGACTGGGCACGGGACGCACGCTTTCGGACCGCAGCTGGACGCAAAGCCAATGAAGACAACCTCGACCGATTGATAACAGAGTTCACGAAAAGTGAAGACCGCTACGATCTGATGCACCGCCTCCAAAAGCGAAGTGTCCCAGCTGGCGTCGTGCAGAAGTCGGTTGATCGTTACTTGCGTGATCCGCAACTCAAGGAGCGCGGCGCTTTCGTGCCATTACCCCACAGCGAAATCGGGACCTGGCCGATCGAAGATTTTCCCGCCAAGTTCCAAAACATGCCGGTCGAAGTCGGTGGGCTGCCAGGTCGCGCTGCGCCTTGTATGGGAGAGGACAACGATGCCGTGTATCGCGATGTCCTTGGGCTGACACCCGAGGAAATTGCGCAACTCAGAGAGGACTGGATCATTTGAATACTGAAGCGGCTTTGAGCGCGGCCCTGGATGGAACCGTCATCATCGAAAGCGGCGATGAGCGCGGGGAATTCGCCGGCGTACTGCTGGCATCATTTGGTGCCGAGGTGATCAAATTGGAGGGCCGCCAAGGATCTTACTCGCGCCGCCTGGGGCCCTTCGCATCATCTATATCCGCCACATCTACTTCATTATCGCAACCCGATCCGGAACAGAGTCTGTGTTTCTGGCGTTACAACCTGGGCAAGAAGAGCGTCAGCCTTGAGGTTGACCATCCAGGAGCGCGCGACGTACTGGGACGTCTCGGACAGCGCGCCGATGTCATCATCGATTCTGGCGAGGCAGCCGACGTGGACCGGCGGCTCAGGCTGTATCGTGAGATGCAGGCCTCGAATCCGCGCCTCATTGTCTGCACGATCACGCCCTTTGGGCTCGACGGTCCCTATCGTGATTTCACGATGACGGACCTGACACAATTAGCAATGGGCGGAGTGATGGCGTCGTGCGGATACGATCCGCGATCCGACGGAATTTACGACACACCGCCGATCGCTCCCGGAATGTGGCAAGCTTACCATATCGCGTGTGAGTACGCTGTGATTGCGATCACGGCGGCGCTCAATTATCGCGAGCTGCGCGAGCTGACGGGCGAGGGCGATTGCGGCGATTGTATTGATGTGTCGATTCACGAAGCGGTCAGCACCTGCACTGAGGTCGCTCTGCCAAGCTACATATACAATGAAAAGGTTGTGCAGCGGCAGACCGGACGCCATGCGGGTGTGGGCCGGACCCCGCCGTGGC
The DNA here is from genome assembly GCA_963666315.2 of Binatia bacterium. Classification (GTDB taxonomy): domain Bacteria; phylum Desulfobacterota; class Binatia; order Bin18; family Bin18; genus Bin18. The sequence goes on from CAXXHG010000022.1 coordinate 53,562, forward strand.
TACGCCGGACAAAAGACGGACGCTACGTCAAGGCATTCTTATTTTGGGACGGCCGCGATGTGCGGGTCATCACCGAGATGCTGAATGAGGCCGGCATTGAACACGATCTCGAATCTGGCGCCTACCGCGAATTAGCCGAGCGTTCGCCGTCCGAGGCGCATGCGCATTTCAGCGCGCTGATCGACACCCTGGTTGCGTCCATGACCGCTGAGGAGGTGTTTCATCGCGCCCAGGCCAAAGGCTTATTGTGGGCAAGCGTCAGATTTCCCGAGGAGAATATCGACGACCCACATTTCCAGGCACGCGGTACCTTTCAGTCGATCCGTCAGCCTGGACTCGGCCGCGATCTCTCTTACCCCGTCTCCGTCGCCACGGACGGCCGGCAGCGCATGACGGCCTTCCGGCGTGGGGTACCGCATTTAGGCGAGCACACTCAGGAGGTCCTTCGGCAGGCGGGCTTCAACGACGCTGAAATAAGCGCACTGGCTGTGCAGGGCGCTATATAAGCGCTGCCAATTTCACCTCAAGTTGCTCAATGCCTACCTGGTCTACCTGTTAAGAGGCGAGCTCCTGCTTGCCTCTCAGGACAGCGGTTCGGGGGCGCGGAGAATCTCCTGCCAGAAGAGGGGTCATATGCTAGTCTTGCCGAGCGCTTAGCATGTGGCGCGAGGTGACGGTGCCCCAAAACATTGGTGTGAGAAAGATTACCCCAGAAGCTCACCATAGGTGAGCTTTATCCTCTTTCCCGATAACTCGACAAAGCCTAATCCAGGGCGGCTGAAGCAAGTCAAGCATGCGTCCAAACAGCGGCAGCTCTAGAGCCTGCAGGTTTCGCCTGGTATATTCGGCCACAGTACGAGGCTGAAGGAGGACATACCTTATGAACGGAAACCTTGAGGTTCGACGTCTTTCGGGCGCTCTCGGCGCTGAGGTTCGCGGCCTCACGCTGGGGCAGGTCGGCCCGGCAGAGGCCGAGATGGTACAGTCTCTACTCATGGAGCACCTGGTGCTCTTCTTTCCAGAACAATATGTGACTCCTGAGGAGCACATTGCGTTCGGTCGCCACTTCGGACCCATCGAAGGGCACCCTCACCTCCACAACCTGCCTGGCTATCCTGAGATCTTCGACCTGGCGGCCAGCCGCGGCGGGGTCGCGGATGAGTGGCACAGTGACATTACCTTCCAGCCGCATCCGTCCGTGCTGGCCATCCTCAATATGGTGCAGTGTCCCGAGGTCGGCGGCGACACCTTGTGGGCCAATATGTATGCAGCCTACGAAGGGCTGTCAGCGCCGCTCCGGGACTTGTGCGATGGCCTGACCGCCCTGCATGATGCAAGCCCACATGGTAAGCCCGAAAAGATGGCCGTTCATCCGGTGGTGCGTGTTCATCCTGTCACCAAACGCAAGTCCCTGTTTGTCAACGAACACTTCACCCGACGCCTTGTTGAACTTAGCCACGAGGAGAGCGACGTGTTACTCGGCTACCTGACACGCTGGGTGTCACAGTCGCGCTTCACCGTCCGCTATCGCTGGAGCGAAGGTACGGTTGCGATGTGGGACAATCGGTGCACGCAGCACTTTGTACTGAACGACTTCGATGCAGAACGCATTATCCAGCGTGTCACAGTAACGGGCGACACCCCCGAGGGCGCCTGCCCGCCGCGCTGGGAACCCTACATCCGTACGCAGAACCTAGGGGCAAGCAGCCGCCACGATAGCCAGCTGAACGAATACCTCGGTCGTCGAGCGGAGACAGTGGGCTAAACTCCAGAAGATGCATCACTACGCAGCTAAGCTGGTTCAGAACATACGTTACACGGCAGATATGTGGGAGGAACATCATGGCGAAGCTCAGACATATTGCAATCGCGACACAAAACGCTGAGGAGACGGCCAAGTTCTATGTTGAAACATTTGGCCTGACCCAGATCTCCAAGATCGACACCCCTATCGTGTCGGGCGCTTTTCTCACCGATGGGACAATCAACCTAGAGATTTTAGACTTCAAGAACGACCAAGTCGCCGGCGTAGAGCGGGGCAAGGACTGGACAGGTATCCACCCCATCGGGTTTGAGGTCGAAAACCTAGAAGAAATCGCGCAGAAATTAGCCGCAGCCGATGCCGCTCCCCGAGATGACATCAACCAAGCCCTCGGTCTCGGCAGTGGCCGCCATGGTAATGCCGAGGTCAGATACAGCGGTCCCGACGGCGTGACGTTCGACGTCTCACAGACGGGCTGGGTCGGTACCGAACGCCACCCCAGAAAAACCTGAAGACGAGAACGGACAGCGAAGGGACAGCCAAGGAACACCTTCACCCCTTCGACAAACTCAGGGCAGGCTCTAGCCCTCTTCCAGTGGGAGAGGGAAACCGGAGCGGAGCGACTGGGGGTGAGGGGAAACCCGGGTGGTAAACCCAAGTGAAAATCGTTTTAGTCGTAGCAGGGGGTAAATTCAGGACCTGACCTCTAATCCTATTTACTGCTCCTACTCCTTGACCATCTGCATCAGTTCGAGGGTCGTGCCAAACGGATCCTTGCAATACACTGCCTTCGCCGTGCCATAGCCGTCGAGGGTAAACGTCTGGGGTCGCGAGTAAAACTCCACGCCTTGGGTCCGTAGCGCCTCGTAGCTCTTTTCAATATCTTTCACCCAAAAGGCAATCTCAGTAATTCCATTGTGGGTGACTCCCGCATACGGCTGCCCACCCTGCCCAGCAGATTCGCTAAAGTAGAGCAGCTCAACCGGGGCGCTGCGGCGATCGTCTTCGTTGCGCAGGAACACCGACCGCACTTTTGTACCGGGCTCTCGGACCATATCACTAATCTCTTCCCCCTCGATGGTATAATCACCGATCACCGTCAGTCCCAATACATCCTGATAGAAAGCAATGGCTTTTTCCATATCTGGGACTGTAATCCCTACATGTGCGACAGCTCCGAGCATAATGACCTCCTTTTCCTTTGTGTGTCCGGGATTGTCCTGCTATTGGGGCGGGTTTGTCAAGCCGACAAGCGGGAAGAAGAAGCCATTCGCGAGCAAAATAATGACCCTCAATCCTTTTGTCAAATATGGACATGATAGAGGATCACGGCAGCAATCATTGCCGTCCGCCATCATCTTCTGGAACGCACGCATACATGGCATAATGTCGATGGTTGGTCTGGCGGCCAAAGTCGACGATTTAAGGAGGGTAGGCACATGTCTGACACCGTGTTCACCAACATAATGATTTTCGACGGCAGTGGAAGTGCGCCGTACTTGGGCGAGGTCCTCGTCCGGGATAAGCGCATTAAGACTATTGCTGGAGGCGCTCAGACAGTGATTAGGGACGGCGCTACGGTGGTCGACGGCGACGGCGCCACACTGATGCCGGGCTTAGTCAACTGTCACGGGCATCCGACCTATCCCAATATGGGAGCAGATCTCTACGACACCGGTGAAATCCCGGTGGAGGAGCATGTGCTCATCACCATGCATAACGTGAAGACCATGCTCGATCACGGCTTCACCGCCCTCGTGAACGGCTCCTCTGCCAAGGCACGGCTCGATATCGTTATCCGCAACGAGATTAATGCCGGCAAGATCCCGGGGCCGCGGATGCAAGCTGCCACGCCGGAACTCACCGTTACCGGCGGTCTCGGCGACTTGGAGCAGATGCATATGTACCATGAGGGTTTCGCGGTGGTCCTCGACGGACCAGAAGAGATCCGGAAATACACCAGGCTGATGATCCGTGAGGGCGTCGACGTTATTAAACTGATGATTTCGGGTGACAACTTCGTGCGAACCGGTACCGCACAAATGACGGTGATGCAGGAGGACGAAGTGGCGGCATGCTGCAGTGTGGCGCACGCGCACAACCGGCGCGTGATCGCGCATGCACGCAGCGCTGAATCCGTCAAGATGTGCATCCGGCACGGCATCAAACTCATCTACCACGCGAATTTCTGCGACGAGGAAGCGCTCGACCTGCTCGAAGCCAACAAGAACGAGTACTTCGTCAACCCAGCCATTGGTCTCAGTTATGCCACGCTGAACCATATGGAAGAGTACGGCGTGACTCGAGCTATGGCCGAAGCATGGGGCTTTGATCGCGAGCTGGAAAGCGCCATCCAAAACACACAGGAACTACACAGACGCGGGGTGCGCGTCTTGCCGTTTGGTGACTACGGCTTTGCCTGGAACCAGATCGGCACGGACACAAGGGACCTCGAACACTTTGTTAACCTGATGGGATTCAGCCCGGCTGAAACGCTCAGGATGGCGACCAAGTCCGGCGGTGAGTGTTTCGGCGACCAGCTCGGGATGGTCAAAGAGGGCTATCTGGCCGATCTGATCATAGTCGATGGCAATCCCGTCGAGGACATCACCCTACTCCAGGACGTAGACAAGCTCCTCATGATCATGAAGGACGGTGCGTTCCATAAGGAACCGCAGGTCAGACGGGCGGCACGACTGCGAACAGCTGCCGCCTAACCGGATCAACGTCCTGAGTCTTTGTCTTCAGCTAGCCTGTTCATATTGAGGCCACGCTCTCAGCCGAGAGGGTAGTCGAAGCGCACAGGAGGCAATATGAAAGCATTCAAGGATCGGGTCGCCGTGGTCACTGGGGCAGCCAGTGGTTTCGGACGAGCCATGACCGAGCGGTTTGCAGCCGAGGGGATGAAGGTTGCCCTGGCTGATGTTGAAGCAGAGGCACTCAGCAAAGCGGAACAAGAGCTCCAAGACCAAGGCGCGACTACCTTGAGCGTGGAGACCGATGTCTCCAAAGCCGACCAAGTCGAAGCCCTGGCTGATAAGACACTGGAAGCATTCGGGGCGGTCCATCTTGTGCGTAATAACGCTGGTGTCGCGTCTGGTGGCCTGTCCTGGAGTCAGCCACTTGCGGATTGGGAATGGGTGATCGGCGTCCATCTGTGGGGAGTGATTCATGGAGTTCGGACCTTTATCCCGATTCTACTCGACCAGAAAACCGAAGGGCATGTGGTGAATACTGCCTCAATGGCAGGCCTGCTGTCCGGCCCATTTGCTAATATCTAGAATGTCACGAAACATGGGGTTGTGACGCTATCTGAGTCACTCTACCAGGAACTCGAATTGCAGAATGCACCAGTCAAAGTATCAGTGCTGTGTCCAGGATTTGTGAAAACGAATATCTTGGATTCAGACCGTAACCGTCCGGAGCAATTGCAAGCTTCTGAAAGCCCGGGGGACGAGGCGTCGCAGGCCATGCGCGAAGCCTTTCGTGTGTTCATTGACCAAGGCATGCCGCCTGCAAAGGTTGCAGAAAAGGTGTTCAATGCGGTGCGGGACGAACAGTTCTATATTCTTCCCCATCCAGAGTTTCTTGCACCGCTACAGACCCGGATGGAAGATATTCTGGCCCGGCGCAATCCCACGATGGTACCGTTCGACCCCAATGCTCTTACTGGAACAAAAAACTCAGACAGTTAGCGCGTACAGAGCGTTGGGGCTGTCTGGAGAAAATGGGCACGGATCTATAATATGTCTTAGAAACTGTGTCTGACGAGGTGTCAAAGCTGCCAACCTGTCTGTTTCTCTGGTTATAATAGCGAGCAAGGAGGTGTCCAGATGCTCTATGAGTTACGTACGTACGAAGCAATGCCGGGCAAGCTGCCGGCCCTCAATACACATCTCGAAGTCGCCGCGGGTTTATTCAAGAAGCATGGCCTGGGCGCGCTAGGATTCTGGACCGAGGGAGTTCGGCGCCAGTATCCAAGTCACCTACATGTGGATGTACGAAACCTTCGAGGGCAGGCAGAAAAAACTGGAGAGGTTTGTATCGGACTCAGCCTGGCAGCAGCAAGTGGCGCAGGAGACGGAGCGAGAAGGAGCCATTGTCGCCAGAACTCACAACACCATGCTGCAACTGACCCCCTACTCGCCAGAACCCCAGATCAGGACGAAGGTACAGGAGTGGCGTATTTACGAGGCGGTGCCAGGTCGGCTACCCGACCTCCACAACCGGTTCGCCAACCATACGCTGGGTCTCTTTGAGAAGCACGGTATCGAAAATATCGGCTACTGGACTGAAGTCTTCGGCACCAGCAATCGGCTAGTGTACATGCTGGGCTACCCTAGCCTGGGAGACAGAGAAAAGAGCTGGAAGGCATTCATGAAGGACCCCGACTGGCAGAAGGCGCGGGCGGAGTCGGAGAAAAACGGCCCCCTGGTGGCGAAGGTCTACAACAGAATCCTGCGGCCGACGGCTTACTCGCCCACAGGCTGAGGTCCGGCAACACCCGCTCGCAGCGCCCGCGTAGGCCAGCAGAGCGCGCGCGGGCGAGCACGGCACGAGGTCCGTCAGAAGCCCTTGACCCCTTTGTCCAGCTGCCCGCCGAAGGTATTCAGCGCCATGGACACTAGATTGTACTGGCCAACGGTAAAGACGACGTCCATAAGCTGCTGTGTATTGTAGCGCTCACTCAAGGCGGCCCAGGTTGCATCGCTGATAAAAGCGTCTGCATGCAATTCATCTGCAGCTCGCAACAAGCTGGCGTCAAACGCGTCCCAGCCTTCAGCATCCGGCCCTGCTTTGATGCGCGCGATCTCTTCGTCGGTGAGCCCGGCGTTCCTGCCGTACAGCACATGCTGCCCCACTCATATTCTGCCTGGCACAGCCAGCCGATTCGTAAAATCAGGATTTCCCGCTGCCTGGGCAGTAAGGTCGAAGTATCACCCATGATGTTAGAGCCCGACACCCCAAACTTTTTTGACGCCACCCAATGCCGGGAAAGCGTGGCTCGTACATTGTAGACGCGCCCTTCGCGCTGGACGGGCTCCAGTACTTCTCGTTGTTCATCGGTCCATTCGGCCTCGGTCAGCGGTGCGATACGTGGTTGTGACAGTTTCATTGCAATCAATCCTTTCGAGAGTTGTTTAAGCGTTGTTATAGAAGGGTGCTAGCGTGTGTAGTGCAGTTGCAGCCCTGGCCGGGGCCAGTCCATGGCCACTAGTTTGCCCGTCAGGCTCAGCGTGATATAGGCCGTTTTCAGATCTGGTCCGCCAAAGCAAATATTCGTCGTCAGAGGGTCTTGTGTAGGAACAAACTCAACCGACGAGCCATCGGGCGAGATGACGCTAATCCCGCCATTGATCAATGTTGCCACGCACACATTCCCGGCACTATCTACCCCGAGTGAATCGAGCAGTTGATAGCCAGGTAATCCAGCCAAGAGCTTGCCTCCTCCCGGTCCGGCCAGCAGGGCGCCACCCTCGCCGGTCTCACGGCTGAGTTCGCCGGGACTGGGAATAGGCCATTGCCAGACCCGGCCTTCAAAGGTCTGGGCCACATACAGATCGGTATCGCCGGGAGCCAGACCAATGCCATTCGGGCCATCGATGGGAAACACCATCTCTTTGATCAGCGAGCCATCAGTCTTGGCGTAATGCACAGCCGTGCGATCTCGCCGGCGCTCCTCAAATTTACCCGCATCGGTGAACCAGAACCCGCCCGTAGCGTCAAAAACGATATCATTCGGGCCACGCAGGGGATGACCATCACACTCGGTGTAGAGGGTTTCTACCTTGCCACTTGCCAGGTCAACGCGTTGAATGCTGCCATGGGTATAGCCGTCTGGCAGCTCCCCCGACGGTATAATCGTCCCATCGACTTCTAGCCATTCGAGCCCGCCATTATTACAGATATAGACCATGCCATCCGGACCAATCGCCGCTCCATTGGGCCCGCCGCCCGTTTCGGCCACGACTTCCTTCCTGCCATCGGGCGTGACGCGGGTGAGCGCCCCGCGCTTGATCTCAACCACGAGCACACTGCCATCGTTCATAGCGATAGGGCCTTCCGGAAATTGGAGGCCTGAGGTGATTTCTCGCATCTGTGGCATTGTCCTTCTCCTTTGTCCCTTTTTGTGGGTGCGTTCGGTTCTGTCAGATTTCATGCCAGTTGGCTATCCCTGTTTGGATGCCATATAAACAGTTCAAGGAGTACGCCATGCAACGCCTCGCCAACAAAATTGCTCTGGTCACCGGCGCCAGCAAAGGCATCGGAAAGGCTACGCTGTGGCGGCAGGTCGTCGAGGTGAACCTGACCGCAGCGGCGCTGCTGACCAAGACCGTGCTGCCGTCTATGATAGCTCAGCGCTCGGGCAAGATCCTCAACATCTCCAGCCGCGGGGGTCGCAAGGGCGGCAAGGGCCGCAGTGCCTATCGGGTGACAAAGGCCGGCTTGATCAGCCTGACCGAGAGCGTGGCGGCTGAAGTCCAGCCATACGGCATCAGGGTCAACTGTATCTGTCCGGGTGGGGTGGATACCGAAGGCTACCGCGAAGCCTTTGGGAGTCGCAGGAACCGAGAACTGATGCGGCCTGAAGAGATTGCAGAAGTGGCGGTGTTCCTGGCCTCGGAGGCCAGCTCTGCGATCAGCGGTGCGACAATCGATGCGTTCGGGGGGACCGAGCCCGCGGTTCATCGATAATCATGGCAAGACACGAATGAATAAGGTTGCTGGCAGAGCCGTGAAAAAACCTTAGCGCGGGTTCGTTTAGGATTTCTGCTTCGATTTGCAGTGGGTTTTGTTTTGTCAGGCTTCCTTATCCCGCTTGCGCCAGCGAAAGGAGAAACGCAGAAAGGGCGAAACCCTCTTTACACCATTGCCTTTACCTCTCTTGTTCCCTGGGATTTGGATGTGTTTCTTGCCCATGCGGACGGTTCGGAGCCCGCACCCCTCCTGTCACATCCAGCCCTTGACTACAATGCGGCTTTCTTGCCGGATGGGAAGTGTGTTGTTTTCACCTCACACCGAGCTGGCAATGCCGACCTCTATCGGGCTCGTCTTGATGGCAGTGGCCTTGAGCGCCTCACCGATCATCCGGCCTTTGATGACGCAGCAGCCTTCTCGCCCGATAGTCAGCGGATGGCGTTCGTCTCAAGTCGCTCCGGACAGGCCGATATCTGGGTGCGAGACTTAGAGAGTCGAAAAACGTGGAATGTGACGGACGCACCCGGTGGGACTTTCGCCCAGCGTGGTCGCCGGACGGTCAGTGGCTCGCCTTCTCTTCCAATCGCGGTATGTGGAGGGAGAGCGATATTTACATCATCCGCCTTGATGGGCGGGTATGGTTTGTGGCTCCACTGAAAACCCAGGCAACGATTCTCCGCCCAGAACAATTTTTGGCGGCCCCATCTGTATCGGGAAAAGTTTCCGCAAGAGCGCCCTATTGAACTCTCCTCTCAACTGGAGGCGCGCAACCAGGCTCAGGAGGCGGCCGGACGGCTGGTATTTGAGGAGAATGATAACAGCGGCTGAGCAAAGCAGGCAGGCGTCTTCGGGAATAGGAGAGCGCTAGGGGCGGGAAAGAAACACTTGGTGATACGGATTCTTGATGGGCAGCTTCTCGAACGTGGCGAACCCCGCCTCCACGGCTAGGCTGCGCGCCAGATTCTCGCCGATAGCAGAGCCCAGGCCCTCGCCGTTTTGAGCCAACGACACTGTTAGGCAGTGCATCGTGCTGGCGCCGTACAGGGTGCGCCCGAACGTATTGAGATTGTCCTCAAGCTGGTCGGATACCTCAGCTTCCGACCACAGAAAAGCGCCGTTGGGCTTCAACACGCGGCGAATACCAGCCAGCGCCGCCCGCGGCTGCGCCATGTCGTGAATGCAATTGAAGGCCATGACCACGTCAAACCGCTCCTCGAAGGGGAGACTTTCTGCCGCAATCTGCTCAAAAGAAAGGCGGTCGCCAATCCCCGCTCGTTTGGCTTTCTCCCGAGCCCGCTCAAGCGAAGCCGCATCAACATCGTAACCGCGGAATCGTGCTGTGGGGAACGCAGCAGCGACCGGAATGAGACATTGCCCAGCGCCGCAGCCGACTTCCGCCGCCTCGCCGCCGTGCTCCAGTGTCTGCTGAATATCCGGTACCGCCGGAATCCACTGATCAGCCACCCACGTCTCATAGCCGACGTGGAACAGGCGCTCGATAGCTTCGACTATGTCTGGGCCGAAATCGGTAAATGGTACCCCGCCGCCGTTTTGAAAGACGTTCATCAGCTTATCCAGCTGTCGATAGCAGGCGACGGCGTACTGGAACGCCCCCGCCGTGAAGAAGGTTGTGTCTTCGTTTGCCAGGACCATGGCCTGCTCGGGGTTCATCCGGAACCTGCCCTCCGCCGGGCTGTAGTCGAGATAGCCGGCCGCCGCCATTGTGGCCGCCCATTCGCGTACGTAGCGCTCGGTCAGCCCAGTTTGCGTCGCGATTTCTGCCGTGGTCAGAGCCGTGCCTGGCGCCAGCGCTTTGAACAGGCCCAAGCGATCTCCCACATATGCCAGCGCAACCGTCATGGCCGCCCCGAAGTCGGTGCCGACCTGGCGGGCAAGCGCGGCGACTTTTTTCCGATCGTATCCATCGGAGTCCATGCTGCTATCCCCTCTCACTCACTGTGTTCACAGCGAGAACCCTGGATCGAAAAACTCGCTATCCAAAGATGTGCCTGTTATGCTCATGCGAGCCCAGCTTTCTATTCTCCCTCTCTCAGAGCTGGAATGATGTCGCGGCCGTAAATCTCAAGCGTTTGTTCTTCCTCGCCGCTCATCAGATAAATATTGAATTGGGTCACACCCGCGCGCTGCAGCTCGCGGAGCCGGCGGACGTGCTCCTGCACCGATCCGACAATACAAAAGCGGTCCACGACCTCGTCAGAGACAAAGCCTTCATTCGCGCTGCTCACCTCACAGTGTTGAAGATAATCGTAGCCGTGGCGGGTGCGTACATAGGTGGTCAGGCTCTTGGGTAGTTCTTCGGCTGGGTAGCGCGAGAGGAGGTCTACGACGTGGTTTGACACTAATGCCGGGAACCAGCGAACCTGCTCGCGTGCCGCGGCGAGGTCTTCTGAGGGCCACACCGCAGCAGCGCTCATGACCCGAATGGTGGACGCGTCCCGGCCTGCCATGTGCGCTCCTTCGTGGACAAACCCCAGGCACCACTGAATCAATGCTGGATCGGCGAACTGAAAGATCACACCCTCTGCGACCCGACCCGCGCACCGCAGCACCTTCGGGCCGTAGCCAGCGATCCAGACTGGCGGGATACCTGCATCTGCCCATGGGATCTGGATGGGCTGCCCTTGGTAGTTGACCTGTTTCCCAGCGGTCAAGTCATGAATCAGGTGAACCGTCTCCTCGAGCCGCACGACTGTGGCCTGTTTTTTCCCCATGACGCGCCGCGAGCTGTCGCCGCGGCCAATACCCAGGTCCATCCGGCCGTGCGAGACGCGGTTGAGTGTGGCGAGCAGGCTTGCCGTTACCGTGGGATCACGCACCAACGGGTTGGTCACGCACGTGCCGAGACGCATCCGCTCCGTGTTGGCCGCCATCAGCGTAAGCATGGGGTAGGGATCTTGCCAGATGATATGGGAATCAAAGGACCAGCCATACGTAAAACCGGCCGCCTCGGCCTGACGGGTGAGATTCACAAGACGCTCCGGCTTCATGTCCTTGTCAGGCTTAAACGTGATTGCAAATTCAAGCATCACTCCTCTCCCTCAGAAGTCCGTGTCGCTCATACCGAGAGACGGCTCCCCAAGAATTCGAGCATAGCCGCGTTACACGCCTCGGGATTATCCTCAATCACCATGTGGCCAGCGTTGGGAATATCGAACCATCGACTGCCAGGGATGCACTTGACCATCTCTTCACAGGTGGGAGCGCTCAACACGTCTGACACACCACCGCGCACGATGAGGGTGGGACAGCGTATCTGGCTCAGAAGAGCCCACGTCTGCTGCGGATCGTCAGGCTTCAGGTTGGGATCAAATATGGCTTGATCTATCCGCCACTCGATCTTGCCATCCGATCCCTCTTTGAGCATCCATTGGAGGCGTGTTTGGTGGTTCTCTTCTGACGCCTTGGGGTGACGCATTTTCAGAAAAGCCTTGGCCTCCAGCCACGAGTCAAATCCTGCCGGAGTTTCGCCCAATTCGGTGCGCATGCGCTGCATTCCTGCGTGATCAACCTCTGGACCGATGTCTAGAATACACAGAGCCCGCACTCGGTCAGGATGACGAGCGGTGTAGTGAATGGCATTGAGGCCGCCCATCCAGTGGCCAACCAGGATCACCTTGTCGAGCTGGAGTGTATCGACAAAGGCTTCCACGTCCGAGACATAAGCTTCTCTTGTGTAATTGCCGTCGGGTGCCCAGTCCGTCTCACCCCAGCCCCGCTGATCGAGGGCGAGGACGCGATAATAATCTTTCACGACCAGTGCGAATTCGTCGAACCAATGACCGTAGGCTCGCAAGCCGTACAGGCAAACTATCGGCGTGGCCTGTTCATTTCCCCAATCAACGTAATGCATCTTCAGGCCGTTGATCGTTTCATCACGACTTGTCGCTTGGGTTGGTATGGTTACAACTCCGTTTTGATTTTAAGACTAAATCAGGTCCCATGAGACTCGTACACAACCACGACAAGCGGTGATTTCACTCAGGCGCGTTCCTCTGCCCACCTCCGCCCAGGCACTTCATGATGCCGTTGCTAAACGGCTTCCTGCCACGTCCGCCTGAGGCTCAAGCCTCAGGCTCAGTATACCAAGCCCGGTAAACCGGGCTCCCCGCTCAACCTTTTAGGGGGCGGAGCTCCCTTTGTAATTTAAGCCTGGTGCTTCAGCGCCAGGCGGGGGGTGGCGTCCGGCAGCGGCACTCGCATTTTGCAACAGTCTCTCTTCACGTCCGGGCGGGTGTGGGTTCATTTCAGAAAGTGCGATCCTGTACCAATCTTTTGCCTTTCGATTTAGTGGGAGAAAACATGGACGAGTCGTGCCGCTATTGCGTCACAAAGCCGCCATCGACGGCCATGGCCGTTCCTGTCACAAAAGACGCCGCGTCCGAACACAACCAGACCACGGCCTCGGCAATCTCCCCCGGCAGTCCCATCCGTCCGACAGGCTCTCTATCCTTAATTGCCTCGATGATCTGGGCGGCCAGCTCAGGCTGCGCGCGCAGGATCTTGTCGATCATGGGGGTTTGTACCGGCCCAGGGCACACGGCGTTGACTCGAATGCCGGACTTGGCATACTCCAGCGCCGCCGTTTTGGTCAGACCGACAACGCCGTGCTTACTGGCCGAATACGCCGGCATACCGTTCGATCCCACTAATCCAAAGTTCGAGGCAGTGTTGACGATCGCGCCCCCGCCTTGTTTCAACATATGCGGGATCTCGTGTTTCATGCACAGCCATACCCCGGTCAGGTTGGTCGCAATAATGCGGTCCCAATTCTCTTCACTACACTCAGCCGTCTGCCTGATGTCTCCCTGGATGCCCGCATTGTTCAAAGCACAATCCAAGCGGCCATAGATTTCTACGCCCTTCTCGATTAGTGCAGCGACCTCAGCCGCCTGAGAGACATCGGCGCTGACAAAAATGGCCATCCCGCCAGCCTCTTCGATCAGGCGGACAGTCTCTTCTCCGCCCTCCACATCTACGTCAGCAACAACGACCTTGGCGCCTTCTCTTGCAAAAGCCAGAGCCGATGAGCGTCCAATGCCCGAGCCGCCACCAGTCACCAGCGCTACTTTTGTGTCTAATCGCCCAGCCATGGCCATTGTTCCTTTCTTTTGTCTGCCTCAGACTTATTCCACCCGTCGGAAGCGGGCGGGCACAATGGCCTCAATAATGTGGGGTTGATGATACAACTCCACCGCACTGGTGACTTCTACCAACGAGAGCGTCAGAGAGTAGAGCGGCTGCGCCCCTTCGGGTAGTTGGTCGAGGGGGAACTGGTCGAGATAGGCAACGATCGCTTCCATTTGAGGAAAAATCGTGTCGTAGAAGGCCTGAATCTCTTCCATCGTGCTGGACAAGCGTTTTGCTCTGCGCTCACTCTCCTTGGTCAGAGTCCAGTCTATATAAGGTTCAAGATTCTGAAACTGCCTCGGCAACAGGGCTCCAGGCATCACTGCCCCCGTCCGTTGAAAAAGCCCATATAGTCTTCCAACACTTTGTGAAACTGTCGGATCTGGATCTCATCATCTTGGAGCATGAGATGTGTTTTCGCTCGTGAGGTTAAACCAATCTGTAGGGTCTCATGCGCGACGGCGTCTTCCTGGAGCACATCACAGATACGGTGGTTCAGGTATTCCTGGCTGAGCTTTTGTCCGGCGGTCTGTGCCGGTGGGAAATGAACATTTATCTCCCAGATGCAGCGATCGACCGCTAGCGGCCAGAAATTATACGTCATGTAATGGTCGTCTTCGATGCCTCGAAACTGGAGAATGACAAAGTTTGGAAAGATCACAAAAAAGTCAAAGTCTCCCAGCATGGGCAGCCGGCTGTTGGTGGTGGCGGTATTCAACTTGTTCATGAGCGCGCCGGTCGGTGTCGGCGTACTTTCTGAATTGTACGTAGTCGACCAGACCGCGTGGTGATTATACAGCTTCACTCCTGAGAGGCGCAGATACCGATTGTCTTCAAGCACGAACATCCCAGGGAACGAGTAACGATGTTGGAAGGGCAGGTGGTAGGATTCATTCTGAGCATCCAGGGCAACCTTCCAATTGGCATTCTCTTCAACTTTATACGTGTGGGTGAGCGTTCGCTTATGGAAGGCACCGCCGCTAAGCTGGTCCGCGACTCCACCGAGGTACTCTACGAGGCCCTCTTGTGGGTCTGAATCCAGATGCACGAAGATAAACCCTTCCCAGATGTCCGTGGTTACGGGCGTGAGACCGAGCTCGCTCTTCTTGAGATCATGGAAATTATCTTCGTCCGGCACTCCTGTGAGCTGTCCTTGGGCGTTATACGCCCAGCTATGAAAATGGCAGGCAAACGCCCCGCGACAGGTGCCTGTCTCTTCCCAGACGAGCTTGTTCGAGCGATGGGAGCAGACATTGTGAAACCCACGCACGACACCGTCCGTCCCTCGGATCACCAAAATCGAAGTTTTGCATACGGCAAGCGCACGAAGGAAATAGTCGCCTGGGTTGGGAATAGCGTCGACACGGCCGACGTTGAGCCAGGTGCGGCGAAAAACCCGTTCGCGTTCAAGCTCAAAGTATTCCGGGGAAATGCACGATTCCGACGGGACAGGTCCCGTCCCCAGCTCGGGATACTCTTTCGCCCAGCGTTTGTTCTCCGTGACAGTTTCCATTTCGTTTCCCTCCCTTAGTTGAACTCCCCTCACAGTACTTTTGCATCTTTCAAATCTGCCGTGTCAAGGCTTGTGGTGAACTATTTGAGTTCCGCGACTTGACACGCTGCCCGAGAGTTTGCTTATGAGTATTCAACAGATTACTGCCACAACCGGGTTGCTTTTGCCTACATCCTGTTAGCCAGAGCTGGGGCGGCGATGGATACGGATTAGAAATTAGCGGCGTTCATGCAGCCCGGGACGCTGTAGACCGTCTACATGCAGCAGGTGCCCGGGTCATCAAGATACCGATAGGCGACGCGACAGGTGGGGGAGCCCTCTCAATGGCGAAAAACCCATCCATACTGAGCGATCAGGAGATGGCTGCCATTACCCCTCAAGCCCATTCGCACGGCATGCGCGTTGTCGCACATGCCCTTAATGATATTGACGTCCAACGGGCAGCGGCGGCTGGGGTTGATGTCCTTGCGCATACACCAACCGACCCGCTCAGCGCTAAGACGGTGAAAGCATGGTCCGGGCGCGCGGTCATTTCGACCTTGTCCGCGTTCCCCGGTTTAGCTGAACCGGCGGACAATATTCGCCGCTTGCGAGCAGGCGGTGCGACCGTGCTGCACGGCACCGATATGGGCTATACAACCTTCACCGGGATTAATCCGCAGGAGATCGAACTCTTGGCTAAGGCCGGTCTTGATAATAAAGCAATCCTCGCTGCGGGGACGACGATACCGGCACAATTCTGGGGTTTTGGGGACGGTATTGGAACAGTGGCAGCCGGACATACCGCGAGCGTGTTACTTCTCGATGCGAACCCCGAGCGTAATCCGCTAACGCTTTCCGGGCCACTTGCCGTCTATCTTGATGGCGTACAAATGGGCCCAAATACGGCGCAGTGAGGAGCGTAGCGGCTAGGGCTTCACCTGTCCTCCCCGGTGTTCTCGGTACACGGCATCCCGCCAGGTAAAGATCGGTGCGTAGACGGACTCTAAGGCCGTCGGCTCAACCCACAGGGCTCGGAGCTTGGCGCCAATATTATTGGCTTGATCTTCACCGACCGTGGACGGCACGAGAAACAGCTCATCGGACGGTGGGTTCACCAAGGCGAGCATACAGGCCGTGGTTAAATCGGCTCGGGTGAACGTATCGCCCACTAAATAGCGACACTCGGTCAGCGTGTGGGCAAGAATCGTGAGACTGCGCTTGACCGTGGCCCGTGCGTGCTCTTCTCCATAGCCTGGCGAGTAGTGATACTTCTGACCCAGGAACTGACCTAGTTGCTGTACCTGGGCATCCGTCGAGTGTAGCAGCCGTCCGATGATGAGCAGTCGCGCTTGTGGTCCGAGCACTCCGTCCATGAATTCTTCCCAGAGCATGACTTCGGCTTTTTCCTTCTCCGATTGGGGCATGAGTGCTAGCTGGGGATGGCGTTCCTCCAGCCAGTTAAGAATCGCGGTTGAATCAGAAATCCAAGTGCCCCCGATCTCGAGCACCGGTACCTGGGCTTGACCGGTCTGTTGCTTCAACGCCTCCTCGCCAGGCCCAACTTGATAATCTACCCTCTCATAGGGTACCCCTTTGAACTCAAATCCCCAGCGTGCCCGTTCAGACCAGGGAGATTGGTAAATATAAATCAGCTTCGGAATTTCCATCTGCTCTCCCTCCTCGCAATAGAATTGGTAACAGAATCAGCAGCAGAATCGCTGCTACTGTACCACAGCCGCTCCTTCCCAGGATAGTTATAGATAGCTATAGATAGGATCTCGATGACTCCGTCGCCAGCTTGATTATCTCAATGACATCTTTGTATGCTACGGGCCCGAGAAGAGGGAACGGTGTGTGAGAGCAGACAAAGTCCTGAGGCGAATAATTCGCTGCATGAGGAGCAACTATGAGCGGCTCGTTAGCCGAATTGCGTCAGGTGTGGAGCCCTCTCACTATCGGCCACACGACCGTCAAGCACCGGATCATGATGACGGCTCAAACCGTTCTCTATGGAGAAGATCATATTCTCAGTGATCGTCACATCGACTACTACCGCGAACGAGCCAAGGGCGGGGTAGCACTCCTCATCAGTGAGCAGCAAGCGGGACATCGCCTCAGCAAGGGTTCCTTCTACATGGGCTGTACGGCCTGGGAAAAGCGCGCCATTCCCCAGTATGCGAAGCTGGCCGAGGCGGTGCACGCCTATGGCGCGAAACAATTTGTCCAACTCTTTGCTGCCGGCGTACACGACCAAGGGATGATGCTCATCGACGAGTGGCACCCGCTGTGGGCCGCATCGCGTACACCCTCCTTGCTGCGAAAAGAGATTCCCATGGAGATGGAGCAGGAACACATTGATGACTTGGTACAAGGTTTTGGAGAGTCGGCGCTGAACGTGCAGGTCGCCGGACTCGACGGGGTAGAGATTCACGGTGCGCACGGCTACCTGGTCGGGCAGTTTCTCAGTCCTGCCTATAATAAGCGAACGGATCGCTATGGGGGTTCAGTCCGAAAGCGCTGCCGGCTCGCGCTGGAGATTGGCCAGAGTATCAGGCAACGAGTCGGCGCCGACTTCACGCTTGGCCTGCGTTTGTCATTTGATGAATTTATAGGTGAGGCCGGCATTACACAGGAGCAGGCCGAAGAGCAGATCGAAATCTTTGCTTCTGCTGGCGTGTTCGATTTCTTCGACATCTCAGGCGGCGGCTATCATACCCCCCACCGGGTTGCCCCACCTATGGGGAGTGCACCAGAAGGTTTCCTGGTCCCCTTTGGGAAGCGTGCCAAGGAGATCGTTGGCGATCGGGCTAAGATATTTATTGTGGGTCGCATTCTCGACCTTGGGATGGCAGAGCAGATCCTCGCCGACGGGGCAGCCGACATGGTGGCCATGACGCGGGCTCAAATGGCTGATCCGTTTCTGGTGACCAAAGCACTCGAGGGCCGAGAACGAGAAATCACCAGATGTGTAGGGGCAAACGAGTGTGCCAACCGTCTCTTCAACAACCGCGAAGTGATCTGTCTGATGAACCCCACGGTTGGGCGTGAGCGCCAGTGGGGACACGGAACGCTCGAGTCTGTCAGAGTGAACGAAGCGAAAAAGATTCTCATTGTCGGTGGGGGACCTGCGGGAATGAAAACGGCAGCCACGGCGGCCAAGCGAGGTCATCACGTCATCCTGCTCGAAAAAGAGCACGAACTAGGCGGACATCTGAATCTGCATAAACAGCTGCCCACCCGCGCCGAGTGGCAAAGCGCGATTGATAATCTCACGCGCGAGATGGAAACCGCCGGAGTCGAGGTACGGCTCGGCATGACGGCGACAAAGAGCCTTCTGGAAAAGGAGAGACCCGACGCCATTGTCTGCGCCACTGGCTCTACGTATGCCTCGGGCGGGGGCTTCAGTCCGCATAGATCCGAGCGCGATACCATCCCTGGCTCTGATCAGGAGCATGTCCTGGACGTTGCGACCGCTACTACGCGCGCCCTCCGGGATCCAACCTCGCTCGGCAAGCGAGTGGTTATTCTTGACGAGACCGCAGCCTACCTTCCGCTCGGTCTCGCCGAGGTGCTGGCCACCCAAGGGGGAGCGGAGGTCGAGGTCATTTCCCCACACCTGTTTATCGGCGAAGACACATTGAGCACTGCAGAGATGCCCGTTCTCTTCCCCAAACTTATTGAGGCCGGGGTCCGGCTAACGGCGCAGCACCACATTGAGAAGATAGAGGGGAATAACGTCGAAACCTACAATATCTGGGGTGGGAAGCCACGTACGATCACAGCCGTAGATACCGTTATCCTCTCTATGCTGCGGACTCCGAACGAGGCGCTGTTTCAGGAGATTCGGGGCAGCTTCCCAGAAGTCTACCGGGTCGGTGATGTTGTGGCCCCACGCAAGCTGGCTGCGGTTATTTATGAAGGAGAGAAGCTTGGACGCGAGATCTGAGGACGATCGGAAGCTTCCACGACGGTGTGAGCAGGGAACTGAATAGGCACTGCACCCTTCCGGATAGACAGGCAACAAAAGCTTGGACGACAAAAGTGAGGGGGCTGGGGTCTGATCGGTCTGATCTTTACTTTATCAATTCAGCCCAATCTTTTGGGGGTATCGTTTCTCACTAGGGGGCAAATTCAAGACTTGACTCCAAGTCCCCTGGGAAACAGGATTACACGTCTGGCAGGACGTTCCAACTACAAAAGGGCATCGGGGCTCAGGGTGTTAAGTGAGGCAGCAAAGTATGAAGGGCAAACCAGAAAGCCACTAATGCCGCAACGTCCCCCATAGCTTTACGGCATGGAAAATACTTGGAGCATCTTTTTCTCCCCCTTTACACTTTCGTCTTCGTTTTTCACAGCGTGCTACAGTGTTGGATGCTGCTCATGCCACGGTGT
This sequence comes from Binatia bacterium, assembly GCA_963666315.2. Taxonomy (GTDB): domain Bacteria; phylum Desulfobacterota; class Binatia; order Bin18; family Bin18; genus Bin18. The sequence continues at coordinate 73,058 of CAXXHG010000022.1, forward strand.
TGCCTGTTCGTAGGCATACCCTCCGGGAACAAGGACGCGCTCCGCTCCTGATGCGGGTAAGACTCAACACCGGGGAAGTCGTGGTGCGGTCCATTCGCAAAGATGACCTGCATACGGACTATGTGCCGGTCGGGCACTCCACGAACCTGGCCGCCCGGATGGAACAACTCGCTAATCCAGGGTCTATCTTGGTCACGGATTAAACTCATAAACTCACCGACGGTTACTTTGAATTCAAAGACCTGGGTCAGACGCAAATCAAAGGCGTCGAAGCGCCGCTCAACGTCTACGAAGTGCTGGGCGCAGGACGACTGCGCACCCGATTGCAGGTCTCTGCCCGCCGAGGTCTCACGCGCTTTGTGGGTCGTCACAGCGAGCTGGACCAGCTGCACCGGGCGTTAGAGCAGGCCAAAGACGGCCACGGCCAAATCGTCGGGGTACTGGGCGAGCCGGGGCTAGGGAAGTCACGACTCTTCTACGAGTTCAAACTCACCTCCCAAACTGGCTGTCGGGTGCTTGAAGCGTTTGCGGTCTCGCATGGGAAGGCGTCGCCGTATTTTCCGATTATCGAGTTGCTCAAGACCTACTTTCAGATTGAGCGCACCGATGATGAGCGGACACGGAAGGAGAAAGTCGCGGGGAAAGTCCTCATTCTGGAGCGCAGTCTCGAAGACACCCTGCCCTATCTGTTCGCTCTTCTCGGTATCGAAGATCCTGGCTCATCCCTGCAGCAAATGGACGCCCAGATACGGCGCCGCCGGAGGTTTGACGCGCTCAAAAAACTCTTCCTGCTCGAGAGTCTCAATCAACCGCTCCCCCTAACGCCTGGGCGACATAGCCCTCATCCGCGATAACTTGACACCGCGATCTTGACAACTCTACATTGAGCGACGGTAGTATCGATATTCGTTCTGAATTCCATTCGGAGATGAGGCACTATGACTAAACCGAAGACAGACGAAACATCGAGCTTCGATGCAATCGTGATCGGCGCTGGTATTTCTGGCATGTACTTTATCTATCGCCTACGCGAAATGGGAATGACGGTACGTGTGTTTGAAGCGGGCAGTGGCGTCGGAGGCACGTGGTATTGGAACCGTTATCCAGGTGCACGCTTCGACTCAGAAAGTTATTCCTATGGCTACTCCTTTTCCCAAGAGCTACTTGACGAATGGGAGTGGGGCGAACATTTCGCATCTCAGCCCGAAACGCTGCGGTATCTCAATTATGTCGCGGACAAGTTCGATTTGAGGCGTGATATACAATTCAATTCACGGGTTGCCGCGGCAACTTACGATTCATCCAACCGCAGCTGGCTCGTAGAAACCGAAAAAGGCGAATCCGCGTTCGCGCCGTTCCTACTACAAGCGGCGGGGTGCCTCTCCGCCCCTTACATTCCTGATTTTGACGGGGTTGATTCCTTTCGTGGTGAGACCTGGCATACCTCGACGTGGCCGCATCATCCGGTAGATTTGAGTGATAAACGCGTCGGCGTGATCGGAACCGGGGCCACCGCGGTACAGATGATTACCGAGGTCGCAAAAAACGTCGGTGACCTTACCGTGTTCCAACGCACTCCGAACTACTGTAAGCCACTGCGCAACGGCCCCATTGCACCGGACGAACAGCGCGAGATAAAGGCAAGCTACGCGAAAATTTTTGAGCGGTGCAACAGCACCTTTGGTGGCTTTTTGCATGGTGCAGACGAGCGATGCACGTTCGACGTGAGCAACGAAGAGCGTCTAGCGTTCTACGAAAGACTGTGGAACGAAAAAGGGTTTGCCTTTTGGTTAGGCGGTTTCAGCGATATTTTGACCGACGAGAAGGCAAATGAAGCAGCCGCGCAATTCGTGCGAAATAAGATCCGGGACCGAGTTGATGATCCAGAGGTCGCTGAGCTATTGGTACCGACCGATCATGGCTTCGGCACCAAACGCCAGCCCATGGAGAGTGGCTACTACGAAGCTTACAACCGCCCGAACGTTCACCTCGTCGATTTGAATACGTCTCCCATCGAAAGGTTTACCGAGGAGGGTATCAAAACCAGCGACACCGAGTACCGGTTCGATGTCGTTATTTTCGCGACAGGATTTGATGCAGTAACTGGCGCACTCAATCGAATTAAGATTCGGGGTGAGGCCGGCGCGATGTTAAAGGACAAGTGGGATAACGGGCCGAGTGCTTTTCTCGGAATGAGCACGGTAGGGTTCCCGAATATGTTTATCACCGGGGGGCCTCATAATTCCTCGAGCTTTTGCAATATTCCACGCTGTCTCGAACAAAACATCGAGTGGATCACCAATTGCATCGCCTATATGCGAGCACATGGCTACTCCCGGATCGAAGCAACTCAAGAGGCTGAGGACGCGTGGACTGAACATGTGCTCGAATCGGCCGATGAAACCCTGCTCACGAAAACGAACTCGTGGTTCATGGGGTCGAATATCCCAGGAAAGAAACGCGTCTTCCTTAACTACGTGGGTGGGGTCCCAACATTTCGTGCAAAATGCGACGAGGTTGCGTCGAACGACTATGCCGGTTTTATTCTCGAATAGCCGCTCAGGTTCTACCAAGAAACCAGTTGAGCTACTTATTCCTATCCGCAGCGTAAAAAAGAAGGCACCGGGCTTCTTGTTTCTTCCCCTGCCCCTGCCACAGCCGGGCCAGGCTCGTGGCCGCGCGGAGTTCCCAGGATTTGGATACGTTCAGGCGGCTTCGAGGGTCGGCTGCACCTCGCTGCAAAACAGGTCGAGTGTCGACTTGGCTTCATCCATCGTTATGTCGCCGGTCGGCGTCTGCAGTACGATGTGATCGACCATTCCATCGTCGATAATCTGACCGAAGCGGTCGACGATCTTGCTCGGCGAGCCGTGGCCTGCCTCGATCGCGGCATCGATGTGCGCCATGATCCGGCGGAGGGGGCCTAGCGCAGCCTCGGCACCTTCCGCTCCGAGGACCTCGGCATCCCAGCGATGGACCGCGTGCGCTCGGCGCATGAGGCCTTGCATGCCACGGGTTATAACATCGCGCGCGACCGCTTCGTCACGATCGATGGCGATCACCATCGTCGCACCGACCGTTGGCTGGTCGTTGGGGCCGTCGAGACGGATCGGGTCGTCCCGGTGAGCGTGCTAGGACTCGACGTAGAGGTCGTAGGCGTCTTTGGGGATCGGCCCCGGGAACATCAGCTTGAGCCCGAATCGGCCGGCAGTCGCCGGCCTGCCAGGGTACCAGAACGGGATGTGCTCTTGCACCGGCCGCGTGGCCATCGGCATTGTCCGGAAGTCGTAGTACTTCGACTCCTCCGAGCTGATCTCGCCGGTCCTTAAGGCGCGAGCGATAATACCGAGGACATCCTCGAATCGATCGGTCGCCGTCGGCCAGTCGCTCCCGAGCCAGTAGTGCTCGATGGGCGCAACGCCGCGCCCGACGCCGAACGCGAGGCGCCCCGCGGTCAAGTTGTCAAGCACACACAAATCTTCGATGAGCTGCACCGGATGATGGAGCGGGAGCAGCTTGACCATGGGTCCCATGCGGATCGTTGTGGTGATCTGCGACGCGGCCGCGATGACCAGATCCTGATTGGGTGCCATGCAGAGATCGGTGCCGTGATGCTCGGCGAGATAGAAGCCGGTGAACCCTGCTTGGTCAGCCATCCGTACCAAGTCTAGCCGGTCGCGAAACAGCTGCTGCGTGCTCGTGCCGGGGATGCCCTCGATGTGGTCAAAAATGCCGAATGTTGGGGTGTTCACGGTAGTCACCTATCTGGTTAGTAGCCGAGCTGGTCTGGGCGTATTGCGCCCATCCCGTGCCTCCGGCTGACGGACTTTGCTCTTTCTAACACATCTGCTTTTGCAGGGCGCCCCTCCGCTTCGACCTGACCCGATTCCAAGGTGGGCAGGGCTTCTGCAATATATACAGGAAGATAGGAACCCATTTGACAACATTACCACAGCAGAGTATAATGGGCAGAATGGTACAGAAGCGGCCAGCGACGCCACCAAGCAAGAAGTTGATTGTCGATATGCCTGCCGATTTGCATAGGTCCCTGAAACTCTATGCGGTCCAGAATGACCGGACAATCCGAGAAATCGTCATTGAGGCGATTGAAGCAACCATAAGCGGCAAAAGCCGCACCAAACGTAAGAAGAGTTAAATCGGGCAGTCAGTGCCCGTGTTGTGAGGTTCATACCTCTCCGTTGAACGACTACTTTCCATCGGTGAGGCTTTTCGTATTGTGCCACTTCCGGCCACCAAGGAGCACGGAGAGGAGTGAGTATGGAGAAAGAGGATAACAACCCAGGACGAAATTCTAGGTACAGGAAGGAGTAAGTGTATGGCACAAAACGGAACATGGAAGCGGATAGAGCCGCAGCTTTATCGCTTAAAACACCAAACCCCAACTGGCGAATGGACCACCCGCTACTACGCGCGCTTTAAGGATTGGAAAGGCGTGAATCGGAAGGTTCCGGCCGGCACTGATCTGCGCGGCGCGAGAACAAAGAAAAAGCTGCTGCTTGGCGAAAATGCGCGCCACGTGGATTTCGATACGTAGAAAACCCGCGCCACCACGTTAGCGCAATGGGCTGAGGTCTACCTGGACCGGTATGCTAAGGATAAACGTTCCATTTTAGAAGATCGCCGCCACGTCCGCGTGCTCATCGAGTTCTTTGGCAATGCGCTCTTATCGCAAATCACAGCGGGGAAGATTAACGACTTCAAGCAAGTCCGGAAAGACCGACTGACCTAGCGCGGTGATCCCGTCAGTGTCTCATACTGTAACCGGGAACTCGCCTGTCTACGCCACCTCCTGAAACTCGCAGAGGAGAAAGACCTGATCGACAAAGCTCCTATGGTTCGTTTGCATCAAGGGGAGAACAGCCGAGATATTGCACTCTCGACTGAGGAGTACCAGCGGATTCTAACGCTTGCTCCGGCGCACCTTCAACGGATAATGCTCTGCGCCTATGAGACAGGGATGCGCTCTCGGGAAATCGCGGACTTGACCTGGGACAAAGTGGACATGGAGGCTGGCGTTATTCGTTTAGGAACGGTAGACACCAAGACGAAACACAAGCGTATCATCCCCATCCCCCTACCCTGCGGACTGTGCTTACGGAGATCCGGGCGAGCCAACGCCAGGGCAAGGTGGCCCCGATCAGCGGACATGTCTTTACCTGGAAGGGAAAAGCGTTCAGCAGGCAGGGCTGGAAGCGGTCGTGGAAAACGGCATGTACCAAAGGCGGATTAGTAGGACGTACATTTCCATGACCTGCGCCATACCTTTGTGACCCGAAAAGTGCGGGAGGGCTGGGACTACAAGCGGATCATGGCAATAACGGGCCATAAGACATTCTCTGTTTTCCAACGCTACAACAACCCGTCAGAGGATGACATTAAAGAAGTCGTGTCGGCATCCCGCCCAAAAAGAACGTCGGCAGAGCACGTTCGTTGGCAAACTGTTGGCAAACGACCTATGAGTCCTTCCACACCCATCCGGCCTATTGCGCTAAGTCTCTGAATCAAAAGGGAAAAGAAAAGTGCGCCCTGGAAGATTCGAACTTCCGACCTACAGATTCGTAGTCTGCCGCTCTATCCAGACTGAGCTAAGGGCGCGTAATGAAATCAAGTACTTACAGGGGTTGCCCGATGGCGCTTGATTGCGAGTAGAAACAGAGTAGAAATTTTCTGTCCCATAAGTCTCTTCATGGTACAGACTCACACCGAATTCATCAAGCGCGGGATCACTGGTGTGAGAGGCGCCAACGCTCTCAAGGAGCCTCAGCGTGCGTCTGCAACTGCTAAACGCGGGGTTAGCTTACTTTCCGCCTCGGAGGAGGGCCTTCAACAACTTCGCGCAGATCATCCTCACTCGGGTTGTTGTATCGCTGAAAAACAGAGAACGTCTTATGGCCCGTGATCGCCATGATCCGCTTGTAGTCCCAGCCCTCCCGCACTTTTCGGGTCACAAAGGTATGGCGCAGGTCATGGAAATGTACGTCCTCTAACTTTGCCTTTCGGCACGCGGTATTGAACGCCCGCTTCCAGCCTTCGGTCATGCGTTTTCCGCCCCAGGTGAAGACCTGGCCCCCGATCGGCGCGACCTTGCCTTCCCGCTGCTCTGTGCGAATCCCCTCCAGCACTTCCCGGCAGACGGCAGAGATCGGTATCGCCCGCTTATAACTTGTCTTCGTGTCCTCTGTCGCCAGACGAATAAAGCCCGAGGCAAAGTCGACCTTGTCCCAGGTCAGCTCTTTGATCTCGCCGGACCGCATGCCGGTCTCATAGGTGCAGACGAGAATCCGCCGCAGATGTGCAGGCGCGCACGCAAGTAGGCTCTCGTACTCGTCTTCAGACAATGTTCTCTCCCGGGCGTTATCTTCCTGATGGAGTTTCACGATGGGCGCCGAGTCCAAAATACCCTCTTCCGCCGCCAGGCGCAGGAGATGCCGCAGACAGGCGAGTTCACGATTGCAGTACGCCGCACTTACCGGGTGCCCACGCACTGTCTGACGGGATTTCCTGAGCTGTTTGAATTCCTCCACGCGTGATCGGGTAACGCTGGAGAGCAGCACCGGACCGAAGAAGTCGCCGACGCGGTTCTCACTACTTGCAGCGATAACCGCGTCACCCGGGTAATACAGCACCGACTCTGCCATCAGCGTCATGTCCGTAACCGTCACGGTACCATCTCTGTTCATATCTTTCTGGAGTGGCCAGTCGCGTTGGCCGGTCAGCACCCCCCACCGGCTCTCCGCTTCTTCGTCGCCCCGGTCCGCAGCTTTGCGATACCATTCTGCCGCTTGCTGTCGATCACGCGGGACGCCGCGTCCGTATTCAGACAGCAGTCCGAGGTTATAGTGCGCTTCCACGTTTTCGTGGTACGCGGCCTTGGAAAACCACTGCCTTGCGAGCTGATAATCCTGCGGCACCCCCTGACCATGCAAATACATAGTGGCTAAGGAGACCTGTGCATTGACTTGGCCTTGCTCGCCCGCCTTGCGGTACCACGCCGCTGCATCACGGTAGTTCTCGACGACGCCGTAGCCCGCATAATACGCATCCCCCAGATCCCACTGTGCGTCTGCATGCCCTTGGTCGGCGGCTTTACGGTACCATTTGATTGCTTCGGGATAGTCTTGCGGGACGCCGTAGGCCTGGAAGTACATCGTGCCGAGTATATATTGCGCTTGTGCGTGTCCTTGGTCTGCCGCTTTGCGGTACCAGTGCACCGCTTCAAGATCGTCCGTCTCCGCGATGAGGCCGAGAGAGTACACTTCCCCCAACAAAAACTGGGCCGTTGCCAGACCCTGGTCCGCCGCCTTACGATACCATTTTGCCGCCGCCACAAAATCTTCCGGCACCCCGAGACCCTCAGAGTATATCCGGCCTAATGAGAACTGCGCCTTGGCATGTCCTTGACCTGCAGCTTTGGCATACCACTTGTGTGCTTCTTGAGCACTCTGCGTCACACCGTACCCCCGCCAGTACAGGTAGCCTAGGCTGTACTGCGCTGCAGCATCCCCTCGATCCGCGGCCTTCCGTGTCCACTTGGCTGCTTCTTCATAATCCTGTGCTACGCCGTGGCCCTCAGCGTAGATTTGGCCCAGAACATATTGGGCCTCGGCGTCGTCCTGGTCTGCGGCCCTGTGGTACCATTTCTGCGCTTCGGCATGATCCTGCACGACTCGGTAGCCGCTGTGGTACATATCACCCAAGCTGCGTTGCGCCACGACGTAGCCCTGCTCTGCCGCTTTGCGGTGCCACTGCAGTGACTCTTCGGCGTTCGGCTCGACACCCTGCCCGTCGGCATACATTGCGGCCAATGTGAGCTGCGCTTGGCCACTCCCTTGATCTGCCGCTTTGCGGTACCACTTCCGCGCTTCCGCGTAATCCTGCTCGACGCCGTGGCCCGCCATGTACAGATTCCCCAGGTTGTATTGCGCCGTCGCGTTCCCCTGGTCAGCGGCTTTGCGGTACCACCTCTCCGCCGTTTGATAATTCTGCTCGAGGCCTTGGCCGTGGTCGTACAGATAACCCAAGGCGAGCTGCGCCGTAGCATCGCCTTGGGCGGCGGCTTTACGGTACCACAGCGCGGCTTCCTGGCAATCCTGCGTCACGCCCCGGCCTTTGTCGTAGAGAACGCCCAGGTAACTCTGCGCTTCCTTTTCGCCTTGGTCGGCGGCCTTGCGATACCACTTTGCGGCGGTAGGAAAGTCCTGCGGCACGCCGTAACCCAGTTGGTATAAGTGACCTAGATTGGTCTGCGCCAAGTCCATGCCCTGGGCCGCAGATTTACGGTACCACTTGAGTGCTTCCTGAAAGTCTTGCTCGACGCCTCGGCCTTCGGCGTGCATGAATCCGACCCAGAACTCCGCATCGGCCTCTCCCTGGTCCGCGGCCTTGCGCCACCAGTGCAGAGCTGCCGCATCGTCTTGCGGACCTCTGGTGCCGGCGTAGTGGACATACCCCATCATGACCTGCGCGGAGGCCTCACCCTTGGTGGCCCTCTCCTGAAGGTCTGCGAAACGGTCAGCCAGCGTCAGAACGGGGCTGAGCAACAATCCACACGTCAGAGACAGTATTCCTGTCTGCCGAATGTTCATCAGGTTGGCCCGTCTTCCGGAGGCTGCGTATGCTCTGTGAGACTCAGAGTGGCGCCTCCAACAAAGTTTTGAAAAAACCCTTTGCCGCCTGAATTTCTTTGAGCAGGTCTTGCCGATTATCCAGTAACGTCTCCTTTGGAATCGCATCAAAATTCGGCATTTCCAACTTCTTAGCCAGATGCTCCATATTATCCTCGGTCAGAACGGTTTCCATATCTTCTAGTCTGGCCAGCCACGTTGCGGCAATTGTTCTGGATTGGGCGCTTTGCGCAATGCCCGGGCGGTCCTTGAGGCTCACATAGATCGGGGCGGAATGCACAAGACTCGTGGGTTTGAAGGAACTCCAATATAAAGGAGTCGCCATCGTATTTTCTTTGGGCTTCTCTCCGTAGCCGCGCACGGCGAACCAGGACGCTTCATTCACCAGATGACGAGCGCTGAATTCGATTCTGTCTGCACCCTTAACCCGGGAAAAGCGCTTGATCACATTACCGTTGTGCACAATTTCAACAATCGACAGATCATCCCTCTCAGGATCAAACACCACACGGCCTGTGAGCTGCACCGAAGTGGCCTGCTCAAGTACGATGTCACTGCCTATCTCTTGGCCATTGACCTGAAACTCGACCAGCGGACCTGTTGTGACAAAGGTGCGGCCTTTGCGCACTCCTTCCAGCCAATTCGCGTAGGTTAATGGACCCTCGACTTTGGTATAAAAGCGCTCATGACCAGGGATGGTTTGTCCGCCACACGGATAGTCCGTCCCCGCTGTGGGAGTCACTCGGAAACCCAGCCCGAGAACATCGTACCAGGTCTCATAATCACTCCGATTAAATTGCAACACCTCCACAAAATGCAGCAGATTATGGGGCAGGACCACCGCCATACCATCGTGAGGAGCAACAACAGAACCGTTTGGAAGATAGGCATGGGCAAATCCATTGATTGCCCCTTGCTTTACTGTTTCCTGCCACAGCAAACGATAAATGAGATATTTCTCAGGGCTGTGGTGAGCGGTGTCTGCGCCCAGCGTAATCGTGTGCCCCAGAAAGTGGCTGCGAGGATTTTCCTGGCCGGCTGCCAAGATGTAATCGCCCTCCTGATAATGGCTGTCCGGGCCATGGGCATGCTGCAGGGCAATGGTGAAATTCTTGACCTTGCCCATTTGCAGCAGGTTGGCCACATGAATGTCTTCGGCCTGCATCATTTTGGAGATATACGGATTCAGCTCTGGGTCAGGTCTTGGGATATGCAAATGATCATCCGAACTATACCAGCCGTTTTGCGGCAGGTTGCTCCAGCGGGTGAGTTCTATAGTGTGCTGGACCGTTTCTGCGGCTTTGATCTCTACCGTACCACTACCCACTCTGTATTCGGGACCTTTGAACACTGTGATAGTAGCCGCACCGGTTGGCAGCGGAATCGATGACTTTCCATTGCTATAGAACTGGGTAGACTGCGTATACGGATTGTCGAGTCTGTCAGAAAAACCCGCCAGTGTGGACGCCAGGTCCACATACCCCGCGCCTTGATCACTCATGTCACAATCGCCACCAACCAGCAGCGCGTCCTCGGCAACATGATGCGTCCCATCTGCAGCGTGAATTTCCACTCGTGCAGGGATAGACTCCCCGGTGACAGCGTCCGTGATCTTCAGCTGTAAGGTCCCCGTTGGCTCAGTGGCGAAGAGAGGAGTTGAGAACGCACCCAGTACGCACAAGAGCAATGCCACGATTGAAGGCGTCCGATATGGGAACCATTTCGCTGCGTACATGATCTCCCCCCTTTTGACCGTACTGTGTATCAACTGTCCGCGTAACACGCCAGCAGAAACGTTGGTTCGTACGTGTCTCTGACTTTATCTAGTTGATCACGCAGGCGCGTGGATGGCGGCGTACCGGACGAAGGACAACTCAACGGAGAGAAGAAAGCGAAGTTAAATACGGCCACGTACGCTGCCTTTTGATAAACCAACAGCCACCAGCCGATTTAGGACAGAAATGGCCCGAAGGAGGAACTCCCTAAGCCACTGGACTCTAAGGAGAAAAGGAGTGGAGCCAATGAGAATTGAACTCACGACCACTTGAATGCCATTCAAGTGGCGGCTGCGACACCTGCCTACTCCTGCCTAACAAACCCAGTCATTTTAGCGCCCGCCTCGTTTTTTGTTATGCAGTGATTGGTTTACGTAGGCTGCAGTACACTGACAAAAGGCGGACAATGACCGTCTCAGTCGGATTGAAGTGAATACGCCTGTACATTGGGCTACGATAATTCCTTTGCCAAAGCTATGCACCGTTGTATACACTATTGGCGGAAATGCGGCATAACCTCTTTGGCAAACAGTTCCATTGAACGGCGTACCTTTTGCGGATCGAGTCCGGCCATCTGCATCCACATGACCAGGTGGGTCACGCGCGTTTCCTGGCGGTAGCGTTCGATCTCTTGGATCGCCGCGTCGGGTGTCCCAATGATGAGCGGCGCTTGGAAGAAGGAGAGATCTCGGACATGGCGCATCTCACCAGGCGGGGGGACACTCGGTCTGGACATGACCGAAGCACTCCAAGGCAAGTCGTCGGCCTCTTTAAAGCGTCGGTCGTACGAACTCATCATATAGTGCAGATGCGGCTCCACGTCGTCCCACGCTTTGTCTCGGGTCTCCGCAACATAGACCGCTCGCAGCTGCGCAATATGATAGTCGTCTGGACGCCGACCATGCTGCTGCAATCCAGCGTCATACATCCGCTGTAAGTCCGCACCACCACTCCCTCCCAAGTGATAGCCAAGGCGCGCCACTCGGGCCACCGATTTTTCGGCCATCGCCGCAATCCAAATCGGTGGGTACGGTTTCTGGACCGGCTTCGGAGCTAGCACGACTTCGCGCAGATTGTAGTGCGTGCCGGCAAAGGAGAAGCTGTCTTCCGTAAAACAGCGCCGGATAATCTCAGTGCCTTCTTCAAGGCGAGAGGCCCGTTCGCGCCGCGGAATGCCAAAACTGGCAAATTCGCTCAGCCAATACCCCTGCCCGATGCCGAGGTCGAGCCGACCGTCCGAGATGATGTCAACGGTCGCCGCATCTTCTGCCACGCGGACCGGGTTATGCAAAGGCAGGATGATGATATAGGTCCCCAGTCGAATGCGACTCGTTTGCATAGCGATAGCGGACAAGATCGGGAAGAGGGACGGCGCCCAAGCATCGTCAGCAAAATGATGCTCAGTCGTCCAGATATGATCGTAGCCCAACTCCTCCGCCAGGACGGCTTGCTCGATATGGTCCTGGTAGAGCTGCGGAAAAGGCACCGCCCATTGTTTTGGATTCCGAAACGGTAAAAGCAAGCCAAAATCCATCACGCCCCCTTGTCCCGTCGGCATTCTCACTATCGGAGTCTTGACAACCGGTGTGTACCCAGAGTCAGGCAGCGGTGCTCCGAGGTGACAATTGTCTCTTCAGCTTAACTGCTCCAATACCGTTTTTGTCTCTTGCAAGTCCGCCGTGTCAAACCCTTCCGTGAACCAATTATAGACCGGCGCGAGAAGATCGTGGGCTTCGGTTGTCTTCCCTTGCCCCTGCCACAGCCGGGCCAGGCTCGTGGCGGCGCGCAGTTCCCAGGATTTGGCTTCTGCAAAGACCGCGCTACACCCACTCTTCCTCAGTATGGAGGCGGGTCAAGTGGATCTTCTTAAGCTTCCACTGGCCGTCTTCCTTCACATAGTCTTCCTGGTAGTGTCCCCAGCCCTTAAAGTGGCACGTCGGTAGGCGCACATCGTCGAACATCGACCAGACCCCACGTGCAGTAGTTGCGCTAGTCAGCTCGATTTCCGGCATATACCCCTGATGGATCGATTTGGCGCCGGTCATCAGACTCCGGATCCCGTCCACCAGCGCGTCGCGCCCCGTGATCTCGATGTCACGCGGCAGATCCTTGCTCGCCCGTGGCGCACCCTCGTATAGCGCCGAAACATCAGCAGTAAAACATTCCGGGAAGAGGTCCCACTGCTGCGTGTCCATCAATCGGAAATAGCGCGCTTTGAGTTGCCGGATGGCTTCCACATCGTTGAGTTGGTCGCCGGTCATGTCTTGCTCCCTTCGGCTGCGTGTTCTTTGGTCTTCCGGCACAGAATACGTAACCACTCCGCACCCAACAAGTTATGATATTTTCTGTCCTTGAGTCACTCCACCTCCCCATTCTCCATCCAACCCGCATAACTCGGGATCCCCGCCGGTTGATGCACCCAGCCATGCCGGCGTCTGCCGTAGACGGCCACATTCGGAGCGGGGAATCGGAGGTCTGTAAGGCAGCCCACGGCGACCACGATCTGACCACTCAGGGTAGGCAAACCTGGGATCACCCAATAGACCGTGGTCCCACAGGTCGGGCAGAAGTGAAACTCAATAACGAACCCTGCCTCGCCCGTGCGCTGATACACGTGTGTTTCACCGTCGATCGTGACCTTCGGGCGCTCAAACAGAGCCGCGAGACTATACGTCGTGCCCGTGCGTCGCTGACATAGTTCGCAATGACACATCACCACCTGCGTAGGGTCTCCTTCACAGCGCACCTGAAGCTGCCCGCAATGACACGCAGCCGTTTGTTGTTTCATTCCGTCCTCCTCGTAATCGCTCTAGCGAGAAAGGCGTATGCTCAGCATCTCCCCGCTGCAAGGATCAACGAGTCTTATGCCTCGGCGAGATGGAACCACGGCAGACGTTCCTCTGGAAAATACTGTCTCCTGCTCGGCTGCAGCCGCGCGGCGTGATCGAACGCCCCGACAGGGAAATGCGTTTCCGTCGGCCCAGGGAGACTTTCGCAAGTCAAAGTGGACCCGCACCGGGGGCAAAATCCGCGCCGTGTTCTGCCTGGCGTAGAATCGAACTTGGTGATCTCGCCTTTGGTCACGGTATACGCCTCGCAGTCGAATGCCACGAAGACAGAAACCGGCGCGCCACTATGCCTGCGACAACTTTGGCAATGACACCAATATACCCCCTTCGGTTCACCCGTTGCGATAAAACGGACCGCCCCGCACAGGCAGCCCCCTTCAAACTGCTCGGTCGTGCCGCTCATGATCTGATCCTCCTACCTCGCCTTGGAATCAGTTAGTACGTCGGAAAAAGGCCGTGCCTTCTCCGGCCCCTAACCGCGCTAATCTATCTTACATATGGGCCTGCCGATAGCAAATAGACAAAGATGAGCGGTAAGCGTTTCTTGGGAGCCCCTGAGCTGGCCTTGGAGCCAGCAATCAGTCATGAGAGTTGGTCGAGCAGCGCCTTCGCGTCTTTCAAATCCGCCGTATCAAAGCCTTCCGTGAACCAATTATAGACCGGCGCGAGAAGATCGTGGGCTTCGGTTGTCTTCCCTTGCCCCTGCCACAGCCGGGCCAGGCTCGTGGCGGCGCGCAGTTCCCAGGATTTGGCACTCTGGTGGCGAGCAACTTCAAGAGCGGTGTGAAAAGCGGCTTCTGATTCCGCATGATTGGCTTGCGACTGCTGGAGCAACAGCTCGCCCTTGAGGCGGTATAGCTCGACTTCGTAGTAATGCTCCTCCGTTTCGTGCACTATATCTAGCCCTTCTGTTACTGCCTGCAGCCCTTCCTCACTCCTCCCGACGGTACTGTCAGCTTAACGAGGGGTTTGCCAACTATTGGTGTCTTATGCCGTGACAAGGGCATGAGTTCCTGTAGTACAAGTCTGTATAGAAGGCACCGGTTTCCGCCCGAAATCACCGCCCACGCGGTCTGGCTGTATCACCGTTTTAGCCTCAGTTTTCGTGAAGTCGAAGAACTCTTAGCCGAGCGCGGTGTCACCGTGAGCTATGAAGCCGTGCGTCAATGGTGTCTCAAGTTTGGCCACGCGTTCGCCCAGAAGCTCCGACACCAGCGAGGACGCCCGGGCGATACGTGGTATCTGGACGAGGTATTTATCCGCATCAGGGGCGAGCGCTACCACCTGTGGCGCGCTGTAGATCAAGATGGCCAGACGCTCGATATTCTCGTGCAGAAACGGCGCAATACCGGAGCGGCCAAGCGCTTCTTTCGGAAGTTATTGAAGGGTTTACGCTATGTGCCCAACCGCCTCATCACCGATAAACTTCGTAGTTATGGGTCAGCCCACCGAGATATTATGCCGTCGGTGACTCACTGCACCACGCAGTACGCCAACAACCAGGCCGAAGTCTCTCATCAACCGACTCGGCAACGCGAACGCCACATGCCCGCTTCAAGTCTCTACGACACGTCCAACGCTTCCTCTCTGTCCATGGACCGATCAACAACCTCTTTCGAGTCGGTCGCCACCTCATGAAGGCAGTCCACTGTCGGTTGTTCCGAGACAAGGCATTTGCAACCTGGCGGGACGTGACCACGGGGCTGGAAGTGGCGTAAGGATGCCCCTCATCTTACCTCACACTACGTGATTTTCGCACTCTGCCCCGATAACTTGACAGTACGAGTGATAAGTATCGGTGCTAATGACCAGGGTGTCTGGTGCTGCTTGGCCTTGCACGCGGGCCGCAATATTCGGTGTCTCTCCCAGGGCCAATTGTTCAGTATGTTCGCCACCACCCACTGCGCCAATGACCACGGGGCCGGTGTGCAGACCAATGCGGGCTTGGATCGGCTGAGCCAGCTCAAGTCTCGGTAAGGCCGCCAGGATGTCCAGCCCGGCTCTGACTCCCCGAATCGCATCGTCTTCATGCGCCGCTGGGTAGCCGAAGTACACCAGGATGCCATCCCCCAGGTATTGGGCGATATCACCCTCGTAGCGTTCAATGACTTGCCGACACGCGTCTTGATACGTGCCGACTATGGCGTGTAAGTCTTCCGGGTCGAGTTGTTCGGAGAGTGTCGTTGAGCCCACCACGTCGCAGAACATGACCGTCAGTTGGCGGCGTTCGCCTGCGGAAGTCTCAGGCAGAGCACAAGGTGGTGTTGGGGCCGTTGTCTCAGCCGGCGGACTTACGCCGTCACCGGAGATGGTATCATCATTCCAGACCAAGACTTTGCCATCTTCATCAACGGCTACGCGCTCGCCTATGATCAACTCGTCCTTAAGGGTATCCAGCGACTCCTCGTCAAGCTTGAATTACCGCTTCAGGGTCCGGTACGTGACCCGACCCTTGCTCCGCAGCACTGCCTTCGCTTGCTCGATCACCTCAAGAAAATCCATGTGCCCCGCCTGTCGCGGGGATTATAGGCAACATCGAGGCTGATGAACAGAGTTGCGCTACTCGCTCAAGTTGCGACCACACTGCCGACTAAGGCTACGCTGTCGCGCACATCAGAATGAGCAGTGAAAAGTGCGCCGCATGCGTCGCAACCGTCACACAAAACACGGGTGATTCTTATCACGATGTTAAGATGTGGCGTCACCGTGGGACCAAGGGGAGCGGCAAGAAGGAAGGCGTTGTTGAGTAGAAACAGAGTAGAAATATTTGGTGCGAAACCAGGTCAAACGAGAGAGATGGGGAACAATAGGAAACGTGGGAGATCACACAGGTATACCAGCGAAGACGCAGGGTCACCGCTAACTAGCTGCTTTCGATTGAGTTTTACCTTGGGGGCCTTTGCGGGTTCGAAGCCCGTTGCTCTATCCAGACTGAGCTAAGGGCGCGTAGATGAGAAAAGCGAACGCTGCAAGCGAGAGGGCTGACCAAAAAGGGTCCGCTAGGGCTTTCGTTATACCACACGCCGCCGGGAGATCGCAACTCGACCCTTTTGTTACCATTTTTTTTTGACAGTTCTTATTGTGAAACTTCTGTATACGCACCCTGCTTCAGTTACTATACCGGCAAGAGGGAACTTGCCGTCCTAACTACCGTTCTTCCTCTAGGAGGCTGTTATGTGTGGGGGATGTGTTCGTCTTTGTGCTGTATTGATTGGTCTTCTTATTCTCGTTTTACCGCAGCGACTCTTGGCCACAACCGTCCTTTCCCAAAGCTTTCCGGACCTGGTGCATAAGGCCGAGGTTATTGCCGTCGGAACCGTAACAGGCATCAATAATCACTGGGATGCCGCGCACCGGGCACCATTTACTGTTGTTACCTTCTCGAACTTGAACGTACTGAAAGGCACGACCGAGGGAGACACCCTCAGCTTGTATTTCCTTGGCGGTATCACCCCAAAGGGACATACGATCTCCGTTCATGGCGTTCCACGCTTTTCAATAGGTGAGAAAAACATTGTCTTTTGTGTAGGCAATCAGCGCAATTTCAGTCCATTAGTCGGCGTGTGGCAAGGCCGACTGCGCGTTGCTTTTGATACGCAGCGTCAGGTCGAAACGGTTCAGGACAACTTCAATGCCCCGATTCTGGGCGTTCAGAATGGACAGTTTTTGAAAAAGACTCCGGGCAGCCAGGCTCGGCAACAACAATCGGTTTCTCTGTCTTCTTTCTTGCAGTTGATCCAAAATGAGCTGGGGAAGGACAATGACTAATCAAACAAGCAAACGCCAACGGCCTATGCTCTGGGTGTGGGGGCTGAGTAGCGTACTCCTCTGCGCGCTTGTTCTTCTTCCTCCAGCTGCTCGTCCTTTTGTTCGGATTACTTTTCCGTCTGGCACGTCGGCATTCTGGTCCGCAGCTCAGGCCGATCTCAACCTCCAGCTTGGTTGTCCAGAAACGCCGCTATCCGACTTTGGTCCGTGTTGGGATGATGTGGCAAAGAGTGCAGCCGAAAGCTGGAATACGAATGCGGAAATATTTCGCTTCACCACTCCTCCTCCGACCCCAGCTTCCCCGTGTGAAGACGTGGAGAGTCTGGACTTTCTCAATACTGTGGCTTTCCAGGACACCCTGTGTGGGACTGCATTTGGTGGGGCGGTGGCCGTCACTTTTTCCAGAGTGTTCTCAACCGGAGAACTCGTGGATACCGGTGTGGTGGTCAATGGAAACCTCACCTGGTCTGCCTATACTGGTCCTCTCGGATTTCCATTCGACCTGCGCCGTGTCCTTATTCACGAATTTGGGCACGTCCTGGGGTTAGACCACCCCAATCAATCCGGACAAACCGTGGATGCTATTATGAATAGTACGGTCAGTGATCTCGACGAGCTTCAGGCCGACGACATCGCAGGAGTGAACGCTATTTACCCTGGGTCTCCAGTTGGGGTATTGGAGAACCCACAACCGGATAGCTCGGTCAGTGGCTTGGCCATTATTACCGGCTGGATTTGTTCAGCGAGCATCGTCACGCTGGGCATTGATGGAGTTTTTTACACCGTCCTATATGGCTCATCTCGCATCGATACCATCCCGACCTGTGGCGATGAATTTAATGGTTTCGGCTTTCCGATTAACTGGAACCTGCTGGGCGATGGTCTCCACACCATCATTGTTTTTGCAGACGGCGTCGAGGTTGGCCGAGCAACAGTCACCGTGACCACACTCGGCCAGGAATTTCTCGCCGGGGCGAGTGGGACGTTTACCTTGAGCTTTAACGGGCTGGAGGTTGTGATTGAGTGGAAGGAGAGCCTGCAGAATTTCCTGATCACGGGTATGCAATAAAAGTACGGAGAGGGAGGGATTCGAACCCTCGGTACGCGTCAAGACGTACACTCGCTTAGCAGGCGAGCGCCTTCGACCACTCGGCCACCTCTCCCTGGCATCGTTGGTGAGATTTGATCCTATCGATTCCCTTTCCTTCGTGCAACGACATTCATTGCTTACACTGAAGCACCGTCCCTATACCCAACTGTCCGTCTATATTCGTAAGCCTACATAATAACCTGTGTTTTCAGTATTCTTAACCTGCTGAAAGAAGGCAGTACTAGTTCCTCATAGAGATGCTTGGAGTGGTCTTGACAATCTTAATTGAAAATGATTTTCAATTTCAATTATGAATTTACGGAAACACCGAAAGCTGTGGAAAATCGTGTTAGCCCTCGGCGCTGCAGCTCTTGCCATAAGCATGCCCAGACCGACTTATGCGATGAACGAAGATCGCATGCAGCAGCTTGAGGAACAATTGACAACGATGCAACAAGCCATGTCCGCCATGCAGCAGGAGCTGCAGACGCTACGGGCTGAGCAGCAACAAGAAAAGGAAGAGCACGCCCGCAAGCAAAATGTGCTGGCGGAAGAAGTCGATAAGCTGCGCACAAGCTTAACCATTCCGGAGTTCAAGCCCTTAACCATGGAGGACAGCGTATACGGCCTCGGGCCGGCAGCATCCAAAGTGTACGGGGTTGCGAGCGGACTGTCGCTCGGCGGGTATGGCGAAGCCTTTTACCGTAAGGATGTAGGCGACAAAACCAAAAGCGACCGAGACACCGCCGACTTTCTGCGCTTCGTGCTCTATGCGGGGTATAAGTTCACAGAACGCATCATTTTGAATGCCGAACTGGAATTCGAACACGCCACAACCAGCTCAACGGAAAGTGCAGGCGGGGGGTCGGTGTCAGTGGAGTTCGCCTATCTCGATTTCCTAACGTGGAAATGGATGAACTTCCGCGTCGGCATGCTCCTCGTGCCTATGGGCATTGTCAATGAACTCCACGAGCCCGTCTTCTTTAACGGCGTGGAGCGGCCGGAAGTCGAGCGACGTATTATTCTTTCCACGTGGCGAGAAAACGGCATCGGCATCTTTGGCGAGCTGGGCGCGCTGGCCGAAGGACTCGAATACCGCATCTACGGGATCAATGGTCTGAATGCTAAAGGCTTTCGCGACACTGGCATTCGCGGCGGTCGTCAGAAAGGTAATCGTACCCTGGCCGAGGACATTGCGTTTGTGGCACGACTCGACTATTCTCCGACGCCGAATTTCATGCTGGGCGCGTCCGTGTATACCGGAGACTCCGGACAGAACCAGGAAATCGATACGGTCGAGTTGCCAGACTCGCGGATCACAATCTGGGAGCTGCACAGCATCTATCGTTACGCTGGTCTTGAGGCACGCGGTCTATTTGCCATGTCCCACCTGGGTGACGCAGGCGAGTTGACGGATGCGCTGCGTGAAATCGGCGAACTGGGCTCAAGCCGCACTCTGGCCAGCCAAATGATCGGTGGCTACGGCGAAATCTCGTACGACATTATGCCCCTTCTGTATCCGGGCAGTGACCACACTCTCACCCCGTTCTTACGCTTCGCTTATCTCAACCTGCAACATAAAACGCCATCCGGCTCACACTATCAGGTGAATCCCAGTCGCGAGATGCGTATCTGGACGCCAGGTGTTAGCTATAAGCCGCATCCCAACGTCGTACTCAAGGTGGATTACCGCAACTTTAATACGGTGCAGGGTCATCGTGCGAATGAGGTAAATTTTGGTATTGGCTTTGTCTTTTAGAGCCCTGAGCAGTACGCTAGTGCTGTGCCTGCTGGTGGTGCTGGGCGGCATCAGCAGCGTCAACGCAAAGGTTTTCTTTTCAAAAGAAGAGGCCCTGGAGATTGCGTTTCCCCACGCCCAACGAGTCGAGGCACGTAATTTTTTCTTAACCCAAGAGCAGGTCGAACAGGTGCAAACACTGGCAAAAGCCCGCCTTGACTCAAAACTGGCCACCTTTCATGTCGGCCATACAGCCGAAGAAATTCTGGGTTATGCTTTTATTGAGACCCATATCGTCCGCACCTTTCCGGAAACGTTCCTGATTGTCTTGTCACCCGAGGGCACTTTACAAAAACTCCTTGTTCTTGCTTTTTACGAGCCAGCCGAATATCAACCTCCCGAGCGCTGGCTCAAACAGTTTGACCAGAAAACGTTGAGTTCGTCGCTCCGACTTCGCCAAGACCTTCATGGCATTATGGGCTCAACCCTGACAGCCCAAGCCGTCACCAGTGGGGTACGGAAGGTTATGGCACTCTTTCAGATCCTGATTCAAGAGAAACAATAGGTTCTATGCGTTTTGTCGTTACTGGCGAGTGGTCGAAAAACCGGCTCCTGCAACTCATTATTGTTATTTTTGTGATCTATGTCGCCGGTCTGTGGCTGACGAATGCGCTGTTGTATTTCCACAAAATGGATCTGACCTCTCTCTCCGTCACGCAATACTACCTAGGCTCAGAAGAGCTTTTTCTTCAGCCCAGGAGCTACCAAGGCATGCTCGAAGTCACACATTTTCACTTGTTTGCCATGGGCCTCTTACTCCTCACGCTCACCCACTTGATGCTGTTCGTGCCATTATCAACCAATCTCAAAGCCTGGTTCATCATCATCCCCTTTTTCTCCGCGTTGGCGGATGAAGGCAGTGGCTGGCTTGTCCGCTTTGTGCACCCGGGTTTCGCCTACCTCAAGATTGTGAGCTTTCTCGCCTTAGAAATCAGCCTTGCGGTATTAATCATTGTCACGCTGTGGGCGGTCTTTCGAGGCTCTCAGGACCAGTATCAACAGCAACCGCCTACGCGGTCTCCCAAAGACCCGCCAGGCTTAGAAAATGTCGGCCTGGGTGAGGCAAGCGAGCTGACGGAATGAGGCATGCTGGGGATTGGGGATTGGGGGCTGGGGACTGGCGGACATGCATGGCTATCGTCGGTCTGGCTGTCTGCAGCCTCGTGGGTGTAGCCTCTGCCTGCGAGACCGACGGCCGCTACATCATGGGCACGGTCTTCCAGGCCACCCTGTGTCAAGATGAGACAGATGAGACAACGGGAACGCTCCGGCGTCAGCAGAGTATGCAAGACGTTTTCACTGACGTTTTCGCTACGGCACAGCGCTTTGATGGGCTGTTCACCACCTATTCCTCAGAAAGCCCGCTTAGCCATATCAATGCCCACGCTGGACGAGGCTGGCAACAGGTTCCGGCTGAAGTCATCGATATTCTGCGCCTGTCTCAGCAGTATTCAGATCTGACGCACGGAGCGTTTGATGTCACAGTTGGCCCACTCCTCACCTTGTGGAGGCAATCGGCAACCGCGCAGGAGCCGCCAACAGCAGCGGCTATCGTCGATACCCTGCTCTCCATTGGCAGTCATAAGATTCAGTTTGGTGTCAAGGACCAGGTCAGCCTGCCCTCGCACACTATGGCCCTGGATCTGGGCGGCATAGGTAAAGGTTATGCCCTCGACCAGGCGGCGAAACAACTCCAGGAACAGGGAGTGACAAACGCTTTGCTCAACTTTGGCCAGAGTAGCCTGTGGGCACTCGGCCAGCCTCCGGGTGATACCGGCTGGCGACTGCTGCTCCGCCTACCCAACGGGGAAGCCGTTGGTGTTGCGACGTTCGGCAATCAGGCCATCTCCGTGTCCGGCAGCTTGGGCGACAGCATGGAAGTCGGCGGTCAGCGCTATGGTCATATCATCGACCCACGCACGGGGATGCCCGTGCAGCGTGATCTCCTGGCCTGCATCGTTGCCCCCAGCGCAGCCCAAGCAGAAGCATTGAGTACAGCACTGCTGACCTTAGGCGAAGGTGAAGGACTGACACTCATCGAACGGCTGGATGGAGTCGAAGGGATTTTACTAGAGGCGAACGGCCACAGGTGGATGACAACCGGGTGGCAGCAGATTAGCCATTTTGTCTCGTTTTAACTATTCTGCTGTCTCCCCAGCCTGAAACTCGACCGTTGCGTGCGTGCCGTCGCAATACGGCTTATTTTTAGACTGGCCACATCGACACAAATACAGGGGATCTTTTTGTCCGATATACACCCCGCCTTTCTTATCAGTCAGACGTGGGTCTCCACGGACCTCATACGGACCATTTTTTAAAACGCGAATACGAACGTTCGACATAGAAGGTTTTTTCTTGTGGTTATGCTGCAATTCGCGTCACAGGCGGCAGCAGGGTTTTCAGGACTAGATTTCTCAGATCTTCCAGTATCATATAGCCGGCCGAAATCAGTACTACGGACGGGGCTTGCATATTGAATTGAAATTGATTATCAATTTCATTCAGATCATACTAGAAGGGCCGATCAAGAAAATATACGGAAGTATACACGAGTACGACTATGAAGACGCTGGCTGATCTCACACCAGACGAACAGGGCTGCATCCACTCTATAACAGGTGCCGACGGGCTTGCGCAGCGCTTGGCCGAGCTCGGTTTTACAACCGGCCAGACGGTTCAGGTCGTGCGTTGTGCTCCGTTTGGAGACCCGATGCAGATCCGTATCCGCGGGTTTCACCTCGCCCTGCGGCGTCAAGAAGCGCAGCGCGTCCGTCTTGCCTTGTAATGAGGGGCAGTTGGATTTTTTATGGCTGCCGCTACTCTGCCTGCGGCTTCTCCGCTCGCCGAACCACCGCATACAACCCCTCCCTCTAGTAGTCGTTCCTACCGTGTTGCCGTCATCGGCAACCCAAATACGGGCAAGACGACGCTCTTTAATGCGCTTACTGGTCTCAGCCAACATACGGGGAATTATCCTGGTGTCACCGTTGAAAGTACACTCGGTAAATTCCGGCAGGACGATACGCAGTTTGAAGCAATAGATTTACCTGGCACCTATTCGCTTGCTCCACGCGCCCCGGATGAGATGCTGGCCGTTTCCGTCCTCTTAGGGTATGGGCGCGGTACGGTCGCACCCGACGTCATTCTGTGTGTCGTGGACGCTACAAATCTCGACCGCAATCTCTATCTCGCCACGCAGATTATCGATGTCGGTCGGCCTGTTGTGATTGCACTCAGCATGGTCGATTTGGCCCAGAAACAGGGGATACATATACACATAGCAACCCTCGAAAAACGGCTGGGGATTCCGATCGTGCCAGTTCAGGCCGCGAAACGCCAGGGGTTGAAGCAGCTTCGGCTAGCGCTGCGCGACGCCGTCCACAAACCTACACCACCACCGCGGCCGGTTGCCTTTCCGCAGGCATTTACAGCTGAAGTTGATGTATTGACAACGGCGCTCACCGAGAACGATCGGCACTCTGGGGGACGAGCGCATCCTACGCACCCTGCACATCCTGCTTTGCCCCGGTTTTTCGTAGAGCGTTTGCTCATTGACGCTGACGGAATGATTGAACGCGACCTCGCTCGGGAGCGCGGGGAGTGGATCCGTATCGAGGCGCAAGCGGCGCGTCAACGTTTGGCTGATGCGGGTATTCCTCTGCCCCACATGGAGGTCGATAGCCGCTACGAATGGATTGCGCAGGTTGTTGAGCAAGCCAGGGGGACTACGCCGCCTGTCCAGCAAAACTTGCAAGGCCTACAAAGCTGGCAAAATTGGAGTGACCGGCTTGACCAAATTGTGACCCATAAGGTCTGGGGTCTGATAGTCTTTCTCGCCGTCATGGGGGTCACCTTTCAGTCCATCTTTGCTTGGGCACTGCCGTTGATGGACGGGATAGACGGCATCTTTTCGGCCATCGGGACATGGGTTGGCGGCACGTTGCCCGAAGGGCCGCTGCAAAGCTTACTTGTTGATGGCCTCATCGGCGGTGTAGGGGCTGTTATCGTGTTTGTCCCCCAGATTGCCATGCTCTTCGGTTTGATCGCCATTCTTGAAGATTCCGGGTATATGGCCCGCGCCGCATTTCTCATGGATCGCCTGATGGCCGGCTTTGGGCTGTCGGGTCGAAGTTTTATTCCACTCCTCTCGTCATTTGCCTGCGCTGTTCCGGGCATTATGGCCGCCCGGACTATAGAGAATCGGCGAGATCGGATTGCCACTATTGTCATTGCCCCGCTTATGAGCTGCAGTGCGCGGCTGCCCGTGTATGTGCTCTTAATCTCAGCCTTTATTCCTGCCCAGACCGTCTGGGGTGTGGTGGGTTTGCAAGGGCTCGTCCTGTTTAGCATGTATATCCTAGGTTTGGTCGTTGCTCCGCCGATTGCGTGGGCACTCAAACGTACCGTCCTGCGCGGCGAGGTCGTTCCATTTCTCATGGAGTTGCCGCCGTTTAAGATGCCGGCTTGGCGCGTCATCCTCTTCCGTATGTACGATCGCAGCATGGCTTTTTTGAGGCGGGCGGGAACGATTATTCTTGCCACAACCATCGTGGTCTGGGCACTCTCCTACTATCCAAACCACGACCACGTTGCAGCGGAATTCGAGGCGCAGCGTGCAGCTGTCAGTGCACAGGAGCGACACCAACTGGAGAGAGCACGGGCGAGCGTCCGGCTCCGAGAAAGTTATCTTGGCCAGGCCGGGCGGGCTATTGAGCCTTTCGTTCGGCCCCTGGGATGGGATTGGAAGATTGGTGTGGCCACGCTGGCCAGCTTCCCTGCCCGTGAGGTGATCATTGCCGCCCTGGGGACGATTTATAATGTCGGCAGTGGCCTTGACGAAGAGAGTCTTGAACTCCGCGACGCCATGCGGGCAGAGCGCTGGGCAGACGGCCGGCCGGTCTACACTCCGGTTGTGGCCGTCTCGATCATGGTCTTTTTCGCCCTGTGCTGTCAGTGTGGTGCAACGCTGGCAACCATGAAACGCGAAACCAATTCGTGGGGCTACCCGGCGTTTACGTTTGTCTATATGACCAGCCTGGCCTATCTTGGGGCTTGGGCCGTGTATCAAATCGGGAGTCGACTGGTAGGATAACTGAAGATAAACAATGGACCTCCAAACCCTCCTCATATTCCCCGTCATCGCGCTTGCGGCATTCTACATCGGCCGCTCGTTGTGGCCCAAACGCAACACAACGGGCTGCGCCTCGTGTCCCCAGAATCGTAATCGGGCGGATGATTACGTGTGACCGCTATGCCCCCCCTGCCCTCGTCGGATACTCAGATCTATGCACACCTCGAACACCCCATTGCTGCGCCAAGCGACTCCGCTTGCTCTGTTCTGGTTTCTCATTATGGGTGCGTTGGGAGTGTTCTTTCCCTATTACGGCCTCTATCTGCGTGAGAATATAGGGCTACAAGGCGTTCAGATCGGCGCAATCTTTGCCACCCTGCCGCTGGTCGGTTTTTTCGTTCAGCCGTTGTGGGGCATTATTGCTGATCGCACTGGTCTGCGTATTCGCGTGCTTGCCGTTCTGGCAAGTGGAACGGCGGCGGGCTATTTCTTACTCGGTCACGTACACGCTTTTCTTCCAGTGCTCTTTGCCTCTGCACTCTTTGCCGGTTTCTCGCGCGCGCTTATTCCTATGACCGTCTCCGTGAGTTTAGCCGTTCTCCAGGACAGCCGGCATGCCTTCGGCGTTGTCAGGGCGTTTGGTACGCTCGGATTTTTCTGTTTGGTGATTGGATTTCCATGGCTGCTGGACGTCCTTCCAGCGGCGACCGAACCCCCTCCGGTTCTGAGCAGGATACCCTCCGAGCCCAAGCTCGGCGTCCTTTTTCCGCTTGCGGCCGGACTCACCGTCTGTGCCACACTGGCAGCCTTCTTCCTCCCGGCGCGTGGCACAGTCGCTCTGCGTGCGCTTCAGGGCGAGTGGCGCCAGCTGCTCACCAATGGTCCTTTCCTGCGTTTGACACTGGTCGGATTTCTAGCCTTTCTGTGCCTCCACGGTCCGATGGATGTTTTTCCCATCTATATCCGCGACCGAGGCGGGAGTATCGAGACAATCCGGAATATGTGGTTTGTGATGCTGATCCCGGAGATGCTGCTGATAACCTTACTCGGAACCGGGCTCAGTCGCTTAGGCGCACGAGGACTGTTGGCCCTGGGGATTGGTGCAGGTGGCCTGCGCTGGATCTTGTGCAGCTTTGTGACTACGCTGCCCATGCTGTATCCGATTCAAGTTCTCCATGCGGTTACGGTGACAGGACTCTTTCTCGGCGGGCCGTTATACATCGAAGCAACAACGCCTGCTCAGTTACGCTCAACCGGGCAGGCAGTATTCGGCATGATCGGGATGGGACTCGGTGGCAGCAGTTCAAGTCTGCTGACAGGCTGGCTGCTGGAACACGCCGGCACAACTGCGCCCTATCTTGCCGGTGGCATCGGGGCACTGACGCTGACTCTCTTTCTGCCGCGTCTACTCCCCCTGCCCGGTCAATCTGCTCAGCCTGTTCAGCCTGCCTCGCATGCAGGTAAGTAGAAACGCGGCGCGGCTACTCTTTTCCTCGGCCTGCCCTCCGTCTTCACTACGCTGATCTTTTTCCCGCCATGACCATCCGCGTGGGCGCATGGCTCTCTGGCGCTCCCACAGTTGGCGGTACTAACCCAAGCGGCAAACGGACGGAAAAACAACTTCCCTGTCCCAGTGTACTCTTCACATCAATATGTCCACTGTGGGCTTCGACGAGTTCTTTGCTAATAAACAAACCGAGCCCCATGCCTTCCTGATAGCCATTTGTCGTGGCACGGCGGATTTTCTGAAACAGATCGGACAGGGCCGCTGCAGCAATACCCGGACCCGTATCCACCACGGCGACGACAACCGCTTCGTCGTCTGTACGTGTCCTGAGCGTCACGCAGCCCGCCTCAGGCGTAAACTTGAGCGCCTTATGCAGCAGGTTGGTAACCACGCGCTCTAAAGCCAGAGGGTCGTCTAAGATCTGCGGCAAGTCGGGTTGCAAGGCAAAGGTCAGAGCGATGTTGCGCCGTCTCGCTTCGGTCTCGTAGCGTTGGCCTACGAGTTGGACAACATCATTCAGCAGCAATGATTCTTTCGTCAGCGTGAAATGGCCTGCCTCGATTTTTGAGAAATGGAGATAGTTCACGACAAGGCAGTGTACGGTCAACGCATTGATGCGAATCCGCTCCAGGACGCCTTTTTCTTCCGCCCTCCCCTGTTCGGCCATCTCCTCTAGCAGCAGATCCGTATAGCCGAGGATAACGCCTAAGGGGTTTTTGATGTCGTGACTGAGCATGGCAATAAATTCAGTCCGCCGCCGTTCACGCTCTTTCTTAGCCGACAGGTCCCGGTACGTTCCATGCAGCCCCGTGGGCTTACCAGCTTTATCCCGGATATACCGCAGCTGACACTCGACTGGGACAACGCCCCCATCTTTTCGTACGAGCTCTAATTCAAACGTAGGGGCAACGGTCTCCCCTTGCTGGGCTTTTCGGGACCGATCTTCAATCAGCATCGTCGAGGTCGGCGTAAGAAATTGGGCCACCGGCTTACCAACAAGATCACCCCGACTCCAGCCCAGCATGCGCGCGCTTGTTTTATTGACGTTGGTGATACGACCATCCAACGATAGTGTCGCAATTCCGTCCCGCGCTTCCTCAAAAAGGTTGCGGTAATATTCCTCACTCTCACCCAGCTGGGATGAGTCGTCATTCACAATCAGGATGCCAGGCGGATCGGGTTGCGGCATGCTGGAGCGTGTCCCTCACTGTCTAAGCGGGCTATCGGGAGTTCGCCGTCATCATTGAGTCCACGTTTTTCCTAAGAGAGAGTCCCGCTAGAAGAGGGTCCCAGCGACACACGTCTCAAGGCAACACCTACGGGCAAGCTGTGGCGCCCCCACAGAGGCTGTTTTCAACACGCAGATACGAGGGAAGGGAAAGGCCGACGATGCTGACGACTTCAGGGAAATATGGCTATTTCAGCCAGCGGGTGAATTCTACCTCTATAGTGGAAGAGTGAGCCGAGGCTTCGAGTTTGCGCTGAATATATCGCTTGATAGCTGATCGAGTTGGAGGAAAAAGCAGGCTGAAACCAATGACGTCGGTTATAATCCCAGGAGTAATTAAGAGGAGCCCGGCGGCCAGAATAAGGACACCATCGATAAGTTCGCGCGGTTGGCGCAATGCCTTGCTGTATGTTTTCCTGCATCTGTCGCCACGTCCGCCAGCCCTCAAGCCGGGCGAGCTGAGCACCGACAACACCGGTACCCACGACCAAGAGAATCGTCATCCCGACGCCAAGATAACTCCCGACCTGAAGCAGCAAATACAGCTCAGCAAGAGGCAGGAGGGTAAACAATAAGACCAGACGAAAAAACATGGCAGACTCGGGCAGCGGATGGCACAGCTTCACAGAGCGACTGTCAGCAGCGGTCAGGCCTGAGGTTGCGCGTGAACGGCAACCCAAAAACGAGAATTGCAGTCCCCAGGCCAAGCCAGATAAGATTACCCCAGACCAGGCCCATAACAATCATGGCAACCCCCCACAGAGCAATAAGAATACACAGCATTGCCTGTATAACGAAGGAATTCATGAGTACACAGCGCCTTTGCTTTTCGACCTTTCCTTCATAGAATCCAGAGTACCCGCAGGCAAGCCCCTCTCAATAAAAAACAATGAGGAAATGAGGATAGACCTGTGAGAAGCAACGGCGAGTTGAGAGCTTCTGACCGGCCCAAGGTTTCGGTACCAGTGTGAGAGTAAGGCACAATCGAGAAGAAGAGCGTTTCTGCCTTATGCGTTTAATTACGACAAAAGCGTATCTGTTTTCTGATGCTGCGCCACAGACAAGGCGTCGAACCGGTGCTCAACCAGCGCATCAGCACGCGCCAAGAGCGCTTCATCATTGGTGAACTTCTCGACCATATAGCTGAGATCGCTCAGGTCGTGAATGAGGAGTTTCACAGCTTGGTCGCGCACCATCTGCTCACGGACAACATGCAGGAGATCAACAACAACATCCTCAAGCTCTGAGCCTTCAACATCAATCGCCATCTCAAACGCACGTTCGACCGATATCTTCTCCTTCGCTTCACGGCCATAGACATTGAGCAAGGACCGCAGCCGTACGACCGTCGAGGGGTCGAACCACACCTTGCTCCTCTCCCCGACATCGGGATCGTTTTCGATCACGCCTTCTACAAGGGCGAGAGCGCCCAGGTGGCTGGCTTCGTGCCGGGCCATGCCGAACCAAAATTTACGCAGTTCCTCTTGGGCCTGAAATGCCCGCGTAAACTGCATATAAGAGAGCCATGGTTTTTTTTCCGAGGTTGACGGCTGTGCGGAGAATATCCTTCACCGTTGTCCGTTGCGGACGGCGCCGCAAATCCGCTCGCTCTACCATGCTTCTCTCTTAACAAAAGGGGTGGAGAGAAAAAATAGGGGCCGAACGGAACGAGGCTGCTCACCCCGCACCGTTCGATGTGATTGAGCAGGCCCTACTCGGTCAGGATGGTGTTTTACAACACGACCTTCTGCTGCGTAATCGTCACCCCCTTCTCAGGGTCTAAGGTCACCACCGCAACACTGCCACCGTCGTCTACGCCCCTATACAGGGGGGCGGGGTACCGGGATAACACGACGTTGTTGGCCCTTGACTCAGGTCGTTAAAGACATGCACATGGCCCATGGCAAGGTAGTCGAGACCTGAGTGTTCGATCTCTTCGGGTGTCACGGGTGAAGACCGCTGGAAGTCGCCGTCTTCTTCGACAAAATAGCCATGCGCCATGCCGATGTGCCACCAATCTTCCTGACGTGTCGGCACACCAGCAAGCGGGCGGAAAGCCGGATCGTGCTCGACCAGGCCCTTGCCCCCATACCGTTGCCTGCAGTTCCTGGAATGCTATGGTCCGCCCATTTTCTTCAGTCAGCGTATGCACATGCGGTCCAGCCAGGGGTTAAAGTCGGCTTTCTTGTAAATGGAGCGGTGATCATAACAATCATGATTGCCAGGGATGAGAATCACCGGACAGGGCGTGCGGCGCAGCTCTGCATTGACAAACTCAATACCAGATTCCGGTATCCGGTTTGAGTCAAACAAATCTCCCGCTATGAGGAAGAGATCGGCCTTTTTCTCGCAGACCATATCTACGACCTTCCGAAAGGCGTCTTGAATCCGGCGTCGGTAGGATAGACTCTCCTCGCCCCGACCAAAGGTATCGCTTTCGAGGTGGACGTCAGAGGTGTGAATAAGGGTGAGGTCTGGTTTCGGCATGCAAACTCCTTGAGGTCGATGCATTCTCTGCGAGAGATGCTCTCAGGGGTAGAATCACAGTTGCACGGCCTGGCGTCAGACGCGCCCCCTGCCCGTTCTCAATCCAGACCTCGCACTCGACGTAGCCCGCAGCTTGCTCAGCTTGCTCATTTTGCTCTCTCCATTTTTTGACAACTCTGCCTTTACACACCAGGGGCTCATTCACATAGGCAATATCACGGTTGGCATAGGACAGCTTTTTCAGCACGCCATCCGCGCCGATCCAACGCGTGAGAAGCTGCGATAAAAACGCGCCGCGCAACGGCCCATGCACAACGATATCACGGTATCCCTCGCCCTGGGTGTAGTCTTTATCAAAATGGATACGCTGCGGATTCCAGGTGATACTGCTGTAGAGAAAGAGCAAAGTGTTTGATGGGGTCTTCTCCAGAGAAGGCAGCGGCATGCCTTCTGCCACGTCTTCAAAATAGAGTTGTTGTCCTTCGGTCATAGGTTTCCCTTTAGCGTACGCGAGAGGACTCTCTAGCGTAAGATAGCAGCCCCTTTTTCAATGAGCACCAAGGCATCGTGCTGATTGGTATAGCGGGTCTCTCGGACGACAAAGATCAACGGACCCGAGCGTCCCTCTTTCTGGTAGATATCAACGATCTTACTCCGCGCGGTCAGCGTATCGCCCACGCGAATCGGGACAAAAAATTCGATTTCAGTCCCACCATCCATGAGACGTGGCAAAGAGGTTGGAGGAATGGGAAACCGCCCCTCATACGGCAGACCATCGGGGCGCAGTGCACTCTCCAGAACCGGGTCTGTGAGCGGGGCCATGTAAAAGAGTGGTGGGGCAATCAGACCACCATAACGGCTTTGCTTCGCCAGCTCCTCATCGTAGTAGAGCGGATTCGGATCGTCCGTTGCCACGGCAAAACGTTGGACATCCAGCGCCGTCACCTCAGTGGTCCAGGCCGGGGTCTCGCGACCGATCCAGGTACGAATTTCATCCGTAATCAACGATTCCGGCACGGTTTTCTTTTCCTCCTGGCCTCAGCGGTATATTTTTTCTAACAGCTCAT
>CAXXHG010000023.1:0-25784 GCA_963666315.2 Binatia bacterium
GCCGCGGAGCTGTGTGAGAAGGAACTGGCGCTGTTCCTCGATGCCCCGGAGCCGTTCTCGTCCTCAGCACCCTTTGATGTCGTGCCATAACGGGTAGTAAGCATTTTACTGCGCTGGTACACGCTAAGGTGTCCCAGCTTTCGCTTGCGCTGATGAGTTCATATTGCCTTGGATGACGTTGGCATCCATCGAGGCCTATAGCCGAGATGTTCGGCGCTTCCTCGGCTTTCTCGACCATCTGCCGATCAAGCAGGTGACGTTAGGCCGGCTCCAGGACTATACGGACAGTTTGGCCGAGCACGCGCCTGCCACCCGGGCCCGGCTGCTATCGTCCGTGAAGTCGCTGTTCGGCTTTGCGCAGAAGATCGGGTATCTGCCTTTTGATCCTGCGCGTGCGGTGAAGCTTCCGCGCAAGAAGAATATGCTGGCGGAACGGATTTTCACGGAAGAGCAGATCCAGGAGCTGATCTTTCAGGAGCAGCACCCCCGCAACCGGACCATTCTCCGGCTCCTCTACCATGCCGGCGTGCGTGCGAGCGAGCTCTGTCAACTGAAATGGCGGGATGTGTTACCGCGAGACGTGGGCGGGCAGGTTACGGTGCATGGCAAGGGCGAGCGCACCCGGCATATCCTGGTCAGCAACGGAACCTGGGAAAATCTACTGGCCCTGCAGCCAGACAGTGGCCCGGATGATCCGGTGTTTGCCAGTCGTAAGACCGGTGTTTGCCAGTCGTAAGAAACGCGGTCACCTGCCGCCCGTGTATCATCCTGCACGACACCCTGGGCATTGTCGTACCTGATCCCAAGGTTGAATTGCGCCTTCCCGTCGCCCTGCTCCGCGGCCTTCTCGACCATCCACTCAAGAATCCCTTCCAGGATGCCAATCCGAAACTCATTCTCAATAATCTGTGTGGGGTCGATTGCACCGAATGTCTGATTCACAGTAGTGCTCCGCCGCTCGGGGTGATTTCAATGCTTGGCCGGGGGCGGCGAAGACGGCCCTTGCTTGACCGGCTGGTTACTTTTCCGCAAGCCGTAAGCGATCCTCAGGAAGTCGGCGATTTCCTGTGTCGCTCTGCTATCGTCCTGGCCTCCCTCCAGTTCCCGCCATTGGCGCGCTAAATCTTGGCGGATCTCTTCATCGCGTGTCAGGGTCTCGGCCCTCCCCACGCACGCCCATTGTCGGCCCCGTACTCGTACGGGCTACTTTTATCTACCGAGGTAATCAGCGGGTGGCGGAGGAGCCAGACTAAGATGCGTTCTTGATTGGCCTCGTAGTCGTCCCGCCGTCCCAGTTCGACAACCCCGGACAAGGCGTGGTTCACAATGTGCCCTCGAAACATCAGTCCGTGGGGCTCCAGTACCTGTGCCCGAAACGCCGCCAGCAGTGTCGTTGTAGCGCGGTCCGTCAACGAGACCTCGAGGTACATGCCGAATGTCCGAAATTCTCTACAGCGTGTCTTCTTGCGGAGGCGGCGGCGCATCCGGGCAATGATAGGGGGGGGGTTTGTCGAGATTTCAACGCTTAGGCCGCGCCGTACTGGTGCAGGGCGAGCGACAACCCTACGGCCTCTTGAAGAGCAGTGGATCATGACAAACACCACTACGAAGAGGTATCGGCGTATCGGCAACGGACTTATATCCTGGCAATTCCCACTGTGTGTGAAACCGCCGCGATCCTGCTGGGTACTGTTCTCTCCAATCGGGCACTTATGCCCGATTCACGTCCAGCATGGATCTCTCCCGCTGTTCACTCGGCAATCAGATTCCGCTCCAGCTCGGCACACCCCGCACTCATGGTCAAGAATATTCCGCCCATAGCTGAGGCTGTGGTGATGCTTTGCCCGCCCTTATCGAGCAGAGGCAGACCTATACCGGCGGTGGGCTATCATGAGTCCCAATAGTCAGTGCGAACCAAGAGGTAACTGTCGGGCGGATGACTCCACCATTGTGGAGATCGTCCGAATCGGGGAATACGCTGGGACCAGAGGGTTTGCGCTTCTACTTTCGTTGGCTCATAGCGCAAGCCAACCCAGCCGTCCGCTCTGGTGCCGTCAAAGTAGACAACAAAGTGCTCCGTTGAGCCGACGTCCGTCCAAATTTCCCCCTTCAACCTAGCCATGGTCTTTGCCACAAACTTACCGTCACAGCGAACAGCGCAGGAATACCAGTCGGAGGCGAAATGCCATAGGCCGGTCCTAACGCAGCAGGCTACGGTGCCCATTTAGGCTCGTGGACTCTCGACACCTTGGAACGGCGGCCTCCCGGTCCTCTCATGATCGAGGTGCGGGACGATAGGTCGTTCGGACGGCATGGTCATTTCCGGAAACGTGTCGGTTTCGACATAGTGGTGGTACGCAGTGGCTTCGAGGTAGACGTTCCCAAATTTACTGAGTTTGTCCGCCGCAGCCGGTGTCTTCTCATAAGTCATCCCGAGCGACGCCCCCACAAAGATCCAGGTCTCATAATCCGTCGGACGGATGAGTTTGCCCTCTTTCGTGTAACGCGGCCCAAATTGCGTGGCCTGCGGTTGTTCGTCCGCCAGACTGTGGCACAGGTGGCGGGGCGCTTCTTCGCTATCCACGAAACACCTCAAGAGTTGCGAGCGCGGCTACGGGATGTCACTGATTACCGTATATTCAATGGCCTCGTTTGAAGCAGCATGTACCTCGATGACCACGTCACGAAACCCAATGGTGGGTTGGCTCAGGTTAAACACCAAGTCTTGATAGAACGAGGCACGCGCAAGGTTATCGCTGGTATATTCCCTGTAGGAGATTTTCAGTGATTGCCCGTCCGTTCCGCTGTAGACAAGCTCGTAATTGATGTAACCTGAGCTGACGTCGACCGTTCCGATAACGGTACGTTCAGTAAATCTCAGCCCTGATGGAGATATCTCCATCCCACCTCTTGGAATGACGTTGTTATATACCAGTGCAATGAGTCGTTAATCAAGAGTTCCGTCGCGTCGCACAAGAGCGGCGATTCTGTCCGCTGGTGGTGGAAGCCTAATCAGGGTAAAAAATTCACTGTAGATACTTGTTTTGCCTATGCTGCTCGGTGTCGAGTGTGATTTCGATCTGGGAGCCAATCTCAAGCCCCAGGGCTCCGATATACGCTTTTGGGAGAGTCACCCCCTGGCTATTCCCAATCGTGCAGATTTTCCGTTCCATAGATTCCTCTGGAGTTATAACTTTTTTAATAATATTATAACATTTAATAGAGGCTATCAACGTAACATCCCCTGTATTACAAAGAACAAAGTAAAGACCGGCCCCCCTGCTCTTGCATGATAGTCACCAAATAGGCTAAACCGCTCTTCATCACATTCCAATAAGGAGGCTGCTATGAAGATGTACAATTCACTCGGTCCGAACCCGCGCTGTGTGCGCATGTTTATGGATGAAAAAGGGATCAAAACCGATACGATAGAAATCGATCTCCTAGCCGCAGAGAATCGACAGGAGCCCTATACGCAAAAGAACCCCGGCGGTCAGATGCCGGCCTTTGAGCTGGACGATGGCAGTGTATTGGCAGAAACGACCGCCATGTGCGAATACCTCGAAGACAAACATCCCAGCCCGGCCATGATCGGTTCAACTCCGGAAGAAAAAGCGGAAACCCGCATGTGGCAACGCCGCATTGAACTCCAGATTACAGAACATATGTATTACGGCTTCCGCTATGGCGAAGGCCTCGACCTGTTTAAGACCCGTATGCACTGCCTGCCCGAAGCTGCAGCCGGACTCAAGGAAATCGTGCAAGAAAAGCTGACCTGGCTGGACGGCCTGATGGAAGGCAAGCAATTTATCGTGGGCAATCGTTTTACCCTAGTCGATATCATCATGTATTGCGCCTTTGATTTTGGCGCAGGCGTGGGCCAGAAAATTAGCCCGGACCTCAAGAACCTGACCGCCTGGTTTGAGCGGGTCAACGGCCGAGCCAGTGCGTCTTCCAGCATCCATGAGAAGGCTACTGCAGCCGGGATGCGGGCGTAAGCCGCTCTATTCGTTCCTCTTCGCGTAAGGGCTTAGCACGGCTGCGCCCCTACTTCACACACCATGCCCATCCGTTTCGCCCAAACCGATGCGGACGTCCAGTCTGCCTTTCCCGTTGTGGTCCAGCTTCGTCCGCATCTCATTGAAGCGGAGTGTGTGGAACGTATCCGCGACATGGAGCAAGCTGGCTACAAATTTCTCCTTCTCGAAGATGGGAGCGAAGATGGCAAGGTACGTGCAGTAGCAGGTTTTTGGATGAGGCAATCCCTGGCGTGGGATAAACATCTCTACCTAGATGACCTGGTAACTGACGAGCCGGTTCGATCAGGCGGCTACGGACAGCGGCTATTTGATTGGTTAGTAGATTTTGCGCAAGAAAATGGCTGCAAACAATTTCACTTAGACTCCGGGGTCCAGCGGTTTGGAGCACACCGTTTTTATCTTAAAAATAGGATGATTATCGCGGCTCATAATTTTTCTTTTGATCTGTGACCGCAGGTCCAGCGATCGCAGGTCTAGCCTGCGTCTCTGCGTAATACGTAATGTCTCGATACACCGCCTCAGCCGGCTCCAGATAGCCCGCCTCTCCGTCAGGAATCCACTCTGATGTTACTTGCTTCACCCAATTGCCTTTTGCATCGTACTCATAGGCATAGACTTCTTTTCGCCGAATAGAACCATCGGCCTTATACGCGATCCATTCCCGTTCGTTTCCTCGCTCGTCGTAGGCATACACCCAGCGCGAGGTCAGCGATCCGCTTCGACCATGCGTCGTCACTTCATTCATTTTGCCCAGCTCGCCATCTGTCTCATACGCATACGCATTGCTGGATATCCGTGATCCGTCCGCATCGGACAGAGACCGTTCAGTAATCTGGCCCTGAGGATTGTAGGTATAGGTCGCCCGATGCAAGAAGCTGCCATCCGGGTCATGGTGATCAACCTGGCTCGGCTGCCCGGCCTGATAATAGGCGTACACATCCGTGAACCACACATCGCCGTCAGTGTCAGTACTGACCGCCTCAGTCAATTGTCCCGCCTTGTTATACGTATAGGCTGTCTTCCGCCACAGGGTATCGCCAGGGTTATACAATTGTTCCGTCTCCAGCTTGCCCGCGTCGTTATACACACGAACGACCCGTACGGCAGACGAGCCGTCGGGGTGATACGCGGTTCTTTCTGTCAGCTTACCGTCCACTCTATAGTGGTCGATTTCCGTCAGTATCCGTTCGGCCTCAACCCACTTCTCCGGTTCCCCAGGTGGATTCACAAACAGCACCTGCTCGGTTTTGACAGTCTGTACCGATCCAACGAAAGCGGTACTTGCGCGGTCTTCCTTTGCGCCCATTGCTGCGGTGACATCGGCCCGTCCAAGCGTTGCGCCGGATGTCAACATCAGCAGCAGGAGGGAGAGTGAAAAAAACAGTACGGCCTTGCTGTACACCAAAGAAAATACGGACTTCATATCGCTACTCAATCGCTAACCAGCGCTAACCAGGATACCCATTCTTGCGTTCCTTGACACTTCCCCTCCTTCCGCAGAATAATCTCGTTCTAAGGAGGAAGACCGTATGCGAGACAATACACTCAAAAAAACGTTGAAGGCCGGGGAGTTCGCCCTGGGCACCCTGGTTTGGGATACCAAGAGTCGTGGCGCGATCCATACCCTGGCTCAGGCCGGAATGGACTTCATCATGATCTGCACCGAGCACTCAGCCTATAACCTGGAGACAGTCGTCGACCTTGTTACGTATGCGCACGCCGCCGGCATCACGCCGGTGGTCCGGATTCCCGATCTTGAATACGAGCACGTCACTCGTTTGCTCGACAGCGGTTGTCAAAGTCTCATTGTGCCACATGTTAAAACCGGCGCCGAGGTCCAGCGGTTCATTGAGATGGCGAAATACTATCCTGACGGCAAACGGGGGACTGCCATCTATCTTGGCCCCAATACTGACTATGCAGACGTCGATACACTGACTGCGATGGATCATGCAAACACCCACACCCTGCTCGGAGTCATTATCGAGACCAAAGAAGCAGTGGAAAATATGGACGAGATTCTCATACCTGGTATCGACCTGGTCCTCGTCGGACATCAAGATCTAGCCCAGAGCTTAGGCACGCCGGGCCAGTTCAGTAACCCCAAGCTGCGTCAGGCCACTGCCCGGGTGAATGCATTATGTAAAGAGCGCGGCATCGCCACCGCCGCTGCAATTACCCAACTCGACAATGTCCAAGCCCTTCTCGATACAGGGGCGCAGTATCTCCTGTACGGAACCGACCTGATTCTGCTCCGCAAAGAAGCGCAGCGCGCAGCCGCAGCATTGGCCCCATTTCGTAAGAGATAATCCGTTTGCCTCTTTACCCTGGCCCTGCAGTTGCGATACACACAACACAGCACTTCGGGAGCCTACCCGCATCAGACGTGGCCAAAGGAGGTCAGCATGAAGTTCGGTATTTTTTATGAATTATCCGTTCCACGACCGTGGGACAAAGAGGCCGAGCGTACGGTGTATATGAACGCACAGGAACAGGTCCGGCTGGCCGACGAACTCGGATTTGATCAGGTCTGGGCCGTCGAGCACCACTTCCTGGAGGAATATTCGCATTGTTCCGCACCTGAACTTTTTCTGACTGCTTGCGCTATGCAGACCAAGAACATCAATGTTGGACACGGCATTGTGATCTGTGTGCCGCAATTCAACCATCCGGCTCGGATTGCCGAACGTGCCGCCGTGCTCGATATTCTGTCTGGCGGACGGCTCCAGTTTGGGACCGGCCGGACAGCCACCTGGACCGAGTTGGGCGGTTTTCAAGCCAGCCCGGACGAGACCAAGAAAAGCTGGGACGAATTTGTCCACTGCATCCCCAAGATGTGGACCCAGGATCGGTTCGGCTACGAAGGCCAGTATTTCTCCATGCCTTCACGAGCCGTGCTGCCCAAGCCGTACCAAAAACCGCATCCGCCCATGTGGGTTGCTGTGACCAGCCCAGGCACGGAGCTCGACGCAGGAGATCGCGGCATCGGCTGCCTAGGAGTCACCTTCTCCAGCTTTGCCGAACAGGAAGCCAAGGTCAAAGAGTATCGGCGACGAATACAGAATTGTAATCCGGTTGGCTCGTTTGTGAATGACCAGGTTGCCACGGTCAACTTCCTGTATTGTCACGAAGACAATGAAACCGGAACGAAAACCGGCATGCATATGATCGGCCACTTCAACTATATGGCGGCCCAGCTCGATATGGCTAAAGAAGCCTATCCGGCCCAATCGTACCCTGCCGCCGGCCTCCTGCCTTCGCTCCGCCGTCAAGCTTCAGCCCCAGGTGAGCAAGCCAAAGCGCCGGAAGGTATTGCCGTCGGCAACCCTGAGCATCTGATCGGTGAACTCAAGAAATGGGAATCAAGCGGTTCCGATCGAGTCAATTTCTTACTCAACGCTGCGGAAATTATTCCGCAGGCACAGGTTCTGGATAGCCTGCGCTTGTTTGCCAAAGAAGTCATGCCGGCGTTTGCCGACTCCCCGCCGCAACTGGCTGCCGCAGGAGGAGCTAGCTAATGCCGGTGTTTGGTAAACAAGACGTCGAAGCCGCTGCCGCCCGGGCCCCCCTCATGACCGGCTTCGACACGGATGCCTGGGAGCTCAAAGGCGCGCAGATCCTTCAGCTGAGCTACGAGATCGCTGAGGAACCGGCGGAGTGGTTGATTCCTCCGGCCCTGCACCCGAGCATTCCACCCTACGCTACCTTGTCCGTCATGCAGTATCCGAACAGCCCGGTCGGGCCGTTCGCATTGGCCCAGGTCCGTATCATTGTCCGCGCAGGCATTCGGCCACGCGGCTACCTCTTGGGCGCATACGTAGATTCGGACACCGTCGCTCAAGAGCTACGAGCGCGCTGGGGCTTTTAGTGTCGAAACTGCCATAGTTTCACTTCAGCCACGCCATGACCGAGTGATCGGCATGGTCGAGCGCAACAGCGAAGTGATCTTAGAAGTCGAGCTGGAGAACCCCGAGCACGTTTCAGGCGCAGATGTCACCTATATCGACAGCCTGCACTTAGCCCGCGTCCAAGAACAGGACACGCCGGTCATCGTTCAGGTCGATCCGGAGTATGTATTCCACAATGCTCAGCGAGGCAGGCCGCGCATCATCACGTTTGAACCCAGTGCATGGGGCGGGGACGGACGACTCCGTTACACCTCACCTATCATTGCCACAATGACACAGTGCGATACCGACCTACCCCGGTTGCGCTTCGCCCTTGACCCATCCCAGCCTGCAGCCACCGGCGGCCGGAGACTTGCCGCATAGAAAACCGGCCCCTCCCCCTGGCTTCCCGTTTTCACGGGAATGACGGTCTTCGTTATGTCATACCTGCGCAAGCAGGTATCCAGGCTTACGGGACAAGACCGAGTTTCGCCAGGCGTTTAGGCGTTCTAAGCAATGATAAGCGGTTGAATATTGAATTCAGTTCGAATCTTACAAGTGGCACATTCGAATATTTTTCAAACGATGACCAAGGCCAGCGTTTTTTCATTGCGAAACACCTTCTTAATACACACGGCATAATGATTAATGACTGAAAAGATGCGGCAATAATAAGTTTCCAGCTCCAATTTTTTAACAATCTCATTAATCGCTTTTCTAGAATACGCAGCGATGTGTTTCCAGAAGCCCAATGTTGTTCCGAACGCTGTCCACATTTTCACCAAGCCTTCATTTAACGGCGACGTATCACACGCAAATACAACATGGGCGACATTATGACGTCCATAAAATACTTTTGAACCCCTGCCTATAGCAATTTACTTTCACCGTATGGGGGGAAGTATGGCGAGGCCTCGTTCGTCCTGAGCGTCGCCGCGTAAGCGTCAAAGTCGAAGGGCTCTTCCCGTATGACAGTAGTCTTCGACTTCGCTAACGCTACGTTCAGACGGAACGGGGGCGGTCGCTAACCGGAGGAAGGAGCAGAATTTCTCATCGCTTCCGTACGTGTGATCGAAAAGCGTTATAACGCCTCAGGGCCAGCCGTCGGGACCGCGTAGCAGGTCAGGAGCCGGAAGGCATGCTGTTGTGGGGCATTATCGCTTTGGTTAGTAGGCAGCGGTTCGCTTTTGTTCCTTACTTCACCGTTACGCCTGTTTTTGCATCAAAGTCGCGCTCAGGGGAAAGAACCCATATTTTTTGTAAGATGAGTATACCTTCTCATTTCCCCACAGCACGACCAAGACTTTTGCTTTCACCTGCTCCTCATCCATCCACGCCAGGACATTTCTCATCAATTGATCTGCTATCCCTTCTCCTCGGCATTCTTCTGCCACGAAGCTCGAGTCAATTTCTGCGGTCCTGTCTTGGGTGATAGTTGAGACACAATAGGCAATCAATTGCTGCGTCGCCTTCGTCTTCTCCAATTCAACACGCAACCTTCCTTGTTTTGCTTTCTCAATGAACCCCTGCTCTCTTGTAGTGAAGGGATATGTCGCTGATCGTTCGGAAAAATGTTGCGACACGTTGCTATGTAAGACGTTGACTCTTTTTCACAGACGTTCGATCTCATCGAGTAATTCAGCTCCACCGCAAAGGTATTCACAATTCTTCATTTGTTTCCTTAATCCGTATTGAGATTATTCGAGGAATTCGGGAGCCTCACGCCTCAGCATCCGCTTGATTGCCTCTAGATTGAGGGTGGCTTGTCGACGTTCTGCCTCAATTTGCTCGTGCGTTCGACGGCACACATCGTCGGGGATTCGTTTGAGCGGCGAACCTGTCGATTGGGCCAAAACCTGAATCATGCACGCCCGCTCCAGGTAATATAAGTCATCGAACGCGGTTGCGACGTCTCGCCCAGTAACAATCACGCCATGATTGGCGAGAAACAATACCTTCCCTTTGGCCAGCTTCTCTCTGATCCGCTGTCCTTCCGCCTCGTCCAGCGCGAGGCCGTTGTACTCCTCTTCGTACGCAACACTATTGTAGAACCGGAGCGAATTCTGGCTGACCCATTCGAGATGACCGCCATCGATGGCGCAGAGGGCGGTCGCATACGGCATGTGGGTGTGCAACACACACTGGGCAGATGGGCTGCCGAGGTGAATCTGGGAATGGATAAAGAACGCCGTCGGCTCGACCTGCCATCTCCCTTCGACCACATGGCCATCTGGGTCGACGATGAGCAAGTCGCTCGCTTGTAGCTCCGACCAATGGATGCCTTGGGGATTGAGCAGAAATCGATCCGTCGTGCCTGGGACGACGAGGCTGAAGTGATTACAGATGCCCTCACTCAGTCCGAGCCTGTCTGCCCAGCGTAGTACGGCAGTGAGATCAATTCGAGCCTGCTGAAGGGCTTCGTCGGTCTTCTTCATGTTGTTCCTCGCTAGGCCGCCCTGGCAACGCCCCTTCTACTAGAACTCCGCACCAAAAGGGTAAGAAAGTTGTAACATCCTCCACGTCCCCATTTTGCACGGAACCGCAAAAAGGCAACAATCTGGTGCACCGCGCTGATTAGCCGGTGTTCTCTCCCCGTGCAATTTTCTCTTCGAGCCACTGCCAGACTGCCTCATTGACCAGTTGCGGCTTTTGCATATGGAGAAAGTGCCCCGTATCTTTGATCATCACGAACCCCGCATCGGGGATCTGTTCAGCCAGCACCTTGCCAGAGGTCTCAAATGGCACGGGTTTGTCTGCGTCGCCATGAACAACGAGAGTTGGTGCCCGCACTGCGGATAAACGCTCAGTAAAATTGAGGCGGAAGAACCCGCGACGAATGGCTTTGCTGGCGTAGATCGGCGGCTTGCAGGCTTCTGTCTGTAACATCGCCTCGATGTCCACACCGTAGGGATTATATTTGGCGAACTTCTCATTGGTCACAAAGGTCTGAAAGACTTGCTGCCTGCCCTGAATGGTCTCGTAGAATTGCAACACTTGCCCTTCGGTAATCGCCAGTTGGGTTCCTGCCGAATACGACCCGAAAAAAGCCAGCCCGGCTACCTCATCTGGATAGTCAAAATAGTATTGAGATGAGATCGGTCCGCCAAAGGAATGTCCAAGGTGTACGGCCTTTTTGACGCCCAGTGCTCGCAGGATGGTATGGAGGTCAGAGGAATGGATGGTGGTGTCATACACCTCGGATTGAGGTTTGCCCGAAAGGCCGCAACCGCGCAAATCATGCAGGATACAGTGATACCTTTCACGCAGGATGCGGGTTCGCAACAAGAATTGTTGCCCGAAGCCCATGTTGCCGTGGGTGAAGACAAGTGGGAAGCCTTCGCCTTCGATTTCATAGTGGAGTTCCACCCCATCTGATGCCGTGACAAAGGGCATATGGTCCTCTCCTGTTTAGGTTTATGAATGGATTGATCTACAGGAGAGGGTCTAACCCTCTCCCAGCGGGCCCTGCGGGAGAGGGAATCAGTGACGGTCAAGCTTACGGATCAACCCGTGCAGAGGCGTAGCCGCTAATTACCACGACCCCATCTTGATTGACAGTCGAGACATCCAGGTCAACGATGTGGCCGCCCTCTTCTTCTCGAATTTCCTTCACCGTAGCCTTGGCAGTAAGGTTATCACCTGGCCAGACCTGGCGGGTGAAGCGCACGCCGTATGTTGTGAGACGCCCGTCACCAACATAGTTGGTCAGCATCTTTCCCGTCATACCCATCGATAACATGCCGTGGGCAAAGACGGACGGATATCCAGCCACCTTGGTGGCAAAGATCTCATCCGTGTGGACCGGGTTGTAATCGCCAGACGCGCCAGAGTATTGCACCAGCTGGGTGCGCTTGAGATCTTCGACTACTTGTTCCTCGTGTGTATCTCCAACTTGCAATTTGCTTGCTGATAATGCCATAGCCTTCCTCCTACTGATCTACCGGACGCTCTGTTTGGACCCCAACGCTCCGGGCGGTGACAACCAGCTCGCCGTTCTGATCACGGTACTCGGTGACGGTCTCAGAAAAGAGCAGCTTGCCTGAGCGTTTGCCCTGTTTCTCCCATTTCTTACCTGGATTCTCAGTGGCAGTGAGGACATCACCAGGCTTGGGATGACGGTGGTATTCGTAATGCTGTTCGGCATGCAGCCCCCCGCCTCCACCCCCACCGCTGCCAGCCTCTTTTTTCACACCCGTGGGTTCTTTTCCCGAGCCGAACCACGGCTTGCCGGGTTTGGGTCGCAGAAAATAGTCAGGATCGAATTGGGCACTCGCCTGGACAAACGTCGGCGGGGCAATAATGGACTCCGGCTCAGTCGTCTTGGCGTACTCTTCATCAGAATAGATCTCGTTAAAGTCGCCGACTGAACGAGCAAACATCAGAATATGGCTCGCTTCGACGGGGAATTTTTCGACTGCCATTAGTGTGTCTCCTTTTGTGATTATTGGTGCATGGGCACCCGTTCACTCTACGATGCAACGGAGCGCTAGTTCCTCAAATGTTGACCGTAGAAAAGCA
Source organism: Binatia bacterium (assembly GCA_963666315.2). Taxonomy (GTDB): domain Bacteria; phylum Desulfobacterota; class Binatia; order Bin18; family Bin18; genus Bin18. Next base: position 12,446 of record CAXXHG010000023.1, read on the forward strand.
GCACGCGGTGCCACATATCTTGCGCCGCGACCGGATTATAGCTGTCCCGGTAATCGGCAAAAAAGGCGTGCCCGGCATTGGGATACATACGCATCTCATACGTCTTGCCATGCTTGTCGAGTTCTTCTTTGAGACGGTCGGCGTGCTCGGGTGATGGGTTGGGATCTTCTTCACCAAATAAGCCAAACAAAGGGCAGGACAAGTCTTTGACCAGATCAATTGGGGAGGTCGGTCGAGTCGGCGGGAAATCGTCTTGAATAATAAAGCCACCCGCAGAATCCACCGCTGCATCTATATTTTTACTCGTACAGCCAAACATCAGCGTGTAGCGTCCGCCGGAACAAAAGCCGATTGCGCCGACTTTTCCATTCGAGTCTGACTGGCCCTTGATATACTGCGCCGCTGCGTCCAGGTCTGCCATGGCTTGGGAGTCTGGCACAGAGAACATGATCTTGATCACATCGTTGATATCGGTGGGGTCCGGATTCCCTTCACGCGTATACATATCCGGCGCCACTGCAATATACCCTTCCCTGGCAAAGCGATCGGCTACGTCTTTAATATGGTCGTTTAAGCCAAAGGCTTCCATAATGACGATCACACCCGGGTGCGGGCCATCAGTCGTTGGCCGGCTCAGATAGGCGTTGACTGGCGTGTCGCCCTGGCCCGGATACTGCATCATACTAGATTGAACTTCTGGTGGTCTCATAACTTCAGCCCTCCTCTAAATGGATTATGTTACCGGGAGCATATGTCGTGGCCCTGTGAGTTTCAAGCCTTGCCCACAACGAGCACGGCCAAATGGAAGGGTAAAGCTTGTTACCGTCCAGGGAAGATGGTAGGACGCGAACAATAACACTCAGATTCATAAGGAGGGATGAAAATGAGTCGTACCTATAACATTATTGATTCAGACGGCCATGTGTTAGAGCCGCCCGCCTTTTGGGCCGAATATATTGATCCGCAATTCCGTGATCGCGTGCCCGAGCTTTTTGTCGATACTGACGGCAAAGAGCGCTTCCGTGTCGAAGGAAAGGTCATCGGCGGACAAAAAGGCCTGGGCTTTGCCGGCGCCATTGGCGCCCGAGACGGCAAAGTCTCAACTGATATTAAGTATATCGAGGGTCGCAAAGGCGGCTTTGATCCGCACGCCCGTATACCAGACATGGATCTGGACGGTATTGATGCAGTGTTTCTGTATCCCACTTTGGGCCTCTTCTCTGGTGCAATAGAGGACGTACCACTCGCCGCGGCCATTTGCCGTGCCTATAACCGTTGGCTGGCTGATTACTGTCAACCCTACCCTGATCGGCTTTTTGGCGTGGCCATGCTGCCCATGCAGTCTATCGCGCTTGCTATCGCGGAAATGCACTATGCCCGGAATGAACTTGGCATGCGAAGCGGCTTTCTACGGCCTAATCCCTATAACGACCGCATGCTGGGCCATAAGGATTACGACGTATTCTGGGCCGAAGCACAAGAACTCGACTTTGCCATTGGTATTCATGAAGGCACTGGCGGCATGCCGGCGGCGGGAGCGGACCGATTTGAGGAGCTCGCGCCCCGACATATTGTTTCGCATACTGTGGAAATGATGCTGGCGAGTTTGAGTATCATTTGGGACGGCGTGTGTGAGCGTTTTCCAAAATTACGAATTGCCTTTCTCGAATCAGGTGGAGGCTGGATTGCCTCTTGGCTGGATCGGATGGATCGCCACTGTGATGATCACGGCGTATTTACCGACTCGCCCTTGTCGATGTTACCCAGTGAGTATTTTAAACGCCAATGCTGGATCTCGTACGAGCCGGTAGAAGGCAGTTTAGAATATCTAGTGGACTATGTCGGCGCTGAAAAGATCTTGTGGGCAACCGACTATCCACACCCAGACGGATTTTTTCCCGGCGCGCCCCAAATGATTGCGGAAAAATTATCGGACGAGAATAAGCACAAGGTCCTGGCGGAAAGCGCCAAGCAGTTTTATGGCCTCAGTGCATACGGAGGACGGCTATGAGTCGCACCTATAACGTTATTGATGCAGACGGCCACATATTAGAGCCGCCCGATTTTTGGCGCGAGTATATGGATCCCGCATATCGTGATCGCGCGCCGGAACTCTTTGTCGACACTGACGGCAGAGAACGGCTGCGCATAGAGGACAAGATCCTGGGCGGCCCGACCGGGCTGGGTTTCATCGGTGCCATTGGCTCGCGCCAAGGCGAGACCTCGATCCGCATCAAATACACTGAGGGGCGCAAGGGCGGCTTTGATCCACACGCGCGGATCCCGGATATGGATCTGGATGGTATCGATGCCGCGTTTCTGTACCCGAGTCTGGGCCTGTTTGCGGGTGCCATACAAGATCCACCGCTCGCGGCAGCCGCCTGCCGAGCCTATAACCGCTGGTTAACCGACTATTGCAAACCCTACCCGGACCGGCTTTTCGGGGTGGCCATGCTGCCCATGCAGTCTATCGAGCTGGCTATTGAAGAGATGCGCTATGCGCGCAATGAACTCGGCATGCGGAGCGGTTTTCTACGTCCCAATCCCTATAATGATCGCATGCTCGGTCATCCGGACTACGACCCCTTCTGGGCTGAAGCCCAAGACCTCGACTTTCCTATTGGCCTGCATGAAGGAACCGGCGGCATGCCCGCAGTTGGCGTTGAGCGTTTTAAGAGCCATAGCGCCAAGCACATCATCTCGCACACCATGGAAATGATGCTAGCCTGCCTCACTATCATCTGGGATGGCATGTGCGAGCGTTTCCCTAATGTGCGCATTGGATTTCTGGAGTCGGGCGGTGGCTGGATCGCCCCGTGGATCGACCGTATGGATCGCCACTTCGATGATAAGGGACTGTTTAACGACTCTCCACTGACGATGCGGCCCAGCGAGTATTTTCAGCGTCAGTGCTGGATATCGTACGAGCCGGTTGAGGGCAGTCTGGCCTATCTGGTGGACTACGTCGGTCCGACCAAGATTCTGTGGGCAACCGACTATCCCCACCCGGACGGCTTCTTCCCTGGCGCTCCAGCTATGATTGCCGAGAAACTATCCGAGGAAAATAAGCGCAAGGTTTTGGCCGAAGGAGCGATGCAGTTTTACGGCTTGAGCTAGTTCGATTCGCTTTCTTCCGTTCGCCTCTCATGTGGCCATTTCTGCTTGGTGCGTTTCAAGCTCAATCGGCTCCGGCACCACCAGGAAATACAAAACAAGGGCAGCAATCAACAACACTCCGGCGATAGCCAAGAAAGGCAGGGTCCAGTCTCCCGTAGCAGCAACAAGAAAGCCTGCACTCATCGGTCCAAAAATCCCAGCAAAATTGCCCGCGCCGTTCATCACTCCAGAGATAGCGCCGATCTCTTTTGCGTTCAGCTCGATCGGCACCGCCCAGCACGCCCCAGCACCAAGATTAGAGAAAAACATATACGCGGCCAAGCACACAACGGACACACCCGCCCACGGCACAAATGCAGCCGCTATAATCGCCGGCACTCCCAGAAAGAGACACAGGGCGGGTGCCTGCGCCCGTGCAAAACGAATGCTATACCCGCGCCGCAGCAAAAGATCGGACATGGTGCCCCCGGTAATAAGGCCGCCAAATCCGGCCAGGGTCGGAATCATGCCCAGTATGCCCATCGCCTGCATCGAGTAGCCGCGTACATTCACCAAATACGTGGGTGTCCACAGGATGATCATCCACAAGCCATACACCATGCACAGATAGGACAGAGACAAGAGCAGCACTTGCGGATGCTTCAGCAGCTGCCAGGGAGACACCCGGCTAGCCGGTCGCGGTGCAAGCTGTGATTCAATTTCCTGCCGTTCGGCTGGGCTGACTTGAGGGTGTTCCGCAGGTGTGTTTGTTGCGAAGACCAACCAGACGATGACCCAGACTCCACCCAGAAGCGCGTTAAAGTAAAAGACCGTCGGCCACGCGAACGTGAGCACCATCCAAGTCGTCAGCGGGTAAGCGAGCGTTTGGCCCAGGTGTGAGCCGGACAGACTGATAGTCTGGGCCCGGCCGTATTCATGGCGGGGAATCCAGCGGGCATTGATTACAGCGTACGCCGGGAAGCTGACTGATTCAAACAATCCCACACAAAAACGGATCGCTAGCATTGCGCCAAAAGCCATCGCCCCTAGCGGGGTCAAGGCGGTAAAGACAGAAAAGCCGATGCACGCAGCGGCCAACACCCAGCGGGTATTCCAGCGATCGGCAATAATCCCGCCTGGAAACTGAAGCAGCGTATAACCCAGCAGGAAGGCCGAAAAGATCAGGCCGAAACGAGCCTCATCCCAATCGAGGGCGGCCATGATGACCGGTGCCGCGACAGAGATATTTATCCGGTCGGCATAATTCACCATGCTCCCGGTCGTGAGCAGTCCCACAATTTTGTAACGAACAGGCCACGCCATCAATACCCTCCTTTTGCTGCGCTTCGAGATCGTGGGAAGGGATCCTATCCTAGGCGATAGAAAAAGGTCAAAGGACTCAGAAAAAGATGAGCAAGACCGTTAGGAAATTCGGTACATTAGTGTTAGAACAGCGTCTTCGGCTCCGGCGGGGAAAGAGATCGGAAGTCGAACCGTAGGCACCACACAGGAGGACATCCATGCAAGGTCTCGAAGGGGTAAAAGTTCTTGAGCTGGGCCATCTCGCTGCCGCAGCATACGCAAGCAAACTCATGGCCGATCTTGGCGCGGATGTCATCAAAGCCGAAGAGCCCGGCGGTGATCGCTCACGTCAGCGTGGGCCGTTCCCAGGCGGCAAAGCAGACCCAGAGCAGAGCGGTTTGTTTTTGTCCCTGAATACCAATAAACGCAGTGTGAGTCTCGATTTCGCTCAGGACAAGGACCAGTTATCCCAGCTGGTGCAGTGGGCTGACATCCTGGTCCATAATTACGCGCCAGCCCAAATGGCCGAGTTCGGCATAGACTACACCACCTTTCGCGAGCTCAATCCTCGCCTCGTCATGTGTTCGATTACGCCCTTTGGGTTGACCGGACCGTATACAGACTACAACGCCTACGACATCACAGTTTCCAATGCCGGTGGTTGGGCCTGGCTGAGCCCCGGAGCATCGGACTTTCCGGATCTGCCACCCCTGAAGGTGTATGGACACCAGACGGGCTACCAAGGCGGGCTGGCGGCTACGGTCGCTACGCTGGGCGCCTATTATCGCGCGTTGGAAACCGGACGCGGCGAACACATTGATCTCGCGATTCAGGCCTATGTGTCCTCTTTCATGGAACAGAGCTTTGTGCATTACACCTACAGCAAGAAGGTCGCTTCCCGCTTGGGCAAGCGGATGCTCTATCCGTGGGGCATTTACGAATGTCAGGACGGGCTGATCTTTGTAGTTGTTGTGGAAGAAGATCAGTGGGAGCGCCTGGTTGATCTCATGGATAATCCGGAGTGGGCAAGCTGGGAAATCTTTCAAGGCTCGGTAGAACGTGCCAAGAACCAAGACGTGCTCAAAATGTATCTGGACGAGTGGTTCAAGCAGTGGAAGGTCCAAGACCTGTTTCGCACTGGTCAAGAAAGACGGATCTGTTTTGCTCCGGTTCACACCATGAGCCAGCTTGCCGAGGATGAGCACCTGCGCGCGCGCAATTTCTTTGTTGACGTGACTCACCCCAAGGCGGGCAAGCTAACCCATCTTGGCCCGCCTTATCAGCTGCGCGAGCCGTGGTGGCAAATTCGGCGGCCGGCTCCTCAGTTAGGTGAACATAACGCCGAAGTACAGGCTGAGCTACAAAATATACCTGCAGCCCCAGCCTCTAGTCCCCAACCCCCAACCCCCAAAACCCGCCTTCCCTTAGAAGGCGTCCGGGTGACCGATTTCACCTGGGTGTGGGCGGGTCCGTTCGGCACTATGCATCTGGCCTATCTGGGCGCTGAGGTCATCAAGGTTGAATCACACGCGCGCGTGGACATCACGCGTCGGCTGCCCATTTATCCTAATGATATGGAAGGGGGAGTGAATCGATCGGGCATCTTCAACGAGTGGAGCATGGGCAAGAAGAGCCTGCTGCTCAATGTCGCCAAACCGGACGGGATGGAGATCGTCAAAGAGTTGATCAAGAACAGTGATGTGGTGGTGGACAATTTTGCGACTGGCGTGATGAATAATCTGGGTTTGAATTATGACGAGCTGAAGAAGATCAAACCAGATATTATCGTTGCTTCTATCTCCGGCTACGGCCACACCGGTCCGATGCAAAAGTATATGGGCTACGGCCCGGCCATGGCTCCGATCAGTGGCCTGTCTTCGTTAACCGGTTATAAAGATGGTCGCCCACAGGAAGTCGGCATTTCGTATGGCGACCCGAATAGCGGCATTCACACTGCCGCTGCGATCTGTGCCGCCCTGGCCGCCCGGCAACGCACCGGCAAAGGCCAATACATTGATGTGTCGTTGTTCGAGGCCATGTCTGTCCTGGTGTCGGAAGGCTGGATGGACCACGTCATGAACGGCACCCAGCCGCAACGTGACGGCAATCACGACCCATTCATGACTCCGCACAACTGCTTCCGCTGTGCGGGTGAAGATGCCTGGGTGTCCATTGCATGTGGCACGGATGAAGAATGGCAAGCCTTGTGTCAGGCTATCGGCTGGTCCCAGCTCGTCCTGGATGCACGCTTTAGCACCGCACCCGCGCGCAAAGCTAATGAAGACGAGCTTGAAAAAATCCTGACCGAATGGACCAGCCAGCGTGACAGATGGGAAGTCACTAAGCTTCTCCAAGAGGCGGGAGTGGCAGCCTTTCCTGCTATGAGCGCCCAAGATCTAGCCCAGGACAAAAATCTGGAAGCCCGCGGTGCGTTTTCTCGCCTGCCCCATCCGGAAGTCGGGCCCCGGCTCCACATGGGCATCCCGTGGCTGCTGACCGAATCTCCGAACGGCGCCCGCTCTCCCGCCCCGTTGCTGGGACAGCATACGGACCAGATTATGCGCGAGGTCTTAGGGTATTCGGACGAAGCGATTGCACGGTTAAAAGAAAAGAAAGTGCTGAATTAGATCCGAGGGGGCACGGAGTGGCGTGCCCCCTCGCGATTATTCTTCCTCACTCCCCTCGGCCAGTTGCTTTAATTCAGAGACTAACAGCAGCGCATCAATCGGCGTGGTCCGAAGTGGATCTATCTGGGCCAGACGGTCTAAGACCACCTGCCCAATTGGCTGCCCAGTTTGAGCAGCAGAGGGAGTAGTGGAGGGGAAGGAGGGATCCCCAGCAGGATGAGCAGGACGAGCAGGACGAGCCGGTTCTTTCTCTTGTTCAAAACCTGCCAGCAAAGTCTTGGCGCGCTCGACTACGTCAGGCGGAATCCCGGCAAGCTTGGCCACATACAATCCATAACTCTTTTGGGCTGCGCCAGGCACGACCTTATATAAGAAGGTCACTTCATCCTGCTTCTCACGAACGTCGAGCCTCGCATTGATAACACCCGGCAGTGTCTCGGCGAGCTGGGCCAGCTCATGATAATGGGTCGTAAACAGCGTCTTGACTTGTACCTGGGTGGCTAACCTTTCGGCCACGGCCTGGGCAATGGCTCGGCCATCCGTCGTGCCCGTGCCTCGGCCCACCTCATCCAGAATCACCAGGCTACGCTCGGTTGCATGTTTCAGGATATTCGCCGTCTCCATCATCTCGACCATAAAAGTCGATAGGCCCTGGGCGAGGAAATCCGTCGCTCCAACACGAGTAAAAATACGATCCACCACGCCAATAGTGGCGGCTTGGGCGGGAATAAAACTGCCCATCTGGGCTAAGAGGACGAGCAAGGCTGACTGGCGGGCATAGGTGCTTTTGCCGGCGGCATTCGGGCCGGTCAGGATGAGCAGATGCTGGTTTGCATCCAAGCTGAGGTCGTTCGGCACGAACTGCGTCTCTCGCGCCTCTATGACTGGATGGCGCCCCTCCTGGATGCTCAGGTCATAGGTCTCGGTCACCTCTGGTCGTACCCACCCCTTTTTAATCGCTAACTCGGCCAGGCAGACAAGAGCATCGATTGCACCCAGAATTGCCGCCGTCTGCCGCAACCGCTCGGCCTGGGCCGCGACCTGATCACGCAGCCGGGCGAACAACTCATACTCCAATTGATTGCCGCGGTCGGTAGCCGACAAGACTTTTGCTTCAAACCCGCGGAGCGCATCGGTGACAAAGCGCTCAGCATTGACCAAGGTTTGGCGGCGCGTATAGTTTTTCGGCACGCGTTTGAGGGCAGCCTTCGTGACTTCAAGATAATAGCCAAAGACCCTATTAAAGCCGACCTTGAGATTCGCGATCTGGGTCCGTTCCCGCTCTTGTCGCTCATAGTCGGCAAGCCAACCCGTGCCGTCGGCTTGAATGGCCAGCAGCACGTCTAACTCAGCCGAGACACCCTCTCGAATCAGGCCGCCTTCTTTCGCAAGCGCTTTCGGCTCGTCAACCAGAATCTGTCCAATCTCAGCCACAACATCGTCCAGAAGATCGATGTCGTCATAATAGGTTTTGAGCAGTGGACTGCTGGCCGACCTCAGCACAGCGTGGAGCGGCGGCAGTGCAACAAGGGCAGATTTGAGGACGGCCAGGTCACGCGGATTCGCTATGGCAGAGGTAATACGCGAGGTGAGGCGTTCAAGATCGGGCATGCCGCTGAGAGCCGCCCGTATCTCCCGACGAACGTCATGCCGCTGCCCGAGTTCGGCAACCACCGTCTGCCGCTGCTGAATTGCATCCACAGAGCGCAAGGGGTGCAGCACCCAATGTCGCAACCGTCGTTTGCCCATGCGGGTTGTGGTGTGATCCAGCACGGCCAGCAAAGTTCCATCAAACGGGCCATCAGAGGGGCCGGCAGGGCTGCCGTCAAACAGGTTCTCCACCAGTTCAAGGTTGCGCTGCGTTTGCGGGTCGAGCACAACAAAGGTCTCGTACTGGTATGGCTCGGGAGCACGCACATGGGGTAAAAACGCCCGCTGGGTTTCTTGGGCGTACGCAAACAGTGCTCCAGCTGCGCACAGCGCCCGGCGATGCGAAAAGACCAAGGGGTCAATGCGCTTACGACCGAACTGTTTACTCAATAGTTGGCGCGCCCTCTCAAAGCCAAAGGCATCTGCTGAGCACTCCGTCAGACAGGTCTTTCGGTTCCAGTTGTTTTCTAATGGCTCGCCGTGTGGACATACGATCTCTTGCGGCTGCAGTTTACCCAGAAGGTTCGGCAAATCAGTCGGATTTGTCTCGGCTACCAGAAACTCTGCAGTTGCGAGATCAAGACTGGCAACACCGATAGCCTCTTTTTCAGAAAACAGCGCAACCAGCATGCGCTCCTGGCTCTCGGATTCAAACAAAGTGCCCGGCGTAACCACACGGACAACGTCACGCGGGATGATGCCCTTGCCCTTTTGGGGGCCTTCAAGCTGTTCACACACCGCGACTTTGTAGCCTTTTTCGACCAGCCGGGTGAGGTAAGGTTCCAGACGAGAGTGCGGCACCCCACACATGGGGACCTTTTCGCTGCCTTTGCCGTGCGGTCGCGCGGTCAGCACGATATCCAACTCGCGTGCGGCCACCGCAGCGTCGTCAAAGAACATCTCGTAGAAGTCGCCGAATCGATAGAACAGGAGTTCGTCTTTATACTGTTCTTTGATCTGCCAGTATTGCTCCATCATGTCGGTTTCGGTCGCCCGAGATGAATCAGATGAAATAGATGCAGTCGATTGAGATTTCTCCTTCTTCGCCATATGATGCTAGCGTCCCCCTGCCGCAAAACAGGCCACAGACACTACCATATGTGTGTGGCTTCGTCGTCCGGTCTCAATACTCAAGGGTTTGCCTCATCCTCCGGAAATAGGGAGAAGCGTCCGCAGCTTTATCTCTTGTCACATAGGTAACAAAAACAGCACATTGTCCTGCGGAAACGGGTCTTTCCGTCACCTATGTGACATCCTTCCCCTTGTTTTGTAGACAGCACCCGGCCTATCGTAATGGATATAATCATCCTCAGGTTCTGACACACACATCCACCTCAGTCCGTCCTCACACCAGCTCATATAAGGAGAGGCTCACCATGAGCAAAGACGAAGACAGCCAGAGTTTTGACCCACTCCGTACCTGGCGCGAGTGGTATCAGAAGTCGGAAAAGAAGTGGAGCGATGCCGTATCGGGGCGTGTTAGGCGACGATCGTTTCGCCCAGACCACTGGTAAGTATGTCCAGGAAGCCCCACCTCCACCGCATGTTCACTGAATCCATGGCCTAGTATTTGGCCGCCCTCAATTTGCCGTCTCGCTCAGATATTACGGCGTTAGGCGACCGCGTGGGAGAACTCGAAGATACGGTTGCCGGTCTGCAGGTTGAGCTTCGCCACCTGCGGCGATCATTGATGGAACGTGATATTGCCGCGCAAGGCACCGATGAGCCCGCCCGCCCGAAAAGAACAAAGAAGCCGCCTCGAAAGGCCCGTTCCAAACGCTCTCCACAGCCAGCGCAAAAGGACTGAGACCATGCAGCAGGCACAGCAGCTGTCACCCGAAGAGGTCGCAGCAAAAGCGCGTGAGACGGTTGATCGCGCCATTCAGCGCAATATCCCCGGTGTCACACTGCCTGCCGATCTCGACCTTGAGGTCGGACCAACGCCGAAAGACCTCGTGCATACACATGGCACGATGAAGCTGTATCACTACCGTCCGCTGAGCGATGAAGTCTACCGAGTTCCGGTGTTAATCGTCATGTCGCTCGTCAGTCGTCCCTACATCCTGGATCTGGCCAAGGGTCAGAGCTTGGTCGAATTCCTGCTGATGCAGGGCTTTGACGTATACCTCATCGACTGGGGTGTCCCGCGCCCTGAACATAAGGGGCTACGGCTGGACGACTACGTTGCTGATTTCATTCCGGAATGTATTGAAGTCGTGCATGAAGATTCAGGCGAGCCGGATGTCTCCATGATCGGCTACTGCCTGGGAGGATTCCTCGCCGTGCTGCATGCGGCCCCTGTATCCTGACGGCCCGCTCAAGAATCTGGTTTGCTTTACTACCCCGGTGAATTCGGATGGCATGCCGCTCTACCGGACCTGGACCGATCCGGCCCACTTTGATCTCGACCGCCTGATCGATACGCTGGGGAATATTCCATCCGAGTTAATGAATGCCTCACTCCAGATGTTACGCCCGTTTCAGAGAAGCGCCGGTCGGATGAAGCTGCTGGATAATATCCAAGACGAAGCCTTTGTCACCGCGCATCTGCGCTTCGACCGCTGGGCGGCAGATCATATTCCCTTTCCAGGCGAAACCGCCCGTCAGTTGGTGAATGATTTTATGCGCGAGAACAAGCTGGTTCACAACACCTTAGAACTTGCCGGCCGCAAGGTCGATCTCGGACAGATCACCATTCCCCTTTCTGCATGTCGCAGCCCAATATGACCATATTGTTCCGCCTGCGGCTTCACAGGATTTGGTGAAGCTGGTGGGGAGTGAAGATAAATCCGAAATTGTCCTGAAAGGCGGGCATGTAAGCCTGGTCGCTGGCGGAAATGCGATCTATCGGCTCTGGCCGAAGCTGGATGCCTGGCTCTCGCAGCGGTCAGTATAAAGTCGGCTATCACTCTAGGCATATCAATCTGGGAAGGAATAGGAGGACAGCGTGGAAGGTTTTCCCAAAACACTTGAGGTCAAAGCGAGGTCGGTCACACTACGCATGATGGGCGCGCAAGACGGCCCACTGCTGCTCGATTTTGCCCAGCAGCTGCCCTACCACGACTTGATGTTTTTGCGTCGAGATATCACCAAGCAGTCATCCATCGACCGCTGGCTGTATGATATCGAAAGCGAGAAAATGTACACCCTGCTTGCTGAGGACGAGACCCGCCTCTTGGGCTATGCGACTTTGTACCGGAACGATTTTGACTGGTCACGGCATGTGGCTGAGATCCGAGTCCTTATATCTCCTCAAGCCCGTAAGATCGGCATGGGCCGGCTCCTCACCCGCGAGGCGTTCAATGTTGCTCTCAGCTTGGGTATCCAAAAAGTGGTGGCGCGTATGACGCTGGATCAAACCGGTGCACGGACGGTTTTTGAAGAACTCGGCTTTCGGGCCGAGGCTGTGCTGCGCGACGAAGTCAAAGACCGCGCCGGCAAGACTCACGACATTCTGCTCATGGCCAATGATGTCGAGACTTTTTTGGCACGTGGCGATGCATACGGGCGGTCGCGCTAAGTGCGGTCGCGCTAAGAACGCATAACAAAGCTGTCTGGAGTCCATTTAGCCACCCGGTCCCGCCCCTAGATTCCCGTTTCCACGGGAATAACAGTCCTTTTTGTGTCATATCTGTGCAAGCAGGTATCCAGGTCTACGGAATACGTATGGAGTTTTGTTCGCGGCTCTTAGCATTCCAACACAGCCAACACGTCCTGCACACCCTGTATATCCTAGACCAGGACCACATCTTGAACCATATTAAGCTGTATCCTGGAAAGACACACAAGACTTGCCTGTGTAACCCGTTTTTGAAAAATTGTTCTTAACGCTAAAACAGGCTGTACAAGAGGTGCGTGATCGTTATAATTTTGCCAAGAAAAATACAGTGCAAGAAAAGCGCAGCGAAGGAGGACATGGTGGGAAATCAGTCACATATAGACGCTCCGATGAATTATCTGGTTACTGACATGGAGGAAAAGCCAACCTATTATCTGTGCACCCCACCCCCCGGCGTACCGCAGCGCAACTCGCGACAGGTCAAGCACGCCATGTCGATTGAGAATGGCCGCGAGCACCTCAACGATATCTCCTTGGACAAGCAAGGCATTACTTTCACCAAGCATGAGACGGCAGTCGAGAATTTCTACGATGCTGAAGAAGTGAAGGCCGTCTACTATCCAGAGGTTGCCGAGTTGGTCAAAAAGATCACCGGCGCCGAAAAGGTGCACGTGTTCGACCACAACGTCCGCTGCAAGCCCAAGAGTGAGCGGGGCGAGAACGGTGTCAGCGAACCCGTCAAGTTCGCCCACAACGACTACACGCTCAAATCTGGTCCACAACGCGTGCGCGACCTGCTGCCGGCTGAAGAAGCCGAAGAGCGCCTCAAGCATCGCTTTGCAGTCATCAACGTCTGGCGACCGATCCGCGGTCCTGTCCAGGATACACCACTGGCCGTATGCGATGCCGAGAGTATGACGCAAGAAGACTTTAATGAAACCGACCTCAAATACGAAAACCGGACCGGTGAGGTCTATTCGGTTTCCCACAGCCCGAACCACCGCTGGTTTTATTTCCCGGATATGGAACGCAACGAAGCCATGCTGCTCAAGTGCTACGACTCCAGCACCGACGGGCGGGCCCGCATTACCGCGCACTCCGCATT
>CAXXHG010000024.1:0-150597 GCA_963666315.2 Binatia bacterium
GTGCTCCCTCGGATTCCCATTCCTCGAAGAGAAAGAAGGTATGCTCGGCGGTTGCGGCTGTATGGAATGATAGCTGATGCAGCCGGCCTCTTTGACCGACGCTGCGACCATTTTGCGACCAAGGCTTTCGCGTCATCCCAACGTTCGGTTTTAATGGGGACTGTTCCGGCAATAACGATCTTGTGTACTCCTTTGCGCTGAGAGATTTGTATCAGGCTGGAATCCTGGCAGACTTGGCTACGAAGGACAAGGATCTGTGTCAATAAAAGTCTACAAGGCAATATCTATTTCAAATGTATATATAGACTATAGTCAGAAACAAATATTCCGAAAATCTTAACGCAACCCGGCGAACAAGGAAATCGCGAGGTTCACCGCAAGCATGAGTGCAAACTTCACAATAAACTTGACAGTAAACTTCACAGCAGCCTTCCGCCGGGCTACAGTAGGGCAATTTCATAGAGAAGGAGGGGAAAACAATGTCGGACTTTGAATCTATTTTATATGAAACACCGGGTGAGCATGTGGCCCGGATCGTGTTGAACCGACCCGACACGCGCAATGCCCAAGACACGCGGCTGCTATACGAGCTGAACTCTGCGTTTGATCGGGCGCCCAAGACGACGAGATCAAAGTCATTATCCTGGCAGCTAACGGCCCACATTTTTCCTCCGGACATGATCTGCGTGAGGTCAACGCCGTTGAGACGATGTCGGAATTCGCGACTGTGGGGAGTGGTGCGGCTTTACCTGCGCGGGGGCGGAAAAGCAGATGGCGCGTGAGAAAGAAATCTACGTCGGCTTTTGTGAGCGTTGGCGCAATATTCCCAAGCCGACGATTGCGGCGGTGCAGGGCAAGGTCATTGCCGGCGGGCTGATGCTGATGTGGCCGTGCGATATCATTATCGCCAGCGACGATGCGCAGTTTTGCGATCCGGTGGTCAACTTCGGCATCGGCGGGGTGGAGTTCTTCGCCCATCCGTGGGAATTCGGGGCGCGTAAAGCCAAAGAATTGCTCTTCACCTCGGATTGGCTGTCTGTCGAAGAGGCCAAGCAACTCGGCATGGTCAACCAGATCGTGCCGCGCGAGAAACTGCAGGAATCCGTGTTAGCCATGGCCCAGAAGATCGCCAAGAAATCACTCTTTGCGCTCAAGCTCACCAAGGAAGCCGTCAACGTTGCCGAGGATGCCCAGGCAGGGTGCAAGCCATGCAAACGTCTTTTGCACTGCATCAGCTTGCTCATACCCACTGGCTGGAGCAGTACGGCGTATTATTAGATCCGAGCGGCTGCCGCCCGAAACTGCCCGGGCGATGGGGGCGAGCTGAAGAAGAAAGAGACGTAGGATTAGAGCCCCGAAGCAATAAAGGACCAGCCCATGCTTGAATTGAGACCAAGCTGCGAGCACTGTAGTGTCACGCTGCCCCCACATTCAACCCAGGCCATGATTTGCACCTTCGAGTGTACGTTCTGTCGCGCCTGCGTTGAAGATGTCCTCACTAACGTGTGCCCCAACTGTGGCGGCGGCTTCTGCGCCAGACCTGTGCGCCCGTCTACTCATTGGAAAAATGAGAATTACCTGGGCAAGCATCCGGCAAGCACGACAGTAGAGCACCACCCCGTAGATGTAGACAAACATCGGCAGTTCTCGCACAGCATCAAAGACATTCGCCGGAGCTACGCTGACTCATAAAGTTGGGTAGTTAGGTGGTCGTATCGTAGGGTGGGTGGGAGCAAAGCGTCACCCACCGAAAGCGGGTAAGGCGCCCAGGTCGCCCCATATTGGGGGCTCGCACCGAGGCCCCGCATCTTGACAAGCCGTCTGGATATTTGTTCTGCTGCGGCTGAGAAACTACGTCGCTTGAAGCGCTATTGATGTAGTGGCCCGTTTACGGCGGACTATCGTCGACCCGTGAGGGGGCCTGGGTTCGTCGTTTTGCAGAAAAAGGAGTTGACCCATGCTTGTTCCACAGCTTGAGGATTATGCCAAGAAGTATTCGAACATCAAATTTAAGCGTGAGGACGGGATCCTGCACACCAATGATTCGGATCTCATCTGGGGTTTCCCGCCGCACGAAGAACTCGGCTACTGCTTTGCCGACATCGGGGCGGACCCAGAGAACAAGGTGATCATCCTGACCGGATCGGGCGACACGTTTATCCACAAGGAAGATCTTGGCAGCGGGGATAAGATCGAGCCTCGGGTGTGGGGTGAGAAGGTTCTGTACGACGCCAAACGTTTGCTCATGAATCTGCTCGAGATCCAAGCGCGATGATTGCGGCCGTCAACGGTCCGGCATCGGTGCACGCCGAACTTGCCTTGCTGTGTGACATCGTCCTGGCCGCTGAGCATACGACCTTCCAGGATGCGCCCCATTTCCCCAGCGGCTTGGTCCCCGGCGACGGGGTGCACATCGTCTGGCCGATGTTGCTCGGACTCAACCGCGGCCGCTATTTTCTCATGACGGGCCAGATACTCTCGGCCCGTGAGGCACTCGACCTAGGCGTCGTCAACGAGGTGCTGACACGCGAGGAACTCGTGCCGCGCGCCTGGACACTCGCGCGCCAAATCCTTGAGCGGCCGCCCCTGACGGTCCGGCTGACGCGTGACGCCATGCTGCAACAGGTCAAACGCGCGATGCTTGACTTTCTGCCGTATGGCTTGGCCCTCGAAGGGCTGGCGGCCGTTGACTACTGGCCAACGAGTTTAAAAAGAAAGACTAGTATCGTAGAGTGGGTGGGAGCGTAGCGTCAGCCACCGAATAGCTGGTGGGTCTGGGAGGACCCACCCTACTACTGCTTTAGAAGTCTGTCTTCCAGCCTCCCTGCGGCTGTATCTTCTTGGCCGCAGGAATAACGCTTTCACTAAACGCTGCATCTGGTCTTCCAGCTCCGATAACTCGCCGGACGGACAATCAAAGAAACATACGACTAACGAATAGCCCTCATCCGCAAAGCCTTGGAGGTCTTCGAGGATTTGTTCCGTTGTGCCGGTACAGATACGACGTGGATGCGCTTGGCTGAGTGGATCATCGGCTGCCGTTATGCGGGCGGAACAGACGCCCATCATGATAAACTCGTCATGCGGTCGTCCGATTCCGTCCAGCTCGGTGCGAATCACAGCTTGTTCTTTTACATAACGATCCGGCCGCGCAAACGGATCGAGAAAATGGGATAAAAGCCGTCACACAATTTTGCCGCACGCCGCGCGCCGCCTGTGGTCACGCCGCCATAGATAATAGGCGGGCGTGGCCGTTGCGCCGGCTTGGGGTCCATGGAGAGTGCATCGAATCGATAGAACTGGCCGTGGTAGCTGACTTCAGCGTCAGTCCACGAGTGTTTGTATATCTCAATGCACTCGTTCGTCCGCGCCCCGCGTTCGGTATACGGTATGCCTAGCGCTGTAAACTCCTCTTCCATCCAGCCCGCGCCGACGCCGAATAGCAGCCGTCCATTCGAGAGCTGATCTATGGTCGCAAATTGGCGCGCGTCGCTGAGGGGGTTGCGGTACGGCGCGATCAATACACTCGTGCCGAGTTTGAGCCGGCTCGTCACGTGGGCCACTGCGCCCATAACGACGGCTGCATCGAACATGGTATGTCTGGACTCGTAGGCTCTCCCGCCGGAAGCATTGGCCACATGCGCGCTTTCAGAGGCCATGGGCATACACACATGGTCCGGATACCACATGGAGTGAAATCCCAGCCGTTCGGCGAGCTGGGCCGTCTGTACCGGACGGAGCTGTTCCGCCGCTAAGGAGCGGGCAAGAAAAATTCTCTTGTATCCCGGTAGCCGATGCCGTGTGTTGTGGCGTAGAGTCCGATTTCCATAACGTGCCTTTCGTCTCCTGCAGTGTTGTTGGCTCCTCCTCGTAGCATATTGCCTGGTGTTGTGGTCAAGAGGAAATATCTTGCTATGAGAAAAGCGGACAAGCTGATAGAAGGTTGAGCGTAAACCACCCAGGAGGGCTGTGTATGGGTATTATCTCATGGATAGTTTTAGGGCTGATTGTCGGCGTCGTGGCAAAATTGATTATGCCAGGCAGGGATCCAGGCGGGATAGTGATAACGATAGTCTTAGGCATTGCCGGAGCGCTGCTCGGCGGTTTTTTCAGCTCGGCACTCGGACTTGGCAGTGTGTCCGGATTTAATTTGTGGAGCTTGGCCATTGCGGTCGGCGGCGCGCTGTTACTCCTCATCGGCTACCGGCGGCTACGCTGAGCGTAGCGCATAGCGGATAAATAGGGGCACGTCGTACCCTCCACGTTTAAGCGGCCTGTTTTTCCAACGCGGCTTGGACCTGGTCGTTTTCTGGAAATGCGCCGGTTTCCAGCTTTGAATAGATTTTCGTCCCATCAACGATGACCTCGAAGCGGCCGTCATCGTAGGGCACGAGGGTCAGATTTTGAATGCGCTGTTTGTAATGGCTGAGCAAATAGCCCGTCAGACTGACGGCTTCTGGCTCATAGCTTCACGCCGCGCAGTATTCTATCCGAATATCCATACTCACTCCCTTAAATCAATGCCGGTACTCATTCGCTTCTGGTTAGGATCGGGCCTCTTTCTTTTATCATTACCACAGCCCGGGGCCATGCTCAACGAAAGGCCTACGAAAGGGTAACAAGAAAGAAATATCCTTTGCTTTCCTGAGACACGTAGTTTATGCTCCGGCCAAAGAACGATGCATCAACCAGATCAAACCGAGGAGGGTGTATGGATTGGCGTGATCAGTGTGGACAGAAACTTGTCTCTGCCCAGGAGGCCGTAAACATCGTGCAGAATGGCGACTCGGTGCAATTCAACTGGCTGCATGCCACTCCGCTTACCTTATGTGAAGCGCTGATGGCGCGCAGGGAAGAGCTGCGCGACGTGAAGGTGGGTACGATAGGTCCGCTATTCGACTGGGATCAGCCCGGCGCGGATCAAGCGTTTACCATCCAAACCCCGTATCTTGGCGTGACGACCCGGCCGCTGATGGACAAGGGCAATGTCGACTTTATCCCGGTTATGTACTACCGGCATGGCGAACTGCCGCCCGGCATCATTAGCGACGTGTATATGACGCCCGTGTCGGCACCCGACAAACACGGATACTGCAGTTTCGGCCATGGATTATTCATGTCCAAAACGATGGCTGCCGCAGCGCGGACGGTTGTCGCCGAGGTGCATGACGACTTTATTCGGACCGGAGGAGAAAATTATATCCATGTATCCGAGATCGATTATTTCGTAGAACCGACGACGCCGCTTGCAGTGCTGCCGGCCACGCAGCGCAGTGAAGAAGAAGTGGCCGTGACCGAGGTGATTTGTACCCTCATTGCGACTGAATTAATCCATGACGGCGATACCGTCCAAATCGGCCTGGGCAGTGTCTCTTCTCCGATCGGTATGTATCTCGGGAATAAGAATGACCTGGGCATACACACCGAAGTGATTCCGGCCGGCATTGCACGCTTGGTGAAGGAAGGCGTGATCACCGGCAAGTATAAAACAGTCAATCCGGGCAAGGTGGTGGCCAGCGCCGGCATCGGCCTCTTTCCGGATGAATTGGACATCATCGATGGCAACCCAAACTTTGAGTTTTATGATTTCACTTACACCGACGATTTGCGCATCCTGATCAACCAGAAAAATTATGTGGCCATCAATAACGCGCTGGCGGTTGATCTAGGCGGGCAGGCCTGCTCCGAGTCTTTCGGCCCGTTTATGTACACCGGTACCGGCGGCCAAACTATTTTTACGATTACGGCCGCCTACTGTAATCCTGGCCGGTCTATCATCGTGACGCCGTCGAGTGCCATGGTGAAAGGCCGGCATATCTCCCGCATCGTTCCCACGCTTGAGCCCGGCAGTGTGGTGACGGCCCAGCGGGCCTTTGTTGATTACGTGGTGACCGAGTACGGTATCGCCGAGCTGAGAGGCAAGTCGCTCAAACAACGCGCGGCAACCCTGATCGAAGTCGCCCACCCCGATTTTCAGGCCGATCTGAGAAGAGAGGCGAAGCGCATTTATCATATATAGATTGCACATATAGACCCTGAAAGGCGACCTCGTGTCGCATACACTAATGTCGCACAAATTCACCAATCGCCTGGCCCAAGAAACGAGCCCGTATCTGCTCCAACATGCCCACAACCCGGTGGACTGGTTCCCGTGGGGTGAAGAGGCATTTGCTAAGGCAAAAAAAGAGGACAAACCCATTCTGCTGAGTGTGGGTTATTCTGCCTGCCACTGGTGTCATGTGATGGAGCATGAGTCGTTTGAAAATGAAAAGATCGCGGGACTCATGAATCAACTGGTCGTCAGCATTAAGGTCGATCGCGAAGAACGTCCTGACGTTGACGAAATCTATATGAGCGCGGTGCAGGTACTCACCGGCCGCGGGGGCTGGCCGATGACGGTCTTTCTGACACCCGAAGGAAAACCGTTTTATGGTGGGACGTATTTCCCGCCAGTAGATCGACACAATATCCCGGCATTCCCCCGTGTCCTGGCCGGCATAGCCCAAGCCTACCGCGAGAAACCGGCGGATGTAGAAAAGTCCACAACCGAGATTCTGGGCAATATGGAAAAACTGGCCCACAGCCAGCAGACGACACAGACGCTGGATCTGTCGGCTCTCGAAAAAGCTGCACAGAATCTGAGCCAGCCGTATGACGAGACATATGGTGGTATCGGGCAGGCTCCCAAGTTTCCGAATTCTATGGTTTTCTCGTTGTTTTTGCGCCAAGCGCAGGCGAGCGGTAATCGATCGTATCTGGATATGACCGTCTTTACGCTGCGCAAGATGGCCCAAGGCGGCATGTATGATCATCTGGGTGGCGGCTTTCATCGCTACTCCGTTGATGAACGCTGGTTAGTCCCTCATTTTGAAAAGATGCTGTACGACAACGCGCTGCTGACGCGGCTGTATCTTGAAGGCTACCAGGCCAGCGGGGATATATTTTTCCGGCAGGTAGCTGAAGAGATACTCTGCTATGTCGAGCGTGAGATGCTGCATCCGGACGGGGGCTTCTACTCGACTCAAGACGCAGACTCGGAAGGGGTCGAGGGCAAGTTTTTCGTCTGGGAGCAAGACGAAGTCATGCAGCTGCTGGGTGAAGAAGTGGGCGAAATCTTTTGCCGCTATTACGATGTGACCGATGTCGGCAATTTCGAGCACAAGAACATTCTCCACCCGACGCTCGACATGGAGCAGTTGGCCAAGTTGTTCCGGCGCGACGTGAATGAGGTGACTCAGCTGATAGCGGCAGCCAAGCACACGCTCTTCCGTATCCGAGAAAAGCGGGTAAAGCCCGGCCGGGATGAGAAAATCCTCACCGGCTGGAATGGCTTGATGATTTCAGCCTACGCCGAGGCGTATAAGGTCCTGGGCAATCCGCGCTACCTCGAAATTGCCCGTCAGAGCATCGATTTTATCCTCACCCATCTGAGTCGGGAGGGTCGTTTACTGCGCAGCTATAAAGACGACCAGGCCAAGTTCAACGCGTATCTCGACGACTATGCGTGTTTCTCAGCAGCACTACTGGATGTATATGAAGCGACATTTGAACAACAGTATCTTGATCGCGCCATAGCGTTTAGCGAGGTGTTACTGTCCCGGTTTTGGGATGCGCAAGAGGGCGGATTCTTTTTTACCAGCACGGATCACGAGACATTGATTAGCCGTTCAAAGTCTGCGTCCGATGGGTCTATACCCTCCGGTAATTCCGTGGCCGCGCAGGTGCTCCTGCGGCTGTTTTATCTGACTGAAAATCAGGACTACCTGACTAAGGCCGAAGCAGTCTTGCGTTTGTTCTACGACGGCATGCAGCAGAATCCGTTTGGATTCAGCAATATGCTGTGCGCCCTGGATTTTTATCTGCGTCGACCCCAGGAAATTGTTTTGCTTGGAGAGTCGACTGCCCCTGATACGCAAATATTACTACGCCGGGTTCATGGCTTATTTATTCCGAATAAGACGCTGGCCTGTTGTGATCCTGCTGATCCACCACAACGCGGTATGCCGTCTGTCCTGAATGGCAAAACACAGCTTGACGGCAAGCTCACTGCCTACGTCTGTCACAATTTCAGATGCTCGCTACCCGTCACAACCTGGGAAGAAATGCAGCCGCTTATTAGCGCTTCAACACACTAAGGGAAAAGGAGAAGGTCATGCGAATTATGAGCGGGCTACTACAGGTTGTCTTTTTCTTAGTGGTCGTGTCAGCTGCTTTACTGGTCGCCGGGCTTATAGCCAATAAGTTGCCGTGGACGGATCCACCCGGACTGGGCACGCGGCTGCTGACGTATCTCTCGACAAATATCGCTGAGACAGCCGTGGACTCACCTTTCCCAGAACTCAAGCCGCGGGCGTATGCTGCGCCTGCTGCGTTCATGTTTGACGTGGCGCGAAGAGCGGCGAAGGCACTGAAGTGGGAACTGACTAACATCGATGCAGACGCAAAAAAAATAGAAGCGGTTGTCACCACGCGGGTGATCGGATTCAAAGACGACGTGACAATCCGGGTCGAAGCAACCGGCGAGGAAAGCAGCACGCTCTTCGTGCGTTCAGCCTCGCGGGTTGGCAAGGGTGATTTAGGTGCCAATACCCGGCATGTCATGAATCTCATAGAAACCGTGAATGTGCTCGCCCCCGTAACGGCCACGATAGTTGAAGGAGCCGGAGTACAAGACTCTGCAGTTGGGTCGGCCGAATCTGAACAAGCCGCCGCATCCGCTGTCGCAGCTAACGCGGATGTAAGCGCATCGACTCCTGAGCCTGACAGCCCGTAGACGACGCCACGTCATACGTCATCGTATGGGTCTCTGGTGACGGTTCCTTTTTTGTTTTCGGCATTATGAGCAAGCATCCGCGTGTTGAAATCGTTTACTGTACCAAGTGCCGTTGGCTTCTCCGAGCGGGCTGGATGGCCCAAGAGCTCTTGACTACTTTTCCGACTGAACTTGCTGAAGTGGCCTTAGTGCCTGGAGCCAGCGGTATTTTTGAGGTGTCTGTGGATGATACCCTGGTCTGGTCACGACAGGCCGCAGGCCGCTTTCCCGAACTCAAGGAGTTGAAGCAACTCGTGCGGGATGTGATTGCGCCAGATAAGAGCCTCGGGCATTCGGACAGTTAGAGTTGGTACAGAATATTATGTAAGCGCCGGCTCGGCAACGTCTTCAGCTTCGGCGACTTGCAGGGCTTGAAAGAGGGGCGCCAGCTCGTCGGGCAAGGCTTCCACGAAGTGGCAATGTATATACGTGCAAGTCTCTAGCTCGCACACATCTTGTATCACGCTGAGTACGCTGAGCTCTCTGGAATCTCGCGCTACGTGTCATTTCACCTTCTACCCGTGTGAATTCAAACGCACAACGACCATTAGGCTGCCTAAGGAAGTGGGCAGACACTACAACTTCATGCCGTTTAACTCGAAATCCCACATAGCTCTTCAATCATAAAAAGTCTCCGAACCGTAGCACCTTTCATGACAAACCTTCAAGTCTCGTATCAAAGGAGTTAGGCCGCAGCCTCTCGCAGCCAAACTCCTGCGCCATCGTCCAGTTATAACGTCCGCGCTAAAGCCGATCGATTGGACTGGGAACGGCTCTGCCCCCTCGATTCAGGATATGTGTACAGATTAGATCATCGTTGTGCTGACATCGCGATGACCTGGAAATTCCCTGTCCGGAGCCTTTCGACTCCGCTCAAGACAGGCTTGCCAAAGGACTCGGGAGGAATGGCAAGGCACAAACAAAAAGGGCGCACCACAGTGCGCCCTCTACATGTTCTCGAAGAGCTAAAAGAAGACTTTACTCCAACACCTCAGCAACCACGAGTTCAGTGATCTTGTCCTCGTTATACCCCAGAATATTCTTTAGCACGTTTTGATTCTCGCGACCGAGGGTCGGGGCGGTGCCTCTGATCTGCGCGGGGGTGCGGGAGAATTTGAAGCGGGACGCTTCGACCGTAGTCTTGCCGAAATCCGGATGGTCCAGGTCAACAAAATGCCCCCGGTGCTGTAGCTGTTTGTCTTCGTACTGCTCTAGCATGGTCTCGACCGCGCTGGCGGGGACGTGTTGGGCTTGCAGCTTATCTTCAGCGTCATACGGTCCGTGTTGGCTGGTCCATTCATTGATGGCTTTGTCCAGCTCGTCTTGATTGGCCAGACGGCCTTTGACTGTGGCGAAACGCTCATCACGGCCTAAATCAGATCGATTCATGACCTGACACAACGCGCGCCACTGGTCATCGCTTTCCACCCCAATCGCCACCCAGCGGTCGTCGCCCGCAGCTTGGTATACGCCATGCGGCGCGAAGTTCAGGTCCCGATTGCCCATGCGCGTTTGGGTGCGGCCATTGGCTGATTGGTCCAAAAGAAACGGAGCAAGAAAGTGCAGCGCCGCCTCCGCTTGAGCCAAGTCGATGTGCTGGCCCTTGCCGGTTTGGTGTTTGTGCTCAAGCGCGGCCAGGATAGACGCGGCGTTATACCAGGGGGCTATGTAGTCGGTATACGCGCCGAACGGTCCGGCAGGCGCACGATCCGGCCAGCCGGTTGGATCAAAAAAGCCCGACACCGCAGCCGCCAGATTGCCAAACCCAGCAAAATTGGCGTGCGGGCCCGTTTGCCCCATGAGGCACGTGCTGAGCATGATGATGTCGGGTTTGATCTTCTTGAGCGACTCGTAGTCAAAACCCCAGGCGCGCATGGCTTTGGGCGAAAACGATTCCGTCACAACATCCGCCCAGCGCACCAGATCGCGAATCACCTGGCCTGCCTCCGGCTTGGACAGGTTCAAGGTGATCGGCAGTTTGCCGGTGTTCAGATTATTGAACAAGCCGGAATTATTCGGGCCGGGTTGTTTGTTCTGGAAAGGGCCGACCATGCGCACGGCGTCAAACCGTGTGGTCGATTCGACACGGACAACGGTCGCCCCGTAGTCGGCCAAAATCCGGGTTGAGCCCGGCCCGGCCATAGCCCACATGAAGTCGAGCACCTTGACCCCAGCAAGGGCTTGATTGCTTTCCGTGTCGGTGTGTTGTCCGTCTGGCATGGCGTAGCCCTCCTTGGCCCCTTCAAATTATACCCTTGTTTTGCAGTTCTGTTACTTCCTGGTCACTCATGCCGAGTTCCGTGTACACCTCGGCATTGTGTTCGCCGATCCGAGGTGGACGGCGTCGATAGGTAATCGGCCGTTCGCTAAACTTGGCAAAAGGACCGGGGTAGCGAAACGCTTTCCCCAGCTCTTCGTGGTTGACGGAGGTCCAATAGTCACGTGACTCCAGCTGTTCACTGTGCGTGACCTCCTCAATTGTTGTCACCGGAGCCAAGAGGAGACCGCGCTCCCGGGCATTCCGGAATAACTCTTCTTTGGTGCGACTCTGTGTAAAGTCTTCAACAATGAGCTTGAGGCGTTCGTAATCTTCGACTGTTTTTGGGTCGTTGCTAAACAGGAGGCCGCCCATCCCAACCCAGTCCATCTCCTGGACTTCTTTGTCACAGCCGCCTTCCTCGTAGATCCAGTCCATGAGCCGCTTGGTGAAATGTGCAAACGCCGAGCCAAAAAGAAAGGCAATCGAGACATGGCCGTCCTTGGCTGGCCACAGCAGCCGAATTGCCAGAGGTCCCATTTTTGCGCCGCCGGCCATGCGGCGGACATCGGCTTCATGCAGCGGGGCGCAAAGAATACTCGACTGTGAGGCCTGGGCCGCGGCTTGCTGGGCGGAAATGTCGATGTGCTGGCCCTTATTGGAGCGGTGAGATTCGTACAAGGCAATCAAGGCGGCGGGAGCTGCTGCGGCACTCGCATGCAGATATCCCTGCGGAACACTCAGGCGCACGGGCGGACGGTCTTCGTCTCCGGTAAGCACCAAAGGGCCACTGCAGGCGAGAATGATCAAATCGCTGTCTGCGTAACTCGCTTTCGGTCCATCTTGCCCAAACGGTGTGATGGATACATAAATCAGGCCGGGATTTTCCTGTGCTAAGTCGCCGTAACTGAGGGCGTATTTGGCGAGGGTACCTGGATTTTCAGATTCGACTAGAAAATGTACGCTCTTTGCCAAACGGCGCAGAATCTCTTGGCCCTCGGTTGTGGTGATGTCCAGAGTGATCGCGCGCTTATTGCGGTTGTAGGCCCACCAATACAGCGAGTTTTCGGCTTCGTCCTGGTCCTGATAGAAAGGCCCTAGCTTTCGAGCCGATGAACCTCCGGGCGGTTCGACCTTGATCACGTCAGCGCCAAGGTCAGCCAGAATCTGGCCGCATAGCAGCCCGCGTTCAGTAGTCAGGTCAAGGACACGATAGGGACTTAGCATCAGATCACTCTCCCCGCAGTCTATTGAAACGATTATAGACCAATCTAAATTCTCCAGAATCCTCCCCCCATAGCTGCCCCAATCGGAACAGGCAAGCCCCGAGTTTGCTGGCAATAGAAGTTGTGCGTATCAGGCTATAGTATTCGTTCGAATTTTTGCTACACCCAGCACACTGCATAATGATCTGTCTACGCTGTCGAACAAAAATGAAAGTCGACGCCCATCGGCCGCATAAACAGGAAAAATGGCGTTGCCCACAGTGTGGCAAGATTCGGATGAAACCCGCGTCCTATCGCAGACGCCGACAACGGGACCGGACAGAATAGGAGGAGAGAGGTGCGAGGCACATTGGAGGAGTTCGTACGGCTGAGTCTCGTCATTCTTATGGCGGCTGTGTACGGATGCTCATCCTATGAGGCTGAGGATGTCGCGAACCTGCAAAAGCAACTTGCCAGCCTGGTACGTCAGGTTGAAGACATGCGCAGAGACGTTGATGGGCTACAGGGCCAGGAAGCACAGACCATCCAGATTGAGCAGGCATTAGAAGCCCTTGAAGACGAGCTTGATGTTTTACGCTCCCAGCTTGGGCTTCACGAAGATTCAGCTTCACCGGCGGCTGTGTTATTGCCTACGCCCACCGCGCCTACGCCCACCGCGCAGCCATTAGGGACTGAAGTACTCACCCTTCAACCCTAGCTTGCCAAGCCTGCTGAGCCTAACGAGCCTGATATGGAGGGCGTGGAGGCGGACACAGCAAAAAGAACTGCAAAAAGAACGAATTGCAGCCCCGTCTGGCACTGGGTCGGGAAGGGCAAGACTGAAACCGAGATCGCAAAACTCCTTAATATCTCTGTCCAGGCTGTTCAGTTGTGTGATGAGCAGATCGGGAAAAGGAGGCAGAGCGTAGACCGAAAATGAAGCGTGGCCCGAAGATGCTAGGGAGAGACGGCGGTTGTGCCGTTATTCCTTCGGCTAGCAACATAGGCTGCCATTAATCCCGGCAGGTCGATGAGCGGCTCGGTTTCCCGCATCATCCCGCCTGGAGGGATAATCTTTTCAGAGCCGCCGAGGGAGATCTGTAAATAGGGCCCGCCCAGCAAGCCTTTGGTCTTGATCGAGGCAATCGCGTCTTCCTGAATCTCGATACCGTGCTGTACCGTTAGCCTGACTTTTGCTCGGTTGCCGATGAGCTGTACCGTATCGACGCGGCCCACCCGGACCCCGGCAATCTCAACCGGCGCGCCTGGGCCCAGACCCGTGGCGCTCTGAAAGTCGGCATACAGGGGATAGCCCCACGCGCTGTACAGTGAAGTCTCTCCGAGAGTAGTGAACAGATACAGCAGGCTTGCTCCCCCAAGGAGGAGGAAGCCACCCACGCTCAAGCCTAAACCCAGTCGATTCATGCTGTGTAAAATAGCAGGCCGTTGCCGTTGTCCCAAGACCCCAAAATCCCAACAGGACTGCTACGCTGCCTATAGTGGATCCACTAGTGAATCCTGGGGCTCCCGAGGTCTTTGGCTCACAATGATATTCGACTCAGACTCGACCCGGGCCGTTCCTGGACGTGGATCGTCCAGATCGAAGTTGACGTCTATATTTTCCACACTGACTTGAGTGTTTGCCGAAATGGATGCGAGCGTAGCATTGGGATCTTGGAAGATGGCGATAGGATCACCGTCAACAATCGTCCCATCTTGATTCACTCCAACCTCGTCAAGCAGAAACACCAGAGTGAGGTCGCCGGCGGCAAGATTCTCAATCGTGAAGGTCTGGTCTGCCTGAACCAGAGCTATTTCTGTGTCGTCAAATTCAAGAAAACGAACGGGATCGCGCAGATTTACGTAAGCAAATGCAAATATGGGCCTGGCAGTTGCCGGCCGTACATCAAAAATATTGCCGTGAATAACCGTGTCCTCGATCTGTCGTGTTCCGCTGACTCCGCCGCCACTTTCCGATCCCGTGCCGAAGCGCAGTGAGGGTTCATCGGCTCCGATGCGTAGCGGGCTATCTGTGCGGTCCGGCCCTAGGTCTGCGGCGTCGCCGCAGGCGGCACATATGAGCCATATAACGAGATAGAGAGAGAAACAGAGCAAGGCGTGAGTATCGACGTCTCTGTGTGTAAAAGAAATTGAGAGCAGCGTCAAAAGGGAGGCTGCATAATGAGCATAATGGGAGTGCTGGCATTTGGAGTGTGTCCATTCCACAGACTTTCAAACTGGTGCTTGTTTTTCGTATATGCCGAGTTCCGATGTGGTATACACTGTTCCGTAGGACAATGAGAGATACTGCGGAGATACTGCCCTTGCTGAGAGCCTGCATCGTTCTTCTGGTCCTTCTCGTCTTTCCGATCTTGCTCTGGTCGGGCCTGAGCCACGCCGCCTGGGCCGAAAGTCCTGACACGGATCCCAATATGGATACTAATCTGGATCCTGACTTGCTTGCTCAAGGGCAATACGTGTTTTCTCTTGCGGGTGGGTGTGGCTGCCACACGTCTGCGGGGGGAGTGGTTAATGCGGGCGGACGTGCGCTGAAGACTCCGTATGGTACGTTTTACGGTACCAATATCACCCCGGACACACGCTATGGCATAGGGGGTTGGACCGATCAGGAAATCATTGATTCGATCCGGCTTGGTCTTAAGCCCGACGGGGGACGGTCATGAGCCCGGTCATGCCCTATCCTGCGTTTAACGCTATGACTGATACCGATGTGACTGCTCTGGTCGTGTTTCTGCGCAGCCTTGAGCCGGTCGCTCAGCAGAATACTCCCCACGAGGTGAGTATCCCATTGTCCGGACTGGCCATGCGCGTCTGGCGCTGGCTCTTCTTTACAGCTGTGGAAGCGGCGGCCGGCCGCTCACCCTCCTCACACGGGCCTATCGAACGTGGACGTTACATCAGTGAGCACCTGGCGCATTGCCAAGAGTGTCACACCCCCCGGACTGTATTCGGAACATTGGATGACACGCGTGCGCTCGCCGGTAATCCAGATGGCATTGACGGCGAAGTGACACCCAATATTACGCCCGATCCCGAGACCGGGATTGGGGAGTGGAGCGAGGCAGAGATCATTTCTTTGCTGCGGACCGGCTTTCTGCCCAACTTTGATAATGTCCAGGGCCTAATGGCACTAGGCATTGAAGGTGTCCCCGCCGGTGGATACAAGGACATGTCGGACGAAGATGTGCGGGCTGTGGCCAAGTATCTGAAAAATGTGATCCCACTTGTTCAGCACGTAGAGTGAATAGAGGCTGCGACCAAACAGAATACGTGGTGTTTCTCCGAAGTAAGGAGGGAGCGTAGTAATGAAATCAGCTGTTGTGAGTATTGCCGTCATTGTCGTCGGCTTTTTGAGTGGATTGGGGCTTGCGCATGAAAGTCACCCCACGCACCTGCCTGATCCACACGATGTGATCGCGTTTCGCTCTTACCTGATGGAGAATATAGGCTCGAATGCCAA
Organism: Binatia bacterium; assembly: GCA_963666315.2. Taxonomy (GTDB): domain Bacteria; phylum Desulfobacterota; class Binatia; order Bin18; family Bin18; genus Bin18. The sequence goes on from CAXXHG010000024.1 coordinate 15,756, forward strand.
AGAGATGAAGGCCAAGATCGACGCGGGCAAGCGTAAGGAAGCCAAGCTGAATGCCCAAGTGCTGGCCATCCATGCCACCCGGATTGAAGCGCTCTTTCCCACAGGCAGCACGACGGACTCTTCTCGCGCCAAAGTGGAGATATGGCAAAACTGGGCTGCCTTTCTTGCGTTGGCCAGCGCGCTGAGTACCGAGGCCGATACCCTGGTGATTGCAGTCGGACAGGGGACAGAGTCCGAAGTGCAGGCCCAAATGAAAAAAGTTTTTAGCACCTGCAAAAGCTGTCACGATCAATTTCGAAAACCGGAAAAATAAAAAAATGATATTTTCTCGTGACTTACCTTAGACTTAGCTTGCGTACCCACAAGAAACGTGAGATAAAAAATTCAACAATCTTCTTGTGAGAAAAGGAGTTTCCAGTGTCTGGTGCTGTTGGTTTCCAAGCGCTGACGAGCCGAAATGCCGTGCTCAGTAGCGCAGAAAATTTCATTCTCTACGTGCTTATGGAGACGAAGCCGCAACAAGGGGCGGGAGTCCGTTTGCCACTCAATTTGGGCATCGTCCTCGACCGAAGCGGCTCTATGTATGATGAACAGCGGCTCGATAATGTGATCGAAGCCGTGAAATATCTGGTCGATAATCTTGGTCCGGACGACAAGGCCGCAGTCGTGGCCTTTGCGGATACCGCTGCAGTTGCCGCAACAGCTGACCTTGTGTCGTCTGACAAGGCTCGTGTGAAGAGGGCGATAGACGATCTGGACTTATTGGAGATCGGGGGTGGGACGCAGATGGCACTAGGGATGGAAGCAGCCCTAGCCGAGGTGGAGAAGTACTACTCGCCGAACCGCTTGAATCGGCTCCTGGTGTTAACGGATGGACAGACCTACGAAGAGCGGAAATGCTTAGACTTGGCTCGCCAGCACCGGGACCGTATTTCGTGTAGCACTTTGGGGGTGGGGGTCGAATTCAACGAAAAGCTGCTCATGGAAATGGCGGAAGCGAGTGGGGCTAATTATCACTTCATTGCTGACCCGGCTTCGATACCCGACCTCTTCTCAAAAGAACTCCAGGGCCTGCGGAATGTTGCCCTGACGAATGCGCGTATCGAGCTGCAGTTGAGCGCCGGGGTGCAGGTCAAAGAAGCGTTTCGGGCGAGTCCTCAGATCTATCCATTTAAAGAAATCACCCCGGATAGCAATCGGACTATTAGTCTTCCGCTCGGGGATATTGAAGCGGGCACACCGAGTTCGGCGCTGGCTGTCTTAGTCTTGCCGCCCCGCCGACCTGGCCGAGTCCGTTTAGCTCAGGCCGATTTATGTTACGATACGCCCGACGCAAAGAACCAGCGAGAAAGTCTCGATGTGGTGGTGAACTACACGCTTGATCGAGCCGCGATTGGGAAAGCCAATGGGTATGTCATGAATCTGGTTGATCAAGTCAGCGTGGCCAAACTCCAAATGCAGGCCGAGGTCGCGATGGCTGCGGGCAATACGGATAAAGCGACGCGGCTGCTGGGTAACGCGATTGCCGGGACCCAGCGACTCGGCAACTCCAAAGCCACCCAGGCTCTTGAGTCCCTGCAGAGTGAGATGAAAAAGACGCAGAGTCTTGCCAGTGGAGCGGCCAAAACGCAGTTGCTGAATGCTCAGGCAACCTTACGGAAAACACAACTGCTCGATCCCGACAGTGTGAAAGATGCCCTACGTGACTAGCGTCTAGTCCAGCCGGGTATCGACTCTCAGATGCATGAAGGAGGCCCTGCTATGATCCGCTGTGCTGAATGTAATGAAGAAAATATGGATGGACTGGAATACTGTGATAGCTGTGGTGCGAAACTTGAAGCAATAGCCGCAGACGGAGCAGGAGCTGCGGATGCAACCCCTGCTCCCGCAGAAGCTCCTGCTGCACCGGAAGCTGCTGACGCGGATGCGTCAGCAGACGCACCGGAAACGGCTCCGGAAGCAGCGACTGAGGAAGCCGCAGACGCGCCGGTAGAGGCCTCTACTGCAAGTGAACCCGAGGTAGCGCAAGAGACACCGGCAGATACGCCGCAAGAGACACCGGCAGATACGCCGCAAGAGACACCGGCAGATACGCCGCAAGACGCGCCGGTAGAGGCTCCTGCGAGTGAGGGGCCGGGTGCCGGAATGACCGCCGCTTTAACGCTTACCCGTGGAGGAACGGTGGGCAAGGTATTTGAACTCCAGGCCGGTGATAATCTGGTTGGCCGCTGGGATCCGGACTCGGGCTCTTTTCCTGAGGTAGATATGGAGAACGATGATCCCGAAGCGCGGATCTCTCGCAAACATGCGCTGATTAAATTTGGCGACACGCTGACGATTGAAGACATCGGTAGCCTGAACGGCACGTTTGTGAACCGGGGACCGCGCCTCGAGCCCGGCTCGCCGGCTACGCTCAAAGATGGGGATGAGATCATCATTGGAAAAACCTTCTTTAAAATCTCTGTAACGACATGACCTTGCGGCGTTCATACTAGAACTGGTGATGCATGGGTTCTGCACCGCTGTCGGCCGATGCTGTGAGGGTCGAGGACACCGTTGTCTGCACTGAGTGTGGACAAGCCAATACCGTCGAGGAAACATATTGTAGCGCCTGTGGGGTAACCTTGGAGGAGAGCGATGAGAATCTCTCGAATTCCATGCTTGCCCCCCTCACGGTGGGGACGATCCTGGCTGATACCTACCTGATTACGTCGGTCGTCTCGACAGGTCAGGAGAATCGCTATCAGGCGACACGCCAGGCTGAAGACGAACGGCTCTTTCTGATCTCCGAGCGTCTGCGTGACCGTTCTCATGACTTGCCTAATGACTCAACTCCTGACTTGGCTGGTCGTGAACGTGACGGCCTATTTGGACTGAACGAACACCTCGTTGACATCCGGCATCCGGCTCTACTTCTGCCTGAAGAGTGTATCGAAACTGAGGAACGGATTTATCTGGCCTCGCCGATAATCTCGGGCATTCGTCTCAGTAGCCGCATCGGCCGGACAACCGAACGAGAAGCCGTGGGCTGGGGGGTCCAGTTGTGTCAAGCGATCAGCGTCTTGCAGCGGCACGGACTGCTCTGCATTGAGTTGCCGCCAGACAGTCTGGTGCTGGACAAAGACGGGCGGTTGCATCTGTCGCAGCTTGAAGCCCTACGCTTGAGAGATACGACGCATGACAACTATCTTCTGACCGATGGCTATGCCGCGCCTGAAGCCTATAAACCGGGAGCCCTAGGAGAAACGGCTGATGTTTTTGCTATCGGGGCCTGTCTATACGCCATCTTGGTCGGGAAACGTTTGCCGGTCGAAGGCTGGGCCGTTCAGCCGGAACCCCCGGTATTCTATCCGGAAAAGGTCCTGACTCCCGCTCTCGAGAGGATCTTGGGAAGAGCACTCGCCCTTGAGCCTACGGAGAGGTATGCGGATCCTCAGGCGCTCAAAACGGCGCTGCTTACCCTCAACCGGTCCGCTTCTATCCGTTCAGCATGGCGGACCGATGTTGGACAGGTGCGCGATCATAACGAGGACGCCGTCCTGGTCAAAGAAGTGGGGCAGGGCACAATCGCGGGGGACAATTTTAACGGACTGTATATTGTCTCCGACGGTATGGGCGGCGCTGAAGCTGGAGAAGTCGCGAGTCAAATGGCCATCCAGACGGTTGCTGAGCAGGTTGAAGCAGCCTGGGCAGAGAGCGTGCGCGCAGGGAGCGTAGGCGCAGGGAGCGTAGGCGCAGGGAGCGTAGGCGCAGGGAGCGTGATGATGATGATAGCGTGGGTGATGATGCCGCCTGGGAGACGCGTCTGCGTGAGGCCGTAGAGGCCGCGAACAATAAGATAGTTCAATACGGGAAAGATCATCCAGAATCGGCCGGCCTTGGGGCAACTATTGTGGCAGTCTTAGTCCGGGCTGAGCGACTGACCCTGGCCTGGGTGGGTGATAGTCGTGTGTATCTGTTCGAGCGTGGTGCGCTTTGCCAACTTTCTCAGGACCACTCGTTAGTCAGCCGTCTGGTAGAGATCGGCCAGTTGACACCAGAAGAGGCCTTGACACACGAACATCGGAATGTGCTCATTCGGTCCTTAGGGAGTAAGAAAGACGTAACGGTGGATACCCTGTCACGCTCGCTCAAGCGTGGCGCTCGGCTGCTCCTGTGTAGTGATGGGCTCACGGCCCATGTCGATGATTCGGCGCTGGCAGACATCTTGAGCCGCCACCGCACCCCGTACGATGCGGCATTAGAACTGACTGTTGCCGCCAATACTGGCGGTGGTAGTGACAATACCTCGGTTGTTGTAGTTTTTCACGAGTAGTGAGGCCTGCCTCCATGTCTCGGAATGAAAGTGGTCAGCTTGAACCCGGAACGCTCCTCGCCGGGCGCTATCAAATCGAGCGCTTTCTGGCCGGCGGCGGCATGGGCGTGGTCTATATCGCCCAAGACCAGCGCCTGACCGACCGTCGTGTGGCCATCAAGGAAATATTTGACCGTTTTACCAACCCGGAAGAGCGCGCCCAGGCCATCGAGTATTTTCATCGAGAAGCGGACACCCTGGCTCAATTAGCCCACTCGGCTATTCCCGCTATTTTTGACCGGTTCGGTGAGGGCAACTGCCACTATCTGGTGATGGACTTTATCGAGGGGAAGAACCTCGAAGAGGAAGTCGCGGCCCAGGCTGGGCAACTACCCGAAAGCCGAGTGATCGAGATCGGTCGTGAGCTGTGTGACGTCTTAACGTATTTGCACAGCTTTTCCCCGCCGGTCATCTATCGGGATATGAAACCGGGCAATGTGATCATACGACCGGACGGCCGCATTGTGCTGATCGACTTTGGCATAGCCCGACTTTTCTCTCCGCAGGGGAAAGCGACGCTGATCGGAACGCCGGGATTTGCACCGCCTGAGCAGTACTCGGGTAAAGTCGATGGACGCTCTGATATTTATAGTCTCGCTGCTACCCTACACTATATTCTCACCGGACGTGATCCTGAAAAACACCCGCCGTTTTCGTGTCCTCCGGTGCTTTCTGTCAAGCCCGACGCGGCCCCATTTTTGGCCCAGGCGATAGACCAGGCACTGGCATACAAAGCGGAGGAGCGACCCGCGAGCGCCGCAGTATTCAAAGAAATGTTCCTATACGGTCGGGGACAGAGGGCCCAGCCCAGTTCCGTAGGCTCTGCCCAGTCCGCGACCCAAATGCTGGAGCCGTTACCTGAGTCGATTGAGCTGCTTGAAGGGATGGAGAAGATCGAGCCGCTTGCGCCGCCGCGTACGAAGAGGCGCTGGGCGCGCATGCTGGCCGCCGTCTTCTTTGTCATGCTCGTGGCCGGAAGCGCCTATGGGTTGTACACAAGCCCGGAATTGCTGCAAGGTAACCCGCTGCACCAGCTCGGCGAAAAAATTCCCTGGCAGCAGATTGAGGTTTGGCTACCCGAATCGCGTCGGGAGGGGTTTCGTTCCTTTGTGGCCAGTTTACCCTGGGAACGCGAGAAACGCCTCCGCGCTTTACGAGCCGACCCACTAGAGCTGGTCACGCTGACCGTGACCAACACCTCCCGGGATGGAACCCCACTGGGCGAGGCTCAAGAGAGTTATACGGTCGGTGAGGTGCAATATCTGACCTGGGAAGTGGTGGTCAACAATCGACTGAGCGGCATAGAAGGTCGAGACTATCGCTTAGAAGGACGCTTTTTCGATCCCGAGGGTGGGCCGGCCGGCAAAAGTTCTGCCGGCCGATTTGTCCGGCCAGAAGAAGAACAGCTTGAACTGCGCGGCATCACCCTGCTCGAGGGACTCAAGGAGCGCGCCACAGGTGAGTATCAACTCGATCTGTATCTTGGCGATAAAAAATTCGCCAGCCGGACTGTTCGGATTGAAAAGGATCCGCAGCAAATGGCAAAAGCCGCAGGCTTGGAGCCGACGCTTACGGATAGAACCGTCGTCCCCGCAGCCAGTCTTCCTACCCCCTCTGCCGCGACTGTCGAGGCAGAGCACAGGCGACGTGCGGCAGAGGCGCAACGTCTCGCCTTGATTCAAGAGCGGAGTAAAAAACCGCTGTCTATCCTTGCTATCCGCTTTATCAATACGGCAAAAAATGGGAAACGCCTGTCCAAGGCGAGGACGTCTTTTGGGGCGTCTCAGCTCCGCTTTGTGGCCTGGGAGGTCGATTTTCGGAATCAGCTGCAGGGTTTGATGTCTTCGTATAATCGCGTCGAGGCCACCTATTATGCGCCGAATGGACAGCCGCTTGGCACTGTGCAGGACGGCAAGGAAGTTGCCGCAAAAACAAAAAACGTGACCTTTACCGGGCGCATAGGGAATTCGAGCGGTGGCGCCTTTGTGCCTGGCACGTACCGGGTTGATTTTTACGTGAACGGCTACCCGTTATCGTCCAAAGAATTTCAGGTTGAGGATGATCGAGATTTGACCGCGGTGCTGCATTCGCATCGCGGCAGCATGTTGGGACTGGTCTCCGGGCGCGAGGTTCCCTTGGAAGTCCATTTCCGCCCCCAAGGCAACGGTGGGTTGCGGGGGAATCTTGTGATTCATGAACGGGGCTATGGTGCGGCTCCCTTAGAGGGGCGCCTGCAAGGCAATCAAGTTGAATTCAAGAGTCCGATTGGGAATAATGTGTATCATTTTCGTGGCTGGCGAGAGGGCGATCGCCTGAGTGGAACGTATAGTGTTGCCCCATTCGGCATGAGTGGGCAGTGGTCGGTGCAATTGTCCGGTGGGTCGTCCTAGAGTCTGGGTGCTTCGAAAACCCGAGTAGTGCGTATTGAGTGGTGTGTATGGAACTGTCTCGTGAACGACTCGTACTCTTTAGTGGAGCCGGCCTGCTGGGCGGCCTGGCTGGCTGGGCAGCGGCCGATCCTTTGGCTGCCGTTGGGAATGTCTATTTTCGGGCCATTGCCCTGGGCGCGATGATAGGCGTGTGTGTCGGGGCTTTTATCGGCGGGATCGAAGGACTGAGCGCGGGCCATAAAAACCAAGCGTGGCAAGGTGTCAAGCTGGGCGGCCTGGCCGGCCTGGTTGGCGGTGGGGTGGGGCTGCTCATGGGCGAGGTTGTTTTTGGTGTGTTCGGCGGGCTGGGTGGCCGTATGGTGGGCTGGGGCATCTTCGGGCTTGCGGTTGGTTTGGGCGCGGGCTGGGTCGGGCATTCCTTAGTGCGTTTGCGCAATGGCGCCATAGGCGGCTGCCTGGGCGGCGCCATAGGCGGAGCGGTGTATCAGATCGTGACCGTATTATTGCCACAGACGGCGGGACGCGGGATTGCCCTGGCACTCCTGGGCGCACTCATCGGCCTCGGGATTGGGCTGGTCAGCGAACTGCTTAAACGCGGCTGGTTCATGGTGATCCGATCGCAAAGCCGCAATGCGCGCGAAGGCCGGGAGTATCATTTGACCAAACCTAGAACGACCATAGGCCGTGCGGAGGAAAGTGATGTGGGACTGTTTGGTGACCGCTCAGTCGCAAACCTGCATGCCGTGGTGGAAAAGCACAAGAGTCGTTTTGTCCTGGCTAAAGGTGAAGGCCAAGTCCGTGTGAATCGTACGCCTGTGGGTCAACCTGTTCAACTCAAGAATGGCGATCGTGTTGAGCTCGGTGGGACGTTGCTGCTATTTCGAGAACGGGCGGGGAAGTAGCACGCTGGCTGAGCCATTCTCCAGGAAGTTTGAGGGGGCGTTTGAGTATGAGATTTCTGAAACCATTGGGGGTCTGCCATGCCTGCTGTCTTTTCGTCTTCCTCCTTGTGGCGCCTGGTGTCCGAGCAGCTGACTCGGTCGTGGTCTCTGTGACCAACCCACATCTTGAAAATTTTGCGAATGGCGGTGCAGTCGGGCTGTATTTCAATGCAACCGATATGCGAGGACAGCCGGTTGGACAATTGACGCCTGAAAACGTTGAGGTGCAGGAGGACGGTCAGACTGTTCAGATTATTGATTTTCGAGGCGAGCAACAGGGGCGGCCCGTCGATATTGTGGTGGTGTTTGATGTCACTGAAAGCATGGGGCCATTCATTGATGGCATGAAAGAAGCCACGGTTGCTTTTGCTGAGCGCTTAGCCAAAGCCAACCGTGATTATCGTCTGGGGCTGGTGACGTTTGAAGACTATATCATTCGAGATGACAAGGTCTTTACCCGCAGCGCCCGCGAGTTTAAAAGCTGGGTCGGATCGTTACGGCCGTCGGGCGGGGGCGATATTCCGGAAAATTCTCTTGACGCCTTGCTGCTGGCGAGCCATTTCCCATTTCGTCCGGAGGCCCAGGCTGTGGTTATCCTGATTACGGACGCGCCAAATCACACCCGCGGAGACGGCTCAGAGAAAGACAGCCCCTACGGGCGGGAGGTCACTCAACTCAGCGGAGCCGAAGTCTTAGTCGAGATCAAAAAGGCCAATCTCAACGTCTTCTCAATCTCTCCACCGCCTTTTATCGCGCCCGACCTTTATAAAATAGCCAAGGAGACGTCCGGTCGGCATTATAATATCGTGAGTGAGGGCGAACGTTTTCCCGAGTTAATTGATGGGATCGGACGCTCGTTAGCCTCGCAATATTTCCTGACCTATCTCAGTCCCCGCCCAATCGAAGATGGAACGGAACGGGAAGTGGCGCTCACGGTGGATCATCCAAACGGGGCGGGCGAGGCGCGCGTAGAGTATCAGGTGCGTGGGGTCGGGGGGGCTCGGGTTGTGGCGACCAGTACTGTTCCTGGCGCTACAGCGCCGCATGTCTTCGCCGCCTATGGCTGGTGGAATGTGGTGATCCCGCTGCTGGCTTGTGGCAGCCTGCTGTTATTGGCGCGCGTTCGGCTCAATGAAATACCAGCCGACGTGCTGAGTATGATCAAGACTGCGACGGCTGGAGCAAGCTCCATGAGCCCCGGTTCGTCTGCGCCCGCGGTTGTACCTGAAAAGACTGCACCGTATGCCAGACTCGTCCGTCAAAGCCCGTTTGAGGAAGTGCCGCGTGAGATCGCCTTTTCTCGGGACGAGTTCATTCTCGGTCGGGGTGAAGAATGTGCAGCCATTATCCCTCACTCGTCCATATCGCGTGAACATGCCCGGGTAAAAAAGGTTAAACAGGGCTATGTGCTGCTCGATCTACACAGCAAAAACGGGATTCATGTCAACGGTAAGCAGACCTCCGAGAATCTGCTCAGGAGTGGGATGAACGTGCGCATTGGGGATGTCGAGTTCGTCTTCTACGCTGCGAACGAGTAGCTGGAATCCCTTGCGTAGCTCTCTCCTCCGCACCTTACCGATAGAGATTTTCGTCCTTGAGGTCTTGGTTTGGCAAACGAATGCGTGGGTAGAGCGAGGGCAAACCGTTACGCCCTAGCAGGAGAAAATCAATCGGAATAAGCGGCATGGGGACTTCGACACCTACATAGCTGCTGTACTGATCGTTGCCAAAGGCAACGCGGGTGCCCAACACGTGTTTGGGCAGGATGCCGCGTACGTCAAACCCTTCTCCGATACTGCCGGTGAGTTGAGGCAACACCCGCCAGCCGTCTTCCTCATTTTTCTCAAACTCGCTTTTGAGCGCCACGTCTGCCGGCTCCGCACCCTGTACGAGTCGGGCAATCTTTTGATCGCCGCGATATACGGCATCCTCATACCCCTTTTCCCGAAACCGGCGCCAAAACTGCTGCCAGGACGCGGTGGGGACGGCGTAGACCTTGGTCCGGGGACCGCTATCGCTTTCCAGCAAGAGCGTGACCTCACCGTGCGCTGAGACGACGATGCCGTCGTCCGTGAGCTCGACATTACGCCAATTGCCGTCGTATAGTTCCCGCTTGAGGCCCAACCCCTGCGGACCAAACAAGTCGGGATTTTCGCGCAGAAACAGTTTGCTCAATTGCAGTCCTTGGTTCTCTGGACGGCTGACCTCGCGCAGTTGCTCAGCGGCCTCCTGGGCGGCTTCGGTTTTGGGATAGCGTTCAATAAGGGAGCGCAGAGAGGCTTCTTTTTCGGTCTGATGCGTACTAGTCTTGGCGTGTTCGAGCAGCGCGGTTGCCGCATTTTCTTGGAGTTCCGGCACCTGTTCCAGCATACCGGCTAAGGTATAATACTGGATGGCTTTTTCGACCTTACCGTCTTTTTTATACGCCTTGGCCAAAATGGCATAGATCTCAGGTGCGCGTTTTTCCGGAGGCGTATCGTGCAGATATTTCTCCCCCTCAGTAATAATCCCTTGGCGGGAAACGGCCTGACCCATGATGACCTGCCACACTTTGCCTAACGTTTGGACCAGGGTGAGAGCACCGAAGGTAGCCGCACCCACAAGCCCCTCGGTGCCAAGCTGGAGACCCGCGACAACAACGTTGTCTTTGACAAAGGCACCGCCAGGCAGCAGATAGGCCAGCGTATCTTTGCTATGTTCCCACTCGGCCTGTTTGACCCCCGCAAGTGGGTCCTGAGGTTCCTGGTTATCGAGTACATCGTATTGCTGAAGCTGAACTTCAACCTGTCGGATACCGGTCCGTGCTTCTTCAGCGTTTTCATCAACAAGCAGTGCGAGCTGGTAGTGAAAGTTGGCTTTCCAGTAGTCTTCTTGTTCCAAGGCGTGCTCGGCTTGGTCTAACTCGGCCTGGACGAGCGCAGTCTTTCGTTTTTCTTCAAGCTGGGCGACCTTCGTCTCGACTTCCGGGGTACGCGGATCCTCGGGCGCTTGGTCGAGGAAGCGCTGGTAGAGGACTAAGGCTTTGCGCTCGCGCGGGCTTGGTCCGGAGGTGCGGCCTACCTCAGACACGACGCCTTGGGCTGCGTACGGGCTCGGGCTGGCTGGTGCGCCGAGAAAGAGACGGGCCACATCAAAGGTCGATAATACCCAGTTGAATAATCGCGCCACCCGATAGCGTTTTTCGGCAGCATAGAGTTGATCCGCCCTGGACAGCAGCTCGTCCGGGGAGGCATCCAGTTCTACTAGAGGTAGGTCTTGATCCCCGTCTGTCTCTATTGAGCGGTATAAGAGGGCAGACACGAGAGGCGTAACGCCAGTGGCCGACTCTCCCTGGGCTTCGAGGCTGCGATCATGCTGAGACAGCTTCTCAATACGCTGACGCAGCGCAGTCGGGTCGTGGAGGTAGCCGTCAATGATCGCCTCGGCTACTTCTTTTCCGACTGTATCCGGGAAATATCGCTCTGGCGGTAGCGGCGGAACAAATGGGCTATACGTCGGCAGAAACGCCGTCACACGCTGGCTTAAGGGATCAGCAAAATCGCGCGCTTCAATACGTGCTCGCAGCGGAATGGTCAGGAGCAGCAAGACCCACACACAAAACATGAATCGACGCCACAGCATACTGTTGTTCGTTCCGGAATGTTTAGCGTCCCAATCGTCCGATTTTCGCCATATAGGCTTCCAGCGCTTCGAGTTTTCCTTTCGCTTCGAGCTTTTCAACAATACCGTCCTCTTGCGCGACTGCTGCATAATGACGCAGGGCAGCTTGGCCGAGTGCCTCAAATATTGCAGTCTCAAAGCGTAAACTCTCAGGATCATTCTGGGCAGTATACTCATGGGCTAACATAAAGTAGAAGTCGCCCAGCGCAATCTTGTAACTGTAGCGATTTTTACTCTCTTGGTGTTTATCAATTAATTGTTGATAGGCCAAGATCACGCTCTCATTGCCATCTTCAATCCGGTAGCGGTTGATTGCAAGAAAGGTGACCTTGGCGCGGTCGAGACGCTCCTCTTCTTCAAGAGCCAGTGCGGCATAGGGAGTATCCGCGTATTGCTGGGCCAGAGCACGCCACTGTCGCGCTTGCGTGTCGAGCGCTTCGACGTATTCCACCGCGTTTGTCGCCTGTGGCGTTTGTCGCCTGAGAGTTTGAAACGCGGTCAGGGATTGGATCGCCTGGATAGCTTGGGGTTTGAGCCGGCTCTTGCCCTGGCTCACCAGCCGATACTGGGCCAAGGCTTCCTTATAGGCGTGCAAGCCCTCATAGGCCCGGCCGCGAGTAAAGGCAATAATAGCAGCATAGGCACCGGGATGCTTGGTCTCAAAGTCTTGGAAGCGCCTTAATGTTGCCTTATGGACATTCGCCCCAGTCACATCTTTGGGCAGCGGAAAGCGATAGGTGTCTTTTGTAGCCACGCGTTGAAACTCGGAGACCGCTTTTAAGAGATCTTGTTCTGTCCGGTACTGAGCGTTGCCATTGCTTGACGTGTCGCTTCTGGAGACACCGGGTACCCAGGCGAGCCATCCCGAGGACTCCTTGTACTGGGGTTTGCGCAGGGGGGGCAGAGGCACAGCCTCAGCTCCTTCCTGTTCTTCCTTTTCTTGCTGCGCTGCTGGGGTAGAGGGCTGGGGCTGAGAAGAGACTGGCGGTGGTACCCGGTGTAGTTCCCCTTGGTCGTTTACCTGGGCCAAAAATTCCCAGGCTAACTCGGTCTCGGGATCGCTGAGAGCGCTTGTTGCACGTGTTTGCGGAAGAGGGGTGTCCGTTTGGGCGACAGAGAGTGCGGCGGCGTCTTGCGTCTTGACGACAGCCTGTTTTGCACTGCAGCCGGCGAAGAGGATAAGGACTGCGAGTCCGAAGCCGGAGAAGAGACTCTGGATAGTGTAACCGACTCCATTACTGCGGGAAAAAGATGCCAACATGTTACGGAGTACCGTGGTGGATGGGCAGAGGCTAACAGCGAGAGAATCCACATTCTCTCGCAGTATACGCGTACGTCTCTCAGTTAAATGCGCCGTCTTTTACCTAGCTTAAAATGAGATGGGAGAGGAGTCAAATCATACCCGCCATAGTCGCCGTACTTATGGGGTGGGTAGGGTGCGGAGCGTACGTGGGTAGTGTGATTACTCCGGACTGATAATATGGAGACCGTCCGATTGAGAAAACAAGGAGGAGAATTATGCAATTCAGCATTACTGCGCACACCAAAATCGACAATTGGGATGTCTTTAAATATGTCGAAGACCTCGGCTTCGATGCCGCCTGGGTCCCTGACTCCCAGATGATTTGGTCTGACTGCTATGCCACTTTGGCCATAGCTGCTCACAATACCTCGCGCATACGCCTGGGTACCGGAGTTGCCATTCCAGGCACACGGATTGCTCCAGTCACTGCGCATTCGATTGCAACAATTAACCGGCTTGCTCCGGGGCGTGTCTTTCTCGGCATAGGGACCGGCCATACCGCAATGCGGGTGATGGGCATGCAACCAATGAAGATCAAAGATTTCCGCGAATATCTTCGTGTCGTACGTACCCTTCTAAGAGGAGAAGAGGTTGAATACACGCTAAATGATAAAACGCGGACGATTCAGTTCCTCCACCAGGACCTCGGATTTTTGGACCTGGAACATCCCATTCCCATCTATGTGGCGGCAAACGGACCGCTCGCCCTGCGGACTGCGGGTGAGTTCGGTGATGGGCTGGTTTCCCTCTTTAACGAACAGGAAGAAGTCCTGCAGGCCAATATGGATCGAGTCAAGGCCGGCGCTGAGCGAGCCGGACGGACGCTGCCCGGTAATTTCCATACCACCGCGCTGACAACAGCCGTTGTGCTCAAACCGGGGGAATCCCTAACCTCTGATCGCGTCATTGAGGCGTGTGGTTCATGGGTGACCTGTGCTCTGCATTTTGTATACGAGATATACGAGCAAACGGGTCGGGAAGACGGCGTTCCCGAAGCGTTTCAAGAGGTGTGGGAAGAATATCGGGATCAGGTTGCAAGTATGCAGACGCCTAAGGAAAAGCGATACCTTCAGATTCACGATGGGCACTGCACCTACCATGTGCCCGAGGAGCGGCGCTTCATCACCCCCAAGACGATCAAGGGATCGTGCATGGTCGGCGAACCGGACGAGCTGATCGCGGCGGTTCGTCAAGCTGAGCAAGCGGGTCTTGAGGAAATCTCACTCCTGCCGCCGCTTAAAACAAGCCGGGAGGTGTACAAAGATTTCGCCCAGCAGGTCATTCGGAAATACTAACGGAGAAGGTCGGGCACGTCCTCAGCCGGTCTTCTCGCTGTCCGCAGTCGTTGGGGGAAGATGGAGCGGGAGCGGCTGTTGTCCTCTTTCAGACAGCGGAGCTAGGTCGTTTCCATTGAATATCAAGCGGAATCCCTCTGGCTTGTCTACACTGACCACAAAATCTGTTTTCGCTACCCACATGACCTGGTCTCCAGGTTTTAAGAAGGCTTCTTTTATTTTAGTCTGATCAATTATAACGGACAGCCAGACTTCCTGTGTGGCCCGTATGTTAAGTGTATGCGGACCTTGAACCCGAGTCAGAGGAGGCGGCAGGCGTGGGTCGGAGACAGGGCCTGGTGTATCGGCAGGGATACGGACAGGCGGAGCCGCCTGCGCCGTTTGGCGGTCTTCGACATACGCCGATGCGAGGAGACCGGGCGCGGGCATGTGTGTGGAGGGAACGGAAGGCTCAGCGGGTCGTGGGGTCCGAGATATCGTGGATACGGACTGCTGTCTTTCCGGCTGAACTGGCCGCTGTGGTGATAGTTGTCGCCTCAGGAAAGGAAGGACCAACAACAGTCCGAGCGTGAAAATCGCAAACAGCATCCAGCGCGGGACGATGCGTGACGAGGCCGGTCTCTCTTGTTGTGATGAATCATGGGTGTGGACAACGGTGACTGGGGTGCGCGTGGGGTTTGAGATGGTGCCCACGGAGGATTACGAGCCGGGGAGCAGACCGCAGGACCGAAGCTGGGCGCTCGTGCCGTCGATCAGGCCGGAAGACCGAAGAAAATTACCCCTGACTGAGGCGTTTACATTCGAACTGCACGTAACGTTCTGCCAGGCGGATCTTTCCAGGCTCAGGGACTGTAAGGAAAACTGCAAGATCGACAGAGAAGGAAAGCCCACGTCTCGATGGTTCTACGCTGAGCACGGAAACCAGCAGTATTGTTCTGCGCGATGTGGGAATCGCGCAGAACAATCGACGGTATCGCGAGCAGAAGAACTTGGCACGTGAGAATCTGTGAAAGTGGCCCTGTCGAAGCGGCGACGAAAATAACGGGGAACAGAGGGCTAACGATGCCGAAATATAAACATGGCTCAGGGACTGTGTATCTACGCGGTCATACGTGGTGGATCAGTTACTCTGTGAAGGGCACGCAGGTCTGGGAATCGGCGCGGACGAGGGACAAGGCGGAAGCCAGAAGAGTATTGCGGGCGAAGCTCGGAAAGATCGCAGAGGGGCACTATGCAGGCCCAGCGATGGAACGGGTCACATTTGACGAACTGGCGGAGGGTATTCTCACTGACTATCGAATCAATGGCCGCAAAACGGCCAAATGGGTGGAGCAGCGCACCCGGCTGCATCTCCGCCCGTTCTTCGGCGCGCAAAAGGCCCAGGAGATAACCTCACAGGATGTGCAGGCGTTCATCCTGCATCGGCACGACCTTGGGGCGAGCAATGGGGAAATAGGGCGCGAATTGGCATGTCTCAAGCGCATGTTTAATCTCGCGTTGCAGGCAGAGAAGATAATCCGAAAGCCATACATCCCGACCCTCACTGAGGACAATGTGAGAAAAGGATTTTTTGAGCGTATCGAGTTTGATGCAGTGCTTGCCAAGCTACCAGAATATTTGCGTCCACCTATGACGTTTGCCTACCAAGTCGGCTGGCGCGTCATGAGTGAGGTACTACCGCTGACGTGGGAGCAAGTGGATTTGGAGGTGGGAACCGTCAGACTGGAAGTTGGGACGACAAAAACGAAGAAAGGTCGTCTCGTATATCTGCCCAACCTTTTGCGTGGCGTTCTTGAGAATCAGTGGCGCGAACACCTTGCGTACTATCCTGACTGCCCATACGTGTTTCACCGGAGTGGCAATGAAATCCGTTACCCATATGTGGCCTGGAGAAGGGCTTGCAAGGAGGCCGCGCTGGCGGGTAAGATTCCCCACGACTTCAGGCGAACCGCCGTAAGAAATAGGGTGAGGGCAGGTATCCCGGAGCGTGTGGCAATGGAAATAGCAGGCCATAAGACAAGAAGCATTTTTGACCGCTGCCACATTGTTTCTGAGGGAGACCTGAAAGAGGCGGCTGAGCGCCTCGATGCAGCTTTTGAAGCGCAAACAATGACAAAAACAATGACAATCGACTGTTGTGAGGTGACTGCGCCTAGTCTAAGGCGTTGATTTTGTTACTGTGCCGGAGTGGTGGAATAGGCAGACACATGGGACTTAAAATCCCATGAAGCATAGCTTCGTGCGGGTTCAAGTCCCGCCTCCGGCATCAATAAAATCAGTAGGTTACGAGGTTTCTGCCGCGCTCTGTTTTGGCGCGGTGTTCTTTTTCGTGGTACCCTCGTTGTAACTTTTTCGCGATGAATCGTTTGATTTGCCCGTTATAAGGTCTTTGAAGCTTCTTGGGGCATCGTCGCCTTGGACACTGCGCAGATGGTCGAGCTGCGCACGGAGATAGGACTCGGCTGAGGCACGGCTGTTGCCGCTGATCGCCCGTACTGCGTCAAGCGGCTGGTTTTCCACGATTACTTTCTGGGTCATTCACGTGCCCTTCAAATCGTGGAGCCAGAGCCCGACGATGCCTGTTTTTTTCCGGGCCTGGCGGAAGGGCCACTCGACTTTGCTGTATGCGACCGGTTGCCCGGCGGGCGCCAGAAATAGGCGGTTGCTCAGGGATCTTATTTTTTTGCCTTTGCGCGCCTCCCAGAGGGTGAGCAAGGTCTCGGCCGCATATTGGCTCAACGGCACGAGACGCGGCTTTTTGGTTTTGGTGTGGGTGGAGGTGACGCGGATAAGCGCCTGGTCAAAGTCGATGGTCGGTGGCATGGGGTCGTTCCACTCACCTGTTGGCCATTCGAGCTGTATCACCTCGTTGGCCCGCATACCTGTCTGACGTTGCAGGATGAGGGGCGGGCGCGCATAGTCGGCATGGCGTCCAATATCTGGGCGAGCTCTTCTGGTGACGCGATACGCGTCCGCTTGTTGTTCTCTTGCTCTAAATGGATCACTGGGCGTCGGTCGATCTTCCCGCCTTGTTCGGCCAGGATGAACATGGAGCGTAGGAGTGCCAGCTCCCTGTTCATCCTGGCGATGGAAGGGGGGCGTTTGTGACGTGTGATCTGCTGTCCGCGCCACAGTTTGTATTCTGCGACACGACTCGTTGTGACGTCTTCGAGTCGATCTTCTCCGAAGAAGTCTGTGAGTGATCGTGCGGAATAATGGTCTCTCCTGATGCTGCGTTTGTTGGCGTGGAGGGTCAGCCAGGTCTGCGCCCACTCTGCAAAGGTCAGGTGGTTGCGCTCCTGCTCTTGTTGCTCACGGTCGAAGTCGAAGCGCTGGGCATTTTGGACCAAGCGGCGGTCACGTTCCTTGAGCGCGAATCTGAGATTGTCGCCGCAGGGAAAGCGCCGCCGGACTTGTTTCCAGTCACGGAAGGCCACGTAGTACTGGAGGCGCTGCTTGGCGTCTTGAGTTGTGTATTCCTGGGTCGCGATGTGATGGTGTTTTTTGCGTGGCATGGGCTACTCTCACGACAGCAGAGATTTCAGGTCTTCCGCTGGTTCCCACGGCTCTATGAGGATGCTGTCCATGAGCTGTTCGCGCACGGGCTTTGAAACATAGCCGTCGACATCCATGCAGCGGACCAAGAGTTCGCTACCATACAGATAGTCGTGTAGCCCATGGTCAAAGGCACCGTCACGGGCACGGACACGGTCAAGGTTAAGGTCAAGGGCAACGTCACGGTCACCGGCACGGTCAAAGGCAAGCTCAAGAATATAGAAAAGAGCGAGTAAGCGTGACGCCGAAGGTGACAGGGGGGTAGCAGGTTTCACGCACTCAGCGGCTTGCTGCCACCTAGGGGACCGCCCTGAGCCAAGACCTATGTTTCTAGAAATCGGGGCTATCCCTAAAAGGTAATGAGGACGTATCCCTAGAGGAAGCGTCTTTTTGAAGTCTACCGGCTCCCAAACACGGGATTATGATTCCGAGACAGGGCGATGGACGGCGAAAGATCCGATTCGGTTTGGTGGGAGTGATATTAATCTCTACGAATATGTCTTCAATGATCCGGTAAATGAAGTAGAGTATAAGCCAACCAACGATTGTCCATGTCGAGCATCTTTTTTATCTTTTTCATTTGGGTCTCAGCCTGTGCCCTTGCTGGCTGCCTGGAATTCAAGGGCGACCCGCCTGAACTGGGTCACTATGCCTATGGCCCCGATCAATCTGTAACAAGGTGTGTCTTAAACGAACGACAGGGCAGGGGTGGCGTGACGAATGACGAGCAATCAGAAAGCGGAATTACATTCTCCGTCCGAACGCCGGTCAATTATGACCCCACGCTCTCTCATCCGCTCCTCATGGTATACGCCCCTGCTGGATCGAGCCGTTTTCGCTCCGAGCGTTTTACTGGTCTGACTTTTGCAGCCACTGCGGCTGGGTTTGTGGTCGCCTACGCGGATGCGCGCCGACTCTCGCTCGACGGTATTCCGGACCTGGGGACTATCCCTCAGCTCATTGCAAAAAAATGGTGTATCGATGAAAAGCGCATCTATCTGACTGGCCATTCCGATGGCGGCACGGTTGCGCTTGCTCTCGCGCTCTTAGACGAGACGCGCCATATCCCGGCTGCTATTGCTCCGAGCGCGGCTGGATTCACGGAGGCGGATTTAGAAACGTTTATGTGTCCAGACGCGCTGCCCGCTATGATTTTGCACAGTGCCGATGATCAGCTTTTCCCTGGGTACGGAGCGGAAATCGCTTCTTGGTTGGCCGCTTGTAATGGATGTCAGGCGCATCCCGGTGAAAAGGACGAAAACGGGTGTATGACCTACTCCGGCTGCGAGGAGGGAAGGCAGACTGTGTATTGTGAAGGAACAGGCGCGCATAGTGTATGGCCCACTCTCGATACCGTACTCCTTTCTTTTTTCGCGGGCAAACCTCAGTAGTGGCGGGGGCAGGGGCACGGCATGCTGCGTACGGGCGGGTGCTGGGCGGGTGCTGGGTGTGTGCTGGGTGTGTGAGGAGTTGTCTGTATAGCTTCAGCCTGCTATCAGAATGCTGTTTATGTAGCTGATACTGTTGGTGAATGGTTGAAATTTCAGAATTATTCTGAGAATAATTCTCAGAATAATTCTCAGAATAGTTGCTATAATAGTTACTATAGATGAGTAGTGCCAGCCGTATCTTCTTTTCTCTCTTGTTGCTGACAGTGATTGGTTGCTTAGGCTCCCCTGTCGCGTGGGCGCATCGAGACAGAGGACCGGATGACCCCTGTCGACGGGAAATCGGAACTTCGCTCCTCCATATCACCGTCTACCAGACCCAGTTTGACCCCGTGGCTGAATATTGTGAAGAAGTCCCACACGCGGGGAAGGCCTTCTTAGTTGTAGATGTGACCCCGGATCTGTGGGGGATGCCCATCGGGGTGGAACTCGTTGCGACAAATGAAGTCGGCCAGACGCGTACTATCCTCTCGCTGCCTACACAAGTGTATGAGCGCGGGGTGGCCAATACGGAAGTGGTTTTGAACCCTGAGGTCAGCTATGAGGTGCGCGTTGTCTTAGAGCTGGGATCCGACCGAGAACCGCAGGAATTTTCATTTCCCTTTCAGGTTGCAGCATGGTATAAGGCCCTGATCATCCCAGCCCTGATTGTGCTCGGGCTGATCGTTATCATGGCCGTATCCGTAGTTCGGTATAATGTAGTCTCGCGGCGGGAAGAAGCGCTAGCGGAACAAATGGATGCAGTATAAGGTGATAGCATCACAAAGTGACAACGTCACCAACACAGGCGCGAATATAGAGGAGGGACACTTATGGCTCAGGCACAAGCTGTGCAAAAGGCACCAAAGGGTTCTGGCGACGGCTCGATGACGAGTGGTAGCCCTGTCAATCCGATGGACTGGTCGGTTGGATGGCATCCGTTGTTCTGGGGCTGCGGGCTCATCATGTTAGCCAACGTCTTTTTCTGGTACTGGAATTACGCCTTCATGTTAACGGCTGGACTCAACTCGGCCAGTCCGGAATTCAGCACGTATTACATGACGCTGTTCTGGGGCGAGCTCATCGTCTTAGGCATCTTTAGTGGCGTATGGTTTGGCTGGTTGATACGGACCGGCCGTGCCATTCAAGGCCAAGAGTGCTCGCCTGCCGAAGAGGTACGCCGGATCGCAATTTTGTGGAGCCTCATTGGCGCGCTGAGTCTGTCCGTTTATATGGAAGCGAGCTTCTGGCCCAACTGGGATGGATCTTGGCATCAAACCATGGTGCGGGACACCGCGCTCACGCCGACCCATATTCCGATGTTTTATTTCTTCTTCCCCCTGTCGGCCATTCTGGCCATCGGCACCTATGTCTACGGGCGGTATTACATTCCCGCTCTGTACGGTAAAGACAAGGGCTTTCCGTGGTCGTTCTTCTTGTTGATTAGTGCGTGTGCGCTCGAAGTTATGGGTGTTGCGTTCAACGAATGGGGCCATAGTCTGTGGATCTCGGAGGAGATTTTCTCCGTGCCCTTTCACTGGCCGTTCGTCATCTATGGCTGGCTTGCCGCCGGCATGTTCGCCGTGTGGGGTGAGACTGCCCTGCGTCTATACGAGGTTGAGAAGATTGAGGAGGACGCCAATTTAGAATCCTCGCTTGAGCCGAACATGGTCGCTGACTGATACTGGTACAGGTTTGCGTTCGATTGAACACGGATAACCTCAGATAACCTCGGGGATCCTGGTACAGAGAGGCAGCACGCATGGCGGCAGGCACGACAACGGTAACGGACCTTGCAGACGCAGCCGAACGGCAAAAACGGCTCGAACTCAAGGAACTGCTCAACAAAAAATACAAATGGCTAGACTGGAAGTGGGACCTCGTCTTCTGGACCACGGCCATCTTCGTGGTTGCCGGCGCTGGCGATATTACCAAGCAGTTGTTCGCCGGCGATTGGGACTTCTGGACTGACTGGAAAGATCAGCAGTGGTGGCCGGTTATCACGGCCTTTGCCACCATCATCATCCCGTCCGCGCTCCAATACATTCAGTGGGCAGCCTGGCGGTTTCCGACCGGCGCGACCTACACCGCCTGCTGCATGTTTATGGCGGCCTGGGTGGGGCGTTATTTTCAGTGGGATTTGGCAACCCACTACCCGCTGAACTTTGTGTGGCCCATCTCCTTGGTGTGCGCTGGGATCTTGATGGACTGGACCCTGATGAAGACGAAGAGCTTCATCCTGACATCACTCGTTGGCGCGCATGTCTGGGCGATCGCGGTGTGGGCGTATAATTATGTTCCGTTGGCTGCCTTTCTGCAGCCGGCCCATTTTATGGACCATGTAATCACGATCGCGGATGTCCAAGGAATCGCGTATATCCGGTCACAGACGCCGGAATACCTGCGCATGATCGAGCGCGGTGCGTTGCGCAGTTTCCTGGGTGAGACCCAGTATGTCTCGCTGGTGTTCGGTGGTACTGTCGCGTTTCTCGGATACTGGGTGGGTCAGTTCATTGGCCGCTACTTGGCAATTTGGCCGATTCGACGCTACTTGAAAACCTTGTGAGACGGCTATGATGAGCGTAGCGAAATCGGTCAGAAATTGCATAGTGCCGTTTGTGTTCATGTGTATTGCGCCCTCGCTGGCGCATGCGCACGGGATGGACGCGGCGGCGATGGCGCCACCTCTTATTACCTCCGGGCTGCTGGCGTTTGTGTGTTATTGGTTGGTGATGTTGTGGCCTGCGTCAAAAAGAGAAGGCGCCTGGATGAATGGGTCTGGGGCTGCGCAGCCCTCGGAAAAGTTTCAGACCATACGCATTAAGCGCAAGCCGCGCCTGCGTGTCATAGAGACGAGCAGGCAGCGCGAGGACGACCAGCCGGCGACAAGGAGAGCGGCCGATGGCTAGGCGATTCGTCATCAGCGTCTGCACGCTGGCTCTTGCCGGACTTATCAGTGTCCCCAGGGTGTTCGCTCATGGTGAAGCCGCTGACGAGCCTTTTCTCAAGAACATGACCACGGCGTTTTTCAATGTATCGATTTCTCCCACCGAAATCGAAGTCGGAGAGCCTATTCGCATTACTGGTTCCGTGAAGATCTTGGAGATCTGGCCGCATACCTTAGATACACCGGAAATGGCCTCCATTATTCCCGTCGTGCCTGGTCCGGTGTTTGTCTTGAGGGAACGGCTGGTCAATGGGCAGGCCTCGATAGGTTCGTTCTTCGCGCAAAAAGGCGGCATTTATGAGTTCGACATGGAGCTCTTGGGCAAAGAACCCGGAGACTGGCACGTCCATCCCGGTATAGCCATCCAGGGGACGGGCACGCTGCTGGGACCAGGTGAATGGGTCCGAGTCAAACCCAGCGCTACGCCGCTTGAATTTCCGGTGACCTTGCTGTCCGGGGAGACGATCGAACTCAGCACGTATGGCGGTCAATTCGTCTGGTGGTGGTCATTTGCCGGATTCTTGCTCGGTGTCGTCTGGATATTGTACTGGACGCTGAACAAAAGGACGGTGGCAACCCTTGCCGTAACTATCCAGCTTCCGGTCAATGATGATGCGCCCGACATTGGCTTGATCACCCCGCGTGACCACATGTGGATGAATGTCATTGCCGGCGTCACCTTGGTGATGCTCGTTGTCGGCTGGACCTATGCCACAACAAATGCACCGGTCCGGTGGCCGCAGCAGACCGACTGGTTTACGCCCCGCTTTATTTCTTCGGGCGAAAAGATGGCCGAGGTGCATACCAACGGAGCAACCTTTGATGAGGCGTCCGACACCCTGGAAATGAAGCTCCAGGTTACGAATGTGCTAGACAGCGAAATCCAGCTCAAGCAACTCATCGTGGCCATGGCGACGTTTGTGAACGGCGGCGAGCAGGAGCAAGCCCAAGCCGGGCCGAGTGATTTCGTTGGCGCTCTGGAAGTGTCGCCGAATGGAACCGTTGCCCCTGGAGAAACCAAAGATCTCACGTTGACGGTAACGAGCACGCTGTTCAGTCAAGAACGGCTGATACCTCAGAACGCCCCGCAGCAATTTCTTGGTGGAGTCCTCCGGTTCGAGAATGCGCAGGGCGAGCATGAATTAGTGACGGTTCGTTCGGGTGTCATATCAACACAGTTCCGTTCGACCTACCGCCCGTAAACGGTCTTGCCGGCAGCCCGACTCCCCCTGTTGGATGGAATCCAGGAATCAAATTGGTGGGCAGTATCTTGTCAGTGTTCTCTCTCGTCGCTATCTTCCTCGTGCCAATATCGGCCTGGGCGCACGGTGGCGTCGCGATCGACATGGACCCGTGCGTGCAGCGTGCCGGCGCCTATCTGGTCCATTTTTCTGCGTACCAACCGCAAGTGAATGCAATCGAGGAATTCTGTAGTAGCGT
Source organism: Binatia bacterium (assembly GCA_963666315.2). Taxonomy (GTDB): domain Bacteria; phylum Desulfobacterota; class Binatia; order Bin18; family Bin18; genus Bin18. The sequence continues at coordinate 39,068 of CAXXHG010000024.1, forward strand.
TCCGCAAACGGGCAATGTGATCCTCGTTTTCGATCTGATTGATCCCGAACTGCGCAAGAAATCGGCTGCCGTTCGCATTGTTGAAGAGACCGGGGCGGCTGAACCTCGTCTGCTGCTCGATATCCCGCCAAAAATCTATCCCAATGGGGTCGTGAATGCTGAGGTTAGGCTTGATACGCCGGGCCGGTATACGGCCATTCTGACGATTGATGATGTCGACGACTCGATCGAATTTCCTATCCGCGTGGCGGTGCTCTCGACCACGATGATGGTGCTGATCGGTGGCATCGTGGTCGGCAGTGGTGTGGGCTATTATGCGGTCAGTCGGAAACAGGGTTGGCCTCCATTCAAAGCAAAAAACGAGTCGTCACTCCGGTTGGTGAAAGGGGAAGGATGAGCGGAAAACGCCCTGCCGGCGGGAGAGGCCCCGTTCGTGCTGAGCTTGTCGAAGCAGGAACGCGAAGGGATAATGATCAAATGGAAACAATATCGGAGCGCCAAACGAAGCGCGTGGCGGACTATGCGGCAGGCCGTGCAGATGCTCAAGCAGTTTTGAAGGACCTTGAGATGCTGCAGTTAGAGTTGCTGAAAAACTGAGACCACGACTATCCTTTGTCCCTTCCCCCCTTTCCCTTACGCGTTCCTCACAGTACATGGTGGACGATGCTGGTGCGTCGTTTGCTCTTTGTTTTTCTCTTGTGTGGCCTCGTCGCGGGTAGTGCGATCTTTGTCGTGCCGCGCTCCTGGCTGCCCGCTCCACTCAAAAACCTGGCGTATCGCTATATTGGTGAAACAGCCTATCGAGCCCCCCCGGAAAGTCGTCACATTGATCCGGTGCCAGTCGAGCCGTTTTGTCTGGATAAGCATCCGGACTGGCGTAAACGCCAGACGGTTGAAGGCGTAAGCATAGAAGAATCGCCTGTGTGTGATCCGGATAATCCAGCCGAAGTCGCCGCTTTTGTCAAAGGCACGAACAATATTTCTGTGCATACATTGATGCAGACACGGCTGACGCCGACTACGGTGCTGAAAGAGAACGACGTGGACGGTGATGGCGATCCGGATGAGATCCATATCCGGTTCGAGGTAGTGGAGTTAAACGGGTACTCGCCGGATGATCCTGCTCCCTTTCCGGCGTATGCCATCGCTCCCGGAGTACAGCCCGGCCTGTGGGTATTTGCTCCGAAATCGCGCGGCATGGCGACCGAAAATTTTGCAAGCGAGGACGCCCACGCCACTCTCCGCGCCCCGTCGCCGGTTATCCGCATTGAACAGGGCGACACGCTACGCGTGACGTTGGAAAATACCCACTATCTGCCGCATACGATACATTTCCACGGAGTTGACCATCCCTTCGTCGATGCCGCCGGGGAGGGCAATGACGGTGTCCCTATTACGAGTGAAATGCCGGTCGCGCCGGGTGAGAGCCGAATATATGAAATGACTCCACGTCAGACCGGGACCATGTTTTATCACTGCCATGTCCAACCCCAGGTGCATATTCTCATGGGACTGCAAGGCATGTTTGTGGTTGAGGAGAATCGGCCGAATAATTGGCTACAGACCTTAAACGTCGGCGCTGGTCGGGTCCGGCATTCGTCGGTAGCTATCCGTGAGACTTTTGATCGCGAGTTTGATCTGCACTATCAGGATATCGATCGTTCGCTGAATAATATGATTCAGACTGCCAATGATCCGCGTCTGATCGCGCAAGCAACGAATCGGCGGTACGATATCACGGATCACAGTCCGGACTACTTCTTACTGAACGGGCGCTCGTTTCCGTACACGATGCGTGAATCCCTTATTGTGGTTGTGCCTGATGAAGATATCAAACTGCGCGTATTGAACGGTGGTGCCGAAGGGCTGTCGCTCCATACGCACGGACATAAAGTCACGATTACCCACTATGACGGCGTCGAGCATAATCCGGCTGCGCAAATCACGCGCGATGTCGTCTGGGTCAGCCCCGCCCAGCGGGTGGACCTGCACCTCAAAACAATAAACGACGGGCTGCATAATTACGGCGCAGGTATCTGGCTCCTACACGACCACAAGGAAAAGGCGATTACGACCGACGGCATCAACCCTGGTGGGAATATCAGCGCCATTGTGTACAAAGCGTTTCTGGGCGAAGCCGGCCGGCCTCAAACCCAGGGCATGGATTGGGCGCCGTTTTTTACCGAAGAGTATTACCAGAAGAAAATTCCGATCTGGGCCGGATTGGATGAGAGAGGACTGCTTGGAGAGGCCGGTGGTGAGCCTTTCCCTTTCAGCTATGCGCTCTTGTGGGGCCTGGGCATAGGGCTCTTACTCAGCGGTGCGTTTGCGCTCGGTCGGTCCGTGCGGCGAGCGTGAAGGGAAGCGTAGTATGGGGGTACATTTTCAAAAGATCGTGCGGAAAATCATGAGAGTACGAAAAGGGCAGCCACATAGGGCTGCCCCTACACTGCTTGTGCTCATTATCTCGGTGCTTCTTTCAAGTCTAGTCAGTTCGGCCCAAGAGCATCAGCACCACCCGATGCAGCATAATATGCAGCTAGATGAGACCGGCATGGTCATGAACGAAAACACCGACCAGTTGCCGCGTGGCTGTCCTCGTATTGCGGGCGAGCAATCAATTACTGTCCGCGCAGGGAAAGAATTTGCCTCTCCAGGCAGCATGTTTTCTTATGATCAGCATGAATGGCATGTCGAGCCGTGTACCAAACTCACCGTGACGCTTGAGAATACGGACAACGTCCGCCATCAGTGGATGCTGCACGGCCTGCCGCGCTATGTGTATCTGCAGGGCATGTTCACTTTAGAGGTGGCCGGCCGAGGGCAACGCACGGGTACGTTTATCCTCCCCGCAGGCAACAAAACCTATCTGGTTCACTGCGACGTGTCCCAGCATATGGAAAAAGGCATGAAAGCGCAGCTGAAGGTCGGCACTGGGGACGGCGATTTGCCGAGTATTCCCGGCATAACCGGCCCACGTGTGTATGATACGTATCCCCTGGTCTGGAACTGGTGGACGCATGGGGCTTTGCTACTGACGGGGATAGTCAGTGTGGTTTTTGTCGGCAGGCACTTGCATATTTTCTGAGAGATCTGAAGCTCGCGAGCTTGACTGCCTTCCCTTGACCTTCAAAATAAAAATGAGTAGGGTTCGACCACATTCGTGTAATAAGACATCGCAGTAAGACATCACAGTAAGACATGATTTGGGGAGGAATAACCCATGCGAGATTTCTGGTTGCGGGGATTGCTATATTTTACCCTCGCTCTCGTCCTTGTATCGCCCTCGACTCTGTATGCCGATCATCATGGACAGAGTGACCATGCCCTCAAGCCGGTCACGCATGAGCGCTTGGTTAATAGTGCCGCCAATTATGCTGACTGGCTGATGTACGGCGGGAATTATGAAGGCTGGCGTTTCAGCGCACTCGCCGACATCGACCGTCAAAATGTAAAGAAGCTCCAGGCTGCGTGGATTTTTCAGACCGGCGTGCCTGCCCAAATGCAGGCTTCGCCCGTGGTGGCCGATGGCGTGATGTATGTGACTGCGGCGTATAACAAAATTTTCGCCTTAGACGCGGCGACGGGCAAGCCGCTGTGGAAATACGACCATTCATTGCCGGATGATATGCGCATATGCTGTGGTCCCGGCAACCGTGGCGTCGCGCTTGCCGGGGATAAAGTCATCATGGCCACCCTGGATGCGCGTGTTGTGGCGCTGGATCGCAAAACCGGCGAGGTGGTGTGGAATACAGAGGCCGACAACTACGCCCGAGGCTTCAGCTTCACGCTCGCGCCGCTGATTGTCAAAGACAAAGTCATCGTCGGCATTGCCGGTGGTGAATACGGCATACGCGGTTATATCGACGCGTATGATGTTGAGACCGGAGAGCGTCAGTGGCGGCGTTACACTGTCCCCGACGAGGGTGAGCCCGGAGTCGAAACCTGGGCGGGCGACTCATATAAAAACGGCGGGGCCCCGGCTTGGGTGACCGGTTCGTATGACGCTGACCTGGACCTTGTATATTGGGCTACCGGAAACCCTGCGCCGGACTGGAACGGTGATGGACGTGAAGGGGATAACCTGTACTCCAACTCCGTTCTGGCACTTGATCCGGAGACGGGCGAGGTCAAATGGTATTTCCAGTTCACCCCGCACGATGTCTGGGATTATGACGGCAATACCGGCCTGTTCCTGCTTGACGTTATGCGTAGTGGTCAATCTGTCAAAGCCTTGGCCCAGCCGAATCGTAATGGCTTCATGTATGTGCTGGATCGCACCGATGGAAAATTCCTGCACGGCGCGCAATATGTCGAACAGCTGAACTGGGCGAAGGGGCTAGATGAAAAGGGCCGCCCACTGGTTGACCCCAAATATGTTCCCATGAAAGGCGGCAATCTGGAACTGATCTGTCCGGGCAATGCGGGCGGCCAAAATGGGTCGTACGCTGCGGCCTATAGTCCGCGTGTTAACCTCATTTTTGTGCCGACGATTGAGAGCTGCGCCAAAATGGAAAAAGCGAAGTCTATTTTCATCAAAGGCATTCCGTTCTGGGGCGGCGGTCCTGGCCAAACGCAAGGCGACCTGGGGGTCGCGTATGGCCATGTCTCAGCTATTGATCCTACCAGCGGCGAAGTAAAATGGCGCTATAAGGACGAGTGGCCCATGATGGGTGGTGCACTTGCGACCGCAGGCGGATTAGTTTTTACCGGGAACCAACAGGGCTATGCGCTCGCGCTAGACGAGGCGACTGGAAAAGTCTTATGGAAGTTCCAAACCGGCTCGGCTGTCCGCGGGCAACCGATTACGTATAAAGTTGGTGGCAAGCAATATGTGGCCGTGCCGAGTGGGGCCGGCGGCTTGGTCGTCGATATTGTGGGAAAATACCCGCACACGACACTCGGCAGTTCGGTTGCCGTGTTTGCGCTGCCTTAGAAACACTAACGAAACCCCGTCTTATGCCGTAGGCCTAGTGGGCCTGGATACCTGCTTGCGCAGGTATGACACATAAAGGACTGTCGTTTTGTAGGGGCGGCCGACCGGTCGCCCCTCCTTTGTTTTACCGCAACACCTGCATAATCTGCCGGCTGACCTCGTTAGGGGCCGCGTCGCCGTCGACGCGTTTGAGAACGCCTTTCTCTTTATAGAATGGAATGATAGGCGCGGTTTCTGAGTGATATTTTTCTAATCGAGTGCGGCAGGCTGCTTCCGTGTCGTCTTTCCGCTGAATGACGCGCGAGACAATATCTGCGGGTGGTGGTTTGAATTTGATGTGATAAATATCGCCCGTCTCGGGGTCCATGCGACGGCCGGTAATCCGCTCTACAATCAATGCATCCGGCACTTCAATTTGCAGCACTACATCGAGCGCGACTCCGGCTTTCTCAAGTTCGGCATCCAGGGCCTCAGCTTGGGGCCGGGTACGGGGAAAACCATCCAGCATAAAGCCCTCGGAACAGTCCGGCTTGCCTATGCGCTCGATAACCATGGCAATCACCAGGTCATCCGGAACCAGTCCGCCAGCCTTCATGAACCCGTCTGCCCGTTTGCCTAAATCCGTGCCTGCACTCACCGCAGCACGCAACATATCGCCTGTTGATATATGAGAAATCTTAAATTTCTCGACCAGATGAACGGCCTGAGTACCTTTGCCTGCCCCTGGGGGACCGACTAAAATCATGTGCATATGCTCAATTCTCCCTCCCTTGCCACAGACTCTGTGTCGCCTGAAATCGTATTAGTGACTAAAATCTTATCGAAGAATACCACAAAATGACACCGGCACTTCTAGGCGGGTCTGGGGGCGCATGCTAGGGTTACGCGCACGGCATCTGAACGTGGCATCTGGGGCGGAATAAGAGACAAAAGGAGGGAAGTATGAAAATTGGCGTCTTTGAGTTTGTTATTGATACATCGGTTGATCCCGCTGTGATCGCAAAGCGAGCCGAGGAGTTGGGTTTTGGCTCGTATTGGGTGCCTGAGCATGCTGTTATTCCGATTAAAACGAGTACGCCCTATCCAGGCTCGGACGACGGAATAATTCCAGATGCATATGGGCGTATCACCGATCCGTTTGTCTCCCTCGCTCGTGCGTCTGCGGTGACCAAGACTATTGAGCTCGGCACCGGTATTTGTCTGATTCCAGAACATAATCCGCTCGTACTGGCTAAGGCCGTGGCGACTTTAGACCATTTTTCAGGTGGCCGTTTTATCTTCGGCATTGGGGCCGGCTGGCTTAGAGAAGAAACCGAAATCATGGGTGGTGATTTTGACCACCGCTGGGGCCAGACCAAGGATGCCGTCCTGGCCATGAAGGAATTGTGGACCCAGGAAGAGGCCGAGTATCACGGCAAGTATTACAACTTCCCGGCTGTCCGCTCTTTCCCCAAACCTGCCAGGAAACCACATCCCCCTATTTTCATGGGCGGATCGTCCAAATATGTCTTCAAACGTGTGGTCGAATGGGGCGACGGCTGGATGCCTGTTCTCTCGCCGGTCGAATATATCAAAGAAGGGCGGCAACGCCTCAATGAGCTGGCTGAGCAAGCCGGCCGCGACCCCAAGGAAATCGCTGTCATGGCCTTCGGCTGGCCTGGAAAATTCCGTACCGGAGACGAAATCAAAGAACTTGAATCAGCCGGTGTCGATCATGTCACTATTTGGTTGCAGCAAAGCGAAAGCGGAGAAGAGGCTGTCGTGGCGGAATTGGAGTCGTTAGCGAAGTCAGTTCTATAGGTGCGGGAGGGGCGCCGCATTTTTCTATGATTTTGCTTGGTCGTTTCTCGTCTTGCAAAAAATGCTGCGCCCTTACGGTGTGAGAGGAGGCCGCTGTCTTGATAAAATTCGGCATCATGGTGATGCCTCAGCATCCGCGAACGGATTCGCCGGTAAAGCGGTTCCGAGAGGCGGTTGCGTTGACGCGTATAGCACGTGACGCCGGGCTGGACTCGATTGCGTGTGGCCAGCACTTCCTCGCTCCGCCGTATCAGAACATCCAAAGTCTGCCCCTTCTTGCGCGGCTTGCGGCCGAGAGTGGTGCGATGTCACTCGTGCTGTCTGTCATTCTTCTGCCGCTCTACAGTCCAGTCGGCATCGCCGAAGATGTTGCCTCGCTTGACGTCATCAGTGAAGGCCGCGTTGTCTTTGGTGTCGGGCTGGGCTACCGGGATATCGAGTATCAAGCTTTTAATACGCGCCGACGTGAGCGCATTCCGCGTTTTGAGGAATCTTTGGCACTCATCCGGCGCTTGTGGACAGAAGAGGCGGTCTCGTTTCAGGGCAAGCATTTCAGTATCGAAAGCGCGACCTGCACGATACGGCCCGTCCAGCAGCCGCATCCGCCTATCTGGATTGCCGCGAATAACGATAGTGCCATTGAACGGGCAGGGCGGCTGGGCTGCTCTTGGCTCGTAAATCCGCATGCCACAATGGAAACGCTACAACGCCAGATGAAGCTATATACAGATACCCTGGTTGCATCCGGTCATCATGCTCCTGCAGAAATCCCCGTTATTAAAGAGATGCATGTCGCCAAGACGCGCGAAGAGGCGATTGCGGTTGCCCAGCCCTATTTAGAGAAAAAATATCAAGCGTATGCAGACTGGGGACAGGATAAGGAACTCCCTGGCGGGGAGTCCTTTCGCATGTCGTTTGAAGCCTTAGCTAAAGACCGCTTCATCCTGGGTAGTATTGAAGAGGTTATTCAACAGATTGAGGTCCATCACCGGCAGCTTGGGATTAACCATTTCATCTTTCGCATCTGGTGGCCGGGCATGGAGGCCTACCACGCCTACCGCGTGGTCGAGCTGATGGCTGAATACATCATCCCGTATTTCCGATAGGGCACAGGGCAAGAGAAGAATACGAGGCGTTCGTAGCGCTGTCCCGGTGAGCGTCTCCACGTATAGACACGCGCCTAATTGGCTGCCAGCTGATCTATCAGTTCCTGTGTAGGTAAGACCTCGGCAAACATGGATGCTTCGGTAATCAGGGTAGAACGGTGTAATTCGCCGTGATCCACCTTCCCCCATGTCGGGTGCTCACCGTCCCGCGTGGCTGTGGCATCGTTCAGGAATAGGACACGAAAGTCGCGCCGAAAATCTTCGCGCGCAGTGGCGTCGCAACACATATGCGTCATATAGCCCGAGATGACTAAGGTCTCGATGCCGTCTTTTCGTAGTATTTCTCCTAGACCGGTTTTCATAAAAGAACCTGGGTAATTTTTGACGATGCCCCGGTCGTCGGAACGAGGGTTGAGACGCGGGTGCAGTTCAAATCCTTTCGTCCCCCGAATGAAAATTCTACGCTCTGGGTTGAGCACTTCGTGTTGGACATAGGTGACCTTTGCGCCTGCTTGTTGACTCGCCTCAATCGTCTCTTCAATCTTGTCCAGGGCGGCAGTGCCATCCGGAATGGGCCACTTCCCCACGTATTATTTGTCTGTCCCCTCTTCTTATTTTTCCGTTTACATGACTGCACTCTTGTTGTAAAATATTACAACGCTGGGGACGTGATGACCGATGTAATCATTATCTGGGATTTGGAGGATGACCCGGATGGCAATATACAGCACATTGCCGAGCACGGTATCACTATCGAAGAGTTGGAAGAAGTTCTGCATGACCGAGACGCCGAAGACACCACAAGTAGGTCTTCAGGCCGACCGATCACCTTCGGATACACCTGAAGCGGACGTTATCTTGCTGTGGTGTGGGAGCATGTTGATGACGATCCGCTAACGATCTACCCAATTACCGCCTAGGATGCCCCAGAACGAAGAAGAAGGAGACAACGTTCATGAAACGAGTGTATCGCAAAACAAGTCGTACCGCCGAAGAAAAGAGGCGCTTGAAGGTGGTCCGAGGCAAGTTTCAAGTCGAGCGTCCGTCATCGGACGACCTGGTTGAATCAGGGGACTACACCGAACCCGTAAAGCACGGAGTTACGCTGGACGCTCTGCATCTCGCCGCGTTATTGAAACAAGCACGGAAAGAGGCCCACTTAAGTCTCGCGGACGTTTCCGAGCGTTGCGGCCTCGACCGTTCCGCGATCAGCCGGCTTGAGAACGGTATGTACGAGAATACAACTCTTCATACGCTGCATCGTTTGGCGGAAGCCTACGGAAAACGATTCATTGCCCAACTTGTGGATGACAGTCCTGATGCCTCTGTCATCCCTCCCGTTGTGGCCCCATAACTCCCGCAAAGCGAGGCCCAGCCTGTTACCTCGTAAAGTTTCAAAGTTTGATAATCCTAAAGCAGGGATGGCGCGAGCGTATTTGACTGGCGATTGCACCATGAAGAAGCTTACCGGTCACTTGGGGGGGGGCATGACGCGACAGGGAGCAGAGCGGTGAAAAGGGGAGAGCAAGGGGGATGATGGTCAGAAATGTGGGGTTGTGTGATTGCAAGACCTGACCCTAAAGCGATTCAGGGACTGAGCGCGATAGCCCGGATGTGTGTGGAAGGTGCTGTCAAGTTATTAAATCAATGAGTCTGACTCTCCCCCGTGAGGCCAGGTTCGTGACTTGTCGTTGGCTGTATATTCCACGGCAAACCGAAAGAACGCTTGTGGACGAGATGTTCCCCACTTCGTGTGCGCATTATGCGCGACTACGCGCGATTTTATACAGTGCGATCCGCTGAGTTGTTGAGTTTATTGAGGGAGTGGTGCTTCTTGCCTAGCTCCCATTCTTTCCGCAAATTCCTGTGTCGATAATACCTCGGCAAACATCGAAGCTTGGGTAATCAGGGTGGAACGGTGTAATTCGCCGTGATCCACCTTGCCCAATGTCGGATGCTCACCGTCCCGCGTGGCTGTGGCGTCGTTCAGGAATAGGACACGAAAGTCGCGCTGAAAGCCTTCGCGTGCTGTGGGCGCGCTGGGCCAAGGACCCACGCCGTGTCGAGGTTGCGAAACGCCTGCGGGGTGTTATTTTGAGCCAGACCAATAAGATTCTGGCTCCGACTGAGTTTTCAGCCATACAATGAGCGCGCAATGAGCGCGTAATAGAGGCATGTGGCGTCAGCACTGAATACTCGATATCCCGTCTGATTCCGCATCAAAAGTGTATCCACGTGAAATACTGTATTGCCCTTTGTCTCATCCTGCTCATCTTGCCCCTCCTCTCGTGCGGTCCGCCGCCGTCTCCAGAGATCTTGCTTGGGGAAGGCACGGTCAAAAAAGTGGTTGTTCCGGACAGGCGGGTTGTCATCGCGCATGAAGATATTCCAGGCTTTATGCATGCCATGACCATGAGTTTCGAGGTCAATAAGCCGAGCTTGCTGCATAATCTCGAGCCTGGGGACCGAGTACGATTTACGCTGGAGATGACCAAGCTCACACTCTACTTGGTCGCTGTGGAGAAAATCGCAGCACTGAAGAGCGTGACTTCACGAGCTGAATCCGAGACCAAGCAGGGGGAGGCGGGTGCAGACCTGACAAAAACGGACGATCATTCAAACTCTTCGTCCTTCTTCGGCCAGAAATAGCGCCAGATTTTGGCTGGAGCGTTCAGCAGAGAAAAAGGGTCAGCCTCGTCTTCTTCTTGTAATTCCTGTTCGTATAATCGATCCTCATACATCTGCTCCCACGACGTGCCTGCATAATCGTCGTCTTCAACATCGTCCGCTGGTCGTGGTGATGACGTGCCCCACTGCCACGTACCAAGATTACCCCCCGCATCGCGATAACGCGACGGTTGGGCTGCGACTGACGCGCTTAATAAGAGGCCTATACAAACGCAAGTGACCTGTAGTATGCGCATTTTCCTACGCGCATTGTACCATAATCACACGTGAGGACCAATGTAAAATAGGCGGTCTAAGACGACGCGGATGGTTGTGAGGTGATCGCTACATGACATGGCGAAACAGCAGGTTTCATGCTACGAAGGCCGCGGCCTGAAGAGGAGACAGAGGAGGCAGGCCGTGGAGCCACTCTCGAGCCTGACCACTGGATTCCTCCTTGGCGTATAGCTTGCCTTTGCTGCTGACCGTCTCGTGAGGGGGGTGAGTCTGACGATGGGGCTCTGGATTATTTTTGAACTCAGTTTTATGAACGGCCTCTTTCTGACGTAACGAGTCCTCATGCTGCTTGCTCCTGCTCCTGTATGGGCCGCCCTCCTTTCGGGTGTCATTCATATACTTGTCCTGGGATGGATTACCACGCTGTCGGTGGCAACTCCAGCACCGCGACAGAAGCTCCTGAAAGTTGCCTTGATACAACCGGCGACACCCCTCCCAGTCGGAGAACCTCAAGGAGAGAGAGGGGAAGCTCCAGCCCCCCCGGTGAAAAAGCCGGCTCGACCAGTCCGGCCACGACAACAACCCCAGGTCAAAAAAACTCAGCCCAAGCCAAAAAGAACGGCAAAACTATCTCTCCCTGCTCCGCCTGTGACCGAAAAGCCAAGACCCCCTGTCGCAGCGCTCCCGCTTGAGAAGATGGAGGCTGATCCCCAGGCAGAAGACGCCGGCAGCGGAAGTGTTGGAGACCGCGGCCTCACCGCTCCGAACGCGATTACCAGCAGGGGACTCGAGGGTCCCATTTCAGGCAACGGAGTTCATGCTGGAGACGGGCAGGGATCAGGTCGCGGGGGAGGCGGTAGGGCAGCCCGGCCGAATTATGATGTGAATCCAAAACCGCCCTATCCGAGAATTGCGCGTCGATTAGGAGCCCAAGGGGTGGTGACGCTGCGCGTCTTTGTCCTCAAGGACGGCAGTGTGGGGCAAGCGGCCGTCCTGCGTTCGTCGGGGTTTCGTATGCTTGATGATTCAGCCCTGCGGACCGTTCGGTCGGCCTGGCGCTTTCTCCCTGCGCGGCGGGATGGGATGGCAATTGAGAGTTGGGTTGAGATCCCCATCAAGTTTGTGCTTGAAGTATCCTGAGTCGCCCCATGAGGATAGCCTATTTCGACACTTTTTCCGGCATTAGCGGCGATATGGTCATAGGCGCGCTCCTTGATCTGGGGGTGCCGCTTGAGCTGCTGAAGACCGAATTCGCCAAGCTGCCCAATCTTGCCTTAGACGGCTATACGCTGAGCCAATCCGAGCGTGTCCAGAGTGGCATACGTGCGGTCAAGTTCAACGTTGAGGTGACTGCTAAACAATTTGAGCGCAGCTTTCATTCTATTGCGGACATGCTCGGCCGGAGTACGCTGAGTCTGACGGTGAAAGAGACCGCGCTGAAGATTTTTACTCGCTTAGCCGAGGCAGAGGCGCACGTGCACAACGTTGCGCTGGAAGACGTGCACTTTCATGAGGTCGGCGCGGTTGACTCTATTCTGGATATTGTTGGTGCAGCGATTGGTTTTGAAGCGCTTGGTATTCAAACGATCTATACGAGTCCTTTGCCGCTGGGCAGTGGTTTTGTGTCGACCCGTCACGGGACGTTGCCGGTGCCAGGCCCGGCGACTGTGGAACTCTTGAAGGGCCTGCCGGTTCGTTTTGAGGACGGCCAGTCTGAGCTTGTGACGCCCACTGGCGCGGCTATTCTGTCCGCCTTGGCAAAGCCCGGACCCCCACCGCTTTCGATAACAAAGATTGGCTATGGGGCAGGCGAGCGCACGCTTCCTGATCGGCCGAATTTGCTGCGAGTCTGTCTCGGTCAGGCTGTACCTGAAATGCAACACGAACAACTGCTGGTTTTGGAAACCAATATCGATGATCTCAACCCGGAATGGTATGAGCACGTCATGGAGCAGCTTTTTGCCGCAGGCGCACGCGACGTGTTTCTGACGCCGATTCAAATGAAGAAAAACCGACCCGGCATATTGCTGTGGGTTTTGTGTAGTCCAAAAGACCAGGGACAACTCTCAATAATTATTTTTAATGAGACCTCGACGCTGGGCATACGGTCGTATCTTGTTGAGCGGTTAGCCCTGCGCCGCGAGCAGAAAGAAGTCCGGACCGAGTATGGTGCCGTCACGGTCAAAATCGCCTATCAGCCTAACGGGCAGATGAATATCGCCCCGGAATACGACGACTGTAAACGGATCGCCCAAGAAAAAAATATTCCGCTCAAGTTGGTGTATGAGGCGGCAATACGGGGGGTGCACGGTCTGAGGGATGCCTGAGGAAAAAGAGAGGGGCGAAGCAGAGTATGCTCCGCCCCGAAAGAAGAGTAGTCTCACGAAATAAGATCAGCCAGTACTTCGGCTGGATGGGACCTGGTATTCACCGATGCATAGGCTTTTTGGATCTTGCCATATTCATCTATGAGATAACTGATCCGCTTCGCATAACCAGCGCCGGCATCATCGCACGCGTCATACGCCAGGCCCAGGCTCCGGGTGGTGTCGCACAGAGGCAGGAAAGGAAGGTCGAATTTTTTGGCAAAATCGGCGTTTTCTTCAACCGTGTCAAAACTGACACCAAGAACTTCAACATTTTGTGATTTAAAATCTTCGATTTGGTCACGGAACCCGCGACCTTCTGTCGTTCAACCAGGCGTATCGGCCTTGGGGTAAAACCACATGAGCGTTTTCTTGCCGCGCAGATTCGTGAGGGACAGGTCGTTGCCCTGGTGGGTTTTGACCGTGAAGTCGGGTGCTATGTCTCCGGGTTGTAACATTGATTTTTGCTCCTTCCTTGTCAATTCTGAAACGGTCGTTCAGGCTACTGCCCTGTCTACCTTGAAACTATGAGTGTTGTCGCCGTTCCCCTTCGACAAGCTCAGGCCGAACGGGAAGAGGCCGTGGAGAACGGACCCGTTCGTGCTGAGCCCCGTCGAAGCATGAACGCGCGGACATGCACAATTTTAGCCTGGATACTCTACTACGACGCGCCTAGCAGCGCTCGTTGGTTGTATTCTATGCTGGATTGCTCCTTTAAATGGCGGATGAACTCGCGGTTAGCCGCTGTCTGCTTGCGTTGCAGCAGGGATTTGCGCAGATCGTCACGCTTTTTCTCAAGTTCTTCGGAATCGGCAGGGATATGCTCTTTGAGCACCGCAATAAACGCATTCCCCCCCCAGGCGTAACTCTTCGGCACGACCGGATCTTCCGGGGTCAATCGAAACGCCGCTGTTTTGAGATCCGGAATATTTCCGATTTTCGGAATATAGTTTCCGCGCCGTGCGAAGGGACCGGTTTCTTCAACCGTGAGACCTTCGGCCTTGGCTAAGCTATTAATATCTTTGGTTTTTTTGAGATGGGCGTACAGCTTCTGGGCTTTTTCCTCTGCCAATTGTTCGGCCTGCTCACCCCGATAGCGTTCTTCTACTTCTTCTCGAACCTGCGCAAGTTCGGGAATATGGGACTCGACACGTTCATGCAGAGACACAATATACCAACTTTCGTCAATGCGGACAGGTTCACTTATTCCTTGCAGCGCAAGATCCGAGGCTGTCTGGATGAGTTTCGGACGACTGCCGAGGCCGGGGATCGTTTCGTTTTTGGCGACAAGAGGAGTTTCGTCAACGCTCACTTCTACGGATGCTGCGAACTGACGCAGTGTCATGTTGTCTGCAATCTTGGCTCTGTCCTTGCGCGCTCGATTTTCTGCAACCTCACGGCTGCCCTGAGTTCTGAGTGTTTCAGTGACTTCCTGTGCAACTTCATCCAGAGGTTGCACCCGCTCGGGGTGTATTGCTTCGACCTTGATGATGTGGAACCCGTAGGTGGTCTCCACAAGATCGCTAATCTCTTCTGCCGCTAGACTAAAGGCTGCCTCTTCAAACGGCTTGACCATACGCCCTCGGGCGAAGAGACCCAAATCTCCTCCATTCTCCGCAGTCGCGGTATCTTCGGAGTATTCCTCGGCCAAGGCCGCAAAATCCTCTCCAGACTGTGCGCGTTTCAGAATCCTTGCTGCGCTGGCTCGAATCTGACTTTTTTCTTCTTCTGAGACGTAGTCTGCAACAAGGAATAAAATGTGACGTACCTGCACTTGTTGTTCTTCCGTAAATTGAGCCGCTTTGTTCGTATCGTAAAACTTTTGCAGATCTTGTTCTGATACGACCACCTCCGCATCGTACTCTTCGGCCGCATAGGTCACATAGGTAAAACGGATGCGCTCAGGCTCGCGGAATGACTCCTTGTTTGTGTCGTAAAAATCCTGCACTTGTTGTTCGTCTACCGTGACTTTATCGACTAAGTCGACGGAGGCGATTTTAATAAATGCCAGATCAATCTGTTCCTGCTCAAAGTGAAACAGCTCCTCTACCTCGTGGTCGGTGGCCCGGGCTGAGGCATCGATGAACTTCTGGAGCTTGGTCACCACAAGTCGATCGCGCTGCCGCTCCTCGAATTCGCGTGGGGTCATCCGCAAATAGCGTAAAACGCGCCGGTAACGGTCGGAGCTGAAAGAGCCATAACCCTGAAAGGCTGGATACGCGGAAATGTCATCGCGCACTTCTTCATCCGTGGCACGGAAGCCGATCCGGCGCGCCTCCTTGGCCAGCAGTTTGGCATCGATAAGCTGGTCGAGCGTTTGCTGCCGCAAATTCAGCTGCTGCACCAGCTCGGGGGTAAAGCGCTCTTTATATAACTCCTGGTAGTGCGACCGTACATTCCGATAGGCTTGCTGGAACTCCTTAAGCGAAATGGGATCTTCGTTCACGGTGGCTACCGTCTGTACTTGGGCGTTATCATCAAAGCTATCCACACCCCAAAAAACAAATACCAGGACAATGATCGAAAAGAGGATTTTCGTCCAGACTGACTGGACCCTGCGACGCATAAAATCAAGCATAGATTTGAACCTCCCGCGTACTGATGGCATAGTAGATGTGTGAAGAAAAAGCAACAGCATTCCAAGGACTTGCCCTCATATTGGAATTTTGATAGAAACCATTTTTGCGGGTACGAGCAGAGGGGCTGGGAGAAATAAAACATGGTTTTTGAATCTCTGTGGGGGAAGCTGTTTGTTGACCTCGCTATCGACCTTGGCACCGCAAATACACTCATCTATAAGAAGGGTCAGGGTATTGTATGCAATGAGTCTTCTGTCGTGGCCGTGCAAAAAGATGGACGCGGAGCGAAACGCATTCTCGCTGTCGGCATTGAAGCCAAACGGATGCTCGGGCGGACGCCGGGAAATATTGTCGCCATTCGGCCGCTCAAGGATGGCGTGATCGCGGATTTTGAAACAACCGAAGCGATGTTGCGCTACTTCATTCGCAAGGTCCATAACCGTCACTCTTTAATTAAGCCGCGTGTTGTTGTTTGTGTTCCGAATGGGATCACCGAAGTAGAGAAACGCGCGGTTCGGGAATCGGTCGGGTCGGCCGGTGCTCGTGAGATCTATCTTATGGAAGAACCCATGGCGGCTGCTATCGGCGCGGGACTGCCGGTCACAGAACCCACCGGGAATATGATTGTTGATATTGGCGGTGGAACAACTGAAGTCGCCGTCATCTCTCTGGCCGGCGTTGTCTTCTCTCGTTCAGTCCGAGTGGGCGGTGATAAGATGGACGAGGCCATAAGTCAGTATATAAAACGGAAATACAACCTCTTGATTGGTGAACGAACAGCCGAGCTCATAAAGATCACGATCGGGTCAGCCTACCCGACTGAAGAAAACCGAACCATGGAAATCAAAGGGCGCGATCTCGTCGCCGGAGTGCCGAAAACGGTGGAGCTCTCGGACGACGAGATTCGAGACTCCTTGCTCGAGCCGATTAATCAGATTGTTGAGGCGGTGCGGGTTGCGCTGGAACGGACGCCGCCTGAACTGGCTTCCGACATTGTTGACAGGGGCATCGTGCTTGCCGGTGGAGGGGCCTTGCTGCGCAATCTTGATGTCCTGTTAAGCGGTGAGACGGGTTTGCCGGTGGTGCAGGCGGATGATCCGCTGACGGCCGTGGTGATGGGGGCGGGGAAGGCCTTAGATGAACTCTCCCTTCTGAAAGAGGTTGCGATACAATAGGAAAGCAGCGATTTTTCGCAACACCCTGAGTGTGGATCATGTTCGAGGTTCTGCATAGATACCGAATACTCTTATCCTGTGGGTTCATTCTCTTCATCTCGTTATTATTAGCGACGGTAAACGCACGCTTTCCCTATCGGATGGATCCGGTCGGCGTGCTTTTTCTTGAAGTGATGCAACCCCTCCAGGGCGGCTTGACCGCGTTGACCCAGGGCTCGGTGCAGATCTGGGATCAATATCGAGATCTGCTCTCTGTGCATCAAACCAACGAAGTCCTGCGTACGCGCCTGGCTGCTCTTGAGCGTATGCACGAGCAGTTGATTGAACTCGAACTGGATAATCAGCGCTTGGAGCTCTTATTAGGTCTGGGGGCGCAGGCGCCCGGCTCGCCTATTGCCGCTCGTGTTATTGGACGGAACCCTGGTGTATGGACGCATAGCGCCGTTCTGGATAAAGGCGAACGACACGGTATTCGTAAGGGCATGGCTGTCTTGTCCCCGGCCGGTGTGGTTGGCCAGGTTGTTTCTGCTGGACCGCACGCTGCCCACATCTTGTTTATATCCGCCCCGAACAGCGGAATCGATGCGTTAGTGCAGCGTTCGCGTGTTCCTGGTATTGTGTCTGGAACGCTGGCTGGACACTGTCATCTCAAATATGTCCAACGCGGCAGTGATGTGCAGGTCGGCGATGTGGTTATTGCGTCTGGTCTGGATGGAATTTTCCCAAAAGGACAACAGATTGGGCGTGTGATACGAATCGCTACACGCGACGACGGGATGTTCCAAGACATAGAGGTCAGGCTGAGTGCCGAGCTTGCAAAAATTGAAGAAGTCTTGGTGGTTGCCCCAGCGGTCGTCCGAGCAGGAGCCGCGCAACTCGGAGGTGGGTAGGCTCCGTACGTTTGGACTCATTGGAGGCTGCGGGGCTGTCGCCATTCTGTTGCAAACCAGCGTGCTGCCGGCTCTCCCGTTTGCGCCCGATCTCTTGCTCATTGTGTGTGTGTATCTTGGCATCTACCACCGATCTGTGGGCGGCGCGGCGTGGGCTTTTTTCCTGGGCTATGCCCTCGATAGCTGTTCGGGTTTACCGGTGGGCGCGCATACGCTTGCGATGAGTCTCGTTTTCTCTGCTGCGGCACTCATGTCGCAAAGCTTGTGGATGAACAATCCTGTATCGGTTTGTGGACTCATCGCCATGGCCGTCCTCCTCAAAATGGTGACTTTTCTTTTTCTGCATGGAGTAGAGTGGGCGTCAGTTCTGTTCTTGCCCCTCGTTGCGCGCTACGTATTATGGGATGTGCTGTTTTCCATTCTCCTCACCCCGCTGATCTTTGCTCTGCTGGCAATGGGCGAGCGGGCGCCTTCCCGAGCGTAAATGAACGAGACGCCTGAAGTTTTTACGTCGCAAGAGACGCTCGCCGCGTGTTATCGTCGAGTCGGGGTGATGAGTCTCATTATCCTGCTCGTCTTGTGCGTCCTTGGGTTTCGCTTGTGGCAGCTCCAGATTGTCGACGGAAGTCGCTTGCGGACCTTGTCGGAAAAAAATCGGCTACGCCTCAGACGCTTGCCACCTATGCGCGGACTGATGCATGATCGAACCGGGCGGGTGGTGGTTGCTAATCGTCCTTCGTTTGATGTGGTTATTGTCCCCGCAGATGTGCAAGAAATGTCGCTGCTGTTGCACAAGCTTGCACGGTATGTACCGGATGTGAAGGATCTGGGGAACGGCAATCTGCCGCGCAATCTTCGGCGTCCTGCGTACGAAGATATTGTCGTGGCTCGGGATGTCTCACGGCAGACCTTAGTTGCCATCGAAGCCCATCAAATGGACCTGCCTGGGGTCCGTATTGACGTGAGCTCAAAACGGTATTATCCCGCAGAGAGCGTTGCGGCGCATCTGCTCGGACATGTTGGAGAAGTGAATAATACCGAAATGGAGCTATTTTCGGGTTACCGTCTTGGTGATCTGACGGGAAAGGTGGGACTTGAGAAAGCCTGGGAAGAAGCGCTGCGGGGGCATAGTGGGGGCCAACAAGTTGAGATTGACGCGTCCGGAAGAACGCTCAGAGTCTTGGATGAAGTGCGGGCGCAACCCGGACGAAATTTGATACTCACGCTAGACCTTGAACTCCAAGAAGAAGCCGAGCGTGCGCTCGCAGAGGTCGAAGGTGCACTAGTCGTCCTCAGCGTGCATACCGGGGAAGTCTTGGTCATGGTGAACCGCCCCGCCTTTAACCCGAATTTGTTTGCGCGCGGCATTCGCCGGAGTGAATGGCGTCAACTGCTTGAGAACCCGTTGCACCCGCTCACAAATAGGGTGATCCAAGGCCAATACCCGCCCGGTTCGACGTTTAAACCCATCATGGCAGCAGCAGCATTAGAAGAGGGTGTCATTACTCCGGAGACGCAATTTCGATGTCAGGGCGGGCTGCCGTTTGGTGGGCGGGTGTTTCGCTGTTGGAAACGGTCCGGCCACGGCAGGGTTGATCTGAAACAAGCCTTGGCCCAGTCGTGCGATGTGTATTTCTACCAAATCGGCCAGCTGCTTGGAATCGAGAAAATTGCCGAATATGCGCGTCGATTTGGGTTAGGGCGGGATATGCATATTGCCCTGGGTCATGCTGCTGCGGGCATTATCCCGGATGCGGCATGGAAAAAAGACCGCTTCGGTATACCCTGGTACGCGGGCGAGACCTTGTCGGTTGTCATTGGGCAGGGCTACGTCACGGCAACGCCTTTGCAGATGGCCGTCGCGATCGCTGCCATAGCCAATGGAGGCACCGTATACCGCCCCGCATTCGTTACACAGGTGCTAGGAGCCGACAATACGCCCATCCAGACCTATCCGCCTGAGATCGTTACTCAGGTTGATATCCGAGCCGAGCATTTGCAGACCGTACGGGAAGGGATGTGGGAGGTAGTCCACGGCAAAGCGGGGACGGGAAGGAAAGCCCGACTGATGGATATTGAGGTGGCGGGAAAGACAGGCACGGCTCAGGTCATTAGTGGAGCGCGGGGGAGCGCGGCTGACGCACCGCGCCGGTACCGTGACCATGCCTGGTTTGTGGCTTTTGCACCGGCGTCTGATCCGGAAGTTGTTGTTGTCTGTCTGATTGAGCACTCCGGCAAGGGCGGCGGAAAGGTTGCGGCTCCCGTTGTGCGTGCGGTCTTAGAGGCATATTTCCGAATCACCCAGCATTCAAGCGAGGAGAGCCATGGGATTCGACAGGCGACTCATCGAGCATTTTGACTGGGTGTTGTTCTTCTTGACTGCGGGACTCCTCAGCGTTGGCATCCTCGGTATCTATAGTGCAACGTATGAAGGTGCGGGGTACGCGAGTCCCTGGGTGACCCGCCAGATTGTCTGGGTAGCGGTTGGGCTGGCAGGTATGGCGCTTGCCTTCGCCATAGATTATCGCCACTTTGAGCAGTGGGCCTATGTGTTTTACGCTGCGGCGCTGTTCCTCCTTATTCTTGTTCCCCTCATCGGCTCTTTTGGCGGCGGCGCGCGGCGCTGGATCCACCTCGGACCGTTTTCCCTGCAGCCAGCTGAGTTCATGAAAATCGGTTTGCTACTCGTCATTGCGCGGTTTGTTAATCGCTATGTGCCGATTGAAGGCTATGGTATCCGCGAGATCCTCATCCCCGCACTCTTTGTCGCACTCCCCGCCGGCTTGATTCTCCTCCAACCCAATTTGGGAACTGCGGTAACATTAGGACTGCTCTTTTTAACCCTCACGTTTGTCTCCGGCCTGCGTCTGCGTTCTCTCGCGGTGCTGGGACTGATAGGGAGTGGGATCCTGCCCTTTGTGTGGGCGCACCTCGAACCGTACCAACGGCAGCGGATCACGTCGTTTCTGCATCCCGACCTTGATCCTCTTGGTGCGGGATATCACATGATCCAAGCAAAAGTGACCGTGGGGTCGGGTATGCTGTGGGGCAAAGGCTTTCTCCTGGGTACCCAAAATCGCCTTGACTTTTTGCCTGAAAAGCACACCGACTTTGTTTTTGCGGTATTGGCTGAAGAGTGGGGATTTGTCGGAATGATCGGGCTATTGCTCCTCTACGGCGCGCTTTTAGCGCGTCTGATCGTTATTGCACTGCGGGCACGTGAACGATTCGGCCTCCTGATCGCTGTCGGCGTTGCGGGGATGGTATTCTGGCAGCTCATTATCAATATCGGGATGAATGTTGGGGTTTTACCGGTCGTTGGCGTCCCTTTGCCGTTATTAAGTTACGGCGGTTCATCCCTGTTAACGATGATGCTGGCCCTTGGCCTGGCGCTTAACGTCAGCACCAGGCGTTTTCTGTTTTGATCAGACCACGTTGTCTATGGCTTTGACAAGCTGGGCTTTGGGAACAGCTCCGACGATCTGTTCCTTGACCTCGCCACCCTTAAATAATATGAGATTCGGAATGCCCCGGACCCCGTATTGAGACGGCGTGCGCGGATTATCGTCGACATTCATCTTCACGATTTTCAACTTGCCCTCATACTCTGCGGCGAGTTCTTCCACGATCGGCGCAATGGCCTTGCAGGGACCGCACCATGGAGCCCAGAAATCAATCAGAACGGGAACCTCAGCCTTGAGCACATCTCCGTCAAAACTGTCATCCGAAATCTGTAGAATATCAGCCATAACCTGCCTCCTCACAGCATGATCTTTTTTCTTCTCATAGCAGAGAAGGCGGGCTGAACCTATCCCCTTGACACTAGCGAGCAAGCACTTTACGGGGGATGCCTATGCGCGTGTTAGTTACCGGTGCGTCGGGGTTTGTTGGCGGCGCTGTGGCACGCGCATTGGTGCAAGCCGGCTTCGAGGTCCGGGTGCTGATACGACACGGTGCCGACGGCCATTTGTTGCAGGATCTGCCGGTCGAGGTGGCTAGGGGCGATATCCGTGACTACGCATCCGTACTCCAGGCTAGCCGAGGTTGTAGCCAAGTCTATCATGTCGCAGCGCTGTACAGATTATGGGTGCGCCGCAAGCAAGACATGTACACAAGCAATGTGACCGGCACAGAAAATATACTCCAGGCCGCACGCGAAGCTGAGGTTGAGAAAATCGTATACACCAGTTCGGTGGCAACTCTGGGGTTGCCTCGCGACGGGACCCTCGGCTCAGAAGTCACACCAGTTTCTCTTGCCGACATGGTGGGCCATTATAAACGGAGTAAATTTTTGGCTGAACAAGTCGTCCTTCGCTACGCAGGCCAAGGGCTGCCGGTAGTGATTGTCAATCCGAGTACGCCGGTCGGCGTGGGTGATCTGAAGCCGACGCCAACCGGAAAACTCATCGTTGACTTTCTGAATGGCAATATGCCCGGCTATGTGGATACCGGACTCAATCTGATTGATGTTGAGGATGTTGCCCAAGGGCACATCCTTGCGGCACAGCGAGGAGAAACTGGAGAGAAATACATCCTTGGGCATGAAAACCTGACCCTACAACAGATCCTGATGCTCTTATCCGAGTTGACGGGCCGTCCGGCTCCGCGTTTCAAAGTTCCTTATGCCCTGGCCTTAGCGGTTGCCTACGGGGACGCCGCTCTGGCGCGCTTGATTCCCGGTCGCGAGCCGTTTGCTCCCCCAGTGGGTGTCAAACTGAGCAAGAAAAAAATGTTCTTTAGTCCGGACAAAGCCGTTCGCGAGTTAGGATTGCCGCAAACTCCAGTGCGTACGGCGTTGGGCAAGGCAACTGCCTGGTTCCAGGAGTACGGCTACGTCAAAAGGGCGAAAGGGGTAGGGGATGAGGGCTGAGTCACGGCTACATCAGAAGCATACGAGGGACCATTGATCTTTTTAGCTCTTCTTGGCGGAATCTCCATTCTCGTTTGGCTTGGTATTTTTTTTCATCCGGCCCGCCCATGGGATTTTCAACTTGTTGAAGAAGACCTCCCTGCCGCGCCCTCTCCCGCTTCTCCTGCCTCTCTTGAAAGATGGCCGACTGTTTGCGCGCTCATTCCTGCCCGAAATGAAGCGCTCTCGTTGCCGGCTACTCTGCCGGCTTTGCTGCAACAAGAATATCCAGGCGCTTTTTCCGTCATCGTGATTGATGACCGTTCCGCCGATGAGACTGCTGCTGTGGCGCGCAGGCTTGCAGAACGAACCGGTGCGACTGACCGATTGACCGTAGTGGCCGGCACTGCGCTTCCTGCCGGCTGGGTGGGGAAAATGTGGGCTCTTGAACAAGGTGCTCGCAGGTGCGGTTTGGAGGACCCTACCGATTCTTCACGTCCCGATTATCTCTTATTGACTGATGCCGACATTTGGCACGCCCCTGACTCAGTCCAACGTTTGGTCGTGGAAAGTGAGGCCTCTCAGCTTGGACTCAACAGCCGTATGGCCCATCTGCGGTGTGTTTCTCGTCCGGAGCACTTCCTTATTCCCCCGTTTGTGTTCTTTTTTAACTTGCTCTATCCCCTGCGTTGGGTGAACGATCCTCACAAGACTGTTGCCGCGGCTGCAGGCGGGTGTGTCCTGCTGTCTGCAGCCGCCCTTGTTCGCAGCGGTGGTTTTCAGGCATTACGCGCGCACCTTATTGACGATGTGAATCTCGGACGGCGTGTCAAGCAGGCCGGCTTCGCTATCCGGCTCTCACTGAGCCATTCTGTTGTGAAGAGTGTGCGTGCGTATGAGACCGCGCGCGCTATCTGGAGTATGGTCCGTCGAACGGCATTTACCGAACTCAACTACTCCTGGCTGCGGCTTGCCGGAACCCTGTTCGGCATGGGGATCACCTTTGCCGTGCCTCCGCTGTGGTTCATCAGCGGTGCCGTTACCTGCCTGGGGATATGGATAGCCGGGGCGGGTGTCTCGTACCAGCCGGCTCTTGTGCTGATGGCAGAAGGCGCTTTTGCCTGGGCGCTTATGGCTCGTATCTATCTCCCCGCGGTTCGTTTTTTTGGCCTGCCTCTACCCTGGGCATGGACCCTACCGTTCGCGGCTGTTTTGTACGAAGCGATGACGCTTGATTCCGCGTGGCGCTACGCAACCAAGAAGCAAATCGACTGGCGCTAGAGATGGGATCATGAGACCGCCTATCGGCGTCTTTACTGCGCTTGCCTGGGAGAGTGCGGCCGTCCGCTCTGTCCTGCGTCAGGTGCGGCGTGAAGGGGCAGAGGTGTGGAAAGGATCAACCGGTCGGTCCGACGTTATCATTGTCACTGGTGGGATCGGTCCGCGCCGAACCCGGCAGACCGTTGAGCAATTTGTAGCAACTCCTCTGACAGCTGTGTTCTCTGTCGGTTGTGCCGGGGCGCTTATCCCTGGTCCAACCACCGGCCAGCTTATTCTTGCGCCGACTGTGCGGATGTATGCTGCGGAGCAAGAAGAGCGCCTCGACACGTTCCCGGTGCATCCCGACCTCCTTGATGCCGCTCGAACTGCAGCGACTCACGCCGGCGTGGGAACGGCTGAGGGGGCAATTTTTACTAGTCGGCGGGTGCTATTGAGCCCTGAAGAGAAACACAAGCGCGGACGTGAGACGGACTGTATTGCGGTTGAGATGGAGAGTGGGGTATATGCCGAATTTGCTGCCAAACGGAAGCTTCCTTTTTTAGTCCTCCGAGTCATCCTCGATGCTGTTGATATGACGATTCCGCCTTTGAAAGGTGTCACAATGCCAGATGGAAAGATCCATCTGACACGAGCGCTTACCCACGTGCTGACCCACCCGCAGCACCTGCCTGGCTTGCTCCGGCTCAAGCGCTGTCGCGCCGGAGCAGCCGAAGCCATCGCGCGTATATGTCGGGCGTTGTTTCCGTTGCTTAATGATCGAGATTTTACCTAATAGGAGAGTGTAAGGGTGTATTTGATCCACACCAGGATGGCCCTCGAAGAGGGATATTTTAAGAGTCCGGACGGCTCGCCGATGTTTCTTCTGAGGCACGACACAATCCGCGCCAAAAGGAAAAATTGGCGCGGTTGTCCTGCTCTGACTCTGCTTCTACTCACACTGACAACGGAACCCTGACCGACATGTGTCGTGCCTTGGTGTGCCGACTGCGGCTGCCGCCCGCTCGTCGCGTCTTTCCCCGATAGGGTCCCTATTACTTTTTGGTCACGTGTTTTTCCGCGAGCAGTTTCTTTTGTAATTTATACGCTGGCCTCGCCTGCTCTCGCTCACCGCGGATGAGGTAAAATCGAACCGCCTGTCCCAGCGTTTCTATCGCTTTATCCCGCTGGTCGGTTTTACTATAGGCGACGCCTAAGCCATCGTGGGCAACAGGATCGCGAGGATTTTGCTTAATGACCTCTTGGTACGCCTGGATAGCCTCTGGGTATTGTCCTATGCCCGTATAAGCCGCAGCCAGGTGGGTATGGGCCGTACTCTTGTCTGGATCGAGGCGAATGGCCGCTTGATATTCTTGTATGGCTTGATTTATTTGGCCATGGCGTTCTAACTCCTGACCCAGTTCAAAATGGGCGGCCGCTGATGAGGCATTAATACCCAGGGCCTGTTGGAAAGCCGCGCGTGCCTTGTCAAATTGCTTTTCTCGGCGGAATGCCATCCCTTCGTTGACGTAATAGCCTTCGAGGTATCTGCTCGCGCCTGAGTGGCCGGGACTGAGCCGCAGGACGGTTCGATAGGATTGGAGAGCATCCTCAATTGCCCCAACTTTTTCACGCACGACGCCCAGTCGGTAGTGGGCATCGACATGATTGGGGTCAATCTCGGTGAGAATCCAATGGTATTCTGCCATGGCTTCACCCCAGCGCATTTCGGCCTCAAATTTCTGACCACTATCGATGTAATGCTGGGGATCGGCTCCCATCAGAAGAAAAGCACTGAGGCTTATCCCGAGTGCAAGCCGACTGACATATCTTCGTTTCATACGACCTCCAGTGTGTGTGTCCTGAGCCGAGCAACCAGATAACCCCGTCCGGAGCTCTTTTCATCAGAGCCTCTTTTCATTCCCCTAGTCAAGCCCAAGTGTATGCCTGTGTATGCCTGTGTATGCCTGTGTATGCCTGTGTATGCCTGTGTATGCCTGTGTATGCCTGTGTATGCCTGTGTATGCCTGTGTATGCCTGTGTATGCCTGTGTATGCCTGTGTATGCCTGTGTATGCCTGTGTATGCCTGTGTATGCCTGTGTATGATAGATGAAAGCGAGAACCCACTAGGCGCTGCGAGGGAGGTCGGCTACAATATGTTCCTATGGCAATGTCATCAAACGTGACGGAGGATCGGATGGCTTCGTGTGAGCACTTAACGCATGCTGAAGAACAAATGCGGGACTTGCTCCGTGTCATTAACGATCATCTCAAGCTGTATGAACCTGAAGAAGATGCGTATGGTTCTCTGCTGTCGGTCGCCCATCATCTGAACGAAGGGCTCCGGGAGCTGACCTATTTGCTGGATCAAACCGATGAAGCCGGAGTGCAAGGCTTTGTCAAAGAAGTGGGCCATTAGATACGTATGCACGGGAAGGTAGCCGAGACGATACTAAGGAAGATGGTACGAAACATTCAGCCGCGCAGCCACAGAAGCAACAACGTCTCTTAACGGTAAAAAAGGGGTTCGTCTTGCACATCTCCCCACGGACGAAACCCAAAGAGGTCACCATCTCAAAATCGACAGGCCCGCACGTTATTTACGGAATCTGGTATGCCTAACCTATCCCCATGCCTGTAACACTGAGTAATTGAGGATCGGCAACAATTTCTTACGCGCTTTAGCCTTCGTAGATCATCACCGATTTGCCTGCTGATTGGCATACGATCAAGGTCGCTTTTTCGAAATCGATAGCCACTTTTGCGGGAGGCAGATCGGGAATATTTCCCGGGGTGCCATGGAAGGGACGGCAGAACAATACCAGTTGCTCCGCCACTTCTTCTTCAACAAAAGATTGGTGGCACAGGGGACAGACTAAGGCGGGAATATTCCAAATCGTGATCTCGGCTCGGCTGCCGGGCTGGCTGAAGCGTTGCTTGACCCGGTGGGGACGCGGCTGGGCTGCACACCCTGCCGTGCATTGCTGCAAAACTATATTCATATTCAATGCATGGTTGGGAATGGAAACAAATAGCCGGTCTGCTCATCAAGCACAGATATCTTGGGCCGAGTGCCGGTCCGTTCCGTTGGAGGCAGCGCGCGCGCAAGATACTCTGCCGCGGCTTTGCGCGGAATGCGGTATGAGCGTCCGATTCGCAAGGCCGGAATCTCTCCCGTACGGCTTAAATCTCGAACACGGCGAGGAGAGAGTGCAAAAGCCTGGGCAAACTCAGCAACGGTATAGACTTTTGGTCGGATGCGAGTCTGGTGCATGATCTCCTCGGGGGAGACTCCTTTCGTGCATCGCGGTTAACGCGTGCAGCGCGGTCAACCGCGGGGCGCCTTGCGACGCCCCGCCCGGTACGTGACCGGCCCACTGGAGAGGACCCTCAGCTTCCTACCCCGCATGCAGCTTGCCTCCCTTTCCCCACAACGAAGCTTCCTCCTGCGCTGTATGCGCATATGGAGGTTTATGAACAACCGCTGGTTGATCCGCAGTCCAAACATTTGTAACACGAGCCGTTACGGATCATGATGGATCCACAATCCGCACAACTCGGAGCATCAGCCTGGGATTGCCAGGTTGGTTTTGTATATCCCGTGGCTGCTGGCGACTGAGCAATGGCTGACAAACGGTCATTGGCTATGGTTTTCGCGGCATCCTTGATCGGTAGGACAAGCGTGGACGGCTTAGGTTCGGCTTCTGTCAGCCCGGCTTCCTGTTTCTGCTCGGTGGACAAGAAGCGGCTGCCCAGAAAACGGAAAATATAGTCCGTGAGTGATTTGGCAAATGGGATATCCGGGTTCTTAGTGAATCCCGAGGGCTCAAAACGCACATGGCTAAACTTACTCACCAAGGCTTCGAGCGGCACGCCGTACTGTAAGGATACGGAAGTCAACGTAGCGATTGTGTCCATCAGACCCGAGATGGTACTACCTTCTTTCGCCATGCGAATGAACATTTCTCCAGGGGTGCCGTCTTCGTAAAAGCCGACGTGGATATAGCCCTTATGTCCGGCAATCTCAAACTTATGACAAATCGCTTGCCGATCCTCGGATAAGTGGCGACGCACCGGGTTGGGCCCTGCAGCGGCAGCCGTCTGGTCCTGGGGCTCTTCGGTTTGCTTTTTCGTCCCGAGCGGTTGGACCCGTTTGCATCCATCTCGATAGATCGCAACCGCTTTCAAGCCGAGCTTCCAGGCCCCTATATACGCGTCGGTAATCTCTTCGACGGTCGCATCGTTGGGCATATTGATGGTTTTCGAGATGGCTCCGGAGATAAAGGGCTGCGTCGCACCCATCATGCGCAGATGTCCGAGGTGGTGGATCGTCCGGCTGCCGTTGGCAGCCTTAAAGGCACAGTCGAACACCGGTAAATGCTCGTCGCGCAAATTCGGTGCGCCTTCGATGGTTTCCTGTTCATCAATATACTCAACGATGGCCTGTACTTCTTTACTGTCGTAACCGAGCCGTTTGAGCGCTCGCGGGACCGTATTATTCACGATCTTGAGCATGCCGCCACCAACGAGGCGTTTATATTTCACAAGGGCAATATCGGGTTCTATGCCCGTAGTATCGCAATCCATCAAAAAGGCGATGGTTCCCGTCGGAGCCAATACGGTCGCTTGGGAATTGCGATAGCCGGCCGTTTCTCCCAACGCCAAGGCTTCATCCCATACCTTTCGGGACTCAGATAACATCTCGAGCGGGACCAGCGCGGGATTGAGCTTGTGTGCGTACGAGCGGTGCTGATCGATGATCTTCAACATAGGCTTGGTATTGACTGCGTAGCCTGCAAACGGGCCCATTTGTTTGGCAATACGGGCGGACTGCAGATAGGCTTCGCCCGTCATCAGGGCCGTGATAGCACCAGCATACTGTCGACCGGCTTCGGAGTCGTAGGCCAGACCGAGCGACATGAGCAATGCCCCCAGGTTGGCATAACCTAGGCCCAGCTGACGAAAGGATTTCGCATTCCGGGTGATTTCTTCGGTTGGGTAACTGGAGTTATCAATAATGATGTCTTGAGCCGTGATGCTGATATCGACTGCGTGCTTAAACGCTGCCGTATCAAATCCGCCGTCTTCTCTGGCAAATTTCAGCAGATTGAGAGAGGCCAGGTTGCAGGCACTATTGTCGAGGTGCATATACTCCGAACAGGGATTCGAGGCGTTAATGCGTCCGCTATTCGCACACGTGTGCCAGTCGTTAATCGTGGTATCAAACTGCATGCCCGGATCACCACAATGGTGCGTCGCTTCGGCTAGAATCTGCATGAGGTCGCGAGCCTGGAAAGACTCACACGCTTCGCCCGTTGTAACAAAGCGGGTTTGCCATTCCCGGTCCTTGACAACCGCCTGCATAAAGCCGTCCGTTACCCGGACCGAATTATTCGCGTTCTGAAAGAAAATCGAGCCATAGGCATCACCGTCGATGGAGCCATCATAGCCGGCTTCAATCAGGGTCCAGGCTTTTTTCTCTTCGTTCGCCTTACACCGGATGAATGCGACGATGTCCGGATGATCTGCATTGAGCACCACCATCTTGGCTGCTCGCCGAGTTTTTCCGCCCGACTTGATTACTCCGGCCGAGGCATCCGCCGCACGCATAAAAGAGACCGGCCCGGACGCGGTTCCACCGCCGCCTAATTTTTCTTTGGATGAACGGATGTGGGAAAGATTGACCCCGGCTCCTGAGCCACCTTTGAAAATGAGACCTTCTTTGCGATACCAGTCAAGAATGGAAGCCATGGTGTCGTCGACTGACAAAATAAAGCAGGCCGAGCACTGCGGGTGGGGCTCGACGCCAACGTTGAACCAGACCGGGCTGTTAAACGCGAGTTTTTGTTGGACGAGCAGATGGGTCAGATCGTCAGCAAAATTTTGGGCATCCTCATTGCTTGCAAAGTATCCGTCTCGTTTCCCCCAGGTGGTAATCGTCTGCACCACCCGACTAATCATTTGGCGTACGCTGGACTCTCGTTGCGGAGTCCCAAGAGGACCACGGAAATATTTTGAGACAACAACATTGGTCGCGAGCTGTGACCAGGGTTTCGGAATCTGTACATCGTGTTGTTCGAAAAAAACTTCTCCTTTTTCGCCTGATATAACGGCACTGCGTTGCTCCCATTCCACCTCATCGAACGGGTCGACCGTCGGCTGCGTAAAATAGCGTGAGATCGTGATGCCCTTCTGTTCGCGTGCTGTCTGCTGTTTGGGCTGTTCCGTCACGGGTGTCCCCTCTGCCTTGGCCGTGAGCGTTTCCTCCATCCGAGCTTTCCTCCGCACCTTTGTTGCCATAACCTCCTCCTCTCCTCACCTCGTAGTTGGAATAAAACGGCGACGAAAACTTGATTACACACTATATATAGTATTGTCAAGTTTTGAGGGCCGCAAGACTTGGGGGGTGATAAAATCTCTTCTCTTTTCGCGGGCTTTGCTTTATTCTCGATGAGACATGAGCGAGAGAGCCAAGAATCAGCACTGGAATTCTGCTGCAGCGATCCTCCGCACGGTCTTTCCGGACAGTGCTGAACCCGAGAAATTGCGGGTGTATCGGGTGTGGGAGGTCTGGCCCAAGGTGGTCGGTGCAGCGAATGCACGCGGCGCACAGCCGACCAAATTTCGGAATGGAAAACTTTTTGTGACGGTCTTTCATCCCGCCTTGATGCAAGAGCTTCAGTTTGTGAAGGCGCGCATCCGAAAACGTCTCAATCACTATATTGGGGCAGACCTGATCTCCCAAATCTACTTCGTACGCGGATCGGTGCGACCTGATGACCTGCCGCTGCAATCAGTTCCCCAACGGACACTGCCCGAGTTTCGCGATGTGGTTATTCCGCCCATAGAGAATCCGCAAGTCAAAGCGGCCTTCGCCTCTCTCCTGGCCGCTCACCGTCGCCGTGTGGCAAAGATACAGTCGGGTGAATAAGGCTCAGCCCCGCAGTCCGGCAGCCCGGTTGGCTCGGCTATTTCGCACAGCCGGCGTGTTTCTCGCAAAAGGGAATATGTTGCAGGGCCTCAAAACTTTTCGTGCTTGCGAGAGCCTGGCGCAAACCCTGGGTGATGAAGAAAAGCTGGCCCTCTTTCGGCAGGAGATTGCACGCCGTGCGACACGAGATAGAGCGTCGATGCCATAACCCGATGCGGTAGCGGTGATCGCCCTCCTGTCCTTTCGGAGTGTGGCTGTTGCCATCTCATGTAGCTGCGCATGATCGGTTTTATCCCCGCGTCGATAACGGTAGTACTCGTCCGTTCGTACTCGCGGTATCCGCAGCTCAGCTGATGAGACATGGGTACGAATATATGCGGACACTCTCGATGCAGAACAGCCTGCATAGCCAGTTTGTGCTGCGGGGTGGCTATACGACGAATCCAACCCTGTAGAAAGCTGTTGGATTTCTTCTCCTACGGTTGGGGACTCTGCTGGAGGGGCGGGGGGGGAAGGGTGCGATCTGCGAGTCGGGTAGGCTGGAGGTGCTTCAGAAAGACAGCCCCGCAAGGAGGATTGAGAAGCAGGCAAAAAAAACGCCGCGTGATTCGCGACGGGATCTTTGCAGCATATCAAACTTTCGTCCCAAAAGTCAAATGGAAACAGAAGTAGCTGATTTGACTAGCCTTATTGTTCACCCTTTTGGTTGAGGGTCTGGAAGGAAGACAATTCGTACATGAGGAAAGGGCATCTCATTGTTGCTATATGTATATACATTAGTATAGTGATTGCGCTATGGTGAAGCTACGGATAGACGGATTCGATCGGGATGAAGGTAATCGGGAGAAATGCCAGAACCACGGGGTTTCCATTGCGGAGATCGAAAACGTTTCCAGCAAAGATCCCCGCGTTGCGGCTGATATGAAACATTCAGCAAACGAGGACCGTTTGCTTGCCGTTGGTCGAACAAGCAAGGGCCTCCCTGTGTTTGTTGCCTTCACCTTGAGAACGAAGAAGGGGCGACGATCGGTCCGCCCTGTCAGCGCTCGATATATGCATTACAAGGAGATTGCGGCCTATGAAGAGGAAAGTGCCAAGACTGAAGACCGATAAGGAAGCGGAAGCGTTTCTAGCGCAAGATCTGTCAGACCTTGATTTTTCTCAGTTCAAGCCTGCCCGGTTTGAATTTGAGAAAAAATCCGCTCAAATTAACATGCGCGTTCCCCGGCCTTTGCTTGAAGCCGTGAAGGCGCGGGCAAAGGCGCGCGGTATTCCTTACACGCGGTTTATCCGTGAAACCCTCGAACAGGTCCTAATGACAAAGGGATCGTAGGGATACCCCCTTTTTTTCACCTGATTGGGCTAAATCTCCCTGTTCGTATTGTGCCTGGAGGCGATTCAGAAACCCGGCCCGCGAGGAGGCTTGAGAAGCGGGCATAGAATAAACGCCGCGTGAGTCACGATAGTATTCACTTAGTATATCAAACTTTCGTCCTGAAAGTCAAATGGAAACAGAAGTATATGATTTGACTGGGCTTATTATTCACCCTGTTGGTTGAGGGTTCAGAGGAAAGATGAAAAGAGGGCCGAATAGAGGCCCTTCTAGGATTCCAAGTAGTGCCCAGTCCAGGCGAAAGCGGGATGTGGCGTCTGCTAATAAGGTCACCGAGAGGCTCAGTATTCAAGAAGAATTTTCTTGAGAATATAGGAAATTTCCTATATATGTGCCATGCCTTCAGAAAGAAATCAAAGAAAGGGATCACTACACCAAAGTCGGACGTTGACCTGATCAAACAGCGCTACCAAGAAGCACAGGAGCTTGTGAAATATGGGTAAGCAAAAAGGGACATCGTCTTTGAAGAAAGTTCAGGCAATATTTTTGCAGATCTGGGCCTAGAGGACGCTGAGGAACTCCAGGCGAGGGGTATGATTGGGTATCACGTGATCTAACTGTTGAAGGCTCAAGACCTGAAACAGCGTGAAATTGCGGCTCGGCTTGGAATTAAACAGGCTGAAGTATCTCACCTGTTAAACGGTCATTTTAGCCGTTTTACGACGGATAAACTGCTCGACTTCCTCTGACCGGGCCAAAACGCTGACGGAGGCAAAACAACGAGCTATTGAATTACGCACCGATCTCCTGGCCCGAAGTGTTCACCCCGATGTTATCGCCTTTTGCCCGGAGGAGCTGTTAGCAGATAACTACTTTCATGCCGTTCTTGAGGCCACAAAGAGTATTGCCGACAAAATGCGGACGCGTACCGGGCTAACAGATGACGGAGCGCTTTTGGTGGACAGGGTATTAGCCGGGGATATTCCTATACTGGCTATTAATTCCCTGGAAACGGAGAGCAAGAGGAGCGAGCAAAAGGGCTTTGCTAATCTTGTAAAGCGAATTTCTGGAATGTTCAGAAACCCGACCGCGCATGCCCCAAGGGTATCCTGGGCCATGGAAAAGTCAGATGCAGAAGACCTTTTATCCCTGGTCACTTTAGTACATCGGAGACTTGATAGCGCCCATATGCCGCCCCGCGTATGAGAGTTGGCCAAGGAGAGCAAAACCTTGTCTGATAACGTCCGTTATGACTAACAGGGGTTCTCTCAAAAGGTTTAGCCTTACTTCCCCATGACCCTACACCGTCTTCAGACTCCCCACTGCCTTGACTTTGATCCGTACCGCATTCCCAGGCAGATAGGCGAGCGGAATTTCTTCCAGATCAAGAATCTCAACGGTGTCCGGATCAGCACCTGCGGCTTTTGCACGTTTACGAGCAAAAGCCGTGGCTTCGTCTATGGCCTCCGTGCGACTCATCTTCTCGAGTGAAAAAACTCGATCGATCGTCCCGCTGACTTGCGCGATGGCGACGCCTATCGCATTGGCCACGCCTGCATGCTCAGGACGGATAATCTGCGACACACCACGAAGTACATCCGGAAAAAGAATGCTCCCGCCGCCAACGGCCACAACCGGGAGCGGCTCGGCCGACAGTTTCATGCGGTCGATGTGGTCTTCGAGGCTGTGCTGAATATAGGCGAGACCCTTCTCTATCGTTGTCTTCGAGACGGTTTCGACTTTCGAGGCGTCGCCCAGCTGTACGTGGCCGGCTGCTACAGCCAGATCGGTGGCGGTCAGTTGCCGACCGCCGAATACCTTGGCTTCTTGTGTAAGCCGATACCCGACGCTATCCGGTCCAACCCGCACCTCATCTGTTCTATGGACTCGACTTCCCCCGCTTAAACCTATGGAAATCAGATCCGGCATGGGGAAGTTCGTTACGACCCCGCCGATTTCAACCGCTAATTGCGACTCACGCGGAAAGCCCTTGTGCAGTACGCCTATATCGGTTGTCGTACCCCCAATATCAACCACAATTGCGTCCTGCGCGTCCCCCAGTTGGCCCAGCGCCGCCGCCCCGCGTATGCTATTGGCCGGGCCTGAAGCAATAGTAAAGATCGGATACTGCAAGGCATAGTCAAGAGACATCAGGCTGCCGTCATTTTGGCCCAGGAAGAGCGTGGCAGGAATGTTGAGCTGGCGGATGGCCTGTTGAAAGCCTGAGATGGCCGCATGCGCGACTCGAATCAAGGCGGCATTTAGCACGGTTGCATTTTCTCGTTCCAGCAGATTCACGCTGCCGATTTCGCTCGACAGACTGACCGGAATCTCTTCACCCAGCTCAGCCTGCAGGATCTCGCGGGCGCGCAACTCATGCTCTTGATTGACTGGCGAGAAGACTCCGGTCACCGCAACGGCTTGGACCTGACCTTTCATTTGACGCGCAGTCTGACGAACTTCCTGCTCGTCCAGCGCAGAGAGCGGCTCACCGTTATATTCGTGTCCGCCGTGCAGAATCGCGTGTTGCGTACCGACGATCCGGCGAAGATCGGCCGGCCATGTACGCAAGGGTTCCACTGCGCGGGTTGCCGGTGCGCCCAGACGGATGATTCCGACTGTATTCAGTTCACGCCGGGTGACGACCGCATTCGCGCAGTGCGTGGTCCCGAGCATGGCGTACCGCAGCGCAGACGCGGGTAGCCCGGATGTCGTCAACACGTCCTGTAGCGCTTGTACTATGCCGGCTGTGACATCCGGCGTTGTTGGCGTCTTGGTGCTTGCGACTACCTGATCTTGGGCATCAAGAATCACCGCATCGGTATTCGTTCCGCCGACATCAATACCTAAGCGAAACTCTGGGCCAAGCTGGCTGTCAGGTTCCTCATGTTCAATGTGATCAATTTGGTTTTTTTGCTGATTTTCTTGATCAGCTTTGGAGTGGGACATAGTCAACGTCATACCCAAAATATCGAGGTCCTACCAGCTTGAGACCTTGGGCCGTGCGCCACTGCTCATAACACGGAAAGCCGAGCACGGCGATGCGCAAACCATATTTGAGTCCTTCGGTCGTAATCGGGAGCCCGGTCTGTTCGTCAACCACAGTAATCAAATCCGGGACAGTCACCTCGGGCTGGTCACCGTTCCAGAAGACGAGATTCTCATTCTGAAACGAGAGGCGAAACTGCTGTCCGGCATCTGGACCCAGCCCCAGGATCTGGAGCTCCCCGCGCGCAAACGCGCCTTCAGTCCTGCGCTGGATATCCGTAATTTTGCCTTCACACAGCTGCCGGCCAGACAGCAGCGTGGTGAGTGCCTGAATAGGATGAGTCTTTTCCTGCTGACACCTTTTGAGCGTCCGCCCGATTTCTTGGGCAAGTGACAGCGTTCCTTTGACCAGCGCACGTTTGGCTATCTTGCCTTGCATGGCGTATAAGGCAACGCAGGTCGAGCAGCCCATTTGAATAGTCACCGCCCGTGAAATCCGCTCGGCCCACAGATTGTCTGGGGTTTCGAGCAGGACGTGATTGCCCTTTTCATCAGCGACAGCCATGGGCGTGGCCGCCACACCGTGCAGGGTTGGAATGACCATCTGGATTTCTGGAAACGCCCGGCCCATGCCATCCGCGTCAACAATGGGCAGCCCAAACGTTGCGGCAACAACCATGGGGATCATGGAGTTTACGCCCCCGGCTTCAATAGAAAAGGTTGCCACCGCTCGGCACTCAAGCCGACGTTCGACCATCCGAAACGCGTCCAATACCTCCGTGCCGCTCGGAATCTTTTCCACTAAGACGGTTGGCGCACCCATCATTGCAGTGGGGATAATCCACTCCTCGTCTGCGATCTGATCCAGAGAGATCAACGAAATCGGGCCGTGTTGGGCGACTGCCTGCTGGGCCATCAGCTTACCCAGGGTGGGGTCGCCGCCACCGCCGGTTCCCAGGACGGCTGCTCCCACGGCAATATCTTCGAGTGCGTCTACATCAAGCTGCGTCATGGTGTAAAAATCTCTTATACGACAGAAAATCAATTGGCAGACGTGTCCGTCCGTCAAGCACCAGCTCCGTGAGCGCCTCGCCCAGCACGCCGACAAACTTAAAACCATGTCCGGACAGCCCGGCCGCAAAAGCGACCTGGGGATGCTCGGGATGACGATCGACAACGAAATGCTCGTCAGGACTCATGGTATACATGCAGGCCACATGCTTGAGACACGTGCTCGTCGCACTGGGCATATAGTCGTGTAGGAAACGTTCAATACGACGCTGATCGTCAGTGTCAATGGCTAGATCGAGATTGAGCGGGTCTGAAACCGGCTGCCCACCTGTGTGCTCGGCGATTTTCAGTCCAAATTGGTCAGTGTGAGGAAATCCGTAAAAATCGCCCTCAGGCAGCTCGTAGAAAAAAGTTGGACAGCCCGCGTCCACGGCGTACTCTCGATTATTGACGCCATACCAAAACAAGGCCTTGCGTCGTACTGCAAGCGGAACGTGCAGGGCGCTCAAGAAGTCGGCCGCCCATGCACCGACGGTAATGATAATATGCTGGGCTGCATAGCGCTCCTGGTCTGTGACAACAATGACTCCAGAGCCGTCAGTCTGCCAGCCCAGAACGGTTTCACCTGTCCGGACCTGCGCGCCCAGTTTGACGGCTGCATTTGCATAGGCCAGCACGCAGGCTTCCACTCGTAAATATCCGGCCCGAGGGTCGAGGACGGCGCTCATGGACTCAGGCACCCGAAAGCCGGGGAAGCGCTGCTCGACTTCGGTGCCAGACAGCGCTTCGATGGTCAGTTGGTGCTGGCGGGCGCTGGCGAGCGTACCCTGGACAGTCGGGCCGTTGCTCGGCCCGATCTGTAGAAAACCGGTTTCGCGATACAGCTGCTGTCCCGTGTGCTGTTCGAGTTCCTCCCAGAGCACAAAGGCACGCCGCAGGAGGGGCACATAATCGGGATGCTCAAGATAGGCCAGTCGAATGATGCGTGTATCACCATGTGAACTACCGCGGTCATGACCCGGGGGAAAGCGATCTAAACCGAGTGCGTGCACACCACGCTTTGCAAGTTGATATAGCACTGCACTGCCAACGCCGCCCGTACCAATGACAATACAGTCATACTGCTGCATGACGTTCTCGTACGATTGGTCCAGCCAGATGTCAAGCCAACCCGGCGGCCATAAATTTTCTGTTTGCCCTCAAAATTGAAAGCTGCTAGCTGAGGGCTTATGAAACCAGCTCCATTTATGTATGCGCGCCCTGACTCTGTGGAAGAGGCCTTAGCCCTGCTGCAGGCTGGTGGGGATGAAGCAAAAGTGCTTGCCGGGGGACAGAGTTTCGTGCCGCTGCTCAATCTGCGTATAGCGTCGATTGATGCCGTGGTCGATCTCAACCGTTTGTCTGAGCTGGCATATATTAAACGAGACGCTGACACTCTGTGCATCGGTGCCATGACGCGTCATCGACAGGTCGAGGTTTCTGAAGAGGTGCAAGCGGTTCAACCCCTTCTGGCTCGCGCCGCCGCAGAGGTGGGGCATTTGGCGATTCGCAATCGAGGTACAATCGGAGGCAGTCTGGTCCATGCCGACCCAGCGGCTGAATGGCCTTTGGTGGCGGTCATGCTGGATGCGCAACTCGTTATGCGCTCACACCAGAGCACGCGCACGGTTGCCGCGCGTGAGTTTTTTCTTGGGCCGCTTATGACGGCTATCGAGCCAAACGAGATTCTGTGTGAAGTGCGCTTTCCGCTTGCTCCTCCCAGCGCGGTGTGGGGTTTTCAGGAGTTGTGCCGTCGGCCGGGTGATTTTGCCATTGTGGCGGTGGCGTGTCAGCTCTCTCGTGGTCACAGCGGAATATGCTCGGCTGCTGCACTCGCCGTTGGCGGAGCGCATGCAACTCCGCTGCATATTCCTGAGGTCGAAACAGTTATCTCAGGCAGCAAAGGCGAGGACGCTGTGATTGCTGCGGCCGCAGAAAAAGCTGCTGCTGCGGTTGATCCATCGGGTGACGTGCATGGCTCAGCCGACTATCGACGTCGCATGGTCAAGGTTCTCACCGCACGAGCGTTGAAAGAAGCGTGGGGGAAGGCGGCGTAGGGGCAATGAAAAATGAATAACTCACAATTTACAGAACGGCTAACCATACACGTACGCGTCAACGGTCAAGATTTTGAACGTGAAGTCGAGGTGCGCAGACTCCTGGCGGATTTTCTCCGCCACGATCTCGGCCTGACTGCAACGCATCTGGGTTGTGAGCACGGCGTGTGCGGCGCATGCACAATTATGATGGACGGCGAGAGCGTTCGGTCGTGTCTGCTGTTTGCCGTGCAAGCTGACAGGGCGGAGATTCTCACGGTTGAGGGGTTGGCACAGGGCGACGACATGCATCCACTTCAGCAAGCCTTTTGGGATAAGCACGCCCTCCAGTGCGGTTTCTGCACGTCCGGGTTTTTGATGAGTGCGTATGATCTCTTGCAAAAAAATCCTCATCCAACACAGGATGAGATTCGGCACGGACTCTCAGGCAATCTGTGTCGCTGTACGGGCTACGCCAATATTATTAAAGCCGTGCAGGCAGTGGCAGATCAGTCACACTCATAAGCGCAGGCATGGGCACCGGGGTAAAGAATATGGAATCAACGCAAGGTGGGACCGGAAAAATGATTGGCGCCCGGGTGCGCCGGGTTGAAGATCCACGCGTCCTGTTGGGCAAAACCCTGTACGTGGATGACCTTGATCTGCCTGATGCCGTCGCCCTGGCTTTTGTCCGCAGCCCGTACGCCCACGCACGCATCACCGGCATTGATGTGAGCGCGGCACAGGCGCACTCCGATGTGCTCTTGGTGTTAACCGGGACAGATGTCGCCGGCGTGATTAAGCCGCTCCGGGTCGAGTACGAGGCGAGTAAGGCTCCTACGCATAAGCCCTGTGACTGGCCGGTCCTGGCTCAGAAAAAAGTGCGCTTTGTGGGCGAGGCAGTTGCAGTTGTGGTTGCCACTGATCGCTACACTGCCGAAGACGCTGCGGACCTGGTTGATGTCGAGTACGAGGCCCTGGATACAATCTGGGACGTGGAGCAGGCGCTCGACCCTAACTCTCCGCTCGTCCACGAGGAGTGGGGCGACAACGTTATGCAAACCGTGCAGGTTGAGATTGGAGCGGTCGGCAGCGCGTTTCAGGAAGCAGACTGTGTTGTTTCGGAACGCTTTGAGACGGGCCGCCACATGGCGTTGCCCATGGAAACACGCGGCTGTGTGGCCAGCTTTGAGCCCAGTCGAGATGCTTTGACGCTGTGGTCCTCAACGCAGGTGCCGCATGTCTTACGAACGCATATCGCGGCCTTGCTCGACTTCCCGGAGCATCACATTCGCGTGGTGGCACCTGATGTTGGCGGCGGGTTTGGACAGAAGGCTCACGTCTTTCCTGAGGAAGTGGTTGCGTCGTATATTGCCCTACAGCTTAAAAAACCGGTCAAATGGATTGAAGACCGGCGTGAGAATTTGTCGGCCTCAATGCACGCCAAGCAGCAGGTAGTACACGCCGAGCTGGCCTTCAACAAGGATGGCACCATCCTGGCAGCTAAAGGCCGTTTTGTGGCTGATGTTGGTTCGTATTCCGAATTTCCCTGGGGGTCGGCGTTTGAGGCCGGCCATGCGGCCTCCACCATGCCGGGGCCATACAAAGTCCCGGCGTTCAGTTTCGAGGCCGTCTCAGTCGCGACCAATAAAACCACCATCGGCGTATACCGCGGAGTGGGCTTGCCCATCGGCGTTCTCACCATGGAGCGCCTCATGGATATGGCTGCCCAAAGACTCGGTCTTGATCCGGCTGAACTCCGCTTGCGTAATATGATACGCAAAGAAGATCATCCCTATACCACCATTGTAGGCGCGGAGATTGAAAGCGGCAGCCATCAGGAATCCTTGCAAAAAGCGTTAGATATGCTGGGCTATCAAGGTTTCCGAACGGAACAGGCGCAGGCGCGACAGCACGGCCGCTATCTGGGTGTCGGCATCGGCTGTTATGTCGAGGGGACTGCGCCTAGTTCGGTGGCCTTCGAGTCGATGGGCCTGAACCTGGGCGGCTATGAGTCGGCAACGGTTCGTATGGATGTTGCCGGCAAGGTAACCCTTTTGGTTGGCACTCACTCGCATGGACAAAGCCACGAGACAACCTATGCCCAGGTCGCGGCTGACGAACTGGGGGTGCCTGTGGCTGACGTCCGAGTGATTGAGGGTGATACGACCGCCGTGCCGTACGGCATGGGTACCTGGGGCAGCCGCAGTGCAGTAACCGGAGGGGGGGCGATCTCCAAGGCGTCACAAAAACTGCGCAATAAGATGCTGCGTATAGCGGCGCGTCTTTCCGAGGTGCCGGATGACGACCTTGAGCTGGCCGAGGGACTGATCCGGCGCAAAACCGATGGGACCCCGTTAATGCCGATCAAAGACCTGGCGCAGCGTATCCTCATGAGGCCCGGCGGTTTACCCCCGGATGAAGAACCCGGCCTGGACATGACCGCCCACTATGAACCTCCCCCCGCAACGCACGCCAATGCGAGCCATGTGGCCACGCTCGAAGTGGATATTGAAACCGGACAGATCACTCTGCTGCGCTATATTGTGGTCGAAGACTGCGGCACCATTATCAATCCCATGGTCGTTGATGGCCAGATTCAAGGCGGCGTGGCGCAGGGGATAGGCACGGCCATGTATGAACACGCCATCTATGACGAAAACGGTCAATTTCTGACCGGCACGTTGATGGACTATCTCATCCCGACTGCAGTCGACGTGCCCCAGGTGGAAATCGGCCATATCGAAAGTCCGTCTCCGCATACGCCGCATGGCATTAAAGGCGTAGGCGAGGGCGGCGCTATTGCCCCGCCTGCGGCTATTGCCAATGCTGTGGCGGACGCATTGTCGCCGTTTGGGGTACGGGTAAACGAGATTCCGCTCACACCTGAGCGAGTGCTGACCCTGCTTGATGGGGCGAAGTCGGAGCAATAACTACCGTTCGCATCCGACACCCATCCCGTAAGGCTGGTTAACGGAGCGTAACCAGACATCGGGCTGAGCTATAATCAATCTCATCAATCTAGCCCCTCTCGCAGGGGCGTATGCGGAACACGCTCTTTCCAGGGTGTGTAGGTACGCGCGTTTTCTTGGGTGATGAGCCGCCCCAGCGCAGCGATGGACAGTTCACCTTGCAGATCTTCCTTATCAATCAACACGCGCGTGACTAAGTCCCCAACCGTAGCGCCAATATCAGTGATACCAATATCCCAGGTCCCGTGGCAGCGTCCGGCTACAACCGCCTCAACCGCTTTGGGGCTCCCATTGCGAGACACGAGTTTCATTTCTCCTGCGCGTCCGACCTCTTCAATGGCATCTAGGGTTACCAGCATGGTTTCGTCGTTAAACGGAATCAGGCCATCTAAACGACCAAAATCCGCTAACACCCGCCGGGCCGCTGTACGCCCGCCCTTGGCAACGTCTTCCAGATTCCGATAATGCGCTTCAAAAGGATCGTTCAGCAGCGTGAGACCGCTCTGTTTCACCCCATGTACAATGCCGAGAACCAGCTCGCTATCATCAATGACTTCCGGACCACCGATCACGACCACCTCCGCTTTGGGGGACAGCAGCGAAGCCAGATACTCCGCCATATACACCCCGTGATTAAAGTTCGCGTAGACCAGCGACGCTGCGACCGGGTAACGTGGCCGCTCAAAGGTAAACACCGGGATGCCGTGCGTGCGCGCGGCCGCAACGGCATCGGCCGGTTCCAGCGGGTCCAAGACGTAGACGACGATCGCGTCTACGCCTGCAGCGATCCCGCGCTGAACCGCTTGTGTCTGGCCCTCGATCCAACCGGACTCGCGTACGTCAACCGTGAGGGTGCGTAACTCAACGCCAGATTGTTGCAGCCGGTGATCCAGGCCGTGGGCCAGCGCGTCCAGACCGGGATGGGCGCCGTAGGCCATGACATTGACGTATAACACCTGCATGAATTCCCCTTCTTACAGTCCAGCTGTCTTACAGTCCTATCGACAGCGGCGTCCAACTAACGCGCTCCGACCACGGTCGCCAAACATCGATATTGTCCTGGGTGATGATTCTGCCGACCGGACCCACGGTCTGAAATCCTTCAAACACTTCTTTGTCGACCAGATGTCGGACAATGACCTCTCCGAGCGTCGTGCCTATGCCCGAAGCATCTAGGTCCGAGGTACCAACTATACGGCCCGCGCGCACGGCTTCCACTGCTGCCGGCGAACCGTTACGGGAAATGATTTTCATCTCCTTGGCCCGCCCGGCTGCTTCAACACATGCCAGCGCGCCGAGCATGGTCTCATCGTTATATGGAATCAGGCCGTCGATACACGGAAATTCCTCCAAAATTCTCAGTGTTGGTTCCCGCGCACCAGCGGCTATATCTTTGTGATTACAATACCGTTGCTCGCCTGGATCGTTCAGTAGCTGGCAATGGCTGCGTTTGAGGGTAAACACCAAACCTGCCAGTTCTTCAGAGTCATCGACGGAATCCGGTCCGCCTATGATGGCCACCTTGCTGCCGTCGGCCAAGATCGAGGTGAGATATTCGGCCATGCCGACACCATGGTTAAAGTTCGGATACACCACAGACGCATTCACGGCGTAGCGTGGACGCACAAAAGTAAAAACCGGAATACCGGCTGCCCGGGCTGTGGTGACGGGCTCCTCAAACGCCGTAAGATCAATGATGTACACTATGATCGCATCGACCTGCGCCCGCTCTAGCTCTGAATCCGGCCCTAGCACGCGGGGTAGCCAGGCGCAAGTCAGACCTGCTGTATCGTATCTTCAATTTGTGAATCGCGCTGCGAACGACGCGGGCCGAGCGTCGAAAATCACGCTTTTCCTTGCCGTTGAGCTGAGGATGAAGCTGGCGAACGATGCCATGGCGGCCGATGCCGACGGGAATTGAGAGGCACACGTCCTGCACGTCTTCAAAGCCGTCAATAAGCGTCGATACCGGCATGGTGCGATGGGCGTCGTGCACGATGCTGTCAATAATAAGCACAGCCGCTGGCGCAACAGTAAAATTTGTATGGCCTTTGTGCTGAACGACTTCATAACCGGAACGGACAGTTTGTTTAAACAGGCGGCGGGCAGCGTGATGCCCGCCGACCCACTCCCCGCCGCTTAAGGTAAGACTTAAAGCCGGAAACTGGGTGTCTTCGTGCTCACCCAAAACATACGTCCGCAAGTCGTCCGGGTGGATGCCGACTTCTTGGCTCAATAACCCGCGAAACCGAGCGCTATCGATAATAGTGCCGGTACCAAAAACACGCTGGGGTTCCACACCCGACAGCTTCCATGCCACGTAGGTCATCACATCGACCGGATTCGTAATGATCAACACACACGCGCGAGGACTGTACTCGACAAGTTCGGGGATATATTGGCAGAGAATTTCTACGTTGCCCGCTGCCAGATCATGCCGCGTTGTGTGTTGTGGTCCGAGCGGCACGGACGCGCACATCACGATGATCTCCGATTGCTGCGTATCCGCGATCCTGCCTGCGTGTATCTGTAACGGGTTCAGACACAAGCGTGCTGGCATGGGCTCAAATCGAGGGCTTCGCCCACCGCGACTTGGTGAGACCGATTGACGAGGACCAGCTCGTCGGCGAAGCCCTTTACCACCAGTGCAAAGCCGAGTGTCGAACCAACCCGGCCCATGCCGATAAGAGCGATCTTCATGGCTGGCCCTCACTGGCCCCACATTCTCTGTTCCGAATCTGAGGGAGCTGTCTAGCGCTTGCTTGCACCAGTAGCCGCTAGCCAGCCTTGGGCGTGACCGGTCGATGATAATCGCGCAGTTCTTTGATCTTGCCGTCAACGATACCGGCAATCTCAGCTCCCAGTGCTTCGACGACCTTGCCCACGCGCGGACGTGTCCCGTGGAAGAACGATTCGGCGACGGCATGACCGTCATGGCTAGTGAGAGTGTGCAGGTCG
Source organism: Binatia bacterium (assembly GCA_963666315.2). Lineage (GTDB taxonomy): Bacteria > Desulfobacterota > Binatia > Bin18 > Bin18 > Bin18. The sequence goes on from CAXXHG010000024.1 coordinate 83,199, forward strand.
CAGTGGCCGTCAGGGAACAGGGCAAAAGACGTCTCATACGAGCGCCGGACCTCATCCTTACCCTCTATCTGGCGTCCTTGGGAATCAATAATGCGAGCGGAGTCGTGAAAGCAGGCCATGACTCCTTCGATATCGTGACTGTTAAAGGCGTCGAAATACTGTTGGATGAGCGTTTCTTCTGGCGTCATGGTGATTCCCTCCCTGCTCCGATATTAGCGCGGTTTTCACTTGGCCGGAACCTCGCATGTGCAGGACTTCGGTAAAGCCTCTATGTTCCGTGTAGAGGGACGTAGGGTCAGACCATTTGTCACACCTTCGGGGTGGAGTCCGGCTTTTTGGTTGTGAAGCGACGGTCTGGGTGCCTTCTCCCTGAAGGGAGAAGGCTAGGATGAGGGGGAAAGAAAGGGTGGTATTCCTTATTTTCTCATTCCTCAGGGAAGCGAGGGGTAATATGAGTTCTCGAAAGGGAAGGGCTATGCTAATCAGCAATTAAACTGGCAAACTGGCAAACAGGAACGAATGTGAGAGAAGATAATGAGTGAAAGCAATACCAAAGGCATAGTCTCTGACTATCAAGAGACGATCTCTAAATTCGGCACGCATGAACCACGTCCCTATGGTTTGGGACTAGCGCATGGCTCTATGTACACCTTGGTCTACCGTCCACCCAATCCAGACGATCAGCAACCGCACGATCAAGACGAGCTATATATCCCGATGAACGGCAGCGGGACGCTCGTCGTTGGTGATGAGTGCCATCCGTTCAAGACGGGAGATATGTTGTTCGTCCCAGCTCATGCAGAACATCGCTTTGAGGACTTTACGGTTGGGCTGATGCTGTGGGCGGTTTTTTATGGCCCGAAGGGCGGGGAGTAGGGGGAAACCCGCCCCGGCGCCACGCGCCACCCCTCCAAGGAGGGGATTTATGATATTCGATCTGAGACTATGCTGCTCTTGGCCCTTTTGCTCTTCTTCTCCGCCTGTGATCTCTCTGATTCAAATGAATCAAACCCGCCCGCCAAATGCACCAAGATCGGAGCCCTGTGCCAACTCCCGGACGGTCCGCTCGGCGTCTGCCTATCCGCTCCATGCTCCGGAGATGAAACTCCGCCGTGCTTTGCTTGTACCCCGCAGCACTAAAGGAAGCTCCCCATCTTATTCTGGACTTTCTTGAGTCAAGAATTCACGCAGCAGCTCATAGACCGTCTGTCGCGGTCCCACATAGATAATCAGGATCCTCGTGGTCTCGATCTGATAAAAAATCCGATAGCGGGCAACAGGGAAAGACCATAGGCCTGAGAGTGCTCTTTGGAGGGGTCTCCCTTTGCGTGAATTTTTGGCCAGCTCATCCATTGTCCTGCGCAGAATTCGCTTGAGATCAGGATGAAGATGGCGGAGAACGCGCTGCGTTGTTTCTGAAACAAATACGGGAAGTCGCTTCATTCGTCGAATGCGTCAGCAAGGCGAACGACTCGGCCAGCCTGAACGTCCTTTAGCCCAGCTCGGATTGCTCGTACCGCCTGTCGACCGGCGAGAATATCAATAGTCTCTAACAGACCTGAGAACTCTTCGTAGTTGAGGAGAACGGCTTTTGGCAATCTATTGTTGGTAATCACAATATTCTCGTGCTCGTCTTCAACCCGACGTAACAATTCGAGCAATTTAGCCTTAGCCAACGAGACCGGAATATGTTTCTCAATATTCATAACAGCCTAGTCATTTAAATGTCTGTTATTCTGTCTGTAGCAAAAACCCGGTACAGTCAATGAAATAGCCTCCATAGCTCCTAAGTTGACCATCACCGCCTGGTATGATTAGCGGCTAGGTTGAGCTTTGCAATCGGGAGAAAACACGCATGAGCAATTACGATTATGATTTCTTTGTCTTAGGTGCCGGTTCCGGTGGGGTGCGGGCGAGTCGGATTGCGGCATCGTATGGGGCTAAGACTGCGGTTGTTGAAGAACGCTATCTGGGCGGAACCTGTGTGAATGTGGGCTGTATCCCCAAAAAACTGCTCGTGTATGCCTCGGAGTTCAACGATCATTTTGAGGATGCAGCTGGCTTTGGCTGGACCGTGGGCGAACGCAGGGTCGATTGGAAAAAGCTGATCGCGAACAAAGACAAAGAAATCAATCGGCTCAATGGCGTGTACCGCAATCTACTGGAAGGCGCCGGCGCGGAGATTATCGAAGGTACGGCACGCCTGACCGATGCGCATACGATAGAAGTGGAGGGAAAGCCGTATACTTCAGAATATATTTTGATTGCCACTGGTGGCTGGCCGCACTTCCCCCCAACCCCGGGCATCGAATATGCCATCACGTCCAACGAAGCTTTTCACTTAGACGAGCTGCCCACACGCGTCATCATTGTCGGTGGCGGTTATATTGCGGTCGAGTTTGCAACGATTTTCCACGGCCTTGGTGCACGAGTAACAGAACTCTACCGGGGCGCGCTGTTCTTGCGTGGCTTTGATGTGGATGTGCGCGAAATGTTGGCTGCTGCAATGCGCAAGCGCGGTGTGGGTCTACGCTTCAACGCGGACGTGAGTCGCATCGAGAAAACCGCAGATGGTATCAAAGCCTCTCTCCAGGACGGTAGCGAGCTCGAAGCCGATATCATCATGTACGCTGCCGGCCGTTTACCAAATACAAAAGACCTGGGTCTTGAGCAGGCTGGCATTGAGATGAACGATATCGGCGCGGTGTTGGTAGACGAATACTCCCGTTCCCGCGTGCCGCATATCTTTGCGGTCGGCGATTGTACAGACCGGCTGAATCTTACCCCGATGGCCGTTGCCGAGGGCCACGCAGTTGCTGAAACGCTGTTCAATAACAATCCAACCCGGCCAGATCACATGAATGTGGCGACAGCGGTCTTTAGCCATCCCAATATTGGAACAGTGGGCTTGACCGAAGAAATAGCTCGCAAAGAATACGAAGCTATTGACGTGTATACATCCGCCTTCCGTCCGCTGAAGCACACCTTGAGCGGGCGAGACGAAAATACGTTTATGAAACTGGTTGTCGATCAAAAGTCAGATCGGGTGATTGGCTGCCATATGGTCGGCCCGGATGCCGGGGAGATCATTCAGGGCATTTCTATTGCTGTCAAATGCAATGCAACTAAAGCCCAGTTCGACGCCACAATCGGCATTCATCCCACATCGGCGGAAGAGTTTGTGACCATGCGCCAAAAGGCGGCGTGAACCGCAGGCTATCGGCTCACGCCCGGGCGAGGTGACCTCGCCCCTACATCATTAATTACGGCCAAATAACCCGGACTTCTTCGACCAGCAGGCCGACTGAATTTCGAATATCAACAAAATTCGGTACGTCGTTAAACTGCTCGACTTGCATCTCGTCAGAATGCCAGCCTTTTTCAAATGAGGCCATATCCGCCCAGGACAGTTCGGCGACGCCGTCGTACTTGGGCGTTTCGGCTCCATATGTCTCCGGTGCCACGTGGCATTGGACGTAGCGCTGCAGTCCAGGAGTTTTGGGAACTATGGGTGCATGTTTATTATGCCAATAATCCTGGAACTCGGCGACACTCAGGCCTGGTTTACGCTTGATCAGGAAAAGTGCTTTCACCCCGGGTGTGTCTTTGGCAAGCTCAGGTCCAGGTACGACCACATTCTCGCGCGTCATTAAAAACGACGGGCCTTCGTCAGAAATAAAATTCGGCTCATCCGCGTACGCGCCGTTAATGTAATCAGGATTGTCTCCCAGCCCCTGGCCCGTCTGCACATCTTCAAACCAAATTTCAGCCAAGCCTTCGTACGGACTGGTCGTAAAACCCGGAATATCTTGCGGAATCCGATGGCTCTGGACGTAGCGCTTGAGAGCCTTGATGCGCAGCGCCAACGGTGCGTGCACCTCACGCCAGTGACGGTGGAATTGTTCGAGGCTGATGTCCGGCTTTTTGGGAATGAGGGCATATCCTTTAATCATTGTTCTTCCTCCTTACGAAGCGAAACCTTAGGGCAGGCTGAGTTTTTCATGCGGGGCGGGGGATTGCAAGCAATTCACTCAAACAAAGCCTCAAACAAAGCCTCAAACCACGGCAACACTAGCTCTTCGTTTATCGAGTATGTATACCGTGACCCCAATCGGCTAACTTTTTATAGGTGACTTCGGCAAACCCGTTCCCGATGAGGGTGGCGTTCGCCATGCGGGCGGTCATGAACGGAAAGATGAAATCCTGCGCGCCGTGGATAATCAGAATAGGCAGAGCTCTGGCCTTTTTGACATCAAACCAGGGTGGCAGCACGCCTGCGATAGGGGCAACACCACCAAATAGGTTCGGCCGGCTTGAGCCTAGGGTGTAGGCGAAGGTTCCGCCGTCAGACAAGCCGGTAACGAGAATCCGATCCGGGTCTATGGCGTACTCTGCGCGGATGCGATTGAGCATGGCTACTATTGAGAGCACATCTGAGAGCACATCGGGATCTGGGTTTTCGATCGCCCAGGTGCGACCCAACGACTTCGGGGCAAGCACGATATAGCCTTTACTCTTCGCCTGCCGCAGCCACGTCAACAGATATTCATCATCCATCCCACTCCCGCCGTGCAGGGCTATAATCAGCCGCCAGTGCCGGTCTGGATCATAGTTCTCCGGCACATACAGGGAATACGCGCCGTGGTTACTGGATCGTGGCTGGTGCATGAAACCGACTTTTCTCTTCTGATTGGCAGCTCTTTTTTCGAGAGCTGCGAGGCGGGCGACTGCCTCCGGCAGCACCCAATACTGCTGCAGGGTCGGTGTGTATTGACGAATGGCGTACAAGCGGTAGCGGGCGCGGGGAAACGCAGCCCGACTTTGCAAAAATGCGCCAATAAGACTGGACCGATCACTCCGCACGAAGATGCCATACGTCGTATCCAGCAGACCTATAGCTGCACGCCAGGTTTGGTCGAAATCCTCCAGTTCCGGCAGAGACGTCAGCTCATTCAGGTCCGCTCGAATTTGGACAAATTGATTGCCGACGGTTTTTGAGAGAACGGATTGGAGTTGGACGAATTTTGCGGGGTGTAGTTGTTCCTGAAGGGCTTCGAATGTTCTCAGGAATTCAAGCACCGGCTTCTCTTGACCGGCAATCACTGAGCGGTATGTGTCGCTCGCATAGGTGGGGGTGGCGAGCAGGGCAAGTATGGTTAATGTGGTTAGTACGGCTATGGGGAAGCGCAACCAGTGTAGCTGGTGTGACAGTGTGCTGAGCCTGGAGCATGGTCCTCGCTTATATCAGAGATTCGACCAAAGATGAGACGGGACTGGCTACGCCTGACTGATCCTTCTTCCCAGGCAGCTTCTTACGACCCCGACGCGGCAACCTGCCACTCTTTGAGTTTGAGAACAACGCGGTCTTTAAGGGTTGGATGGATGCTGAAGCTGCCTTCAACATGTGGAAACGTTTCATTCCGCATAACCACACCTACGCCGGGTGCATAATGCGTAACGATGGTGACCGTCTCGCTGGTATTTTTATACGTGATTTCGACACAGTGTTGAAATGTTCCGGCAGGAACTATGAGCTTTTTATCTATAGCCGTTACCCCAAAATGTCCCTCTTTATTCCGCCAGGTTGCTCCAGCCGGTGAGGGCGATTTGAGGATAAATGGGAACTTGGGGATGGTGTTGTCTAGGAGGTCGGGTTCGTACATGGAACGCCGGATCCCGCTCGGGGTCGGGACAAAGAACAACTCAAAGCCGTTTCCCCCCAGGGAGCCTGGTATCACGCGTACGACCAACGCGTCCTCCTCCTCTCGGAGTACTTCCCAGGATTCATCCGTGACTCTATCATCCGGATATTCAGTGGACTCGTAGACCCAGCGATTGCCGACAGTAAGTGGAAAATATTGAGCTGCCCGAGTCTTCCATTCCCGACGCAGGGCTAGCGATGAGCACGCCGCCGAGTGCAATCAGGGCCAAAGAAAAACTGAGACAAGACCTACGTTTCATAATGGAATCCCTCCGGACGGAATAATTCTCTTTGATAGATGCTCGTCCCAGGAAAAGCGTTACCCAAAAAGGAGGACGGTATGTGATCGTTCGTGAATGTCGGTGAAACTGCGTGAACCGCTGGGCGAGGTACCCTCGCCCCTACAAGGTGAAGATGCCAAGATGCGAACATGCATGCCGAGATTGCCAAGATTATATACATCCGCGCTGCCGTTAATGGGCCGCTTTTTTCTTCTTCTTGCTTTTGCGTTTGGCCGGCGTGAGTAGCGAGACATAACTGATACCGTCTCTATTGTCCGCAGTCGTCGGCAGATTGGCCGCCTTCCAGCCAGGCATTGCCGGCTTCCATAATACTGACGTTGGTATAGCCTGCAGCAGTCAGCTTCTCCGCGGCTTGTTTCGCCCGCGGACCCTTTTCGCAACCGACGATCAGTGCGGTCTCTTTGGGACAGACGTCGTCCATAACCAGGTCAAAACTCTCATTCCGAAAGACTTCGTCCGTTGTAGGATGAAAGAACACAATGGGGACGTTGATCGTTTTGCCTTTTGGGTGGCCCTGGACGAATTCGGCCACGGTGCGCACATCGACATAGGTCACCGCAGAGTCATTATTCAGGCGCTCAAACGCTTCTTGTGGGGTGAGGGTCGCGAGACTCATGCGACAGCTCCTTACGCGGTTGGAAATTCCGGTGGGTCAAACTCACGGACAAATGGAGGAATAATGCGGCACCGTTCTCGTCCGTCTTTCGGTGCTGTGCCGGTCAGCGTGTACTCAATCCCAGCGTCTATTTCTCCACTACTCTCGCCGATACTGACTTCTTCTAGGTGATGATGCACGATTTTCCCGTTGGGCGACAGCGCAAAGATACACTCCAAGACCTTCCGGGCCGGCAGGCGGCCGTATTCAGAGTGGACCAGAGTTTCACGTTTTTTCATGCCTGTTCCCATCCCCGGCCAGGGTACACACCGGCGCGCAATGATCCCATGTACTTACGGGGTTTTGTCTTGACAGGCAAACGACATCAGGCATAGCATCGCAAGCAACGAGGAGGGACCGCATTACTATGCCTGATGTCAGACAGAAAGAACTCGTGAATGGGGAGGTCTGGTACCAGCCCGGAGACGAGGTGCCGAATGTTCCGACCAAGCTCTTCGCACTCCAAAATCTGTGCACCGATTGCAAGATGTGCGAGATCGCATGTTCTCTGATCCACTCACCCGATGGCATGCTGAACCCGGTCTGGACACGTATTAAAATCGACCACGCGCCCCAGGTCTCTCGGGTGTCAAAAGACGGCTTCGGATTCATGCCCGCGCTATGTCATCACTGCGCTAATCCGCCTCCGTGCGCCGAAGTCTGTCCGACGGATGCGTTCTATTATGATCCGAAAACACAAGCCGCAGTGATAGACCAGGATAAATGCATTCAGTGTATGGAATGCGTCCCCGGCTGTCCGTTTGACACCGTCTTTGTTGCTCCGACCGGTGAGCTGCTCAAGTGTGATCTATGCGGCGGCGACCCGGTTTGTGTGAAAGCCTGCTCCACCCGGCCTGAGATGTTAAATAAGGGTAAACAGTATTCTCGACTGCCCGTTCTCTTTTATGAAGATAAGGCCGCGTTCGGAAAAATCTTACGCCAGAAGCCGGAAGCGCGGGACGAAGTCGGCCTCATGCAGGCGATGTTATCAAAAGGAAAAGTGAGCTCAGCGGCGTAGCAACGTGGGCGCCTGTGGAGTGGATTACCGAAGACGTCTGTGGAGCGGAACACAGGGAAGACAAAGGAGCCGCCATCATGGAAAGTGGATTATTACGGGTAGATCTATCAACGGGAGAAATTAAACGCGAAATACTTCCGCATTCCATGTTCGAACGCTGGGTGGGCGGCTCAGGCATTAATGATTGGCTGTTGTGGGAGCATTTCCTCAAGCATGACATCACGTGCGATGCGCGTAGTCCGGACAACGTGCTCATCTTCGGTGTGGGTCCCCTGGCTGGTGTGGGCTCAGGAATCGGAGTCAAAGGTCGGCTGACGTTTAAAAGCCCGTGTTACGGGTCTTTTGGCGACTCGACCGGGGGTGGCAAATTTCCGTATATAGTCCGCTTTAGCGGCTATGACTATATCGTTGTGACCGGCAAGGCGCCCCGACCCGTGTATATTCATATTTGCAATTCAGAAGTGACTATCTGTGACGCGACGCATCTGTGGGGCAAGGACAGCACCCAAACGCATGAAGCCCTGAAAAAAGAATTAGGCGATTATCCGTCAGAAGCGTATACGCTCTCGATAGGCCAGGCGGGTGAAAATCAGGTTGGTATCGCCGGGGTGATCTCTGACGGCTGGCGCATTCATGCCCGCTGCGGCGGCGGCGCTGTCATGGGTTCAAAGAACCTCAAAGCCATTGTTACCCAAGGTACGCAGGGCATTAAGATTGATAACCCAGCGGGTCTGCTCGAATGGTCGGATGACTTTCGCCAGAAGCTCGACGCGAACGAAGCCGCTTACGGCTTTAAGCGCCGCGGCACGCTGGGTGCAGTCGAGATGTACCAAAAGATCGGCGGCAATTTCTGGCGCAATAACCAAGGGGCGATGTTTCGTGGTGACGAAGTGAACTCCGACAACTGGGTTAAAAAATATCATAAATACTCGGAGGTGTGTTCGTCCGACTGCTATATCGCCTGTGACGGGCGCTATAAGATCGAAGGCCATGAATCAGACAAGGCCCAAAAGTATATTGGCGAGTCTTTTCGCCATCCGGAATATCTGACGACGGGCAGTAGCGCTGGTGCCTTGGATGTCCGCGACTGGGCAGAGGTCGCCCATTGGGGCAAGATTACCAACGAATACGGCATCGATAATCAGGATTTAAGCTGCTCGATTAGTTTCCTCATGGAGCTCAAACAGCGTGATATTATTTCTGATCGCGATGTGGAAGAGCTGTTCGGTAAACCCCAGAGTTTGGAATGGGGCAACATGGAAGACATCGAAGCCCTGGTTGAAGATGTGGTCTATCAGAAAAATCCTTTTGGCTGGTTGTTCCGGGATGGGGCCTATCATGGCGCCCTGCGCTATTCGGAACAAAAGGGCCAGAATTTTATGAAGTATGCCATGTATGGCAAGGGCGGTGCGAGTTTTACCGAAGAGATGCGGGCTTTCCCGACCTGGATGAACAATATGGCCGTGGCTTCGCGTGGTGCCGACCACCTGAAGGGCATCGGCCTTATCGAGAAATTTCAACGCAGAGATTTGTCCAAGGCCTACTTCAACGGCCGGACGGAAGCTGCCGATCCGACGATACCGGATCTCAAAGGAGCCAGTTCGGCTGTCCTGGAAAATCAGGTAGCGCTGCTTAATTCCTACGGAGTATGCCTGTTCCACTGGCTGCTCGATCCGCTCAGTTATGCGCCGGAGAGCTATTACGGTGAGGTGTATGCGGCAGTGACCGGCATTGATCGGACCAAGGAAGAACGCATGCTGGACGGCGAGCGCATTTGCAATCTCGAAAAGGCATTTAACTCGCGCATAGGGATGCGGCGTGAGCACGATACGATCTGCGAGCGCTGGATGCATGAACCATGTCCCGAAGGACCGTACAAAGGCCGTGTAGCTGGCGACATGTTTGAGCAAGTCCTGGACGAATATTATGAGTGGCGTGGCTGGGACAAGGACACTGGTCTGCAAACGCGTAAAAAAATGGAAGAGCTAGGCCTGGAAGATGTTGCCGACGTGCTGGCAGCCGACAATGCCATGGCAGGCGAAAGCCGCAGCAGTCGAGCGGTGCACGTCAAGGTCAACGTCTCTGATGTCGGTATTCCAGATTGATGTCGGTATTCCAGATTAAGGAAAGGACACCAACGTGATTACAGTCCAAGCTGAGTATATGGCTCGTTTTAAAGAGATTACGCAGGTCACGCGCGAGACCATCCAACTGGAGCAGCCCAGCATGGCGGAGCTGGCGCAGATCCTGACGACCAAATATGGTTCGGTGATGGAGGCGTTGCTGATTGATCCGAATACGAAAGACCTGAACACCAATGGCACTCTGTTTATGGATTCAACCGGACGCCGCTTGTTTATTGAGGATAGCTTGGCAGATGGTGAAACCGTCTCCTTCATGGTTGGTATAGCCGGGGGCTAGACGACTCCTCAGGAGGGGCACCCGTCTGGTTTCGGGTGTGTAGGGGCGCAGCTTGCTGCGCCCCTACGTTGTTGTGCCGTATGAAAAAAGTGTAACGAATATGTCCGAACCCATCCCCGAAATAGACTGCGACGTTGTGGTCATAGGCGGTGGTATTGCCGGTCTCTCGACTGCTGTCAGCGCACTGAACGAAGGTGCTGAGGTCATCTTGCTCGAAAAGGCCCCCAAGCTCCAACGCGGTGGCAATTCGGCCATTGCTGACGCCCAAATTCGGTATCCGCATGAACCCGACGGATACTGCCCGACTCGACAAACCAAAGAAGACTTTTTTAACGCCTTTATGCGGATGTCGCGCGGTCGGGCGAATAAAGAACTCATTCAGGTTGTTGTCGATAACGCGGCTGACGCGGTCGATTGGCTGACCGAGATGGGCATCGAATGGGAGAAGGGCTATCCCAATGTTGCGGGCTATCGCCGTCAACCGGTTGGCGGTGGCTGGCAGTTGGTGGATACGCTGTACAAGCATATTGAGCGGGCTGGGGTGCATATTGCCTACGAGACCGCTGCTGAGAAGCTCTTGACGGATCGTAGCGGGCGCGTAGTCGGGGTACGTGTGCTTGAACCCGATGGGTACACGGACATCAAATCCCGAGGCGGCGTTGTCATTGCCTGCGGTGGCTTCGAAGCCAACGTGGAAATGCGCGTACGGTATCTAGGCCGTCATATGGATGGACTCATTCTTCGCGGCAGTCGTTATAACACAGGGGATGGTCTGCGGATGGCCTTAGAAATTGGGGCCATGCCTGCAGGCCAATGGGGAGATTTTCATTCAGCTGTGATTGATGCCCGCTCCACGCCGTTCGAATGTGGTGTGACTGCAATCTATATCTTTCAGCTGGGCTTATTCCTTGATGAAGACGGCGAGCGCTTTATGAACGAAGGCGAAGACTTTCGTGATCAAACCTATGTCAAATTCAGTAAGACGATCATGGCCCATAAGAGCGGCGTCGCGTTTAATGTGTTTGACAATAAGCCACGCGCCGAAGATCCAGAAGCATGGAAGCGGGCGATTCGAACAAAAGAGGACGCGTTTGAAGCCCCGAGCATTCGTGAGTTAGCCGCGTGTATCGAAGTCCCAGCTGACCGCATGGAACGAACGATAGAAGAGTATAACGCTGCCTGCCAAACCGGGACATTTGATCCGCTCAAACTCGACGGCCTGGCCACGCAAGGACTCGCCGTCGACAAAACCAACTGGGCCCGTCCGCTCGACAGCCCACCGTATCTTGCCTATCCCGTGACCGGCGGAATCACCTTTACCTTCGGCGGTCTCAAGTCCGATTCGAAAGCCGAGGTCATCCACTCCACAGGCCGTATTATTCCCGGTCTGTATGTCGCTGGTGAACCTATGGGCGAGCTGTATTACTACAACTACATGGGCGCGACGTCTGTTTTACGAGGCGTGGTATTTGGGCGGATAGCGGGCAGAGAGGCGGCCAAGCCGAGTCGGGAAGAGTGAAGTTGGTTACTCACATCTATCCGGAGAACCCCGTAAAAAATAAGTGGAAATACGAAATTATTCTTTGCTGGAGTGACGAGGACCAAGCCTATATTGCTGAGGTGCCAGAGTTGCCAGGCTGCATAGCAGATGGACTGACTTATCAAAGAGCTCTCGCTAACGTTGAAGTAATTATCCACGAATGGATCGAAACGGCTAAAGAATTGAATCGGTCAGTCCCGGAACCAAAGGGTCGGCTCATGTACGCCTAGCATCGTCAGAAAATCGTGCGGTCCTGCTAACCCTCACTCATAATCCGCCCCAGGATTAAACCCGGCGTCTTTGGCTAACACGCCTTTACCTGGAACGTGATTCACCTCGATCCGGCTGCCGTCCGGGTCTTCAAACAAGACAGAGTAATATCCCGGTGCCCAAGGGCCTTCTTCGGGTGGGGTGATGATTTTTGCACCCATCTCTTGGAGCAGGCTGTAGATCTGGTCGACATCTGCTGTGGAACGTGCGCGAAAACAGAAATGGTGTAGACCGACGCGAGTCTGGATAAAGCGCTCGTCTTGATGCTCAGGGGCGCAGCGCCGTATGCCAACGGCCGTCCGGGCGCCTACGTGGTAGCACATGTCTTTACCGTCAAAGACCAGCTTTAAGCCCAGAAACGGCAAGAGCTTCTTATAGAACTTCTGGCATTCTTCGAACTGACTGACGGTCAGAATAATATGCGCAATGCCGTTCACTTCGACCATGCTGATTTCTCCTCTAATCTCGTTAGGGCTCGCTGGAATTCTTGCGTCGTGACCTGAAAGCGTTGGAACAAGCGTCTTGCGTCAATCAGGTCATGCGACTGGCGCAGTAAGTGTTGGGCCAACCGTTCGGCAGGGTCATCATCCTGCGTGCCCGAGGCTGATACAGGCTGGTCAGGGTCTGACATCAATGTTTCTCCTTCTTTTATTTTTTCTTGTCATAGGATGTACTTATATCATCAGAATCGGAAGTCCCCTGCGCTGCTTACAGCTGCAAAAGGTTGATTTTTGAAGTTTTGCGGGCCTAGTCGTCCGCCAATGTGGCGCCTGCGTTAGTCTGTGGAATCTCAGGGGGCCTTGAGGCCGAACACCTCTGCGGTGTGCTCTCCCAGCTTGGGTGCGGGTGACCGAAAATTCGGCCGTTTGCCGTCTATCGAAAAGGGTAAAGCCATGATCTCAAGGTCGGCTCCGGGCACAGGCCGCATGATGTCCAGAGCCTGCGTCTGAGGCTGGGCAAGGACTTCCGGAATGGTGAGTATGGGCGCGCAAGGAACGCCGGCTGCTTCAAGCCGTTCCATCCAGACTTCTTTTGTCTCTTGCAATATATGTGACTTGATCTGTTGAATCAGATGTTCGCGATGTTTCATCCGATTTGCATTCGTTTGGTAGCGGGGGTCTGTCGTCCATTCTTCACGGCCGAGCACCTTGGCCAACTTAAAAAAAAGACGACTATTCGCCACGCCCAGCACTAAGGGACCGTTTTTGGTTTCAAATGCCCCAAAGGCGACCTGACGCGGACTTCCGGTTGCGTGTCGAGCCGGGGCTTTGCCCGTCTTTTTATATTGCACCAGAGCCGTGCTGATTAAGAAGACGGCCGTTTCAAACAGTGATGTCTGGATGACACAACCGCGTCCCGTCTTATCCCGTTTGCGCAGTGCGGCCAGCGCCGCAATGGCCGTCCACATGCCGGTTCCATAATCTACCACCGACGTGCCCATCCGGACGGGCGGACCGTCTTCCTGACCGGTCAGACTCATGAGCCCGCCAAACGCCTGGAGCAAAATCTCATAGCCCGGTTTTTGCTTCAGTGGTCCTGTGTGTCCAAAGGCGGTCACAGCGCAATAGATGAGTTGGGGATTGCGCGACAGCAGAACGTCTGCTTCTAAGCCGACTTGTTCGGTCACGCCAGGTCGTAAGTTGTGTAAGAAAATGTCCGTCCCCTCGATGAGGGTCTACAGGCGTTCCATTTCTTCCGGATTTTTGAAATTCACCACAACCGAACGTTTGTTGCGATTCATATTGTGGAAGGGCAGGGCGGCATCGTCAACAAACGGAGGACCCCAGGCACGGGCGTCATCGCCGGTTTCCGGTCGTTCAACCTTAATGACATCCGCGCCCAGATCGGCCATGATGACCCCGGCTAAAGGACCGGCTAGATTGAGTCCGACCTCGACGACTTTCACTCCTGAGAGCGGCATGTAGTGCTCCGTTTCATTCTATTTTTATAGGTGACTGTCATAGCTGGACTGCTCTTTTTTTGAAAAAACTACGGGATAGTCTATTGCATCCAAAGATCCGGCTTGAAGAATAGGATTAAAGCGGCGCACACCCCGAGGAAGAGGAGGGCGCCCACAATGACCACGCCACAGCCCAAGGTTGTACCAGCTGTGCCAGCTGAATCTTGATTGTGAGTGAGCTGACCGTCTTCTGACACTTGTAAGGCAGCAAGGCTCGGCCTAGTTGGTTTACCGGTCCGTAAATCATAGCCACAATAACGGCACACCACTGCCCGGCGCTTAATGGTCTCGGCGCAATACGGGCAGTTTTTTGTGCTGAAGGACAGGATGCTGGCCATTGTTGTAAGGGTTTCTTTTATCTTGAATGCCGCGACAGTATCTTTTCCGCAATTCCCCCTTGCCCGCTGCGTTGGTAACATCACGCGTCACTTGCTATTTTAAGGAAACTGCCTGGGTTGAATAGAATGGCATATATGGGGGTGGCCGCGTACTGGGTACGGGCTTCTCCCCTCAAGGGAATATCCAAGGGAATATCAAAGGAAATATCAATGTGGAGGGGGATGACGTCACTATGGAGCAATTATTAACAGACCACGATACACGCCACACGATAGACGGACTCATACACGATCGCAGATGGCAGGATACCTCTGCGGCTGCTCTCATCCTTGAACGAGAGGCTGACGATGTCATAGCGGCAGTGCTTGAGAGGCTGCACGGCCCCTAGGTGTTGGATCTGCTGGAATGGCTCCCGACGGACCGTGTGGCCACAGTTCGTGCTGCAACCACTCCTGACAAACTCGCACAATGGGAAGTCAACGCGCGCTATCCAGAACACAGCATAGGCCGTATTATGGAACTTCCCGTCGGCGTCATGAATGCCCATACCACCGTGGCCGAAGCTATTGAACAACTGCGTCACGCAGTCCGAAAAGCATTCATCACCTATTTGTATGTGACCGACGAGCAGGACAAGCTGATCGGTGTCGTGGTCATGCGTGAAATGCTCCTCGCAGACCACAAGCAAAAATTGGCAGACATTATGCTGGGTGATCCGTTCAGTTTTTCCCCTGATTTGTCTGTAAGCGATGCGATGAAGCTCGGCGTTGCGCGCCATTTCCCGGTCTATCCGGTGTGCGATGAACAGGGACGACTTATCGGCTTGATCCGGGGCGAGAATCTGTTCGAGCAGAACGTCTTTGAGATTATCGTCCAGGCCGGTAGCATGGTCGGCGTCGAGAAAGAGGAGCGTGCTTCAACTCCATGGCCGCGCTCGCTCAAGATGCGCCACCCTTGGCTCCAGCTCAATTTGCTGACCGCCTTTGTGGCTGGGGCCGTTGTCGGCATTTTCGAAGAGACTATTGACCAGGTTGTGGTGTTGGCCGTCTTTCTGCCCGTCCTCGCCGGACAGTCCGGCAATACCGGCTGCCAGGCGCTTGCCGTGACGCTGGGTGACTTGGCTGAGGATTCCCCCGGGGCGATGGTTTGGAAGGAGGCCTTTTTAGGCTTACTCAATGGCGCGATTGTTGGCCTGGTCGCAGGCGGGGTGATGTATTGGTACGCCTCTAATGCAGGAAACCCGGCTGCGTTGACTCTGAGTCTGGCGGTCTTGCTGGCCATGACTGGGAGCTGTATGGCCAGCGGAATATTTTGCACGCTCGTCCGCATCGTTCTGAAGAGAATGGGTGCTGACCCTGCCACCGCTTCCAGCATCTTCCTGACCACGACAACCGACGTGATCAGCATGGGACTCTTACTCGGTCTAGCGAGTCTGTTGGTGTTGTAACTGACTCGCTCTGAGAAGCGGTGTCTTACCACCAATGTTTTCTTGCGCGTTTCTTTGTGCACCTCAGTTTGGCCTTGGCGTCTGGCTCGATGCTGAAAACGATTGTCGCTGCGTGTGGCCCGCTTCCGATAGGGCCGTGGGGCTTGAAAGCAGCCGGTTCGGCTGGCCGACTATAAAAACGGCAGACTACTGCCCGGCGCTTGATAGTCTCAGCGCAATAAGGACAGGTCTTTAGATTCAGTGAAACGATTTTTCGCATTGCTTGTGTGTATGTCCTGTGTCTTGAATGCCGGGACGTTCGCGTTTGCGCAATTCCCCTCGTCTTTGTTTTCCCAGGAGACACTCAGTGGCGACTGGAGTGGTCTCCGTTCGACCTTGCAAGAGCGGGGACTCACGTTTGAGCTGGGTTATATTGGAGAAGTGTGGTCTAACCTGAGCGGCGGGCGCTCTCGAAAAACCGCCTACCTGGATAACGTCGACCTGCAATTGACCCTGGATGCTGAGACGGCATTCGGCTGGCAGGGGGCCAGTATCTTCGTGTATGGCCTCGGCAACCAGGGTGATGACCCGAGTAGTTTTGTCGGAGATTATCAAACCATTAGTAATATTGAGGCGCCGGCGACGTGGAAATTGTTTGAAGCCTGGTTCCAGCAAAACTTTTTCGATAATAGATATTCCCTCCTCGTTGGTCTGTACGACGTGAATGCCGAGTTTGACTATGCTGAGTCGGCGCAGCTGTTTCTGCAGAGTTCATTTGGGACAGGTCCTGATTTTTCACAGAGCGGTATGAATGGGCCATCGATTTTTCCCACCACATCTTTCGGCGTGCGTCTTGCTGCCCGTCCTCTTGCCCGACTGTATTTCCAAGCTGCTGTCCTTGATGGCATTGCGGGTGATCCGAACGATCCGCACGGCACCCAGATTATCTTTGGCAGCCATGACGGTCTGCTCGTTACAACCGAAGCCGCGTATCTGATTGGGACGGATGAGGAGGAATACGGACGAGGCATAGGACGGGGATATGAGGTCCCGTACCGCGGAAAGATTACTGTGGGCGGGTGGTTTTACACGGAAAAATTCGATGGTATTCGGACGATTGCGGACCAGGGAAAGACATATAAACGGAGGGGTAATCACGGCGTCTACGGCTTAGCCGAATATACAGTCTGGAACGAGCCGGAGCACCAAGATCAAGCCTTGACATTTTTTGTCCGCATTGGCTTCGCGGACTCAGCGGTAAACCAAATCTCACTCTACACCGGTGGTGGGGCCGTCTATACTGGCCTACTGCCCGGGCGTGATGAGGATGAGGTTGGCTTTGGTATTGCGGCAGCGCACAATGGGCGCCGTTTTAAGCAGGCCCAACGTAGGCTGGGCAGTCCGGTCGAGAATTCGGAAATCGCTTTTGAATTGACCTACCGGGCACAGCTCACACCCTGGCTCGCGCTTCAGCCGATTTTGGCCTACGTGGTGAACCCGGGGACAGACCCCCACCTCCACGATGCCGTTGTCTTTGGCATGCGCTTTGAGATGGCTCTGTAGTTGGATTGCTTGCTCTTTAGCGTCCGCGGAAATTTGGTTTACGTTTGGCCAGAAACGCACTCACGCCTTCCCGAAAATCTTCGCTCATATAGGCGCGGACAATGAGATCCTCTCCCAGCATGTCCTCGCCGATCGATCGCCGATACTGTTGTAAGCGTCGGACGGCTTCCTTGGTGACTTGGAGGGTAATGGGTGCATGCTGAGAGATTTCCTGGGCGATGTGACGGACCTGGTCAGCAAGCTGGCTCGCTTCAAAAATATCATTGACCAAGCCGAGTTGCAGTGCTTGGTCCGCGTTCACCAATCTCGCCCGAAACATCAGTTCTTTGGTTCTGGCTGGGCCTATGACGTCAACAATGCGGGCATGGATGGCAACCGTGAGGCAATTCCCCAAAGTGCGCGCAATCGGAAATCCAATCTGGCTGTCTGGGCTGCAATAACGTAAATCACACACCAGGGCTAAGGCGGCGCCTGCGCCCACGGCAAAACCTTGAATGGCGGCGATAGTGGGCTTCTTGACGGTTTCCAGCCGGCTGATGAGACGCTCCAGCTTTTGCTCATATCCGATGGCATCTTGAGCCGTTTTGAATGCGGTGAACTGGCTGATGTCGGTGCCTGAGACAAACGCCTTGTCACCGGCGCCGCGGAGGATCAGGACTTTGATCTGATCGTCTTGATCGACACTGTCACAGACGTCTTCTAGTGCTTGGTACATACCCCAGGTCAGGGCATTGCGCGCCTGAGGACGGTTAAAGGTCACAGTGGCGATTGATCCCTCGCGTTCAAAGAGCAGTTCACTCATAGTTGGGTTCCGTGTACGGGTCGCCCGCCCCTATGAATCTGGTGACGAGGCGTGGAGCTGCAACTTTTCTCCTTCGCTTGTTGCCATGACCGTGGTCACGGCTAAGTCCCCGGTCACATTGACTGCCGTCCGAAACATGTCAAGGATCCGGTCAACACCGAGAATCAGGGCCAAGCCGATAGTCGGAATGCCAGTTGAAGTGAGAACCAGGGCGAGCGTAATCATGCCCGCACCGGGAACGCCCGCCGCGCCTATGGAGGCCATTGTGGCTGCCAGGACAATGCTGAGTTGGCTACCTAACGAAAGGTCGGTTTGAAAAACCTGAGCAATGAAAATCGCGGCAACACCTTGGTAGAGCGCTGTGCCATCCATATTGACCGTCGAACCGAGCGGCAGCACAAAACTGGCGACGGGCTTGCTTACGCCAATATTTTTTTCTGCGCATTCCATGGAAACAGGCAGAGTTGCGGATGAAGACGACGTGGAAAACGCGATGAGTTGAGCCGGACGAGCCGCGCGCATGAATGCGCCCCATGGAATGCGTCCGATAAAGCGCACCAAACCGCCATACACAATGCCGGCATGGATGGCGAGGCCGAGCAGCACAGTGCCCGCGTATACCAGCAATGCGGTCAAGACGCTGACCCCGCTGGTGCCGATTACTTCTGCGACAAGAGCCGCCACGCCATACGGAGCCAGCTCCATCACCCATTGGATGATAACGATCATGGCATTCTGGATTTTTTCGAAAAGAGTGATGACAATCGCGCCCTCATCCGGTCCCAGCGCAGTAATAGCCACCCCAAGAATAATGGCAAAGAAAATAATCTGCAGCATATTGCCGCTGACGAGAGATTCGACCGGGTTGGTTGGGATAATCGATAATAATGTGTCTATTGTCGACGGAGCGACTGCGGCGGCGGTCAGTCGATCTCCGGCTGCTGTACCGAATTGCGCCAGGAGGAGCGTACGATCGGCGGGATCAATAAATTGGCCGGGTTGAATCACGTATGCGCAGGCAAGGCCTATGGAGACGGCAATGGCTGTCGTGCCAAGGTAGAGGCCGAGGGTGCGACCGCCGAGGCGTCCGAGTTTGCGTATGTCGCCTAAGCCGGCGACGCCAACAAAGAGGGAGGCAAAGACCAGTGGGACGACGACCATTTTGATCAGCCGCATGAATAACTGACCCACTGGTCGCAGTACGGTAATGACTTGATCGCCAATTTGGCTGATCGGGCGTGGCGAAGAGGCAAATCCACCACCTTCTAACGGGGTGGTGTTAATCTGCAACCAACCTTCGACTTTGTTTCTTGGTGAGGCAACTCTGAGCCGCTGACTGAGTTGGCCGGACTGGTCAGCCAGGGCGAGTTTTCTACTAAAGGGAAACTGGACTTTGGCCCAAACGGGAACCTCTGTCTCTTCCCCGATGAGATCCTGACGTGTCTCTCGGCGGGTTTCGAGCAGCATCATACGGATTGGAATACCCGCCGGGAGCTGAGTCCGAGAGGACTGATCGGCTGGGTCTTGCTGAAAGACGGCGCGCGCGGGGTCAGGAATCTTATACAGATCGTGGGTCAGGAAGAGAGAATTGGGTCCAAGAAAAATACCCAGTAGGGTACCGACTACCATCCCAATGAGAATCTTGGTGTAAATTTGCATATTTTGAGTAATGAGTCAGGCAAGAGCGCATCAGCCAGCCTGGCGCGTATCCGAGTTCTGGTCGGCGCAGACTCTAGGATTCGTTGGCGTCGTCCCACGTCCCGCGTACGGTTGTTTGCGTTTGCTGCTCTAAGGCTTTAATAGTCGCCAGCACGTCTTCTTGAGCAAACCCACTCGACTGATAGCCTTTGAGGAGTCCTTCTGCGGCCTTGGCAACCGTGAGGGGGACGTCCAGCTCTTTGGCTAGGTCGCTAGCCAGGCCCATATCCTTGCAGGCCAGGTCTATCGTAAACGTCGGAGCGAGGCGATCGCGCAAGATCGCCCGCGTCCCGGACTCCCACACAAAGCTATTGCCGCTACTCGCTTTCACAATCTTCCACAATGCATTGGGGTCGACTCCGGCCTTCGCTCCGAGAATCAACGCTTCAGCACTGCCCATCATCTGAATAAAGGCCAACATATTGTTGACCAGCTTGGCCACATTGCCGGCGCCAATATCCCCAACATGAAAGACATTGTTGCCCATGCACTTGAGCACGGGCTCGCAGCTGTCATACACAGCTTTGTCCCCACCAACCATGATGGCCAAGGTTCCTTTTCGAGCGCCTCGCACCCCGCCGCTTACTGGTGCGTCAAGAAAGGCGACACCCTGGTTATTGGCCTTTTTGGCGAGCTCTTTCACCACAGTGGGAGCATTCGTACTCATGTCCACAATGGTTTTTCCGCTGGCGATGCCTGCCAACACGCCAGTGTCAGACAGGACGACGGCTTCGACATGCGCCGGCATGGGTAAGGACAGGAATACTGCTTCCGCGCCTTCTGCAGCTGCCTGCGGGCTGTCGGCCCAGGTTGCGCCGTCTTCTATCAGGTTTTCTGCAGCCTCACGCTTGATGTCGTGAACGTGTAAGGAATGGCCACCTTTTATGAGATTCAGTGCCATGGGATTGCCCATATTGCCAACGCCAATAAAGCCGAATTTCATGCTGTCCTCCTTTGTTCGTGTGCAGCGACTGGTGTGAGGTCTATATGAATATGTAAGTCATCTGCAATATGGTCCAGTCGTTCACGCAGGGTGGTCTCGTCAACGAGGCTCGGAACATCCAGTGTGATCCGCATATTATAGATCACTGTCCCGCTCCCAGGCTCGGGCTGGGCGGTGGTATGCATTTGAACGATATTAGCCCCGTGTTCGGCTAAGCAGCGGGCGACACGGGCTACGATGCCGGCTTTATCGACACCGGTCGCCAGCAGCTCATAGTGCAGCGTATCTTGACCGGCTCCGTAGCGCAGGGGCTCTTCTTCGAGTGGCCGAAAGAAGACAGTCAGGCGTTTCTCCCATTCGAGCCGCTTGCAGGCTGTGGACAGGCGCTGGTCGCTATCCAGACTCTGGCCTGACAGCAGCAGCAGAACGGCAAATTCTCCGCCGAGTATGGTCATGCTAGAGTCTTCGAGATTGCAGTCGCATTCGTAAATGAGCTCGGACAAGTCCGCCACAATGCCGGGCCGATCTCGACCGATTGCAGACAGCGCGAACCAGTGTTTCATCGGGATGCCTCGTTTGTCTATTCTCTAAGCGCGTTTGGCTTTCAGTGTTTCTACGAGCTGACGCAAGATGGGTCCGGACGAGCCACGCAGACTGACCGTACACAGCGGAGTCAACTCACTTTCGTATAAATTGACTTCGATGAGGCTGCCGCCTTTGTCGCGAACGGCCATGGGAAACGCTGCGGCCGGATACACGGTGGCTGATGTTCCGGCCACGATCATGCAGTCGCAAAATTGTGTTTCGCTATAACATTTCTCTATCGCGTCTTGTGGAATGGGTTCGCCAAAAGAAACAGTATCGCTTTTGAGGATGCCTGTGCACTTGGGACATTCCGGTGGGAGCTTGTGCAGCGGCACTTCTGCACCTGGAAAACGAGAATTGCATTCGATACAGCGCACGAGCGTATAATTGCCGTGGATTTCGATGAGATTCTGACTCCCAGCCCGACGGTGCAAGTTGTCGACATTCTGGGTAATCATGCTACGCAAGATGCCCATATTCTCCAAGTCAACAAATGCGCGATGCCCGTCATTCGGTTCTGCCGTTCCGATCGTTTGCCATATTTCTTTGCTTGGCCCTGACGGAGACAGGCGCTCTTCCCAGGCTTTCTTGGGATCTTGCAAAAAGATCTCGTAACCGTTCATGGGAGGTTCGCCGTATTTCGTCCACAGCCCACCCGGACCACGAAAGGGCGGGATGCCGCTTTCAACCGAGATGCCAGCACCGGTCATGGCCATGACATAATTGGCCGAGAGCAGTAGCCGAGCGGCTTCTTCGATGGCTTCTTGTTGTCCTGTTTCTACTTCCGCCATAGATATCCCTCTTTTTTTTGGGTCTATTCCCTCACTACTATCTTCTTCGCCACCAGTCCCCACTGGTCCCCTCGCCCTGTGGGAGAGGGTGCGGCCACAGAGTGGACGCGGGTGAAGGTTCTTCCTTGTCTTAACAACCAAAGTCCGAGTAAATCACAAAGAGAACACGCCCACTCATTTCCCCTGCCACTGCGGATCCCGTTTCTCGGCAAAGGCCAGCGCGCCTTCGCGTGCATCCTCAGTCTCTTGCAGCTCACTATACAGCTTACGCTCCAATTTAAGCCCTTCTTCGAGGGAGACATCCAAACCGCGTAAGGCAGCTTGTTTGATATGCTGAACGGCAAGCGGCGCGCTTTTGCAGATCTGTTGCGCAATCTCTTCACACTTAGGCATCAGCTCGCTCATGGGAACGAGGTGATCGACCAGACCCAAACGGTAGGCTTCTTGGGCTGAAATGCGCGCACCTGTGTAGAGGAGTTCCAATGCCTGCCCGAGAGGAATAATGCGCGGCAGACGCTGGGTCCCGCCTGCGCCTGGCAGCCAGCCTAGACGCACTTCGCCAAAGCCGAACTGCGCGTGCTCGGCGGCAACACGAATGTCGCAGGCCAAGGCTTGTTCCAGGCCGCCGCCGTTGGCGTGGCCGTTAATGGCGGCGATGATGGGTTTGTATAAATCGAACAGAACAGGGAAGAGGTTGTTGCTCTCGTCTGCCGGACGATTGACATAATTGGCCTTGATATCACTGCCGGCGCTAAACGCTCGTTCGCCCGTTCCGGTCAGAATACCGACCCGTAGGCTGGAATCATCTCGAAATTCCTTCCAGATGTCGGCCAGCATATTATAGGTTTCATAGTCACAGGCGTTGAGGCGTTCTGGGCGGTTCATGGTAACATAGGCGATGTGGCCTTTTTTCTCAAAGAGGACTTTCGACATACTTCTCCTCCCTTGGTAAGCAAAATAAACGGCTTGCTGCTCGCCGTCAGCTATCAGGTGAGACCCGGAGAAGGCAAGGGTTCAGTTTGTTAAGGAGTCCCGTAGGTCAGATTAGCGCAGCGTAATCCGACACTTCCTGTGGTAGCGAGAATCAAAGCTCGCCAGGAGCTCGTTTTTATACTCCATTTGGGTCTTTCAATCGACGAGTAACCTGTTCTTTTCAATATGTCACTTCTCAGATTTCAACTGCGGTGGCGACTAAGCAAGCTCGTCTTTCCTGAGCGACACTGGATCTTCGGACTTTGCTGAATGTGATTTGGATGTTGCCCCTAGTGCACGACGCCTGCTCCTTATTTTTGACTGAGACGGTCAAGAGCTTGGCCGAGGCGTTGGCGTTTGTGGTTGGTTTGCGAGGAGGAAGTAAACAGGTCGAGCTGGCTGACGGCCTGCTCGCCTTCCATATTGCTGGTGTAGATACCAGCCAAACGAACTGCGCGGGTTTTGCGCGGTACGGACTGAAAGAGCAGGGCGGCGACGCGGTAAATCTCTGAGGCGGCGTTTGTTGCTGCGGGCAGGCCGAGGCTGCGGGCGTACATGCGGAACTTCCCTCCCCCAAGACGTTTGGCAAGTTATATTTTGACCGTGATGGTTTTCGCGGCGAGTTCTCGTTTTCTGAGACGCCGGGCAACGTCTTGCGCTTGTTGCAAAAGAACAGCCTGAATTGTGTCATTATCCCGTAGGTCTCGGGCAAAGGTTTCTTCTTTACCGATGGACTTCACTGCACGCTGGGGGTTCACCGGCCGGTCATCAATCCCGCAGGCAAGCTCATAGAGACGTTGTCCGTGCGTACCAAAGCGAGACAGCCGTGTGTGCTGCGGAAACCGTGAGAGGTCGCCTATGGGTTTAATACCGAGGTCTTGGAGGCTTTTTGCTGTGACCTTTCCGGCTCCCCATATTTTTGTCACGGGCAGGGGGTGCAGAAAATGGAGTATGTCGTGTGCTTGTACTTCAAACAAGCCATCAGGCTTGCGCATATCGCTAGCGATTTTGGCTATAAACTTACTCGGACCAATACCCGCGGAGCCGGTCAGGCGTGTTTCTTGATGAATTCTATTTCTTATTTGCTGGGCGATCTCACGCGCCGAACCAAAGAGTTCATGACTATCGGTGACATCCAGAAAAGCTTCGTCAAGAGACACGGGCTCAACCAGTGGCGTGTATGAACGCAGGATGCGGAAGACGTGACGTGAGACGGCAAGATAGCGCTCGCGACGAGGCGGAACGATAATCGCCTGTGGACACAGTTTGCGCGCCTGGGCCATGGGCATAGCCGAATGCACCCCATGTGGCCGCGCTTCGTAAGAAGCCGTTGCGACGACCCCACGGGCGCTATCCCAACCAATAATGAGCGGCTTACCGCGGAGGTGAGGATGGTCTAACTGCTCAATCGCCGCGTAAAAGGCGTCCATGTCGAGATGGATAATAGCTCGATGCATGCGCCCGTCCTTCGTTGGTACGTTTTTATTCAGGCTCGTTCGCAAGCGCTTCGGCTTGCTGCGCTTCTTGCTTCAATTGTTTTTCCGACTTAACCATGATGGCGCCGGTATCGGTCACACGCCGGGCCACCATGATAAAGCCCGTGTGGGCGACCATACGATGTTCCGGTCGGATGGAAATGTCTTTGACGTGCCAAAAACGGAGCATATTCTCCATGACTTCTACACTCTCAAAGACGGGATCTGCGTGGAGGGCATCAACGAAAGATTTCACCTGCAGCACGGTGGGACTATAGCCGACTAACACGCCTCCTGGGCGCAGCACTGTACGTGCATGCGGCAGGACCTGCCACGGTTCGGGCAAGTCAATAAAAATTCGGTCGACGCTCCGGACGGGTAAACCACGGTAGGCATCCGTTTGGGCCAGCGTCCAATTCGGAGTCGGACCGACGAAGCGTTTGATGTTATTGCGTGCCATCTTGCAGTGGTCGGCGCGTATATCGACGGTGAGCAGGTGTCCGGCGGTTCCTATCGCTCGCAGCAGCGCCATGGTTAAGGCCCCTGGTCCCGATCCGATTTCCAGGACGCGCGCGCCGGGATAGACGTCGCCCCAGAGCAGCATAGGACCGACGTCTTTGGGGTAAATGACTTGGGCTTGACGGGGGAGGTTGGGGATTAGGTGTGCGTAGGTTGGTCGCAAGATGCGAAATAGATCGCTTTGGCCAACTCGGATTGAACTGCCTTCCGGAAGCCCAATGAACTGCTCCGCCGGGATATTTCCCCCGCGCAGAGCGATGACACTGCCAGGGCGTAAGGTCCGTAAATATTCGCGCTCTTTATGGTCGATGAAGAGCACGCTTTCGCCTGCTTGGATAGTTGCTCGATCGGTCATGACTGCCTTGACTGTCTGCAGAAAGGGGTCGCGTTGTCTGTGCTTTGGAGAGAGTGTGGTTTGGCCCAGAGCAGTTAATGGACTTCATGAAGATGTGGCTGCTCGGCTCGGTCGGTCTGCTTGGAGCTGTGGGCTTCGGGCTTTGAAGTTGACTGAGCTTGCTCATGTTTGCGCTCAACTTCGCTTACCAGACTGCAGAAAGAACACACCGGAGCGTAAGACGGCATGCCGCATTTTTCACACTCACGTGGCGGGCTGTCTTCAGGCATGACAAACAATGACTGGGCCGAGTGTATGAATTTTTGGACAAGATTCCGTTTGCTTCCCGGCATCTTGGCGTCTATCCTGTTCATTATATCCTTGTAGAAAAGCTGCGTTGCGCCTGCGCTGTTGGGGCATTCTTCGATAATATAATCAATGCCCTGAAAGAAGGCGTAGGCTGCCGTTTCCAACTCGCTCAGACGATACAGCGGCCGGACTTTTCGGACAAACTTGGGATGGCTGGGCTCAAGGACTGCTTTCTGTCGCGCCAGATATTCCGTCTGCCAATACAGGACATTGCCCAGTAGCCGTGCGGCTTCGTCGTCAAGATTATGACCGGTGGCAAGAACGTGAAACCCGCCGTCATGGGCCGCTTGGTCAAAGAAATGTCGCTTCATGGTGCCACAGGCTGAACATGCCGGCCGGCGTGTGAACTGGGCCGCACGCGGTACCGGAACGGCTTCCTGCTCTAATTGGACGATACGCAAGTTGACCTGTCTCTTTTTGGCGAATGCTTCCGCTTTTTGCTGAGACTGAGACGAATATTCAGCAATACCGAGCGCCAGGTAGAATCCCTCAGTCTGATAGCCTTGCTCAATAAGAATATCCCACAAAGCCAGGCTGTCCTTTCCGCCCGACACGGCGACGAGAATGCGTTCGTCCGGGGTGAACATTTTGTCCTGCCGAATCGTGCGTTCGACTTGGCGCTGGAAATAGATGAGAAAACAGGCGCGACAAAATGCTGCATTATGAGATCGCAGCGCAAGTTCGGCCCGTTCCCGGCAGCGGGTACACTTCATACGCCCCCTGATATCACCGAGCGGATCTCGATAGTATCGTCTGCTTGGATACGCTCTTCTTCTGTCAAGAGACGCGTTCCGCGAATAACCATGACTGATTCGGGCAAGAGGTCGAGCTTCTTGAGCAGAATACTCACGATCATACTCCCCGAGAACGTAAGCATTTGATTTTGCGGGAGAAGTTTGACCTGCATGATGCCGACAGTACCACGCGGAGCATGGACCGACAAGAACCCTTGACAGTCGGATAAGCTATCCCCTATTCTACAGACAGCCGCCGGCAGTCGCCGGCTATTTTTTATAGCAACCGAGTATTTCGGAGGATTATGATATGGCAGGAAAGGCAAGAACTGCGCAGAAAGGTAAAGCCGGAGGAGCAGTGAAGCGCGAATGTCGGACTTGCGGTGCTGATAGTCGGGTGGTTCAATTCGCCGGATTCGGTAAAAAAGGGTTCTACTGGGTGTGTGAGAAAAATGTCGAGCATGCGGTGAAAACACACTAATTCGGGAGTGAATGAATGCCGCGGGCGAAAAAGACAAACAAAGGGAAAAAAGAGTTTGGTCTGTTTGATGAGGATGAAAGCGGGGAGGGTATAAACGAGGAAGACTTACCCAAAGATACCGCAGGTCGATTAAAGATTAAACGGCGGTATGAAGAGCTGCTCGGGATCCGCACTATGAAACTGCGCGGCCGGGTACTCAATCGTGAGCGCATCAATAAGACGATTGAAGGCATTTATTTTGTCTGTGCCGAATGCGCCAAGGTGTGCCACAGCTTAGACGAGGGGATCGTGGAAGATCCTGACAATATTGAGAACATGTGCTCAGAGGAACATCGTAAACAGTGTCAACATGGAAAAGCCGAGATAGCCATATAGTCTCGGCATAATCTCAGGATAGTCTCAGCGAACGGGGAATCTTCCCTGTGCCGACGCTCAGAAGTTCCGATCTCCCGTCAAAGAACTTTCCCTTTTCTCAGTTAGTCAGCCCGAAGGGAGCGAAAAATTTGAGGCAGCGGGCTGACTATGCGTATCTGGCGCACCTGCTGCATCGAGATGGGGTGACGGAATCCTATGACATGTGCGTGGAGATGGAGGGCGTCTTTCTGGACGCGACTCCCGTACAGCCTGTCTCCCCAAATGGGATGTCCCAGGGCTGAGAGATGGGCGCGAATTTGATGCCGCACGCCCGTTTCTATAACGATCTGAACCAGCGTCCAGTCTGCTCCAGATCGCAACGAGACATAGGTCGTGCGGGCTTCCTGTGCCGCAGTGTTTTGTACGACCTGCATTTGCCGGCGGTGTGGTCCTCGGGGAGCTAGGAAAAAACGAAAGGCGCCCGTGGGCTGGAAATGACCTTCGACCACAGCACGATATTCTTTATACACACTGCGCTGGTTAAATTGGGTGCGTAGGTGGGTGTAAGCGACAGATGTTCGGGCGGCTATTAGTACGCCTGAGGTATCCGTGTCGAGTCGGTGGAGCAAGCCTGCTTCGCGCCGAGCTGAGCCCACGCTCAGCGTCTCTGGAAAGCGCGCAGCCAGAAAGTTCGCGATAGTCATGGTCTCAGAGTGGCGTAGGGCGAGGCTGGGCATGCCTGCAGGCTTGTCTATAGCGACGAACGCGTCATCGGCAAACAGGACAGCCAGATCAAGCTTGGGGTTGGGGGCAAGTCCGGTGTGCAGATGCGCGCCGACGATATCGCCCCGAGTCAGGCGTCGGCCTTTGCGTGCCGGGTAACCGTTTACAAAGACGGTCTTCAGCGCAATGAGTTCAGACAGTTCGCGACGAGAAAGGGAGGGCAGGCGGGTGGCGAGAAAACGGTCCAGGCGGATATCTGTTTCCGCTTGAGAGACGCCCCATTCGAAGTGTTGGATGTCCACTGAATTACCTGATTCATTCCCTGAATTATCTGATTAATTCTCAGACCAGGCGACCTTGATCCAGTCTAGTGTTCTTGTGATGCTGTCGCGAAAAATGGGCTGGTCGCCAAGACTCAGCTCCCAGAATATGTTCTGTGCGCGATGTAGGAGAAGTTCCCTCAGCTTGCCTTCTGTCTGTATCTTGCTCATAGGAAGGGATTATACTAGCAAGGAGAAAAGGGTGACAAGTAGAAAGACACGCGTAGCTCGGAATCTCTGGTTATGGAGTAGGGTCATATGATCAACCCTCAGATGGAGTAGGCGTGATGAGGACACACCAGATGCAACGCCATATTCTAAATCGGCTCTTATCTCTTTCCTTCCATGTTGTCCTCGCCGGTCTCTTGTGGTGCGTCGTCTGGACCATGCCCAGCGCTGCATGCGCTGAGGAGCTGCTTCAGGTGCAGGTGCGCCACGTCGGGTTTGATAGGCAGGCGAATTCACCCGTTGTCATTCTTGTAGATGCGGACCAGGCGCGCTTTCTGCCTATCTGGATCGGCCCCTTTGAAGCGCGGGCCATTGCTATGGAACTTGAAGGTGTCCCCGCTCCGCGGCCGCTCACCCATGACTTAATAAAAAATATCCTTGAGCAGGTGGGCGTCCAGTTTCAAAAGATCGTGGTGAGTGCGCTCAGGGAGAATACGTATTATGCACGCATCCACCTGACGTCAGCAGACGGACAGGTCGAGATTGATAGCCGCCCGAGTGATGCGATTGCTCTCGCCCTCAGATTCGGCCGGCCGATTTTTGTTGCGCCAGGCATATTTGAGGAAGCAGGCGCAGCGCACCCGACTTCCCCACGACCCCTCAGTGCCAAGGTGGGGGGCGTTGAGGTGCAGAATCTGACGGCTGAACTGGCTGACTATTTCCATCTCCCGAATGCCGACGGCGTGCTGGTTACGGACTCTGCGCACCGGCGGGGAGAACTCCAACGCGGTGATATCATCCTTGCGCTAGACGGCGAACCGATGCGTAATGTCTCGGACTTTCGGAAGAGAATGCAGAGCGAAGATCGGACCGTACGGCTGCTGGTGCGACGCGCGGGTCGTGATGTCGGCATAAAGCTGACTCCGCAGGATGGGAAGTGATGAGCAGTAATGAAAAATGAGGGAGAGGAGAGCCCATGAGTGTACTAGAGGAGAAGGATGCCATTCGAGACTTGATGACGCGTTACTGTCTAGCGATAGACGCCGGTCGCGATGAGGAATGGGCGCAGTGCTTCACCGAAGATGGTATTTTTAACAGCCCCATTCTCGGCAAGTTTCAAGGCTGGGATGCCCTGCGGGCGTTTACGACAAAATATCGTGAATGGACAGGGAATGCGCAGCCGCGGCACTGTGTAATGAATATTTTAATCGAAGTCCAGGGCCAGACTGCCACTGCCGAGAGCTATCTCCTCCTAACACACGCGGCAGAGGGAAAAACTGAACTCATCATCTCTTGCCGGTATGAAGATCGAATCGAAAAAGTCGGCGACCAGTGGCGGTTTAAGGAGCGCAAAGTCTGTCCAGATACCAGCCTTGCGGGATGACGGGCGAGGGCGTAGCGAAACGAGGGGACACCGTTTCCCGTTATGGATTTGCCCAATTCATCGGGACTCGCCCCCCTTCCAAAACAGGAGTATGCGATATAAGACCGGCCACATGGAGGGGTGGCCGAGTGGTCGATGGCGCCGGTCTTGAAAATCGAAATTCGCTATTTCGGCAAGCCGCCGTTATTGTTGCTAAATGTTTGATTAGACAGGGGAAACACGGCGTATCTCTCTCTTCATAGTCCTCCCCAGTCCTCTCCATTCCCCCCGAATCCCCGTGAAAGTCCCGCGAATTTTCACAACAGGCAGGGGGCGGAAAATCGTGTGAGCTTGCCGCAACTACGCCCGCCGACCAACCGCGAGGGTTGTAGCAAGGGGAAGGGCGTAAGACTCACCTTTTTGCTTGCTCTGTGGCTGACGCAGTGGAGCCCGCAACGGACCGCTCCTCCTGCCTACGGTTGACGGACCTGCCATTCCCCGGCGAGTCGTTGCGCCTCCGCCACCTGCTGCGGCGTCATCTTTTCCTCAACAATGGATCTATTGCGAGCGGCTTGTTCGTGCGTTTCTCCGGTGGAGTTTGCCGCGGCCAGGTTGACCCACTTGTGTGCCTGGACGTAATTCTGCGCAACCCCTTGGCCGGTGAAGTACATGACGCCCAGACTGTACTGCGCGTTGGCATCGCCTTGGTCGGCGGCCTTGCGGTACCAGACCACCGCTTGTTTGTAATCCTGCACAACCCCTCGGCCTTTATGGTACATGACCCCCAGATTGAACTGGGACCAGGTCTCGCCTTGGTCGGCGGCCTTGCGGTACCAGACCACCGCTTGTTTGTAATCCTGCACAACCCCTCGGCCGTTGCCGTACATGAAGCCCAGACTGACCTGCGCTTCGGCGTCGCCTTGGTCGGCTCGTGCCCGGAGCGCAGCGATGTCGTCCGCGTGGGCGTCCGGGTTACAGTGGAGGGCAGTCACAAGGAGGCATATGGTGTCGCATCATCGTGTCCTACCGCAGGTATGGCGGCTTGGGCAAGACATTACATTGATAGTTATTGGTTCATAGTGGACGACGGAACCCGGAGGATTGTCCGTTCCCCTCCCACTTACCGGGGGAACAACTTCCTCGATAGTAGGCAATTTGGTATCGCACGTGCCGCGCCTGCCCGGTGTTCAACTGTTGAACCCCGTGAGACCAGATTCTCGTATATGGGCCATACCTGCTGTTTGTTGCGCCTGGCAATGCAAGAGACGCAATGTTCCTGCGTCGCTGTGACGTCGACTGATGCCACAACTTTGCAACCGGTAGGGGCTCATTCTCTGGATCACATGCCCTGTGCTCACCAACTGTTTCCTGGTGCATCCAGCAGTGGCAGAGGTCAGCGTTGAATCGCTTCGATACGAGCCGCCCGCTGCTCCAGTATTGCGGCTTCCCGATCCCGTTTCATGGCTCGATAAAGGAAGGCCAGGTTGTTCAGGGTGTTAGCCACATCGGGATGGTCGGGCCCCAGCGCCTGCTCCCTTATCGCCAGCGCCCGCTTGTAGAGCGGCTCGGCCAGCGTGTACTGGCCTTGGGTTCGGTAGAGGAACGCTAGGTTGTTCAGGACCGTCGCCACAGTAGGATGGTTTGGGTCGACGTTTTTCTCGGCAATTTCAAGGGCTTTTTTTGCAACTATGACGGCACGGCCATATTGGCCCTTATCATACAGGTCCACAGCCTCCTGATTCAGGATGCCCCATTCACTGCCTGCCTCACTGGGCAAAACCGGCAGCGGCCACAACAGCAACAACACCGTGATGATGGTCGGGAGGTATTTCACGGGTCCTTCCTAGCAGAACGGGATCGAGATCGGCAAGAGAAAACAGTCAGTGAAAGCCAGCACCGGGCGGCCAGCGGACGCCAAGTGTCGCCTGCACGGGTCGCATTGCGTCCAGGGAAGGTCTTTCCAGGTCCTTGTCTAACCAAACTCTGAACGGCACCCAGGTATTCAAAGCCAAGCATTTGATTAACGCACGGAATACTACGATCCCGCGTGGGGCAAATATCACGTTCCATTTACAAACAGCGCGTCTAGAAGCAGGGTTTTCCGCACAGGGGGCATTCAGGATGGACAACTCCCCTACAGACTGTCCGTAGGGAGAAGATTATGTGGATTGTCGGCGTAGCTTTGTTACTTGTGGCATCACCCGCGTTTGCGCAACTCGATCTCGATAGCAATGGGAAAGTCGGCATAGGCATCACCGGCCCCAACGCCCGACTTCATGTAGTGCACCACGGCGATACGGCGACCTTACGCCTCGCATCAAGTGGCCTCTATTTGACCATGGTGGAGTTTCAGAATACCTCCAATAATACCTGGTTTCGGATGCGGGCCGACGGCAGTGCGAGTGCGTTTGCGGGCTCGTGGTTGATGGAGAATGTCACCACCGGCGTCTACGTCATGCGGATCAAGCCGGATGCGAGCGTAGTCTTTGCTGGTAGCGTCTCGGCGCAGTCATTCGTCCAGACCTCCAGTCGCACCCAGAGGACGGCGATCACGCCGGTCGAGGGCAACGTCGGTGGGATCTCGGAGCTGGTTGACGTGCTGAACACCGTTGAGCACCGAACGGAAGAGGCGATATTGACCGGCCTGGAGGGAGAAGACGCAGAGTTGGCCGAGCAGGTGCGCGCCGAGATGTTCACGTTCGAGGATCCGCAAACGGTGGATGACCAGAGTCTGCAAGCGTTAGCGCGGGAGATTGACCGGGACCAGTGGGCTGCGGCCCTGCGGACGGCAAGTACGGGGTTGAAGGACACGCTCTTCCGGAATATGTCCGAGCGCGCCACGGAGCTGCTGAAAGATGACATGGACGCGGTTGGTCCCGTGCGGCGCAGCGTGGTAGAGGCCGCCCAGAAAGCCATTTTGGAGACGGCGACGGCACTCGAAGAGGCAGGGACCATCCAGCTCCGCAACCGTACCAATGACAGCTTGGTGTAGGGGTGCACCGCGACGAGGCGGCGAGTTTCGCTACCGCTGGGGCTCAGAGGGTTGGTAAACGCCGGAGTATTCGATATCACCACCGTATGTCCAAGCAACGGCTGGCGACAATCTTGCCCCCAAAGCGCCTGACCGGACAGCAGCTACTGTGGGCGGCGGTACTAGATAATGCTGTTCAGAGTCTTGAACAGCGCGGTATTTACAACTACGGAAGAGGCAACATACGGGGCCAGAAGCGGACCCTGAGGAACGAGTCGCTGACCTGGTTACGGTCAGACCTCACCGCACCCGGCAGTTTCATATTTATCTGTGACACATTGGGCATTGATCCTGACTTCCTGCGCGAGCGACTGCTGAAGAAATATGCCGTGGGATCCGGGATTGCTGAGGCGGAAGGAAGGTTACGCCGATTCCGCGCCACTTTATCGTGACGCCCAGGGTATCCTCACCGGCCAGGTAGATCGGCACGGGTTGGGCCCTTGGATTGTCGCACAACGAAGGAAGAAAGACACCCTATCGAACGATCAGATCCAGCGATTGGACGCGCTTGGCTTTACCTGGGATGCGAGAAAGAAAGCAGATTAGATGACAAGTCACAGCGACCGTCGGCCTCGGGTTCTACGCTTTGTTGGTCGGTCCACTGGGGGCGCACGACGGGATCGGCGCCTTTTTTTGGGGGGGGGGGGGGGGGTGCTCCTGGCGGTGAGTTTGAGGGGTATCGTCGTACGCGTTGATTCCAGCGTCACAAACGCGGCTGTTGCTGCGCCTCCACCAGCCGCTGTTCCAGGCGGCGCGGAAGATATTTAGATAAATAGCGGCTTTTGCCCGTGTAACGTGGATGGTCCGGCCCGACGAGACTCGCTCCACCGTGGAACTTGCAAGTTCGCTTGCCAATCGTGGCAGCGCGCCCACATTGCTTCCTCCTCTGCTTCGACAACGCTTGGCAGCGATGGTGTTCGTCATACGGCTCAAACGAGTTGCGGTCTTGATCTTCCATGGGGCACCGTCCTTTCACGGAGTACGCACACCATGATTGCACACTTTTCTGTGTGCAGGGGGGGAGACAGGCAACCGACGAGTGCTGGCACTCACCGCTTGTTTTCTCTTGCGGCCAAAGCTAAAGCCGTGCGAGAATGCGACGGCTCGGTCAGTGCCGATGACAAAGACGTTGGAAGACTTATTGCGCCCACGAGTATCGGACTCCTTGCGAAACAACTCTACGCGGTTGTTCTTGAATCAGCGCGGGCAACCCTATATATCGTGTCACAGGGCTTTTAATCGCGCTGCTAAGCAGGCAGACATTCACGACTTACACTTTCATGACCTACGCCATACTTTCGCGAGCCGCATGGTGATGTCAGGCGCGGACATCCGAACAGTGCAGGAGTTAATGGGGCACAAGACCATAAGCATGACGTTACGCTACGCGCATTTGTCCGCCGGCCATAAACAGCGTGCGATGGATACGATGGACGGAGAGTTTTCCAAGAAAAGTCCCGCGATTTCTCACAACACGGCCCATTCAGAGTACTTGCCTAAAATCCTAAAAGCTGTGTAATATCACAGACATGGAGGGGTGGCCGAGTGGTCGATGGCGCCGGTCTTGAAAATCGGTAGAGTCTTATAGGCTCTCGTGGGTTCGAATCCCACCCCCTCCGTTGGCCTGCTTACCCGTTTTCACCTGCCTTCGAAAATGGCCGTCCTCATGTTGTACTTGCCGCATCACGCTGTAGAAATTCTTGTGAGAACGTCCTGTCAGTGAGGGAAGGCGGCGGCGCGAGAGACTTCTTTATAGAACGCCCAGTGGAGGCATAAGCACGAGTTCGTCCGTATGAATGCTCGCCGGCTGGGTAATGACGTTCAGCATGGCGTTTGCGACGTCGTCCGCAGACAGCATCTTGCCTCGATCAAGATCCCCGCCACTTTTATCCCACAGGGGCGTATTCACCGCACCCGGAATGACTGCCGTGACTTTCACGCCGTGTGATCTGACTTCTGCAGCAATCACCTTGGTGAGACCCAGCGCGCCAAACTTCGAAGCCGTATACGCCGACGATCCGGGGAGTATCATTTGGCTCGCAATCGACAATACGTTGAGGATATGACCGCTCTTGCGGGCCAGCATGTGAGTGAGTGCATGCCTGCAGCACAGATACATGCCTCGCAGGTTGACGTTCATCAGCAGATCCCAGTCTTCCGTCCGAGATTCCATTATCGGGCCAAAGGTAGCTTCGCCGGCACTGGTGACGAGAATATCGAGTTGTCCAAATCGCTCGGCCGTTCGTGTCATGAGGGCCTCAATGTCCGACTCGTTGCCTACGTCCGTCGGAATTGCGAGTGCGTGAGCGCCGCTGTGTGAGCACTCGAGCGCGACTGCTTCCAAGGTGGTTCGGGTGCGTGCGGCTAAAACGACATGCGCGCCGGCTTGAGACAATGCCCGTGCGGTGGCTCGGCCGATTCCTGAATTTGCGCCGGTGATGACGGCAACCCGCCCGGAGAGATTTGCGGCTGTCATTGCGTCTCCCAAATCACGGTTAATCTTACACGGCTTCTTGCCCGTAATACTCGAAGAAGTTCTTGGGAGTCTCCCAGATACCGACACGAGTCAGCTGGCTGCCCAGGCGGGGGTACAAAAGGTCCCAAATGATCTTGACGATATTCTCTCCAGTCGGATTTAAGCGGCGAAATTCTTCTGTATCTCGATTGAGATGCTTATGGTCGAAGCGGTCGAGGACTTCTTCTTGAACGATCTGCATAAGCGCTACCAAATCCATGATCATTCCGGTCTGGGGATCAATCACGCCGTGGACGGTCACCTCAAGTTCATAATTATGCCCATGGCCATGGATATTATTACATTTGCCAAAGATCTTTCGATTCTCTTCGTCGGAGAGGTCTGGGCTGTGTAAACGGTGTGCAGCGCTAAATCCAAATGATTTGGTGAGTGAGGCCATATTTTTTCCTTCTCCGCCTGTGACATCCGCCCAGAGTGTAGGCTCTTCGTACAGGCGTACGCGAAAAACTTGGGCGGTGGCACTTTCCGGGTGAACCTTTGCAGAGCGTAGCGTTGCTTCGAGTTCGTCGCGCATATATGCGACGAGGTTTTCGGTCGTGGGGATACGGGTCTGAAAAGCCGGGTGGTCAAGGTTAATGAATTTGTGATCGAACTGGTTGGTGATGTCTCTCAGCAGACCGTCCAGCTCCTTGATATTGATCACCATACCTGTGTGTGGATTGCTCTGGCCGCAAACGGTCACGCGGAGTTTATAGTTGTGGCCATGTCCGTACGGACTGACACATTTGCCAAAGACTTGGAGGTTCTTTTCGTGAGAGAAGGCGGGGTTCCAGTACCGATGAGAAGCCTCAAATTCCACAGATCGAGTGAGATAATGCATTGTTTCCCCGGCGTGTGGATACGGCAGTTAGGATGCAGGAATGGGCTGCGAGGGTCAAGTAGGCGAAGCGAGACAAATTGTGCGGAGCAGACGTAATTTTTCTGAACGGGAGTTCACCGTGTAGTCGGAGTCACGGTGCACCACAGGTCAGGAGGGCTATTTCGCGGGGTGTAAAAAGACGGATCCGTTGGCCTGCCACACCGAGCCCACGGTTGACGTACAGGAAACAATTATTGTGCTCATACTGGCCGCGGGGAAAGCGAGTAATGAAACGGGCTAAGTTAAAGCGCTGGGCAGCAAATGGCAGGGCGAATTGGCCGCCGTGGGTATGGCCGGATAGTGTCAGATCGATGCCTAGCTCTGCGGCAAAAGGAAAGATATCGGGACGATGGGACAGTAAAATACAGGGCTCATTTGGAGGGACGGATGCTTTCAGACTTGCAAGGACAGCGTCGGACTCCAGACCGCGCGTCCAGTCTTTGCCGCGGTCGTCTAATCCAATGAGGTGTAGCCGTGTTGCCTGGATTGAGAGATGGACGGCGCGATCGCGGAGGAGGGTAATATCAGTGTGACGGATGAGACCATCAGCAACGGCTTGTGCGCCGGCGTACCCGTCGTGATTGCCCAGACAGGCGAATACGCCGTAGCGCGCGCGTAAATTATTGAGGTGAGGAAAGAAGTCCGGAATGTGAGCCGGATTGGCGTCGAGGATATCGCCGGTCAAAATGATCAGGTCTGGATCGAGCGCGTTTGTCTTTTGTACAAACGTTTGCAATTCCTGCTGGGTCAGGTTCGTGCCGATATGGAGATCGCTTAAATGGACAATATTGAGCGGTGGACCGGTAGGCGGCCAATTGGGTAGTGGCAGGGTGACACGTGATATTTGGAGCTGTTTTTGGCCCTGGAGGTAGCCGTAGAGGAGCAGCGCGCTGAGGAGCAAGAGACCGCTCGTGGCGGTGACTCTAAACGTGAGCCATACGAGAGCCGGGATAGATGTCTGTAGAGGAGAAGCAGTGGGCACCACGGTGAGGAGGAGGATGGGAATGAGTGAGAGAACTGTCCATACAGCTCCAAGCAAGGCAAGAAATACGAGGCAAAAGACGGCTATGAGACCAAAGCCAAAATAGATACGAAGAAGAAGTCGTACAGGCGCTGGAAGATTGTCCGGACGAAACGAGGTACGGATGAGGGTAATATTGAGACTAAAGAATATGAGAGGGAGGAGGAGAGAGGTGTTTGATGCGGGTGGGGGGAGAAGGGGCAGAAAAAGGGTGAACAGCCAAACCGGAATGAACCATTGGGCGATACTCATACATACGAGCAAGAGGGTGAAGAAGTTGGCGAAGAAGAGCCGCGCAATCGGGTTGGGCGTATGTGAAGATAATGCGTATGTCTTTGTATCTGAGTCGGCTATTGCCACAATATTGTCCGCTCAATTCTCTTTGCCTCTTTGGACCAGCTGATAGTGAAGAGTAGAGGAGCGAGGACTGCAAGTACATAGGCGGACGACTATTGAATGGGGTCTGCAAGAGCCTGAAGGATATGCATAACGCGTTGGATCTCTTCTGGCTTCACATCCTCGGGCAATTCTATGACAGCACGCCGCGCCGCGCCAAGCGGAATTTCTTGTCTACACAGCGCATTCGTAGGAGGGGGCTGGGGGTCTGCGTATGGACGTGAGACGGGAGGAGGCGGGACGGCTGTCTCCGGTGAGAGCGGGGGGGGGGAGGAGAGGGGATGGGAGAATTAGCTTGGGCACGCAGGATGCCAAGACCTGCAAAGCGAGAAGAATCAAGAAAGGCGCGAGAGACAACTTCTGCGTTTTTCTTGGTAAATCTATGTTTTATTATTAGTTGGTTAGCAAGATTTATGTCAGAAGGTAAGCCCGTCTGTTCATATTGAGCCAGAAGGCGTTGGAATATGGTTGGGCGTCCCAGCGCCTCACGCAGCGCGCGACAACGTTCGGTTTCATCAAGAGCGTGCTCAATTCGCAGAAAGAGATCGCCTACGCGGAGATCCTTGCCTATTGCTTCGAGGAGCCCGTATTGGCGTAAGCTACTGAGTTTTCTATTAAAAGGTCCGGATTGAGGGGCCAGACTCAGATGTTCTGATATCGACTCTCGGCTGGTGGCGACCTGGTTTTCTACACGAAAGACCTTACGGGCATCCTCCAGGCACCCTTGGAGGCTATAAGCCGGAGCATTTGGGCTTTTGGGTCGGGGTATTTTGGCCTCAAACGGCAGAACGTCCATACTCAACCTCCCAATTTTCACTTATCTACAGGGAAACAGGCATGTGGGTACAGCAATACACTATCAAGAAATAGATTTTACTCAAGTAAATATAGTAAACGTTACTAAATTTACATTAATTATACAAGTTTCAAAAGATTCGAAAGTAAAGAGGCAGGAACTCTCCGGTTAGCAATTCTCCGCACGTGAATCAAGTATGAACGTGTAACAGACAAGAGAAATAAGATTCCGGGCTAAAAGCTAACAAATCAGATATAAAAGATAATAAATAGAGTAATTGTATCTTTTAATAGCTCATTTAATAGCTCTTTCTAAAATCTTTTATCACTTTATAATGCGTTTCAGATATCTTTGCTAAAAAATATAGAAATAGCTGATAAGAAATCAATATTACTCCGAATATGACTCTCAGGAAAGTCTATGTCTGCATATTCTTGTCTATTCTTGGCGTTTATTGCTTCTCTCAACGGAGCTATATGCTTAGCGCCGTGGCGCACGCATATAGCTCCGCCTCATTCAGCATTGCTCTACATAATCGCCCGCTCAAAACCACAGCATAGATAAAATGGCTATTTAGGAGGGGAATTCCCCATCTTTCCTTGACCCGAAACGAGAGAGTTCCTATTCTGCAGTAATAGAGAGGTCAGACACTCGCTCTTGCCCCGATCCGGTCTTTATCTCTCAAATACGCGGATGTGGGAACTAAGTCCCGCGGACGTCGGGACTGCAGTACGCAGGACGGGTGAATGAGGGTAATATATTGAAGCGCCGTATCCCAAAAATCATGAAGAGTGCGTGGAAAATCACGAAGAATACATGCAGAATAATAAGTGAGGGGGGACACGATGGCGAGCCAGAATCTGAGTAGAGGAGCGACAAAAAAACGACAAGGCCAAGGGGAAGAGGAGAAGGAGGAGATACCGGAGAAAATCTCGATCGCCCTTGTCGACGATCACCCCATTTTCCTATCCGGCTTACAACAGCTCATTAAAAAGCAGCCGGACTTTGAATTAATAGGCGTTGCGGAAAGCATTGAGGGCCTGGAGAACCTGCTTGAGCAGGCAAAACCACAGGTCATCCTCATGGATGTCGAGTTGCCTGAAGGGGATGGGATCAGTGCGACGGCTTTTGTCCGCAAAAAGTCTCCGGAGACAAAAGTGGTGATACTGACCGGCTTTGATAACCCAGACCTCATTTTCCGTGCGCTGAAGGTCGGGGCGGTGGGTTATTTGCTCAAAAATACGCGTTCAAAAGAAATTCTTGATACACTCAGAAAAGTCGCGGCTGGGGAGGTTTTTCTGAACCCGAATTTAGCCAGCGAATTTTTGCGCGAGTTTCAGCGCGACCAAGAGGTCGAAGAACTGCGTCGACTGGTGCAAACACTGACAAGGCGAGAGGAAGAAGTCTTGCGACTTGTCGCAACCGGCGCCTCGAATAAAGAAATCAGCCAACAGCTCTTTATCAGTGAACTGACCGTCAAAATGCACCTTGCAAGTATCTTTCGGAAATTGCAGGTGAACGATCGAACCAAAGCCGCGATTTTGGCCCTCAAAGCAGGTTTGGGAGAAGCATGAAGCGTGTGGTAGGGGCCGCCGGCCTGTGGGCCTTCCTCATCCTCTGTAATTCGGATGCAGGAGCGCTCTCTCCCCGTGAGATGAGGGTGCATGACGTCCTCGCTGAATGTCATGCCGCGTATCTGCGACTCGTCGACTATCAGGGGACGTTACGTCATGAGGTGTGGGAGGAAGGGGCCATAGCGCGCCATGACATCAGCGTCACGTTTCGTAAGCCGTCCTTTTTACACCTGCGTTGGCAAACTGGTCTGCATGCCGGAACGATCCTGCTCGAGCGCCCCACACGCGTCCCAGGACCGATCTTGATCAGGTTAGGCGGCTGGTTTGAGTATATCACGGTGCATATCTCGCCGACGGAGATCAGCGGCCTCTTTGCGCCTGCTTTGAAGGACGTGAACAAGTGGTTGTATGCGTTGCAGTACTTAGCGCAGCGGCCAGCCGCAGATCGCAGCTTGCAGCTGGTTGAACTGCATCCCGGAGATCCTCAGTTGGCCGAAGGGCGTGTCATTCTTTCGGTTCCCTCATTTCTTATCCCGCTATGGATTCGAGATGACACGGTGGACAGGTATGAATTCGTCATAGAACGGGGAACCGGGATTCCCTTTGAAATGGTGCTGCGCGGCGCGTCGGGTGAGGTCCGGCAACGGCTGACCTATATGGATCTGCAGGTCAATATCGGTATTCCGCAGCAAACATTTGCGCGTGCCTATGACACTGTAGCGGGGAGCAATCTCCCCCGAACCGGCACGGACCTGGATGTGCGAGGTTTTACTCAGAGTTGGCAGCGACGCTCTGGCGAAATACGGGACTATACGGGCGTCTGGGTCACCGAGACGCGTCAAGGCAACCAACTCGTGCGTCGGCAAGCGGCTTTTAAATTTCGGAAGCCTTTTGATGTCTATATGATCTGGGATGGGGAGAGTGGTGAGCTACGGGAAACCCTCTTCCGTCAGGGCTGGAATGGGGACCGGGTGCGGGTGCGGGCGTCGCTGTTCGGTCTTGCGGTGATCGGCGACCTTGCCCCAGATGGGTACTGGGTGCAACGGGAATCTCATTTCTCAGTCAAAGAATTTGGATTTGAGCGGATCGTTGAGCGCTTGCAGATCCAACAGGGATGGCTGCAGGGAGAACTGGAAATACAGTTTCGTGGCATCGAGAGGTATGATGGCCGCCCGTGTTATGTGCTTGAATACATCTTTCCCAACAGCCAATGGCGTGCGCATGCGTACAGCCGCGTTGTTGTCCATTGGGACATCGTCCACCGCGTCCCGGTCAGACAAGAGGCGTATGACTGGAGTAATCAGCTCGATGTACGCTATGGATTCCAGGATTTGCGGTTTAATGCATCGCTCGATGATAGAGACTTTGACGCGGCAAACCCGGAGTACGGATTCCTCTTGTTCCGCTTGTTCCGCTCTATGCCGTGGCTCGATTGGTTCCTGACGGGACGTGAGTGATGGGCGAGGAGGCGGCGCTGGGTACGCCAGAAGCCGGCGCTAGCTGGGGCGTGGTCGGCCTCCTTTTGGCTGCGGTTGGCTTGGTTGCCTTTAATCTGGGTTATCTTGACCTGTATAGTGCCTTTCTGCCGTTACTGTGTATCGGGGTGGTGTTGCGGGTGGAGGTTGGTCTCGACTGGTTCTTATCGCTCTTGCTGTTCGCTGTGACGAGCACGCTCTTGTACACGGTGGGATTGTTCGCCCTGCCGCTTATCGTCGGCGGTCTGGTTGCGAGTATTCCTGTGGCCCTGCTGCTGCGACGCTGGGGGGTTGAGGCTATACCCCAAACCGTCCGGGATGATACCCGACCGATGCGGCGCGTACTTGAATTGGCCGGCCTGTTGCTGACAGCGTTATTTGCGCGGTATATCGTCTACCGTTCAAGCGGTGGAAAAATTCCGATTCAGATAGGTGAATTTGAGGAGTTCGCGCGGTTTATGTTGAGTGAAGTGAGTGGCTGGATGGTCTTTGCCTTGGGCTATGGGGGGCAGCATCGCCGACGGTATGGATCGCTCTATACCAGTGGACTCGACTTTGCCAGCAGTTTTCCGACGATGGTGATAACCGGCCTCTTTTTAGTGACTCCGTACGTTGCCCTTATGACGCTTGGGGTGAACACGTTTGGGATTGCCGGCCTGTATTTGGGCGCGTTACCGGTCGGTGCCGCGCACGTGCTGATGCGCACGCTGACACTGCGTAGAAAAGAAATCGAGCGGCAAAATAGCCGTCTCCAACGCATGAATGTGGATATGGCCCATAACGAACGTATGGTGGCGATCGGGCAGATGTCCTCGACCATTTCACATCAAATTTTGCAGAAAATTGGACTCCTCGGCCTGCAGTGCGATCTCCTGCGTGTCACTCTGGATGAAGCCAGCTCGCCGACTACGGACGCGGGAGATGAGGCGCACGAGCGGCTGGAACAACTGGATGCCGCTATTACGGACTTGAATACCACCTTATCCGATCTGCTCGTCTTTTCACGGGATTTTGCCGTCCACTTGGAGCGTGGATCTCTTGATGCCCTGTTGCAGGAAGCCATCCAGGAGGTCCGTCAGGCTGCCCGGGCACGGAATATTGAGTTTTGCTATCAGTGTGAGGGTGAAGGCGAGGGACGCATACGGAGTATGTTATTTGATCGGATCAAGCTCAAGCAAGCGGTGTTAAATCTCTTAACCAATGCGATAGAAGCGTCGCCTGATGCCGGGATGATTACAATTTTGGCTCAGCCTCTGGACGATCAGGTGCAGATTGCTATCCGCGATGAAGGGACAGGGATTCAAAGTGAGGTGCATGAGCAGATTTTCACGCCGTTCTTCACCACCAAAAAGACCGGATCGGGCTTGGGATTGGCCTTTGCCGAAAAAATTGTCGAGCTTCACTATGGCACAGTCGTGGCCCGGAATAATCCGGATCAAGGGGCAACGTTCACCATCACACTGCCGCTGACAGCGAAGATGTGAGTGCGTATGGCGGATTTGCAAGGAAAAGTCGCTCTGATTACGGGTGCGGGTCGGCGCATAGGGCGCGCCATAGCCCTGGCTTTAGCTCAGGCGGGGGCTGATACGCTGCTGCATGTGCATACGTCGTCCGCAGAGGCGGTCCAAGGAGAAATTTCTCAACTCGGTCGGCGGGCGTGGATCGTGCGTGCGGATTTGTCACAACCGGAGGCTGTGCGTCGCTTGGCCTGTGAAGCTCGGGAAGCAGCGGGCCGGATAGATATTTTGGTCAATAATGCTGCCGTCTTTTTCTCAACCCCAGTTTCTACACTGCGGTGCGCCGACTGGGAGCGCACCCTGCGTACGAACCTGTCCGCTCCGTTCCTCTTGTCCTTGTTAGTGGGCAGACATATGTACCGACAAGGCCGTGGAAAAATTATCTTTTTGGGAGATTGGAGTGGACAACGGCCCAGCCTAGAGTTTCTCGCTTATTGTGTCTCTAAGTCCGGTATACATGCCCTCACACCGGCCCTGGCGAAGGCATTTGCTCCGCACGTTCAGGTGAATGAGATCGCACCCGGACCGGTGCTGGTGCCTGAAGAGTATGCAGCCAGGCAGCGTACACGCATGCGCAAGAACACGCCGCTGCAGCGGTTTGGTGATCCGCAGGATGTCGCCCGAGTCGTTCGTTTTCTGGCTGAATGCGGGGACTTTGTGACGGGGGCAACCTACGGTGTGGATGGTGGCTGGTTGGCCAAAGGGGCGGGCGGAAGCGGGACGTCAGCATAGGTGTGTTGGCACGGAGCCCCCGGCGCGAATTGGTAGATAAAGCGACGCTGTGAGGCGGCATAGGCCAGCAGCGAAGAAGAGCAGGTGCCATACCCGTCAAGATGGACGCACAGTCCGTTGCGTGGATCAGTACTGCGCGGATCGAGTGGGGTGGCATGATCTGAGAGCAGGGTATGCAGTCTGTGGAAGAGTGCCGAAAGCGAAAAGGGCGTGTTGGTGAGTTGCCCCATTACATCTTGCACCTGCTGAAAGTGCTGAAAGGACTTGGCAATCCGCGGGCATTGGGGATCGTTGAGGTTGAGATTAGTGAGCAGGTGAACTCCGGGTTCTAGCTTTTGGACATGGACTCTGTCTGCAACCGGATGGACGACGTATGCGTCGTCCGCATCCGCTATCAAGAGGTTGAACGGATTATACCGCGTGGCTCGTTCAGCCTGTACAAAGTGGGCGGCCGCTTGCGCTGTTGTGTATCCCAAGGCGGCCAAACATAAGAGTCCGCGCGATCGGCGACGTGAATCCGGAGGCTCTGGGGTGTGACGGTTGAGCAGGCCGGCAACAAGCCCGGATTGGTTTATTCCGAGCCATGTTCCTCCGGCCAATACGTCTTTCCCGCCAAAAATCCAGGGGGCTTCTCGGAGTAAGAGCGGCGGTGTAGAAGGCCGGGTGAGGGACTCATCGCGGTTGGCCGCGATGACGAGGGGATAGTCGGGAAAAACCTGAAAATACAAAGCCAGCGTACACATATTGCGCGCGCAAGTATAGAATGGACGCAGCGGCGCGGCAAGGGGGAA
Organism: Binatia bacterium; assembly: GCA_963666315.2. GTDB lineage: Bacteria > Desulfobacterota > Binatia > Bin18 > Bin18 > Bin18. The sequence goes on from CAXXHG010000024.1 coordinate 127,753, forward strand.
AACCTGTCTTCGCGTTGAGTTTCCAGACCCCCTATGATAGTGTCTGCGCGCGCATATCTGCCGAGGAGGAAGAATGTTCGAATCCGTCGATGATGTCATCTCAAAATTCTCAGAACAGAAATATATTTGTAATCGACAAATTGCGACCGTCGTGTATTTGGCCAGCCAATTGCGAAAACCCATACTGGTTGAGGGGCCGGCCGGGGTCGGCAAAACGGAGCTGGCGAAAGTTGTCGCTGGGGCCCTGGACTGTGAGTTGCTGCGCCTCCAGTGCTACGAAGGACTGGACGAAGCCAAGGCGCTGTACGAGTGGGAATACGCCAAGCAATTACTCTATACGCAGATCTTGAAGGATAAAATTGGTGAGGTGCTAGAAGGGACTTCGACCTTGGCGGAGGCCGTTGATCGCATTGGGAGTCAAGACAGCGTGTTCTTCTCTGAACGGTTTATTCTGCCGCGACCCTTGCTGAAAGCGATTACCTCAGACCATGCTTTAGTGCTCTTAATTGATGAAATTGATAAAGCGGATAGTGAATTTGAGGCCTTTCTGCTCGAAGTACTGAGTGATTTCCAGGTCAGTGTGCCAGAGTTGGGAACCATAAAAGCCCGCCAGCTACCCGTTGTCGTCCTGACCAGTAATAACGCGCGTGAGATGTCTGATGCGCTGAAGCGACGCTGTCTCCACCTGTTCATCGACTTTCCGAGCCAAGAACAAGAGTTGGAGATTGTGAAGCTCAAGGTACCGGGCATCGCTGAGCAGCTGGCCGCAGAAGTGGTAGAGGTTGTGCAGTCGATTCGAAAATTAGATCTGAAAAAATTGCCGAGTATTAGTGAAACGCTGGATTGGGCCAAGGCCCTGACCCTGCTCAACGTCCATCGGCTCGAAGAAACGCTGGTCAACGAAACGCTCAACACGATCCTGAAATACGAAGGGGATGTGCGCAAGGCGGAAGCAGAACTCAAAGAATATCTCAGCCAAAAGAAAGCCAAGGCTGAGACGGTGCCAGCGCAAGACGGGAAAGATCTGCTGCACTGAGGGGTGTGTGGCGAGAGATCCTATGGACGATAAGATCATCGAGTTTGCGCATCTGCTGCGGCAGAACGGCCTCACGGTCTCAGCGGCGGAAAACATGGATACGTTTGCCGCGTTGGGACTGATAGGTCTGCGGGATAAAGTTCTCCTTAAAGACACGCTGCGGGCGACGTTAGTAAAACGCTTGGTCGATATTCCAGTTTACGACGAACTGTTCGACATGTACTTCACAGGCATTGGGGAAGTGATCAAAGCGGCTGGGGCGCAGACCATGCAGGCGCTTGATATGACCGAAGAGGAATTTCAGAAGTTCCTCGAACAGCTCGAAAACGCGCTGCAGAACATGGGCGAAGAGCTGTCGGATTTGGCGCGTGCCTTACTGACCAATAATACGGGACAGTTGGCCAAAATGCTGCAGGAAGCTGCGCAGCAAGCGAATCTGCAGGACATCCAGCGTTCCTTTCAGGAAGGACAGTTTGCGAACGGTCTGGCGCAAATGATGGGCTTCGGCACTATCACCCAGGAGTTGGCCAATCTCAAGGAGGCCCTGCAGCAGGCCGGGCTTAGTCCGGAGCAAATTGAGCAGCTGTCGCGGTATATTGATCAGCGTCAGGAAGACCTGGCGCATATGATACGCAGCTACGTGCGGGCTGAGTTAGAGAAGAAGGACTCGGAACTGCGGGAGCAGCAACGGGCGCGCAGTTTAGCCGATAAAAGCTTCTATTATTTGTCCGAAGACGAAATTCGGAAAATGAGAGAGGCGGTGACCAAGCTTGCGCAGCGCCTTAAGCACGTTATTACGATTCGCCGCAAACGCGATAAACGGGGCCGATTTGATCTGCAACGTACGCTGCGGAAAAACCTCCAGTATGGTGGCGTCCCGTTTCATATCGTGCTCAATGTCCGCAAAAAAGAAAAACCGCAGGTTGTGATCCTGTGTGATGTGTCCGATTCGGTGCGCAACGTGTCTCGCTTTATGTTGCAATTCGTGTATTCCATCCAAGATTTATACTCAAAAGTGCGGAGTTTTATCTTTGTGGCGGACATTGGCGACGTCACCAAGCTGTTTGAGGAGAATGAGGTCCATGCCGCTATCGATCTGGCCCTGAGAGGGAATTTCATCAATATCTACGCCCATTCTGACTTTGGGCGTGCCTTTAAGACCTTTCATCGTGATAATATGTCGATCATCAATAAACGTACGACCGTACTTGTTTTGGGTGATGCGCGCAATAACTACAACCTGCCACACGAATGGGTGATACGCGATCTACAGCAGCGGGCGAGACAGGTCATTTGGCTGAATCCGGAGAGTCGTCTGACATGGGGCTTTGGGGACAGTGAAATGGATCGGTATGCACCGTACTGTGATCTTGTTGAGGAATGTCGGAACCTCAACCAACTCTATCGCGTCATTGATAAACTCGTCACGGCCTAGCTGCGATTGGCAATGGGAGCGCCAGGTGATACACTTTTATGAGTACACCCGAGGGAGGCGTAATGGAGCGAGAGGGTTTCATAGAAATGAAAGTCAGCGGGCTGACACTTGATCCGGTGACGAAGACCCCAATCGTCATTTTGAAAGACGCTGAGAATAAGCTCAACCTCCCTATTTGGATAGGCCTGATGGAGGCGACCTCCATGGCGACTGAGCTTGAGGGGATTAAGATGGCGCGTCCGATGACGCACGATCTCTTACGCAATATGGTTGATGAGGCCGGTGGGACGGTGGAGGCGGTTGAGGTGACTGAGCTCCGAGACAACACGTACTATGCATCCATTTGCATTCACATAGGAGAGCGAAACATTGTGATTGATGCGCGCCCGAGTGATGCGATCTCTCTCGCCTTACGAACCAAGAGCCCTATCTTTGTTGCCAAACAGGTCCTTGAAGCCTCGAGTGTCCTGCAGCAAATAGATGATAATCAGGAAGAATCGAATCTCTCGAATGTGTCGCGGGATAAATGGGCGGAGATGCTAGAGAAGATGTCGCCTGACGATTTCAAGTATAAGATGTAATCGAGTCTAGGCCAAGACGCTGTCCGTCTGCATCGCTATGGCATCCAAAAGAAAACAAGAGCTGTCCCCGTCATCCTATCCGTCGGCGAAATTCTTTGCTCTCCTGCAGAAGGCCTGGGCAGTGGTGGGTCTCTATAAACAGCAGGTGATCGTTGGTGGTGTGGCTCTCGTTCTTCTTGCCGCATCCTGGATCTCGTGGGTCGCCTGGGCGCAGTATCGTTATAGCGCAGGGCTCCAGCAATTGAGTGCCGGGATGGCCGCACTTGAGACACAGAATATTCAACAAGCGATCGATCTGCTCAAAGAAGCCGGGCCGTCCCTCAGTGGTTCAGTGGCACAAGGCGTGGCGTTACTCTATCTCGGCGCGGCCTATGAGAAAGATGACCAGCTTGCAGAAGCGCAGGCGGTGTATGAGCGCAGCGCCCACGTGCGGAATAATCACGGGTATATTACGCAGGTGGCTCTGCTGCGACTGGGACAAGTGGCAGAGCAAGCTGGAAATTTTGATTCGGCCATGCAGTGGTATAGCGAAGCCGCGCTGATAGACCGGCCTGGTAAGGGGGAGGCGCTCCTTGCGCTTGGAGAGATTGCGGAACGCAATCAGGATGCGGCAACATCAGCGGCGTCGTACGAGGACTTGCTTGAGCACTATCCGGAATCGCCGCTTGCGGAACTGATCAAGGCCAAGACGCAGCGATAAAATTCTATCTTCTTCTTTTACGTCTGATAAGATATATTTTGTCAAGTTATGGAACATGTCACATCAGACAGCCAAGAAGGAGACCTCGTAGCGTCGTCTTATCAGTAGGTGCTGCAGACCTCTATCCTCCTTTATTCTCCTTCAACAATCGCGCCGAACGGGAAAAAACACACTGTGGCAGAGCCGTTCGTGCTAAGCCGCATTAAAGCATGAACGAGCAGTCCCTTGTGTGGGCGAGAGATTCCCGATTTTTCACAAGCAAGAGTCTGCTGCGGGAGATCTGTCCTGATTGCCTCCGAGACGGTTCCGGAGGATATTTTAGGTATTCCTTAGTCTTGGGCCAAGTAAGAGGTCTTAGACTATGGACCGCTCAAACGGTGTTGGCGCCGTTGAGTGACGAGCCAGCTGTCGTAGGTCTTACCCGAACTGTGATATAGATCTCAAGGGCTGTCTGTGGCCTCCTCCCTTCGAAAATGTGGCAGAATCGAACTGTAGATGGGTCCTCAATTATTGGATGAAACGATAGAGAGACTATAGTCAAAAATAGCGATACGAGAAAATAACGCTTCATTTTGGATGCTAATTGTTCTTAGGTGATGTTGAAATAGTATGTGACGGTGGGAACTGTTATATTTGACTATAGTCAAACATGCCACCGTTGACCACACCTTACTAGACAGGACAGGCGGAAATCCAACCTCTATTCCCCCCCCTTTTTTTTTTGGTACTAAGGAGTTTCCAGTCGTCGCTCATAAGCATACTGAAAGTATGCTTATGACTCCTGAGAAGGGAAATAAGGTAGCTTCGCTCCCTCCTGAGGGTACTCTTTCTACTTTTTTGACAGAACGTATGCCGCTGTTAGCCGTTTGGAAGGAACGGGGCAGTGGTTAGGGGTCGGAATTTTGGTCTCGCCTGCTCAATATTCCATCCATAGTTTGACAGCAATTTCATCGAGATACATTTGGAAGCCACGCCAATACCGGCGGAGGGGTGGGGTATGTATGCTATGCATATCAATGTCGTAAGAGATGGCGGCATGATCAGTGAGAAAAAACAGCTTAGCAATCCCTTCTCGATAGGGGGACTCTATATACTTACTCTAGTGCTGAGTTTCGGATGTTCAGCTTCACCGAAGTTGTCGGTGAGCGTGCGCAAGAGGAGGTCGGTGCGCCGACGGCGGACAGCGGCTGGTGATCGCACGCCCGACTTATAGTTTCATTGGTAAAGTTCTTACCTAACGGGCCGACATGGTCTTCGACGCCATGAGCGGGACCCTACTCCGGTCCACCCCCTTCCTACGTCTCGCTCATGGCTGTCTTTTTGCCCTACCCCGCCACTGTTGCCTGGCAGACCGGAGATGAAAGCAAGTGGCATCCGAAATTGTCACGCCCTGCCCTCTTTGTCTGGTGATGCTGGTTGCCAAATCCATCTCAAGGCATTCGCTATGGGACGTGTCGTTATTTGTAAAAGCACAACGAATCCGGCATGATGCCTATATGTTGTTGTTGAGGAGGTGTGGAGATGGAAAACACGTCCAATTGGCCTGTCAAAAACGATGTGGTCATCATACTCGGGATTTCTCCCGGAACGGTCGAACGATATTGCGAGACGCGCAAGCTACGGACCGCCAAGCGGTTGATGCCTGGCCGGAAGGCCTTGGTGATTGTTCACCCATGAGGATGTGGCCGCGCTGGAGGCGCACGGGAGTATCGACCAGTCGAAGAGATGTAAGGCAGACAAAATAAAAGCCTGGAGCGGCAACTCCAGGCTTAAAAATCTTCTCGGCGTGGCTGGGAACCATCGCGAGAACAACGCTTTTGTTGGGTCCAGAATTAGCATGTTGTTCTTGTGCTTGTCAAATCCCACGCCAGCATCGAGAGAAGTGGAGGGGTGGTGCTGTGGCTGGACTACAACATGTGGGGCGGTTGGCGTGGAGTGATGTTCGGGTTCTCGAAGAAATCTACTATTTATGTAAACTCAGGAAGCGGAAGGGGCTGACCGCCTATTGTATTCCGGGGCGCCGCTACCTCAGCAAGAAGACCGGCTATGCAATCCGCACGGTCAGCCGGGCCACAGGCCGCTTAGAAGCGGCAGGACTCATCCAGAAAGCCCAACGACGGCCTATCCAAGGCCAATGGGCAACCAACCTCTATAAGCCCGTTCCTAAGCGATTTTGGCGACTAGCAGGCGCTCTCGGCAAAGCTTTCACTCCGCCTGATATGTCGCGTCGCAAAGCGTCTATGAACGGTGGGCCACTGGACGGGGGATTCCTATCCCGACGCGGTATTTGTCGCAAGGTACAGTAACATACAAATGCCCCACCCTAGATAGGAGGCCATATGGTTTAGGACTATAGTCTATATAGTAAATATGAAAAGAAAAAGGGAGCTTCCGAAAGCCCCCTTTTCGCCACCAAACTAATCTTCTACGACTGTGACATTTCAACACTTACGCCCGCCTCTCCACCCGCTTCAACCGTCACATTTTGCATCGCCTCACCCAGCGTCTCATGCCAAAACTTCACCTCATACTCACCGGCAGGAACATCGGTCAAAGTAAATGCCCCTGATCCATCGGACACCGTGTAATACGGATGCTCCATAACCACAATCCAGCCCTTCATCCAGCTATGGGCATCACATTCCACCCGCACGGCTTCCGGCTGCTCAAATTTCTTTTTGAGTTTTTTCCTAAATTTAGGCTGGGCTTGATTAAAGGCAGGGTTGGCTTCGCTATAACTGTGAATATTGTGCAGAATGCCGTCGTTATTCAGGATCTCCAACTCAGCCCCTACCTGAGTAAGGGTAATATGCGGCGTATACAAACATTCTTTTTGGTCCAGGGCCATAGCCGCGCCAAATTCTTTGCCATTAGAAATATTCGTGATGGAAACAACCACGTTCTTAAGTCCATTGCCCTCACCGACAATGAGCGACTCCTCGAATTTCGGGGTCTTGGCGCACACGTCGGCATCCTTCGTCACTTCAATCGGCTTCGGCTCTGGCGCGGTACCGGCAAACTTGACCGTTCCACTAATGGAGCCACCGCCGTTCACCGCCCCCGCGTCATAGCTCCAGGCTACAGTTGCAAACGGTAGGCTCGCTCCCACTACCAGGGCCACCAGTGTCTTCACACTCATCATACGCATTCTTCCTCCTTGTCAGAGATTCGCTTCAGCTTCGACGGGAACCACGCCATTCGTCTCGGTAAACGGGGCCTCAAGACCCAGCAACATAATATAGTCGCGCATGGCAACAATTTGTTTGTCTTCGTCACCATCAAAGATATCCTCAGGGCCACCCGGGTAAAACGTGGGCATCTTGGTGTTCGCCATCAGCGCCGAGGGGTCCTTAATCCATTCGACTATCCATGCAGGATTAAGGCGCTCTTTGGCCAGACCTAAATCCGGTGCCCAACCGTCCGGCGGGCCTTCGGGTTTCTGATCACCTTGTTGATGGCAAGAGAAGCAGGCAAAGTAGTCATTTGACATTAGGACATTGCCGGCGTGCACCATGTCCGGCGACGTCTGGGCACGATCAAAATAGGTGAACGGGATTTCCACCTTACTCAAGGCATTAAAATAGCTGACAACACCGCTGGCTTCAGCATCCGCAAAGTGAAACGTCGGCATCCGCAGCTGGAGCCAGGGACGGATAGGCACCGGCTGTTTGAGAAATCCGTAGAACCAATCGGATTGGACTTTTTGTCCCTCCCCCGTCAAAATTGGCGGGGCAAAGGCAGGATTATCAAGATACAGCGAGCGAATATCCCCGCCTCGGCCCTCAATCACATGACACCCGGTGCAGTTATAGTACTGCACTAAGCGCTGGCCTGCGACAATCGGATCAGTCCACTCATCATGCAGGGTATACCGCTCAGGCACCGGACGTCCGGTGCGACTGGTGAGAAACACCCGCAGTAAGTTGATGTCTTCATCCACGAAATTAAACCACGGCATGAGCTGTTCTATCCGCTCGGTCGCATAGCCACGCGGACTATTGATCTTTTCATACGTCCAGTCGTCCCACGTCTCCGGAACGTCAGTACGATTCCCAAAAAACAACTCCTCCAGACTCTTTTCTCCAAAAGTAGTCAGCTCGACACCAATACGCGCCTCCTTCTCCATGCCAGGGATTTCGTGGCAGCCGTGGCAACCGTAGGTGCGTACCAAGCCCTCGCCTGCGCGGATGAGCTCCGGATCATCAAGTTCCGCACGGATATCGGGACGCTCGGTGTCTGTTTTAAGGGTTAACAGATAGGACACGATAGCCTGAGCTTCTTCATCGCTGAGGCGCAGGTCAGGCATGGCCGTATGAGGCGAGTAGTCGCGAGGATTCTTGATCCAATGAAACAGCCAACGCGCATTAGTCTTTTCCGCAACTCGGGCCAGGTTCGGCGCGAAATTCTTATTCTGCCCAACCAGGGTGGCCGTCTGACCGGCCTGGAATCCATGACAGCCACGGCAGCCGAGTGCATTCACCAAGGTTTCGCCTTCCTGGACCAATGCGGCACTATTCGGGTCAATGCCAGCGGGCTCAGGGTGAGAATCCAGCCATGCCTGACCTTCTTCCTGGCTCGCCCGCAGAAGATAGGCAGCGATAGCCCGGCCTTGGTCTTTGTTGAAGAGAAAATTCGGCATACGGGTATGAGGTCGAAATTCATGCGGATTGGTCACCCACTCGACCATCCACGCCGGATCGGTTTTCGCGCCAACGCGCCGTAAATACGGCCCGATTTTTTTGGCATTGCCGTACCCTTCGACCAGATGGCAGCCGGTACAGCCCAGCTGCATAAAAAGCTGCTCGCCGCGTGCAATCTTGTGCCCAATCGGCCTCCCGGTCGCAACGGTTTGAATATCCGTGTGACAGCTAATGCAGTTCGATTCTATCTTCGGACCGAGCAGCAACGGATGTGGCCAGAACTGCACATATCCGTGCGCCTTATCGACACTACTCGTCGCAACGCCTTGACCGTTGTGACATGCGGTACAGCCAAACGATTCGGGCGGATGGTTGCCCAGCAGCAGCTCAAAATTCGGATGCGTCTTATGTGGGTTGGGCTGGTCCTCAAAACCACGTCTCTCGATGCCCACATGACACGACTGACACCGGTCAACGCGCGACAGGGCGGTGTCGAAATTCCCTTCATCAAATTCCCGTACCACCACTTGCTTGATGGCCGGGATATTGGGAATAACAAGCCCACCGAAGGGCCGCATGACATAATTCTCTATGCGTTGGGCAATAAACTCTTTGGCCTGGTTCATCTCGCCAACGGTGTTTTGCGCTGTGAGGATGCGCGCATTGATCTCGTTGATCTCGTTTTCAATCCGATTCCGCTCAGATTCTTCTGTCAGAAAGATTTTCTCGAGCGCCATATCTTCCGCTTCGAGGGCATCCAGAAGGACTTTCTCCGCCTTGGTTGAGTGCTCAAGTTGAATCGCGTGGTTATACTCATACCAGGCAGCCTCAATTTCACTCCGCACGACGCGCAGAGCATTCTCGCTCTCACTCGTCCGAATTTCTGCTGTCACAAATTCGGTCTGCAGGGTGACTAAGCGTTGGCCGCCTGCTCCGCCAGTGACGTCACTGTGCGCCGCTTCTAACGTGGCCAGCGCTTCTTGGTAGGCTGGATCAGCCGCCAGACGCTCCTCTTCGGCTTGGAGCTCGGCCATCGTCTTGGTATACGCAATCATCGAGAACTGTGCCTGGTATTTCTTCCACGGACGGCGCGAGACAGAGTCGTCCCAGATCGACCAAACCGATCCGATGAGCAATAACCCGATTGCCAGGAGAAAGACCCCACTATACGATTTTTTCTCGTCGTCAATTTCTCTGCGTGCCATAACGATTCACTGTTACACCATGGTCCGATTCTCAAGATAGCGACCCAGATAGAACACTCCAGTCCCTATGCCTAACAGCCACAACTCTTTCCCCATACTTTTTTCTTCAGTCAAACCGACGAATAAGGCGTAGCCGACATCGGCCAAGCCAAATGCCTGAAGAAACTTGGCCAAATAGAACAACATCAGACATTAATCCACGGGGTCACTAAAATATATTTCACATTCAAAATATGGCGCAGCAGCATTTTGATAAACACGGCTATCATATTCAGCGTCAGAAAAGATGTTAAGAAAAACCGAGCAGCTCCCCAACGCTGCATAAACGCACGTCCCTTGATCCTCACTATCCACCAGTGCATGCCAGCCGTCCCGACCACAAAGTATCCGACAATAAGACTCAGCCCGAAGATCGCAGCCGTTGTGTAGTCACGAATGCCGAAAAGATACGGCAAGTCTTGGTTGGTGAGCGCTTCAACCAGGTGAGCGTCCCATATTTCGCCCGGCCAAAACCAGTTCCAGCCCGGCCCCCGGACAAAGGTGCCGATCATGATGGTCGATATCCATAAGACATGAAAGCCGAACATAAAGGTCAGAATTTCGTATTTACGCTGCCTAAATGTGTAATAGCCATTCCCCTTGGGATTAATGTCAATATAGGGAATCACCATCAACCCCATAATAATGAAACTCGGCGCCACCACGCCGGCATGCCACGGGTCGAAAAAGACCAAGATCTCTTGCAAGCCGAGAAAATACCAGGGCGCTTTCGACGGGTTAGGCGTCCGACCAGGATCCGCCGGTTCCTCGAGAGGCGCATCCACAAGCAACGACCACACCAGGAGAAGGATAATGACGAAAAGCGTACACAGAAACTCAGAGCGAACGAGATACGGCCAGGTGTGGACTTTATCATCACCCGGACCGGTGGACTTTTTGAGCAAGACTTCAACACGTGTGTCAGCTGACCTCGCTTCCGCCATAACAGCCTCCAGTTTTTACGTGTCGTCCGAAGACGGTTTGGGCTTGGCAGCTAGGTATAAGAGCCAGCTGATCACGCCAATGAGAACAGGAATCACGAGTACACGCATAACTGACCTCCTCTATAGAGCCGGCCCGGAAATGCCATCACGCCGAATGCGCCAGAAATGGACCGCCAAAAATAAGCTGGTCACCAGGGGAATAAAGATACAGTGCAAAATATAGAACCGCAGCAGCGTATGGGCGCCTATCTCCCCCCCACCAAACAGAAAGGCGCGGGCATCGTAAATCGGATTCACCCCAAGGAGTTCGGCAAACGGTCCTTCGTTGCCAAGCAACGGTGTGGCGCGACCCATATTTGAACCCACGGAAACCGCCCAAATAGAGAGTTGGTCCCAGGGTAAGAGGTAGCCGGTGAAGGAGAGTAGCAACGTCAAGACTAACAGGATTACGCCAACCAGCCAGTTAAACTCGCGCGGAGGTTTATACGAGCCGGTCATAAAAACACGAAACATATGCAGCCACACCGCGATAACCATACCGTGGGCTGACCAGCGGTGCATATTGCGCATCAACATGCCAAACGGCATGTCGAATTCGAGATATTTAATGTCAGCGTAGGCATATTCGGCAACGGGCCGGTAGTAAAACATGAGATACACACCGGTCACCACGGTCACCAAATACATCAAAAACGTAATCCCGCCCATACACCAGGTAAAACGCAGTCGGGTGGCATGCTTGCGTACTTTCGAGGGATGCAAGTGGAGCCATACGTTTCCGGAGACCATTAAGATCCGGTTCCGCGGCGTGTCTTCGTAGCCGTGACGAAAAATCGACTGCCACACCTGCGATTCCATGACTTGGCGTTTGAGTTCATCAAATTGGCTACTCATACTGCTCCTAGCTCATTATCCACCGACTGTTCGCTCCCCTCACTGTTACACAGCCTAAATACGGAGAATGCTGTCAGGGTGTTGCTTGTTTGGATCAGCGCCCGGCTTCATTTTATAGACCTTGCTTTTGTCTACCACCAGCTGGCCGTCATCGGACAGCGATAGCTTAAAGCGATCCATGGGGCGCGGGGCAGGACCTTCAAAATTATATCCCGTGCGGTAATAGCCACTCCCGTGGCAGGGGCATTTATATTTACTCTCTGCGGACGACCAGCGCGGGGTACAACCAAGATGGGTACATTTGGCAAAAATAGCATAAAACCCTTGTGGCTCTCGCACAATCCACACGCGCTGCGATGACCGATACTTCTCGCTGACCTCGCCTACCGGGTAATCACCCGGATAGCCAGCTTTGAACGTTGCAGGCGGAACGAATAATACCCGCGGGAAGGCTGAGCGAACAAACGCCAGCAAGCCCACCAAGGAAACAATACCGAATCCACCCCAACTGAGCCGGCCAAAGAAATCGCGCCGCGACCACAGGCCTCCTCTGCGGGCCCGTTCACGCACCCGCTTCTGGCGCTCCTCGCGCTGCTCGACCCGCCGTCGCGCTTCTATTTCTTGGAGTTCTTCAGGTGAGATTGGTTTTTTTGCCATGGCGTATACTCCTTCATGTCTCGTACCGATTAACCGCCCTGCTCCTCATAATCCCTCATCAACAGTCTACTTTCTACGGAACATCAGGGCTAACCAGCCCCCTACTCCCATCACCACCGCAAGCAGCAGCATCGCCAACCCAACGGGCGCAAAGAGCGGGAGTAAAATGATACCGATGAGGAGAAATGGAATGCTCAGAGCGGCTACGCTGAAGGGCGGAGTCTGTTCAGTCTCGTCCTCCCTCGTGGGCCCTTCCGTCAGCACTGTTTCGGTCTCGCCTTGTATAAGGCTCACGGCGTACTCGCGCAGTTCATCGCGCGCACCTGTCCCGCCTTCATTGATCAGGCCGGATAACTCTTTAGTCAGCCCCTCGATTTTTTCTTCGAGTTCCCGACCCTGCGCTGGTTTTTGCGCTTCTTCTGCCACAAAGTTTCGCCGTTTTCTTGGCCGAATTAGTAACGGGCCGCCCCCAAATCGTCAACTCCCCCCGCACGCACAGCGTCGGCTTCTCCCGTCTTCGCTATCCACGGTTTTTCGCACCCATCAGCATCACAATAGCGGAAGCAGACGGGCTCAACAAATCTGCTAAGCGGGCCACTCGATTTTCTCCAACCCGCCCATATAGGATCGCAGCACCGTAGGTATCAAGACACCGCCGTCTTCCTGCTGATAGTGTTCAAGAATCGCAATAACGACCCGCGGCAGAGCGAGTCCGGAACCGTTCACGGTATGGATAAGATCGGGCTTCGCACCCGGCTTCGCACGATAGCGTATCCTCGCCCGCCGGGCTTGAAAGTCTCGGAAATTCGAGCACGAACTGACTTCAAGCCATTCCTCACACCCCGGCGCCCACATCTCTACGTCATATTTGCAGGCTGCGACGAAGCTGAGATCACCCGTACACATCTGCACCACGCGATACGGGATCTCAAGCCGCCGGCAGACATCTTCGGCATTGTCAATTAAGGATATCAACTCCTGATCAGAGGAGGACGGTTCAACAAATTTTACCATTTCCACCTTATCGAACTGGTGCCCGCGTTTAATGCCGCGCACATCGCGACCGGCTGACATTTTCTCGCGCCGAAAGCACGGGGTATACGCCACGTGGTAGATGGGAAGTTTTCCGGGTTCGATAATCTCGTCCCGGTACATATTGGTGACCGGCACCTCGGCGGTCGGAATAAACCAGAAGTCCTCCTCAATATCGCGATAAAGATTCTCACCGAATTTAGGCAGGTTACCAGTCCCAATTAAACACTCTTGTTTCACCATGACCGGCGGATAGACCTCGGTATAGCCATGTTCAGTAATATGCAGATCCAGCATCCAGTTGATCAGTGCACGCTGCAGTCTGGCCCCCGCGCCCTTCAAAACGTAGAAACGTGAGCCCGAGATTTTGACCCCACGCGCAAAGTCAATAATATCCAGATCTTCTCCGATTTCCCAATGGGGCCGAGGCGAGAAGGAAAACGACGGCAGTGCGCCCACGGTTCGGCTGACAATATTTTCTTCTTCGTCCTTCCCGACCGGGACATCGGGATGCGGGAGATTCGGTATCTCTAAGAGACGGCGCTGAAAATCCGCTTCCAGTTCGGACACCTGTTCTTCGTGTTGGCCAATACGATCGCCAAGCGCACGCATGGCCCGGACCGCGGCCTCACGCTCATCCGCATCGGCGATCTTTCGGATTTCCTGGGAACGCTGGGTGCGCTCCGCACGTAAGGATTCTACGGTGTTGATCCCGCTTCGCCGCTGGCGATCAGCCTCAAGTAAGGCATCGATATCGGCACTCGGGAAACCGACTGTCTCAAGCTGCGCTTTCACCTGCTGAGGGTTGTCTCGGATGAGTTTAATATCAAGCATACCGTCCTCTACCAGGCCGCGGGTAATTCAAGCGCGCCTTTGATATGTGTCAGTTTTGCCCTATCGTCTTCGCCCAGAATGCCAATGACGTCAAAGCATGCGGTCGTGTCGGGAAGATTGAAGCGCGACAGGTAGTGCAATGCGGCCGTGGCAATTTGGCGTTGTTTACGTTGATTGATTGAAGCAAGCGGGTCTCCAAACAGCGCCTGGCTATGCGATCGGACTTCCACAAATACCATGGTCTCACGATCGCGTACCACCAAATCAATCTCCCCGCGTGGACAGCGATAATTACGGCCTAGGATCGTATATCCAAGGTCGCATAAAAATTGCTCAGCACGCTGCTCGCCGCGTTGGCCCCGCACGCGTCGCTGGTCGCCCCTCACCATACTGCATAGGGTAACTGACACCGCTCAGCTGGATCAAGGCCGCTCGATACCGTCCGCGTTGAATTGCGGGCAGCGGTGTGACACACTGACGGCGATACTACACGGTATTGAGGAAGGTCAGTGTATCACCAAAGCGTGTGACACACTGACGCCAATACTACACAGCACTGAGGCAAGAACTGAATGCGTATCACCAAGGAGGAAGTGCGCCATGTGGCGGCACTCGCTCGACTCAAACTGACAGACACAGAGCAAGACGAGCTGGTGGAACACTTTGATAAGATTTTGACCTATATGGACAAACTCGGCGAGCTGGATACTGACGGGGTCGAACCAACAGCGCACGCGGTAGAGGTTTCCGCCCCCCTACGGGAGGACCGCGTGACGAACCAATCCGAGACCGATGCCCTGCTCGCAAATGCCCCGAGTAGAAAAATGGATTTCTTCCGGGTCCCCAAAATCATCGAATAAATCACCGCATACTATGCATCTCTATCACCTCACTATTCACGCAGCAGCTGAAAAGCTGCACAAGCGAGAATTGAGTTCACACGAGCTTACCCAGGCGGTCCTGGATCATATTCAGGCGACGGATGATCGGATACACTCCTACCTGACTGTGAGTCGGGAAGCAGCCCTCAAGCAGGCAGAGGCAGCCGACCGGCAGCTCTCTCAGGGGACCGCCCCTTCCCCCCTATGCGGCGTGCCCATTGCTCTCAAAGACGTCATTCTCACCCAGGGTATCCGCTCAACCGCAGGATCGAAGATTCTTGAACAGTTCATTCCACCCTACGATGCCACAGTGGCCCGTCTGCTCAAAGAAGCCGGGGCGGTGATTGTCGGCAAGGTGAACTGTGACGAGTTTGCTATGGGCTCGTCCAACGAAAACTCTGCGTTTACGCCGAGTCGCAATCCGTGGGATATCGCCCGGGTGCCAGGCGGTTCATCCGGCGGATCAGCGACCGCGGTCGCCGCCGACCAGGCCCTGGCCGCGCTGGGCACAGACACTGGAGGATCCATCCGTCTGCCGGCTTCGTTCTGTGGCATTGTCGGCCTAAAGCCGACCTATGGCCGGGTGAGCCGGTTTGGCGTCGTCGCGTATGCCTCATCGCTCGATCAGGTCGGCCCGTGCACAAAAGACATTCACGATTGCGCCCTGCTACTCAATGTCATAGCCGGTCATGATGCCAGGGAGTCGACTTCGGTTGATAGATCCACGCCGGACTACACCGCCGGCTTGGACCGCGGAGCGGGCGGGCTGCGCATTGGTATTCCACAGGAATATTTCGTTGACGGCATGCAACCTGAAGTTGAAGCGGCGGTCCGGCAGGCCATTGGTCAATTAGAAGCGCAAGGCGCCCAGGTCGTCCCCGTCTCTTTAGCCCATACGGACTATGCGGTCGCCGCCTATTATATTATTGCCACAGCTGAGGCCAGCTCGAATTTGGCCCGGTATGATGGCGTCCGCTATGGCTACCGCGCGCCGCAAATCGATGATCTGAAAGAGATGTATCATGCCACTCGGGCCTACGGTTTTGGCAGCGAGGTCAAGCGACGCATTATGCTTGGGACGTATGTGTTATCAGCTGGCTATTATGACGCCTATTATCTTAAGGCACAAAAAGTGAGAACCTTGGTTCGACAGGATTTTCTGAGCGCGTTTGAGACGTGTGATCTGATTGCCACCCCGGTTGCGCCCACAACGGCTTTTCGCCTGGGGGAAAAAACGGCGGATCCGCTGACTATGTATCTGACGGATATTTTCACGATTGCAGTCAATTTAGCCGGGCTGCCGGCGCTGTCGGTCCCGTGTGGGTTCGATCAATCCGGACTGCCGATAGGGCTGCAGCTCATCGGTCGTCCCTTCCACGAAGCCACCTTGCTCCAGGCCGGGTATGCCTACGAGCAAGCACACGACTGGCATACGCGAAAACCGCCGATATACGAATGAGCGTACGGTAACAACACAGCAGAGAGCAGGGCATACGATATGGAATACGAAGTGGTTATTGGTTTAGAAGTCCACGCTCAAATGCTGACACAGTCCAAAATATTTTGTGGCTGCTCCACCCGGTTCGGTGCTGAGCCCAATCATCAGACCTGTCCGGTATGTCTCGGCCTACCAGGCGTCCTGCCCGTCCTGAATAAAAAAGTTGTTGAATTTGCCCTGCGGGCAGCGTTCGCAACCCACTGCCGGATCGCGCCGACCAGCCGCTGGGCACGCAAGAATTATTTTTACCCCGATCTGCCTAAAGGCTACCAAATCAGCATGTATGAACTCCCGATCGCCGAACACGGCTATGTCGAGGTCGCGGTCGACGGGCGCCCCAAGAAAGTACGACTCACGCGCATCCACATGGAAGAAGATGCGGGCAAAAACATTCATGATGCGGAAGCCGGCGCCAGCTTAGTGGACCTCAATCGAACCGGCGTGCCTCTGCTGGAAATTGTGAGTGAACCCGATATCCGTTCTCCACGCGAAGCGGGCGATTATTTGCGGAGTTTACGAGCCATACTCCAATACATCGAGGTCTGTGACGGCAATATGGAAGAAGGCAGTCTGCGCTGCGATGCCAATGTGTCCATCCGTCCGCGCGGGAGCACCGAGCTCAACACCAGGGCTGAAGTGAAAAACATCAATTCATTTCGTGCTGTAGAAAAAGCGATCCAGTATGAGATCACACGCCAGATTGATGTGGTTGAAGCCGGCGAGCGGGTGGTCCAGGAAACACGCCTATGGGATGCCGAGCGCGAGGTCACACGCTCGATGCGCAGCAAGGAATTTGTCCACGACTATCGTTATTTCCCGGATCCGGACCTGCTTCCGCTCGTTATTGATACGGCCTGGATGCAGGCCGTCCAAGCGGATTTACCCGAACTTCCAGCTGAGCGCCGCGCGCGTCTCATACACGAGTATGGTCTGCCCGCCTATGATGCTGGCGTACTCACCGCACGCCGGGACGTGGCCGATTACTATGAAGCAGCCGTCCAGGCGTATCCGGATGACCCCAAAACCATCAGCAATTGGGTCATGGAGAGCGTTCTCCGTTCTGTCAAAGAGGAAAAGCTGGGCACCGTGCTGAGGATAGCAAGCTGGCCGTGTCCGCCCGAACACTTAGGCCAGTTAGTCGGGCTGATCAAAAGCGGTACCATCAGCACCAAAATCGCCAAAACCGTGTATGAAGACATGCACCGCACAGGCGAGGCCCCCGAAGCGATAGTACAAGCCCAAGGCCTGACCCAAGTCAGCGATACGCATGCGCTTGAAGCGCACGTTGATGCGGTGATGGCGGCAAACCCTGACAAGGTCGAGGCGTACCGAGCCGGGAAAGAAAAATTAATGGGGTTTTTCGTCGGGCAAGTCTTGCGCGCCACCCAGGGCAAGGCCAACCCGCAGATGGTGAATGATCTCTTGCAAAAGAAGCTCGCAAAGTATCGGTAGCCGAGGAGAGGGCCATATGGATTTTTATTTCACCCCGGAACAAGGGGCCTTTCGGCAAGAGCTCCGGACGTGGCTGACGACACATGTCCCGGCAGACAGTGCCCCGTTACGGCATCTTCAGCCTCAGGCGTCAGACAAAGATCTGACCTTTCTCAAAGATTGGCAACGTAAAGTCTACGAGAGTGGCTGGGCGGGCGTCTCGTGGCCGCAGGAGTATGGGGGACGCGGTGCGTCACTCATTGAGCGCGTGATCTTTGACGAAGAAATGGCGGCCCATAAAGCCCCGGGTCTCCTGAATGTTCTGGGTTTAGAGATCGTCGGCCCTACGATTATTACGCACGGGACTGAGGAACAGAAAAAAAAGCATTTGGCAAACATCCTCAGTGGAGACGATATTTGGAGTCAGGGTTATTCCGAGCCCAATGCCGGCTCGGATCTTGGATCGCTGCAAACACGGGCCGTTGATCATGGGGATCATTTTATTGTGAATGGACAGAAAGTATGGACCAGTTTAGCCGGGTTTGCCAATTGGTGCCTGCTTTTAGTCCGCACTGACCCAGATGCGCCCAAGCATAAGGGGCTGTCCGCGCTGCTGGTCGATATGCACAGTCCGGGTATTAGCGTCAAACCACTGCGGACGATGACCGGCGAGAGCGAGTTTAACGAGGTCTTTTTTGAAGATGTGCAGGTTCCGAAGAACCACCTGCTGGGGGAACAGAACCAGGGTTGGCAGGTCATTATCACCTCACTCATGTTCGAACGGCAGGGACTCGGCTTTTATTTTACCTTTGCCCAGAAACGGACGTATGAGGATATGCGGTCTCAGGTCAAAAAAGCTCGGCGCTATGGCGCTCCGATCCGGACTGACCCGCTTATGCGCCAAAAGATGGCACAAGCCTATATCGATTGCGAGGTCCTGAAACTCAATAACTATCGCGCCCTGACTCGTCTGCTACGAGGCAATCCGGCCGGCCCGGAAGGATCAATAGCCAAGCTCCACTGGGCCGAGACCAACCAACGCATGCAGGACCTTGCGGTTGAGATGCAGGGCGTGGGTGGACAGCTGTATCCAGAAGTTGAGACGAGTGAAGGCGGGAACTATTGGCAGTACGGATTCCTGCGCGCGCGGGCGAATACCATTGAGGGTGGAACCTCGGAGATTCTGCGCAATATTATTGCGGAGCGCGTTTTACAACTGCCCCGAGGGCGACAAAAATGGGGCGCTGAACCAGAAGGCCGAGGTCCTCTGAGAGGCGTCCGCTGAGAAATGGGCCTCTGCTCTCAGCTGCGCGTGTCGCGTAATAATGTTGGCTCGGTATTGATCAAAGTCCAGGCACGTTCCACAGCATCTTGATCGGCCAGCCCCTCAATCTCAACCCGTGAGATAGTAAGGTCATCGGCCATTTTGTAGGTCGTCACGACGGTCGGGTAGTTCTGCGCTCGCACGCTTTGGGCAAACTGGCGCGCTTCGGTCTGTTTTCGAAACGCTCGAACGGCCAGATGAAAGGATAGATCGGGTTGTTGTCGAACCAACGTTTCTTTTAGCAGCTGCGGGAACCAGATTTTTTCGCCGGCGCGAATGCTGTTCAAATTCGAGATATGCGGATTTGATTGGTTGACCAAATCCAATGCCAAAGGGTTGGAACTGCCATACACAGCTACGGCCATCTTCCAAATAGTCGAGCCCGGCGGCACAACGCGAAGGTGGCCAGCTTCGCCAGGAGTTCCGAGATCCTGCATTTTTCCCACTTGTCCCACTTGTCTCGCAACTTGCTGTAGTGAATTCTCCCCCTTTTCCTGCTCTTGTGTTATTCGGCTAGGGGTGGCATCCATCTCTAGGCTTTCTGCGGTCTGCTGCTCGGACTCATCGCCTGGCGCGAGAGGCAATCTCGCGTTCACGGCAGGAACGTCCGCCGCCCGCTCAGATACAGTCACTGCCTGCGGAACGGACCGTTCCGCTTCCACCCGTTCTTGCTTGCGTTCCTGCATCTGGTTTGGGGAAAAGACAGCCCAGGCGCCTCCAAGCAGGACAAAAACCAGTACGACCGCGACCCCAAGGCCAAATGGAGATCTCAGCCCATTATTCCAGCGAGGTTGACGTCCGGCCACCGATATGAGTGGGAAATCCGGGGACTGTGGCCCGCCAGGCTGCGCCTCGGTCGAGGCCGCCGCAGCAATTCCCCCATCCCGCCCCTGCTCCGTATGCTCTTCATTTCCCTCTCGCTCTTTTTGTGCTTCATCAGTATCGAGGCTGAAATCCTGAGCGACTTCATCAATAATCTCTGCGGAAACTTCTTTCAGCGAGAGACCGTGTGCGATAAACAAGGCATTATCACATATCACGTTGACTAAGCGCGGAATCCCTTGTGAATAGCGCTCAATTTTTTGTATTGCTGGAGCGGAAAAGAGCCGTGGACCGGTATAGCCGGCGGTTTGCAATCGCAACGTAATAAATGCCTCTATTTCCTCGTCTTGGAGACATTTTAACCGACACGAATGGCGATCCGTTGTTTGAGCTGGCGGAGGCCGGGCTGGGCAATCTTTCGTTCCAATTCGGGCTGACCCACAAGGACGATTTGGGGTAGTTTTTGTCCGTCTTTCTCAAGATTGGACAGAAGCCGCAGGTGCTCCAAAAATTCGTTGTCAAGATTCTGGGCCTCATCGGTGAGAAAAACACCGGTTCCTCCGGCTTCCGACTGGGCGCACAGAAACTAATGAATCTCCTGAATTTGCCGGAGCCGTCCGTTGCCCTTGATAGTGAGAGCGAGATCATCGCAAACCAAACTCAGCATCTCCTCAAAGCCGAGCTTGGTATTAGAAAAATAAACAAAGCGAACCGAATCTTCTATGGAGCGCATCAACCAACGCAACAGCGTCGTCTTGCCCGTCCCGACCTCGCCGCTGAGAAGCATAAATCCTTTGCGCTGCCGAATTCCGTACAACAGACCGTCATAGGCTTCTTGATAGGCAGGGTTCGAATAATAGAAGCGAATATCAATTGTGGTATTAAAGGGGTCTGCTCGAAAACCAAAGTATTCTGTATACACGGTCGGGCTGCCTCTCGGGTGACTATATCTAGCAATCGTGCAGGCTCATGGGCTTGATAGAGCGCGGGCACAGCGACCGGTCACGCTAAGAGGCTATCTACTATCAGCATGACCCAAAATCTCCTTCACAGTCAAGCGAACGGCCCGGGTCATTCTCGGCCAGCTTGCCCTGGGACGGTACAAATCATAGAAGGGGAAGTCCTGAACGCCCGCAGTCTACAGCGCCAGGAGAAGGCCAAGGAGCGATTCTTGGAACTTGCGGGCACTGATGACGCGGAGGTCTTAGTCCGCCCGGAACACATATGGATAAAGCGACGTATCTGATCAGAGCCGAACGACCACGTCAGGAACCAGCAGCCGAGCCAGTTTTTAATAAAAATAAAAGACCAACCTCCAACTGAAAAGTGTTACCACCCTCCGCCTTTGGTCGTCCCTGAAGCTCTTTTGCACTCCGAGTGAGCCTACAAATATTGCGTTGTCGGCCTATTTTGCCACGCGACCAAGGTCGCCGCGATCTCGGTAGTGCACGACAGTCATCACAGCCAAGCAGAGTCCCCATATGCCCAACGCTGGTATGTCTGTCAGAGGATACCACTCCACAGGATTGCGAAAAGACATCCACACGATAGCTGCACAGACTATAGATGAAGTAGAAAAAGAGCGGAGCAACGACATTTTTCACTCTCTCCTAGGACGCCGATTAGGTGGTATAGGCCGAGTTGAAATGCACGTATGCAGTCGAGAGGTCGGACGTCACCACATGGGCCGTGCCTCGACCCAGGCCGAGATCAATCGCGATGGAAAACTCGGGCTGCTCCATCACGCGGGCTGCGCGCTTTTCGTTGCGCGCTCCGGTGCTCATCCCTTTTTGGCCAATAGGCACCGCGCCGACAAAAATAGCAAGTCGTGTTTGATCTACACGAGCACCCGCATATCCGACTGCGCAGGCAATACGTCCCCAGTTCGGATCCCCGCCAAAAAAGGCAGTTTTCACTAAAGGAGAGCAAGCAACCGTGCGGGCGACTTTCTTCGCGTCCGCATCGTTTTTAGCCCCACGCACAAAGACGTCGACCACTTTGCTTGCCCCCTCGCCATCTTTGACACACATACGAGCGAGATCACATAGGACGCCGTGAGTGGCTTCCCGAATAGTCGTATAGTCTTTGCCTTGGGCGGTGATCTCTCGATTTCCCGCCAGACCATTCGCCAGAAGCACCACCGTATCGTTCGTACTTGTATCCCCGTCCACGGAGATAGCATTAAAGGAGTCGGGCAGGCTCTGATCAAGTATACGTTGCAGGGCCGGCCTGCTCAGCACAGCATCGGTGCACACATAACACAGCATGGTAGCCATATTTGGATTGATCATGCCCGCCCCTTTGGCCATGCCGGCAATAGTCACCGTTCTACCGCCAACGCAGACCTCGCGCAGCGCGGCTTTGGGAAAGGCGTCAGTCGTCATGATCCCGGCTAAAGCGTTCCAAAAACCTCGTACAGACAAGGCCGCGGCTGCGTCTCGAATACCTGTCTGCATATTTTTCCACTTCGGCAGCACGCCAATGACGCCGGTAGACGAGGGCAGAACAAGACCGGGCGCTATCCGCAGCTCGCGCCCGACTAGCGTACAGGTATCCTGGGCAAGTTTGAGTCCGGGCCGCGCCGTTGAGGCGTTCGCATTTCCGCTATTGACGACAATGGCTTGGAGGCGTCCGGCCTTGAGGCGTTCTTCCCCGATTAATACCGGAGCCGCTTTGACGCGATTGGTCGTAAATGCGGCAACCGCCGTGGCCGGCACGTCAGACACAAGCAGTGCCAGATCTTTTTTGCCACTAGGTTTGAGCCCACAAGCCACACCCGCAAAGCGAAATCCGGGAACGACGATGGGCGATTTTTTGACCTTGACCTTCATGACAGCTCGCTCAAACGATTATGCCCCATGGCATTTTTTATACTTTTTGCCACTTCCGCAC
>CAXXHG010000025.1:0-13511 GCA_963666315.2 Binatia bacterium
AATTCCTTAATCCGCACCATATAGCGATCAAAACAATCTCCCAGGGTTCCAACTTCTCCGGTCCCAACCGGCACCTCAAAGTCTAATTCGGGATAAACAGAATACGGTTCATCCCGGCGGACATCATACTGAAATCCGCAGCCGCGCAGGTTGGGGCCAACTAGATTGTAGTTGATGGCCTCTTCTTTACTGATCACGGCGACATTGGCTAGGCGTTGAACGTAGATCTTATTATAGGAAATGAGGTCATTATACTCATCGATCAGGGATCCAAACTGATCGAGGAAGGCCGTCACCTTCTCTGTATACCCGGGCGGCAGATCCCAGGCCACTCCGCCAATACGCATATAATTAAAGGTCAAACGCGCGCCACACAGGTCTTCAAGCAAGTCGTTGACTTTTTCTCGCTCGCGCAGCGCATGCGTAAACGGGGTCATACCACCGATATCCATGGCCATCGTGCCAACCGAGAGCAAGTGGCTGGCAATGCGGCCTAACTCGCAGGCAATGACTCGACAGAACTCTCCTCGTCTAGGGACTTCGATCCCCGCAGCGCGCTCACAGACTATAGCCCAGCCCTGGTTACACTGCATGGCCGAAACATAATCGACCCGGTCCGTATAGGGCATGAAACCGTGATAGCCGACCTTTTCAGATATTTTCTCTATCGAACGGTGGAGATAGCCGACATCGGGGATGGCTGTGCGCATGATTTCACCATCAGCCTTTACGATAAAACGCAGCACACCGTGAGTACTCGGATGTTGAGGCCCCATATTCAGGGTCATCTCTTCCGTTGCTATGCCATCATCGCGTTGGACTTCAAATTCATACCCCGCCAGGCTCATACACTCCTCCAGCTTTGGACTTGAAAAAATATCGCTCTAAAAAAGAGTATGCAGAGATAGAACACAAGCGTCCGTCTATTTCAGCAGGCTCTCTCTGCGCGTGCTGATGCCATGGTATTCTTCAGGCTCAACAAAATCTTTGCGGAGGGGATATCCAATCCAATCTTCCGGCATCAGCAGACGCCGCAAGTCCGAGTGTCCGCTGAACACCACGCCGAGTAAATCGTAGATTTCGCGCTCCAGCCAATTGGCAGCCTTCCACACCCTTTCAATAGAGGGCATGGTCGAGTCTTCACGCGGCACATCTATCTTGACCACAATCATGTGGCGGTGTGTATACGAATAGAGATGCAGGACAACTTGGATCTTGTCTTCTTTGAAGTAATCAACCCCAGACATATTGGACAAGCAATCGAAGGCGAGATCCGCGTCGTCGTGAAGAAACTGGCACACTTCGACGAGAGAGGCGGGTTTAATGACAATGAAAGGGTCAAGAGCTTCTGCTTCGAAAGACTCAATAGCATCACCGCACTGGTCTTGTAATTTTCTATATACCTCTGCAGGACTCATAACGTACACACAGTTTCTGCGTTCGTCCTTTTATTTCGTTTGTCCTGGGCTCTCTTCTACGCTGCGGCTTGAGCGGCAGAGCCCTTCACCAGCCAGCGTTCCTGCATCATTTTTTCCTGCAGCTTGAGCAGGCCCTCGGTCAAGGCTTCGGGACGGGGCGGACAGCCAGGCACATACACATCAACCGGGATGACCTTATCAACACCATCACACACCGAGTAGGCTAACTGGAACAGCCCGCCACAGTTTGCGCAGCTGCCCATAGAGATGACATATTTCGGGTCGGGCATTTGGTCGTACAGAACCTTCGTACGAAGCGCCATTTTCAACGTAAGCGTCCCGGCAATAATCATCATGTCGGACTGTCTGGGCGTGGCCCGTGGGGCCGCCCCAAATCGTTCGATATCAGCCCGAGGACCGCCCGTCTGTATTAATTCAATCCCGCAGCATGCCAAACCGAACAGCATATACCAAACAGATGATTTCCGTGTCCAATTCAAGACCTCATCCAGCTTAGTCGTCAGAACCATCTCAGGAACGCTATTAATCAGCGACATGCCTCCTCCTTACGCTGCCTTCTGTAATTCCGACTCCTCAGTTGCCGCCGGCTGCAGCTGTTTGATCCACTCCAGGTCTCGTTTGACCCACACATACACCAGGCCGACAATCAGAATGCCGAGGAATAGCAAGATTTCAGTTAACGCAAACAACCCCTGTCCATTCAGCAGCCATGCTCGGAACGCCACTGCAACCGGAAAAATAAAAGCGACTTCGACTTCAAAGATAACAAAAATAAGCGCGACCAGATAAAAACGAATATTAAAGTTGATCCAGGCACCACCCGTAGGCGGCTCTCCACATTCGTACGTGGTCAGTTTCTTCGCTTCCGGATTATGCGGGCGCAGCAGCTTGCCGATCGCGAGCTGAACGGCACAGAAACCAATCGCCAGGATCGAAAACACAAGCACGTTCGCAAGATTAAACGCCACTGTAAAAGCTCCTTCTGCCGGATCAGGCTCCTCAACATCTCCGCTATCACAGCGGGAGACTTTTCACCCCTCTCACCTTCAAAGCAACGGCTCAACAGGCTGATAACGAGCAGCCTCTCTATATCTCCCCTGCTCCTGATGGGCAAGCTCCTCCCGCAAACCGACCTTGGGTGCTATTTGCCCAATAGAGACACCGGCTAAATAACTCCCCAGCAGACGCTGCGCCTCCCCCCAGACTGAAATCTGGTTGCAGATCGGGTGATAACAACACGCGTGGCCGTCTTCATCCAGGCACTCCATCAGTAAAAGCCGTCCTTCTAGGCACTCATAGACTGTTCGCACACTTATTTCCGATGCGGGTTTCTTGAGCCTAAACCCACCCCGGGCACCCATAGACGACTCGACCAAACCACCACCGGCCAGCTGCTTCATAATCTTAGAGAGGAAATGCGCGGGAATATCCTGTTGCGTCTGAATTTCCCGCCGCGGCACGACTCGGTCTTGCGGCTGCGCGGCCAGATAGGTGAGCGCCCGAACCGCGTAATCCACCCGCCGGCCGATGTTCATCAGGGAACTCCGCTCGGTCGAGCGCTGCGGTGTTGCTGTATCCATAGTTCGCCTCACTTCTGACTTCCCTGCGTTACCCATTCCCCATCATAGTCTGAGCAAACACACAGGCCAAGGCCAGAAGTCCAGGGAAACTCGCGGTCTTGGCTAAATCTGAGCCCCACGAAATTTCTGCTTTTGGCCTTGGATTTTACGCTGTAATGCCATAAGCGCATCGAGCACATTTTCCGGACGAGGCGGGCAGCCGGGTACATAGACATCCACAGGGACAAGACGATCAATACCGGCAACCGTGGTATAATTGTCATAAAACCCGCCGGTTGCGGCACACGCCCCAAAAGCCATGACCCACTTTGGCTCGGTCATTTGCTCGTACACCCGCTGCAGTATAGGCGCCTGTCGGCAGGTCACCGTTCCAATCACCATGAGGAGATCGGCCTGTCTTGGACTAAACCGTGGCAGCAATGCGCCGAAGCGATCAATATCGTACGGCGTCATGGACAATGACATATATTCCATTGCACAACACGCCGTCGCGAATGGATAGGGGAAGATGGAGTATTTTCTGGCCCAGCCCAAGGCCTTGTCTAATTGGGTCAGAACGGCAGCGTCCCCAAGGAGAGCCTCCTCACCACCCTGCAGTCGCGTCGACGTTATCGACGTGGGATGATTATCCATACCTTCTCTCATTGTTACGTTACGCGGCTTTGTCGGATTTGGGGACGTCCACACGACCTTTCTCCCGCCAGTCCGCCACCGCCGCCTTGATCGCATCCTCTGCTAACACCGAACAGTGTATCTTCACCGGCGGCAGCGACAGCTCTGTCACGATGTGCGTGTTCCGGATCTCATACGCCTCCGCGACCGTCTTCCCCTTCACTAACTCCGTCACATAACTCGACGACGCAATCGCCGACCCGCACCCAAACGTCTTAAACTTCGCATCCTCGATCACTTCCGTAACCGGATTGATCTTCAGCTGCAGCTTCATCACGTCCCCGCACTCCGGCGCCCCCACCACGCCCGTCCCTACGTTCTCCTCGTCTTTCCCAAAACTCCCCACGTTCTTCGGCCGCTCAAAATGCTCTATGACTTTCGCTGTGTATGCCATGTGAGTTTCCTTTCTGTCACCAAGAATGGTCGAACAAAAACACTTTTCGGACAACTATTTTGATAATAGAGTTATAGAGTCTAACTTGTCAACCGCGCTTCTTTTATTGGACTACCATAGGAATTTATCTCTTAGTATCTCTTGCTTGGTCAGCTACCACTTCTCATATTTAACCGCTTTCCGCTCGTAGCCAGCCCCACGCAAGAGGTCCCGCAGGAGAAGAATCGGCCGCCCTATACCACAAATATAGAACTGCCGGTCGCGGCGTGTGTCATTCTGGACATAGTGCTGTTCGATATAGGGCAGCAGCGATTTTTCTACCCCGTAGCCATCAGGCCGACGAGGATGGTGCGGTTCGAGAATCGGCCTAAAAGAGAAGCGTGGATCCTGACGTTCCCAGGCTTGCCATTCAGCCCGATATAACAAGTCGCTTTCTTCTCGCGCAGCATACAGCAGCCGTGCAGTACTCTTCTCGCTGCGAGAAAGCAGGCGCTGAATCATCGAGCGAAAGGGAATAACCCCAACTCGGTCTGCAATAAAGACGTACTCGGCGTTAAGCGGTTGATCGAGCACAAAAGTGCCCCATGGTCCGGTAAATCGGAGAACATCCGCCTCCTTCCGACTGAAAAGGTAGGCTGAGCCAGGACCATCCGCTACGCGGTTGAGACAAATTTCCAGATGCTCAGAGTCCTCAGGTAATGAAGCAATGGTATAGGCCCTGGTAATAGTCTGCTCGCCTGCTGGCAAAGAAAAGGAGAGAAATTGGCCGGGTTTAAAACTAAATTTCCGGCTGCCCTGGCTGCCAACGATATGCAGGAAAAATGAGCGGGTATCCGGGGTGCGCTCAACAATGCGCGCAATAGTTGCCTCAAAAGCCTGAGGGGAAGAGCCACATGGGGAGGACGGGGAGGATGCGCCGGCCGTTTGCATTGCCGCGTTCTCAACTACACCTGCTGATTAATGGTGTGGCGAGGAATGAGAATCGTGACATCGCCGTCCGCCATCACGGCCTGACAGCCTAGCCGAGATGTTGGTCGCAAACCGGGAGCCCGGTCGAGCATATCGTCCTCTTCTTCTTCATTCTCGGACAGCTGCTGCATCCCTTCAGTCACGATTACGTGACACGTCGTGCAGGCACAATTGCCCCCGCAGGCATGCTCAAGAGCAAGCCCGTGGCCTAAAAGGATGTCGAGGATGGAGCCAGGCTCTCCATCATGGTGAAACGGCGCTTTCGCCAGGTCACACTCAATTGTCTGTTCAGGATCTCCATTCTCAAACAGGACGCGTAATCGTGCCATTATTCAACTTCGTTCAACTTCATTCAATTTCGTTCAGCTTCGAATCAGTGACGTGTCACCAGTGCCGTGTCACCAGCGACGTGTCACCAGGGCGGCAACCCGCCTTTCTCTCCTGCTCTGCTTGGAGGGTCTCGGGTTGCGTTACTGTAAGGTCGTGGTTTGCCCGTCTCGCGTCTCGACCTGCTCAAGCTGGTTGAGAACCTGTTGGGCGATCCCCAGAAAAGTCTGGCTCTGCGGATGACCCGGCTGGGCGATCACAAGCGGGGTGCCGGCATCTCCTCCGGCCATAATATCGCGCGTAAGCGGGATCTCTCCGAGTAGCGGCAGGTTAAACTGCTCAGCCATTTTGGCTCCTCCACCATGGTTGAAAATATGGGCCCGATGGCCGCAGGAACGGCACACCAGATAACTCATATTTTCAACGACCCCCAAGACAGGCACCTCGACTTCCTCGAACATCTTTATGCCTCGCTGAACGTCGAGCAGGGCGACATCCTGCGGCGTGGTGACTATCACCCCACCGGCTAACGGAGCCTTTTGCACCACGGTGAGCTGCGCATCACCCGTACCGGGTGGCAAATCCACAATAAGGATGTCTAGCTCTCCCCACTCGACCTTGGAGATGAATTCGGTCAGCAGCTTATCTATCATCGGGCCGCGCCAAATCACGGCGTGACCATCAGGAACGAGAAAGCCCATCGACATGACCCGCATGTCGTATTTCGTCACCGGGATCAGCCGTTTGTCTTCTGTACTCCTGGGCTTATCGGTAATACCCAACATGAGGGGAATGCTTGGGCCATACACATCGGCATCCATGATCCCAATCCGTTGACCTATGTGCGCCAACGCAGCGGCAAGATTCACGGAAACCGTGGATTTACCGACACCGCCTTTCCCACTGGCAACAGCGATGACATGCGTAACGCCTGGAATCTCGGGCTTGGACTTTGGCATTGCAGCCGGTGCAGCAGGCTGTTGGATGGCAACCTCCACCGGGACTTGGACCAACGGACTAAGCGTTTCAATAACATTCCGCCGAATATTCTCGATCACCTCCGTATTACCGGTCGAAGGGGCGAGTTCCACTACCACAGCGGCGCCACCCACGGCAATATCTTTAACCACGCCAAAAGCGACAATATCCCGGTTAAAGCCTGGATATTTTATCTGCTTGAGGGCTTCTAATAACTCCTGCGCTGTTGGCGTTGGCATAAATGAACCTTTACTGCGCTTCGTCTGGGCTATTACGGCTTGCTAAGCTGTCGCTCAACTCCCGCAGGTATTCAAACGTGTATATCCCGGTTTCATGCCCGTCATTCCAGGTCGGATTGACGGCATAATTCCCCACCAGATTGACGCTCACCAGCTGTGGGTCTTCCACCTGGGTAAAACGGCGCTCCCCGCCGTGCCCTTGGCACACGGCGCACGGACACCAGCCGCGCAGATACGCAAATGGATAATCGCTCATGACATCATCGTCCCAGAGCACGCGAAGCATGTTTTCTTCCGGAATCGGAGTGAGAAGGATGGGCGTTGGCATACGGGCTATCCTTATCTGACCCTTATCATTCATACCGAGTGCACGGAGTGTTGCAGCTGCATTTCCTCTGCTTCCACCACCTGTCTCGCAATACTACAAAATTCCTGGGCAACCGGGTGCTCAGGGTCAGCAACAATAATCGGCTTGCCCGCATCACCCCCAATCCGGACCTCTTCTACAAGGGGGATTTCGCCCAGGACTTTGAGTCCCGTCTTCTGCGCGCCGCCATGGCCGAATACGTCTTCTTTCTCCTGGCACACCGGACACTGGTAGAAACTCATATTCTCAATCACGCCAAGAATCGGCACCTTGACTTGATTAAACATGGCGATGCCCCGTTGGACATCAAGCAACGCCACATCCTGTGGAGTGGTCACAATGACGCCACCGTGCAGCGGAACCTCCTGGGTGAGCGTTAGTGCAATATCGCCGGTCCCTGGCGGGAGATCCACCACCAAATAGTCCAACTCGCCCCAGATGACGTCGCGCAGGAACTGACGAACAATACCCATGACAATCGGGCCACGCCAAATTGCCGGAGATTCATCGTCGAGAAAAAATCCCATGGAAATGAGGCTCACCCCATACTTTTCGACCGGATAAATCTTCTTGTCTTGGCCAGCACGCGGCGTTGCCTCAGCGCCCATCATGAGTGGGACACTCGGCCCGTAGATATCTGCATCCAAAAGACCGACCGTATTCCCCAACGAACCCAGCGCCAACGCCAGGTTCACCGCAACGGTCGATTTCCCGACCCCGCCCTTTCCGCTGGCCACGGCAAGAATCCGCTGGACGCCCGGAATATCGGCTCGCTCTCGAACGGCTGGGTTGCCAGCTTTACCGGATGGGCCTTGCCCCACCTGAGGAGCGACTGCGTGTATATGGACGTGCTCGATCCCTGGCAGCCGGGTAAGCTCTTGCGTGATGCGTCCACGCAGATGTCGCAGGACCTCTTCTTTCATGCTGCTCGCCCGGATCTGAATGACAACGCTGTCCGCTTGGACCTCGACCTTGCCAACCAGCCCGAGTGTCACAATATCCCGCGGGGAGCCGGGATAGGAAATCTGCTTGAGTCGTTGGATAATGTCTTGTTCGCTCACCGAAGGATACTCCTCAACCTGCACGTCAGGACTCGGTCGCCGTTCTGTCGCCCTCTATATAGACTACTCGGTGGGAGCTGCTTTAGGCTGCAGCAGGAAGCCACAGCAGACAAGCAGACGCATGTCTTGGTAGAAAAGAATTGTGAGTGTTTCTTCTGTTGATACAAGCCGTGGCGCCGCACCGTCGAAATCTTCTGTGCAAATTTTTTGTGAATATTTTTGGCCCAACCTGCAAACTCGCCCGATATTCCCACTGGACGGTTTTGGTCACTAGGCTCTCATGGTCCTCGTGTTTTGTGGGAAGCTTGACCTTTTTAAAATAGACCTATAGCGTCCACATTGTCAACCCCAAAAGGTCATGGGGTTACCCTGCCCACTCTATCCGAAAGAGATCTGTATTTTAAAAGGGCCACGCATAGGGGATACAGACCATGGAGACAACAAAAAGAATGATCTTGAGCGGGAGTCCGATCTTGATGAAATCAAGAAAACGATACCCTCCGGCTCCGTACACCATCAGGTTGGTATGGTAGCCAAGTGGGGAAGCGAAGCTGGAGGATGCAGCAACTGTCACGGCAATGGCAAACGGTCTCGCATCCACCCCAAATTGGCGCGCAGCCTCGCAGGCAATAGGAAAAACAAGCACCACAGCTGCCGCGTTTGATATCACTTCCGAGAAGACCGACGTCGCCAGATAGACGGCGGCAAGCACGCCAATAGGGCCCAAGCCGGCACCCACATCCACCAATATTGAGGCCAGAACTTCTGCAGCCCCAGTTTTATCCACGGCTTTCCCAATACCAAATGCAGCAGCGATTAAGAGCAGGACCGACATGTCCACAACGCCACGCGTTTCCCCGATCGACAAGCAGCCCAACATGACAACAGTAGATGCAGCTAAAAGCGCTGCCGTCACCATAGGCAGGATACCCGCGGTGACAGTCACCACAAGCACGATCAAGACAAGCAGAGCGGGAACCGCTTTGTCATAGCGGGGCGGCGCACTATCGTGCACCTCAGACACTAAGTAAAAATCGGGAGAATTACGATACGCACGCGCGAATTCAGATGACGCCTCCAAGAGGAGGGTATCTCCTACGTGCAGAATAATATCGCCGATCTTTCCGCTGATCCGCTGTCCTCCGCGATGGACGGCGACAACCGCAGCACCATAACGCGTTCGGAAGTTGGCATCCCGGATCGTACTCCCCATTAAGGGAGAATCCTCAGAAATAACGGCCTCGCTCAAATTCGCTCGTTCAAGAAAGTGCTCCCGACCATCCCGGTGCTCCCCAGAAGGAATCAGTCCTCGGATTTTCTGCAGATCAACAATGGTTGACACAACACCCGTAAACACCATCCGGTCGCCAACTTGAATGCGCTCTTGAGGTCCGACCGGAGCCACCATTTTTTCTACGCGCTCAATACTGATCAAAAACAGGCCGGGCAGATGGCGCAAGCCGGCCTGCTCCACCCGCTGTCCAACTAGGGGACATTCTGTTGTGACCTCCAGCTCAACAAGATACTCTCGAGGGCTCTCCTCGATCTGCTCAATCAATCCTTTTCGATCAGGCAGTAGGTGCCAGCCAACAAACGTAATAAAGGTGAGGCCGACCAGAGCGCACGGGAGCCCGACTGCACTGAGTTCGAAAAAAGACAATCCCGGCATCCCAGCGTCTATCATCAAACTATTGCCGACTAAATTCGCCGAGGTCCCAATGAGCGTACAGGTACCGCCTAATATGGTCGCAAAGGAAAGCGGAATTAAAAAACGCGAAGGGGAGACGCCATGCCGTCGAGTCCAACCAACCA
Organism: Binatia bacterium; assembly: GCA_963666315.2. Classification (GTDB taxonomy): domain Bacteria; phylum Desulfobacterota; class Binatia; order Bin18; family Bin18; genus Bin18. Next base: position 9,839 of record CAXXHG010000025.1, read on the forward strand.
CGACCGGAATGAACATGGCGACAATCGGTGTACTATTAAGAAATGCCGACGCTCCAGCAACAGGAATCATCATTCTCACCAGCGAGCGGCGCGCACTTTTAATTTGGCCAAAGATGCGTGTGGCTACAAATTCAAGAGCGCCGGTATGTTGGAGTGCGCCTGCAACTACAAACAGCGCCCCAATAGATACGATGCCGGAATTGGAAAAACCCACCAGGGCCTCTTCTGGAGTTAAGACACCGGCAGCAAGTAAAAGCGCCACCAGACCCAGAAAAATCAAATCGGGAGCCAAGACTTCACGGATCAATGCCGCTATACCAAGCCCAGTGATCCCAAGAGTAAACCACGCTTCCCAACTCATACTGCTCGTATCCTTCTTCTCATCTGGCACATCCTCTAGCCGCTCTTCAAGGCAGGTCCGTATAAATGGCGCACGATAGCGCGTCGATCCCTATAATACTAGGAACTCTCGACCTGCCTCAATACGATCGTCAAGAAGACCGTATTGAGTGCCTTGAGGGGGGGTATACTCGACATAAAGAGAGGGAGAATAAAAGAGAGTCGCGCTCTCTAGACTGTCAACGGAGCAAAGTCTTCGCACACGGCACATGTCACGCTGTTCGGACACAGCATGGCATAGGCCGTCAATAGGCACAGCGAAAGTGTCTCTATTCGGCGCAGTTGCATGACTTTCGTCTGCTCTCTTAAGGCTAGAATATAGTGTATGCAATTTTTATAAAAAAGAAAAGATTTTTAGCATGTCCAGCTGCCTTGCCGTCCTCATATTTTCAGGTCACAATGGCACAGGGCGGAAGAGGAGAGAGACATGCGGCGGAATTGGCGCGCACGACTGACACCGTTTCAGCAACGGATCTATGATCGCAGCACCACGATCGCAACCATTGAATTTGATCCAACACCGCAACTCTACGCTGCAGTGAAGACATTGTCTGGTGCCCTCGCTGTAGCAGAGCAGTCACGCGTAGCGACCCTGTCACAAACAATCGTCAATCACATCTGCTGGCGGCTGGGGGTGCACACGGTACAGGTCCGGGTACATGGGATACGTCCCTCAAACCGCCGTGGAGAGCTGCACGGACTCTATACGCAATACAGCGGCGGCAGCAAAAACGACTCGATTCAAGTATGGATGCGAACGGCGAAACGGCAGCAGACGGTCGCTTTTCGGACATTCTTGCGTACCCTCCTGCACGAAGTCTGCCATCATTTGGACTACACCTATTTCCATTTTCGAGAATCCTACCACACGGAAGGCTTCTTCCAGCGCGAGTCGAGTCTTTTCAGAGCTTTGGTCGCCCCACCATCGCAGTCGCCACAGCCCCCGGCTCAATCTCTCTCCTCTCTGGTGAAGGAAATCCTTACCCCACAGGCAGTGCATCACCAAGACCAATAGGACCAATAGGACTAATAAGACCGGCGCGCGGCATAGACGAGTAACGCCGCTGCAGCACAGGAACAAAAGGGACAACCCCATACGCCAATACGGCCGGCAGCCCTCTAGTTATGCCCCCGTGACATGCGTTGCTCGACTTCTCGGAGTCGGCGTTTGGCGTGCGGATTCCCCGGTTCATAGCGCAACACGTGGCACAGTTCCGCCGCAGTACGATACTTTTGACCCATCTGAGAGTACGTCCCGGCAAGTTCAAAATGCGCGCACGGACTCTCAGGACACTGCCGGAGTCCGCATAGCGTAGGCCTACACGATCCGCCTCCAACTCTTGGTCTTGTTTAAAGTGGTTCAGAAAGAGCTGGCCGAGCATCCCAGCTGCCAATCCTCCCCCAGGAAAAACGGCACTGGCCAAGCTACTCCCGATACTCAAGAGCGCATTATTCGTCGTCCCGCATGATGCATGTCCTTGCGCAATATGGTCCAGTTCGTGACCGAGAATTAGAGCTAATTCATCATCCGAACGTAAAAACTGTATCATTCCAAAGGAGACCATAACTTTTCCATAGGTCGCCCCAGCGTTAATTGAAGCTTCTTCAGCGGCCAGGATAAATTGGACAAGGGGCGGTTGTGGGACAGACTCAAGCAAGCGGCGCGCAACCCGCTCGATCTGATCGACTTGCTGCTGGGAGCGGGCGTAGTCCTGCGGTGCGATGCGCCTCGACTCATGGGCAGTTTGGGCGGTGACCCGAGCGGCAACAATTCCATGAGTGGCGAAGAGACCACACAGAGCGATAGCACTCGCTACAATCCAGTGTCGCATCCTGTCTTCCTTTTCCTTTGTGCTATAGTGCATCTCTCACACGCACACCACAACCCAAGAAAGGGATACGTATGCCTGAGTGGGTTTATGTCCGAAATATTGCACAATGCGAAGGGCAAGAAGTTGAACTTCGCGGCTGGCTGTATAGCAAGCGCTCCAGCGGGAAATTGCATTTTCTTCAAGTCCGGGACGGCACAGGTACGATCCAATGTGTGCTGTTCAAAGGCGAAGTCTCTGACGAGATTTTTGCCTTAGGGCATACTCTGACCCAAGAATCTTCCGTCATTGTGAAGGGCACTGTGCGAGCCGATACTCGTTCTGCCATTGGATTTGAACTCGGCGTCACACATCTAGAGATCGCTCAGCAGGCCCACGACTATCCCATTACGCCCAAGGAGCATGGAGTTGCCTTTCTGTTGGATCATCGTCATCTCTGGCTGCGCTCTGCGCGGCAGCATGCCCTGCTGCGCATCCGCAGTGAAGTCATCAAAGCCAGTCGGGACTACTTCGATGATCATGGTTTTACCCTCCTGGATGCCCCGATCTTTACGCCTGCCGCGTGTGAAGGCACGAGCACGCTTTTTCCGGTCGAGTATTTCGATGAGACAGTCTATCTCACCCAAAGTGGCCAGCTCTATATGGAAGCCGGCGCAATGGCGTTTGGCAAGGTCTACTGCTGTGGCCCAACCTTTCGCGCCGAGAAATCCAAAACGCGCCGTCATCTGACTGAGTTCTGGATGATTGAGCCCGAAGTTGCCTACTGCGACTTGAATGACGACATGGATCTGGCCGAAGACTTTCTTGAATCCGTCATTCAGCGTGTCCTGGCACACCGTCAGGTCGAGCTGAAAGCGCTTGAGCGCGACACCACAAAGCTGGCTCAGGTCAAGAAGCCGTTCCCGCGTATTAGCTACGGCGAGGCCATTGAACGACTCCAAGCCAAAGGCGTCGATATTCAATGGGGAGACGACTTCGGCGGCAATGATGAGACCCTTTTGTCACAACAATTTGACCGTCCGGTCATGGTGCATCGCTATCCCACAGAGAGCAAAGCCTTCTATATGAAGACCGATCCTAACGATGCAAAAGTCGCGCTGTGCATGGATGTCTTAGCGCCGGAAGGCTACGGCGAAATCATCGGCGGCGGACAGCGCGAAGATGACCTGTCCGTACTACAGGACAAGATCCGTGCGCAGGATCTGGCAGAAGAAACCTTCTCTTGGTACCTCGACCTGAGACGCTACGGTTCCGTCCCCCATGCTGGTTTCGGCATGGGCATTGAGCGCATGGTCACCTGGCTGTGCGGCCTGCATCACGTGCGCGAATCGATTCCGTTTCCGAGGATGCTGGAGCGGGTGACACCATAGTTTCCTCTTCTTCAGATAGGATACGACTCGCCCCAGGACCGTGGACACTTCGTCTCGTCACAAGCGTTGCACGCG
>CAXXHG010000026.1:0-38939 GCA_963666315.2 Binatia bacterium
GGTTAGGGAACCGGAAGGTTGGAAATTGGTGTCAGTCCCCGAATTCCAAATGGAGATGATCGGGATCGAACCGACGACCTCCGCCTTGCAAGGACGGCGCTCTCCCAACTGAGCTACATCCCCTGGCACTGTTGCCAACGCGTTTGAACCCGGCCTTTCAAGACCTACCAGCCGTGAACTGTAGTGCAGAATGGGCCTGGGTAGACTTGAACTACCGACCTCACGCTTATCAGGCGTGCGCTCTAACCACCTGAGCTACAGGCCCGAGTGCCAGAGTTGAAGTTGTGCGGTCATAGACCGCACCTCCATATAATTTGAGGCGGAAAGCGTGCCCGCCGGCCGATACTGAGTCCAACTCGCTATCCCTCACCGAAGTTCGGGAAAACGAGTCCAGCCAAACGAGCATCTTTGAGCGTCAGGCTCCGACATCTGCGGTTCCGCGAGCGTCGCCGTGTTTGGCGGCTCCGGCAAGCGTCGCCGTGTCGATGCCAAGCGCCTAAACGCTATCGTGAGACTTTACTCTTAGAAAGGAGGTGATCCAGCCACAGGTTCTCCTACGGCTACCTTGTTACGACTTCACCCCAATCACCACTCATACCTTGGACGGCTATCTCCCGAAGGTTGAATCACCGGCTTCTAGTACAAACGGCTTTCGTGATGTGACGGGCGGTGTGTACAAGGCCCGGGAACGTATTCACCGCGGCATGCTGATCCGCGATTACTAGCGATTCCAACTTCATGGAGTCGAGTTGCAGACTCCAATCCGAACTGAGGACGGCTTTTGGGGATTAGCTCCCCCTCGCGGGTTTGCGACCCTCTGTACCGCCCATTGTAGCACGTGTGTAGCCCTGGACATAAAGGCCATGAGGACTTGACGTCATCCCCTCCTTCCTCCGGTTTTTCACCGGCAGTCCCTCTAGAGTCCCCACCATAACGTGTTGGCAACTAAAGGCAAGGGTTGCGCTCGTTGCGGGACTTAACCCAACATCTCACGACACGAGCTGTCGACAGCCATGCAGCACCTCGGCTAGCGTCCCCGAAAGGAACAAGAGCTTTCACTCTTTAGCACTAGTCGTTCGAGCCCAGGTAAGGTTCTTCGCGTTGCGTCGAATTAAACCACATGCTCCACCGCTTGTGCGGGCCCCCGTCAATTCCTTTGAGTTTCAGCCTTGCGACCGTACTCCCCAGGCGGGATACTTAACGCGTTAGCTCCGGCACGGAGGAATCACCCCCCCACACCAAGTATCCATCGTTTAGGGCTAGGACTACCAGGGTATCTAATCCTGTTTGCTCCCCTAGCTTTCGCGCCTCAGCGTCAGTTGCGATCCAGAAAGCCGCCTTCGCCACCGGTGTTCCTCCTGATATCTACGCATTTCACCGCTACACCAGGAATTCCGCTTTCCCCTCTCGCACTCTAGTCTGCCAGTATCGGATGCAGGCTATGGGTTGAGCCCATAGTTTTCACATCCGACTTAATAAACCGCCTACGCGCCCTTTACGCCCAGTAAATCCGAACAACGCTTGCCCCCCCCGTATTACCGCGGCTGCTGGCACGGAGTTAGCCGGGGCTTCTTCTACAGGTACCGTCAACCCGAAGGCTTCTTCCCTGTCGAAAGGATTTTACGTATCGAAATACTTCATCATCCACGCGGCGTTGCTTGATCAGGGTTTCCCCCATTGTCAAAAATTCCCCACTGCTGCCTCCCGTAGGAGTCTGGACCGTGTCTCAGTTCCAGTGTGGCCGACCGTCCTCTCAGACCGGCTACCGATCGTGGCCTTGGTGAGCCATTACCTCACCAACTAGCTAATCGGGCGTGGGCCCCTCTCAGAGCGACATTGCCTTTCATCACAGTCTCCGAAGAAACTGGGATCGTATGCGGTATTAGCACCGGTTTCCCGATGTTATTCCCCACTCCGAGGCAGGTTACCCACGTTGTACTCACCCGTGCGCCGCTGTACTAGGGAACCGAAGTTCCTTTTCTCGCTCGACTTGCATGTGTTAGGCACGCCGCCAGCGTTGATTCTGAGCCAGGATCAAACTCTCAAAAAAGTTTTTGAAAGTCGATACAAATTGGCTTGTTAGACCGAAGACTCAGTTACAAATTCGACTTTTAGGCACGATTTCCGTTGTCAAAGAGCAGAAGGCTCTCAGCCTCAAACCATGCACAAAAACACTTCTCCAACCGGGGTCTTCAAAGGGTTTTGAGGGGCAAAAAAAGCCGCCGGATGTTGCTGGACGGTTCCATCGCCACCCTATGCACGATGACGCTCAAGTGCACAGGCACAGTTAATAATAATAGGGGTTTACGGGGGTTGCTGTCAAGCTTGATCGCATCTGGATGAAATTCTGGGCCAGACGGGTAAATTCCATTTTTCCAACGCATTGCTATTCTATGGGTTGCAACGGAGAAAAGGGGAATTCACCCGTCTGGCCCCATACTGAAACCCGGCAAACTAGGATGGATCGCGTTCAAGCGCAATATTTGCGCTAGGTCAGGGGCTCAGGTGCTCGACGTTGGCGGGCTGATCGTGTGTCCAGGTTTTATCGATCATCACACCCACTACGACGCCCAAATTTTGTGGGACCCGCTGGCAACGTGTTCGTCCTGGCATGGGGTGACTTCCATTATTATGGGCAATTGTGGCGTGGGCCTTGCCCCTTGTAAGCCTGAAGATCGAGAATCTCTGGTTGGTGATCTGGTGAACGTTGAAGGCATGTCGCTGGACGTTTTGCAAAAAGGAGTTGAGTGGTCTTGGGAAAGCTTCGCCGAATACCTGAGTGCGATTGCCGCTCATGGTCTGGGTATGAATGTTGGCGTCATGCTGCCACTTTCGCCTCTGCGCCAATATGTCCTGGGGGCTGAAAGCAAAGAGCGGGCAGCCACACAAGCGGAAACGCAGCAGCTGCAAGCACTTTTCCGAGCAGCCATGGACGCGGGTGCATTTGGATTTTCTACCACGGTTCTGCCTCAGCATCTCGGTTTTCAAGGACGGCCTTTACCCTGCCGCTTGGCCAGTCGTCATGAGCTGGGTATTTTGGCGAGCAGCCTGAGGGAACTCAGACGCGGCTGCATCGAGATTGCCTTGACCCGCAGCCCCGGCTCGATCTCAGATGAGGAGTATGATCTGCTGACCTTCCTGCTCACCAAGAGTGAACGGCCTGTGACCTGGTTGGCATTACTGCAAAAGCCCGAAGCACCGCCCGATGCCTGGAAGGATACGCTCAATCGTGTCATTCCGTTATTCGACCGTGGCTATCTGCCTTTGGGCCAAGTCGCGTGTCATTACAAGAGCGCCCGCTTTAGTCTCAAACGCCCGTTTATCTTTGGCAATTTTGACTGTTGGCGACAGGTCTTTGACCGACCCTTGGAAGAGCAACGCCGCCTGTATGCTGATCCGGCCTTTCGTACCGCGTTCCGCGAGGAACTGAAACAACCACGATTGTTTACCGGCCACTGGGACCAAATGAGCGTCTTTACGGTGAATGCCCGACAGCTGGAACCGCTGCTGGAGCGAAGCTTGGCAGACCTGGGCCAGGAGCGTGGACAAGATCCGCTGGATCTCTTCTTTGATCTGGCGCTTGAGGACGACCTCGACATGCAGTTTCTGTTTCAGTTTGGTGATGTGAATCAGGAAATGATTACGCATCCGAACACTCTGGTTGGTTTGTCTGACGGCGGGGCGCATGCCGATATGCGCTGTGAAGCCGGCTATTCGACGTATTTATTGGGAACCCTTGTTCGGGACCGGAAAATGCTCACACTGGAAGAAGCAATCCGCCGTATTACATCTGTCCCCGCCCAAGTTTTCGGGGTCCCGCTACGTGGGACTGTGGCTTCGGGCATGATTGCTGATCTTGTTGTATTCGACCCTGATGCCGTTGGGTGTGGTAAGCAGGAACCCATCAACGACTTTCCTGGTGGCGGCCTGCGCTATATCGAGAAGGCTAGTGGTATTGCGCATACTATTCTCAATGGACAGATATTGTTCTCAGATGGGGAACAGACAGGCCCGTTGTCTGGTCGAGTCCTACGATCGAATGTAGAGGCATGAGCCAGGCGGAAAAACATCTCAGTGAGATTAATCCCGTAGGTCAGGTTAGCGGAGCGTAACCCGACACTAATCCCTTATGGTTCGATTTAGGCGGACAAAACGTCCAAGTATTTAAACCCCGAACCTGTATTAAACAGGACAACGCGTTCGTCTTTATTGACTTCGCCACGCTCAAGCAGCGTCTTCAGTGCGGGGAGACAGGCGGCTCCCTCCGGGGCAGGAAAGAGGCCTTCGGCTGAGCCGATCTCGTACACCGCGCTGAGCAGTTCGCTATCACTGACGCTGATCGCGGTGCCGCTACTTTTACGCAGAATATCGAGCATGATAAAATCGCCAATTGCTTGTGGTACCCGCAGTCCGGAGGCAATCGTGTGAGGGTAGTCAATAGTAGTGCCTGCGGAGGCGCCAGTCACAAACGCTTCAACAATGGGCGCACAGCCTGCCGCTTGAACCGTCACCATGCGCGGACGCTTGGAGTCTATCCAACCCAATTGTTCCATTTCCTCAAAGGCTTTCCACATCCCAATCAGTCCGGTCCCCCCACCTGTGGGGTAAAGAATGACATCCGGTAATTCCCAGCCGAACTGCTCAGCAATTTCATAGCCCATCGTTTTTTTACCCTCGATGCGGTAGGGCTCTTTGAGGGTTGAGACATCGAACCAGCCTTCTTGTTCTTTGCGTTCGGCTACTATCCGACCACAGTCGGTGATAAGCCCGTCAACCAGGGTGACGTGAGCCCCAGCCTGTTCACACTCTATCCGATTCGCTAGTGGAACGTCTTTGGGCATAAAGATATGGGCTTCGAGTCCGGCCTGAGCCGCATACGCAGCCAGTGCTCCAGCGGCATTCCCGGCCGACGGAACTGCGAGTTTTTTCACGCCCAGTTCTTTCGCCATGGAGACTGCGACCGTCATGCCCCGGGCTTTGAATGATGCCGTAGGATTCAGTGCTTCGTCTTTGATATACAGCTGCGGCATGCCGAGTCGTTCACCGAGCCGGCGCGTATGGATAAGCGGCGTCCAACCTTCACCAAGACTGACGATGTTTTCGTCCTGGACAACAGGCAGTACTTCTCGGTAACGCCACAAACTTGAAGGTCGAGTGGGAAGGGCGGCTTTCGTCAATGTTTGTGCCGCACGTTCAAGATCATACTGCACGAGCAGCGGCTTGCCGCATTGAGTGCACAGGCTATACAGCCGGTTCGGTGTATAGTGCTCGCCACATGCGGAGCAGGAGAGGCTGGTGACATTCATGTGGCTGCTCTTTTCAACTATGCGCTTTCAGCCACTCCACCGCTTGCACTAACCGATCATTGCCCCAAAACAGCTCACCATTGGTAATAAAGCTGGGCGCACCGAAAATACCGAGACTGGAAGCTTTTTCGGTTTGTTTTCGCAGACGATCTTTATTCTGCTGCGTTTGGGCACGCTCGACAACAGAGGATGCGTTCTGTCCTGTGGATTCACGAATTCCAGTCAGAACTTCGGGTGCAGCAATGTCCTGATCTTCAGCAAAATTAGCGCGGAAGACGGCTTTTGTAAACGCGGGACACCAGTCTTCCGAGGCCGCAATCGTGGCGATCCGCGCAGCGTATAACCCATTCCTTGGGAACTGTCCGCGCTTCTGAAAGGGTAAACCATATTGCCGGCACAACCGTTCAAGATCGCGCCACATATAGCGGCCCTTCACCGGATAGATGTTGAACGGCGAGTCATCCCAGCCAAATTCTTTAATAAGCGGACCGAGCAGAAACGGTTTCCACTCCACGTCGATGCCCGCGTCAGCAGCAACCTGCTCGATGCGGCAGACCGACAGATAGGAATACGTACTGGCAAATTCAAACCAGAATTGAAGGCTGGGTTGAGGCATGATGTGTCCTTGCAAGCAACACTCTATGCCGCTGACTTTGTCGTTGAGAACGGAACGAATTTCTCCTCAAGCGGAATAGCCAAGGACTCATGGACTTTGTTGGTAAAATTCATGAGTCCAACCACGGCCGCAATCTCGACGACTTCTCCCTCATCAAAGTGTTGACGGAGTTGAGCCATGAACTCGTCGCTCACACGGCCCGGCTCGCGCGTCGCCTGCTCGGCAAACTAGAGTGCCAGGCGCTCCGACTCAGAGAGTCCGTCGGCATTCAGCTGAACGATATCGTTTATATTATCTTCTCGTAGACCAATGGCGTGCAGCATGCCTCCCGTATGGCCAATGCAGTAAGGACATCCATTCGTGGTGGAGACTTTACACGCAACCATGGTTTTGAGTTTGGGATCGACGCTGCCCGTCCCCAATACTGCGTGCGCCAGCTGGGCAAAGGCCATCGCAATTTCCGGGCGGTGACCATACGTCCGAAAACTATTCGGGACAACACCGAGGGCTTCCTTAAGCATGGCGGCGGCCTCTTTCAGCGGTCCTTGCGTGGATTCAACATCTTGTAATGAAATGCGTGACATCTGTCTTCCCTCCTTGCGAAAGTTGGTGGTTCAATCGCACCGCGCCGAGGCTCATCATGAACAGTCAAGTAGGAAAAGCAAGTCTCGGCGTCTGACGAAAAGACGCAGACTTGCTATAATCGCACGAGCAGTCTGCATTTTGCTTGCCAGGGAAAAGTATTTTCTGTAGCCGGATGAACACTCCGTATGGGCACTCATAAAAAAACGACTCCGTTGCCAGCTCAGCACAGTGTGCATACCGTGCACACTGTGAAGGGAGAGCAAACAAAGCGTAAGCTCATTCGCGTTGCTGCCGATTTAGCTCTCCGGCAGGGATTTCGTAAGACGAGTCTGGACGAGATTCTGCGTGAGGCAGCAATTCCCAAAGGCTCTCTGTATTTTTATTTCAAGAACAAAGCTGAACTTGGCCGTGCCGTTATCCAATACCGGAGAGAGACCTTGCTTAAGGCGTTGCGCGGAATTTTCCAAAATTCGGATGCGACCTTGAAGGACCAGATCAAAGACTGGTTTGCTTTTATGCTGAGTACCCAAGAAACTTCAGCTGGGCCGCTGGGCTGTCCGCTTGGGAATCTGGCTCAAGAGCTGAGTCGCGAGGACGAAGCCTTTACGCAAGAGGTGGACCTTTTCTTTACCCAAGCCCAAACGATTTTGTCACAACGACTCGCCGAAGTGCAAAAAGAAGGCGCACTTGTATCACGACCTCCTGCGGGTGATATTGCACATTTTTTACTCATGGCGTCCCAGGGAGCGTTGCTATTAGTGCGGGTGCGCAACAGCGTTGAGCCGTTGCTCGAAGCGCGAAAGACTATGCTCACGTTTCTGGATAGTCTCGCGCCCGAGCAACAGGTGGCGCGTGTTTAACTCAGTCCCTGAAGATTCTCCAGAATATCCCCCGGCTCCAGGCGGGTGGTATAATCCGCGTCTACATAAGCCAGCTTAATGGTCCCGTCTGTCCCAATGACATAGGTCCCGGGAATCGGTAGCTCCCAGGCATCGTCGCCGTTATATTCGGGCAGCTTGATTCCGAACGCCCCCATCGTGGCTTGCAACTCATCCACGAGTCGGAACGCCAAGCCGAATTGCCTGGCCACGACGTTGCCCACGTCGCTGAGGACTTCAAATTTCAGGTCGTTCTTCTCTGTGACGCTCAGCGAGCTATCCGGTGTTTGCGGAGAAATAGCGATCAACGTTGCCCCCTGGGCTTGCATCTCCGCCAGATGTTTTTGGTATGCCTGCAACTGCAGGTTACAGTACGGTCACCACGCGCCTCGATAAAAGGCGACCACGGCGGGTCCTTTGGCCAGGATGTCTGAGAGCGACACGGACTCTCCGCGCACATTGGGTAAAGTGAAATCGGGCGCTTTGTCTCCGACCTTCAAGGCTTTGTCGGCAATGCCGGACTTTACCTGCTCCTCTGTTGTTCGCAGCAGAACCTCAAGAGACTCTTTGGGAATCTTGGGCAGATTTTCTTTTTGAAATGCTGCGATTTGTTGTTTGAGCTCGTTATTGAGCCCTGCTTCTTGACCGCTCATACACACTCTCCTTTCTGAAAAGAATGACACTAGACCACATGGTCTATGAATATGGATAGTCTTGTGGTGAGTCAACTAGAGAAACGCTACAGTCCGAGAATATGAGAAATTTTTCTGGGAACTCTTGACGCGAGTTGTGGATTTTGCCAGTAGACCATATGGTCTACTGAGATGAATTAGTTACTGGCGTGACGGAACACTTGTGAACGGTAAGACAGCGAAGAGCTCCGCCTTATTGCCGAACATGGTGTATGTGATTGATCGCGACGGAACAATTGCCTACAAAGCTACTTGGACGTTGGCGGATAAGATCGACCAGGTAGTCGGGGCGATGATGACTGAAAAGCCAACGCAGGAGCCACTGTCCGTGTAAACCGGTTTATGTCTCGTAACCAACCTCCGAAACTCTACCTCGCCGGACCGGAAGTCTTTCGGCCGGATGCTACTCAGGACGCGCAAAGACAACGAGAGTTATGCGAGCAGTACGGTTTTACTGGCTTACATCCCATGGACAACAATGTGGATCTTGGGGACAGTTCGATGCGTACGGCTACGAAGATCTATCGGAGCGATATCGGTCAAATCCGGGTCTGCGACATTATTGTTGCCAACTGCAACGCTTTTCGAGGTGCACTGATTGATGACGGCACTGCGTACGAGCTGGGGTATGGCAACGCGCTGGGTAAACCCACGTATAGTTATATTGAGCGTCTAATCCCTGCCACAGAGTACACAAAGAGCCGCTGCAGCTTTACAATCTTGGCGGACGGACGACAGGTCGATGAAGATGGGTTTGTGTTGGTTGACGATTTCGGTACATCCATCAATCTCATGATGCAGTGCGGCATGCTCGACAGTGGCGGGCGTTTGGTTGAAGGCGATTTTGAGGCGTGTTTGAAAGCGGTTCGGCAGGACTTGGATAATGAGGTGCTCTGCCTGTCCGCTTCGCTCCAAACTGTGAGAAGCGAATGGCACGCGGCTCTGAGAAACCCACCCCGGCGCTCCGCGCCACCCCTCCGTAGGAAGGGATTTTTTCTGCTCATTCCATAAACGTTCTAGCCTACCGTGCCCTGCGTGTACTCGCGGGTTTCCTCGCGTTGGGGATCGGCGAAGAGGACGTTTGTAGGACCGGCTTCGATCAGTTCCCCGTAGCCGTTGGTGTTCCAGAATAGCGCTGCGTAATCGCTCAGCCGACGTGCCTGCTGGAGGTTGTGGGTCACGATTACGACAGTGAAACGCTGGGCTAACTCGCGGGTGAGTTCTTCGATCTGCGCGCTGGCGCGTGGGTCGAGTGCGCTGCAGGGTTCGTCCATGAGCAGCACTTCGGGCTGTAAGGCAATGGCCCGGGCGATGCACAGGCGTTGCTGCTGCCCTCCGGACAAAGTCACACCCGACGTGTTCAGTTTGTCCTTGACCTCATCCCACAACCCGACTGCCTGTAGGCTGTGTTCAACGACCTCGGTTCGCACCGCAGGATCGGTAATGCCATGATGATCCAAAGCGAGTGCGATATTGCGTTCAATTGATAGGGGAAAGGGATTCGGCTTCTGGAAAATCATGCCAATGCGGCGCCGGATTGTGGTGACGTTTATGCCGCTCTCAAGAATGTCTTCGCCGTCCAGCAATATTTTGCCGCTCACCTGGGCCTCAGGAACCAAGTCCAGCAAACGGTTGAGTGCCATGAGAAAGCTGGATTTGCCGCATCCGGACGGACCGATAATGGCCGTCACACAGCCTTTATGAAGAGGCAGAGAAATATCGTGCAAGACCAGGTGGTCTCTATAACGAATAGACACTGCCTGTGCTTCAAGTTTGGTGATAGCCACACAACAGTCTGACTTTTCTATACGCACCCGATTGGTTTTCGTCATTACCCTTGTCCTCTTTAGAGTTGGACGAGGCGGTGTTTGAATTGCCGAGTGAGAAGAACGGCGCCAGCGTTAATCAACAAGAGCAGACCCACCAGAACAAGCGCCGAGGCATACGCTCGGTCTTGCCCGCCGGGCACTTCTATGGCCAACAAGTAAATGTGGTAAGAAAGAGCACGTGCGGAATCGAATACCGACTCCGGCATACGCATGGCTGCGCCGGCGGTAAACAATAAGGCTGCGGTCTCTGCTAAGGCGCGGCCGATGCTTAAGATGAGTCCGGCGGTAATGCCTGGTGCTGCACATGGCAGGCTGAGGTGCCACAGTTGTGCCCATTTTGATAAACCCAGTGCGGCAGCACCCTGACGCAGCGTCAACGGTACGGCTCGAAAACTTTGTTCTGATGTCCGTACGAACAGCGGCAGGATCATGCATGCCAGCGTCATCCCACCTGAAAGAATAGACCAGCCCCAGCCCAGAAACTGTCCGAAAAAGGCCAACCCGAACAAACCGAATATAATAGACGGAACCCCGGCAAGCACGTCGAGGCTGCGGCGTACAAAACGCCCGAAAGGGGTATCCGTGCGTGTTCCCTCGGCAAGCAGCAGCGCGCTTCCCAGACCAATCGGTAAGGCAGTGCCGAGTGCAACCCCGAGCAGGGCCAGGGTACCGACCAATATGGTCGAAATGCCACCTGCCCGCCCAGCATCTTCAGGCGGCAGCAAAAGAAAATCGAAAGACAACTCATGCATGCCACGAAGCATGAGATCGCCCAGCATCCAGGCAAATAGTCCGACAATACAAAGCGCCACACTCCACAGCGCTCCGGCAACACACGCTTCCCGCCAGGCAGGCTGCGCTTGGATCCCTGTTGAAGGGAATAATGCCGCTGGCTGCGATATGGCCTCAGGCATGAGCAGCACCCCGCTGGATGCGGTCGGCAAGCAGGACTAAGCTGATAACAACGACCAGCAGCAGGAGCCCGGCAGTAAACAAGGCGGCGCGGTGATCGCCTAGGGCAAAAGACATTTCCAGCGCAATATGTGCGGTCAGGGTACGTACCGGAGCAAACAGGCTGTCCGGCATATGAATCGTATTGCCCATGACCATGGCAACCGCCATCGTCTCACCGATAATCCGAGTAATGCCCAAGATCACCCCGGTCATGACGCCTGAACGCGCCGCAGGCAGAACAATACTGCGCACTACCTGCCAGCGGCTACAGCCTAAGGCAAAGCCGCCTACAATATACTCGCGCGGAACCGCCTGAAGGGCTGACTCCGACACCAGGGCAACCGTTGGCAGAACCATGATAGTGAGAATGCCGATTCCGACAAGAAGTGAGAAGCCGGGGGGATGATACGTATTAAGCCAGGTAACAAAAACAGTCAGCCCCCACAGGCCGTACACCACCGACGGAATCCCAGCTAACAAACCCAGCACCCCGTGCACGATTTTGATGATGGGCGCGGGCGCGTAGAATCTGGCAAAGATAGCCGTGGCGATACCCAGTGGAGCTGCCAGAAGAATTGCCCCGAGTGTTGCGCACAGTGTCCCGACCAACATAGGGCTTAGGTTGAACTGGCCTCGCGCAGGAGCCCAGGTGAGGTCGGTGAAGAATCGGGTGATCCCATCAAGCCCACCTAGCCCATCTTGTCCATATTGGCCCAGCAGTGGAAAACTCTGCGCGCATAGATAGGCCAGGATGAAGACAATGACCAACGCCGCGATGCTTGCGCACAGACGTAGCGTCCAGACAAGAACCTGATCCCCCCAATTCTGCCAGTATTCCCCAGCTGCATAAGGCAGCAAAATGTCTCGATCCGCGATGGACCCTGAGGGGAATGAGGAGAATGACGGCCGGGACATGGATCAGTGTTGAGCGATTTGAGAGTAGGCGGGTACGAAATCGTGCTGCATCACGAGCCGCTGTCCTGTTGGGGTAAGGACAAAGTCAAGAAAGGCTTTGGCCAGACCTTGTGCGGGCTGAGCCGTGACGAAACTGAGCGGGCGAAGGAGTCCGTATGTCCCGTTTTGGACCTTAGTCTGTGTGGCGCTTACGCCGTCGAGTGCCAAGATTTTAATAGGCAGACCACGCCGAATGGAGACTTCGGCTGCCCCAATGGAGACATACGCAATGGCCTGCGGGTTCCCGGCAATAGTGAGAATGGCCTGGCCATTCGGCCCGATGATAAGCGCGCTCGATACGACTTGCTCCGCAAGGTCGAAATACTGTTCGAAAAGCGTACGCGTACCCCGGCCTGCTTCTTTGTTGACCAGGACGACCTGGGCGTCGGCTCCGCCGAGCATATTCCAGTTGGTAGCAGTCCCGGTGTAGAGATCGATGACCTGCCGTTTGCTGAGACCGCCGACTGGATTGCTTGCATGGGCAATGAGGGCAATGCCGTCTAGGGCAAAGGTCGTAAAGGTCAGCTGGCGGGTTTCGTTGTGCCGTAAGGGTCGCGAGACCATGCCTATGTCGGCCAGCCCGGTCTGGGGTGCTGTAATACCGACCGAAGAACCCCCGCCGTGGACATCAATGCGAACGTCGGCATGCTGTTTTTCAAATGCGAGCCCAAACGCTTCAGCCACAGGCTGAATAGTGCTGGAGCCGGCCAGTATGACATGCCCATTCAGCGGGGCGGCTAAAGCCGCACTTGTAAAGAGAGCTACTCCAAGGAAGCAGAAGACGCTGACAGCAGTCGGGATAATACGGCCCATATTCTCTCCCAAAGACAGGCTTATTCGGCCAGCGCCCCGCCGCACGAACTCCCCGCGCCGGCCGTGCAGCCGTAGCAGTGCGAGTCGAGCCTAATGTCTTGGCCCACAAGCTGGCGCACCAGGTCGTCCGCAGATTGATCTCCCAGCCGTAGTGGCCGGCCGTTCCCCAGCCGCAGGTTCAGCATCTGATTAAAATCGCAGTCAAACAGATAGCCATCCCACGAGACGCTGACTAAGTGGCGGCACATCAGATTGTCGAGCGTACTGGGATTAAAAGACGCTGCGAGCAGCTGCATGTATGCGGCGAGCTTTCCCTCTCGTTCGAGACTATGGGCAAACCGGGCGATCGGCATATTGGTGATGGTGTATAGACTGTTAAAGGAGATGCCGAAGCGTCGGCCCAGCTCTCTTTTATAGTCCGTCTCTAATTGGTCCTGGGATGGGGGCAGATGGGTGCCGACCGGATTATAGACCAAATTGAGCAGCAGCCCCGACCCCGCTCGTCCATAGCCGAGCGCATTGAAGCGCCGCAGAGCTTGAATCGATTTGTCATACACACCCTGGCCGCGTTGGGCAGTCACGTTTTCTTCTGAGTAGCAGGGTAAACTGGCAATAATTTCGACACGCTGTTCAGTCAGAAATTCGGCCAAATCTTCTTGGCCTGGTTCGAACAGGACCGTGAGGTTGCAGCGGTCGATGACATGCCGACCGTCTCGGCGCGTTTGCTCAACAAGAAAACGAAACGAGGCATTCAGTTCTGGCGCACCACCAGTGATATCAACAGTCTGCGCGTTGGCCGCCCGCGTCAGGTCTAGTGCCAGCTCGGCTGTGCGGCGATCCATAATCTCCGTGCGCTTGGGGCCGGCGTCCACATGACAATGCAAGCAGGCTTGGTTGCACAACTTCCCCACATTGATTTGGACGATCTCAAGAGCGGTCCGTTTGAGGCCGGTGAGGCCGGCTGCCTCTTGACGAACACGTTGCGCAAAGGATTGTATGGCAAAGGATTGCACGGCGGTTGGCATGCTTCTTCCCTATTTTTCCCTAGCTTTTGTCCTTAGCAAGACTCACCGGGCTCGCAGCAGGCTGCAGCTTGGGTAGTGGCACGATATTCGAGCCCCTTGGTTTCGCGTGGGTTGCGCACACTGTCTCGACTACAGTCGAACGCCGGAGCGTCTTCCAGCGCGATTGGGGTCAAAGGTTGAACCGGGATGATTTCCTGAGCGTAAGGCTCTCTAGCATAGATATTGAACGTCTTCTGACATACCGCCATGGGCACGCCGCGGATGAGGGTATGGCCGTCGTCGTCTTTGACTTCACTCCACGGACCGCGATAGATGACGGCCTGATTCCGATCCCAGCACGTGCCTTGTTTGCCTTTGTATGCGACCAGGGTCAGTGACCGAAACTCGATGCCTTCGACCGTGCGCCAGGGTTGCTCGTCGCGTTTGAGAACGGCCATGCCGTAGAAGCCTGCCTCTTCGAATGCGGCGATGAATTCCTTTTCCTGCATCGCACCGGAGACACAGCCGCTCCAGAGTTCCGGGTCTTCTTTTAGCTGAGTGGGCACCGGCTCATCTGCAACGATATCGGAGATGACTGCACGTCCGCCTTTACGCAAGACGCGGAAGATTTCACTAAACAGTTGTCGTTTGTCGCTGTCCTGGACCAGGTTCAACACACAATTGGAGACCACCACATCGACCGAATCGTCTGCAATCAGTGGCCGGAGCGTCTTCTGCTCAGCCATGCTGGCTTCAAACGCCTGAAAATCTTCGACCGAAGAGACAGGATGCTGGCGCAGATAATCGTCTGCCGCGTTCAAGTCTGTGCGTAGATCCTGAATCTTGCCTCGGAGAAATTCGACGTTGTGATAGCCGAGTTGTTCACCAACGGAATGGCGGTATTTCTCGGCCAAACTCAACATGTCGAGTGTCATATCCACGCCGATGACCTTACCCTCGGCGCCCACGACTTGGGCGGCAATATAACAAATTTTACCCGCGCCTGAGCCCAGATCCAGTACTGTCTCACCTGGTTGGAGGTGTTGCGAAGGGTCACCACATCCATAGTCGCGCTCCATAATCTCCTCAGGAATGATTTTTAAAAAATGTGGATTATAATCAACCGGACAACACAACGCCGCCTCAGCCTGCTGCGCACCGGCTGCGTACCGTTCCTTGACCGCCTGCTCAACATTGAGGTGCTCAACATTGAGGAGTTCCGCCGACAATTTCGCCATTTAGGCCCCCTTCTTGATATCTGCTTGATATCTGTGTGACTGCGCACAGATAGTATCGTATCTTGTCGTCAAGATGCTAGAGTTCCGATGCTGGAACCCGCTGATGGTTTCACAACAAGAACCCCTGGGACCGTCAAGAAGTTCCCACAATCGTTGGGATTTTAGAGAAAAGAGAGCGGCATGGCGCGAAGTTTGGGGTGTCGGGAGAGGGTCTTTAGTCAGGTCGAGTTCCCTTTCAGTTTGTATCTCTGCCATTATTACTGGCCTTATATCGTTGTTGTAAAATTAAGCTATTTTCTGAAGATCTGAAAGGGTATGATTTTTCTATACTCATGGGAGGAGAGACGAAGAGCTATGCCGACTACCAAAGGTCAAGCTATACCGATAACTCCGTCCGAAACGGGTTCAATACCTGCAGGCAACAGTCCGGCACGGACCGCAGACAACGCGGCTGGATTTCGCCTCCTACCCAGCTTTGAGCGTTTCAATCAAAAGGACGATGTCTTTCGTCGCTCATGGTGGGATAAGCGCATTCGGAATCGGAAAACCGAGCTGTTCTACGAAACCTATCGTGAGCCGCTCAAGACCTGGCGTAAGGTCGATGGCTTTACGCAAAAGGATTATGCGCTCCGTAATGCGACCTGGCACGTAAGCGATATTTTTACGGAACTCAAACAAGACGAAGACCGTCGTGAGGGCTTCAATGACGAGTTCACGTTGTACCGGGATGTTGCTGACGAACAAATGGATCTCGGCAGCCCGGAAGAGGCCGCGGCTGAGATCAAACGAGTCGGTAAAGGCTTAGGCGCCGACCTGATCGGCATTACCGACTATGACGAACGCTGGATGTACGTCAACAAGTTCAGCGATATGAGCAAAAGCGAGAAGCCCCAAGAAATTCCTGAAGGGCTGCCGTATGTCGTTGTGATCGCGCAGGCCATGGACTACGATCTGATTCGGACCGTTCCCTCAGCCCTCAGCGGCGCAGCGACCGGCTTGGGGTATTCACACGACGCACTCGTGGTGCTCTCGCTCACTCAGTACATCCGCAACCTGGGCTATAACGCCATCGCCAGTATGAACGACTCGGCGTTAGCGATTCCGTATGCGATCAAAGCCGGCCTAGGCGAGTATGGCCGGCACGGACTCTTGATAACGAAAGAGTTTGGGCCGCGGGTACGGCTGGGAAAAATTTTTACCAATTTGCCGCTGGCGCTTGATACACCGATTCAGTTTGGCGTCAAAGAGTTTTGCAATATCTGTCAGCGTTGTTCGGCCGGCTGTCCGGTTAACGCCATCCCTTCAAGTCCGCCCTCAGACACAGTCTACAACCAGTCCAACATCAAAGGGGTAGTCAAATGGACGGTCGATGGCGAGAAGTGTTTTGGCTATTGGGCTGCGCAGAATAGCGATTGTTCAATCTGTATTCGAGTCTGTCCGTACAACAAAGACTTCTCAAATTGGTATACGCGTGTGGGCCGCCGGCTGGCCGGAACCTGGCTCCGGCGGGTTATGCTGCGGCTCGATATCGCTCTAGGCTTTGGGGGCCGTGTGCCGTCCAAACGCTGGTGGCGAGGAGAGCCGGAGACGCTGTTGGAGCGTGTGCGGCAGGCGGTGGGATGGGTAAAATAAATTATCCCGGAAACGACACCTCAGGCACGGACTGCAAGGCCTTTTCTATTGCCTCAGTCGGATACTCATACCGCTCCAGCTTGCCGGCATGGTAGTCGGCATACGCGGTCATATCGAAGTGGCCGTGCCCGCTCAGATTGAAAGCAATGACTTTCTTCTCACCACTCTCGCGACATATGACGGCTTCATTAATAGCGGCACAGATGGCGTGATTGGATTCCGGCGCCGGGACAATGCCCTCCGCTCGGGCAAACGTGACTCCGGCCTCAAAGGTATCGATTTGGTCAATGGCCGTTGCCTCAATATAGCCGCCGTTGACCAGGGCGCTCACATGCGGGGCCATGCCGTGATAGCGCAGCCCGCCGGCATGAATGGCTGCCGGCATAAACGAATGACCCAGGGTATACATCCGACAGATGGGCGCGATACCACCGGCGTCGGCCCAATCCCAGGTGAACGAGCCTTTCGTCAGGGTCGGGCACGCGGCCGGTTCTACGGCCAGGATCCGCGTGTTCTTGCCGTGCTTCAGATTTTCCCGGATAAACGGAAAGGCAAACCCGGCGAAATTTGATCCTCCCCCGGCGCAGCCGATCACAATGTCCGGATACTCGCCCGCCATTTCCAGCTGGAGTAACGTCTCTTCGCCGATGATAGTTTGGTGCAGCAGAACGTGCGGCAGGAAAGAGCCCAAGCAGTATTTCTTCGTGCCACCGGATTTCTGGGCAGCCTCAATACCCTCTGAGACAGCCATGCCGAGTGAGCCGGGATGCTCCGGGTCTTCAGCCAGAAATCTGCGTCCGACCTCGGTCCGGTCCGACGGGCTGGCGTAGACCTCGGCCCCATAGGTTTCGATGACATAACGACGATACGGCTTTTGCTGGTACGAGATACGGACCATATACACTTCGCAGCCCAGGCCGAACATATTGCAGGCCATAGCCAGCGCCGTCCCCCATTGGCCCGCACCCGTCTCCGTGGTCAGGGTCTTGATGCCTTCTTCTTTGGCGTAAAACGCCTGAGCCACGGCCGTATTGGGTTTATGTGAGCCGACCGGACTGACGCCCTCGTATTTGTAATAGATATGCGCCGGAGTCTGGAGCGCTTGCTCTAAGCGCCGGGCGCGAAGAAAAGGCGTCGGACGCCAGAGTTTGTAAATATCACGCACCGGCCCAGGAATCTCAATATAACGCTCCTGGCTCATATCCTGGGCGAGCAGGGCCGTCAGCGTAAAGGTATTGAGGTACTCGGGCGTAACCGGCTGTTTTGTTTCCGGATGCAGCGGCGGCAGCATCGGCACTGGCATATCAGCATTGATGTTATACCACGCCTTGGGCATCTGGCTTTCGTCCAGCAGAAATTTGATTTGGTCGCTCACGACGTGGTCCTTACTGTATGAGGTAGGGTGAGTCCTTCAGACCCACCATTTATTCGGTGGGTTTCACCGTGCTCTACCCACCCTACGAACTAGTGGGAGAGGGTGTCGTCCACGTAGTGGACGCGGGTGAGGGGGCATCCTACCGCCCGTGCTGCACCTGGGTTACATCGCGCACCGCGCCTCGTGCGGCACTCGTGGTGAGAGCGGCATAGGCTTGCAGCGCCGCCGACACATGGCGTTGGCGTTTTATTGGCCGATAGGCGTCTTTGCCTTTGGCTTCCATCTTTTTGCGCCGCTCGGCTAGCTCCTCGACGGAAAGCAGGACATTGACCGAACGGTTGGGAATATCAATCTTGATCATATCGCCGTCCTCGACCAAGGCGCGTGCACCTGCCATGCGTCGTCCGTGGGTCGTAATGCTGCTGCGGAATCCTCAGTGTTGCATAATTCCTGGCCTCCTTATGCGCAGGCTAGGGAGCATAGCATCTTTTTTTCAACCAGTCGTTATACCGGGCATTTATATGTCCGGCATTTCTTTACACTGGTTGCATTCGTCTTACTGGTCACCCTGGTCACACTTGCCCATCCGATTACCCACTTATGGTCTGGGGAACAGGAATCTACTACGGGACGAGACGATCTCCCGCCGTAGCGGGGACTGCGCGCCCCTCCTCATGGTAGGTCTCTTCGGTATTCACCGACCACACATCGCAGACTTCGCCCACAATGTTTCGGGCCGCATAGATGCCGGTTAACATCGAATGGTCCTGATTATTATAGCGATGCAAACCATTGCGCCCGACTGTCTGTAGATTCTGAAAGCGTTCAAGATAGCGACGGATGGTTGCCACGTGCTGAACGTAGTGTTGATCATACACGGGATAGGCTTTTTTCATGCGAACGACCGTACTATCCTCGACATCGCGTGGCTGAATCAAGCCAATCTGGCCGCCCTCCCGAATGCCTCGTTCAATGAGTCGTTCATCAGACCACGTCCATTCGTCATCCGTGTCCCACAGGAAGTATTCGAGTACGAGTGAGGTTCGACTCGGATCGGGAACCATCTCCGAGCTCCAGTTTTTGTAATTTTGAATGCGCCCCATGCGGACCTCAGGGGAGTGAATGTATATCCAGTTATCCGGAAAAACATCAGCTTGTTTGACAATCAAAACAACGGTCAGGTAGTCACGGTAGCGCAGTTGGCGTGCAGCCTGCACGACTTCGGAGGGGGGTGCTGGGGTCAGGGCCAAAATGAGTTCTTGGAGGGGCATGGTTGAGATGCAGGCGTGCGTCTCAAAGCTCAGGCGTGCGCCTTGGGACGTTCGGCTCACGACTTGAGTCACGCGGTCATTGTGGTGCGCAATCTGCTCAACGCGGACCCCACGTATGGTCTGGCTGCCACCGGCACTCAGCAGGGACTCGCACGTTTCCCACATCATGCCTGGCCCCAGGCGTGGATAATGGAACTGGTCGATCAGCGTGGTAATCACCTGGCCGCTGCGTGTTCCCCACGACCCGATCAACGCAGCTCGCAGTGCCTTCCACAGGGAGAGATCCTTGATGCGTTGGGCTGCCCAGTCCGCGGCAATATCGGTACACGGCATGCCCCATACTTTCTCCGTATAGGTCCGAAAAAAGATCTGATACAGGCGATACCCAAAACGGTTCGCCACCCACTCTTCTAAATTTTCCGCCGGCTTATATGGGAAGAGTTGGGCCTTGGTGTAACTCAAAATGACGCGCAGGGCCTCCACCAGACCAAGTCCGGCTATGGCGTTCGAGGCTTTCAGCGGGTAATCAAAAAAGTGACCCCGGTAATGGATACGCGACAGCCTGGGGCGGAGTAAGAAATCCTCGCCCAGAATCTCTTGCCATACGTCGTTAATAAGCGGCACCTTCGAAAAAAAGCGGTGGCCGCCGATATCAAAGCGATAGCCCTGATAGCGCTCCGTACGGGACAAGCCTCCCACGCAATTATCTGCTTCTAGGATAGTCGCCGGTCGGCCATGTTTCATGAGCTCGTAGGCGGCGGTGAGGCCCGCCGGACCCGCCCCAATGATGACGATTGGACTTTCTGCCATAGCGTATCTGTAGCAACGCTTCGTTGGCCAACGTCTCGCTCTAGCTGCTTTTCGCACTGAGAGCAAGCCGCATGCTGGTCCGTTGTCGCCGTGACCGTCTGCTGCCATCCTTCCCGCATCTCTCGCTGAAAGGTCAAAGGGTTCTTCACGCCTAGCCTTGCCGGCCCGAGACTCCGCTTATACCTTTGCGTCCATTACTCGGATCAGTTGATGCAGTCTATGAATGAAAACCCCCAGGAGCGACGGTTCGCGATTGTCTGGATCTCTTGTCTGGCTGTCATTGTGGCAGTCCGCGAATTCCTGCCGTCCCTCTTGCGCTACGATCTGCATGATGAGGACTTCGCCCACCACATTTGGTGGCTGTATCACTGGACCGATCCGCAGCTCTTTCCGGATGATCTGGCCCGTATGTTCTTTTCCCAGCCGATCCTGGCGCCCTACGGTTACCAATTCCTCTTCCGTACTCTGGTGCCTTTCATCGATCCGCAACCGCTTGCCGAGGCGCTCCCGTTTGTATTGGTTCTGGCTGCGACCGTACTCGCGTTTCAGATTGGGCAGCGTGTTGGCCGGGGACTGCTGGGCGGAGTGGTGGCCGCCGCGTTCTTCATTGTGGCTGAATTGCGCTTCCTGCACGCTGGTCTTCCCAGGTCCTTTGCCACCCCGATTCTGTTGTTCGGGATATGGGCCTTGCTCACCCAGCGGCAGATTGCACTTGGTTGTGCGCTGCTCTTGGCCGTGCTCTTCTATCCCCCAGTTGCCGCCAACCTGGGCCTGTGTGCCGCCATTGTCCTGGCGCTTCGTGTATGGAAAGAGCGCAAGCTTCCTGCTCACTGGCCCGTTCTTATTGGACTCGGCTGCCTGGCGCTGGTGGTGCTGGGCCTGGCGTATCTTCGGCCTGTGCCGCCCGAACTCGGTCAGAAAGTCACCTTTGAGCAAGCCTATGCCATGCCGGAGTTTTGGAGCGGCGGGCGCAGTCATTTCTTCGATCATGACCCGTGGCGATTCTATTTCAGCAGGCGGGATGGTTTGGGCATCAATCCTTGGCTGGCGCTGCTTCTTACCTGCCTCCTGACCGTGGTCTGGCGGTCTTTCCCCGGTGTGATTGGAGTAGAATCTTGGGCCCTGGCCGGCACTGCGGTTGGGCTCTTTGTGAGCGCACACCTGACTCTGTTCGTTTTGCATCACCCCAATCGCTATACGCTCTACGCGCTACCGGTGTGTGGTCTGCTCGTCCTTGCCGCGCTCATCCCCGCACTCATTGCGAGGCTACGCTCGTATCCCCCAGCTGGCCGCATACTCACTTTTTTGGGGAAACAATCGAAACTCGCGATACTCGTTCCAGTCGGCTGTCTCGTTTTGGCGGCTTACGGGGCAGAAGCCACCACGAAACTCGTCTCCGTGCTCCGCCCTCCGCCCGACCAGGACCTCGAAGCCGTCTATCTTTTTCTTGAGACCCTGCCCAAAGACACACTCGTGGCGGCGCATCCATACGACGCGGACAATATTCCACTGCGATCACGGCGCAGTGTGCTGGCCTCTATGGAAACGTCGCTGCCCTTATACGTGGGGTATTATCAGACGATGGCGGAACGGATCGCAGCAGTCCTGGCGGCCTATCACGCGAGTGATTTTGCGGCAGTGGATCTGCTGTATGATCGGTATGGTGTCGATGTCTTTGTGGTGAACCAAGGCCGCTACGTCCCTGGCGCTAGTCTGTATTACGAGCCGTTCCTCGACACTGTCCGGGAGCAGTGGAGGCGGGGGCGACGCGTGGGCTTCGCGCTGCATGATCCGCCCGCAGAGCGCATTCTCTTTCAGCACGGTGTCTTCACGATTATACGAGTGGGCCCTGTGAGGTGAGAGCCTACGGTCGGGTACTCCCTAGTTGTCGAGGTACGCTTGCGGTACCTGCTGGGGCTGTGTATCTCTTTGTTGCGCGCTATAAGGCGTCCGGGAGAGGACTCTCCCGTCCCTCTCTTGGAGAAGAAGAATGGTCGGCCCTGCTGGAGATTTCAATCAAATCGCTTCGCCTACTGAAGAGACAACTCCTCCCGCGCCCACGGTGACCGTCATTGTCCCCGTTTATAATGGCGGCGAAAACTTCCAGCGCTGCCTGACCAGTCTGAAACAAGCCGTTCCACGCCCCTTAGAAATCATTGTGGTTGCGGATGGCGACACGGACGGATCGTGGCAAACAGCGGTCGAGTTCGGAGTCAAGACGCTGCGCCTGCGGTCTCGCACAGGTCCTGCCAGTGCGCGCAACGCGGGCGCCCGTGCGGCGCAGGGGGACATCCTCTTTTTTGTGGATGCCGACGTGGAGGTTCCGCGTGATATCATCGGTCAACTAACTGCGGTGTTCCGGCGGGAACCGGACTTGGCCGCGCTCTTTGGCTCCTATGATGATGCGCCCGCTGCCCCCAATTTTTATAGGCCATTCTCTATACACGATGAACCTCTAGCACAATTCACGCTGGATTCGGGAGACAGGTGATCCCGCTACATAAGGTCGCGTACTACCGGATCACCGTGTTTACCCCGTTGAAATCGACCGTCCAGACTGTATGCGGCTGAGGATGTTCAGTCAAGAATTCGGACCTAGTGCGAAACGGCCCCACATGTGCCAAGATTGTCCCTTCATTTTCATAGGGAGGGGAATAATGCACGTAGGGCACAGATTGATTGTCGCGCTTGGTATTGGCTGGGGAGTCTGCTGGACTCCGTCTTTTGCCGCAGAAGAGGTCAAAGGGTTACTCGACCGCTTAATGGCGGCTCCGACGATTGAAACCGAGGCTGGATTTCAAGCGGAGATGTTCATCCCTCCGGGTGAGTTCTACGACCCGCTCTGGCCCCATCCTCAAGGCGACGCGGTGTGGCTGAACGATGACGGTGGAGAAGAAGGCGAGAAGGGCAGCCGCATAGTTTCAATCAGTAAGGACGGACAAATATCTGAGCTGGTCGGCCTTGGGCGTTTGCTGCCAACGACGGGATATGGCGTGGCTCCGGAGAGTTTTGGTACGACTGCCGGTTATATTTATGCCATTGCCCAAGCCAAGGTGGCTGCGCCGGGTGCGACGGCCAATCATGTTATTCAGCGGGTTGATCCTCAGACCCAGGATGTTGCTGAAATCGTATGCACGCTCGCAGAAACCGGCAAAACCAACCAAGGTGTGAGTGGCTTTGGGGTAGATGCACGTTTCGGCCCGTCAGGCAGTGCGTTTGGGGATCGATTCTTTGCGGTCACCGCCTTTAACAATTCTATCTACCAAGTCACAGCCGATGGGACATGCTCACCGTTTGTCACCTTTAACGGTACTATCACCGGAGCACCCATGGGGCTCGCGTTTTCGTCGGATGGTCATTGGATGCTGGTCACGCTCAAGAAGGGTGGCATACTCGAACCACCAACAGCGGGCAGTGGCATGATCGTTCGTATTTCGGCTGACGGCACAGTTGATGAGCAGCCTGTTGTTGGGGGGCTCGCCCAGCCTATGGGTATTACCCTCGCCCCGGACGGTTTTGGGTCATACGGCGGACAGATATTTGTCTCGGACGTTGCGGATATCCAAGCACCTGTTCCCATGACGCAAGCGCTAGAGACAGATGGTAAGGTCTATAGGGTGACGCAGGACGGCAAGCTACACCTGGTAGCGAGTGGATTCATAAATCCGGCTGGATTGCAGGTCATTGACGGCGCGCTATGGGTAACGGATATCAACGGCGATTTCATTGCCGGCAAGCGTGAGCTGCCGGATGGGTTTATTGTGAAGCTCACTCCAAGTAGCGAATAAGAAGAGCTCAGAGGCGTTTGCTCTTGCATGCGGCCTCCCGATTTTGAAGCGGGGGCGAGGGTACCTCGCCGCTACACATTACCCACAGCAGCCCGAAGATTTTTCGGCCGTGGGATCTGTCTCCAGACAACAGGTTGCGGACTCTTGTGTGTCGGCGGAGGCTGTGGTTTGCGCTGG
This sequence comes from Binatia bacterium, assembly GCA_963666315.2. Classification (GTDB taxonomy): domain Bacteria; phylum Desulfobacterota; class Binatia; order Bin18; family Bin18; genus Bin18. The sequence continues at coordinate 23,923 of CAXXHG010000026.1, forward strand.
TATTGATGCCTGCAGCTCGTCTGCGTCTCCGTGCAACTTATAGAACTCCCACAACAGCCCCTGGGGATCTTTGGAATAGACGGTGCTCTTCTCGGCGTAACAACACGTTTCGTCACGAATCACTTGGTCGGCCAGGCCCTGGGGCTCCAAGCGTGCAATAGTGGCCTCGACCTCATCCATTTCCATCTCAAAGCCGACGTGGTTGAGGCGCTCGGTTGCATTTGGATCCTCGAAGAGCACGAGCTTGAAAGGCGGTGAGTCTACGGCAAAGTTGGCGTAGCCGGGTTTCCTTTTGTTGACCGGTGCCCCAAGCAGTTTGGAGTAGTAATGGACGGCTTCGTCGAGATTCTGAACGTTCAGCGCGAGTTGGAATCGCATAGCTTGCTCCTTTCGTAGCGGGTTGGCATCAGCAGCACGAGCCAGGCTTTTGAGCCTCTGAGTCTTCGCCGTTGACCCCTTGGCAGCAGTTTTCGGTCAAGAAACCGAGGAACGCGGTCATGGTACTGAAGTCTGCGCTGTAGATGAGGGAGCGACCCTCGCGCTGACAACACACCGTACCCGCATTCTTGAGTTCCTTGAGATGGAAAGAGAGAGTGGCAGCCGGGATGCTGAGTGCGTCCCCGATGGCGCCTGCGGCCATGCCCTCTTTCCCTGCCCGAACAAGCAGCCGAAAGACGTCGAGCCGGGTCTCTTGGGCTAGTGCGGAAAGGATGCTGATGGCGTCTATATTTTCTATATTTCCAATAACATAGAAATGTAGAAGAATGTCAAGTCTTTTTTGAAAATATTTTTGTAGCCTGGATGAAACGGAGTGGAATCTGGGGAATGCGCTGTCGAGATCTTCTTTCCCTTTATTGATAGTCTCCAACACGCTAGAAGAAACTCTGTGACAAATATGGGAGGGGATAAAGAGATGGTAGGACACGTAGACGGCAAAATCGCACTGGTAACCGGTGGAGGGTCTGGTATTGGGCGCTCGACGTCCTTGGCCTTAGCACGCGAAGGGGCGAAGGTTGTGGTTTCTGATGTGGTTGTCGAAGGTGGACAGGAGACGGTCAAGCTCATCACCGACGCGGGGGGAGAAGCCTCATTTGTTCAGACCGATGTCGCCCAAGCCGCGCAAGTGGAGGCATTAGTCAAACACGCCGTCGATACGTATGGACGACTTGACTGTGCGTTTAATAATGCTGGCATAGCTGGCGCTACAGCCAGGACCGGAGATTACACGCAGAAACACTGGGATCGGGTCATCTCTATTAACCTGACCGGCGTGTGGCTGTGCATGAAGTATGAGCTCCAGCAGATGCTGGCACAAGGCAGCGGCGCAATCGTGAATACGGCCTCGGTTGCCGGCCTAGTAGGATTTCGGAGTGGTTCTGCCTATGTTGCGGCGAAGCACGGCGTGCTCGGGCTGACAAAGACGGCGGCCTTGGAATACGCCAAATCTGGCATTCGGGTGAACGCGGTGTGTCCAGGTGTCATCCGGACTCCGATGTTCGAGCGCGGTATGAAGCTGGACCCGCGTATAGAAGACGGCATGACTGCTAAAGAGCCTATCGGTCGTCTGGGCAAACCTGAGGAGATTGCTGAAGCCGTCGTCTGGCTGTGTTCAGACGCGGCATCGTTTGTGACGGGTCATCCCATGGTTGTCGACGGCGGCTGGGTCGCCCAGTAGCGGGACTCCACTACCCGCATGTGGATGCTTTGCCGCGATGTCGGTTCGTGCTCTTGTGTGTGCTCTGGGGTGGCCGCCGACCTCCCCATGAACTTGAGATCCCCAATTGTGACCTCAAGTTTCTAAACTCCTGAAAAGACAGCTGAAACATAAAATCATCTGGAAACCATTATTTCTTACGACGCCTTCTGGCCAAACGCACTCACGGTCTCAGAGCGTGGGTCTCTGCGGCTCCACTGCCCCGCCGTGACAGTCTGGAAGAATTCGTCCAGCAGGGCGTTGAAGCGTTCCGGTTCCTCAAGATTTAAGAGGTGGCCGCTTTTGGGCAAGATGCTGAGACCCGAGAAGGGTATGGTCCGTTTGAGATACAGATTGACATCGAGACAGGATTCATCTTCATCTCCCACAAGGAGGAGCGTGGGCCTGGTCATGGCGCGGAGATTGTCCGTAAGCTCGTACAGCGACGGTCGTTTGGCTTGTACATGGCGCAAGGTATAAGCCGAACCGACAGCGGAATGTTCAGAGAAATGAGCCGCGAACTGCTCCCAGACTTTAGGATTTTTGTTCTGAAGCTGCACCCGGCTGGGGCCGGTGGAAATCCCTGATACATCGACTGAGTGAGCTTGCAGCATTTTATCGGCTAGCGCGTTTGAGTCGGCCAGGAACTGCTGACGTGTGTCTGGAAATGCACCGGATCCCCCGCTGGTAAATACAAGGCTGCGTACTCGTTCGGGATGCTGCATGGCGAACATCAGGCCGGTGTACGCGCCCATACTCAGACCGACGACGAACGCCCGCTCGATATCGAGCGCGTCAAGCACGCCTTTGAGATCGTTGGTTGCGATCTGCTGACCGTAGAGAGTTTCGTCTTCGGGCACGTCGGAAGGCGGATATCCTCGCGCGTTAAAAGTGATGCAACGGTACCGGCTGGAGAAGTGCTCGACCTGCAGCTGCCAGCTCCGGGTATCACCGCCGAACTCATGCACGAATATAATGGGTTCTCCAGAGCCGGTGTCTTCAACATGAAGGTTGATGCCATTAATCGGTATGCGTGTCATTGAGCGTCCTTTCAAATACTATTTCTCCGGCCGGCCTACCCTGGGAATGCCCGCGATCATTTCGCTCTCCAGCTCTGTGCGTACAAGCCAGGCGCCATCTGCCAATGCCTTCATTTTGCCGCGCGCAGCCGTCCGAGAGCGCGGGATCATGCCGCAGTCTGTACACGGGTAGAGCTGGTCGGGGGCAACATGGGGGAGGGCGGCTCGAATGCGTTCCGCAACGACTGCCGGCGTCTCAACCTCTTCTGTTCCAACATCAATGACGCCAACCATGATGTCCTTCCCCTTGGCGAGTCCGAGGGCGGACGGATCAACACCTGAGGCCGCGCATTCAACCGAGATCATATCAATGCTGCTCGTGCGAAGCAGAGGCAGTGTCCGCTGATAATGATTCCAATCCGTATTCGTTGTCTTCCATGCTAAAACCAGGGGAATCCCATAGCCGTAGCAGATATGAACGGCTGTTTTTGCTTGCACGCCCTTGGCGGCTACCTCAAGCATATCGATGCCCCAGTCCTCCACATCATCAAGGTAAATATTAAAACACGGTTCATCGAACTGAATAATGTCACAGCCGTTTTCTGCCAGTTCACACGCTTCTTCGTTCAGCACTTGGGCAAGATCTGCAGCTAAGCGGCGTGTCTCGCCGTAGTGTTCGTCGGCCAGCGTATCCGCCGTCGTCATCGGACCCGGAAGTGTGACTTTGACCGGTTGCGTTGTGCGTTGCTTGAGAAAGCGTAAGGCGTCGAGGAAGATCGAGCCTGGTCGCCGGACTGGTTCTGTTACGCGTGCGACATCTACCAGCGTTTTATAACGCCCGCCACGCGTCTCTTTTTTGACCATATTGCTAAAATCGATGCCGCTGAGTCCTTCGGTAAATCCCCAGATGTAGTGGCGGCGACGTTGTTCTCCGTCGGTCACAATATCCAGGCCGGCTTCCTGCTGATCGGTCAGCGCCAGGCGAACGGCATCGTCTTGGCCTTCTTGTAACGCGGTGTCTTCTAGCAGCAACGAGACAGTAGAAATTTGGCGCGGGGGGGCAAGCCAGGTCGGTCTTGGCAGACTACCGGTAATCATCGTTTGTAACATGCTGCTTCTCCTCTTTTATCTCTGCTCAAGCGCCTCAATACTTTTGTTCATAAGGCGTACCATTTCTCGGATTTCTCCCTTGGGCATTCGGTCCAATAGTCTTTGGGCAAACGTCCGGCCCGCCGCGTCCATCGTGAGCAGGAACTTCTTTCCTTTGGTGGTAAGGGTGACGCGCTTCTCGCGGCCCGAATCCGGATCTTCGCCAATGCGGACGAACTGCAACGGAGAGCGCGCGAGCGCGCCGAGGGCACGCGTGATCGTCGAACTACTCGTTTCAAACCAGTCTGCGAGTAAGTGTTCAATATCTTTGCGACGCATGCTTCGTGCTGCTCCGCCCTCGGTCTGCATAAGCCATAAGATGGCCACCTGTTTGCGGGAGAGTAGGCCACAGCGGAGGGTCTCTTCAAATGCGACACCGATCCGGTAGTGAACGGGCAAGAAGAGATTCGTCAAGGCGGTAGCGAGATCTTCCTGAACGGGTTTTCCTTTCTTTGCCATGCAGCAAAGCCTCCCTCTTCCATACGATGCGTGCATACTGTGCCTCTGTCAGGTACACCGAATTCTGCCGGGAAGAAATGGGGTTGTGTGACAATGCGACGGTTAAAAGATTTTTCTCACAAAGCTTGCACGACGCAAGCTTCCGTGTAATAGATTCTAGAAGCAACAGGTTTTCCAAGGACTCACGCACCAAAATCCATACTTTAACTTTATAAGGAGGGAGGCTATGCCAGCGTTCGATACCATCATTACGGGCGGCATGATTGTCGACGGTACGCGGGTGCCTCGCTACAAGGCGGATATCGGGATCAAGAACGGCAAGATTCAATCTTTTGGAGGGAGAGCATTATGACGACACGCGAGATGGTCTATGCGGTTCTTATTGGCCTAGGAGTGATCATCCCCATGTATTTTAACCTCCAGTATATGGGCGCAGGCGGTAATTTACTCGTCGATTTCTTCACTGTCCCGATGGAAAGCGCGGTGACGGCGTCGTTGCTGCTTGACTTATTGATCGCGTTTGCAGCCTTCAATGTATTGCTGTTTGCAGAAGGTCGCACACTCGGCGCACGCAACTTTTGGATCTGTGTGGCGGTCTCGTGGCTGGTAGCATTTGCGGCGGGACTGCCGCTGTTCCTCCTCCTCCGTGAGCGCCAGCAGCGCCTTGGATGAGAGTGAGAATACGTAAGGAGAGATTTTTGCATGGACTTCAACCCTCTCGCCCCAGAAGTGATTGCCAATCCGTATCCGTATTATGCTGAGCTGAGAGACAAAGCACCAGTTATCTGGCTTGAATCTTTTCAGTGCTGGGCGCTGAGCCGCTATGCGGATGTGGACTTTGCCTTGCGCAATCCACATCTCTTCTCATCTTCCGTATTTACCACAGAGGCTTTGGGTGATCTCAATCCCGTTCCAGAAGTGCCGTGGATTCTTGACATGAATCCCCCCGATCATACTCGGTTACGGAAGTTGGCCAATAAAGGCTTTACGCCGCGTCTCATCCGGGCACTTGAGCCGCGCGTGCAGGCGATTACCCAGGAGCTGCTGGAAGCTCTGCGCGGACCGCCGGAGGGCGACTTAGTCTCGACATTTTCCGGACCGCTGCCTACCATTGTGATTGCGGAGATGCTCGGCGTCGAGCCCGAACGGCGCGATGATTTTAAGCGTTGGTCAGATGATGTGGTTAGCGCTACCAGTCGTCCGACTGACGAGGCCGATCGGGCTCGGATTCGAAAGAGCCAAGTTGAGTTGCGTGCCTACTTTGAGCGGATGATCGAACGCCGACGGACGGACCCTGGAGACGACGTGATTACCGCTCTTGTGCAAGCAGAAGAAGAGCGCGATATGCTCTCTTCAGCTGAGATCCTCGCCTTGGCCGTCTTGCTACTGTTAGCCGGGAACGAGACTACGACGAACTTGATTGGCAACGCGGTCCTTAGCCTGCTCGACCATCCAGATGAATTGGCAAAAGTCCGCGCTGATCGTGCCCTCGTGCCTGCACTCGTGGAAGAAGTTTTTCGCTATGAATCTCCTGTCCAGGTGGTTTTTCGCCGGGCCGCGCAGGACGTGGAGTTGGAAGGCGGGAAGATCCCAGCAGGACAGACCGTTTTCTTGCTACTGGGTTCCGCCAACCGTGATGAGCGGAAATTCTCTGAACCGAATCGCTTTGATGTAGAACGCAATCCTCAGGATCATGTCGGGTTTGGTTATGGTATCCACTATTGCTTAGGCGCCCCGCTCGCTCGTCTGGAAGGTCGGAAGGCATTAGAGGCGCTCTTGTTTGACTGTCCCCCATTCACCTGTGCGACCGAACAGATCGCTCAGGTAGCGTCGCTCATTGTCCGAGGCCCGCAGACCCTGCCCGTTCAATTTGCAGTATGAGAATCGTGGGAACTATAAAGACATAGGCAGAGAAGCCCGTCTGATTGCTAGCACAAAGAGAAGGTGAGACTAGAAGCGAGCAGAAAACGCCTCAAGGGATCTTGGTTCGTAAGGTGCAGGTTGAGATTCCGGAGGACTTCAAGCCGTACTGGAATCCGGCCAAACCTGCGTTCAGCCAGTTGGCCAACGGTGCCTCAACGCTGCTGCCATACATGGAGCCCTTTATTACTAATTCGATCCGTCAAGCGTCGAAGCACATCACCGACCGTGCGCTCCTGGAAGAAGCCAAAGCCTGGATGGCGCAGGAAGCGCAACACTTTAAGCAGCACCGCAGATTCAATGAGGTACTGATCGCCGCAGGCTACCCCGAAGTCAGAGAGCGGGAAAAACAGATGGAACGCGAATACCAGGAACTCGGTAAACGCTCCCTCAAATATCAAGTCGCTTATACCGCTGGCTTTGAGGTCATGGCGCTGTCGATTGCTCACATGCTGATCGAACAGCGTGAGTATTTCTTTGGTGAGGCCGACGGTCATGTGGCCTCCATGTGGCTGCGGCATTTGATTGAGGAAATCGAACACAAAAACTTGGCCTTTGATGTATACCAACATCTGTATGGTGGGCATTGATCCCGCGCCTACGGCATCCTGTGCGCCCTGATCCATATGATGGGGCTCATCCGGAACAGCTATATCCTGTTGCTGAAAGCCGATTGGCTGGAGGGCAAGTGGAAGACGCGCTGGACGATCAAGAAGATCGCGTTTCGGCTGTTTGTGTCGTTCCTACCCTGGACTCTGCGTTATGCTCTACCGGGTCATCATCCTTCAGATGTAGTCAACCCGGCGTGGATGCAGGAGTGGGTGGCTCTGTATGACTCAGGGGAGCAAGGGCTAACTAAGCTCGATGCGAGAAAGATGCCACTGTCTCCCCAAGAGATGTTACCAGCCTGAAAGCTTCTACCTCAGTTCGCATTCTGGCTTACTCAGACACGAGCTGCTGCATATAGTCCGTAAGCGCAAATGCGGAAACAGAGCGGCGGTTTCTACCGAGTTGTGTCATACCTCGCCTGACACGCGGCCTGAGTCTGATATATGAACGGAGAAAACTGCTACAGACCACGGATGGGGGAAGCGTTGTAGCCTACCTCGAAGAGCATACAAAGGAGGCGCGTATGAGTACCAAAGAACCTTTCACGATCAGTATCCCAGAAGAAACTCTCACCGACCTACGTGAGCGTTTGACTAAAACCCGCTGGGCGCAGGACTTCGCCAACGACGAGTGGGAGTATGGCACGAACGCAGCCTATCTTAAGGAGTTGGTCGAGTATTGGATCGAGCGGTACGACTGGCGCAAACATGAACAGGAGATGAACGCCTTCTCCCACTTTAAGACTAGGATCGAGGATGTGCCCATCCACTTCATTCATGAGCCAGGCAAAGGGCCGAAGCCCATGCCGCTTATTTTGAATCACGGCTGGCCGTGGACATTCTGGGATCTGCGCAAGGTGATTCGCCCGCTTACCGATCCGGCTGCGTTCGGTGGAGATCCTGCTGACTCCTTTGATGTGGTCGTGCCGTCTTTGCCTGGCTACGGCTTCTCCTCACCCCTGACCGTTCCGGGCATTAACTATTCGCGCACGGCCGACCTGTGGGTCAAGCTCATGCAAGACGTGCTCGGGTATAAGAAGTTTGCTACCCAAGGCGGAGATTGGGGCGCGATTCTGTCTGCCCAACTGGGCCACAAGTATGCTGAGCATCTCATTGGGGTGCATATTCATCTGATGGTTCCGCTCGATTTCTTCAGCGCAGGTCTGCCCGAGGCATCCGAATATGGACCGGACGAAGAGGGCTGGTTTGAAAAGACCGCGCATTTCTTTGAAGCGGAAGCCGGCTACTTCCGGCTGCAATCGACCAAACCGCAGACGCTGGCCTTCGGATTAAACGACTCGCCGGCCGGTCTAGCGGCCTGGCTGGTGGAAAAGCGCCGCACGTGGAGTGACTGCAAGGGCGACGTTGAGTCTCGTTTTAGCAAAGACGATTTGCTGAATACGGTCATGCTGTATTGGCTCACCAATAGTTTCGGCACCTCCGCGCGTTATTACTACGAAGCCGCCCATCATGTGTGGCAGCCGGCCCACGACCGCTCTCCGGTAGTCGAAGCCCCCACAGGCTGTGCAGTATTTCTCCAAGAAGTCGCCTTAATGCCCCGTAGTTGGGCCGAAAAATACTATAACCTCCAGCGCTGGACCGTCATGCCGTCAGGCGGACATTTTGCGTCAATGGAGGAACCCGAACGCCTGGTCGAAGACATCCGTGCCTTCTTCCGGCCACTGCGTGGCTGATCGCGATTAGTGTAGCCTGGATGGAACGAAGTGGAATCCGGGGGATTCGAGTGGAGGTTTCCCTGTGGGTGGGGTGTTCTGGACTCCGCTTGCCCGTCAGTCCCTACGACGAGTGCGGGCAGGACGAATGTTCGAGCGTAGTAGCCAACATCCGCTATCGTGGGGAATATCTCGCTTCGCTCCATAAACATGAACTGGATGCCGAGCAGCCAGGTCATGACCTTTTGATGGTCGAGACTGGGCCGAAGCTCGCCCGAGTCCTCAGCTGCGCGGAGCATAGGTGTCCAATAGTCAGTGTTGGCCGCAAGAATCTCAGGGGCGCTGGAAGCGGCATAGGCCGTATAGGGAACGCTGCCTGGTGTAATCAGGGATGACCAAAAGTCGTCGCTGTAAACGAGCTCGACGGCTAATTCAAGTGAGCGCACAAGTTTATCTGCGAAGGAATGGAGCTCGGCTATCTGCTGACGCCGCCGAGCGTTGATTTCAGAGGTTTCGACGGCGACGACGGCAGCTATCAACTCGGCCTTGTTCTTGAAAAACCGGTATAAGTGCGGACGGGCGAGGCCGGCATCGGTGACCACCATTTCCAGCGTGGTCCCGGCGAGCTCCTTGGCGCGGAATCGGCGTCGCGCCGCCTCAACGATCGCCGTACGTCCGCGAGCTTCGTGACCGTGCGGTTGAGATCGCTACCGAGCTTATCGACCAGAGGGAGCCTGCTCGAGAGATGGATCTCATCGCGGATTTTGCATACCCGTTTCCGTTGCGTATCATCGGCTCCATCCTTGGCATTCCGAACGAAGATCATGAAACCATCGGCAGCCTCGCAACGGCGCTCAATCCAGTCCTAGAGTTCCTGCCGATGAATGCCGAGGTGCTGGCCGCCGTGAATTCCGCAGTCCGAGAACTGACCGCTTACTTCTCCGCGCTCGCAGCCAAACGCCGGTCCGAACCCACGAACGACCTCTTCTCAGCTATGGTCCATGCAACCGAAGACGGCGACACCCTGACAGACGACGAACTGGTGGCTGATGCCATCCTCCTCTACGTCGCGGGCAACGAGACTACTGCTGGCGGGCTGGGGCTGATGCTGCTCGCGCTCCACCGCAACCCGGAACAGCTGGCGCTGCTCAAGGCCCAGCCTGAGCTTCGACTCAACGCTGTGGAAGAACTACTCCGCTACGATACGCCCGGCCAAGCAACCGCGCGTGTCCTCACGACCGATGTCACTCTGGCTGACACCACCCTCGCGGCCGGTAGTATCGTCCTCGGCTATATTGGCGCAGCGAATCGAGACCCAGAGGTATACCGAGAACCTGATACCCTCGATCTCACCCGCGACTTCTCCCAGTTGCCTCGTCCCTTGACCTGGGGGGGGCGGTGCGCACCTCTGCCTGGGCCGCATGCTCGCGCTCCAAGAATTCGATGTTGCTCTCGAAATACTATTCTCACGCTGTCCGGACATGACCCTCGACACCTTGGAGCCAGAGTTTCGTCCTACTCCACTGATGCGCGGGCTTGCCTCCCTCAACGTGCACTGGTGAGACTGGGAGTGTCTCTGCTTTCACGCTATATGACTGAGCGAGGGAACCTCGCCCCTACACAATGAAGTATGGAAACCTGGAAACATGACCCGATTCTACACCGGCTTCTCAACCCGGCCATCGACATGTTTGGCGAATCGTCCCTCTTGGCGGGCATGCACGGGCGCATTATGAGCCCACGGCCAGCCACCAAACTGGGTGCGCTGATAATCAGCAAACGCTTGTTGGAGTTCTTGGCGGGTATTCATCACAAAGGGTCCATAGTGGGCGACTGGCTCTTGGATCGGGCGGCCTTCTAGAAGGAGTAGCTCAGCAGGAGTCGAGCTCGCACGGAGAGGCAATGCAACATCCGCCCTCAGCGCAACCATGTGGCTGGCCGGGATACGCTCCTGCCCGATGCGGAGGTCTGATCCGGCGTAGAAATACAACGTCCGGCTGATTCCCGGCTTTGTGGCGGGCAAGGTCCAGGTGGCGTTCGCTTCCATCTTGATGGTCCAGATGCTGACGTTCGTTTCGGGAGCTGCGGCCCATGAATCCGGGGGTGGGGATGGTGCTTTGATATCGTCGTACGATCCCGCGACGATTTTCAGGTGTGTGCCACGACCCTCAGCATCCTTGATCTCCTTGTTCGGGATAGACTCTCCCCACAACATGGTGAAGTGAGGATCGACCATCTTGTCCTTAGCCGGCAGGTTGAGCCAAATCTGAAAAAGCTCAAGCGGATTGTCGGCATCGCTTTTCACCAGCGGAAACATTTCAGCGTGGACAATGCCTCTCCCCGCAGTCAACCACTGCACGTCTCCAGCCCCGTATCTGGCAGTTGCCCCCAGCGAGTCGGAATGGTCCACAAAGCCCTGGTTCACCAGAGTGACGGTTTCAAAACCCCGATGGGGATGCTGTGGGAAGCCGGGAACCACATCGCCGTGGTACATGCGCCAGCCGTTCCTGGGGTCGAAGTCCTGGCCGATGTCACGGCCTGCTAAGGACGCTGCAGGGCCAAGCTTGTCGTTACCTCTTGGATAGGGGTCATTATGGAAGACACAAAAGAGGAAGGGATCACGCGTCTGCCAGGGGAACGCGAGAGCAGTAAGCTCTTCGATTGCCGCTGCCGCGAGTTCGTCAATTCCATTCTGGTCTTGCGCCATACTAGTCTTCTCCGTTGGTTGTGACGCTCCGTCTAGTGTCATTACTAGGTCAGATCGTAAATAGCGAGAGGGAAACTCGTTTCATTTGCTGTGTTTAGCTGCTATTGAAGGTGAACCACCGGGTGATTCTGTTGAGCGAAATAAGAGGAGGGAAGTATGGCGCAAGACACCGTCCAGACCGAGCTGTCTGAAAAGGCGCGCGGCTGGCTCAAATATCTTTACCGTAAGGCTATGGTAGACGATGACTGGTCCAAAGACGGCCGGCCGTCTGACATGTGGGACGATAAAAGTCTGCCACCCATGGGTAATTTTCATCGTTTTGATGCTGTGGACTCATCCTATGCAGTCGCAATGATGAGTGACATCACGCCGGCCTGGCGCGAGGTGTATAGCAAGATTCTTGAACGCCTGGTTGATCGTGTTACTTCGTACTGGGGCACCTATGACTGGTCCGAACAGATCGGCCCGGACCCGCAGCGAGAAAAGTATCCGGACGAATTTTTCCCCTTGCTTATTCCGGACGAACTGCGTGGCAAATATGACACGCCTGGTTGGGCGGCCAACGGGGTTGAGCCGTGGGGCTATGAGCCCGATCCGATCAAGGCGGCCGGCGCGATTTACTACAAAGGCTTTCTGTCGCTGACCATGGGCTTACACCTGTATGCGTCTGGCGACAAAAAATATAATGACGGCTTTTCGGTTGTGAATAATGGCGAGCACACGTTTCATTATACCCACACCAGCATGAATGAGTTCATCAGCGAACAGTGGTGTGGCAGACCCGAAGGCTCGCATTGAGAGAACACCAAAGTGTGGCCGCTTTGACTCACGGTCACCAGCCTCGGTTTGAGGCTTTACGACACTTTCTATAACGGGAACACGTTCCGCGCTTTTGAGCAGTGGTACGAATACGCCAAGAAAAATTATATTGCCCCGTCTGAAGATCCAATCCCTCCGGAGTGGGTCACTATGTATTACGACCCACTGGTTGATCTGAATCACACCATTCCTGCGGTATTCGGCTGGCTGATGTGGGGCTTTTATCTGCTGCCGAACGACCCAGCCATGGCAACCCGCTTTTATGAAGCTGCCAAGAGAGACTATCTGATTGAAAAGCCGGATGGCACGGCGCATGTGATCCTCGTACCAGGAGCAACAGACGATCATCAATATATGACAGTCCGTCTGTTGGGCATGGCCAACGAGCTTGGCGATACGGAGACGGTTAAAAAGCTACAGGCCCATGTCGAGGCTCACTACGAGCCAACCTGGGATCGTGACGCCGGCGAATTCTATTATCGTTTTGGATTGAACGAGCCGTATCCGCGTGGTCAGTACAACGCCAACCTCATGGTGCCTGAAGTCGGCGGTCCAGGCTCTTGGTCACGTATGTTTGCCGATCCGAATCTGGAAAAGTTTGATCAACCCACGGTGTACGAGGTGGACTTTCCAAGCGTGGGTTTGTCCCAGGCGTATTACGATCGAGAGAAAAAAACGCTGGTCTTGCAAACCTATACTGCTGACCCTGCTGCCAACGGTCGGTCAACCAGCTTCCGTATTAAGAATCTACAAAAGCCGGATGCCTGTCGTGTACTTATGGATGGGCAGGCGTATGACAACTGGACTGTACAAAACGGGGAGATTGAGGTCTCAACTGAGATAGGCTTGCGGGCATTTCAGATTATTGAAGCGTGAGATCTTTTTCATAAGTAGGACTGTAAGGAGGGAATACCATGGGGAACACTGATCAACATCCACACAAGCCAAACGGTAACGGAGCGGTTGAGCACTATGAAGCGATCATTATCGGCGCTGGGGTATCGGGATTATACCAACTGTACAAGCTAAGGGAGATGGGGCTTTCAGTACGGGTCTTTGAGGATGCTGGTGGAGTGGGCGGCACCTGGTATTGGAACCGCTACCCAGGCTGTCGCTTTGATTCCGAGAGTGAAACCTATGGGTATTCGTGGTCAAAGGAACTGCTGCAAGAATGGAACTGGAAAGAGCACTTCTCCGGCCAGCCGGAGAATGAGCGCTACCTCAACTTTGTGGCGGACAAATTCAACCTGCGCCCACATATCCAGCTCAATTCTTGTGTGAGCTCGGCGGTCTATGATGAGAACGAGCATTGCTGGGAGGTCCAGGTCGAGAATGGCCAACGCGCTCGGGCGCAATTTCTCATTGGCGCGGTCGGTGTCCTGTCCGCGGCGCGGTCGGTGTCCTGTCCGCGGCGCGGTCGGTGTCCTGTCCGCGGCGCGGTCGGTGTCCTGTCCGCGGCGCGGTCGGTGTCCTGTCCGCGGCGCGGTCGGTGTCCTGTCCGCGAAGTATACGCCCGCCTTTGAAGGGATCGATAGTTTCAAAGGCGAATCATTTCATACATTTAACTGGCCAAAGGAAAAAGTGGACTTTACGGGCAAACGGGTAGGTTGCATCGGCACGGGTGCCACGGCAATTCAGCTTATCCCGATCGTTGCGGAGGAAGCCGACCGGCTGACGGTCTTTCAGCGTACCGCGAACTACGCCGCGCCATTACGCAATTCGGAGGTCAATCCAGAGACCCAGGCCGTCTGGAAGGCCAATTATCCAAAAATCCATAAACGGTGTCGCGAAACCTCGGCCGGCTTTGAACATGAGTTCGACCCGCGTTCGGCCCTAGAGGTCTCGGAGGAAGAGCGGCTAGCATTGTACGAAGAGTTGTGGGCGCTCCCCGGTTTCACGAAATGGCTGGGTAATTTCCAAGACATTATGACCAATCGGGAAGCCAATGAGACGTTTGCTGAGTTTGTCCGCAACAAAATCCGCGAGCGCGTGCATGATCCCGAGATGGCGGAACTACTGGCGCCCAAGGATCATCCGTTCGGTGCTAAGCGTATCCCCTTGGAAACTCACTACTACGAGGCCTACAACCGGGCCAACGTGAAATTGGTTGACGTACGTAAGGCCCCGATCGAACGTATTACCTCTAAAGGGGTGAAGACTCAGGATGCCGAATACGAATTCGACGTCATTATCTATGCGACCGGTTTCGATGCGGTGTCTGGACCGCTGACGCGGATGGATATTCGGGGCGAAGGCGGTCAGACGTTCAAGGACAAATGGGCCAATGGGCCACGCAGTTACCTGGGTATTCAGACTGCCGGTTTCCCGAATTTCTTTATTTCCGCCAGCACAGCGTTTTGCAACTACACGGTCTGCGCTGAGATGATTGTGGAATGGATTGCGGATTGTATCGGTCATGTGCGTGAGAAGAATCTGTCAAGCATTGCTCCCACCCTACAGGCAGAGCAGGAATGGGTAGATCACTCCAAGGAGCTTGCTTCGTGTACGCTACTGACCGATACGAAGTCTTGGTTTATGGGGACGAATATTCCTGGCAAAGCCCCCGCTCTACTCCTGTATGCCAACACCGTCCCGGAATATCGGAAGAGATGTGCTGAGGCTGCCGCCAGTGGCTATGAGGAATTTGTGCTGCGATAAAGAGAGCCGGTCTCACTCATACGACAGACAGCAAAAGTCTTCCCTTCTCCCTTCTAGGGAGAGGACGTTGGTGTACTGCATGGTCTGCACGAAGTCCTCTCCTGGGTAGACGTCTTCGTGCACCATATGAAGCATATGAAGGAGGATGACATGGACGTAGGATTATTATTTCCGTTTCGCAATCCGCCCCAATGGCGCAAGCCGTGGCCTCAGTTTTATGCTGAGCAACTCAAACAAACTCAGGTAGCAGAAGAACTTGGCTACGACACCATTTGGCTGACCGAACATCACTTTGCTGAAGATGGTTATTCT
>CAXXHG010000027.1:0-82793 GCA_963666315.2 Binatia bacterium
CGAAGCGTTGCGTGCCGGAGGCGCCGCCGCCGCGGCCGTCGCCGATGCGGTACGTGCCTGCACTGTGCCACGCCATCCGAATGAAGAACGGTCCGTAGTGGCCGTAGTCAGCCGGCCACCAGTCCTGCGATGTCGTCATCACCGCATCGACGTCCGTCGCCAGGGCATCCAGGTCGAGTGTCTTGAACTCCTCGGCGTAGTTGAACTCCTGGTCCATGGGATCGGACAGGGGAGAGTTCTGGTGGAGAATCTTCAGGTTCAACTGATTCGGCCACCAGTGTTCGTTCGCCGTGCTACCCCGTGCGTGAGATCCGCCCATCACTGGGCACTTGCTTTCGCTTTCCATTTTTCCTCCAATCATGTTCTGCATTTTTTGCCAACCTGTTCTGTATACAAGAATCATGAATCCTTGGAAAGTCCTTTATTATTAGTGCTCAGATGTTTGGCACGCATATCGTCGACTTTGATGATACCTCGCTCGAGTCGGTTGGGCCGTACGACTTCGGCCATTTTCAGTCCCGGTCAGCGACCCGAAGCGCCAGAACCAAACTTTGGTCAATATCGATCAGCACCAATTCGTGAACACGTTCAGCATCTCAACATCCTTCCGGTCCGGGGTGATCAAACCTCAGCTCGTCTATTTCTACGACTGGCAGGGATCCTGGCTGGTCCAGCCGGGCGTAACACTTACGCGCGATCCTTTCCGACTGACGCTGCAGTATAACTACCTGGATGGGCAATATAACGGCATTGGCTTCTTGCGTGACCGGGACAATCTGATCGCCCAGCTTGAGATGGTGTTCTAACAGTTTGTCAATACCGATCCGATACGTGTCATTCTGAGGAGCCAGGCGACGAAGAATCTTTCCCTCTTGTACGTCTAAGAGATTCTTCACCTTCGCGTTGCTTCGGTTCAGAATGACAGACCTCTACACGCTAGGATCGCAGCGCCGCGATAAGCGCGTCCTCCGCCAGTGTCTGCTGTTCCCCAGTCGCCAGGTTCTTCAAGGTATAGGTTTGGCGTTCGACCTCGTCAGGCCCAAGAATCAGGACGTAGGGAATCCGCAGACTATCAGCCGCAGAGATCTGGCGGCCGAGCTTACTCTGTTCCGGATAGACGTCAACCGTAATACCTGCCTGACGCAGGCGCGAGGCAAGTCCGACCGCCTGCGGAAGTGGCGTATGCGGCAGGATGCAGACCATCACCTGTGCCGTCAGTTCCAACGCGGGAAACAGGTCACGCTCTTCCGTTAAGAGCAGAATACGTTCCAAACCAAGGGAAAAGCCGACGGCTGGAACCTGCTTGTTGCTAAACATACCGACCAGGTTGTCGTAGCGTCCCCCACCACCCAAGGAGCCACTAAAGTCTGTGGAGACGACTTCGAAGATTGGGCCGGTATAATAGCTCAGACCACGGGCAAGCGCTGGAGCCAGGCGAATGTGTGAGCCAGCCGGTGCGTCGCTAGTCAATAATAGGAGGGTTTCGATGTCATTGAGCGCCTGTTGCGCCTCGGGCTGAGACAATTGACCTCGTAAAGATGCCAGTATGCTGCCATTGTCTGCTCCTGTGGTACTCGTGGTCATACCGAGCAAACGTTGGGCTGAGTCTTGAACAATCCCGTGTTGAATGAGTTCTTCCTGAACGCCGTCAACGCCGATTTTGTCCAGCTTATCAATGGCCATGAGCGCCGAGCCTTCCAGGCTGAGATCAATGGCCGCAGCTTCAATCATGCTGCGCAGGAGCACACGGTGATTGAGAGCGATCGTAAAATTCGTAAAGCCTAAATCCAGTAAGGCGTCACTAACCGCATTCATGACCTCAGTTTCTGCGAGCAGCGAAGTCGTGCCGGTCAGATCAACGTCGCACTGATAGAACTCACGGAAGCGGCCTTTAGCCGGGCGATCCGCTCGCCAGACCGGCTGAATCTGATAACGCTTAAAAAAACGGGGTAAGCTGTTCCCATACTGGGCGACAACGCGAGCCAACGGTACCGTCAAATCATAGCGCAGCCCAAGCTCGGCTAAGTCCCCGGCTTCAGTTGACTCTTTTTCGAGTGCGCGGCTGAGTTTATCGCCCCGGTGGAGAAGTCGAAAGAGGAGTTGGTCGCCTTCCTCCCCATACTTGCCTAACAGAGTCGTAAGATTCTCGATGGCCGGAGTTTCGAGTGGCAGAAAGCCATAGCGCTGGAAAACACTCTCGATCTTGGCCACAACGGAGCGGCGTTTGCCCACGGTCTCAGGTAAATAATCTCGCATGCCGCTGGGCGGCTTGGTACTCGGCATAAGGCGTCCTTTAGCAGTAGGTATCTATAAAGAACTGTAACTGTTTCCATAAAAACTGTCATGGCCGGGACGGCCGAGAGCCCTACCCTCCTTGCTCGACACCTCTTTAGATCCGGACCGCAGCCTGGAGAGCTTCGCGGCCTTTGTCAGACAAGAAGAGCTGACGCTCCCATATGCCGGAGCTGTGCACCTGGCCAAGTCGTTCCAAGCGACTTACGACCACTCCGAGAGTGGAGGCATGCGCATCGATTGCTACGCCCAACGTACGCAGAGTCTGGGAGCCTGTTTCGATCTGCCTGAGGACTTGAAGCCCTAGCGTGTAGACTGGGGATGGAGCAGATGCAGACTCCCTACTTCCTTTATGATCCTCCAACCGTTGCTCTCCTTGGGGAGTGAGTTTAAGCGTGAAAAAATCCGGACCAGACGTAGCCTGACGCTCGACCAAGCCGGCCCCGACAAGCTCTTCGACCAAGCGGTTGCCGTACGCGGCATCCATTTCGAGAAAATCGGTCAGCTCAACCATCTGGGTGTAACCGTGGTGGAGTAGATCCAAAACACGTTCGTAGCTCTCTGTCAGGCTGACTTCCGGCCGGCTGGTGTATTGATTCGCCTGGCGCGTGGTTACTAACGAGATCAGCACGATCAGTGGCAGGGTGACCGCCGTTCCAATAATAACCGTATGGGTTGACCAGGCAGTAATTCCAGTCAGCTGCAGAGCCTCATAGACGAGCATGACTATCATCCCCAGGAGCGCGCCCCAAAACGCTCCAGCTGCGGTCATACGCGACCAGCGGTGCCCGAGCAAGAAGATTAACGCAGCCGGGCCTAGCATGGCGCAGCTAATAGCAAGCAGCAAATAGGGCCCGCCGGGGTAAAAACTCAACAGCCAAATGCCCCCTCCGGTTACCACGGTGAGGATCCGGCTTATGCGTAAGACCTGCTCACTCGTTGCCTCGGGGCGTAGGAAACGCTGGTAGAGGTCGCGCACCACGGTCGAGGTAATGCCCAGGTGGGCGTTACTCGTGGTTGAGATGGTGGCAGCTAAGGCGGCGATTAATCCGCACAGAGCGACTCCAGGCGGGAGGCCTCGCATCAACATACCATATGCACTCATGGGGTTGGCCCCGCCGAGAAAGGCGTCTCGATACACACTCCCCGCGTACAGTCCAAGCACTCCTAAAGCCCCGTGTACGACCAGGACGACCAAGAGCCCGCCAATAATATACTGCCAGCGTGCGACAAACTCGGTGCGAGCGGCTGCGGCTCGCAACCAGTAGTAGTTTCCGCCCCACTGAATAAACATGCCGACGACGAGTGAGACGGTGATAATGCTCGGATAGCTCAGCCGCAGCCAGGGAAAGGTACCGGCGGTTCCCTGGGTCAACGGGGCAGAGGAAACAAACTGAGCCTGAAGCATGTCCCAGCCCCCAAAGGTCCACACACAGTAGCCGACCAGAGCTGGCAACAGGATGAAGCCCAAAATGACCTGCACGACATCGGTGAGGGTCAACGCCCATAATCCGCCGAGCAGCAGAAAGATCAAATGACCTGCCAGGACGAGTGTGACCATTAGCCACATCGGAGCCTCAAGAAAACCGATCATAATCAGCGCCATAGCCATGATATTCATGGCCACCAAGCCGGTCACGCCGAGCAGCGTGGCCACGCTCACCACCAAGCGGGTACGGGCATCAAAGCGCATCTCCAGCCACTCGGGCAGGGTGTACGCACCAGAGCGGCGAATGTAAGGGCAAGCCAGCAGACCGTATAGCCAATAACCAATGACCATAGGAAGACTAATCCCCCACACCCAGCCAAAAAAGCCGTACTGTATGGTCAAGCCAGGGATAATGCTGGTCACACTACCGGCGAAAGCGATGCCGCAAATCCCGGCAATGCCAGGGATAAGGCTGACCTGGCGGCCGGCAAGCAGATAATCAGCATCCGTCGAAACCCAGCGTTTTGCATACCAGCCCAGAGACCATAGAATGATGATCAAAATGAGGACGGCCAGGCTGGATATAAACATCGAGTTTCTTGCTCCCCTTATGCCTCTTTTTCGTCCGGCGCCGGAACCTCGTGTAACCGGGCCGTCGTGTCATTGTCGTACTCCAGGTGCAGCGCCCGGACAATCAAACCATGCATGCGCCACAAACCGCTCACGACGAATACTTCGAGGATCTCTGGATCAGACAGCTGTTGCTGCAGTGCCGCAAAGGTTGCATCCTCAACCCGGTTGAGGGTTAAGATTTCGTCCGTTGCTGCCATGGCGGCGCGTTCAACGGGCGAAAATACCTCACTGGTTGTCCAGCCTTTAATGGCCGAAATTTTCTCTTCAGGCACGCCGACCATACGAGCGACTTTGCAGTGCTGGGAATACTCAAACTTTGAGTCTCCGACGATAGCCGTTCGTAAGATCACCAACTCGCGCAACTGCGGATCAAGTTTGCGCCCTGGCTGAAGCAGAGGAACCAGCGTGTTATACGCCATCTGCATCAAATCGGGCACGAGGGCAAAGGTCGTCCAATAATCTCCCGGCGTGCCGGTAGCAGTGCCTGGCTCAGCAACAGGGTCGCGGTCGCCAAAAAATTCTTTGTACAGTTTTAAGACTTCCGGCGGTGCTTCCGCCTTTGGAACCTGAGATAAGCGTGTCATAGTGTCCTCCTTTTCTTGTGTGCTGATACCGCAAGGAAGCAGTAGCGCGCAAGGAGCGTTTCTTTACGCCGGATTCCTTATTATTGACAGGCTGCAACCCAGTTGGAGAGTGTATGGACTTTGATGATGTTTTAGAACAAGTCCGCAAATAGTTAACCCTGTCTACAACTGGTTCACCGAGGGCTGGGCTACTAAAAACTTGCAAGAGGCAAAAGCGCTGCTGGAAGCTTTATCTGAAACGGGCTAAGCTAAACCCAAAGAAGAGGTCTAGCTCGTGCTTGCCGCAGATACCGCACATATACGCCTTGATGGAAGAGGTGTTGCCTGGCTTGATGAAACGAATGTGAAAGTCATCGAGGTCGTCTTGGACAAAATTGCCTATGGCTCGAGTGCTGAAGAAATCCATTTCCAGCATCCTCACCTTTCCCTATCCCAGATTTATGCTGCACTTTCCTACTATTATGATCACCAGGCTGACCTCGATGCTGAGATAGAACGACGGCTTCAAGAGGTTGAGACCCTGGCTGCCCAAGCGGCACCGCGTTCACCTATACGGCCACGACTACGAGCAGCAGGCAAGTTGGGGTGAGCATCGCTTTGTATATGGATGTCCATGTGCATCGTGCATTTACAGTGGGTCTTCGATTACGCGGGGTGGATGTAGTCACCGCGCAAGAGGATGAAGCAGGTCACTCTCGGACCCAGAGCTCCTTGATCGTGCAACCGCGTTAGATCGAATTCTCTTCAGTCAGGACGACGACTTACTGAGCGAGGCAACGAAACGGCAGCACCATGGAGAGCCTTTTGTCGGAGTCATCTATACGCATCAGCTTATAGTCTCAATTGGCCGGTGTATTGGGGATTTGGAACTCATTGCCAAAGCAAGTGAACCTGAAGACTTTATGAATTGGGTCGAATATTTGCCACTGACCAAATAACCTGGCTCACGCTCTATTTAAGGAGGGACCTGTATGTCTACCCAATATGTTTACGCTGGTGCGTCGCAACTCAAATCAAAGGGAAACGCCGCACCTCGGAGTGGTTTGTGTCGCCAGGCCATTGGGGAATCTGAGTGGCACGTGCTCGGTAATGGTCTGCCTGAGCAGGCGGAGATCCGAGCTATCCTTGTCCACCCGGACAATCCGCAGACTCTGTACGTTGGTACCCAGCACGGGCCGTACCGCAGTACGGATGGAGGCGAACACTGGCAGCGACTGGATTTTCCAGATGCGGGTATGGTGGTGTGGTCGTTGCTTTTTCGCCCCAAGGATCCGCAGGTCCTGTATTGTGGAACCGCGCCGGCTGCGATCTACCGGAGCGACAACGGTGGCGACAGCTGGCAGCGGCTGACCTTTGCTGAGCCGGCAGGCATGGTCGAGATGGGCTTCCCGTGTCGTACCATTCGTCTGGCCGCTGATCCCAACAATCCGGATGCTATCTACGCTGGACTAGAGGTTGGTGGGGTCATTCGTAGCTTAGACGGGGGAGACACGTGGGACGACTGCACTACAGAACTGCTCCAATTTGCAGAAACCGATCATCTCAAGAGTCGTATTCTGAGTAAAACCGATGCCGAAGGCATGATGGACACGCATGCCTTAGCGTTGAGCGCAGCGCAGCCAGGCAGGGTCTTCCTGGCAACGCGCATGGGCCTCTTCCAAAGCACGGATCAGGGCCAAACGTGGTCCGATCTGGAAATCTGGCGTTCTTCTCCATTGGCCTATGCGCGCGATATCAAGGTGGCTCCCAGCGACCCCAACACGCTGTATTCTGCCCTGAGTCCTGGGGCGCTTACGTTGAACGGCTCCGTGTATCGCAGCTCAGACCTGGGCAAAACCTGGCAGCGGTTTGATCATGGTATCACTGCACACAGTACGATGATGACCGTTGCGCTGAGCCGCCACGATCCGCAGCTCGTGTACTGCGGGACACGAGAAGGGCAAGTGTTTGCCACGCAAGACGGCGGAGTGAGCTGGGGCGAATATGTGCTGCCGGAGGGGTGTCAGAACGTCTACACCTTGGTCTGCGGGTAAAAAAACCTGCGGCGCTTTGGGTAACGGCGTTCCTCAGCGGCTCGAAATCCTCATATACTTTTTGTACATTCCTGTCCCTCGCCGCCTCGCGCCTTATTCTCCTTGCGCTCGCGACGGTTTTTACGTGACCTCAGTCGCTTTCCCCGGATTCCACTTCGTTCCACCCAGGCCACAAGTACTTAGAAATCCCCTTTTGGGAGGGGTGCCGCGTAGCGGCGGGGCGGGTTACGTGTTGATAACTAACCACTTAAAAGTCTTGTAGAGTAAAACTCTGTGCGGTAAAAATGACACGAGTACGTTTCAGATTCACAACACTGAATAAACGGAGGGAGTAAAGATAATGGCCACAAACGGAAAGTTTCCCTATCCCGGCGCGGTTGATGCGGACGGCCACATCCTTGAGCCGCCTGATCTGTGGGAAAAGTATATCGATCCAAAATATAAAGACCGGGCGATCCGCTTGCGTATAAATGAGGATGGGTTAGAAGTCCTTGAACTCAACGGACTGCCCGCCAAGTATTCACAGCCGGGGCAGTTGGCCCAGTTCGGCGCGATGGGGAAAAAATCTCAGGCAGAAACCGCCCCCCACCCGGACCGTACTTACGTTGGCGAAGCCCCGTTTGGCTCCATGTATCCCAAAGAGCGGCTTGCACGCATGGATCAAGAGGGCTTAGACAAGGCTATTATCTACCCGAGCCTGGGATTGTTATGGGAGACAGAAGAGGTCGAGGGCCTGGATCTGCAAGCGGCGTACGCCCAGGCGTATAACCGCTGGGTGGTTGATTTTTGTTCTGATTCAAACGGACGGCTGATTCCGATTGCTCATATCTCGATGGGAGATGGGCATGTCGCGGCTCAAGAATTGGAGCGGGCAGTGACGGCTGGGGCCAAAGGTGCTTTCTTCGTACCGTTTACGCCAACCAATAAATCCCACGCCCATCCGGACTACGATCCGTTCTGGGCCAAAGCCCAAGAGTTGGATGTGCCGGTCGGCATCCACCCCAGTGGCGAGCCACCGGCTAAGCGCGTTCACCAACGCTTCAAAGATATGCAGAAATGGGCCCTGTGGCATTTTAATGTGCATGGTGCCCAGGGGCCGTTGCAGGCATTCACGGCCATGTTCCAGTACGGCTTGTTCGAGCGTTTTCCCAAGATAAAAGTCGTGGTGCTGGAATCCGGCGCCGGCTGGGCCGGCTATTTGCTCAACCGGATGGATGCCGTGTTTGACAGCCCGCTGGGTGACACGGTGCGACTCAAAGAAAAACCGAGCTATTACTTTCATCGCAATTGCTGGATTTCTGGCGATCCAGATGAAAAAGCCTTCGGCCATGTCGTCGACTTCGTTGGTGCAGACAAATTCTTTTGGGCCTCAGACTTCCCGCATCCCGACCATCCGGACAATTATATGAAGGAGCTCTCAGAGTTAGTTGAGCCCATGTCAGCCTCAACACGCCAAAAGGTCATCGGCGAGAACGCGACCCAAGTGTATGGCTTGTAAGTGTTAGCTCCATATTTTTTTGAACTGTGACTGTGTAGAGGCGCTCCATTGGGGCGCTTTTGCATTTAAGGAGGACGCTATGAAACTCGAATATCTGTGTGACTATACCGCCAATTTCATCACCCCGATCAGCATTGGCAAAGGGCCGCTGGGTGAGCGCATTGTTGCCGATCTCACTGGTGGTCATTTCGAAGGCCCACGTATGAAAGGCAAGGTCCGAGCCAGCGGCGCTGACTGGGCTCTTGTCGGACCCGACGGCAACCTGCGTCTTGACGTGCGCGCGGTCTTTGAGAGCGATGATGGTGCTTCAATCTATGTGACCTACCGTGCCCGCATGGAAGCAACCGAGGGCATCCGGAAAGCGCTCGAAGGCGGGGGAGAAACAAATTTCGGCGATAATTATTTTATCTCACAGATTCAGTTTGAGACCGGCGACGAGCGCTATGCCTGGCTCAATAATCTGATGGCAGTCGGTGAGGGCAAGCTCAAGCCAAACGAAGTGACGTACCGCGTGTATGCGGTTGTGCCGGACTGATTGGGCATCCGACGCCCTCTGTTTCCTCGCCCCTTCTGGGAGAGGAGTAAGGTGAGGGGGATCTAAATGAACTTTCTTCTGAGCGACCCTCTCCCTAGCAGGGCGAGGGAATCCGGCTGTGAATCAGAAAGGCCTTCAGATGCATGATCTTTTTCTCTGCTCGGCCCCTCCTGTGAACGCCGACTACGCCAACAACTCTTTTGCTAATCCCTCCAGCTCCGCAATCACATCCGCTTCCTGAGACTTGTTCAGCCAAACAACCGCGTGCTCGGCGCCGGCTTCTTCCAGCGCCTGGGCATGCTCACGCTTGCGCAACTGGCCTGGCTGACCAAAGGCAGTCACCGAGATCGACTTGGGATCTCGGCCGGCTTGCGTTGCCAATTCGTTCAAAGTCTCTCGTCCTTGTCGAATCTCATCCGGCGAAGTACTGACCGGCATCCAGCCATCGCCCCATTCAACCGTGCGTTTAAACACATTCTTGGCTGAGCCACCTAAAATCACCGGTGGGTGCGGCTTTTGAGCCGGTTTGGGAAAGCACTTCACCGCGGGAAAGTCATAATACTTCCCGTGATACTCGGACTCGTCTGTCGTCCACAGCTCTTTCATGGCCAGGATCGAGTCGCGCGTTTGGGTCCAGCGGTGCGGGAAATCGCCACCCATAATTTCGCACTCTTCTTTTTGCCAACCCGCACCAATGCCAAACAGAAAGCGTCCGCCTGAATAATGATCCAGCGTGGCAATCTCTTTGGCCAGCAACAGCGGGTTGCGTTCCGGCACCAGGCAAATGCCTGTTCCGAGCTTGATCTTCGTCGTGGTCGCCGATGCCCGAGCGAGGGCAATAAACGGATCGGAGATGATACCGACTGTGCGCGGAATGGGCTGATCCGGTGCCGCCGGATAGCCAACCGTCGTGTGGACCGGCAGAACCGGATGCTCCGGTACCCAAATAGAGGCAAAGCCCAAGTCTTCAGCCTGCTTTGCAATAATGGCCGGATCAGCCGACTCTGCGGATGTGAAAAAGAATACGCCAATGTCCATGTGTTCCCTCCTTACTGATGTCGTACGGTGCTTTCTTGTGTACTCCAAACTGTTGTCCAAGAAAACCCTTTAGAGGCTTGCGCATCTTCAGTTGCGTATATGCAGGCTGGCCGTTCTCGCGGAATTTTTATCGTGAATAGGAATACTGCAAGGATGAATTGACATAACTGGTCTAACTATGTCAATTTGATGCGGTCAATTTGACATAACGAGTTTCTTATGTCATTTCAGCTGACTAGCATAGCCCCTATGACAGAGCCCGTAGCTAAATTCATTCAGGATTTCCATTCCGGACCCCATGAAAGCCAACATCATTACAAGAGCTTTCTGCCGGAATACATCAATCTGGAATGGACTCTGTCTGACCCATCTCAACTGATCCTCCTGGATGAGGCCAACCGCTTGTTAGGCGAACTCAACGCCTTCTCCCAACTCATTCCGGATGTGGACTTCTTTATCCGCATGCGCGTGACATAAAGAAGCCACGACTTCCAGTCGGATTGAGGGCACGCAGACGAATATGGCAGATGCCTTGGTGGACAAGCAGGATATCAGCCCGGAGAGGCGTGATGACTGGCAAGAGGTGCAAAATTACATACAGGCGATGAGCTACGCGATCGGCGCGCTGGACACCCTTCCTCTTTCGAATCGCTTGCTGAAAGAGACGCATCGCATTTTGTTACAAGGAGTGCGGGGGAGACATAAGCAACCGGGAGAATTCCGGAAAAGTCAGAACTGGATTGGTGTCAGTCTGAAATACGCCACTTTTGTGCCACCGTCCTGTGAGCGGATACCGGAGCTGATGGATGACTTAGAGAAGTTTGTGCACAACGACACCATCCATGTCCCGCACCTGATTAAGATCGCCATCATCCACTACCAATTTGAGACTATCCATCCATTTTTGGACGGCAACGGACGCTTAGGCCGTCTACTGATTGTGCTGTATCTGATCAATTTCGGCTTGCTCAACAAATCGGCGCTGTATCTCTCTGATTTTTTTGAGCGTCATAAAGGCGAGTATTACGACCATCTAACAGCCGCCCGGACGACTCATAATCTTACGGATTGGCTGAGATTTTTCTTGCTCGGGATGCAAGAAACAGCACAACACTCAATTAACGTTTTCAAAGGCATATTGATGCTGAAAGAGGAACTCGAACGGCAAATCCTACCCCGCTTTCATACGCGCCGCCAACCCAATGCCCAAAGGCTGATGCGCTATCTCTATCAACAGCCTGTCGTCAGTATCAAACAGGTCCGAGACTTACTCGATACTCAGACAAATACAGCAGCCAAATTCATTAACGACTTCTGTGAAGCAGGGATTCTGGCCGAGCTGACCGGGCGCAAGCGTAACCGGCTATTTGTCTTTCATCGCTATGTTGCATTGTTTGTCGGTGAAGAGGAATAAGCCCAAGTAAAGTTTTCCAGCAGGGTAGGCTCGGCCCATAAGACCCACCTTCTTCTTGCAGAGGAAAATGTTACACATTCATCCCCATCAAGTGCGCAAAGTTCTGGGTGTAAAATCGATCCAGCGTTTCCGCGTCTTGCCCCTGTAGCGATCTGCCGAATCTGCCGAGCGGGTCGCGTCCGCCCTCGGGGTGTGGGTAGTCGCTGGAGAACATATATAAGCGCGGGTCGGATGCATTGATAATGGTGCCGACATCCTCGAACACGAACGGCGTAAACCGGATCTGATCGATAATCTGTCGGCTCGGCGTGCACTGCATGTCTTTCAACAGCGGCTCGCTCCGACTCCAGATTCCCGCTACGAGATCGAGTCGAGCGAGCATGGACGGCACCCAACCCGCCCCCAACTCAATCACACCGCCACGAAGAGCAGGAAAGCGCTCCACCACACCATCCAGCACCATGGTCGACAGGGACTGCTCGGGCAAATGATGCAGCCCCATCATATCTTTACTGCGGACGTTCTCGCCCCCGCCGAGCCAATCATTAGGAATGGGACGGCCGTTTTCGAGCCAACCGGCATCGACCTTCAGCGCGGCACCACCCACGTGCAGTAGAAACGGCACATCATGTTCAACAAAACGGGCCCACAGCGGATCGAGATCGGTGTGACCCGGGGAATGACCATTAGCTAAACGATCCGGAATCCACAGGGCTTCGAGCCCCAGTTTCACCGCATAGTCGAGATCTTTGATCGACCGTTCAACATCGTCAATGGGAAGTAATCCAACGCCCACTAGGCGGTCGTCGGCACAGAATTCTGCCATTGAACGGTTACGGGCGCGGCATCCACCATAGGCGATGTCCGGGTTGACTGTGTCGCCAAATAACATGGAAGTGCTGAGTGAAGAGAAGACAAGCTGTTTGGTAAACCCTAATCGGTCGAGAGCATCCGTCCGTTCAGACGCGTCAAATGCACCGAGGGCGTCATAACCTTTGGGGCCGCTAATTAAGCTGTCGCCCAGATCGCGTAGTTGCTGCGCTTCCTGCGCAGGCCGACCAGTGCCTACATAGTTGCTCACATTCTGAGCAAGAACGCCTGCCGCTTCAAAGTTAAACGCTGGCAGTTTGTCGGCAATGTCTCGGTCAGCGTTGGCTGTCAAAAAGTCTGGCAGCTCCATAATATGGCTGTCGGCATCTAAGAACGTGCGTCCGGTTGCGTAGGGCATCAGAACTCCTTCAGCTAGATTTTGTTGGTCAGACCATTGTCAATTTTAACGAGCAGAAGCTAGCGAACTCCAGGTGGGGACACTATTCTGAGTTCCATTTTCCCGCTTGGTCAAATAAGGTGGCCCGGCAGACTCGAACTCGGCTTTTCCTCAGGAGCAAATATGGAGCAGATTGAGTGATTGAAACTGCCTCCCCAGAAAGCGTTGGGCTCGGTAGCGCTCGTCTGGACCGAATTCCCGAACACCTCAACGGTTATGTCGATGACGGCAGGATTCCTGGCTATTTGGTTTTGATCGCTCGGCGTGGACAGCCTGCGTATCTCTATCGATATGGTTTGCGTGATGTCGAAGCAGGCCAGCCGCTCGAAGAAGACACCATCTTCCGCATCTATTCCATGACCAAGCCCATAACGAGTGTAGCGCTCATGACGCTGTATGAACGGGGCCTGTTCCAGCTCGATACCCCAGTGTCAGCCTTTATTCCGGACTTTAAAAATCTGGAGGTATTTGAGTCCGGAGACGCCGAGCACTATCAGACGATCTCTATGGAACGAGAAATAACGATTCGTGACTTGTTGACGCATACAGCCGGTCTGACCTACGGCTTTATGAACGTCCATCCGGTTGACGCCATGTATCGCGCCTGTGGGGTCGAAGGCTCTCGTTCTAAGGGCACCTTGCACGATATGGTGCTAAAGCTCGGCAAACTGCCGCTGTTTTTTTCTCCAGGAACGCGCTGGAGTTATAGTGTCGCCACTGACGTGCTGGGATACCTCGTTGAGTTGCTGTCTGGAAAGTCGCTCGATTCCTACTGCAGTGAGCATGTTTGGGAGCCGCTCGATATGCGGGACACGGCATTTTCTGTTGCGGATGAGAATGTCTCCCGTTTCGCCGCAAACTACGAGTATCAGAAGGGACGCTTTCGTCTCATCGATAGTCCAACAAAGAGTGTGTATCGTGGGCAGCCAACATTTCTGTCGGGAGGCGGCGGGCTGGTCTCAACAGCCAGTGATTATCTCAGGTTTTTACTCATGCTCGGAAACAAAGGTGTGCTCGGCGGTGAACGAATTCTTGGTCGGAAGACTGTCGAACTCATGACTATGAATCATCTGCCGGATAACGCCGATCTCAGCCGCATGGGCCAGAAGGTGTTCAGTGAAATGCCTTTTGACGGAATTGGGTTCGGTCTGGGTTTTTCGGTCACGCTTGATCCAGCCAAGGCACAGATTCTTGGCTCACCCGGTGAGTATTCGTGGGGCGGCGCAGCCAGCACGACCTTTTGGATCGATCCGGTCGAAGATCTCATCGTCATCTTCCTCACGCAATTGATTCCGTCTTCTTCGTATCCAATCCGGCGCGAGCTGCGGGTTTTGACTTATCAATCGATTGTGGACTAGATTGGTCAACGTGAAGAAGGAGACAGCCCAGAGCAGTAAGCTTTGAGCAGTAAGCTTTGAGCAGTAAGCTTCACACAAACAAGGAGGGACGTTATGTACCCGCAGCGGTTTATTGTAGAGCCATCAGCCGTGCCTTGGAAAACGTTAGCTCTTGACGGCGGTGGGGAGACTCAGCTCCAAATGTATCTGAAAGGCAAAGACGGTGGACCGGAAGCCGTACGGGCACAAATCTCAGAAGGCTATACCGTGGAGCCGCATTTTCACTATGCGGCCCAGTTCCAGCTCCTCTTGGAAGGCGCGATGGAGTTCCCGCTCTTTCGGCTCGAAGCTCCTGCCGTCCACTACACGGAACACAACGTACCCTATGGCCCGTTCAGAGTGAGTGGCGGGCATGACATGCTGGTGCTGCATACCAAGCCGGGTGGTTTGGCGATGATGCGCGATAGGAAACGCCGCTGGCAGGCGAACGTACGCGGGCGCGAATTCACGCGTTGTGCGCATGAAGTAGAGTGGCAGCCTACGCCGGACTATGCCACAGCCAGACGTAAGCTGCTGATTCCGGCCAGCTTCGGTCCTTCAGCGGAGTTGGTTGAGTTCCCGGCCGGCGTTGAGTTTATCCCTCCGGTTCCGGAGTATGGTCGGTATGAAGTAGTCTACACCGGTTCTGCTTGTATATCCGGACAGTCCTTAGGACCCGAGGGGCTACGTTTCATCGCAGCGGGGGAACAGGCTGCGCCGCTCAAGGCCGGTCCTGAAGGGGTGAGCATGATTTTTCTCACCTTTGACGAAGACTCCGTCCATAATGATCAGGGCAGTACGGAAGATGCTATTGCCCGGATGGAGCAGTGATTGATCTCAAAGGAGAACACGAATGAAGGCAGAAGAACTCCGCGCCCTGCAGGCCCCGTTAAAAGAGACCTATCAACACACCCCTGAGAAAGCTGTCGTGACGCTCAACGCCGAAGGGCGGATTGGCGAGGGCATAACCTGTCGGGTGGAAACAGGCAAAGCCGTGGTGGAAGCCGGACTGCACCCCGCTACCGGCGGAGACGGTCTGGCCGCGTGCTCCGGAGATATGCTGCTTGAGGCGCTTGTGGCGTGTGCCGGTGTAACCTTGCAAGCCGTTTCTACCGCGATTGGGGTTGAACTGCGAGATGGAAAAATAATCGCAGAAGGAGATCTTGATTTCCGGGGGACCTTGGGTGTTTCAAAAGAAGCGCCGGTTGGCTTTCGAGACATCCGCCTACGCTTTGATCTGGATACGGACGCCGATGAAGAGCAATTAGCAACGTTGATCCGTCTGACTGAGCGCTACTGTGTTGTCTTTCAGACCATCCGCAATGCACCCGAGATGAATGTTTCGTATAGTGTTGTGTAACTCACCTTTCTTATGTCCCCTCCTTGGAGGGGTGGCTGTCCGACCAGAGGTCGGCGGCCAGGGTGGGTACTCCGGCCTATACGAAACACACCCCGCCGCTACGCGGCACCTCTCTCAAGAGGGGAGAAGACTGCTGACTCTCCCATGGACTCTGTCCGATATAGCGTCGCCCTGCTCACCCTTATTACCTTCATCCCAGGCATTCTGTTTTGGCCCTTAGCCCATGGCCTGGTCCAGCGCTGGCGTCGGCTGGGACTAGCCGTCTCATACACGCTGCTAGGCGCTTTTATGCTGGGACTGAGTGTGAGCATATTCGCGCTGCGGAAAACACTCCTGACGATAGAGTTTGGCACCAATCTATGGCTATATCTTCCCGCAACGCTGTGCTTCGCCGCGGCAATGGTCATTGAAGTCCAGTGTCGCAAACACCTGACTCTCCGAACCTTGGTTGGTATCCCGGAGCTGTCCCCTACCCCAACGTCTCAACAGTTGCTTGATCAGGGTGTGTATGCGCGTATGCGACATCCGCGCTATGTGGTGGTCATGCTCAGTATGCTCGCCGTTGCCATTTTTACAAACTATCTGGCCCTCTACGTGCTGTGTCCTCTCGTCATTGTCACTCTGTACGCTATCACCGTGCTGGAAGAGCAAGAACTTATCGAACGCTTCGGTCCGGCCTACGAGCAGTACCGACAACGCGTACCGCGCTTTGTTCCTAAGAAGTGATAGCTCAGAAGCTGTTGAAACCTAATGCAGCCAAGAGGGCTGAGGTTGCAGTTGTGTCGCTCCCTATGGGAGCGGCGTTTGCTCAGATATAGTGATCCAGTCCGTTCTACATTCTGTTTGTTATCAATACAGGAGCGTCGTATGGCTCAACAACCGACCATTGTCTTTCTCTACTCGCAGCGTTTTGTTCCAGCACAGATCATTCAAATGGCTCAGGAGCAGGTGCCGGCCGGCTTTACCTTCAAGCTTTTGGAGCAGGACTCCTCAGCCGAGACACGGTTGAAGAAGATCGCTCAGGCTGATTTTATCCTAGCCTATCCGGGTAATCCGTCAACTGAGGAATTACACGCCGCGAAACAACTCAAGCTGTTTCAGATCTTGAGTGCAGGCTATGAATGGTTGGATTTAGATCTCTTTCAGAAACTCGGGCTGCCCATCGCCAATAACGGAGGAGCCAATGCACCTACCGTAGCCGAGCATGCCATTCTGCTTATTTTAGCGGTGTTCAAGAAACTGCCCCTGCATCACAACGCTTTACATGAGGGGAAATGGCTCGGACTGCAAGAAACCCTGAACATGCGGGAGTTCCGCAGCAAGACGTTGGGACTTGTCGGCTTTGGCCGAATCGGCCAGGAGGTCGCCCGCCTGGCTAAGGGGTTTCAGGCGACCATTCGTTATTACGACACGATTCGGGCCGCGACCACTGTTGAGCAAGAGGTCGGGGCGCAGCTCCTGGCGCTTGACGCTCTGCTCGAACAATCCGACGTAGTGAGCATTCATACGCCGCTGACAGATGAGACCAAGGGGATCATCAACGCGCGCACGCTGGGGCTGATGAAGTCCTCTGCTATTCTGATCAACACCTCTCGTGGACCAGTGATAGATGAGCCTGCTCTCATCAAAGCCCTCCAGAATAATAAAATTGCGGGGGCTGGGCTGGACGTCTTTACCACCGAGCCGTTACAGACGGATAGCCCGCTGTTGTCTTTAGACAATGTCGTGTTGACGTCGCACATCGCTGGGGTGACACTCGATACCTGGAGCCGTCGCATCGCGTTTGGCTTTGCCAATATTGCCAGGGTTGCCGCCGGGCAGGTTCCGGAGTCGGTGATAGCGGGATGAGCAAAGACAGGTGTGCAGAGTAAGATTCTTAATTTATATATGGTTGAGCAAGCCGTTGCTCGTGCAGTTGTAAAGAGAAATCGTAGTGTGGATAGAACGAAGTGAAACCCACCGAAGCCAAAGGTGGGTCGGACGACGTCAGACAACACGCCCTACAAAAATGGATAATGCGTCAGACAAAGAGCAGCTGTTCCCGACTACGGAACTTCTCTTTCAGCTGGACGTTTATATCATCCAAGAGGTTTACGGGACCGACAATGCATCGTTGGAAACAGGCTCTTATCCTTCTCCTGCTGCTGACGGTTTACACCCTTGCTGAGGGAGCATCTGTTGGGACGACCGCAGCCGACCTTGAACAATACGTCCACAGGCTGGTCAATGAGCATCGGACTGCGCAAGGACTCAGGCCCTTAGCCTTCAATCCGGAAATCTCTGCTATTGCCCGACGCCACAGCCAGGACATGGCAACGGGACGGGCCACGGTTGGCCATGATGGAGCCCCAGGCCGTCAACAAGAGATCGCTGGAATTGTCACTATGCGTGGATTTGCGGAGAACATCGCAGCAAATACTGCAGAGTCTTCACACGCAGCGGATATGGCCGTCGCCGATTGGCTGACAAGTCCCGGCCACCGGCGCAGTATGGAAGGCGCTTATGACTTCACTGGAATTGGGGTCGCTCAAGGACCGACCGGAGCGTACTTCTTCACACAACTCTTTGTGAGAACGCCGTCTTTTCGTCCAGGAACAGCTGAAAGCGATTCAACTGATAAGAGTTCTGCCCCCGCGCCACGTGCCGCGAGGATCGAACAGCAAATCGTTGAAACCCGCTCATCCCCTACCTACAAGAATCCATACAGGAAACCGCGTTACGAAAAAGATCCACGTAAACGCCCGGGACGAAAAAGAACCGCACAAGGGTGGGTCCAAGAGTTGGATTAAACTGACTCCGGGCAAGATGACACGCAGTCCAACCTCAGTTGAAGAAATATCTTGCTCATCGACTTCACATAAGAACTCATCAAGTCCCGCCGTATGCTTATGAAGATGCAGTATGGCAGCGCCGAGTTCACCAAAGATGTCATCCCGTTCTTTTGCCGAGCCCGGACGTATTTCTAAGCGCCGAATGAGAGCAACAACATGTTCACACTCTTCACGCAGTTCCCCAGGAAGCACCTCAGTCGTACTTGACGGCACATCGATGGTCTTCGTCTTAGCAGCTCCCATTACTCACTCCTCAAACGTTTTCTCGCGCGGGTGATGCTGACCGCGAAGGCTTTAACCTCAGAAGGGCAGCCACACAGGGCTGCTCCTACAATCTCTCTCTCTGTTAGGAGCGATCAATACCCCCGCAGCTGGGCCCAGCGATCGCGGTGCCAGGCGGCGTCCCCAAAGGTTATCTCGGCCGCTCGGGCACGTTTCAGGTAAAAGCCCGCGTCATGCTCGTCCGTCATGCCGATACCAGCGTACATTTGTACGCTTTCATTCGTCGCTAATATAAAAGCGTCAGAGCAGCGAGCCTTGGCTAAGGAGACGAGTAGGGCAAGATCTGCATCCTCGTCGTCTGCGGCATTGGCAGCCGCCATTACGGACGAACGACACAGCTCGATTTCCATAAAAACTTTGGCAGCCCGATGTTTAAGGGCTTGGAACGAACCAATCACTACGCCGAACTGTTCGCGCGTTTTCAGATATTCAAGCGTGTCATCAAATATCTGACCCATCCCGCCCAACATTTCCGCGCACAGGCCGACGGTGGCCAGATCAACACTATGCGACAGTGTCGCTAAGCCTTGGCCTGGGGTGCCGACAATACTTGCGGCACTAACTTTGACCCCGTCGAGGTTGACCAAGGCCGCAGCTCGGCTGTCGACTCGGGTTTGTGGGGTGATGGTCAGGCCGGGGGTATCCGGTGTAATGAGAAAGAGCGTGATGCCGTCTTGCGCGCTCTGCTCTCCGGCCGTGCGGGCCGAGACGATAAGCACATCAGCATTCTGTCCGTCCAAGACCTGGATTTTTTCGCCGGACAGCCGCCAGTCGTCTCCCTCAGGGCTAGCTTGGGTTGTGACACGATGTAAGTCGTAGCGGCTGCGCGCTTCCTGATAGGCGACTGTCAGGATTTTTTTACCTGATGCTATGCCGGGCAGCCAGGTTTGTTTTTGTTCGCTACTCCCGGCTTGAGCGATCAGCTGACCGCCTAAGAGCACTGTTGAGAGAAAGGGCTCTGGGGCAAGGTTGCGGCCGAGCGCTTCAAGGACTACAGCCAGCTCGGCTAAGCCCAGGCCGGCTCCGCCATATTCTTCGGGAATCAGAATGCCCGTCCAGCCGAGCTTGGCCATCTCTTGCCACAGGTCGGGTGAGTAACCCACACTGTCCTGCGCATCTCGCAGAGCCCGCATACGACTGACGGGAGAATGGGCTCGCACGAAATCCAGTGCGGTTTTTGCTAAGAGTTCTTGGTCTTCAGTCAGAACAAGTGCCACGATGTGTCTCCTAATCTGGTAAACCCAACACGCGCTTGGCAATAATATTGAGCTGAATTTCGCTTGTACCGCCTTCGATACTATTGCCGCGCGAACGCAACCAGTCGCGCGTCAGCGTGAGCTCATGCTCTTCAAACCCCGGACCTTCCCAACCTAGTGCCTGTGGACCCGCAATCGATAACAGTAGCTCAAGGCGGCGTTGATTCAATTCAGTACCATAGATTTTAAACATCGAGCTTTCCGGCCCTGGCGGACGTCCGACTTTTGCTGCATCGCGGGCGCGTTCGATTGTGAGCCGAAAAGCCCGGCCGTCCATTTCATATTGGGCCATCCGGCTTCTGATTACGCCGTCGGCAATACGGTCGCCATCAAGACCGATATGCTCTTTGGCCCAGTCGCGCATGCTACGGCCTTTACCTGCCGTCGTACCAAAGGCCGAGGCGATCATATTGCGCTCATGATTAAGCAGCACCTTTGCGACCGTCCAGCCTTTATTGACTTCAAAAATGACGTTCTTGGCTGGCGTCTGGACATCGGTCAAAAACGTTTCACAAAAGGGCGACGCACCGCTGATGAGTTTAATCGGTCGGGTTTCAACTCCGGGCGATTCCATATTCATCAAGATAAAAGTGATGCCCGCTTGCTTTTTGGCATCCGGATCCGTGCGAACCAGCATAAACATCCAGTCGGCCAGGTTGGCAAATGAAGTCCAGACTTTCTGGCCGTTGATGACGTAATGATCGCCATCAAGGATGGCGCGCGTTTTCAGCGAAGCCAGGTCGCTACCCGAACCCGGCTCGGAATAGCCCTGGCACCAGCGAATTTCACCGCGAATAATGCCCGGTAAATGCTCGTGCTTTTGCTCTTCTGTGCCGTATTCCAAGAGAGTCGGACCGATCATGGTCAAGCCAAAACCGATCAACGGAGCAGGCAGTCGGAGGGCGTTCATTTCCTGCTGAAGAACCTTGGCCTCCTCATTGGACAAACCACCCCCGCCGTACTGCGTCGGCCACTCAGGTGCAGTCCAGCCACGCTCGGCCATCATATCCATCCAAACTTTCATATCCGGATTCGCATAGGTCGCTTTACGTCCGCCCCAATTCCCGTCAAGTAGCGTATTGCCCACACCCCGGAGAGAGGCCGGGGCGTTGTTGTCGAGCCACTTATGAGTTTCAGCACGAAAGGTCACGAGGTCTGCCATAAACAATTCCTCCTCAATAGATAAGGGCGACCAAATGGTCGCCCTTATTCGAGCAAGATCGTGCGCTCTCGACAAGCGCTATGGGAATCTTACGCAGCCGCAGCGGCCGGCGCTGGCATACTGAGCGGTTCGGGTTCCGCCAATGGAGTAGTGTCCCACTTTTTGAGTTCCGGCAGGACGTGTTTGGCAAAGCACTTCAGGCTGCCCTCGGCCTCGTCATACGGCATACCCGCGTAGCTGAAGTTGCCCATGATAGCTTTCATATCGATCGTATCGCGCATGAATTCGATCTTCCTCAGCACCTGGTCGGGAGTACCCCACGGCATGAGTTTGACGAAGTCTTTGGCTGCGCCATCCATGCCGTGTTTTTCAATATATTTCCCTACATTGCTGTAGAATTCATAGCCCTTATGCGAGCCAAAATTCTTGCCTGTCATCTCATAGTGCTTCATGGCGGTATGATAGTAGGCGCCGATCCATTTATAGGCGTTCTCTTCGGCCCGCTTGGCATTTTCACCCACATAGAAGAAACCACCACAGAACGGCTGGGGAGGTTTTGTACCCGGCCGCTCCTCTTCCCAGACCTTGTGGTAGATCTCGAAGTCGCCTTTGACGACATCCCAAGGTTTCTGCGGGATGACCAGTAGGCCGATGCCGAGCTTAGCCATGATCGGCATGGACTCCGGAGAGACGGCGGCGGCATAGGTGCGACCCTTAAAAGAGTAGGCAGGATAGGGGCGAATATCGCGGCGGGGCTGCTGAGTCGTCAGGCCGCCCTCGATATAGCCTTTCTCCAGGCCGTTAATAAGGAGTTCGGCGTATTCAACAAAGCGTTCGCGACCTTCGTTCTGATCGATCCGGAACCCGTCATACTCAACCCGCGCCAGACCACGACCGAAACCCAGAATCATACGACCACCCGACACATGGTCGAGCAGCGAAATCTGTTCGGCTACCCGAATAGGATCATGCCAGGGGAGAACGATGACCATGGTTCCCAGCTTGGCCGTCTTGGTTCTGCCGGCCATATAGGACAGAAACTGCACAGCGTCGGGGCACATGGTGTAATCGGTGAAGTGATGTTCAATAGACCAAATCGAGTCGAAACCCAGGGGCTCGGCCATCTCGGCCATCCGAAGTTCCTCACGATAGACTTCGGCATCAGAGCGTACATTGCCTGGATTTTGAAACACTGGAGCATAACCAACGTGCATATTACCCTCCTTGCACAAGGCTTAATGATGAATTGTCAGGCTCATAGTATAGGCGAGCCTGTTCCGTTCGCCTAGTCCCATGTCGGGCCATGTCGGGCTGGAAAGCAGGCTTACGCTGCAACAATGCCGCCATCTACGGACATCGGATGGCCGGTCACAAATGACGCCGCGTCCGAACACAACCACACCACGGCTGCGGCAATCTCCTCGGGTTTGCCCAACCGGCCGGTTGGCGACACAGCGGATAATGGATCAACCAGCTGGGGTTTGCCCTCAACGCCGCGCTCAAACATGGGCGTGTTGATAATGCCGGGACACACTGCGTTTACCCGAATATTGGCTTTGGCGTATTCCAGGGCTGCCGTCTTCGTAAGTCCGACCACGCCATGTTTGGCGGCAACATAAGCTGGACCACCGCGCATACCGACTAAGCCTGCGGCTGAGGCGGTGTTCACAATGGCACCGCCGCCCTGCTGGAGCATGTGATCAATTTCGTATTTGAGGCACAGCCAGACGCCAGTCAGATTAATCGCGATCACCCGGTCCCACTCTTCTTTGGTGTATTTTTCGGTTTTGGCAAAAGCGCCTTCGATGCCCGCATTATTAAACGCACAGTCCAACCGGCCGTAGGTCCTAACTGTGTGTTTGACCATGGCTTGCACGTCGGCTTCTTGGGCAATATCCGTTTTGACAAAACTCGCCTCACCGCCAGCGTCTTTAATGAACTGAACCGTCTCGACACCACCTTGTTCAACAATGTCAGACACCATGACCTTCGCGCCCTCTCGCGCCAGTGCGAGCGAGGTGGCGCGTCCGATGCCTGATCCACCACCTGTGACTAAAGCGATCTTTCCGTCTACTTGTCCTGCCATGCGGCTGCTCCTTTTTTATGTTGTCTCCTGCTATGTGCGCGACTCGTCTTCATGTGACTACCGTCAGCCCGAGTCTTTTAAAATCCCGATCAAAACTCAAGCACGGAATATTCTCCAGCAAAACTGTGACAACGACAAACGACAGTGCGTCGCAAAACGATGATTTTTTATCTGTGCCCAATTGTCTGAAAACCTCCTCTGCCTGGCTCTGAATGGAACCGTCATAAAGGACGAGACGCAGGGTGGGCTTGACGTGGTCGAGAAACTGTATGGCTCGTTCGTAGCTGCTGCGGTAACGCAGCAGCGTTGCTGTTTCGCTAACAATATCCCAAGTACTGTAGAAAACGATATTCTCGGCAACGGATTCTTCTACGAGGCTGCACGCACGTCCATGGTGCGCATCGTTTGAGTCTAAACAAGCATAGAAGAAAGAGGTGTCACAGAAGACGTACGGTATCCCACCTCCTCGAAGAGTCATCTTTTGGACTCATGCGGATTCGGATAGCGGTGCGCCTTGACGTCCGCTGAAATCTTTCTCTTTTGACGAGATTTGGACTTCGGCAATTGAGCGGTAATTGCGAGGAGGCTGCTTGCTGCCTCCCCACCCTGGGGAAGCTGGGCTGGGGCCTTGAGTTCCGCGACGACTTCTTGGCGGACGGTAATTTCGTATGTCAAGCTCGGATTGTGTTTCAATTGCTTCACCAACTGGGAAAGCTTAGCCCGAACCTGACTAATTGGAATTTGCATGGTGCAGTCCTCAGTGAAAAGTACATTTAGTACAAAATATACTTTTCAGAGCAATCTGTTGCAAGCGTGCGGAGATTCTGATCCGGCCCGTTTGAAACATTTGAAAAGTAGATTAGGGCTAATCCTACCCCGGCGCTACGCGCCACCCCTCCAAGGAGGGGAGATTAGAAGTATTCGCACCCCCCATAGTAGATCGGGTTAGCGGAGCCTAACCCGATCCCGGCGTCTCATCAGCCTTTGGCAACCTCTCTCATCCACTTTGCATCATGGGTTTATCCTGTCGCGGAGAAAATGCTTGTCTGGAAACTTTTGCCCTGCTGGTATTGTTTGATTGGGTAAGCGTTCTTGATAGTGATCTGGGACACGATTACGCCAGCAGGAGAGAGAGGAAGAGTCATGAAAACGTCAGTGTAGATGATAACCCTTGCAACGCTGGTGTTCGTGCAGCCGGGTCATGCCGCAGACCTGACAACGTTCATTGTCAAACCCGGCGTCGGCAATAATACCTTTACCGCTGTGTTTGATGCCGTCATTGGTGAACGGATCACGGCGATCAGTTCGGCCGTCGGCTGTACCTTCGCTGTGGATGAGGAAAAGCTGGAGGGAAAAGGCAGCTGTTCAGTCGCTCTGACTTCGATTCTGGTTGACGGTGATCTCGTTGCCGGCGACCAAGAGCAAGACGGCCATGGCCAGGATCTCGTCTGCCGATAACACCTGGTCCTCGTCCTCAGCCTGGACAATATGCGTAAGCAGGTCATCTTTGGGGTCCTTGTATCGCTGGGCGATGGCTTCTTGCAGGCAGGCTCGCATCTCGGCGTTGCTGCGCTGAATCTGCATCCGGACTGCTTCGTCCGTGGGGCGCGAGGATGTAAGGACCATATCTTTTGACCAGCGATTGAAGTCCTCTAGGTATTCCGACTCGACTCCCAACAGCTCAGCAATCACGGTCATGGGCAGTGGGGTTGAGAAATCCCGAACAAGGTCAAAGGTGTCCCGCGTACGAAGAGCAGCCAGCAGCTGCGGCAATGGTCTCATGCGCAGACTAGCGGGTGGCTCTGCCGAGGACTCTGCCCTGCGCACTGCCGAGGGCACGATTTGACTCACTCGGTGGTATTTCTTAAGCTACCCTGGCTATTACTGAAGAAAATTACGTCTGACGAAGGAGGGAGCAGCAGCATGGATTTTGATTTTTCTCCAAAAGTGAAAGACCTGCAGAAAAAGGTCTCCCAATTCATGGACGAGCATGTCTATCCCAACGAGGTCACCTTTGAAGAGCAACTCAACGCTGGGTCTGATCGCTGGCAGATCCCACCGATTCTCGAAGAATTAAAAGACAAGGCCAAGAGTGCCAGCTTGTGGAATCTATTCCTGCCCGAGAGTGATTATGGCTACGGGTTGACCAACCTCGAATATGCGCCGCTGTCTGAAATCATGGGGCATGTGCACTGGGGCTCAGAGGTCTTTAACTGCTCTGCCCCGGATACGGGCAATATGGAAGTGCTCTCCCGCTACGGCACGCCGGAGCAGCAAAAGGAATGGCTCGAACCCCTGCTCGCAGGCAAAATCCGCTCCTGTTTCGCCATGACCGAGCCGGCTGTGGCTTCTTCTGATGCGACCAATATTGAATCCAGCATCGTGCGTGACGGTGACGAGTACGTGATTAACGGTCGCAAATGGTGGTCGTCGGGCATGGGCGATCCGCGCTGCAAAATCCTCATCTTCATGGGCAAGACCGATCCCGATAACCCGAATCGGCATCTACAGCAGTCTCAAATCTTAATCCCTCGGGATACCCCGGGGGTCAAGGTGCTGCGCATGTTGTCGGTGTTTGGCTACGACGACGCGCCGCACGGTCATGCCGATGTGGAGTTTAAAGAGGTTCGCGTGCCTGCCTCGAATATCATTCTGGGAGAAGGCCGGGGATTTGAGATTGCACAAGGCCGGCTTGGCCCCGGACGTATTCATCACTGCATGCGGCTTGTTGGCCAGGCCGAACGCGCGCTGGAAAAAATGTGTAGGCGGGCCAAATCTCGCACCGCGTTTGGAAAACTCTTATCGGAGAGAACCGTAACGCTGGAGCGTATTGCCGAAGCGCGGATTATGATTGAGCAAGCGCGCCTCCTCACGCTTAAGGCCGCCTATTTGATGGATACGGTTGGCAATAAGGCTGCCCGCACGGAGATTGCCATGATTAAAGTCGCAGCGCCGAATATGGCCCTTCAGGTCATAGACTGGGCCATGCAGGTGCACGGCGGCGGTGCGGTAGCCGAAGAGTTTGGTCTTGCTCGGGCGTATGCTTCCGCCCGCACGCTACGTTTTGCCGACGGACCGGACGAAGTCCATCGCAACCAGATTGGCCGGTTGGAGCTGCGCAAATACGACGATTAAGACGACTAAGTAGGGGCGCACCCATGTGTACGCCCTTTTCTTGATTAGGGCAGACACATAGATCTGCCTCTACAAGTATTCCCATCCTGATTCACGGCAGACAGGAGACGCCTATGGAATTTGGTTTACATTACCAGTTGCCTTGTCGGGATACCCAATCGCCGGTTCAGCGCTATCGGGACACGCTCGATCAGGCGATTCACGCTGAAACGCTGGGGTTTGAGTCTGTGTGGCCGGTAGAGCAGCACTTTAACCCTGAGCTTTCCATCCTGCCTTCCCCTTTACTGCTGCTAGCGGCTCTCGCCGAGCGGACCCGGACGCTCCGGCTTGGCATTGCCATTGTCCTGCTGCCTCTCTCCCATCCCATCCGCATCGCAGAAGAGATTGCGACCTTGGACGTACTCAGTAACGGCCGAGTGGAGTTCGGTATTGGGCGCGGGTCTATCCCGACCCACTTCAGTGGTTTTGGCGTGGACCAGTCCGAAAGCCGGGAGCGGATGCTCGAAGCTGTGGAGATAATTCGCCAGGCGTGGACCACTGAGCGGTTTTCATTCCAGGGACAGTTTTTTAGTGTTGAGAACATCTCCGTCGTACCCAAACCGGTCCAACAGCCCCATCCCCCTATCCGGGCTGCAGCCAATAGCCCCGAGACCTTTAAGCTGATGGGGCGTCTGGGCTATCCCATTTTTGTGGCCTCACAGGTGAATCCGTTTACCAAAATGAAAGAGTATATCCCGCTCTACCGCGAGGCCCGAACTGCGGCCGGACATCCGGACCGTGGGAGTGAGGATGTGACCCTGCTCGGCCCGTTGTATGTGGGTGCGAGCCAGGCCCAAATCCGGCAGGAATTAGAGCCCAGTATGCGCCGTTTTCTGGAGTCTGTTGCCGCTCTTGCCGCGCTCCATGGGCCGGCGTTGGGCGCCCAGTCCAGCCGTATCAAAGAAGTCTTCGAACGGGTGCGACGCCTGAACTACGAGAAGGTCAGCGAGGTCATGGCTATCTTTGATACGCCAGACGCCTGTGTGGAGCGACTCAAACGCCTGGAAGAGGAATTCCGCATGGGACGCTTTGTGTGTTGGTTTAACCCTGGTGGCATGGTGCCGCACTCACAGGTCATGCGCAGCATGGAGTTGTTTGCAGCGAAAGTGATGCCGTACTTCCGGTAACGATTCAGCGCTGGCTGAAGAGACACAAAAGACGATTAACGACGAAGCAAAACGCTGTGGATTATAAACAAGAATTTCTCGATTTGTTGCTGAAGAAGAACGGGTTGAAAATTGCCGCCGACGCCGACTCC
The DNA here is from genome assembly GCA_963666315.2 of Binatia bacterium. Lineage (GTDB taxonomy): Bacteria > Desulfobacterota > Binatia > Bin18 > Bin18 > Bin18. The sequence continues at coordinate 27,509 of CAXXHG010000027.1, forward strand.
TTCTTCCAATTAAAAAGCGGTCGCGCTAGTCCGAGTTTTGTGTCGCTGGGTTCCCTGACCGACGGGGACAGTCTGCTGACCTTAAAGAAATGTTATAGCCAGGCAGCCATGGAAGGCGTCCAGCAGGGCATCCTCAAGGACTTTCAGTACGTTTTTGGTCCGGCCTATAAAGGCATTATTCTCGGAGCGCTAACGTGTGAAGGACTCCAGGAGTATAGCAATAAATCTACTTTTTTCCTGTACGATCGGAAAGAAGAGAAGACCCACGGAGAGGTGACGCAGGGCGACGCCGCCGGGAAAGTCATTGTCGGCACGGAGAGTTTCGTGCAGTCGAGTGCCATCCTGCTTGTCGACGATGTGGTCACAACAGGCAAAGCCAAGTATGAGGCCCTGGAAAAAATCCGGCTGCTCGGAAAACACGACATCGCCGGCATGGTTGTGGCCGTGGATCGACAAGAATTAATGGGTGATGCACACGATGTGAGTAAGCTGAGTGCCATCCAAGCACTCGAACAAGAGCTGGGAATCAAAACGTTTGCCATTCTGACTATGCAAGAGATATTCAGCCGGGTGAAAGACACACTCTCTCAGGACGTCCGGCGGGCCTGGGTCGCCTACTATGAGCGTTACGGTGCCGTCCGGATAGAGTGAGAGCATCCTGCACCCTAAGACAGTCTCATGTAGTTGAGCGGACACGACAATTCAAAGCGGTCTAGGGTTCTTGCGGTGCTGATACTCTATTTTCCATTTCTGCTACTAGTACTAGTGTTTTTGCTCACTATCGCCCTCAGATATCGACGGCCTGCTTGGTCACGTTCTCTCTACCGCGGGTTACTCGTTCTGTCGATACTGCCGTATGGTCTCCACGTGACGAACAACGTTATGTACACCACTAGGTCGCTGAGCATGTCACCCGGAACATACCAAGGCATGTTTGCGTACGTGGTGGCGAGTTGTCTCACTATACTGTCGCTGCTTGTCGTAACGATGGTCCTTGTCCGACGAGTGCCACTTGCTACGTCGTTGCTACCGGCCTGTACTTGGCTCTTATACTGGTATGGCTGTCTGCCTATCATTTATCGAGAGCTCGAAGGGATATGACATTTGGACAATGTTCCGAACGTCTGGCTCTTTGTATCGAGCGCCTTCTCCGTTGTCCTCTTGGCCGGTACGGCCCCCTTGGGTGCCGGCTTGTGTCTGGACCTGATACCAGCTGTTGCCTTTTCCTAAGACGTGGACAACGTGGCCCTCTTTAACGACAGCCAGGATGGTGCCTTGCAGAGAAGGGGAGGCGCGCAAGTTCGCATTCTTCGCTATAACAGCCGAAGAGGGGAATTCCTCTGACTGGGCAAAGCTCGCCGCCAAGCTAACCGCAAAACTTACAGATGGATGAACAAGGCCGTCCATCCCCCACATCAACACTGGAAATATAAAAAACCCCGCGCGTAGGGTCATTATTCCTGTACGGATCTCATTAAGTTAATCGAACCACGACTTCATATGTAGACTTTTATGACAGCACAAGGGCGGCGCTGCATGATTGGTTGCACGGCGTGTAAGGCGGGTTCTTGTTGGGGTGGGGGGACGAGGCAACCTCGTCCCGACAGTTGTTGTGACTCGGGCCTATAAATCACTGCGCGAACGCGGCGCTTCACTGCGCGATTACACGGCGCTGCTGGGTTGCGTCTTCATCAACCGTCATTGTCTGAGGGTTGATAACCACGCCGTAGTCTTTTTCCGCCATCTTTACCGTAATGAAGTCGTCGAGCACATCGTCTAAAACGAGCTGGGGATCGCGCTCAAACGGATTGCCGTAGGCTCCACTGTTTGCGGTCTTAATCTGGATCAGCTCGTTTGCCTGCATGGGATAGCCGGTGACTTTACTATACAACGACTCTTCACCCTCAACACCTGGATTCTTAATCATCGATGCCCGGCAGCCATCCCCACCGTTGAAGATTCCCTTCGGTGGATCAAAATGTCGCTCTGCCTCCGATGACAAATAGCCTGGCACGAGAAAACGATTCTCACGTACAATGCCTATCCCGCCGCGCCATTTCCCCGGCGCAATCGGCTCATCACGCAGCTCGTAGCGCTCGTTGCGCAGAGGAAAACGCATATCCAGCTCTTCGACCGGATTATTTCGCGTATTCTCAATCAAGCAAGCTATGGAGTCGAGGCCGTCTTTGCCCAAACGGCCGCCCCAATTGCCTTCGTTGACTTCCAGATACACCCAGTACTGTCCTTTCTCTTCAAGAAAGCCGCTATAGCTCAGGAAATGAACATGCGCGGCATTGCCGGCACACACCTTGTCCGGAACCGCCTGGGCAAGGGCAAGGTTCACCCCATCAGCTAGATACTGGACCTGATTAAAACGACTAAAACAGGCGCGCGGAAAACGCGGATTAAAAATGCTGCCCTCCGGCGCAATGACGGTAATGGGCCGAAAGATGCCTTCGTTTTGCGGCACTGCATCGGGATAGGTGGCTTCATCAAGCAGTATACTGCGCACAATGACGTAGGACGCGACCAGCGTGCTGCCCTCAAACGGCACGTTATAGCCCGTTGGGACCTCGGGACTTGAGCCGGTGAGATCGATGGTCAACTCGCTGCCGTCGACTTTGACCTTGACGCACACGGCAAGCGGCTGATCGCGATTGCGCCCATCGTCGTCGAGATATTGAGTTGGCGCGACATACTCACCGTCCGGAATTCTCTCGATCTCTTTGCGTAGCATGCGCTCTGAGTAATCCATCAGCTCGTGAGCGGTATCCAGCACAGTGGTCGCACCATATTTTTCAATCAGACGCAGAAAGCGTTCTCGTCCGAGCTGACAGGCGGCGATCATGGATTCAATATCGCCCGCATTCATCTCCGGAGTGCGAACATTATCGAGAAAGAAATTCCACAGCTCATCATTGCGCACGCCCTTGTTGTACAGCTTAATGCCATTGAACAGTCGGGACTCCGCCCATACATCGACCACATCAACATTGATTCCGGGCGCGGCTCCCCCCATATCGAGCAGATGGGCGGTGACTGCGGCAAAGCCAATGAGTTCGCCTTGCCAGAACACCGGCACAGCGATGCCTAAATCGGGTGTATGGGATGCGCCCAAATAGGGATGGTTATGAAGAATGACGTCGCCGTCGTTGATCTTGCCTTTGAGCCGTTTCAAGAAGCCGCGAATATAGGCGGGCAGCGACCCCACGTGCATGGGCGAGGTATCGCTCTCACAGATTTCGTTGCCCTCAGCGTCATACAGACCCGCCCCAAGGTCTTCAGACTCGCGGATAATGCTGGAGTAGGACATACGGTAGAGGACGTGCGCCATCTCTTTGGCCGCGGCAGTGAAAGCGCCGCTCAAGACGCGCAGGGTGATCGGGTCCTTTGAACGGGAGGCGCCGTTGGGTGCTGGGTGTCCGTTTGTTGAGGCCATCCCGTTATCTCCTGTGTCTCACTTTACTCACACGCAATAATCAGCGTGCCATACTGATCGACTTCTGCGGACAAACCGGGATTGACTACGACCGTGCTGTCAAGCTGCTCAATAATGGCTGGTCCAGTGATGATATTCCCTGCTTTCAACCGCGTGCGGTCATAGAATGCGGTTGAGAGTTTCTCTGGTTTGCCATCCGCATCGAATGTGACGTCCAACGTTGAAGTCAGGGCCTCTTGCGCATTGGCATTGCCGACTGGAATATCTTTCAAACGCAGCTCGGGAATGAGGCCGACTCCCTGTACCCGAATATTAACGATCTGGATGTCGCTGTCTGGAAAGCGCCGCGCGTATTCGCGTTCATGGGCGGTATGGAACGCTTCAGCAGCCTGCTCTTGCCAGGCCGGAGTAATATCGCCGAGCGGCAGTGCGACTCGCAACTCGTAACCCTGACCGGTATAGCGGCAGTCGGCAATACGTCGGATCAAAGACTGCTGCGCGGACTGGTCCGCGTCCATGCCGTCTACTTGGAGCCGCTCGATGGCCTGTTTTTCAAGTACAGCAAAGTCTGTTGCAAGTTTGTCACGATCCAGCGTCGAGAAGAGCTGCATCTCAGTGGCGACAAACTCATACACAATGTCTGTTGCCAGGAGTCCTAGCGCCGAAGTAATGCCAGGGTAACGCGGCACCAGGATCTTAGGAATATGAAGTTCTTGCGCAATATCACACGCAAACAACGGTCCGGCTCCGCCTGCGGCAACAAGCGCAAAGTCGCGCGGGTCATAGCCCTTTTGGACACTGCTGATTTCAATGCCCTCGATCATACTGTGGGTCAGAATCCGCACAGCGCCGAGGGCTGCTTGGTCAAGGTCCACGCCTAACGGCTGACACAGCTCTCGGTGCACAGCCTCCTCGGCCAAACGTGGTTGGACTTGAACCTGACCGCCCAGAAAGTTCTCCGCTCGGATTTTGCCCAGGACAACCAGGGCGTCGGTTGCCGTTGGTTGTCTGCCGCCTTTGCCATAACACGCCGGGCCGGGATCGGCGCCCGCGCTCTTCGGGCCCACCCGAAACATGCCGCCTGCGTCAATATAGGCCAGGCTGCCTCCGCCCGCCCCAATGGTATCAATCTCGACCATCGGGATCATGGCGTGATAGCCTGCAACCCTGGTATCGAGCAAATGCTTCATCCGTATCTGGCCGTCGGGCGCAACGCCGATGTCCGCAGACGTCCCGCCCACGTCGAGGGTGATGACGCTGGGAGAGCTCGTACTCTTGCCGGTCCAAATCCCACCGATGAGACCGGCAACCGGCCCAGACATCAGCAGATTGACCGGACGATAGGCTGCGCCTTCGGTGGTGGCCATGCCGCCGACCGACGTCATCAGATGTAGTCCGCCATGAATACCCTTGTCGGTGATGGTCTGATCCAGGCGCCTGACATACCGACTGATCTGTGGGCCGACATAGGCGTTGAGACAGACCGTACTAAAACCCTCGTACTCTCGGTACTGCGGCAATACTTCATGCCGGACGGACAGATAGCAGTCAGGGTATTCCTCCAGAATGATTTCTTTGGTTCGTTTCTCGTGGGCCGGGTTGAGAAACGAGAAGAGATAGCACACGGCAATAGATTCAACGCCTTCGTCTTTGAGCAAGCGTACGGCCTGGCGGACTTCGTCTTCGTCAAGTGGGGTGAGCACTTCACCCTGAGGCGCAATGATGCGTTCCGTTATAGGCCGCCGGTAGCGACGCCGCACAAGCGGATGCTTCTGCCACGGTACGTCTTGATACAGACTAAACGACAACGGACGCTTGTGGCGCGCGATGTGGAGAATATCGCGGTAGCCCTTGGTGGTGAGCATGCCGACTTTAGCCCCAGTATGTTCCAGCACGATGTTCGTGGCCACCGTCGTACCGTGAAAAAAATGATCAATCTGCGCCGGTGTGATACCTGCGCGCTCACACAGTTCATCCACACCTTGGAGAGCAGCCTGGGAGGGATCTACCGGCGTACTGGGCAGCTTACGAACGACGACTTCGCCGTTTTCCTCATCAATATAAATCAAATCGGTGAACGTCCCACCGACATCGACCCCAACACGTTTCATCGCTATCCTTCCTCAAAACAATAATTCATACTCTCGCCCTTGTATGTCATTCCGGCCTGGATGGTCAAATGTCTTGCGCCACAGCGAAACGAACTGAGGAACAATGCTAACAACAATCGAACAAATAAACACTGCTATCCATTCCATAGTGTGGGGACCGCCGCTCATGGTCCTCTTAATCGGCACGGGGGTGTATCTCAGTTTTCGCCTGGGCTTTCTACAATTTACCAAACTGGGATTGATCTGGCGCTCAACGCTGGGTCAATTGTTTACGCGTAAGGACGATGAGGGGGCAGGCGAACTCAGCGCGTTTCAGGCCGTGAGTTCTGCGATGGCTGCGACGGTCGGGGTAGGCAATATCGTGGGCGTGAGTACCGCCATGTATTGGGGCGGGCCGGGGGCGCTGTTTTGGATGTGGGTGACTGCTGGGGTGGGCATGGCAACCAAGTTTAGCGAGGTCGTGCTTGGTATGAAGTACCGCCAGGTCAATGCCCACAATGGTGCGATCGCTGGTGGTCCGATGTATTACATTGCCGACGGGCTGGGGAAGAAATGGCTGGCCGGCGTGTATGCTTTCCTCACCGGCATAGCCGCGCTCGGCATCGGTAATATGGTCCAAGCCAATACGGTCGCCACGAGCTTGCATGAGACGGCTGCGTTCTCTCGACCTCTCGCCGGAGGACTGATCGTCGCTTCGGTAGCTGTCGTCATTCTCGGTGGGGTCAAACGTATTGGACGCACGACAGAATATTTGGTGCCGTTTATGGCCGTGCTGTATTTAGCTAGCGGGATATTTATCCTGTTGCGCTATATCTCAGTTTTGCCTGACGCACTGGCGACTATTGTGGGCTCCGCGTTTACCCCTGCGGCGCCGGTTGGTGCCTGGGGTGGAGCGACGGTGATGATGGCTATGCGCTACGGCATTGCGCGCGGCATATTTTCCAATGAGGCGGGATTAGGCTCAGCGTCTATCATACACTCCCAAGCCAAGAACACGCCGGTTAGTCAAGGCTTTTGGGGTATATGGGAGGTATGCGTTGACACTTTGATTGTCGCCAGCATCACCGGGCTGGTCATCATGGTCACCGGCGTTCTGGGTGAGCCTGACTTGTCTCCTGGTGTTCTTGCCGCCACAGCATTTGCGCGCGGTCTGCCCGGCCTGGGTGAGCATATCGTCTTTGTGTGCCTTATTCTTTTTGCTTATAGCACCATGCTGACATGGAGTTTTTATGGCGAGCAAGCCTGGGAGTATTTGTTTGGGAAGGTCGCTGTCATTCCGTACCGTATTCTGTTTCTCGTGTTTCTCTATATTGGTGCGATTGGTGCCCTACGGTTAGTCTGGGGTGTATCCGATACGCTGAACGGCCTGATGGCCGTGCCGAATCTGGTTGCCCTGCTCGTGCTGGCGCGGGTGGTTGTTGGAGAGAAGAAAGCCGTATTAGATTCAGCGAAGTAGGGATGCAGCGTGTGGCGCTCTTTTCTAGATCGGAAATCTTTCCCGCATCCGCTCCCACCATTTCCCGAGGGCTGGTGCGGAGTCAAAGAGTGGTTCGTCACTCACTCGGGTGGCAAAGGTAAAGGTGCCGAACAGACTGAAGTCGGCATAGGTTAAAATCTCAAAGAGGTATTCATGCCCCAAGGCGACAGCCTCAAGGTCAGCCAAAACGGCTTTGAGGCGTGGGCGGGATTCGTCGCGTTTGGCCGCAATGTCTTCAAGCGTCGCACCGAACCGAGCCTCGCGGTTTTCACGGAAATAGTCTCGATCTACCGGCTCGATCTTTTCAAAGATGTCATACAGCATGACGGGAACGAGCGCTGGGTGCAGCGTGTTGTCAATATACATATTAAAAAACCGGCAGGCTTCTTTCATGCCCAAGCCAGGAAAGAGCTTGGCTTCCGGGTACTGCTCTTCCAAATACTGTGCGATTTTCCATGAATCGGACACAACGGTGTCGTTGTCCTTGATGACCGGCACGCGATCCTGGTTCGAGAAAGCCAGTTTGTCCTTGTCGCAAAATCGAATTGGTATAGTCGTGTAGTCCAGGTTCTTATAACGGAGAGCTGCTTTGGTGCGTGCGCAGAACGGACTAAAGCGTAAGTCGTGGGCGCCGGTCAGGTCGCAGACTTCGATCATTGGCTTTCCCCTCTCTTCGTATATGAAACGCTTCTCGTCATTGCCAAAAATGAAGAAGAAGTCAAGGAGAATCGGAGGTCAAGCCTGACAGAGAAAACACAACAGTACTCCTCATACGGCCGCGCTCGTTACTGCGTATCCATGCGTTCGGGATTGGCAATCTCGATCCCCTCGTTCTCAGCTGCTCGCAGTAATTGGTGGTCAGCACAGACAAATGTCAGATCTGCCTTGGTGCGTTGGCGAAACCACAATGCCGAGCAGAGGTGGATCGCATCAAATCCTCTTAACGCATGGCGTTGGACAAGCGCGAGCAGATCAGCAAAAACGGCATCGGAGACCTCGACAACGACACATTCCTGCCATTCGTGCTGAAAGCTGTCTACGGCAGATGTAAAACCACGCTCCGTTACTTCACGAACTCTACGTTTACGCGCCAAGGCAGCGAGCAGCTCAGCGTAGGCAACCCGCGAAGCAACGAGGATATTATCCGGGACAAAGAGGCTATGCACCCACGAAGAGCCCGCCTCGGAGTAGTAACGTTTTACAAGGGCGCTGGTGTCGAGATAATAGATCACCGCCTTCCCTCTTGTATGAGCCGGGAAGCGGGTTTGCCCTTACCCTTCACTGCCGGTGCTTTGGAAAGAAACCCGTGCCCATGAGGGAGTGATACTGACCCCTCAGCGGCGAGACCGGCCAATTGGCCGGTCAGGTCGCTGACTTCATCCCCAGTGGCTGGTTTGACAACTGCGATCGGTTTGCCCCGGTCTGTAACTATAAGTGTCGTGCCTTGGCGAACGAGCCGAAGATAATGGGTCAGCCGATCTTTTAACTCGCGTGTTCCAACGGTGAACATGTTTGTCCCTCGATAGTCTTTTGGTAGCTATAATAGCCACAAGGTGAGGCAGGAGCAAATCCTTTGCTGAAATTATTGAAAGAATACCCCCTTAGATACTGCCCTGTTGGCGGAGCTGTTTGGGTAGGATAGGCTGACCAAAACATATAATAAGATCAGTAACGAAGGAGGCTAGATTCATGAGAGAAGCCGTTATTGTGTCGTCTGCTCGGACCGGAATTGGCAAAGCCTTTCGAGGAAGTTTGAACAAGACGAGTGGCGCAACTCTGGGTGCACATGTCATTAAGCACGCGGTTGAGCGCGCGGGCGTTGCGCCCGAAGAAATTGAAGATGTGGTCTTTGGCTGTGGACTGCCGGAAGGCTCAACTGGACATAATATTGCTCGGACATCAGCAGTGAAGGCCGGGCTTCCGGTGACCACCGCAGGCATGACTATCAATCGGTATTGTTCCTCCGGCTTGCAGGCTATTAGTACGGCAGCCCACCGGATTATTGTGGACGGTGCCGATGTCATGCTGGCCGGCGGGCTCGAGTCGATCAGCATGGTGCAAAATCACCTCAACACCAAGAATTTTGTTGATAGCTGGCTCATGGAGAACGCGCCGGGGATCTATTTCCCTATGCTCAAAACCGCCGAGATCGTGGCCCAACGCTATAATGTCTCGCGGGAGTCGCAAGACGAATATGCACTGTCTAGCCAGCAGCGGACTGCAGCCGGCCAAGTGGCCGGCAAGTTCGACGATGAGATCGTGCCCCTTACGACCATAATGGACGTGAAGAACAAGGAAACCGGCGAGGTGACGGAGAAAGAGGTGACCCTCTCTCGGGATGAGGGCAATCGGCCCGGCACCAACCTCGAAGGACTCGCCGCCCTGCCTTCAGTGACGGAGGGCTCAATCTCTGCGGGTAATGCGAGTCAGCTCTCGGATGGGGCGGCCGCCGTTGTCTTAATGGAAGCCAAAGAAGCGGAGAAGCGTGGTCTGGAACCGATGGGGTTATACAAAGGTTTGATTGCGGCAGGCTGCGAGCCGGATGAGATGGGCATCGGCCCGGTGTTTGCGATTCCCAAGCTGCTCGATCGCCACGGCGTAAAAATGGATGACATCGACTTGTGGGAGCTCAACGAAGCCTTTGCCGTGCAGGCAGTCTATTGCCGGGATCGGCTGGGCATTCCGATGGAGAACTACAATGTGAATGGTGGGGCCATCTCGATCGGCCATCCATACGGCATGACTGGCGCCCGCCAGGTCGGCCATATCCTGCGTGAGGGAAAACGGCGCGGGGCCAAGAATGTAGTCGTGACTATGTGTGTTGGTGGCGGTATGGGTGTAGCCGGGTTATTTGAGGTACTGTAAGCGCCGCGATGTGAGAAAACAGACAAAAAGAGAGGGGCGGATTTTCCGCCCCTTTTTCGTTGTGCGGTAGGGACAGTAGGGACGCTAAGGAATGGATGGGCGATTTTGCGCAATTGCAAACTGCCTGATGATAGCGCATGATCGAGACAAGTAGGGCTGTTGGCCCGAGCGCAATGCAAGCGCAAGAAAAAGTCAGGAGGAGGGTCTTATGTGTGGCCGATATAGCCTGACGTCGGATGCGGAACGGATCAATGCGCATTTTATCGCTCGATCTACGCCCTCTCCTCAGGCGGCCCGCTACAATATTGCCCCAACCCAGCCGGTCTGGGCTCTGGTCCATACGGATGAGCCCAAGATCGTCGCGCTGCGCTGGGGGCTTATCCCCTCGTGGGCCAAGGACAAAGCCATCGGCAATCGAATGATCAATGCCCGCTCCGAAGGGATTGCGGAAAAGTCGAGTTTTCGTCGAGCGCTACGCAAACGGCGCTGTCTGGTGCTCGCGGACGGATTTTACGAATGGAAAAAAGAGGGCAAGTCCAAGGTGCCGCATTATATTAGACTCAAGTCGGGCGAACCATTTGGCTTTGCCGGCTTATGGGAAACGTGGTCCGCGCCGTCCGGAGAAACGATACAGTCGTGTACCATTATTACGACAACACCAAACGCCTTACTAGCAGAAATGCACAACCGTATGCCGGTAATCTTGCCGCGCAACGTAGAAGCCCAGTGGCTTGATCCGCATGTCGAAAACCCACAAAAAATCCTGCCGTTGCTCGGCCCGTATCCCGAAGACGAGATGGAAACCCATGCGGTTTCAACCGTGGTCAATTCTCCGCGTAATGACGTAGCTGCTTGTATTGAGCCGGCTTAATAGACATTCCGAAAAGGTCGTCCAGACGAGGTAATCTCGCCCCTACGATCATTTGTTAATGGAAGAAAAGATTCGGAGCCGGGTGCAGGGGCCCGGCTCCGCTGGGATAGAGGAGGGATGGGGAGAGTGTGTTAGTAGGCTCTGAAGTGGAGAGAACAAGTGAGTTGGCATGGGGCCATATGCCCCGGCTTACCAGTTCCCCAAGCGGGTCCACCTTTGAACAGCTGCTTGGTCCACCAATTGGAGCAGTGGCCTCTCCCGATAAGCCATCACTCTGATTGTCTGCAGCAATGGACGTGCCAGAAAAGAATAGGCCGAACGGGCTAGACGCAGTTGAGTGCTGTCAGCCTGCAGCCGCGAGATGAACAGGTTGAGGCCGCCCTTGAAGCCGTCATCCTTGTAGACCCGAAGTGCTATGTTTTTCTTGGAAAAATAAAATAAAGCAACTTTGGTCCAACTCTGATTCAACTCTGATATTGGAGAAGCGATGGGCCCGAGCCCGGTCCCGGCCTGTACTGTTCTGACGTTTCTTAGCGAAAAAACCGAACGAGACCGTCCGCTTTCTGTTTGCAGAAACCTACAATCATGTAGGGAAATACCCACACTTTGAAAAGGCGGGAAGCAAACGTAGAGTGCCGTCTATTCTGACTCCGGCTCAAGATCAACTTGGGTTGCATGCAGAAAGCGGACAACCATATTGTAAAAGGCAGTGTTAAGACTCAGCTCGACAATCTGCTCTTCATCGAAAAAATCACGCAGTGCGTCAAAGGTCGCATCCGTGACACGCACCTGCTGGGTCATCCCGGTTGCATACCGAATCACGGCCCGTTCCTGTGCATTAAAAGCTGGGTCGGTCTCCCAGTCGGCCAGTCGTTCGACTTGTTCGAGACGGACGCCGACCCGTTTGGCGAAGGCCTGGTGGTGGGTGTATTCGTACTCGCAATCAGTCAACCTGCCGACTGTCATGATGGCCAGTTCGCGCAGCCGTGGATCAAGTTTCGTGCGGTTGCGTAGCCCATCGCTGAAATACAGCATGCGCCGTAGCAGTAGGGGACTGTGGGCCACAATCCGAAAAATATTGCCAATTGAGCCGCGCTGTTGCAGCAGATCATCAAAAATATCGCGTTCGAGTTCAGGCAAGTCTTCTCGGTCCAGATAAGGCAGACGGGCCATGGTATATTCCTTTTCTTCGTTATTGATCCGGCCCCTACCCAAATTCGGGTGGGCGCTTGGCTAAGAATGCACGCATGCCCTCACGCGCGTCGTTGGATAGGAATATTGATTTTTGGGTGCGGTACTCATAAGCGAGGGCTTGTTCGAGAGACGCTGTCGCGCCAAGATAGACGCCTTCTTTGATTCGAGCCAGAGTTTCGGCTGGGCCGGCGGCTAACTTGCGAGCAAAATTGAGGGTCTCTTCACGAAAACTATCCGCCGGATAGACGTGGTTGAGCAGCCCTAGCCGGAGCGCTTCCTCGGCTTTGATGCGATCGCCGGTCATCATGAGTTCCATGGCTTTGGCTGTGCCAACCAGGCGAGGCAGAAAGAAGAATCCGCCCCAGTCCGGGACAAGACCGATGCGGACAAAGCTTTCGGCAAAAAACGCTCGGTCCGAACCGAGTCGAAAATCGCAGCTCAAGGCGAGATTCGCACCCGCACCGGCCGCCGCTCCGTTGACTGCAGCGATGACCGGCTGCGGCATACGCCGCAGCAGTTGAACAACCTGGCTGCCCAGCGTCATCCGTTGTTCAACCACCTCCGTCGCGTTGTCGTCCTGGAGCTGAGCCATACTGGCGATATCACCACCAGCGCAAAAGGCTTTGCCTGCACCCGTAATGACTACGCACCGAACATCAGGATTTGTCAAGAACTGTTCGAGCTGACTCCGCAGCCGCTCGCGCATTCTATCAGTAAACGCGTTCATCACCTCGGGCCGGTTCAGCGTCAGTAGTCCGATATGGTCAACGACTTCAGATAAGAGTTGCGTTTCGCTCATATCCTTCTCCGCAGGAATTTGTCCATGCTCTGTCATTAGCACTCTTTGTAATAGGGGAGACGGAAGACTGTCACCCAATCAAAGCAATAAGTTGTGCGATTTCGTCTGACTGCAGGGTCTCCAGCATCTCAATAAGCTGAATGCACTGTTCAGTTTGTTTTGCATCAAGACGGACTCTCAAGCAATCCCGAATCTTGACCAAATGTTCCTCGTGTTGGAGTGGCGGAAGGCCCCAAAAGCCTTGTGGCCCGTCGCACCGAGCGGTGAGGCGTTGTCCATCTTGCAGTTTTACGGCGACCGTCACCCACATTTTCTCTAACACACCGGGAATGGTCTCATCTTGGGTGAGAGTCGTGCGGGACAGGAGCGCCACGATATCTGACTGCGTACAGCGGTCATCAGAAAAGGTACGAATTGTCACTGAGCCGTCCAGGAGGGCTGCGGCGACCGTGTATTGAAAACTGAACTTGCCGTCCAGACCGTTCTTGGGTGCAGGTCGGTCTACATATGGCATAACCGGTGAAGTGATGTGGACGGACGCAATTCGGTCTGGATTTGAAATCTGTTTGTGGAGATCCAGCCCGGCCAAGATGCCAAAATGGGTGCCATACTGACATGGAAACATCTTGATGACAAAGCCTGGATCGACCATGCGATACGAGTGGCCCACACTCAGCAATTCGTCATAATTAAACCGCTCGCCAAAAAAATGCTCCACATAGCCATTGGGTGCTTCAAAAATCGTTGCGTTGCTGGTAAATCCACGCGCCGCCAACAAGGCGGCGTCCAAACCAGACATTGCGGCCCAGCCACAGTGGGTTGCCTTGGCCATGGTCCCGACATTCGCCATGAGCCCACCAGCTCGTGAAGCGGTAATGCCGAGCGCATGCTGAAGCTGTTCTTGGCTGAGGCCAAGAATATGGGCTGAAGCTACGACTGCGCCCATGAGGCCTACGCTGCTTGGCGGATGAACGGTGAATTCGCCAGGCACGTATTGGTGTGAGGCGAGCCGAATATGGCCTTGGAGTTCGCAGCCTTTGACAAAGGCGGAGATAATCTCTTGTCCAGAGACCTGTCTTTCCTGGGCTAAAGCGAGAATGGCTGGAAGAGTCGGCGACGTGGCATGCGTCGGCGGACTCCACATGGGTTCATAGTCCAAGACGTGCATGGAGATGCCGTTGGCATACGCAGCCAAAACCGGCGAGGTCCGAAATCCGTGGCCGATGACGGTCGCGATCTCCTTTCCGCTTTGGCTCTTCACATGCTCAGCGGCAATAGTCGGACCCTGTTCTCTCGCCCCGGCAACCGCAACGGCAATGCCGTCGAGGATGATACGTTTGGCGACCTCGATAACCTCAGTCGGCAGTGTATCAAAGGCCATCCGGGTAAGGGTATCGCACAGCGCTGCTGTTACTTGAGGACTCTTCCTATCCATGTTTTTGCTATTCAGATGGAAACTCTTTGATCTCTGATTAGAGAATTGTCCCGGCGGTCTCTTTCAGAGTCTTATGCAAATGTACTCTCTCTTCTTCTTCGGCTGATAATATATTGATCGGCTCAGATTGTGTCTTCGCTTTACGGGCTTTCATCAGTTTGCGTAAACGAGTCTCAGGGACCCGGACTGTAAAGGCTTTTCGAGTTGTAGCCATGGTGTTTCTTCTTTACTCCTTGATAGGCAAGGCTAAGATTCTTTAAGAAATCTTTGCTGCAATTCTTGAATTTCAGGCAGCCCAATAATCTCTTCTCTCTCACGAAAAGACACCATGTCTTCAGCAATGGCTTCCGTATGGCCGTGCATACGGATTTCTGTTGCTGCTCGTTGCATAGCCCGAATAGCCGCACGCTGCAGATCAGACGGGACAATCATGATCCGGTAGCCGAGTGCGGCCAGCTGCTCGGCTGGCACAAGCGGGGTTTTACCGCCCCAGAACATATTAATCAAAAGTGGCGCTGTGACTGCGCAGGCAATGCGCTCGATTTCCTCAATCGACTGCGGGGCTTCGACAAAAATCACATCCGCACCCGCTTCGGCGTAAACAGTCCCGCGCTCAACAGCCGCGTCTACGCCCAGTACAGCGCGTGCATCCGTCCGAGCGATCAGCACCAATTCGCTTGCGCCACGTGCCTCAACAGCGGCTTGAATCTTCTGGACCATCTCTGCAAGGCCGACGACCTGTTTGCCTTCGTAGTGGCCGCAACGTTTGGGCTCTACTTGATCTTCGATATGTAAGGCTGCTGCGCCAGCGCGTTCGTAGGCACGAATGGTCCGAATCACGTTAATGGCGTTTCCATAACCAGTATCGGCATCGACAATAAGCGGCAACGTCGTGACGGCCCGAATCTCTTCCAACCGTTTGTGCATTTCCGTCAGCGTGACTAGACCAACATCGGGATAACCCATGCTGCGGGCGATAGCTCCGCCACTGATATACAGCGCAGCAAAGCCTGCCGCCTCAGCAATCCGAGCGGACAAGCCGTCGTACACACCGGGCGCAATGAGGAGTTCCTCTTTCGAGAGTAGGGCTCGAAGTTCAGCCGGGCCTTGCGTCGATTGCAGCACGGCTCTACTCCCCCCGTGCAAACCGCGCAGCATGACTGCCTGCCAGCCGGCCGAATACGGCGCCGCGCATCAGGCCTGCGCCGCCGGGATAATTCAAATAGAAAAACCCACCGGTCATTTCACCGGTTGCAAACAGGCCGGGAATGGGCCGATCCAAGTAATCTACGACCGCTGCATCAGTATTGATCCGAATCCCACCAAACGTGAAAGTAATACCCAACGAAACGGCATAGGCATGAAACGGTGGGGTATCGAGTCGGGTGGCCCAATTGGTTTTCTCGGGTCGTAAGCTGGTTGTATGTTTACAGTCCTTTATATCCGGATCGAATTCGCCCTTTTGGACGGCTGCGTTATACGTTTCGAGCGTAGCCAGGAAAGCGTCTCTCCGAAAATCTAAGGCTGCGTAACGCTCTTCAATCCGGTCCGCCAGATCAGCCAGGGTGGCTGCGATAATGGGCGTGCCCGTATTATAGCGGGTTTCTAAGAGGGACACGGTCTGCTGGTCAAAGACCTGAAAGATGGTGGCGCTGCGTTGCTGCAAAATTTCGCGGCCCATCTTGGCGTAGGTGTATAGATTGGAATCTTCGCCTTCGTCGACAAACCGTTCGCCGTCCAGATTGACCATGACCGAGAATGGGTAGGACAACCGGTTTGTTTTGTCTGTTAGGCGTAGGTCGCCGTAGATTGGTGCATCCGCGTCAATCGGCGTAGCATGACAGCCCGCCCATTCGCCATAACTTTGGGCTCCGATGCTTAATGCCGCCCGCGTCATCTCCCCGGTATTGAAACGCGTCCCACGGACTTTGACTAAACTCCAGCTAGGACCCAGATAGGCAGTGCGCATCTCCGGATTGGCCTGGAATCCGCCGCTTGCCAGAATGAGGGCTTGGCAATCTAGACTACGGGTACCGCTTGGATCGCGGACCTCAAGGCCGGTCACCCGACCGCCGGGGCCGGTCACAATACGCTGGGCTTGGGTTTCATACCAGACCGGAATGTCGGCTTCACTAGCCAACCGAAACAAAGTGCTGGAGAGAAGAACGCCTTCCCCTTTGGCTCGGAGCGCGCCACCTCGGGCTAATTTTGTTTTTTGTTTGCCTGCAATAGTCACCGCGCCGACAGCGCGACTAAACTCCCATGCCACACCAAGATCGGCCATCCAGCGTACCGTGTCATACGAACGCGTAATCAAAGTGTGAATCAAGTCGGGATCGGCCCGTCCAGCGGTCACACGTTCAATATCCTGGAGGTAGGCCTCTTTCGTATATGAATCGACCACCACATCGCCGGGATCGTCATTGTCCCGGACCAGGGCAACCAGATCGTCAAGCCCATTATACGTGCAGCGGAACACGCCGCCGGTAAACCGGGTATTCCCACCGCGAAGTTTTTGAGTGGCTTTTTCGAGGACCAGAACCTGGGCGCCCTCGACCTTGGCTGCGAGGGCGGCCGTAAATGCGGCGTTCCCTGCGCCGACGACGATTACATCAAAGGAATCTTGGGAATCTAGTGTATCCTGAGACGAGTCAGACAATTCTGCATCCTCCTTCTTGGGCAACTATAGCGTGTCTCCCCTCGCCGTGTATCCCCGTGCGGTCTCTTGACCTGAGGATTCTACTTAGCGTAGACAGAAGAGAAAACCGTGCTGAACCAATCAGAGGCGCGGCAAAAAGGAGGGACGGTATGAATCCACGTGGAATGTCGCACATTGCCCTGTGTACGAAAGATTTTGATCGATCCATGCATTTCTATTGCGATCTGCTGGGCTTTCAGGTCGCTCAGAAAGGGACGACGGTAGAGCAGGGCGAATATCAGCGGGGGATCTATAAGAAGAAAGACCGAGAGGTGAAGTTTGCCATTCTGCGCCACGGTGAGAAGAAAAACACGCCGTATGGGATGAACGAAGATGCTCCGGTCATTGCTCTTATTGCCCCCATTGGCGACCCGCCGACCGGCAAGAGCATTCTCGTTGACCAGATCGGCATTTCCCACTTTGGGGTGTGGGTGAAAGGCCTTAACAAGGTCCATAAAGATCTTGTCAGTAAAGGCGTAGAATTTGTCGCCCCGCCTCACGTCCTAGCCAAGACCAAAGACGGTACGATCCGGAGCGCGTTTCTGAAAGATCCGGACGGAATTATTATCCAGCTGGACGAAATGGTTCCGGCTCGGAAGTAGGGATAGAAATTGTTTGTAGGGGCGATCCTATGTGGTCGCCCTGTTCGCTTAGTGTTCCGTTTGTTCCGGCTGCGGCTGGGCCTGTTTGCTTCGGATGTCCTTGGCCCTGGCTGCCATCTCGCCGGCCTCAGCCCCGCGGTTGAGCTTCTGCAGCAGCGCAGCATACTTTTCAAGTAGGATGGCAACGGCAGGGTGATCAGCTCCCAACTTCTCTTCCCGGATTTGTAAGGCGCGCTGGAAAAGGGGATCCGCGTCTGTATTCTTACCTTGGGCAACCGCAAGCTCAGCCAGTCCACTCAGGCTGGTTGCGACCGCCGGGTGCGTCGACCCCAGCGCCCGCTGTCGGATGTCGAGAGAACGTTGGAAGAGAGATTCTGCTTCCTCATAACGTTCCTGGCCCATATAGACGGCGGCTAAGTTATTCAGACAATTTGTGATTCGGTAATGATGGGGGCCGACCAGGGCTTCCGCAATTTTCAGCGCGCGTTGCAGAAAGGTTTCGGCCTCATCGTATTTCCCCAATTCCCGATACAGCGAGGCGAGATTATTGAGACTCTGCGCGACCCAGGGGTGGTGAGGACCATAGTGTTCCTCTCGGATAGACAGCGCACGCTGGTAGCACGCTGCCGCCTCATCTCGCTTGCCCTGATTGTGAGACAGGCTGCCTAAGTTGTTCAAGACAACGGCGACCCGAGAGTCTTTTGGGCCATATTTTTCCACCTCGAGGAGGGCAGCCCGGAGCCGTTGCTCGGCTTCGATATAGTGGCCGCTTTGGTACAGCCGTGCGCCTTCTGCGTTTGCCGCTGCCCACTGATTGTCACTCATAGCGCTCCCCTTTTTTCTCACCCAGGATGCTGCGAATGCCGCTCCTGTCGGTCACTCTATACAGACTGCGACGTTTGCGCATGTCGCTGGGCGCTTGCGACTATGGCCTGAGAAAGGAGAAGGCATGGAAGGGGAGACTACGCTGTTAAAAGCATCTTCACGACGGGTAAGAGTCCAGCCCGCGGGTTGTAGTGCTCCCAGCGCGTACTGTCGCTGAGCCAGGTCTTGTACATCTTCTGCGGTGTGTTTGCTGCTCCCATTCTGGCTCCTCTCCAGCTCAGTAGTGTTCGCTATAGCTATTCTCGGCACGTTCTACAAAGGAACGTAAACGGTTGCAATACGGCATACCTTGCGCTACCCCCAGAGCGATTCCACGTCCGTCCCTTGTCTTGTACAATGAGTGCCGCGATGCTACTTCGGGGACCGTGGTCCGCCCCGCGCACCGTTGGATGGCTACTGACTAACCGCCACTTCAAATCTCAAACCAGAACAGGAGGAAGAAGCTTATGAGACCCATCACCTGTACTCTGATCGTCGGCATGGCCTGTGCCAGTATTCCCAGCTCCATAATGACCGGACGTAAGCGCGCTTTCGTTTCGGTTTCCAATTGCAACACGACGGCCATCCTGCAGCGCTGCCCCGGATCGGCATAGAAGGCCAGCATACGATTGGCCAAGACTTCGCCACTGATCTCGCCCTGATACCATTCCATGACCCCTTGTTTGAATTCGTCCAGCGACATCGCGAGTCCCTCCTTATGGGATAAGAGCGTTCTCCGGCCCCGTACGTTTCGTTCCCCTTCTATCCGATGGTCTCAACAGGCGCTGTGATGGTCGAGCGTCTGCGGGCTCGGTCCGACTAGGTTGGGGTTGTTCTCGACCATCCACTCAAGAATCCCTTCCAGGATGCCAATCCGAAACTCATTCTCAATAATCTGTGTGGGGTCGATTGCACCGAATGTCTGATTCACAGTAGTGCTCCGCCGCTCGGGGTGATTTCAATGCTTGGCCGGGGGCGGCGAAGACGGCCCTTGCTTGACCGGCTGGTTACTTTTCCGCAAGCCGTAAGCGATCCTCAGGAAGTCGGCGATTTCCTGTGTCGCTCTGCTATCGTCCTGGCCTCCCTCCAGTTCCCGCCATTGGCGCGCTAAATCTTGGCGGATCTCTTCATCGCGTGTCAGGGTCTCGGCCCTCCCCACGCACGCCCATTGTCGGCCCCGTACTCGTACGGGCTACTTTTATCTACCGAGGTAATCAGCGGGTGGCGGAGGAGCCAGACTAAGATGCGTTCTTGATTGGCCTCGTAGTCGTCCCGCCGTCCCAGTTCGACAACCCCGGACAAGGCGTGGTTCACAATGTGCCCTCGAAACATCAGTCCGTGGGGCTCCAGTACCTGTGCCCGAAACGCCGCCAGCAGTGTCGTTGTAGCGCGGTCCGTCAACGAGACCTCGAGGTACATGCCGAATGTCCGAAATTCTCTACAGCGTGTCTTCTTGCGGAGGCGGCGGCGCATCCGGGCAATGATAGGGGGGGGGTTTGTCGAGATTTCAACGCTTAGGCCGCGCCGTACTGGTGCAGGGCGAGCGACAACCCTACGGCCTCTTGAAGAGCAGTGGATCATGACAAACACCACTACGAAGAGGTATCGGCGTATCGGCAACGCGCTTAACCATGATCAGCTATAACATAGCGTGAAGCTAGCTACGAGCCCGTAGCATTGCAGGGGAATCGCCCATCGAGGAAGGGGAGATGGAGGAGAGAGCATGGCGGCAAAACACAGCTATGAGGCGCAGGTGTGGAAATATCTCAATACGGAGTTGTACTGGGTTGTGGTTGTCCAGGATGGAACGCGCCCGATTAAGCATTATCCTGGCTTGCACCCGAAGCCAAAGCAGCAGGAAGTGCAGCGTCTTTCGTATATACCCGGTGCTCCCACCTGGTGGGTCGATCGGGTCGGGGGCTCTCAGAAATATCAATTGGATGCTGCGCACAAGTGGAGTGTATAGCGAGACCTGCACCACGTGGCTCACGGGCAAAGATCACACCTCTCCTGACCGCAAATGCGCGTCTATCGCGTACTGGGAGCATCGCAATTCAGCGCCAGCAGGCCGCAATCTGGCCCACGAATTCCGTCAGATCCTGCAAACGCCGCACGTACTCACTCACTGGCCCGCGTTGCCGTTGACTGAGACGCAGGTCAAGCGCGTCCGGTGGTACTTGGTGGCGTACGCCGTCCGACATGCCCATGATCCCAAGGAGGCTTTTGAGTTTGCCGGCTGAACGCCGTATCGACGATGGCTGAGTTTTCAATGACAGCAAAACGACAGCACTATAACCCACAATTCTACCTCCGCTATTTTCTACCTGCAGGCGAAAAGACGTTCTGGGTTTACGATAAAGAGGGCGGTGAACCTAGACGGCAAGCACCGCTCAATACTGGCATCATCGGGAATTTCTATACCGCCGAAACGCCTACGGGTGAACGAGTAGACCTGGAGAACGAGTCGCCAAGTCAATCTTGGACCGCTGGCAGGAACCCAGAGCTATTCCCGAGCCACATGAGACAGCGGAAGTTGCCTATTTTCTTGCACTTCTCCATACACGTGTCCCCAGAGCGCTTAGTACGGTGCAAGAACACGGCGTAGCATTGACACTGGCAAAGCTAGACCAGCTGAGGAGTGACCCTGAGCAAGTGAAGCGGGAGTTACAAAAGTTTGAGGATGAGACAGGGAAGGCACTAACAGAAGAAGAGTACCTTGAAGCGCTAGCGAATCCCTTTGAACATATTCAGATGCAATTCAACGAGAAAGTTGCTCTTGGTATTTCGTTGGGAACTACCGACGGACTTGCTGCTGAGCTGCTGAGCTTGAACTGGTGTTTATGTACGGCACCACATGACACCGTTTTTACCACCTGTGATGCGCGGTTCGACCTCGGCCAGAGAAGGGGAAGCTTGGGCGAGGCAAGCGACCAAGGAGACAATACCCCAAACAGTCCCTAATCGGCGTTGCCACATAATTGGTCCTTTACCCATACGCGTCAGTCCCAGCGGCTTTCCTTTTACTTGTCACCAAGGGATCGGTTTGTCCCCGCAATGTCTAGCCGTCATAACCAGAGGACTGCCGAGCTGTGTCTATTCACTAGGTTAAGAGCTCTCTGTGTGTCCTTAACAGTGTCCCGTCACTGTTCTACTTCAACACAAACCGTGAGTTTCGTAACCCCCCGAAAAGAGGCAACAAGCCTTGATTCCATAGGGGTTACGGGACATCGAGTTGTCCTCCCCATTCCTCTCCATTCCCCCCGAATCCCCGTGAAAGTCCCGCGAATTTTCACAACAGGCAGGGGGCGGAAAATCGTGTGAGCCTGCCGCAACTACTCCCGCCGACCAACCACGAGGGTTGTAGCAAGGGGAAGGGTGTGAGAACCTGGCCCCAGCCTGCTCCACGACCGTCAGCGGAGCCTCATGCTCATCCGAATACCGACCCGGAGCGAACCCTAGCCTCGTTGCTTATAAACACGGAAGATTTGACGTTTCCATTCTCAGTGTTGCCCCAAGTTGCGCGGAAAACCCTGCCGCTAGCCGAGAGGTGTTGGATCGGAACGTAATTGCAGCCCCATTCGGAATCGTGGTGTTTGTCCCCGCCGTAATCGTGTGTTGCGCCTTGAGTATCTGAGTGCCGGTCAAGGATTGGTTAGAGAAGGAGAGATCGGCACGCGCGTTTATCTCTTCGAGCGTGGGCGCGGCAACGCCTGAACAATCGGTCGTTGCGTTCAGGGCGGCCAAGGCGTCCACCCTGCCGAATCCCGAAAGTGAATCGAACCCGCCTCCTTCAATATCTACTGCAGTCTTGGTTAGAACTTCGTACACTTGCGCCGGCGTGAAATGAGGATGAGCTTCAAGGAGCATGGCGGCTATAGCCGCAACATGCGGCGCTGCTGCTGATGTGCCACAGAATTTAGTAGGGAATGTACCGGGGCCAGTGTTCGTGACACAGTCAACTGCCGTCAGATCCGGCTTGGCGCGAGACACGAAAGAGGGATGGTGAATGTCGGAAGGGCCTCTGTTGCTAGAAGACTGGATAGTACCTGGCGTGGCTTGGTGTGCCGCTGCAACAGCGAAAACACCAGGGACTGCCGGGTGACCGAAGACGCTGCCTGCTGTTATGGTGTCCGCATTGTCCAACGCAGCGTTGGTGCCAAGAACAAATAGCTCGATAGTCTGATTGGTGAGTCCCGAAACCTTGCGGACTTGTAGAGAGCAGCCAGCAGAGCAGTTCTCCGAAAAACTCTCAATTAGATCGTCATTCCCATCTTGCCGCGTATTGAAACCTGCACAGGTTGCAGGGGATTCTTCAAATAAGCACAAGTCATAGTCGTCCGCTGACCCGCCGAACATATTGCTCCACTGTAAAACAACAGTGGCTGGGTTACCGGTAACGTTGAACATCGTATTGCCGACTCCAATCTGATGACTATGGACGCCGTCGAAACTGTCTAGGAACGTGGCTTCGTAATGCACCGAAGCCTGGTTGCCAGCGGATGATACGTAACTCGCGTCTCCGGCAATGGCAGCAGCAGCAGCTTGGGCAATCATCCCATCTTGGAAAAATGGTTCTCCAAAACATCCCAAGTCATCAACTATGATATCGGCTAGAAAGCCAGGGGAAGGCGCGGCTAGGACCTGTATGCAGTCGTCCATTGCTAGGCAAGTCGCAGGCCCGCAGAATGCCAGTTGTGCCCCGGGCGCGAGATCGTGGATGATTTCCAGCATCGCGGTCCCTTCATCACCGGATCCTGGATGAGCGTTAGCAATTGCGAATACCGGAAGGTCTCCCGTGGCCTGAGAGGCGGCTCGGGAATCCACACCATCTGATATGACACCGACGCGAATACCGGAGCCATCTACTCCAAATTTATTGAACGCGGCGACCGCATTTAGAAGGATATCGCCTTCAGTCCTAACGCTACCTGTCATTGGTATTGGGTAATCGGGAGGCTGGACCTTGAGGATAAACTCAAAGTCCGCAATGATCTCGATGTAGTCGTATGGCACCCAGGCTTGAATGAGATTCCACTCCTCATTCACAATCTCAATCTCGACACCAACGGATTTAAGGATTTCCTGGATATCATCGTCAACGAAGTCAACTTTGAGATACACCTGCACCCGCGCTGCGTCGTCGACTTTCACCAATGAAGATGAGAAGCGCTCGGCTATACGCAACGTCGCTGCATTGGTAGACGTAGCGTTGGCCTCCTCCAGCGCCGAGCAGGTGCGGCGGAGAAGTGGACTAATTTTATGCTGGGCAGGCGTCAAATGTGCTTGTGATTTGTTGGGAATCCGCAGGACCGGCGAACTGGAATTCGGGTCTGACCTGACGGAGACTGAGGATACCGCTAACAGTATCAGGCCAAGGATGAGTGTGCGGCTACGCATACGTGTAGCGCCTTATTTTTCCTCACTCTTGTTGGTCGAACATTCTTCTAAAGAATTTCCATTGTCCGCCAGGTTGTTCAGGCTCGTCGCCACAGCGGGATGGTCCGGCCCCAGCGCCTGCTCGTCTATTGCCAGCGCCCGCTTATAGAGCGGCTCGGCCAGCGCGTAGCGGCCTTGGTCAATGTAGAGCGAGGCTAGATTACTCAGGCTCACTTCCACATCGGCATGGTCTGGCCCGACGTTTTTCTCGGCTATTTCAAGGGCTTTTTTGTCAACCGTGACGGCACGGCCATATTGGCCTGCACGATGCAGCTCCTGACCCTCCTGAATCAGGATGTCCCATTCAATGCCCGCCTCACCGGGCGAAACCGGCAGCGGCCACAACAGCAACAACACCGTGATGATAGTCGGGATATATTTCATTAATCCTTGAGCCTTCTGTGACGGCGCACACGAAGGATTATACCACCTGTGTGAACTGCACAAAACGCTAGAAAACCAACCCCACCGTAGACTATGCACCACCCTACGCCAATTGCTCAGAACAGCCGTGAGTGAGCAAATCACACGAGAGGAAGGTTTTGCTTCAAGTAAACTACATTGATATAAAGCGGTTGAGCATCCACATGCACGAGCAAGTTGTGTCAGGACGGAAAACTGACGGGTTTCAATCGTCTAACATTCTGTATGCTGATTAGGCATCTTGGGGATCATGTATGGCATCGAGAGGGGTATTGCAGCTTGTGAAGGTTGGCGCGAGACGTCTCATCACTTCCTTGGTAACCCGTTCCGGCCTGTCCCCGAGAAGACGTCGCAATCTGTACGACGCAAATTTCACCAGTGGAACAGCGGACTGAGCAATGCTTGGAAATTTTTCTACCTAAGCTCTTCAGCTTGCGGATGCAACAACAGTTGCGCTAGAAATCACTATGCGCTGGTTTTTGATTGGACTGATCGCACTCCTACTCTCCGCCGGGGTACCAGCACTAGCAGACGATATTGCTGACCTGCGGGCCAGGGCCAACCAAGGCGATGCCACTGCCCAGTTCAATCTCGGTCTCATGTACGAGAGCGGCGAAGGCGTGGCGCAGGATTACACACAAGCATTCTTCTGGTACCGCAAGGCTGCCGACCAAGGCGATGCCTCTGCCCAGTTGAATCTCGGTGTCATGTACGGCAGGGGCGCAGGCGTGGCGCAAAACTTCGTACAAGCGCATAAGTGGTGCAATATAGCCGCTGCTCATTTGACTGGAGCGAATCGCGGATTAGCGGTCAAAAGTAGAGATATTCTGGAAAGAAAGATGACGCAGGCTCAGGTCGCGGAGGCGCAAAAAATCGCGCAGGAATGGAAGCCCAAAACCGATTAATGACGAAGCATACAGGGTTAAGTTTTTCCTGCTATTAATTCGGTATCTGATGTCATATTGCCGCCGAAATATGGGCGATTGTCAAAGTTAACAAGGGTGTCCATGGAATCTGATGCGCCGTTGGTTAGAAGCGTTACAAGCCGATCAAAATCCACACCGGTACTTACGTCCACGCTGCCGAGCTGGCCCAACGGTAGCGAGCGCTGAACCCAGAAGAAGTCTCCGGGGTGGAAAGAGGGGCCGCTAACTAGTGTGTCGATGACATTATGCCCCAAGTAATACGTAATTTCGGAGGGCACTGGGAAATCGTAATTGAAACAGCCGTCCCCTACAACATCGATGGGTATCGTCACTAGTAACTCCTGCCCCCAAACCGGGGAAGACAGGGCGAAATTAAAAGCTAGTCCTATGAATAATGCACGCATGTTTTCCCTATACAGAAGGCGTTCTCTTGTTGTCAACGCTGTGCCTTTGTTGCATTATTTATTCTCCGCGGCGCGTTCATTCGCAACCCGTGCGCGGCGTGCTTGCGGTCGAATTACCAGGGGCCACATGGGAGTTCCTCCTCATCATCTGTTTTCCCTTGCAGACGGCGAAAACGTTGCTATGACTAAAGTACCGGGAGAGTAAGGCTGTGTTATCCCTTGGCCTTCACCTCGCCCTATTCATTTGAACCTTCCGGCATTTTCGGTCAACAAGCATGGACCAACAAGGACGTAGCATTCCGCCTTCCTTTTGCACTCTTTTTATTCTGTTCAACCAGTCGTTCACGTAAAGGAAATAGGTTTTTCTTGCGCTCTGCGTTTCTGCATATAATCCCGCATATATTTGCGGCGACTGTCCTTCCTGCCTATTTCGTTGGCAGCGACCGTGCAATCATGCGAACAATACTTCTGCCTGCGGATGGGGTGGAAGATCGTTCCACATCCCATCCGCGGGCACTCCTTGAAAGGGAACGGCTCGTCGTGTCGCTCCAGTAGATCGAGCAGGTCATGCACTAGATCGTGATTCACAAAGGTCCCTCCAGCACCGCGCTGAAGTACGCCGTTCTTCAACCTCATGACCCGGTCATCATGTCGTCTCAGTTTTTTCATCGATAAAGCTTTTCCCGCCATGAGGTCTCTTACGATGCCTCGGATCCGCGCCTGACTAGCGTCAATCAGCTTCCATTGTACGGGAAGCGGTTCCGACCCCCACGAGGGGATAACCCATTCGCGGCTGTCCCACATGACAGCGATCCCGACACCAAAGGTATCGTTATAATCCTCCACGAGAGCGTGTTTCTCGGAGCGCTTCAAGCGGGCAAGTGACGAGATGTTGACGAGACGCGCATAGAAGCGCAGCCGCTGTGTAGGGTCCTTATCCACCGGGAATGGCATATGCACACGTTAAACAAACTATCTGGCAGAAGCAAGCGTTATTATTTGTTAACAATTATTAACTTGATTTAGTTTATCCCACCATGTACTCAATGACGCAAGGGACACAGAGAGTGAGGACTACCCATGAAGAGCACCCCCGAGCGATTGGCCTACAGCGTTGACGAAGCAGCGATTGTAACCGGCAAAACCTCGAAAGCCATCCGCGTACTCATCTCGCGCAACCAATTTCCCCACCGGCGTCGCGGACGGTCCATCGTCATTTTGAGGTCAGATCTAGAAGAATTCCTGGCGGGATTGCCTGGCATTTCCGTTGCGGAAGCGCTCGACAGGATTGCGACGTGAGCGTAACGATGCAAGACGTGGCCCTGGCTTATGCCGCGCGGGGCTTCCCGGTATTCCCACTTCTGCCTGGGGAGAAAAAGCCCCATGGCAACCTCGCTCCCCACGGCTTCAGAAATGCAACGACGGACCCTGCCGTTATTGAAGGTTGGTGGGCCAAAGAACCAAAAGCCAACATTGGCATCCCCACGGGGAATGTCAGCGGTTGGGTTGTGATCGATACCGACAAGGACGACTTGAAAAGTCTTGACGGTGAGGAGGCCCTGCGCGCTCTTGAAAAGGAGCACGGCGCCTTGCCTAAAACGGTCATGCAACTTACGCCACGCGGTGGGAATCACCGCGTATACCGGGATCCTGGGGGCATTCGGTGCAGCGCGGGTAAACTCGGCCCCGGCGTCGACGTCCGGGGCACGGCTGGCTATGTCGCTGTCGATCCGAGCACTAGGCCTGATGGTTCTTATGAATGGGAACTGGATCATCATCCCGATGAACTCGAGCCTGCTGAACTACCCGATAAATGGATTGAGCTCCTGCGTGATCAGGATTCAAGCAAGGCGAAGAGCGGGGATAAATCCAAGCCGGAATCCGCCGCCGGCGGGCCGATCCCAGAAGGAAGGCGCAATGACACTCTCGCCAGCATTGGCGGTTCCCTGCGACGTATGGGGCACGATGAGGAGGAAATTCTTACCACCCTCCAAGAAGTAAATAGCAGCCGCTGCGAACCTCTCTTGCCTGATCCCGAAGTAGCAAAAATAGCGCATAGTATGGCGCAATACGAACCCGGAGCGGGCGCGATTACCGAAGCCACCGCTTCGGACCTACGCGAGAACATCGACGTATTTCTGGCTCAGGCAAAGGAAACGCAGGACCCAGGTCACGCCTTTCAGGCGATAGAACATCTAGTGCAATTATCTGCTGCGGACTATGCCAGCTACACGGCCAAATTCAAAGAGATTTTAGGCAGTAAGTTGAATCTCAACGATTTTGCCCGCGCATTCAAGGATGCCAAGAAAGAGGCCGCGCCTGACCGGAAGAATCTCGTTATCCGTCTCGCTGAGCACATTCTCGAAAAGCAGCATTTCGCCAAGAACGAAGGCCAACAGCTGTATCATTTTGAGGCCGGGCATTATGTTCGGGATGGCGATATTGCCATCCAGCGCTTGGTAAAAGAAAGCCTCACTGACTGGGGGGAAATCGATAGTTGGTCGTCATTTCGTGGCCGGGAAGTATTCAACTATATCCTCACTGGAGCGCAGCAGTTATGGACGCACCGCCCGCCTGACGAAATCCCCGTGTTGGACGGGATCCTGAACCTGCGTACCATAACGCTCCGTCCCCATGACCCGGCCTTTCTGTCCCCCATTCAATTTCCAGTGATATTTGATCCTGATGCAAGGTGTGAAAAGATCGATAAATTCTTTGAAGAAGTATTTCCAAAGGGCGCAGCAGATCTCGGCTACGAGATGATTACGGCCATCATTGACCCAGCGTTCGATGACCAGAAGGCTGACCTATTGAGCGGTCCAGGCGGGAGCGGTAAATCCACCTTTTTGACTCTTGTCATAAATTTCATCGGCATAGAAAACGTGTCCACCTTGTCACTCCATACACTCGAAAACAACCGTTTTGCGATATCCGAGCTGTATGGAAAGGTCGCCAATATCTGCGCAGATCTACCCGGCACACGGTTGTCCCATACCTCAAACGTCAAAAGCATAACCGGCGGCGACACTGTCCAAGCCGAGATAAAAAATGGACGGTTCTTTTCCTTTCGCCCGTATGCACGACTTTTGTTCGCAACGAATCATTTACCCCGAGCAGATGACGCGGACGAGGCGTTCTACCAGTGACTGCACGTTATTCCTTTTGATAATGTTTTTCGCGGTGTGAAGGGTAAGGAAATCAAGCGAAATAAGCTGGACGCCATGCTTTCAGACCCTACACAATTATCCGGGCTACTAAACAGAGTCTTGGAAGTTCTGCCAGGATTACGTTCGGACGGATTCGTGGCGTGTCAATTGACGAAAGACGCCTCAGCGGATTTCCGGGTTGAGACCGACCCGATTAGCATCTGGATGGACAAAAAAACCGTTCAAACGCCGAACGGCTGGGTTCCGAAAGAGGTTCTTCTGCAAGCTTACAACCGGGATGCCGTAGCCGCTCATCGCCCGCGGGAGACCGCGAATAACTTTGGTCGAGCTGTCACGAGATTTCGGCCTGCTGTCACGGGAAAGCAACGCCGCGTGAATGAACAACGAGTGTGGGTGTGGCAGGGAATTGGTCTCGGTACGCCGGAATCTGACCAATCGGCCCCTCATAAGGAGGAGTGTCACGGGAATCTGGATCACTGTCACGAGAAAGCTTCTAGCAAAGCAACGTAAATAGATCTGACTTTGTAGGTACTTAGAGCGGGTGTCACGGGAATCACTAAAAAAATCGTATACCCGCGAATAAAAAAGGGACCTTAGGTTGGGAAAAACGAGAGGTAGGGGGGGGGTGTTAGTTTGAGAGTGACTGAAAATAATCCAGTGATTCCCGTGACACCGCTTACTATTTCGGCCTGCCTCAAGAAAAAACCGAGGTTGGTATGGACGCAGATGCGTTGATTGCCCGCTGTGATGACCTTGGCGTAACGCTGAGCCCGTTGCCTTCTGGCATGCTCAGGGTTCGATGCAACGGTGAAATCTCAGAATCTCTTCGCTCAGCGCTGAGAGACAACAAAGCTGAAGTGCTGGCCATCCTTGCAGCTATGGAATGGTTGAAGCCTCGACTCGCAGAGCCTCAACGGATTGCTGACTTAATTTCCGAATGGTGCGGCGGCACGTGTGTCCTTGGCCGCGACGGCGTCGAACGCTGGGAGGGGGGAAGAGACGGGACAAATAGCCACGATATTGACGCGTTGTTGGCCGCTCGTTGGCAGCTTAATGTCTACGCGTACTGGGCGGATGACTGCTCCTGGTGGGCGATGCCCGAAGAATGGGAACAGTAAGGAGGTAACCAATGGATCGCACATTGAAAAAGATCACACTGAAAGCTCGCACGCCAAAGGAGAGAAAGAACGTCTATCGGTATCCCTTTGGCGTCAGGAAGAGACGTCTGCGGATACCCACAGACGAGGAATATCGGGCCTATGATGGCGCGCACTGCCATCGTTTATGGGAATCCCTTTCGGAGAGCTGGCGTTGTCCTGGCTGCCTCAGATCAAAGCGTGAAATCATGCGCTGGACCAAGAGAAAGGCGCGCCCTGACCTGGGCATTACTGAGGATTACTTTGGCTGGATGGCCGGATTACACCGATATCAGTTTACCGGACCTGTGCTCTGCGATCACTGCAATATCGCCGGCGGATCGGCAAAGCGAAAACTTGATCTGCCGGAAAACTTTTTCTTTTCACCCGCCGACATCAGACGTTTTGTGAAACCAAAACCGCACCGAGGTCATACAATCGAAATAGAACTAGCACTCCATATATATCAGTCTTCGCGGTAAACGATTCTCATGGCTTCGCGGGGCCAAAGGGGACCGGGCGATCCGCCTTCTGTTGTACACCTCCACCAGCGCCGAGGATGCAACGCTGTGAAGCGGAATAGGAGATTACGATGCGATTGTGAGCCGGACAGCCACCAAGCGGGGGAGGGGTCAATCTCTACCGCCTCATGACTGTGTACCGCGCCCCTTAGGTCAACGTTTGTGCAGGCTTCCCCCGATCAAATGGAAAAAGAGGACGAACAATGAGTGAGAAACCACGACTACCACCGGCGCACCTCAGAGCGGACACCCGCGAATGGTGGACTTCTGTTCTTGACGAATTCGAACTCGAAGAACATCACATCAAACTCCTCACCTTGGCCTGTGAGGCCTGGGACCGCTGCCAACAGGCGCGGCAAGTCCTGCGAGAGCACGGTCTGACTTACGATGATCGATTCTCGCAACCCAGAAATAGGCCAGAAGTAACGGTCGAACGGGATTCACGACTGGCTTCGGCCCAGAGACTGATGAGGAGCTTCAGGCAGGCTGGTTTTTGGTGCGGGATACACTCCTCCCGGCCTACATCGCAAGCCGGCCTGGTGAACGGCCCTGGGCGTGGTGGGAATTCCAAGCTCCTGAGCCGCGCCGCAGCGTGCCGCCTCCGCCTGAACAGCCGGGTCGGAAGCCCATGCCTTTGATGCTGGCCAGCTACCGTGAATCTTCCCTGGAGTATTTGACCCGGCTCGACCTGCTGTCTGCCGCAGAAAAACGCGCCCTTGCGGAAAGGGAATGCGCGTCATACGGCTCAAACGAGTTGCGGGCTTGATCTTCCATGGGGCACCGTCCTTTCACGGAGTACGCACCCACCATGATTGCACACTTTTTGTGTGTAGGGGGGAGAAGACGCACAACCGACCGGTGCTGGCTCTCACTGACTGTTTTCTCTTGTGTATGGATCCAGGACCCTGGTAAGGAGAGCGTATGCCTCCCGTCATAGCGGCCCGTGCGATCGCCGTGGCACTGGCGGTTGGCCCTCGAAGAGGAGTGGCAGAAGGTCGATCATTGCCGGATCTTAATGGGCGACGAGGTTTCACTATGTACGAAGAAGGCTTTTCAGCGCGGGTTGTCGAAAGTGGAGGACGTTGGGACGATCCCTTCGCGTCAGACACGGCGGCTGCCTGTCAGGGAAAGAAGCGCCCACCCGACCGCAAGAGAATGGTATCCCCCACGTGACCCTACTCCCGAAGAACATTCTTATCCTCGCCGCCGCCCTGTTGCTCGGCGCGCGTCCCGCAAGCGCGCAACAGGTCCAGGTGCTGGAGCACGACACGGCCGAAGGGGAATACAACTCGTTGGTGCAGGTCGATGCCGACACCTACGCCCTTGCCTACTCTGGCGCCGACAGCGACGGGTTCCTCAAGACCTTCACCATCAGCGCGGACGGCATGACCATCACCCAGGTCCAGGTGCTGGAGCACGACACGGCCGAAGGGAAACACAACTCGTTGGTGCAGGTCGATGCCGACACCTACGCCCTTGCCTACTCCGGCGCCGACAACAACGGGTTCCTCAAGACCTTCACTATCAGTGCGGACGGCATGACCATCACCCAGGTCCAGGTGCTCGAGCACGACACGGCCATCGGGAAACGCAACTCGTTGGTGCGGGTCGATGCCGACACCTACGCCCTTGCCTACTCCGGCGCCGACAACAACGGGTTCCTCAAGACCTTCACTATCAGTGCGGACGGGATGACCATCACCCAGGTCCAGGTGCTCGAGCACGACACGAGCCTTGGGCAGGCCAACTCGCTGGTGCAGGTCGATGCCGACACCTACGCCCTCGCCTACAGGGGCGCCAACGACGCCGGGTTCCTCAAGACCTTCACCATCAGCGCGGACGGCATGACCATCACCCAGGTCCAGGTGCTCGAGCACGACGCGGCCCTAGGGGCCGACAACTCGCTGGTGCAGGTCGATGCCGACACCTACGCCCTCGCCTACTCTGGCGCCGGCTCCGACGGGTTCCTCAAGACCTTCACCATCACCGCTGACTGTCCGCCCGATCTCGTGCTCTCCAACCAAACGATGAGCGGGACGCAGGTCTTTAGATCCGCGAGCACGATGACGTTCGGGCCGAATATGACCGTCCCGAGCGGGACCGCGCTCACACTGCGATCGAGGACAATTCGTTTGGAGGCGGGGGTTTCCATACAGTTGGGGGCAACGTTCACGGCTAACACGGACCCGGACCCCTGTGGGACTGAAGTGGACGAAGTGCTCGCGAAGGACCGGGTGCGTGTCTTTGCGGCAGGCGCCGCGGGGGAGGACGAGGGCGAAGGAGGATCGAATCTGAGGATGGGAGCGGGTGTCTATGCTACCGCTGCGACGGGGGGCAGAAGCCGGCAGCGCAACAAAGGCGGCGACGAGCAGCTGCTCGTCGCCGCCCACACCTTCTTACTCATCGACGAGGACTCCATCGACCACGCCACGCCGCCAAACTTCTTCTCGGAGTTGGACGTGAATGCGGACATGGCCGAGATCGGGTTACGCGAACGGCTCCTGTTCTTCGCCGACCACCCGGGGGCAGTCCTCACCCTCCCTACGGGCGAAGTGGGGGATGAAGGCTGGTTCGCGCTGAAGACGGTCCCCGCCTCGTGGGCCGCCGTGGGGCGGACGGGCGAGGGGCTGCGCAATTACCTCAACGCCGATCCCGGCCTCGGCACCCCCGACCGCCACGGGAACCCGGAGGCGCTGCTGGCGCAGATCCCCGATGTCACGCCGCTGCGCGCGTCCGGCCTGCGGCTATTGACGGGGAAACAGGTCTGCGCCGTGGTCTATGACCAGGATGTCCAGGTGACCTATGCGCCCTTAACGGGCAGCCTCCAGGGCGCGACGCTCGGGATTGTGGCCTTTGAGATCCTGGCCGTGACCGAATCGACAGCCTCTGCCCCAGCCGCCCTCCCGCAGGTCGAAATCCAACTGTTGGATGCCGATCGATTGTGCGCCGAAGGAGCTGGCGCTGTTCCTCGATGCCCCGGAACCGTTCTCGTCCTCCGCACCCTTCGATGTCGTGCCATAACGGCGGTCGCGCCTATGTGGCAAATTTGGCTGCCGACACAGTGTCGGTGATCGACACGGCCATGGTGTCAGGTGGATCCTGACCGTAATTATTGAGGGGTATCGCCGGGCCCACTGAGACAGCCTCTAAAAGACGACGCCCGAAAATCAAAGCGAAAACATGTCCTGGACTCACTGTAGTCACGACAGAGCACGATGCGGCACAATCAGGGATAACAAACAGATCATCCCCGCCCAAATGATTTCTGCCAGGAAAATCTCTTAAGGCCAAACAGCGGGGCTACGGACAGGTGGGGGGGATAACTCTTATGTCGATCTATAAACGCAAGGATTCTTGGTATTACGATTTTCAGCATCAAGGCGAACGGTACACCGGCTCCATCGGGCATGTTTCAAAGACTGTGGCGAAGGAGGAATTTGCCCGTAAGAAGGCCGAAGTGATCGAAGGCCGGCTGAACCCCAACCGTGCAAGAAAGAGTCCCACCTTCCGCCAATTTGCGGCGGACTACTTAGACTGGGCACGGACGAACAAGAAGCCGACGACGGTGCTGAGGAACCAGATGGCTATTAACGCCTTGCTGCCAGTACTGGGGGCAAAGAAGCTCAACGCGATAACCGCCTGGGCTATTGAACAGTTCAAAAAGGCACGGCGGGAAGCAGGAACGCAGCCGGGAACTATCAACACAGACCTGGCAACTTTGAAAGCCATGTTCCGCAAAGCTCGCGAATGGGGCAAGATGACCGCCACGCCTGAGGCCGGAGTCAAGAAACTACCAAGCCCGGAACCTCGGACCCGCTTTCTGTCTGAGGAAGAAGAAGCGCTGCTGTTGCCTGCATGTACGCCTGCGCTACGGCGCATCGTCAAGGCAGGCATCTTGTCCGGGTTGCGCAGGATCGAGTTGGTGAGCTTGCGGCCAGAGGACGTTGATCTAGAACGCAAGACTTTGCGCGTAGATTCCGCATTCAGTAAGAGTGGCAAAGGCCGGACACTCCCTCTCGGCCCACGATTGCAAGCGGTACTTGAAGAAGCGTTATCCGTCCGTGGAGAAGCCCTCGTGGTCTTTGTGACTCAGATGGGAGTGGCGTGGACCGCAAGTGGCTTCACGGCCTGGTTGCAGCGCGCCGGTAAGGGTGTGGTTAAGAATGTAGGCCCGCATGTCCTTCGACATACTTTCGCCAGCCGCCTGGTTATGAGCGGCGTTGATATCCGCACCGTGCAGGAACTACTGGGACATGCTGATATAAACATGACCATGAGGTATGCTCACCTGTCCCCAGACCACAAAAGAGGGGCAATGGAAGCAATGGAACGCCAGTTTTCAGGAAAAAGTCCCGCGAATTTTCACAACACCCCTTCTGAGAGCAGTTCGGGTAAGATCGAGAAAGTTGTGTCTATTCACTAGGTTAAGAGCTTTCTATGCGTCCTTAACAGTGTCCCGTCATTGTTCAACTTCAACAAACCCTGCCTTTTTATAAAAGTCCTGGGCGTTGAGGGTCGCATCCAGACAAACATCTCGATGTGAGCCTACTCGGGCTTTCTTGATTCCGTATGCGAGCAACCGGGAACCGACTCCTTGCTGAGCGTTTTCAGGAGCGACAAATACGGCACGGATTTCTCCAGGTACAGCATGTCCAAAGCCGACGATTTGCGGGCCGGCCTCAGCGACAAATATTTCGCCTCGATCAATACCTTCAATACCTGGGAGATGGCCTTGAGGACAGCGGTTCTTGAGCCAGCCGGAAATTTGTTCGGGCGAGTAGTGGTCTTTGCACAGCGCTCTGACCGATTGCGTGTGGAGCGCATGTATCCGACTGGCATCGCCGGTCGTTGCCGGCCGGATTGTGCATGGTTTTGTCATAGTCCTTTTCTCGCAGTGTTACCGAGAGGGACCAGAATGTTTGGATGTTTATGCTGCCTCTCGAATCACCGGCATCCCGCCAGACGGAGCAAAGGTAATGCTGCGCCGAACGACGCGGACGGTATGACCTGGAGCTGAGCGTAACGACACCCGAGACAACGCCTGAGCCAGCACAATTTTCATTTCATACATGGCAAAGGCGGCACCCAGGCAGTGGCGTACCCCGCCACCAAACGGGAAGAACTCGTTGGGACCGGGCCGCTTGGCAAGAAACCGGTCCGGGTCGAACCGTTCGGGGTCGGGCCACACATCCGGGCGACGGTGGGCCAGATAGATGCAGGGGGAAACAGCAACGCCCGCGGGCAGATCACATTTTCCGATACGCGTCGGTTCTTCGAGCCGCCGTGCTACGAGTGGCAAGATCGGGTTGAGCCGCATGGTCTCCTTAATGGTTGCGTCGAGGTATTCAAGTTCAATGAGATGCTGAGGCATAACCGGGCCAGAGCCAATAATCCGTTTCAGCTCAGCAGTCAGCTTCTCCTTGACTTCGGGATGCTGCAAAATCCGATGGAAGGTCCAGGCCAGAGAGGTTGCCGTTGTTTCGTGACCGGCCAGCAACATGGTCATCATCTCGTCCCGCAGCTCGACATCACTCATGGGCTGACCATCCTCATGGCGTGCCTCGATCAGCATGGCGAGGATATCGTCACGCCCATTCCGTTCGGCTGCGCGGCGGCGCGCAATCTGAGCGTATAACAACTCGTCTACTTTCTGAGACAGCTGCTTTAGCCGCCGCCACGGGGTGAGGGGTCCGAGATCGATCTGTAGCAAAGGGATCATCAGGTAAGGGTTTGCAGTAGTGAGTGTCACGAAATCGATGAGACATTGACGCAGCTCACCCAAGTGGGGGCCCTCCTCCATACCAAAGACCGTACGCAGAATGACATCCAGCGTAATGCTTTGCATTTGCTCATGGATCGGGAAGGAACGGCCGGTCGGCCAGGTGTCAATCGCTCGGTCAGCGATCTCGCGCATGACCTCGCCGTACACCCGCATGCGGTCACCCTGGAAGGAAGGCATGAGGAGTTTACGCTCGCGCTTGTGGCGTGCTCCGTCGAGCAGGAGCACTGAGTTCTCTCCGAGGGTGGGTTTCAAAATAAAGTTGGCCTTGCCCGCCTGGAGGCTGCTCAGGGTTACTGGCAAAGATTTGCTTGATGGCTTCGGGATCGCTGAAGAAGACAATGGGCGGTCCTCCGAGCCAGTGGACAGTGAAGCAGTCGCCGTAGCGCTGCATGCACTCCTGCATGAAAGGAATGGGTTTGCGAACCCACTGTATCGTTTGTAGGATTCGTGGAGCTTTTGGGCCAGGAGGTAAGCTGGGCATAGTTTCCTTCTCCTTTATATCTTCATCTATATCTTCATCTTGCTAGGCTTATTCGGCTTGGACGTGTTCCGTTTTGATGCATTCGGAGCTCTGACTGCGGCATACAGGTCGGGCCACGCCTCGGGCTTGAACGCGCCGAACAGCAACAGCCGTTTCAGCTCTTTGGTAAAGCGGCGGCTGGCTTTCTTTGCCCCGGCAGCCCCCTCCGGGCCGTTCCGGGCCTGCAGTGACCAGACCAGTATTGCGGCAACGAGGATGTGACCCAACATCTCCGGATCAATGCCTGCCTGCGCCTGCTCGCTGGCAGCCATGTTGCGCATGGCCTTCATATAACGGTTCCAGCCCTCGCGACTCGGCAGTTGAATATCGAGCAGCATTTGGAACATCCACAGCCGGGCGATCTCGGGATGGTCCAGGAAGTAGTCGGTCATGTGGTCGATGAGTTGACTGCGCGGCAGCTTGGCCTTGAGCATCAAGCTGGTCTCGTTGGAGAGTTCCGCCAGCACTGCACCGATGAGGTCTTCGCGGGTACGGAAGTGCTGGTACGCGGTCGTCCGATTGACCCCTGCACGATGGGCGACCTCAGATACGGTGAAGGCTTCAGGACCGTTTTCGGCCATCAACGTCCGCGCGGCCTTGAGCAGCGCCGCATGATTGGCTTCCGCGTCGCGGCGTCTGGGGACAATCGGTGGGGGCGGGCTTTTCGCCATACGGACATATTGTATTGGGGAAAAAATACAAAATCAACAACGGTGTTGTTTTTTGGTTTTTAAATCACCCCATCCTCTTCGAGCTGGCCGATCTCAGCCTCAGATAACCCCAGCAGCTTGCTATAGATCAATTCATTATGCTCACCGAGGTTGGGACTCGGCGTGTCATTGGGCAGCTGTTCGCCGTCGAAGCGCCACGGGGCGCCGAGGACGGTCACGGTTCCGGCGGTGGGGTGGTCGATGTCTTTGAGTATGCCGCGTTCGCGCAGATGGGGGTCGTTGAGGACTTCTTCTACGTCTTGGACTGCGCCACACGTGATGTCCATCTCACCACACAGCTGCATGACTTCTTTTTTGGGGTGCTGGACCGTCCAGGCGCTGACAATCTCATCAACCTCGTCTGCGTGCTTGGCGCGAGCCGCGTTGGTTGCGAACTGTTCATCCTCGGCCACGTCTTCACGATCCATGAGCTTACACAACGCCTGCCAGCGTTGATTGTCAGACGTAAGCAATAAGACATAGCCATCACTGGTTGGATAACAGTTGTAGGGAGAAAACGCTCTATTGGGCGCACGGTTGCCGGCCCGCTCGTATTTGCCGCCTTGTGCCCGATAGGCGGAGATTTGCGCGGCCATGGGTCCAATAGCCGACTCGAAGAGAGAGGTCTCCACAAACAGGCCCTCTCCGGTACGGTGGCGTTGATGGACGGCGGCCAAAATCCCGGCAGCGAAATGAATCCCAGCCATGATGTCCATAATCGGTGGACCGGCTTTCATAGGCGGGCCGTCAGGATCACCCGTTGTGCTCATCACACCGGACATAGCCTGGACAACGGAATCAAACGCAGGGTAGGCACTATACGGACCGGTCAGACCGTAGCCTGAACTCGATGCGTAAATCAGCCGCGGATTGATCTGTTTTAAGACCGCATAGCCAAGGTCAAGTTTTTCCATAGTGCCTGCCGCAAAATTCTCTACTACGACGTCAACGTGTTCGACCAGCTGTTTGAAGATATCTTTCCCGCGTGCGGATTTGAGGTTGAGGGTAATACCCTTCTTATTCGAGTTCAGCATGACAAAGGGGTAACTCTGCTTCCCAGAGTCCGGGATAGGAAAGATCGCCCGGGCTCGCTCACCATGCGGCAGCGGTTCTATTTTAATCACTTCGGCTCCAAAAAAGCCGAGGACTTGGGTCGCGTACGGGCCGTTGAAAATATGAGTCAGGTCAAGAACGCGGACGTCGTCTAATGCTCGCATATGAGATTTCCCTTCCAATTAGGTCATCAGCGGTCAGCTATCAGTCGGTAAGAGGAAAGACAAGGAATGGTTCTCCCTCGACGTTACCCGCCACCCAATAAGCTCTTAGGAGGGGATTTCATGAAGCACGAACAACGGGGTAAAAAGATTGAGGGATAAGAAAGGAGGCCGTGTAATATGGCGACGTGGGATCCACACCAATACCAGCGGTTTCAGAAGGAGCGGGCGCAGCCGTTCTTTGATCTGCTCGGCCGCGTCTCTGATTATGACACGCCTTCAGGAGCTGAAGTCGCTGAAGTAGCCGATCTCGGCTGTGGGCCAGGCACGCTGACAATAACGCTGGCCGTACGCTGGCCGCGGGCGACCGTGTGGGGTATAGATAATTCACCTCAAATGCTGTCTGAAGCCGAGAAACTCCTCTCCAAGCGGTCCCATCAGAATGTACACTTTGTAGAATCCGATTTGGTCGCTTGGCAGCCGGAAAAACCGCTCGACCGCATTATTTCGAATGCTGCGCTGCAGTGGCTGCCGGAGCACGTCACATTGCTTCCTCGGTTGGTGAGCCTGCTTGCGCCTCGGGGTATCCTTGGCGTGCAAATACCGAACAATTTCGCGCAAGCGGCACATCAAATATTGGGTGAGACTGTCCGCCAAGAGAGGTGGAGGACAACACTCGAAGACTGGCGAGAACACTATTTTGGACAAAGCCCGCAGTGGTATGCCGGAGTGCTGCAAGACTTAGGCTGTGCAGTCCAGGTCTGGGAAACGATTTACTATCATATTCTGTCCGGTGAAAATGCCGTTCTGGAATGGATGAAAGGCACGGCGCTGCGACCAGTATTGAGTCGGCTCGCTGCAGACCAACAAGCCGCGTTTCTGAAAGAGTATAGCCGGAAGCTCAGCCAGGCGTATCCTGCAGGTCCAAGCGGAACGATTTTCCCGTTTCGGCGCTTGTTCTTCATCGCGCAGCGCGCATAGCCGTCTGCTCAGCGCGCTGCGTATGTCCGGCCTGGTCGGTCTCTCTCGACTTCTGGTCGACTGTGACGGCTTCGGAGACTTCGGCGACCTTAGCGCCTTACGGTAGACGCAGCGGCGATTGCAGTACAGAAACAGTGGCGGCGGCAGGGATATGCAGCGTGAAGAGAGACCCTTTTCCGAGTGTACTCTCGACGGATATCGTGCCGCCCATCATCAGGGTCAGGCGGTGGACCAAAGCCAACCCCTTCAAACCGTCGCGTGGAAGAGCCGTCTACTTGGCGGAAAAGCTCAAAGATTTCTGCCTGATGCGCCGTGTCTATCCCGATCCCAGTATCGTGTACGGAAAGAATAACGTCGCCCGCGTCCGTTGTATTTCCGACAATCCGGATCGCGCCCTTGTCAGTAAATTTTGCGGCATTCGACACCAGGTTGCGTAGAATGAGAAGAACCTTGTGTGGATCGGCCCACACCGCAGGAAGATCTGGGGAGACCTCCCAGACAAAGGACACAGGCTTGTTTTGCAGCAGAAATTTCATCAGTTCCTGGAGTTCAGCCTGGAACTGGGTGAGATGGACTAGCTCAGGTAGGATTTCCATTGCGCCGGCTTCGAGCCCGGCGAGGCTCAGAAAATTATCGACGAGATTACATAAGGTGCGCGCGTAGCGCTGAATGCCTTCGACCGATTGATTCACATGTTGAGGCAGGGCTTCTTGTTCTGCATCCTCCATCAAGAGTTCGCTATACCCCAGAATGACATGCAGCGGAGTGCGCAGTTCATGCGAAATATTTGCCAGTAATTGAGTTCTGAGCTGCTCCATCTCGCGTACCTGTTTAAGCTGGGCCGCAGACTTGATGGCAACATCGACCCACAGCAAGAGATGATCCGAGCCCTCGGATTTATGGTGATAGCCTTGGATAGCAAGCTGCTGGAGCATGGCGCGGGGTGGTTTTTCGTCCGAGTAGTCGGTCTGTAGCAGAATCTGGACATCTTCAGCGTGCCGGCGAATCGCGCGGACAAAGTCTTCTGCGCTTATGCCAGGCATGCAGTAGTCCACAATGATGAGCTGCACCTGCCCAGGGCGGAAGAGGGCCAAGGCGGCTTCACCACTAGCTGCGGTCAGGACACGGAGGCCTTCTCGTTCGAGCAGGAGTGTGACTGAGACCAGGATTTCCGCTTGATCATCAACAACGAGGATCGTGTTGCCGGAGGACGCGGCTGTTGTCCGATTGTGCACTATGTCCAATCCCTCTTTTGAGAAGTCCCATTCCGCAAGGGCTGTACCAATGGCTGAAACAGCGCGGGAGACGACAAAGTGGATGCAGCTGATTGGCTAAGCACAGCAAAATGA
Organism: Binatia bacterium; assembly: GCA_963666315.2. Classification (GTDB taxonomy): domain Bacteria; phylum Desulfobacterota; class Binatia; order Bin18; family Bin18; genus Bin18. Next base: position 68,433 of record CAXXHG010000027.1, read on the forward strand.
GAGTATTTTTCAGTGCTTACGTAGGTCGGAGATGGCATGAGGGCTGCCATGCCTCTAGCGTGCAGTATCCTGCTGTGACCGGCTCGCTGTTGGGACGCGCCTGTCTGTCAGCTTTCTGACGGGTGAGGCGGGTGAGAGCGGATGGATATCGAATCAATGTGTAAAGAGCGGGGGTCCCCCCGCCCGTACGACTTTAGAAGAATTTTATCACGCTGCGGGCCACTCGACTGCCCTGTTTGAGCAGGTCGTACGCCTCATTAACCTGTTCGAGGGCAAAGGTCTTGGAGACCAGCTCGTCAATCTTAATCTTCTTATCCATATACATGTCGAGCAAACGCGGCATGTCGATACGGGGACGGGTGGAGCCATAATAAGAGCCCTGAATTCTTTTCTCCATGAGGGTGAAGACATTGGGATTGATCGAGATGCGAGAGCCCTCCGGAGAAACACCGACCACGGTGCACAGCCCACCCCGGCCGGTCATTTTAAACGCGAGTTCAATGGTCTTGGGAGTACTGATGACCTCAAAAGTGTAATCAGCGCCGCGTCCGTCGGTCAGCTCCATGACGGCCTTGAATGGGTCGTCCTGTCCTGGGTTAATGCCGTGCGTCGCGCCGAAGGTCTTAGCGAACTCAAGCTTTGAGTCGAGCAAGTCAACGGCAATAATCTGGCGTGCGCCGGCGAGCGCGCAGCCCTGGACCACATTCAGGCCAACGCCACCGCAGCCGATAACGACCGTCGAGCTTCCAGCCTGTACGTTGGCGGTATTAATGGCTGCCCCAATGCCGGTCATCGTGCCGCAGCCGACAAAACAGGCGCGATCAAGTGGCGCGTCTTCACGGATTTTGATCGCGCAACTCTCGTGCACAACCGCCTCTTCCGCAAACGAGGCCGTATAGGCGAAGTGAAAGATTTCTTCGTTGTTCTTACGCAGGCGCGTCGTACCATCGAGCAGCGTCCCCAGCGCTTTGGGGCGCGTTTCGCACAAATGCGGTTTGCCCTGGGTGCAGTAATAGCACGTGCCACACACCGGGTTAAAGGAGAGGATGACATGATCACCTTCTTTGACTGAGGTGACGCCTGCGCCGACTTCTTCAACAATGCCTGCACCTTCATGCCCTAAAACAATAGGCAGCGGCATACGCATATCCCCGGTCATCACGTGGAGATCACTATGGCAGGCGCCATTGGCCGCTATTTTTATTTTGACCTCACCGGCTTTAGGCGGATCGATATGGAGATCTTCGATGACGAGTGGCGTGTTTGGTTCATACAGTACTGCAGCTTTCATGCGTGTTCCCTCCTGTTGATACAACATGCCCCTGGCAGGGCACCGAGATGATAAACGGCTTGAGGGTGGGTGTCTAGGAAGTGGGGTTTGAACTCTGCTCCCTCAGCCTGGGTAGGAATTTGAAATCTATGTCCTCTCTCTGCTCTTGCACACGCCCCCTGAGATTCCTTGCATGTCAATCTTCAAAAGGTGTTGCCAAGGCCTCGGCACTCAGGCAAAACGAAAGCATCTTGAAGAAAAGGAGACAGACTTATGATGTCACTCGTGGCGAAGCTAACGATCAAGGAAGGTAAAGAACAAGATTTCATCGACGCGATGAAGGACGTTGTGCCTGCCGTGCGTGAAGAGCCAGGCAACCACGCCTATATTATGAACCGTTCGAAAGAGAACCCGCGTATATTTGTGTTCTACGAAGAGTATACGGACCAAGCGGCGTTTGATGCCCATCGGAAGCATCTGGGCGAACTTGGTGTGGACCTTGCGGCCATTCTCGACGGCGCTCCTGTCCTTGAGATCTATGACAAGATCTATTAAGAGTGTGTCTAATAAGTGTCTCTGTGGCCAAAGCCCGAGCGAAAGCAGCATGACCAAGGCGCCCGAAGCAGCTATATCCGCTGTGATATGGCGATGCAGGGCGACGCTGGACATGCTGCTTGCAGCCGGGCGACGCCCAGAATGTACTTTTTGGACACGCTCTAAACGCCGTGTGAGCGCCTGACGCAAAAACGTCAGGCGAATTTCTTTGGAGTGTCATGAGAAGGGGTACGGCCTACCGTACCCCTTCTCCCATTTTCAAAGCAAAAACGGGGCAAAAGCGGGGCAAAAACGGAAGCAGAGAATTCGATGATCGAAATTGATCCACAGCTCAAGCAAGACGTACAACTAGCGCCGGTGACGGTCACTGCCGAGGACATCAAAGCTTTTGCCGAGGCGCTCGGAGACCTGAACCCTTTGTATCTCGATGCGCAGGCTGCCCGCCAGGCCGGCTATCCGGATGTGATTGCCCCGCCCATGTTCTGCATGCAAATGCGCGGTGGCCGAATGTTACCTGAGGTGCCACTGCCGTCTGGCCTCACCAGTTTACATGCGGGTCAAGAGCTCGACTTTTATAACGAAATTGTGGCTGGTCAGACGTATACGATCACCGCGCGAGTGGCTGAGGTATATGAAAAAACAGGCCGCAGCGGTCCGATGGATATCATCGTCCGGGAGGCGACCATTACAGATGCGACCGGGCGGACGGTGGTCACTATTCGAGAACGGCAAATCGTGCGCTCTCCAGACAAAAAGATCTAAGTTTAAGCTGTGGGTAATATCACAGAGAAGCGTGTACCCCGCCCCAGAGTGCTCTTAACCTCCACCCGGCCGTCGTGCGCTTCGACGAGAGCCTTCACAATAAAGAGTCCGATCCCGCTCCCTGCGTAAGGGGTGGCGTTTTCGGCTCGCCGATACTCTTCAAAGATGGTGGGGATTTCCTGTGGGGCAATACCTACCCCGGTATCGGCCACTGCGCCGATGATGCTGTCCCTTTTTTTGTCAAGTCTGCTGCTGATCGTAATTGTTCCTCGCCCAGGGGTAAATTTCAGCGCGTTAGTAACCAGATTCGTAAAGACCCGCTCCAGAGCACGCGTATCACCCCGTACGAGCGGGAGATCAGTATGCAGGCGAAACTTGAGGGCACTCCGTCGTCGGCCTGCTTCTACCTCGTACTGTTGTCCAATACGACGTAGCAAGTCATTGAGATGCAATGCGCACCTGGCCAGAGTCAGGCGACCTGCCTCAATTTGGGTCACATCGAGGTAGTTTGTAAGCAAGGAGTCCACCGTCAAGACGTTACTTTTGAGACGCTCGATCAACCGTTCTTTCTCGCCCGCTTTGCGCTCTCGTGCTTCTGCCAATAGCATTTCCGAGTAACCGAGAATGACACCCAGCGGATTCTTAATGTCGTGGGTCAGCATGGTAAGGAAATCCGTACGTTGACGTTCCAGTTGGCGTCGAGCCGTAATGTCTCGGGCCAGCCCCCACACCCCGATGATCGTTCCCCCATTTTCCACCTGTGGGGTCGCTAGACATTCGACAACCACGTAGGTGCCGGACTGGGTGTGGAGGCGTAATTCGAGACTAGAGACGGATTCGCCACAGGCAGCGCGCCGAAAGAACTCACCGGCACAGGTGGCATCATCCGGATGGAGGAGCGGTGTCAATGATTTTCTGAGCCACTCCGTACGCGGAAAACCGGTAAGTGTTTCAAAGGCAGGATTGAGCGCTGTGATCCGCAGCTCAGGGGAAAGGACAAAAATGATTTCGTGTGATCGCTCAACAAGGCCTCGATACTGCTGCTCAGATCGACGCAGGGCGTGCTCCATTTTTTGATGTTCAACGTCTCAAGCTCGCAACTCCACATTTTGCTGATGTAAAATTGTCAGTTCGGCGAGCAGCTGAGCTTTGGTCTTTATTGCGCCTGGAGCGACTGATGTCCGCAAAAGCCCGTGTCCTTTTTGTCGGTTCTGGATACGGCCGAGTTCGATCCGAGACAGGCCGTACCCAGAACGATCTGCCAGCGGTGTTGGGCCCGTACCTAAATCAAAAAAGCTGTCTCCTTGTATCGGCATGTGCTTCGCTTTCTTTAAGACTCTGGCAGGATGCAGCCGAGTCGTGTAAACAAATGCCTGAGTAGTGGGCTGAGGCTGTGCCAGGCTGAGCAGTTGAAAGAGGGCAAATATTCAAAGCCTGTCAAAACCTTTTATGACGTCTTGAGGTTTCGTGGATGCTCATTTCCCTCCACTAGCAGAGGGATTTTTCTATAGATCAAGCACTCTGAGGTAACGTTTGCGACGGCTGATTGTTCCCGGAGAAAGAGTACTATGCGTATCACCCTAGATCCGTGGGGAGGCGATTATGCCAGCCAGCTTGCAATTCCTGACGGAGCCGAGAACGACGACTCCGCTTCACGAGTCGCAGATGAACAGATTGAAGACCGCCCCTGGGCGCCTCTTGATTCCCAACCGCCAACTTCGCCTAGTGTGACAGCCGTTGTCGATGGGGTGATGCGGAGTGATGCACTCGGCATGGTGAGCGAAGGGCGGCGGAGCGCCCTCGCCCTGTTTGGGTCCTATGCCGCCGGGGCTGTCGTCATTGGATCCCCGGTGCAGGTGGTTGAACGGAAGGTCGACCGCCTCCTCATTATAGGTGGGAACTGGCTCGATCCTGATTCTGTTGAACTGCCTTCAAATACGGGCGCGTCCTTAGTATACGATGGGATGAGTTCCTCTGCGGAAACATATGAGGAAATTCGCTCTGCCTTGATAGACGAGATGCGCAGAGCCGAGGCTCAAGTAGCAGAAACCCTGGCTGCTCGCGAATACCTCGTTCTGGCGGATGGGAATCTGTCATTTTATGGCGGAGGATCCTCTGTGGTTGGCGTCATAAAGAGAGTCCAGAGGATTTATCTTTCCCCTGAGAAGGCACGACTTCTGGAGAAACTCCAAACGGGCCAACGGACTCCTCTTTTCCGTATTGAAAGTGGTCGGAAAAGTGGGGGCTACGACGTGTTTAGCTGCTATCTGCGTCTCGCCCAACCACAATCTTTTGAAGTCCCATTGGCTGGATTAGTTCGTCTGGAAGTGAACGCCTCTCTTTCCGAAGATACGGTCGTGCCACTGATGGAGCAGGCGGCGAAGACAGTCAGCGAGCTTGCTTCCCACGCCCCCAAAGATCCCCGAGCGCCTCAGAATCTTATTCCAGTCGCTGGTTTAGAGCGAGACTTACGCCATAGATTGGGTGACCCGCAGTTGGTGCTGCGCCGTATTCGGCAAAAACTGCAAGCCATACAGGAGTGATCATCGGGTCAGAGGTCTTGTTTGTCCGTTGTGTCCATTCTATCCATGAGGGAGGAAGCATGGGAAAAGTTATCGGCACGCAAGATGCCACGCCCTTAGAGTTTTGGATGCTGCTTGAAGAGGGCGAACAAGTCCAGATGGACGAAGCTGTAGTCGTGGATACGACGACTCCGGATGGAGAGAAGCTTCAACTCTTCGGCATCATCGACATCATTCGTGCCAAGCATCAAGGATCAACCTATGATTCTGATGTGATAGAAGCCGAACGTGGCCTACTCCCGGTTGAGTTGTCGATTGCTGCGCATGTCAAAATAACTCGCATCCTGCCCGAATTTTACTATCCTCCTCTTCCTGGACGTTCCGTTCGTGTTGTGAGCGGGGACGAATATTCCCAGGCGCTCTTTATGGACAAGATGGAGCGTAAGTTTCCGATCGGACTGTCTCTGTCAGGTAAAGAGGTCGTGTATGGCAATCTCGATTTTCTCAACGGACGCAAGGGCGCGCATATGAATATCAGCGGCGTGTCAGGCATCGCGACCAAGACGACCTATGCAATTTTTTTACTCCATAGCCTGCTGCACTGCGGCCATCTGACCGACGCAAAGAATACACACGCCATTATCTTCAATGTCAAAGGCGAAGACCTCTTGTTCTTGGACAAAGCGAGTAACGCCATCAAGCTCGAAGACGAAGCCCTGTACGCCCAGATGGGTCTGCCTGCCGAGCCATTTGATTCCGTCCAGTTCTATGTGCCGCCCACTGAGAATGCGCGCGGGCCGATCATGCCCAAGGTCGGAGCGCGTAAGGCGGATGAAGTCATAGCATATTTTTGGACCATACGCGATTTTTGTCGCGAGCGCCTGCTGCGCTATCTGTTTACCGAAGGCGGGGAGGAGGCCTCGCTGCTCTCAACCCTGATTTACCAGGTAGAGCGCAAGCTCTTGGAAGCCGCACAGGACGCGGACAAAGACGGCTCAGGCCCAGGCGTGTTCGTATCGCTTGTGAAGGACGACGGCGACGAAGAAGCCGTCCCCCCGACTGAGATTAGAAACTTTCCAGCCCTGCTCCGGGCTCTGGAAGTGCTCGCCAGTTCAACCAATCACTCAGCAGGTACGGTTGGGGCCTTCATGCGGCGCTTATATGGTGCAGAGGAGAAGATTGCGCATATTATCCGCGACCCGGAGGATTCCGATGCAACCCAGCACGCGATCAACTGGCGCAACAAGCAGGTAACGGTGGTCAGTCTGTCCGGACTGTATGAAGTCGCGAAGAGCTTTGTTGTGGGCTCCGTACTGCAGCAAATTCAGCAAGAGAAAGAAGCGACCGGATCAGCGGAGCCGCTGTGTTTTGTCGTGGTGGATGAATTGAACCGCTACGCCCCGCGCGAGGGCTGGTCGCCTATTGGGGAACGATTGCTCGAAATTGCCGAGCGGGGACGATCAAGTGGGACAATTTTGATCGGCGCGCAGCAAACGGCATCTGAGGTGGAACGCCGCATTGTTGCGAATCCAGCCTTTCGGATTGTGGGTCGGTTGGATGCTGCAGAAGCCGAGCGTGCGGAATACGGATTTTTGCCCCCGACTCTACGCCAACGCGCCGCTATTTTGACTTCCGGTCGGATGATCGTGTCCCAGCCTGATATCCCAACCCCGATACCGATTCTGTTCCCTATGCCGGCTTGGGCCACACGAGCGGAGGAACAGAAACTGCCGCCTGCCAACCTGAAGCTGCGCCGTGTCAGAGAAAGTGAGTATTAGGGCAGCGGTGTTCGTATGCGATTTCTCCACACCTCAGATTGGCACGTCGGCCGCACCATCCGCAGTCGCTCGCGCATGGACGAGCACCGGGCCGTATTTGCCGAGATCGTTGACATTGCGAAACAGGAGCAGGTGGATGCCGTCCTGGTGACTGGCGATATTTTTCACGAGCGCCGCCCGCCTCTTGCCGCAGAGGAGCTTGTCGCCCACACCTTGGCGGAGCTGGCACGGGCAAATATCGTGTCTGTACTGATTCCCGGCAATCATGACGATCCTGCGCGCCTGCGCACGCTGAAACCCTTGGGCGATTTACTGCAAGTCCATATTATGGCGGACTTGAGTGAAGATCCGACGGACTTAATCGTGCCGATTCAAGGCCGTAGACAACACGAGCAGGCCCTCGTCAGTTGTCTGCCCTACCTCCATCCGCACCAGGTGTTGACGGCAGCAGAAGGGACGGACAAGAGCGAGAACCAACGGCTCAGCACCTATAAAAGCAAGGTCCAAGACTATCTGCGCATGTTGGAAGAAACGGTGCTGCAGATGGACAAAGAGGCCGTCTCCATATGTATGGTGCATGCCCATATTTCGGGCACGGAATTCGGCGGGGGAGAATGGCGGTCGAGCGTGTTTCCCATTGACGCCGGTATTCTCCCGAAGCACGTTCACTATGTCGCTCTTGGTCATATGCATCAGCCGCAGAAAGTCGCTGGGACGAAAGCCCAAACCCGCTATGCCGGATCCATCTTGCAAATGGATTTTGGCGAACGCGGACAACAGAAGAGCGTGTGCCTGATCGAGGCCCATCCCGGCAAACCGGCGGAAGTCTCTCAGATTGCGCTGACGAAAGGCAAGTCACTCCTGCGCCGGACAGGAACGGCAGAAGAAATCTTGTCGCAAGCGGAGGAGTTCGCCAATGCTTGGGTCGAGGTGGTTCTGAAATCAGAAGGGCAAACGCCTGAGCTGATCGAACGCATTCGTGCCCTGCCTGGCGTGATCTCGCTCCGGTTTGAGGAGAGACAAACTAGTGCCTCGGACAGTAGCATTGCTGCCGTGCAGCATCCACGTGACCGGCCGGCAGCCGAGCTTTTTACGGAATATTACAAGATACGCCGCAACGCCGAGCCTGAGCCCCAGCTCATCGCATTGTTTGAGCGGCTGTATAGGGAAGTGAGCACAGGCAGCGATGATCCAGTATGAGTGCGCGCTGCTCATCTGGGGGATGGTCAACCTCTACCCTCTAACCCTTAATCCCGCGTCACTATGAGACCGCAGAAACTCATTCTGAAAAACTTCATGCCCTTTCGGGTGACCGGAGATCAGGCCCACGAAGTGGACTTTTCGCCGCTCGACCTCTTTTCCATTACCGGACCTATGGCAAGTGGAAAGTCTGCTCTTATCGACGCCATTGTGTGGTGTCTGTATGGCCGAACTGCCCGTTATGGTACGGATTCAAAAGGCGTCATATCAGCGGGCGAGCACACGTGCGAAGTCGCTTTGGATTTTACAGTCGGCAAGCGTTGGTTTCGGGCTGTACGCAGGACGGGCAAAATCACAGATTCCGGTTTGAGCGAACGCGAAGGCCAAGGCGAAAGCGAAGAATGGATACAGGATAGATCCGGGTCTGCGTTGTTGACCAAGAGGATTGAAGAATTGCTGGGACTGGACTTCGACAGTTTCACCAAAACAGTCATCCTGCCGCAGGGGCAATACGCCGAGTTTCTGACCAGCGAACCTAAAAAACGGCGCGACCTCTTAGCCAAAATTCTTGAACTCGGCGTCTACTCACGTGTTGCAGACCAAGCCAAGTTCGCCGCAGCACAGGCCAAAACACGCGCGGAAACTCTGCGCGAAACGTTATTCCAATATGCTGGGCTGAGCCGGGACCACATCATCCTCCAGAAGCAAGAGCTGTCCGTACTCATCCACCGGATTGAAGAAATTTCTCAGCAAGAGCAGCTGTTACAACACGTAGGACAACAAGTCGACCGAGTCGCCGGACTACGCAGTCGTATAGCTGAGCTGCAGGCCGAGATACAGTCGCGTCAGCAGGAGCAAGAACTTGCCCATAAAAAGTCTGATGAAGCCGTCGCGCACGTGCGTGTACTGACGCAAGAGTTAGCGCAAATCAGCCAAGAACGGGAAGCGCTCGGATATAATGCCGCCCGCCATGACATTGTCAAACGTGCCATGGCCCACCTCGATGAATGGGCCGTGGCGCGCCAAGAGGCGGATCAGAAAAACATTGAACTTATCCAGGTGCAGGAAGAAGTCGGCGCGCTGAGACAACAGATCACAGCCCACAGACAGCAAGTCGAACAAGGACAGCTGCAGCAAACGGCTCACACTGCCGCGTTTGAGCAAGTCATTGCCCAAACGGGCGACGTGACCGCCCTCACAGAAAAGCTTGGCGCAGCAAAACGCTGGAAAGAGCTGCAACAACAGCAACAAAAATTGACTGCGCACATTGAGTCCGTGCGTCAGCAACAATCGACTATCCAACAATCCCTGAATGACTTGCAGCAGCAAGCGGCTACGCACGAGCAGACTGCCCGGGAGCTGAAAGACAAACGCGAACGAGCGAAAGAAGACGCGCAGCAAAAGCGCCAATTGACGGCTGAAGCCGAGCTCCTAGGCCGAGAACTGCAAGAGGCAGCGAAGGCGGAGAAGCGGGCACAGGCGGAAGTTGAGACAGCGCGAGCCGCACTCGCCACAGCAGATCAGGCCGTACAGCACGCGCAGCAAAGCCTGGCCCAAGCTGAAGAACAGGAGCAGGCTGCCCGCACGGCGCTTGAAGACAATCAGCGTCTGTCTGAGGCTGCACACCTGCGCGAGACACTGCACATCGGCGACGCCTGTCCCGTCTGTCAGAGGGCGGTCAGCGAAATCCCAGTCGTGCCAGAGGCAGGAACTGACTCGAAGCGGTTGCGGTCTCAAATGGAACGCGCCACAAAGACTGCTGAGCAGACACGAAGGACTGCCCAAGAGTCACGTAGTGCGGTTGCGGCGGGCAAGGCTCGACTTGATATCGCGCGGCCGGAGTTCAAAGAACGCGCACGCACCCGTCAAGAAGTCCAAACCCGATTCGTGTCACGTTTCCCTGGATATGCGTCTCTTGCTGAAGCACTGAGCGCTTTACAAGTGCAACAGCAAGAGCTGATGGCTACGCTCAAAGACATTGAAGTCCAGACTGTGTCTGTTGAGCAAGAAAAAGCGAGACTGCTGCGCCAGCGTGAAACCGCGCAACAAGAAAATGCAAAGTTGGCCGAGGCGCTACGAAGCACGACGGAGAGTCTGGACAACGGTACACGCCAGTTGGCAGTGCTGGGGCGTACGCTTGTGGAATTTCTTGCTCCTGGAGAGGATCCTGAGCACAGCGTGGCCCAACACCGGAGCACGGTTATTCGCGCTGAACAGCAGCTGAAAGAATCTGAGCAAGCCCTGCGTCAGGCGGAATCGGGCCTGAACACACTCAATACAACACACGTCCAAAAAGAGGGCAGTCTAGCATTGCTCGCATCTCAACACGATGGTGCGCTGTTACGAGCAAATCGAGAAGCGCAGGTCGTGCGAGCATGCTTTGATCTCGCTCAGGACGCATCTTTGCCCAAGCCCCAGGAAGTACACAACGAGCTCAACGCCCTTACGCAAAAACAGACCCTGCACACAAGTTTGTTGCCGCAAGAAGAGAAAATTCAGGCACGTCGAGAGAATGACGAACGTCAGGCGGCTGAGTTTCAGGCCGAGCTCCAGGCACGAGGGCGGGTGCTGGAAGAAACACAGCAGAAATTACGGCACACGCAACACACGCGCGAAGAGGAAAGGGACCGACTGCACGAGACGATCCGGCAACACAACCTCGCCGAGACAGGTGAAGACGGAGAAAATATTAAAACACAGTGTGAGACCGTACGCGCAAGAATGATAGCGCTGCAAGAACAACGCGGCCGGTTAGAAGCCGAACACGCAGAAGCAGAGCGCCGCTGTCATGAGAAGGAACACGAAGAAGAAAAGCTCCACGCAGCGGAAACCGAAGAACGCTTGGCATCCGAGCTGCGGAAGCTTTTAGGCGCGGAGTTTACCGACTTTCTTTCGCGTGGGGCGATCGAAGCCTTGATGCACGATGCCTCGGCCCATCTCCAACGCTTGACGCACGGCCGGTACGCATTCGACATTGCCTCCCGGGGTCGGGCGACTAATATCCAGATTGTTGACTACGAAAATCAGCGCCGAACCCGACCAACGCATTCGCTGTCCGGCGGAGAAACATTCCTGGCTTCACTCGCTATTGCTTTGGCCCTGTCGCAAGGTTTTCGGACGGTGGCCACTGGACGAGCGGCCCAGACCTCTACCGAGTGCCTCATTCTTGATGAAGGGTTCGGCACGCTAGACCGGGAGGGATTACAGATGGTGACTGAGACGCTGCAAGAGCTGCGTGGTGAAGAAGGCCGCATGGTCGGGATTATCACCCATGTCGAAGAAGTCGCAGCCGCCATGCCCAAACGCATTGAGGTCCGCAAAGGTAGCCGTACGAGCGAGATTACGGTATCGGGGTAATCAACAAGACGGACCTCAAAGATGCTGTTAGAATGACTTACGATGGCGAGGCGCAATCTCAACGACGCCCGCTACCTCCGGGATGATGGACGGTTCGAGAGCGCTGTTGCCCGTGCCTACTATGCTGCCTATCAAGCCATGTGGGCTGCACTAGGAGAGCCTCCAAAGGCAAGACAATGGAGGCATATTGGAATCATTAGCTATTTTGTGAGGGGGCACTGGTGTGAACCGAATCATCCTGAAACCGGACCTGGTCTCTTAGAGCCGCTTCGCTTCTCCCTCCATCGCCTGTATCAGTTTCGTATTGATGTGAATTATGATCTAACCCCTATGAGTGCTAGGGGCGCTGAGGAGTGTATCAAGACGGCGGAACGGACTATCGTGGAGATTGAGCACCTGTGTGAGGGAGCTGAATCATGAGCATTCTCGAACAGAAGGAAAAAAACTAGCGGAAGCTGTCGCTCTTCTTATCGCGGAGATTCATAAATCTTTCCCCGCTGCCGCCACTCATCCCGTTGCGCCATATGAAGATGAAGATTTTACCTTAGCAGTGGAAATCCCGGCGGGTCTGAACCGAGAACAGGTTATGGATGAGTGCATTCGGTATGCCCTTCGAATAGAAGATCAATTCGGCTTTCCATTTTGACTCGGGTGAGAGAGGCTTAAAAAGAGGGAAAGGAGGTCTCCATGTCACTCAGTTCGGCAACTGTTGGCTCTATTGGAGAACCCTTTATCAGCAAGGTTGATGCACGCTGGGCCATGTCCTACGCAGCCGGGCTTGGCGATTACTTGCCCTGCTATATGGATACGCGCCGGTCTGAAGGCGTGGTTGCGCATCCACTCTTTCCGGTTTGTTTTGAGTGGCCGGTGATGCTCGCCACACGCGATAGTGCACTGAACCTAGAAGAAGCCTTGCGCGGGGTACATGCAACGCATGATCTGGTCATCCATCGTCTGGTTCGACCAGAGGACACGTTAACGACTCAGGCGACAGTCGTCGGTGTTGAACAGCGCAAGCCGGGCGCGTATCAGATCGTTCGTTTTGACACCACTGGTGCAGACGGGGAGCCGGTGTGTTCCACCTGGTATGGGACGCTCTTTCGTGAGGTGACGGTCGAAGGAGGGGACAAAACGGCAACAGATCTCCCGACACAGATGGAGTCCGTTAATCGAGAGGGGCCCGCCCGGGCTGAGATTCCAGTCCCCATTTCAGCCGGTGCGGCACACGTCTACACGGAATGTGCGCGTATCTGGAATCCTGTTCATACCGACCCAGCGGTTGCTGCCACCTCCGGACTGCCGGGGCTGATCTTGCATGGCACTGCAACTCTGGCCCACGGTGTATCCCGTGTGGTGGCCCAGGAAACTGACGGTCAGCCCGAACGCGTCAAGCGCATTGCTGGACGCTTCAGCGCTATGGTGTTTATGCCCTCACAAGTGACCGTGCGTATCCTGTCCCGCGAAGGCCGCACAGACGGCGAGGTCGTACGATTTGAAGTGCTAACCGAGGACGGAAAGCCGGCGGTCCGGGATGGGTTGATTGTGCTGAAGTCGTAAGCGGGCCATGTCAACGGCGCACGCGACCAGATAATTTCCTTGCAGGGGGCATGCCAAGATACCCTCTTTTCTTCATAAGGAAAGATACATGAAACGCGGACTCATTTTCCCCGGTGGTGGTATGGCTCAGCGCGACATGATGCTCGTAGCCAAAGAGGCTGAAGCCGCAGGGTTTGATTCTCTGTATGTGACGGAAGCGTGGCGGAGTGCCTTTGTTCCATTGACTGCTCTGGCCTTGGCAACCGAACGGGTCCGCGTTGGTTCTTACGTGCTGAACGCCTATGGGCGCAGCCCGTTTATCACCGGCATGAGCGCCGTTGACGTGGATGAGCTGTCGGGCGGGCGACTCCTACTCGGCGTAGGCAGCGGCAACCGGCACATCAATGCCGGCTGGCAGGGCGTTCCACATGAGCAGCCGTATCAGAAGATGACAGAGTATATTGAGAACCTCAAACAAATCGTGCGGACTCCGGCCGGCTCGCGCGTCTCATATGAAGGCGAAATTCATCGTATGGACTGGGTCCCGGCGGTTACGCCTGTGCGGGAAAGTATACCGATTTATCTGTCTGCGATTTTTCCGCACATGGTCCGCGTGGCCGGCCGTGTAGCGGATGGTATCGCAATGGGCGCGGTCTTATCCGCCACCTATGCCCGCGACGTTATCCAACCAGCCGCACGAAAGGCTGCAACGGAAGCTGACCGTGACCCGCAAGCGCTTGGTTTTCTCATGGCTGCGTTTGTATCCGTGCATGCAGACCGTGAAAAGGCTCGCCAAGCCGCCCGCGAGTCGATCTGTCACCTGTTTTCGCCGTTGCCGCACCCGTACTACGAATATCTCTTGCGCGAACAAGGTTTCTCGGCTGCTGCCGACGCCGCACTAAAGTATGTGCCTGCAGGACATATCCAAAAAGCGGCAGAGGCCATGACGGACGAAGTCGTTGATACGCTTGTCATTGCCGGAACACCGGAAGAATGCAGGCGGCGGTTAGCTGACTATGCAGGCGTTGTTGACGAAGTGATCTTTGTCAATGTGTCTTACTCGGCTGGGGAAGACGTTGATATGCTCGGGGCGTATCGGAGTGTGTTGCAATTGTAGAAAAAAGGAGACAGCCCATGATCAAAAGCATCTTCCACGTCAACGTCAACGTGACTGATTTTGAGCGGTCACTCGAATTTTATAAACGGCTCGGTTTCAAGGTCGTACGCGATCTCGGCGAGGGCGGGGATAAGCATCTCGAGCGCGGGCTGGGCTTTCAAAAACCGATCGGCCGGGCCGCGTTGCTGATGATAGGCGACGACAAATACGCGACACGCCTTGACCTCATCGAATGGAAGAATCCGCCAACCGAGGGCAAGCCGT